>NZ_AP027272.1:0-1218045 GCF_036322805.1 Planctobacterium marinum | reverse complement strand
ATCTGTTTGTAGGATTCTGGGTGCAAATAACGAAAAGAAAGGTCTTCCAGTTCCCACTTCAACTGACCAATGCCCAACCGGTTGGCCAATGGTGCATAAATACTGGCGCACTCGCGAGCGGTCATGACTCGGGTTTCTTCGTCGGCATCTTTAACTTGCCGTAGCTTTATAATGCGCTCTGCCAGTTTGATAACGACCGCCCGCACATCTTGTACCATGGATAACAGCATGCGGCGAATATTGTCAATCTGACCTTCATCGGCTTTGATGTATTGGCTGGAATGCAAAGTTCGAATGGCACTCATGCGGCGCACGCCCTGCACCAGAGCTTGAATCTCAGGCGAGAACTGCTCTGCAATGGCTTCATCAGATAACTCTCTAATCTGGCAATAGGTATAAACGAAAGACGCCAACATGGTTTCGTCATCCATCTGCAGCTCTTGCAGCATTTCTACCATTTCCTGGCCGATTAACAGGATTTCAGGTTGCTCAAGAATTGTGGCCAGCTTTTCTTTGGTTTTGTCAGAGACTTTGAGGTTGTCCAACCACTCCTCAAACCCGGGGCGGATATCGCTATGGACAGTTCTGACTGAAACCATGAGTTAACTTACTCCTTTATTTTCTGGCGGGAACAAATAAGCCCATAATTTCTGTATGGGCAGTTTGTGGAAACATATCAATTAAAGACAATTTTGTTAATTGATAGTTTGCGGATAGTAATTTTGCAATATCTCTGCCGAAAGTGGCAGGATTGCAGGAGATATACAAGATTGCTTCGGGAGTCTTAGAAATAAGCGTATCTATCGCCTCGAAAGCACCTGCTCGCGCGGGATCCAGAACCACCTTGTTACATTTTAACTGAGATACGGTCTTCAAGGTATCCGCCGCAGATAGATCGCCTGATACAAATTCAACATTGTGAATGTTATTCCGTTGTGCATTGTTTTGCGCCATTTGCACCATTTCGGGTACACCTTCAAAGCCAATAACGCGATGGCACTGTTGCGCCATCGGCAAAGTGAAGTTTCCCACTCCACAGAACAAGTCCAGCACCTGATCTTGCGCAGTAAGTGCCAACCAACCCAGCGCTTGCTGTACCATGGCTTGATTCAGTTGTGGGTTGACCTGGACAAAATCGTCTGGCGTGATTCCCAAGACAATATCGTGCTCTGCCACACCAGCCAAACCACTTTGCAGTGCATAGGCCATAAGCGCTGGCTCACCACTTAGCCATTCATAACGTTTCTGGCCATAATCGATAATCAGCAAACAATCTTGAGCAATTTGAAACCGCTCCAGCAATTGCTTGTCAGACGAACCTGGCGCTCTGGTCATTCTCAGGGTGACATAGCTCTGTGGCTTATAACCCGCTCCAGAGGTGTCTTGCGCTGACTCCAATACACCTGAAAACAGAATGACATGTCCAAGGTGTTTTACCGACTTTAAACGAGATAACATCTGGTGCAGTGGCTGCAACAGATTTTGCAGTTCAGGCTCGAGCACCCGACACTCAGAGACACTTATTATGTTATTGCCTTCCCCGCGAAAGCCCAGTTTTATTCCCTCGGGGTTGCGGGCGTCAACAGCCAATCTAACCTTGCGTCGATAACCGCGACTGTTGCCTATTAATGGTGTGCTCCAGGGTAAATCGCTGGTGCTTAAGCCGGTCAATTTAGCCAGCAATTTGGCAACGGCATTTTGCTTTTCTGAGAGTAAATATTCAGGTTCTGCGTATTGTGTTTGACATCCGCCACAGGCGTCAAAATGAGGACAAAATGGCAGGATTCTATGGGGTGAAGCCAGCTCTATTTCCAGCACATTTGCTTTGATAACATTTTTCTGATGACTGCTTTCCTCAACCCGGCAAGACTCTCCGGGCAAAGCCCCGGAAACAAACATGACGGGAGCGCCGGGTACCACGCCTTTGGCTTCGTGATCCAGGTGATCAATCGTTACCCGATGTTGTTTGCCTGTGTTGCGCAGCGCACCTTTACCGTTAACCGGGCGTTTCCTGGACGGGCCCTTTTTCGGGCGAAAAACCTGAACCATAAACTGCTGACGACTAGCGTCTCGCCTCTTGCATTAGATTGCGCATGTCGGTTACCGCTTTGGCTAAGCCATCAAAAGCGGCTCTGGCAATAATGGCATGGCCAATATTCAATTCGATCAACTGTGGAATGGCGGCAACGGGCTTAACGTTGTGATAATGCAGTCCATGGCCCGCATTGACTTTGAGGCCAATGGAATCAGCGTATTCAATGCCCACTTTAAGTTTTTGCAGCTCAACTTGTTGTTCGTGCTCTGATTGAGCTTCGGCGTATTGACCAGTGTGAATTTCAATATATTCTGCGCCCGTGGCTTTGGCGGCATCAATCTGCGCTTTGTCAGCATCAATAAACAAAGATACGATAATCCCCTGCGCCATTAATTTTGCAGTGGCATCGCTGACTCGATCAAGACTGCCAAGCACGTCCAGTCCACCTTCGGTGGTCAACTCTTCGCGTTTTTCAGGCACCAAACAACAAAACACTGGATTAACCTCTTTGGCGATATTCACCATTTCATCAGTCACAGCCATTTCCAGGTTTAAGCGGGTATTGATGGTTTCTTTTAACAAACGCACATCGCGATCGTTGATGTGGCGTCGATCTTCTCTGAGGTGCACTGTTATGCCATCGGCACCCGCTCGCTCTGCGATATCAGCAGCGTGAACAGGATCCGGGTAATGCGTGCCTCGTGCGTTGCGCAAGGTTGCGATGTGATCAATGTTCACCCCTAAATAAATATCATTCATGTTGGTCTCGTTCTTCCTTCTTGCACACTATTTTACAAGGGTTTTTGAAATAACTCTCGGCTCTTTAACGGTTTATTGCCAAGAAACGGACTCAATGCTAGACGAGTAAAGCGTTTTGCCGCTTTCAAACTATCAGGCGTCCAGTGCTGCTGGCCTATCGCCAACAAATCCGCACCATAAAACTGCTGCTGCCGTCTGCTACTACCCGCTCTTGTAAAGCCGTATTCAGGCACATAATCGTATACGTATTCCGTCATCACAGGTTCAGCTGATGACGCATCACTAGCAAAATCATAAGCTGCGCCCATTTCCTGCAATAAAAAAAGCTCGAACTCTCTCAGGATAGGTTCAGGGTTTTCCTGTTGTGACAGGCGCTGTAATGTCTCCTGATAAAATGAAAACAAGTTTTCATTTGGCTCTTCTGGCGGCAATACTCGCACCAGTACCTCATTGCAATACATAGCGCAATAAAGCGCATTGCCCTGCAAGGGAACGGCTCTTGCCAAGGCCTCTGTAGCAAAGCTGGATTTTAACTCTCCATTGCCCCGCAAGCGACAGGAAAAAAGCGTAAAGGGCTGGGTTAAACCTTTGTATTTATTGCTTTTGCTATAAACCCCTTTTGCCACATAACGCACTTTTCCCAATTCACGGCTAAAACCAGTGACAAGAGCACTGGTTTCTTTATAGGGGGTTGCGTGCAATAAAAACTGCTCTACCAGGTATTCAGCCATTTACGCGTTCTTCGCTATCAACTTGTGCGTAATCGCACAACCCGCATGTACTCGAATTCCATGCCCGCAACTTCTTCCGTATCGGGATAGTAAGTCAGGTTGACACGCGCCCCTTTCAAGTTCTTGTAGTGCTTTTTGCGGCGATACTTAAACGGCACTTCAACGCCTTCAATCATCAAGGTATGCAGCACCCAATCATCTTGTGCCCTTTGTACATGGGAAGTGACCATGCGATTCTCAGAATGGGTCAAAGCGGTGTGTTGCTCAAGCAGTTTTTTGGTTTGCTTTTCCACAATAATGCCTCTTTGTTAGCCGCTCATTAATATTTTATTGACTGGCCGCTTGTGCGAAATTTTCCAGTACCACACTCACCTTCTCCAGCACCGCATAACAAGGACTGTCCATATCAATATCATGGCGCTGTGCCAAATACAGTGGGTCATTATAACCCAACCAAACCTGTCCTTGCTCATCTTGCCAGGCCAACATTTTTTGTGGTAAATCCATTGCAATGCTCTGCTGACATTGCATCAATGGCGTCCCCACGTTGGGGTTGCCAAAAATGAGCAATGAGGTAGCACGCAGTTGCTTGCCAACCTTTGACGCCCCTGCCTGATGATCAATCCGGCTAAACACTGTCATGCCTTTGGCTGTAAGCCCTTCGCTGAGGTTATCAAGTGTCTGAGTCACTGAGTGTTGGCTTTTTATTGCAATGAGGCCCTCTGCAGCAAAGACTGATGTGGAAATAAAGACGCTAAAAAGTAATACCAATTTGACTAGTTTCATATTTTTCTCGATATGGCTTATTCAATAAGAAGTCAGTGCATCTACCAATAACTGCACTGATTGTTGTCCGCGAAATTCATTAACATCCAGCTTGTAAACCAGCTGTATGTTATCACAACTGTGATTTGGCCACTGGCTCAGGTCAACGTTAAAGGCGATGGCATCCAGCAAACAGCCATCTGAACTCTTCACCTGCATTTTCAGGTGCTTCTCGCCCACGATGCGTTGTGATATCAAACTAAAAACCCCGTCAAAAACCGGCTCCGGGAAGCCTTGCCCCCAAGGCCCTGCCGAACGCAACATTCTGGCGAAGTCAAGGCTGAACTCTTGTCGCGTCAATTCCCCGTCCGTTAGTAATTCTCCACTTAACGCTTCTGGTGATAACCACTCACTACACAAACTGGCAAATACGGTGCGAAACTGCTGGAAATCTTCAGTATTGATAGACAAACCAGCAGCGGCGGCGTGGCCACCAAACTTGATGATAAGGCCCGGATAGCGGTTATTGATCTCCTCCAACAAGTCTCGAAAATGTAAACCGGGAATGGAACGCCCGGATCCCTTGAGAGTATTCTCATCCTGCTGGGCAAATGCCACCACAGGCCTGAAATGCTTATCTTTAATCCTGCCGGCCAGAATACCCACAATTCCCTGGTGCCAATGGGGTTCATATAAGGCTAAGCCATCAGGTAATTGTTCACCTGCCAGTTGCATTTCAGAGAGGATTTGTTGTGCTTCTTGCTGCATTTCAGATTCAATGCTGCGTCTCTCTTGATTAAGCTGATCTAACTGAAAAGCAAAGCTACGCGCCTCGCCGGCATTGTCAGCTAATAAACACTGAATTCCCACCGTCATATCATCTAATCGACCTGCGGCATTGAGTCTGGGTCCAACGGCAAATGCCAGATCGCTGGCAACGATATCACTTTGCTGGCGCCTGGCCAGTTCCAATAGCGCACTAATACCGGGCCGGCATTTCCCGGATCGGATACGCTGAATGCCCTGGTGCACCAAAATACGGTTATTATTATCCAACGGCACAACGTCGGCGACAGTTCCCAATGCCACCAAATCCAGTAAGACGCCTAAATTAGGTTTGCTCAATTGCCGCTGCTGAAACAAACCCTGTTGCTCAAAATGGGCACGCAAGGCCACCAGCAGATAAAACGCTACGCCGACACCCGCCAGATTTTTTGACGGAAACTCACAATCTTGCAAATTGGGATTAATGATGGCGGCAGCATCGGGCAATTGCTTTCCCGGTAAGTGATGATCAGTAATGATCACAGGTATTTGCAGAGAGTTGGCACGTTCCACACCTTGAATACTGGAAATACCATTATCGACTGTGATCAGTATTTTTGCCCCTTCGGCAGCAGCAACATCAACGATTTCAGGACTGAGCCCATAACCAAAATCAAAGCGATTAGGTACCAGAAAATCAATATTGAGAAAACCGAATTGGCGCAAGCCCAAAAGCAATACAGCGGTACTTGTGGCACCGTCAGCATCAAAATCACCTACAATGATTATCTTGTCCTGGCTTGCCAATACCTGCTGCAATAGTTCAACAGCTTTTTGCATACCAGAAAGCTGTTGATAATGCAGTAAGCCGGAAGCTTGATACTGTAAATCGTTATCGCAAGTAATACCCCGCGCGGCAAAAAGTCGCGTCATGGTTTCAGGCCAGTGGCTCAATTCAGGTAACTCTGATGGCGCTGTGCGCCGGGTAATTTTTAACATCGAGGAAAATATTCGCTAATAGTGATCAAAAAAGGCCAGCGAACTGGCCTTGATAACAAATACTGGAAAATCTACAGTGAGGCCAGCAACTGCAGCAACTGCTCTGGCGGACGGTAGCCTGGTTCAAGCGTGCCGTCTGCCATAATAATCGAAGGTGTTGCAGAGATGCCCACTTGCTGAGCAAAAGCGAACTGTTCAGCGACACTGGTTTCACATTCTTTGGCGCTCACTGTGCCGCCTGCTTTAGCATTAGTCATCGCTGCTTGAGGATCCGTTGCGCACCAAATAGATACCAAGTCATCATGCGACTTACTACCTAAGCCTCCGCGTGGAAACGCCAGGTAACGCACGGTAATGCCCATGGCATTGTATTCTTCTATTTGATTATGCAATTTGCGGCAATAACCACAAGTGATATCGGTGAAAATCGTTATCGCATACTTTTCATCTTTAGCTTTAAATTCAATAACGTCATCATTGAACTTAGCGATCCCTTCTTTGCGCACGCCCACCAATGCTTCTTCGGTTTCGTTGCGCATACCGTCATCCATATTGTAGATACGACCGTGCAACAAGTATTTGCCATCACTGCTGACATAAAATAAGCCGCGCTCCGTCATCACCTGCAAAACGCCATCTACTGGAGAATCCGCGACACTGCTCACTGACATACGCAACATCGACTCAATCTTTTGCTTGGCAAGCGTTTCAGGTTCTTGCTCAGCATTAACCAACCCACCAGCCAAAAGGCAAGTCAATCCAATCACTTTAATCCAATTTTTCATATACTACTTTGTCCACCTTATTCTGAGGAATAAACAACCAATGTTGATATAGACCCCAGATCTGCAAATAAATTGCATTGAGTTTTTTTGCTGCGCCCAGTCTAGAACATATCAAGGTAAATTTCAGCCCCTTGGATGATGTTGCGCCACCAACTTTTGTAACCTTTCTGTTGCGATATGTGTATAGATTTGGGTGGTAGAAAGATCACTGTGGCCCAATAGCATTTGCACGACACGCAAGTCTGCACCGTGATTTAGCAAATGAGTGGCAAAGGCATGACGCAATGTGTGCGGTGATAATTCTGCTTTTATTCCCGCTTTTTTGGCGTAGTACTTAATACGATGCCAAAAGGTTTGTCGCGTCATTTGTACCCCTCGGCTGCTGGGAAACAACACATCGACATTATTTTTCAGCAACATTCCACGTCCTTGATGCATAAAACGCTCTATCCAATCTATGGCATCTTCCCCCATTGGAACCAGGCGTTCTTTATTGCCTTTACCAATGACTCTGATCACCCCTTGCTGCAAACTCACCTGATTTAACTGTAAACTGGTGAGTTCTGTCACTCGCAACCCCGATGCATATAATAGCTCTAACATTGCTTTATCGCGCAGTTGCACCGGGTCTTCATCCGTTTGCGGTGCGCTCAACAACGCCTCTACCTGTTTTTCCGTTAACGCTTTAGGCAGTGATTTGGGCAATTTCGGATTCTGGATCAAAGAGATGGGATCATCTTCCCGCAAGTTATTTTCCTGACACCAGCTCAAAAACGCCCGTAAGCTACTTAAAAAACGAGCCGTACTGCGCTCTGACAAGCCACAATCATAGCGATGACCCAGGTACTCATGCACCTGATACTGATCAAAATCAGTCAAAGAAAAAGACGCGTTGTCTTTATACAGAAACTCACTCATTTTGAGTAAATCAGTACGGTACGACGCCAGGGTATTTTGACTCAAGCCTTTTTCTATCCAGATACCATCCAAAAACTCTTCTATCAATTGCAGATTGCTTTCATCTAGCTTTGGGGTTCTGTGTTTTTTAACCATTTATACCAATTCCAGTAAACATTTACCCAGCTCAGTGGGAGATGAAAAGCATTTATTCGCTACATCCATGTGGCTCACCTGCTTCGCAGGCCAGCTAAAGCTGTTCAAAAGTTTTCCCTAAACTTTTGTCTTTGTTGTGCGAAGTTCACAAGACCACCAGTATTCTTTCATTCGTACGCCTCGAACTAATGCCTCTGAGGAAGCGCTTAGTGTGCAAATGTTTACTGGACTTGGTATCAAGCACGTCTGAGATAACTGGCTACCATTAGTTTGCAGGCAATTCACATATTCGCTGATTTTAACTCAGTTGAACAGTCCCGACTAAAAATCGTAAAAATTCGTAATTTTTTCCAAAAAAGTGCTTACAAAACAGCCAGACTTGTTAGACTGTGAGTGTTTTTTAACCCCTGTGAAGAGAGCACAACAGATGGAACTCGGAAAGTTTTGCTTAAGCCTGTCAGTCGAAGATATTTACCAATCTAGAGATTTTTATCAAAAACTGGGCTTCGAACCTGTACCTGGGTGTGGTTCTGTGGAAGCCAAGTGGCTGATCATGCAAAACGGCGAGAACATGATTGGTCTGTTCCAGGATATGTTTCATGGCAACATCTTTACCTTCAATCCCAAAGATGTTCATCAGCTGCAGGATGATTTAAAAGCAAAAGGCGTGAGGCTGGACAAAGAGGCCGAGTCAGGAGATGGCCCCTCCCATATCATGTTGCGGGATCCTGACGGCAATGTGATCATGCTGGACCAAATATAGTGCTATGCCACTGTGCCAACAATAAGGTGAATGTCTGACACAACTGGAAAGCATCGGCGAATTTCATTAAACTGCGCCCCCTCGTGCACTCCAATGGAACAGCATCAATGAAAATAGCCCTTTTTTATGGTTCAACCACCTGTTATACCGAGATGGCAGCAGAAAAAATTGTTGCTGAATTCGCTGCAGTATCAGAATTAAAAGAAATCCCGCTGTTCAATATTAAAGATACGAATCTCACCAAAATGGCTGAGTTCGATGTGCTCATATTGGGTATTTCCACCTGGGATTTTGGGGAGATACAAGAAGATTGGGAATCACAATGGCAGGACATAGCCGATGTGAATCTCGAGGGTAAAACCGTCGCGCTTTACGGGCTAGGTGATCAGTTAGGATACGCCGACTGGTTTCAGGACGCCTTGGGTATGTTGCATGATGAAGTGATTCAGCAAGATTGCACTGTTATTGGTTATTGGCCTAATGAAGGTTATGAGTTTACCGCTTCCAAAGCCGTCACTGAGGACGGCGAGTTCTTTGTAGGTTTGTCGCTGGATGATGAAAATCAATATGCGCAAACCGATGAGCGCATTGCCCAATGGGTTGCTCAGCTCAATGCTGAACTTGCCGAACTATAATTCGTCACAAGTTAACTATCAAAAAAACCGAATCTGGTATCAGCGCTTAGCAAGAAATTGTTTTGCAGGGCAAGAGCGTCCAGGCCCAGATATTCCCGCAATTCTGTCATCACATGGGCAGGGTGAATAATGCTGCCGGATTGTTCATCAGACTGCCAGTTCGTTGGATTGATAGGTATGACATTATGCCCTTCATCTGTCATTCCCACAGTGCGATTGGTATAAGCCGCCCCTTTTTCCATCACAATATAGCTGCTGATAGGCCAATGATCTTTCCCCTCGCCATCGTTGTAGTGAGGTGTTCGGCCGAAATCAGAGCCCACCATAACCACCAGACGATCGGCAATGCCCTGCTGTTCTGCATAGGTCCAGAGGAAATCAATACTCCTGGCCAACTCAGTGAACAGCCAATCGTGCTGTGCATCGTGATTTTCGTGAGTGTCGTAGCCTCCCATGATCAAATCAGCAGAGACACATACACCAGAGCCCATTGCAAGGGTAGCAACCTGAGCCTGACGACTTAACGACGACCAGAGAAAATTGCCATCATTCACTGGCTCCTGTAAGTCTCCTACGTTTTCCAATGCGGCGGAGAACTGTGACAATATACTGCCATTTTCCACAGCCGCGGCAAAATTATCTCGACTGCGCTGTTGTAAAGTTGTCAGCTCCTCTGCTTGCTGAAGCTCAGCCAAGCGTTGATTTTTCAGCGCTTCAATGCGAGCCCAATCATTATCGTGTAAATAATTATTATCTCCCCAGCGCGCTCTATTGGGGTAAATAACATTATTTAACGCCTGAATATTATCCAGTTGCGTGTAACGGGTTAGTCCACCTGTGGCGGAATAACCACCGTTACTAATGTAGGCAACGGGTAAACTGCTACCATATTGCGCTGCAAACAGCGCCGTTAAAGACGGAAAGCCGTCAGACAAGCGTCCACTCCAGTTATGCACAACACCTGCGGTATGGCTATTGGTTTGGGCATCAACACCATTTATCACCAACATGTCCTGATAATACTTATCAAAAAACCATTGATTGTTGGCAAAAGCAGCATAGTGCAAGTTGCCAGCTTCGCCTGGCTCGCCATTACTAGCCCAATTATTGATGAAGATGTCACTCGTATTGATTTTCGGGTCACAAAACGAGGTGACATCCCAACCACCTTCAGCTTGTATGGTGATGAGAAATTTACCAGTATAATCAGCTGGAGCCGCAAACAGGTTAAAACTAGCCGGCAGAGAGGCTGCAACCGAAGTCAGTCCAAGCGTTTTAAAAAAGTGTCGTCTGTTCATGTTGGCTCTCTCTAGTCGTGAAGATATTGATAGTCAGTCATCAGATAAACCATAACGGCTCGCCATCCTGCCAAGGTGCCAAAGGGATCCTGTCCGACTATATTGCCGCCCCATTGCTCTTCCGTGTCCCAATCACTAGTATCAAAATTGCAGCTCGTGCCATTATCCCACTCCCAGATCAAACCACTGCCGGTGCGACTGCGCTTGTCCTCCATGGTTTCGCTAAAGAGCGTCATCAAGCGGGTAATTTCTGTGTCTTGTGGCTGGTACTTCTGGCCCCAGAAAAGCTGTACCAACTCCACCATTTTATCTCTAAGTACATCTCCTGTTGGACTGGATTGGTTTATGGGGTCTACCACACCAACACTCATTGCCACATTGGCAAATCCGATGACTCTGTCATCACCATCTTCCAGTGCCCCATCACTATTGTATTCTTGATAATAAGCTTCCATCACCAAGGTATAATCGCCTGCCTCTTCGAACTCTACGGGCAAGGTCACCGAGCAATTGCCCCAAAACACTCGATCCGTAGGTCGATTAGTGTCTTCAGCGTGATTCCAGGTAGTATTGGAACAGATACCATCCATAGGTGTACCTGTTACGATATCTAAATCGGCCCCCGTTACTGATAGCAACGCATTGTTCTGAGCATCATAGATAGAGATGTGATCCATGATCAAATCTTGGTGGGAACCCGTCTCCCCAATCCAGGTATCATTGGTATAAGCCAAAATAATGTTATTTGTACCAGCCTGAACGCTAAAACTGAGTTCATAAGGCTCACTATGTTCAGAGCCTAAACCATCGACTTCGGCATCTCGCTCAACGAGAATACCCGGCACCGTGCTGCGTTCGATGCCGTTAAACAATCGCCGTTGTCCTTGTGTTTGGTTGATGTCCAGTAAAACCGTAGGACAAGACGCCTCTGCGGCATGGGCTGTAGCCACTTTGGCCATAATCGACGTCATGTCACGAGCGCGTTTGGTAACGCCAAAGGAGTCAATACCGCCATACATGATGTTGTAATTGTAATTCCACTCAGTACGCAACATGCCATGATTCCAACCGTCCAACCAAGGGTTCCACAGGTAATTAGTCAAGGATTGGGTTTTGCGCTCCAACTCTTCCGGCGTCAACAATCTCTCGCTGCCAGCCACTGCGTATTGCAGCGCAGCATCAGCATTGGCAGACTGCCCGGTCACGCGGAACCAGGGGCTAACCGTTAAGTCGGCAATGGTTTGTCTCAAGCTACCGTGCTCTCTCAGCTGTTCAGCTAGTGTCAGAATAAAAGTACTTTGCTCTGTGAAAGCTTCGTTTTTTGCAGAATAGTCAGCTTCATCTAATGATTGCGGTGCAGTTAAGGGTTCACTGCCCAAAATAGCTTCCCAGAAAAACTTCACCATTGCGATAGCAAAACGATCATCTGCGGCAATTTGCTGTCCTAGCCATTGGATACTGTCCTGTCCTTGTGGCACCGGAGTAGTTTCCAGACCAGGGGCTAACATATCGCGATACCAGGTATCGCCTTCCTGATATAAACTGTCGTCATCTTCAGGCCACTTATAAGTCCAGGGTAACGAGTCCTTACCACCCCATTGGTCTTTGTAGTTACCCCAATCGCCATAGTCCTGATATGCCCCGGCAATCGGGTCCAGTGTTTGGTGGCAAACGGTACAGTTGGCATTATTCAAAGTCGGATTGTTAGTGTCAGCCAAAGCATCAGGATCTTGTGTGCGCTGTGCTGACTTTTCGATATCAAAATCCAGGAAGTGATAGTAAGTCCAACGAGAACGAGCGCGATTGCGATTCGTTGCGGTAGAGGGATAGCGGTTAAGCCAGGCCAGGTCATTCAATAATCCCGCATGTGGCCAATCGATATTGCTACCTTCACTGGTGATATTCAAGCCAAATTGAGTCCACTCGCCATCGAAACTTTCATCGTGGATCATGGCCCCTGTCATTTGTCCGGGGGCAAACTCCCAAGCGTCATCTCCGACCACCTCAGCATCGCCGCGTAACGCCACATTGGTGAAGGGGTTGAGCATCATATAATCCGCAGTCACAATTTCTGTAAATGGCAAATCGTTTTCCACCACATGCGCAATTAATTCCACTGGAGCTCGTAAAATGCCAATTTCCACCCCACGACGCCAGCGCCAGTAAGCATCTGTTGCCTCCTGAGTTTGTTCTAAACCGGCTTCATAATTACGCGCTGCAATTTCCGGAAAATAGCTGTCGTCCAGCACTTCCATGCCACGCTCAAAAAACTTATCGGTTAACAATTTGTCGTTGGCAGCGGTTACCAGAAACTCATGAAAACCATCGCCCGATAATTGGTTTAGAATGGCTTCGCGTAATGCAGCATCATCCGCAGCAGCCAGATTGTCCATTTCGCTTAAATCTGGAACCCTTCCGGTGAGCAATAACAATGCTCTGCGATAACTCAAATCCGCAGATAAGATAGATGCATTGGCCCAAAAACCGGCATCGTCGTCACTACCATTGTCGTTATCATCGTCGTCGCCAGATCCCGTTTCCGATATTAACAATCCAAGATAAGTTTCAAAGGCTTGGTATTCATCACTCCCGGCAGGCAACTGAGTACCACCGATATGCCCCAAACCACCACTGGCTTTACCCAAAAAGTAGTCGCTATCAACACCATCTAATGTCAGGAAGTCAGCGATCCGTTGTTGATTGATGGCAAGATAATCACTTTCCGTATTGCGCTCAAATATCAACCGCGCCTGTCCGTCAGCGGCTCCACCGGATATATGACAGGCAATACATCGGCTTTGTACAATATTGTCGGAGATGCTTTGTTGATAATACTCGGCCGCATCAGTTTGCACAGAGTCATCAGTTGAACCACTGCCTTGCTGACGCATCAACACTTTAATTGACCAAGGGGCCAAAGCGGGAATATCGGTGGACTCTCGACCGAAGTTAAAGCGGTTAACCGAGCCATCCAAGCTACTGAGATAAATAAATTCTCCTGTGGCAGGTCGGCGAATAGCCAAATCAGCTTTACCATCGCCATCGTAATCTGCAGGAACAGGTATGTCGGAACTTTGTTTGCCAAAAACCCGCTCATAGCGATTGCCACCATTTGGATAATTACCAGAAGAATAATAGATATACCAAGTGCCTGTGGCAGGACGCCAAATCGCAATATCACTCAGACCATCGCCGTCATAATCAGCGGGCAGCTTTAAATCAGTCTCTTGTCGCCCCAAAAAAGTTCGCGCAGTTGTGTTGCTGGACGTTTGTCGTACGTACCAGGTACCATCCCGCCAGATAGCAAAATCAGCACGCGCATCGGTATCAAAGTAGCCGACAAGTGGTGTATCTGTGGCCAATCTGCCGTAATCTACTTGCTTCAACTCGCCAGTTTCAGAAGCGAGATAGTACCAACGCCCTTCGGAAGGACGACGCACGATGACTTCATCAATGCCATCCCCGGTGCGATCAGCAATAAATGGAACGTCGCCGGTTTGCCCCAGCTGCACTATAGTTTGGCTGTCGTCGTCGTAACGAATATGCCATAACCCGGTATCTTCATACCAGACAGCGAAGTCGGTTAAGCCATTGCCATTGAGGTCTCCCGTCAAAGGAACGCCGCTCACACCTTGCCCCAATTCCGCGCGAGTCAAGATACGATTGTCTTGTGGAGATTTACTGTAAAAAGTGAGATTTGACGGACGCCACAGAGTGAAGTCGGCCTGGCCGTCTCCGTTGACATCGTCAGTCGCTAATAATACTGGTGAGGTCAATATCGACACCATCAGTGTACTTAGCCAAATGGATTTTTTCACAGTCATACTCCTGCGCAACAGTGCCCGGCACCCTTCATTTTTAATCAGCAATACCCTTATAGCAAGGTTATCGTCCACAATGCAGCGCAAATAAAGGTAAATGTGAAAGGGTTAACAGTAATACTTTTAACCTCATCAATTCCTACCAGTCATCACCTGAATTTACCGTCCATCACTTTTCTTCCCCCAAAAAATACGTCTTGTTGCAATCTGGTACGGCACTGAAGGAGAGCGTTATGAATTTGACACACACAAACAGCGAGCCACGTTTTGAGACCGGCGCCAAGCACTATCTGGCACCGATGCTGACACTACTATTTTCAGGAAATTGGTTGTTTTTGTCGGTGATGCAATCGCTTTATCCGGCGATGGTGGCTTCACAATCCACCACCCTGTTGTTATGGGCAGGACTCATTTCCGCCTTCGTCAGTGCATTAAGTTTCAACAATAAACAAGGAGAATAACTCATGGCTACCTTATCTGCACCTGCGGCTCTGTTGGATATTTATGCTGCCCCTAAGGATGTTTTCAGTACATTGAAACAAAAAAGAGGCATCACCTGGCTGGCATTACTACTACTGGTAACTCTCACAGCTGGCAGCATCCTCTGGTTTTACTCTGGTATGAGCGACCAATGGATAGTCGATCAACAGTTGCTGCAAATGAGTTTTGAATCGTCCGCGGAAGAGGCACAAGTTGAGCAGTTTTTACTGGAAAATGCACCTCACACCGGCACCTTAGGGGCGATTTTTAGTGTTTTATTTTTTCTGATTTTATTAGCCGTACTTGCGCTGTATTTCAAAATAGTCGGTCGACAGGATGAGCAAGCCACTTATGGCGATTGGTTTGCCTTTAGCGTCTGGACCCAGATGCCCATGGCATTGCAGTTGATTGGTTTTATTGCATTATTCGTCAGTGCTGGCGGCGGAGATTTATCCATAAACCTGCCCAACTACACGTCCGTTAATCAACTGCTGCTCAACCTGCCTGTAAAGCACAAATGGTTCCAGATTGCCGAAGCCGCAAATGTGTTTTTCTTGTGGAGCATTTTGTTGGGAGCCAAAGGTTTGATGCAGTGGTGCAATATGTCCATGCTCAAAGCGACATGTCTTTCAGCCGCACCGTATCTTGCCATTTTCACCATCTGGGCAATCTTCATCTGATAGCGGAGTACAAGTATGAAAAAAGGTTTAATCTTTAGCAGTCTTGCGGTTGCTATGGTGGCACTCATAAGCTGGAAGAATTTATCTGCCAGTCAGCAGGCTTTTGAGGTCGAAGTGTCGACCGCCACCGAAGGCTTTCTCGCAGAGACCGTGCTGGCTTCTGGCAATTTTATTTTTAATGAACAAATAAATATCCGGCCACAAGTTTCTGGAAGAGTACAAACTCTATACGTGGAAGAAGGCGACATGGTGCAACAAGGGGAGTTATTGTTGCAGTTGGACCCGGAAGCATTTGAGGCAGAGACTGAAAAAGCCCAAGCGGAAGTGACCGCCAGACAAATTGCGATAGAAGCAGCCAAGGAAACCTTGAGCAACCTGGAGAAGCAGTGGCAACGTCAATCCCGACTGTTAACTCAAGGATTACAACAACAAGAAGTGGTGGATGATTTACTCAACCAGGTTAATCTTGCCCGCATTCAGGTAAGAGCGGCGCAAGCCAATCTGGAACAGGCTCATGCCACTCTCAAATTCGTACAAGATCAGCTGGCCAAAACCAGCTTTATTGCACCGATGAGCGGCCTGGTATCCAGCCTGGATATCAAACAAGGGGAAACCGTCATTGCTGGCACCACTAACATTGTCGGCTCCGACTTGATGACTATTGCCGATCCCAGTGTCATCTTAGCTGAGATCCGAGTAGATGAAGCGGATATCGCCACGATTGCTTTGGGTCAACAAGTTGAAATTTACGCTGCAGCGTGGCCTAAGCAACCATTTACTGGAAAAATTACCCAAATCGGCACCAGTGCCAAACATCATGGCCAAAATCCCGGCTTGTCGTTCAGTGTTAAAGTATTACTGGAAAGCAGTGAACTGCCGGTATTTCCGGGTATGAGTTGTCGCGCCGAGATAATCACGGCCGTTGGTGAGCAAACCACCAATATTCCAATTGCTGCGGTGCAACACGAACAAAATAAACCCTATGTATGGGTGGTTGAAAACAATAGCGTAGTGCGCAAAAACGTAGCTCTGGGGATGGCTTCCGACACAGAACAAGCAATCGCCACCGGACTGGCTGCTGGTGAGCAAATTGTTGTTGGCCCAACTCGCACTATGTCGCAATTGCAAAGCGACAGTAAAATATCCATCAGGGAGAAAAGCTAATGTTGGCGCAAAAACTTTCACCAACTTCGACGTTTAACACGGGCAAAGATATCATTCAGCTGCGCAATATCGTCAAAAGCTATCCTTGTGGAGATGAAACCTTCTATGCGCTTAAGGATATCAATCTCGATATCAAAAAAAACGACTATGTGGCCATTGTGGGGCCTTCGGGCTCCGGTAAATCTACGCTGATGAATCTACTCGGCTGTCTGGATACACCCTGTTCTGGTGAATATCTGTTGGCCAATAAAGCAATAGAGCAATTGCCGGAGACTGAATTAGCCCAATTACGCAATAAATCCGTGGGTTTTATCTTCCAGAGTTTTAATTTATTACCCAGAGCCACAGCGTTAGCCAATGTCATGCAACCTCTAGTATACCGCTTTATTCCTCATAAACAGCGTTTGGCAATGGCCACCGAAGCACTGGAGCGAGTGGGCCTGAAAGACAAAACCCAACATCTCCCCAACCAACTGTCCGGTGGTCAACGCCAGCGTGTCGCGATAGCCAGAGCATTGGTAACCCAACCGGATATTTTGTTGGGTGATGAGCCAACGGGAAACCTTGATAGCCAAACTACACAAGAAGTGATGAACCTGTTTGATCAGTTGCACAACGAAGGCCACACCATAGTCCTGATCACCCATGAGCAGGAAATTGCCGATCATTGTCAGCGTGTCATCAGGCTTGTGGATGGTGAAATACACTCAGACATTCGGAATCATTGATATGTATAAAAACCTTCTGGCTGTTTACGAAGGCAGTATGGCCGCGTTTCACGCCATTCGTGCTCATGCTATGCGCAGTACACTTACTACCTTAGGCATTATTATCGGTGTCGCGGCGGTCATAGCCGTAGTGGCAATAATGCAAGGACTCACCCACTCCATCACCAAACAGCTCGATGATTTGGGCAGTGATGTAGTTACAATAACCGCCCACACCAACAGGGAAGATATGTTACTGGGTTTTGAAAACACCTTGAGCTACCACGACTTTGAATCCTTAAAAGGCAAAGTAGATGGCCTGGAAGATATCAGTGTTTCCATGAAAGCTTTTAGTTTCGGTGCCAATGTGCATTATGGCCGCAATGTTACCCAAACCCAGATCATAGGCACCGACAGCGCTTATCAACGGGTAATCAGAATCTTTCCAGAAGCCGGACGATTTCTATCTGAAAGTGACGACTTGCGTCGTCGCAGGGTGGCCTTTGTCGGAGCAACCATTGTCAAAGAACTTAATATAGAAGGTAATCCTGTGGGTGAGTTTATTAGCCTCAATGGCGAATGGTTCCGTATTATCGGTATTGCAGAGAAGCAAGGTACCTTGTTTGGTTTTGACCAGGACAACTACATCATCGCGCCATTCGGAACCCTGAAATCCTTGAGTGGCGAACAGGTAACCCGCAATGTGGACATTATGTATCGCCCCAAGCCAGATGCCGATGAAGACAGCATTAGGCAGCAAATAAGCCAGATTTTACGCAAACGCCACAACCTCACCGAAAGTGACCAGGACGATTTTGAATTTGTCAGTGCAGAGCGCACAAAATCTCAGTTTAACGCCATTACCACCTCTGTCACTTTAGTGGCAGGCGGTGTCGTAGGTATCAGTTTACTGGTGGGTGGCATTGGCGTGATGAATATCATGCTGGTGTCGGTAACCGAGCGTACTCGGGAAATAGGAACCCAGAAAGCATTGGGCGCAACACCGGGCTTCATCATGACTCAATTTCTTATCGAAGCCTTGGTATTATCGCTGTTCGGCGGCATTCTTGGACTTGTATTGGGCTATGGTGTTGCTGCCATGCTGGCCATGATGATCCCAGGGTTGTCAGATACCTTGGTCCCGGCATGGGCCATCTTACTTTCTCTTGGATTCACCACGGCAATTGGGGTATTGTTTGGCCTGGCGCCAGCAATGAAAGCCGCCAAGCTCAACCCTATCGATGCGCTAAGATACGAATAACAAGAATCAAGAGACAATGATCAGCGGACCTAAATTCAAACGTTTTGTTACCTACTACTGGCGACTGAGCAGGAACTACTCTACCCCCTATGCGATTGCTCAGCTGTTGGTTTTCGCTGTCACTACTTTCAACATATTGTCCAACATATTGGTGTTAGGACTAGATGAATCCTTGGGTGGATTGGCCGGCTACGTCGCACGCGGCCTGACTGAAGGTTTGCTTTTTTTAGTTTTTTGCCACTACGTGCTAAGAGGCTATTTAAAAACCCAATTTATCCAGTACAGTGTCAACCTGAAACGCGGTTTGAGATTACTGGCATTATTGGCCGGTATATCTGCCTTGCACGTGCTCTTCATTTACCATTTTGACGCATCCAGTTACTTTGGCGATCTGGAAACCGACTCAATGACCATAGTGATCAACGAGAAAGAACATGTAGTTGATTTTAACACCCCTCAAATCTGGGTGATTGCTCTACTGAACCAGTTAATACTCTACTTACTCTGGTCGCTACTCTATATTTTCTGGCACGCGACGAAAAGTAAACGAGAGCTGCAAAAGCAAGTACAGGAAGCGCGCATACAGCAGTTAACCAATCAATTAAATCCGCACTTTCTGTTTAATACTCTAAATAGTATCCGGGCCATGATCTTTGAAGACAAAACCAAAGCCGCGGAACTGGTTACCCAACTGAGTGAACTGTTTCGCACCCACTTACAGGCGCATTTAAAACCTTCCACCACTGTGGAAGAAGAATGGCGTATCGCAAAACAATACCTGGATATCGAAAAAGTACGTTTGGAAGAAAGGTTACAACTGAATATCGATATCGAACCGGATACCCTGGAGCAGAAACTCCCCACGTTACTGCTACTGACTTTGGCAGAAAATGCCATCAAACACGGCATTGCCCCGGTGGTTAACGAAGGATTATTAAGTCTGAAAACGCAAAAAACTGCACCGGATCGCTGGCAATTAGTTATGAGTAATAGCGTTGCTCGGGAACAGCAAATGCCCGGCACCAAAACCGGTCTGAAAAACACCCGCCAACGGTTGCAATTGATGTTTGCAGATAAAGCGCAATTGCAGATCACCAAATCCGCTGACAACTTCACCGTAACCCTGGATTTGCCCTATGTTTAAAGCACTCATTGTAGACGACGAGCGCCTGGCCCGAGCTGAGTTGAAACGTTTGCTAGCGGAATACCAGGATACTATTAAGGTTGTAGCTGAAGCTGCAAATGCAGATGCTGCTTTGGAAAAACTGGCCAGCTCAGATATCGACTTGGTGTTTCTGGATGTGCAAATGCCGGGCATGACTGGAGTTGAACTGGCAGAGCGAATCGACACTGATATCCAATTCGTATTTTGCACTGCATTTGATCAATATGCAGTGGATGCCTTTACTTTGAATGCAGTGGATTACCTGGTTAAGCCCATTAACCCGCAGCGTCTATCCCAATGTATTCAAAAATTACAGCAGGATACCAGCACAACTTCAAATGAGTCTGGGGGGATAACTACCGAAAACTATTTACCGGATCAGCACGGTTTATTACTCAAATTCGGGGATGTAAACCGAATCGTCAAACTTGCCGAAATTGAACGCTTCGAGAGCGTTGGTAATCACTGTGCTGTCTATTCACCATCAGGTAAATCATGGGTACACAGTTCGCTATCAAAAGTGGAATCCCGTCTTGATCCCAGAGTATTTTTCAAAGCCAGCCGCTCCGAACTGATCCGGGTAGACGCGATAGAACGTATTGAATCGGGTATAAAAACGGGTTCGTTTGTCGCGATTCTTATTTCGGGACAACACATAGAACTCAGCCGGAGACAAGCGCAAACCCTGAAGCAGTTATTCAGCGCATTTTAGGGTATCCTTGAGCACGAAAAAACAAATAGAAAACAAACCCTATTACAATATGATTTCTAACAATCCCGTAATTATCACAGGTGGTGGGCAGCGGTTAGGTCTGGCAACCGCTTTAGAGTTAAACAAGCGCGGCTACAAAGTAGTCATTACCTATCGCAAAGACCGCCCGCTTCTGTCCGAATTAGAAGAACAAGGCATTACTTGCGTGGCAGCAGACTTTTCCACTGATTCAGGTATTAAAACCTTTATAAATGAAGTGCAGCAACGCTTCAGTGTTTTGCGTGCTATTATCCACAATGCCTCAACCTGGTCACGGGATCCCAAGCCTTATGACACAGATGAGGGAGCAGCGGTATTAGATGCCATGATGCAGGTACACGTCAAAGCACCGCTACTGATAAACAAAGCACTTGCTAAGATGCTGGAAGACAACGGAGACATACTGCACATCAGTGACCAGGTAGCCACTATCGGAAGCTTTAAACACATGGCATATGCAGCTTCCAAAGCAGCAATCGAAAATCTGACGATGTCATTTGCCAGGGGGCTTGCGCCACGAATAAAGGTAAATGCCATAGCACCTGCACTCATTACATTTAATGATTGGGATGATGCTGAATACCGCAAAAAAGCACTACAGAAATCGTTGCTGGGTGTGGAGCCTGGTGAGCAGTGCTTTACCGATACGGTGCTGTATCTACTGCAGACTAATTACGTCACGGGTCGGGTATTGCCGTTAGATGGTGGTCGACACCTCAAGCTTCCATAACTTGCTATTTAACGCCCTTACGCTACTAATACTAAGAACATATTAAAGGTTGATGTCGTGGAAAAAGCAAAGCTAGCAGGGATTCTTAAGAAAATACCACTGTTCAAAAAACTCAGTGAGTCTGAAATTGATATGATCTTGGCCATGCCCAAAAGCTACGTAAGCTACAGCCAAGGCGAAATGATCATGGAAGCAGGTGAACGGGATGACTCTTTTTATATTCTGATGCATGGCGAGGTGTCAGTCTGGCGTAATGAAGAAATTATTGCCACCGTGGCGCCTCCCAACTTTTTGGGTGAAGTCGGCTTTATTGTAGGCGATCCACGTGTCGCAACAGTCACAGCTGCTTCAGACAATGTCGTCGCAATGAAGATTACCTCCTTTCATTTTAAATCGCTGAATAGCCACATTCGCGAATGTATCAAAGATAAAATTATCGAGGGCTTGGTACTGCGTTTAAACCAAACTATCGATGCTGCACGTAAACAAAGTAGTTCCCCGGAAACCAGCTTTGACAAACTTTTGGATGAAAAGTACGCTCAAGGCGAAACTTGGTGATATCCATTTCTAACAATTATTAACAAGGAACAAGCCATGACACGTTATCTGTTTCTCATTTTGAGTATTCTGTCTTTCTCTGCGTATTCTAATGACCAGGGGCGTCAACTTAACGGTATGCCGAGCGTACTCTCCTTCAAAGAAAGAGTTGCCCCCATTAATGAGATGGTCAGTGATCGTCTCAATAACTTATTACCACAGTTAATGGCTGAGTCTGACCTGGACATGTGGTTAGTTATCAACCGTGAGTACGGTGAAGATCGACTGTTCTATACGCTTGTGCCACAACCCACCTTCGCTGCCAGACGCACTACTATTTTAGTATTCAATCGCAAAGACGATGGCTCACTTGAACGCTTCAGTGTCAGCCGTTATCCCATTGGTGAACTTTACCCGACAGTGTGGCAAGGCGGTAGCAAAGAGCAGCAGTGGCAACGACTGGCAGAAATCATTGCCGAACGAGATCCACAGCGCATCGGCATCAATATTAGCGAAAACTGGGCGCTGGCGGATGGGTTAAGTGTTGGATTGCATAAGAAGCTTAACGCCGCCCTTCCGGAAGCATACCGCCAACGTCTGGTGAGTGCTGAAAATCTGGTACTGAGATGGCTGGAAACCCGCAGTGAGAGAGAAA
This sequence comes from Planctobacterium marinum, assembly GCF_036322805.1. Taxonomy (GTDB): domain Bacteria; phylum Pseudomonadota; class Gammaproteobacteria; order Enterobacterales; family Alteromonadaceae; genus Planctobacterium; species Planctobacterium marinum_A. Next base: position 1,195,506 of record NZ_AP027272.1, on the reverse strand, counting down.
AACAGGTGTATCCGCAAGTCGTGGCTATCGCCAGAAGTGTTATTGCCGAAGCCTTCTCCAACAAGATTGTTACTCCCGGCGTTACCACTACCGACGATATTGCTTGGTATCTGCGAGAGCGATTCGAGGAATTGCAGGTACGTCCTTGGTTCCAGCCTTACGTTAATATCCAGCGTCGCGGTGATGAAACCTCAAAACAAGATGTATTTATGGGCAAGTCACCGCGCACCGTATTGCCGGGGGATGTACTACATACCGATGTAGGGATCTGTTATCTGCAACTTTGCACAGATACACAAGAAATGGCATACGTATTGAAGATGGGTGAGTTTGATGTGCCGCAGGGTCTCAAGGATGCCATGAACATTGGAAATCAATGGCAGGATATTCTCACCGACGCCTTCGTGACGGGCAGAACAGGTAATCAAATCCTGGCAGATACTCAACGACGCAGCAGCGAAAAAGGCATTATCAGCAGTACCTATACTCATCCGCTTGGATTTGTGGGTCACGCTTCTGGCCCCACAATAGGTATGTGGGACAACCAAGGCGAAACTCCTGTCCAAGGTGACTGGAAACTTTATCCCAATACAGGTTACGCCATCGAAGGTAATATTAAAACCCAACTGCCTGAGTGGGATAATCAATGGATTCAAATCAAATTGGAGCAAAGCGCCCTGTTTGACGGTAAAACAGTCTGGTATCTTGCGGGCCGACAAACCCAGTGGCATGTAATTCGATAAGAATAGTGGCGGCCTTTAAATACCAATTAGTATTAATATGTTTAAAGGCCGCTTTAGGTGTTTAACAACGCCTTTACTCGCTTTAACAGCGTTTCGCTACTAAAAGGCTTAGTTAATACTTGCTCTTCTTCAATATGGGGATGTGTATCGGCACAGCGGTCACCAATATAACCACTCACTAACAAGATTTTTGTATTGGGGAAGTCCTCCATAAGCGTGCGGCTCAACTCCCAACCATCCATGTGTGGCATAATCACATCGGAAATCACCAGGTCAAAAGGTTGCTTTTGCATTTTTTGGATGGCTTCAGCACCACTGTAACAACCGGAAACCGAATAGCCATAAGCACTGAGCATCAGCCGAGCAATTTCCACTAACTCTCGTTCATCATCCACAACCAGAATCGACTCCGAACCTTGTAACAGACTCCGCTCTTGGCTTTGCGCGTTTTCGGTTCTTCCATCAGGCGCAGGTTTGGATGGAAAATACAGTTCAAAACGGGTGCCTTGTCCGAGATTAGAGTGCACTTCAACAAAGCCTTTGCTTCTCTGGGTAAAACCATACACCTGGCTTAACCCCAGACCAGTACCCTTCTCCGCCTTAGTGGTAAAGAAAGGTTCGAACAATTGTTCCTGAGTGTCTGGGCTCATACCACAACCATTATCCTCAATAGCCAACTGCACAAATTGAGTATCACTACGCTGCTTTTTCTTAGCGGGTTGAAAGATTTTGTTTTGCGTGCTGATGGTTAACGTTCCCTTGTGCTCCAAAGCATGAATCGCATTGAGCACCATGTTAATCAATGCATCTTCAAAGTCGGAAACATCAATTTCACACCACCACAAATCAGGGCTTAACTCCAGCTGCAATTCAATACTGACCGTCATTATCTTCTGCAGCATATCGACATTGTTTTGGATCACATCATTGAGATTCACAACTTGTTTTTGCAAACTTTGTTTACTGGAAAAAGCCAATAATCGCCGCGTGAGCTTTTCACCTCGAGTACAGGCTTTGGTAATGTGTTGAGCTTGATTAAATATTGCTCCATCCAAGGCTGCAGAGCTGCGTTCAATCAAATTGGCATAGCCAACAATAATCCCCAACAGGTTATTAAAATCATGAGCAACTCCGCCAGTTAGCTTGCCAAGAGCATCCATTTTCTGAGTGCGACGCAGCTGTTCTTCTTGTTGTCTTCGCTCAGTAATATCCGTTGAAATACCGCACATAGCATAAATTTCACCATCGCTGTTAAATAGTGGAAATTTTTCCGAGATATAAAGCCGAACACCTTCTTCCTGAGGGATCTCCTCCTCGATTTCATGGTGCTCACCGGAAATAATGACTCGTCTATCATTAGCCATCACCTCTTGTGCCACTGAAGGCGGTAAAAAGTCGGTATCTTTGTTACCTAGAACTTTGTTTCGCGGGATGCTCAATACCTGTTCGTATTTTTTGTTTACAAACAGGTATCGGCCTTCAATGTCTTTGACGTACACCACCGCCGGAGAGTGATCCATGATATCTTGCATACTTTTTTGGCTGGCGAGCAACTCCTGACGTAAGCCGTATTTGTCAGTGATATCCTGAAACACCCCAAAAACCCTAACACACTGCCCGTCATCGGCTTCAGCATTGCCGATAACTCGAACAATACGCTCTCTGCCCATTTGAGTGACAATGGTCAACTCAACATCCCAAGGCACACAGGCATTTACGGCATTGTTGAACAGCTTCGTTATTGTTACCCGGTCTTTCCCTGCTTTATAAAAGTTTATCGCTTCTTCCACATTAGGATGATAATCAGTATCCACTTCGTGAATGCGTCGGGTTTGCTCACTCCAGGTCAGTTTATTTGAAGTGAGATCCACTTCCCAAGTCCCGATATTGGCAGCCACTTCTAATTTATTGAGGCGTTCCGCCATATTCTTGAGCCAGAGATTTTCTTCCTTTGGGTCCGGCTCAGCGGTAAATTTTTGTAACTGTTGCAGATCTTTTTTATAGGTACGAAGCTGAGCTTGCTGTGCTTTTTGCTCTGATAAATCCTGCACAAAAGCCACTTGCATATCCTCATCACCGATGCGAACTAAAATAGCCCTGATAAAAACCGGGATGATTTTGCCCCACTTGGTCTCGTGCTTAGACTCGAACTGAATATGGCCGGCAGCGACAAACTCTCGCCAAAACTCCGGCCAAACCTGTTTGGGAAATAATGGGTCGAGATCCCACACAAACTTTCCCATTAATTCGTCTGGTGAATAATCAAGTCGCTGACAAGCGGAGGTATTTAAGTAGGCAATTTGAGCATCACTGGTAAGCCAAAAGATACCGTCGTTACTGTTCTCAACCGTGATTTCTAAAAAAGTTCTGAGCGCTCCCTCATCCATATTAGTGGGGAAGCCAGGCACGTCCTGTTTTTTATGCACCCTGTTAAAGGTAACATTGAAAGAAGGCTCATTATGCATAAGGCTATGGGCAAAAGTTCATCTGTTTCCATAGCATAGTCGATACATCCAGACTTGCACTTCGCGAGCTGTTTTTATGTGTTTGGTGTTGTGGTTTGACGCAGCGAGTTTTTTAACAAAGCATATTTTCTGCCAATGCTGGCAATGACATAGCGCAATAAAATAATATTAAATAACAATAACACCCCCGGGATCACCACCAGTGTTAACAGCAGATGAGCAGCAGAACGCATCACGATGTGCGAACTTCTTTGCACCTTTTGATTTAGCTTGGCGGCAGCTGCCTTGTGTAAAAAGTGGACCCCCGACTTACCTTTATCTTTTAAATCAGCCTGTGCTGTTACAGAAGATTGCCCACTCAATTCCTCAGCAACATGCGAGAAGTATTGATGGCTGGATTGCATACCCAATAGCTTATTAACCACTTGAGTGGCGCCTGAACTCAGGTGAATACTATAGGGAATTGCAAGATGACTTATCAAAAACAAAACCGCGATGAGTTTCACCAGTTGCCCCATGATCACAGAGTGCACTGCACTTTGGAACAGTAAACTGACCAGACTCCAGAAAAATACAGTAGCCAATAACAACTCGAATAATAAAGGAGCCAGGTATTCACTCATTAAGGCTACCGCTTCCAACGCGCCAATCGCAGCCATAGCCATTAATAAATAACTTTTGCCTCTTTCAAGAATATCAGCGAGGTTATTAAGTAACTCTCCCACCTGAACGTTCATCTCGAAGATAAACGAAAGGCCAAACTGACTGCTGGCAGCCACATCGACAACGGCACTTAACCCCAATAGCCCCATATAATCAGCCAACAAATGGGACTCTAACCCCGCAAGATATTCTGAGTTGGCCTGTACCAACGCCCCTTGTTGAAACAAGGTGGCAACACCCGACAACCAGCCCTGCGAATAGCAAACCCACAGAAGCAATAAACTAACATTGAGCAGCAGCAAATAACGCCTAGCATAAAACCACTCGGAGATACCATTTTTGCTACTGAGTTGCGAATTAGTCATCTTTTTGCCCCTCATGGGTACAACGTAGCGCAGTCATTCCAGACTCACCGCTAAGCAATCGGTCTCGGTCCACATTACCTCTAATGCCCGGTACCTGACCGGTTTCACTGTATTGCCAAATGATCAGGTTTTCGACGCCTTCAGGAGCATCCATCGTGGCACTATAATCCGCCAGCCAAAAGGGATAGTAATTAAATTGTGGGTCGATATTATCCTGCCAAAAATCCTTATAGGAATAAATGATGGGTGTGCACCCGGTGGCTTTCTGCACCACCTCTAACCAGGTTTTCAAACGCTGCTTAATTTGGCCGCTTGTTTGGTTTTTAGTGGTTTCCACATCCACCATGGGGGCCAAGGTCAAAGGTTTGCCTTTAATGGTGTTTAAAAAATTTTGCGCTTGTTTCTGCGGGTCATCCTCAGCTTCAAAAAAGTGATAAGCGCCAATATCAACTTTTAAAGCGCTTAATGATTGCAAGTTTTTATCGAACATTGGATCTCGCCAGGTGATGCCATCAGTGGCCTTGTGATACACAAACTGTATACCACTGCCAACCACCTGACTCCAATTAACCTCCCCTTGGTCATGAGACACATCAATGCCCTCCACAACTCTCGTATTACCGGCAGGATGACTGTTGTGTTCCGGTTTTCCAACTGAGGCTCCCGAAGTCACCAGCAAGGGGCGAGCTAATACAACTGCCAGTAATAATACCAGGACTATAACAATGGCTATCCCGCTATTTATTGTTGATGACCTTGGCTGTTTCTGTGGCACTGCTTAACTCTCTGACAATGGGCTCCGAAACTGGTAACAGCACCGGATGCATACAAAAATGGGTAATGAATTACACCGACCTCACTAAATTTAGAGGGTTATAGCGTTAATTCAAGGAAAAATCAGTGTGAATTCGGCACCTTGCCCCCGTGGCTCCTCCAGCCGAATGTTACCACCGTGCACCAGCATGATTTGTCGGGCAAGCGCCAGGCCGACACCAGAGCCAGATTTTTTGGTAGTAAAGAAAGGCACAAAGATTTTATCTTTTATCTCCGGGGCAATACCTGAACCATCATCGCAAACACTGATCACCAGCTTGCTGCGTTTGTTCAATGCAACTCTCACCGTCAGGTTCAAGGGCGTTTCTTGTCCCGGTTTCGCCTGTTCGGCATTTTGAAATAGATTGATAAACAACTGCTCTAACATTTGCGGATCGGCGCTGACTTCTAATTCTGGGTCTGACGCCTCCAGATTAAACAAGATATGCTGTTCCTGCCACTGCTGTGCAAACAAGCTTTGTACTCGGGTGAGTAACGGCACAATCTTAACCGGCTTTTTAACCGGCGCAGGTAAGTGGGTTATGCTGCGATAACTATTGACAAAACTCTGCAATCCTTCGCAGCGTTTAGCCACCGTGGAAATGGCCTGCCTGGCATCGTCAAGATCATCCCCTGACATGTCTTTTGGTAACTCCGCCAGGATACTATCTGCCGTGCTGGCGAGGCTGGATATTGGCGTAATGCTGTTAATAATTTCATGGGTCAGTACTTTAACCAAATCTTGCCATGCATCTATTTGGGTCTTTTCCAGCTCTGAGGCAATATCTTGTAGCGAAATCACTCTATCGCGGTTGCCACTGTGTATCACCTCCCGCACTGAGATACTCAGTTGATGCTCAATACCATCAGCAACAAACTTAACCAAACGGCGCTGCGGACCAGATATGGATTGCATCACTTGTAAAAATTCAGAGCCAAATCGCTCAAGATCCTCTATACGAGTGAGGCTGCTACTGTTAAACAACCGCCGGACAGCATTATTCCATAAGGTCAAACGCCCATCGGAATGAATGCTCAAAAGTGGCACAGGTACCTGTTCAATAACTGACTTCAAACGTTGAGTGGTTTGCTCCTGCAACTCTCGTCGTTGTTGTTCCTGTTGAATGGTTTCTGTAATCTCCCTGCCTAGTTCCTCAAATCCGTCACCGTAGCCCTCAAAATCGAATCGCGCCGAAAAATCACGGTAGCGCAAGGCCTGTAAAAATCGCGCAATCTGCAGGTTCGTTCTGGTAATCTGCTGCTGCATCCCCCAGAACTGCAACAAAATCAGGCCACCCAGTACCCACTGCGTGACTATAAAGCCTTGCAACAGCAATAAATGTGCAAAGGCATACAGGCTGGTTGCCAGCAGTAGCACCCGCAAAAAAAGTTGACTGGAATAGCGCTTAAAGATCATGTTTTTCCATCCTACGATACAGTGCGGCCCGGGTTAAACCCAGTGCCTTGGCTGCATGAGAAATATTGTATTTATGCTTGCGCAAAGCTTGCTGAATCACCTGTTTTTCCATGCGCTCAAGATTCAAATCCTGCTCCTGCATAGTCGAGCTATGATTGTCCGGCAAAGTTTTTTGCAGTTGAAAGTCCTGAATATTCAGATGCTTTGTATCGCTTAATATGACGGCTCTTTCCAAGGCATGCTTTAACTCTCGCACATTGCCAGGCCAATGGTAATCCAGCAAAGTTGCTGTACTTTCAGGTGATAATTTTAAGCCCGCTTTTTGATATTTCCGGACGAACAGCGCCAGGTAGTGCTGGGCAATTTCTTCGATATCTTCTTTGCGTTCTCGTAAAGGTGGCAGGGTTATCTCTACTGTATTGAGTCGAAATAACAAATCTTGTCGAAAATACTGCTCATCCTGTAATTTCTCGACGCTCAGGTTAGTGGCAGAAATCAGACGAATATCCACCCCTATAGGTTCATTACTGCCAAGCGGTACGACTTTTCGTTGTTCCAATACGGTTAACAGTCGGGTTTGTAAATGCAATGGTAAATTACCGATTTCATCCAAAAACAGGGTCCCCCCGTTGGCTGCCTGTATTTTTCCGACACGATCTTCTCTGGCGTCGGTAAAAGCCCCTTTTTTATGCCCGAATAGCTCACTTTCAAACAGATTTTCCGGCACTGCACCTAAATCTATACTCATAAAAACATTGTCTGCCCGCAGACTATTGGCGTGAATAGTCCGAGCTAACATTTCTTTACCTGTACCATTTTCACCTAACAGCAGCATATTGGCGTTAGTGGCCGCCGCTTTTGATACAATTTGTTTAACCTTCTCCAGTGCTTTTGAACGCCCTAACATAGGGTGCGCTTCGCTACCCGCAATAGCGGCACTCAACGCTTTATTGGTTTGTTTGAGTTGCGTTGCTTCCATACGTGTTTGTCGTAACTGACATGCCGCTGAAACAGTGGCTAATAACTTTTCATTTTGCCAGGGTTTGGCTACAAAATCGGTAGCCCCTTGCTTCATCGCTTCTACAGCGAGGTTGATGGCACCGTGGGCCGTAATAAGGATAACGACGGCTTGAGGATCGATCTCCAGAATTTGCCGCAACCAACTAAAACCTTGCTCGCAGCTGCTTTCACCCGGACCAAAATTCATATCCAATAAAATCACATCAAAGGCGGGTTGAGCTTGTGCCATCAATTGTGGGATCTGCTCAGGTCGATTGCATATCACCACTTCATCAAAATGCCTTTTGAGTAATAATTTGCTGGCTACAAGAATATCTTCATCATCATCTACAATTAAAATTCTGTTGTTCACAGTGGATTCGCTTTCCTTTCAAACTGTTCATAAACGTACACCAACTGTTCAAATTCGTACACTATTACTTGGTCTTGTTTCTATAAAAATAAATTTTTATTAATAAATTCATAGCCTTATGCTTTGGCACAAGACTTGTTATGAAAAATAACAGTTGTCACTCACTATTGGCGTCATAAGCAATGGAACTTAAAGCTCAGCATACAAAAACCTTTCAGATCCCAGAGGCTGGACGAGTCAACAAGCCTCGCTCTGGCGCTAGCATGGACAAAAAGATCGTCGCCAGTGGCGCACCATGGAAGAAAGCGCTTGTAATTGCTTGTGCTGCAATCCTTGTGGCAGCTCTCGTATGGGGGCTTAGCCAAACCGGGGAACGGGCTTTGTCGGTGGACACAAATCGCCTTAACATAGCAACCGTAGAACGCGGTATTTTCGAGGATTTTATCCCCTTGCGCGGCCGCGTCACCCCCGCCAAAACGGTTTTCCTGGACGCCATTGAGGGTGGCCGGGTTGAAGCTATTTTTGTTGAGGACGGGGCCACTTTAAAGGCTGGCGACATGATTGCTCGTTTGTCTAATACTTCTCTGCAGCTCAGTGTTACCAGTAATGAAGCCCTGGTAGCGGAACAACTCAACAACATGCGCTCCATCGAACTGCAACTGGAGCAAAATCGTCTGCAACACAAACGCAATTTGTTAGATCTCAATCATCAAATTCGCTTGCTCTCTCGCCAACTAGCTCATGAACAAGAGTTACTAAACAACAATCTGATAGCCAAAAATCAGGTGGACGACACCAGAGACACGCTTGCCTGGTACACCGACACCTTAACGGTTTCCCTGGAGAGCCAGCGCACCGATGAACTGATGCAGCAACAACAATTGGCGTTTCTCAAATCCACCGGTGAGCAACTGGAAAAAGCACTGCAAATTTCCCGACAAAATCTGGAAAACATGAATATCCGCGCGCCAGTGGCTGGCAAACTCTCCGGCTTCGATGCTGAAATAGGCCAGAGTATCGCCCGAGGGGGACGCTTGGGACAGATTGATACACCGGATGACTTCAAGGTAAGTGCTTTTATCGACGAGTTTTATCTGGGCCGAGTAGATCTGGAGCAAAAAGCCTCCTTATCTCGCAACAATCAAAACTTTTCGCTAAGCATCAGTAAAATTTATCCGCAAGTGCGCAATGGACAATTTGAAGTGGACTTGCAATTTGATGACCAGAAACCAGGTGATATTCGCCGCGGGCAAACCCTGCAAACCAGGCTGCAGCTAAGTGATGCCGAGCCCGCCATTTTGATCCCCAACGCCGCGTTTTTTCAGGATACCGGTGGCAACTGGATATTCGTTGTATCGCAAGACGGTAGCGAAGCGGTAAAGCGCAATATCAGAACAGGTCGACGTAACAATCAATACATTGAAGTCATTTCTGGCCTGGCGGCAGATGAACGCGTCATTGTCTCTTCTTATGGCGAATACCAGCAAATAGAACGACTCAATCTTAACCTATAACCCACACGAACACTGAAAGGAACGAATCATGATTAAGCTAAACAATATTTCCAGGGTTTATCAGTCCAATGATATCGAGACAACCGCGCTTGATCAGGTGAACCTGGACATAGAACACGGTGAGTTTGTTGCCATTATGGGCCCATCAGGTTGTGGTAAATCTACTCTGCTCAATATTCTGGGTATGTTGGACAGTCCCAGCAGTGGTGAATACCACTTCCTGGATCAGGAAATTTCCGGGTTCAAAGAAAGTCAGCTAAGCGCTATCCGCAAACACAATATTGGTTTTATTTTTCAAAGCTTTAACCTGGTGGATGAGCTATCAGTACAGGAAAACATCGAATTAGCCCTACTCTATCACGATATTCCTGCCCATGAACGTCGCGACAGAGTCTTGCAAGTGATGGACAAAGTGGGTATTGCCCATCGCGCTAATCACATGCCCGGACAGCTATCCGGTGGACAGCAACAGCGAGTTGCAGTGGCCCGCGCCGTGGTAGGCGACCAGGCGATGATCCTGGCTGATGAACCCACAGGAAACCTGGACAGTGCCCATGGCCAGGAAGTGATGGAAATGCTGCAACAATTGAACGTGGAAGGTACCACTATTGTGATGGTAACCCACAGTGCCGCACACGCCGATTACGCCACACGTACCATTAATTTATTCGATGGCAAAGTAGTCACCGAAAGCGTCAAAGCAGCCTGAGGGAATATGAACCATGTTTAAAAACTACCTGCAAATTGCCTGGCGCAATATCATTAGCGACAAGCTGTATAGCTTGATCAATATTCTCGGCCTGGCCATTGGTCTCGCCAGTTGTTTGTTATTGTTCATTTTTATTGAAGATGAGACCGGATTCGACCAACAATGGCCAGCCCCGCAACGTACCTACCTGATTGAATCAACCTACTCCATTCCGGGCAGTGAGCCGCAATCTTTTAATGTAGCTCCGGGCCCATTAAAACACACTTTATTGGATTATTTTCCTGATCAGATAGAAGTCACAGCCAGACTCAACCGACAATGGCCGATCGTCACTACCCGCAATGATATCTACGAGGAGCCACTGTATTTTGTGGATCCAGAAGTCATCGATATTTTGGCGTTTGAAACGTTACGCGGTGATTTAGCCAGCACGCTTAACGATAATGCCGGGATCGCTCTGTCTGAACAGCTGGCCATCAAATATTTTGGTAATCTGGAGGCTATTGGCGAGGTGGTCACTATAGATAGCTGGGGAGTAGTCAAAGATTTCCGCGTGGGAGCGGTATATAAAAACATGGCCCATAACACCAGCATTGAGGGCTTGACCGCGCTGGTTAAAATTGTTGAAGAGGATTACGTCGAAACTCAGTCCTGGATGTATGCAGATTGGGGTGGCGGCAATAACCTGACTTTAGTTACGTTACAACCTGGTGCCAGTGCAGAAGATATAAATGGTCGTCTGGAACAACTAGTGAAAGACAGAGTGATCCTGCCGGAATTTATCCAGGAAACTTATGCTGAGCCTCAAGATTGGATTGCATTTTTGGCTCGTCCACTCACTGATATTTACCTGAATGAACCTGGCAGGCAAACCAATATTGCCATCTTTACCAGTATTGCCTTGGTGATTCTGCTCATTGCCAGCATCAATTTTACTAACTTGTCTGTGGCACGCTCTACCCGACGCGCAAAGGAAGTGGCACTGCGCAAAGTCATGGGGGCCTCAAGGCCGCAGCTCATTATGCAGTTTTTAGGTGAGACCATTTTCCTGACCGCCATCGCGCTGATCTTTGCCCTGGTTTTTGTGGAGTTAGCTTTGCCCGCTTATAGCCAGTTTTTAGAGCGAGACCTGGTGTTTGAGTACATGGGATTCAATACTCTGGTAATGCTGCTTTTGGTCTTTGTTGTGGGTGTATTGGGCGGTTTTTATCCGGCGCTGATTTTATCCGCATTTCATCCAGCTAAGGTGTTAAAAGCCAATAAATCAGCAGAGACCTCAGGCAGTGTTATGCTGCGCAATTTACTGGTAGTAGCCCAATTTGCCATATCCATTGCACTAATTGTATGCGCCATTGTGATGTTCGCGCAACGACAGCACGCAATGAACATGGAAGTGGGCTACGACAAAGACCAAATCGTCATGCTACATGGTGTCGGCCGGGAACCGGTCGCCCAATCCTCAAGACAAAAGCTTATCCGGGAACAGATACTGAAATTGCCTGATATGCAAGCAGCCACCTACATAAACATGTTCCCGGCAATGGCCAACAACTGGCAGTTAGGGGTGTCCTTCAATCGCGCTGATGGCTCCCGCTATAGCCAGAATACTCATTTCAGAAATGTCGATGAGGGCTTTTTAGACACCTTCAACGGGGAAATGGTGGCTGGTCGTTACTTTGATATCAATATCGCCAAAGACATCCGTCCTGATTTTCAGCAGTTGATGCAAAATCCGGATATCAGGCAAATCAATACCCTGGTGAACGAAGAAGCGGTGCAGCAATTCGGGTACAGCTCGAATGAGGAAATACTGGGTAAGGAGTTAGAATACCAATTCGGCGATATCACCATTTTTGCCACTGTGGTGGGCGTGGTCAACAACATCAACTACCGCACCGTGAGAGAGCGAATTCAACCGGAAGTCTATATTTTTGTGGACTACGGCGGTATTGGCTTTTTGGCGGTGCGCTTTGATGGTTCGCCGCAAAAAGCGGAGCAGTCGCTGCTTTCCTATTGGCAGCAAAATGTTCCGGAACTGCCCTTTGTACGCACGTATGTCAGTGAAGTTATCGAGCGCGATTTTCAGGGTGAGCAAAAACAAGCGCAATTATTGGCAGTGGCATCAGCACTGGCGGTGGTGGTGTCATGTCTCGGCTTATTTGGCTTGGCCAGCTTTACTGCCGAGCGCCGTTTCAAGGAAATCGGCATTCGAAAAGTGATGGGGGCCAGCGTATTGGATATTGTCAAACTACTCACCTGGCAGTTCTCCAAGCCAGTGCTACTGGCCAGTTTACTGGGCTGTGTCATTGCGACCTTGCTCATGACCAATTGGCTACAAGCATTCCCATACCGCATCAGTGAATTATGGGTGTTCATCAGCTGTCTGATTGCCAGCCTGTTAGCCCTTTTGATCGCCTGGCTGACAGTTGGAGGGAAAGCCACCAAGGTAGCCCGAGCAACACCCATCAAGGCATTGCGCTACGAATAAAAACACGGTTCCCGTTTCTCCTGCGTTTTCATAGAAGAAATTCATTCAAGGATGAATGCGCAGGAGGTTTTTGTGCAGAAACGATGCAAGTCGCTTTAACTGCTCGACATATTGCAATCTTGCTGCTCTCCAAAAGGATCCAAAAGGTTAATATCAGCGCCTCCCGGAAAGTCTTCTCTGGGCAGGTAGTTTATCCAATCGACCTGTTTCTGGATCAGTCCGTTTTCATCAAATGTCTGAATAATCACGAATTTCCAATAACTATACGATTGTCCGCCATAGGTAATAGGCTCAAAAGTACCAATAGTAACGCCGGTATCACCATTCAAAAGTTGCTTTTGAATTGACAAACTGTTGCCCTCATTTAATTTTAAAAGCGGATCACCCCACCTCAGAAATTCGCGAATCGCTTGCTTGCCTTTAGCGCAATGCCCATAAACAACATCAATCAGCACGGCATCACTTGCGTAGTACGAGAGCAATTGTTCGAAATTCTCTCGGGCATCGTATATAGCGAAAAAAGTGCTCATTTTTTTCTCTAGTTCACTATGCTCATGACTTTTTGGCACTGTGCTACACCCGCTAAAAAGCAGAATCATAACGAAGCAACCAGCCAGCCTGATAAGGCTTTTTTTAAACCTGGAATTAGCGAAAGTTTTTACGAAAGATAAACCCGAATTACGCAATTGTTCCCTCTTTGTGCCGGCGACAAAAATACAAAATAATACAGTGCTTTTAATCACCATAAACAGATCACCTGTACAGTTAAAGGCTACTTGATTCCATTCGGGAGGAAACTAGACGTTGCTTGATACTAACAGCGTAATAACGCAGCATTAAAACACTCAATACTATGCCACTGAAAGTGTATAACAGACTTTCTTGATGCTCATGCAGTTGCTCTGCGATATTCACCTGCCAGCCGGTTTGTTGCAACAGGGAGTCCAGCATCAGTCCCATGGCTATCGCAGTCAAAATAACCCCAGTAAGATAGGCGACGATGGCGCGCCTGCCCAATTCCTTACCCAACACACCCAACGTCGCAAGATTGGTAGCTGGTCCGGTGAGCATAAATACCAGCACGGCCCCCGGCGAAACTCCGGCCAGAATAAACCCGGCACCGATGGGAGTTGACGCGGTCGCGCAGATATACATAGGAATACTCACCACAATCATTAACATCATAGTAAGAATACTGTCACCCCATTGCACAAAGAGTGATTCCGGTACCCAGGTTTGTACCATGGCAGCAAAGGCCAGGCCCACCAGCAACCAGGTAGCGGTATCTCCCAATAACTTACCAAATGAAAACTGCAACACCGCAGTCCAGCTTTTATCCTCAGTGTTATCGTTGGAATGCTTGTGGCCACAGCAACTGTGTGCCTTCGGCTTTTCAGCAGGTAACCCTTCTTTATCGGTCAAACGCACAAGTTCCCCCGCGACAATGGCACTGGTTATGGCCGCGATGGGGCGCACTATTGCCATTAATGGCCCCATCAAGGCGTAAGTGACCGAGACCGAATCCACGCCGGTTTCGGGAGTAGCTACCATGAAAGACGCGGTGGCGTTTTTGGAAGCGCCGCGCTTTCTCAATCCCAAGGCTGTCGGGATCACACCGCAAGAACACAACGGCAAGGGGGCACCAATAAACGCCGCCTTAACCGAATGACCAAAAGACGCCTTACCTAACTGACTTTCCATCCACTTTTTAGGTAGATAGACATTCATCACCCCTGCGATAAAGTACCCCAACAACAGCCAAGGAGCAGACAGCACCAGCAAATCCCAGAAATTAATTAACAAGTTCACGCCACTTTCTCCTCTATCGCTTCCAGAATAGAACAATGTTCAGCACTCTCAGGCCCACCACAACAGGTGGCCACCACCTTTTTAAGGGTTGTTTCAAAGCGTTGTAATTGTTGAATCTTTTGCTGAATATCCGCTAATTTATGTTCTGCGATATATTTTACCTCGCCACAGGTATGGGCGCCTTTTTCAACTTTGATATCCAGTAACTCTTTCACTTCTTTGAGGGTAAACCCCAGATTCTTGGCAGACTGAATAAACCGCAGACGCACTCTGTCGTCTTCGCTGTACAAGCGATAGCCATTGTCGGCCCGCAAGCCGGGCGATAAGATCCCTTGCTGATCGTAGAAACGCAGCGCTTCTACCGTAATGTTCTCCGCCTTAGCCAGTTGTCCAATCTTATACATAACATTCTCTTCGGTGCTTCAAGGTTACAAACAAGAATAAACCCTATAGTTATATATAAGGTCAAGGGTTTGTTGTCGTTTAATTATGGAAAACGCCTTTGAAGAGGCTATTTGATTAGGTCATGCTCTTGAAAGCTGGATCTGCAGTTCTGAGACAAAGCGATTTAACCAGCCGGAGGCTTTACTTGGTTTATACACCAGACAGAGTTTTTCTCGATAATGCCAAGGTAGTTGACACACATTCAAGCGCTCTAATATCCCGGAAGCAGCGCACAAATCAGGCATATAGGCCAAAGCTCGACCTTGTTGTACCAACATCAATAAGGTGCTGAAATCATCACATCGATAAGCAATCTCTCGCGATAAAACATCATCTCGCCAGCCATCGGAGCCGATTCCCCGCTTAATACCGCAAAACGGTGAAACCGCCGGACAAGCAAAAGGGTATTGGAGAATACTCTCATGAGAAAGGATGTTATTGCGATTCTGCTGCAGCAATGGATGAGCAGGCCCAGCCATAACAGCAAATTCGGTTTCACCCAAATCAATCTTCGCGATATCAGCGTTGCCACTGGCAATCGCTTCTGCAGTAACAATGGCAAAATGGGCAGAGCCATCGCTTACCTGTTTCAGCGCCTCTCCTTCCCATTGTGCCGCAATATGCACTTGAAACTGATGATCCGGTAAGCAGTCCAGTACCTCAGGCAGTAAGTAATGCAACAACACCACAGGTCCAGAAATATTAACCAAGGTTTTATGTTGCCCTTGTCCAAAGGCGCTAATCGCTTGCTCAGATTCATGCACTATTACCCGAGCGTAATCACAAAAACGTTCGCCCTGCAGGTTTAAGCGAATGTTCCTGCCTTGTCGCTCAAACAGTTGGGTATTGGTCAATGCCTCAATACGACGTATCGCTTTAGACAAAGCACCGGGTGTTTTATTGAGTTCTTTGGCCGCAACTTGCAGGTTATTACTGCGGGCTACGGTCAAAAAATAGCGTAAATCGTTGAGGTCCACAATTCACCAAACGTACACAATCAAATTAATACCATATCCCAATAGGAAACATTTATGCACTCTATTTCGATGTTTTTATAACCGCCAATATCAGACAATAGCGATAATTGATGTGCCACCGATGGAAAAACGCTTGTGCCCCCAATTCGCTTAATCACACTGTTCAGCCTGTTAACCATTTTGATCCCGATGCCTAATCGGGCAGATGACTCCCTGGCTAACAACTTTCAGGCAGACAATGTCAAGACCGACGAACATGCCCACCATCTGCGTATCGGCTCCCATGGCATGGTGTTGTTTACTGATGGCCATCATCTCTTTGCCAGCCACTTACCACTGTATCAGGCACCACACGACTACCAGTTGATATACCAAATAAAAATGGCACGAGAAGCACAGTATATCGGGTATTTAACATCACAAGAGAATACGACAGAACACTCAGCAGTTTTAACGCTACTACCCGAGGATTTTGACCTCAACCGGCTTATAGAGGGAGAGTCTTTTTCGCTTGAGGCCACGGTATTTCAGGGTCATTTTGAGCGTGGCGGTAAGCGTTGGGCACAAGACACAGTAGAATTTGAACAACTAATCTATCGAAGACATCTATCCGGATCTTTACCAGAATCGGCTCCGGTTACCCAATGGCAAGTTATCCCGCTCCCCTCAAAGCGGCATTTACTGGTACACCAGATAAGAAAAGCCCCCTCCTTTGACGCCATTTATCTAGGCGATAACTGTATCGAGCCCCCGGAAAGTCCATTAAATGTATGGGTTGCAAAAGAAAATCAATCGTTAACCGTGGATATCAGACACTGTCAGCATCATCACCCTTTGTACATCGAGTTTCAGGATTTTTTGGAATAACACGTTATGACCAATCTTAAACATGCTTTGGTATGTCTGTTAATCACTTGGGTTATCAGTTACCAGGCTAACTCAACACCCCACACAACTTCTTCAAACAAAAATCTGCAGAAGCTGCGCCAACACCAGTGGTACCACGGTGCAGCAGATTGTCAAAACCAGCAATCCAGTGCAATTGAATCCTTTCAATACAATGCCCAAACGTTTGTTCTACGACAGAACAAATGCCTGCATTACGAAGCACCTTTTATTTATTTACTTATAGGTAAGGAATGGGCCTTGCTTCTTGATACTGGTGCCACGGCCAACGCCAATAAATTTCCGCTATATAGTGAAGTACAGAAACTACTGTTATCGGCAGCTTCTACCCACCGTAAGATGCCATTGCTGGTGTTACATTCTCATGGCCATAGTGACCATATTGCCGCAGATGGACAATTTCAGAATCCCCCGGAAACCACAGTTATTCCCCCCAACCTCATTGGCGTAAAGGCGCATTTTGGCTACGGTCCAAAAGCCTTGAATTGGCCAGAGGATACTAAATTGATTGACTTGGGTGGCCGAACGCTAACTCTTATACCGATACCCGGTCACAGTGAGGATGCGATTGCACTATTTGACCAACATACTGGATGGCTGCTTACGGGAGATAGTTTGTATCCCGGCAGGCTTTACGTGCGCAACTGGCAAGAATACCGACTCAGTATCCAACGCTTATATGAACACACAGCATCGTTAGCCGTTACCGCTATTATGGGAACACACATTGAAATGAGTAAGGCGCCAGGTATTGATTACCCAGTGGGGGCAACCTATCAGCCCAACGAGGCCCCTCTTCCCTTGGACTTTGAACACCTAAAGACACTGAACCACTTATTGCAGCGTAATCCAACCCCCACCAGAATAGTGAGCGAGGCATTTATCTTGCAGCCATTAGACTAATTCATAGTTTGGCATTTTCAGCTAACAGCTAATGCCATTCAATTTCCATTTTCAACGCTTCAGGGTCTGGAGTCATGCCGCACATCTCGTCATACGGCGTATTTTGCTTTAACCACACTTTTTCAAAACGCTCGTTATCCAGAAAAGACTTTATCTCATTGATACAGTTAAATTTCTTCGGATGATTTTGTTCATCGTAAAGATACCAGGTGCGGTTTTCGTCCTCAATCGAAGCCAGGTAAAAGCCCCCTTCAAAGGATTCTATATGTAAGTTCATGTTTATTCCCCGTTTGGCAATTTGTGTTTTAAACGAGCAATCGGAGAATTTAGTTCATTAAATAGCCGGACTCAGGCAACTAATTTGCCACCCAACCAGTCCCGCCTGGAAGAAAACTGCGTACTCAAATACTCCTTTTGATCTTCCAGTATGCGATTGTTACGCAAATATAGCTGCTCATACATGTTGGGTTTGAAGGGTACTGCGATCAGATGCATATTGGCCTCCTCGGGCGTGCGCGCCCCTTTTTGCACGTTACAGCGTTTACAGGCTGTTGCCGAATTCATCCAGGTTTTCTTACCTCCGCGGGAACGCGGCACTATGTGGTCGAGCGTTAATTGGCCCGGACGAAATTGATGAGCACAATACAAACAGGTGTAATTATCTCGGGCAAAAAGCCAGCGATTGCACAAAGGGATTTTACCTTTCTGATGAATCACTTTGCCCTTGCAGCCAATAATTGAGGCAATTTGCAGTTGGCTTTGCTCGCCGTCTCGATTGTGGCCGCCAAGCAAAGTTCGCTTAGCGGTGCCCAATTCAAACAACACATTGCCAAGAGAATATTGCTTACAAGCTTCTTCAATAGTGATCCACCCCAAGGGCATGGTACTTTGATTGAGTCTTAATACATACATAGGCTGTTACCGTTATTATTATTGTTCAGCTGACTATATTTTGTACATCAAGTATGACAGATTTTTAAATAACAGGTTAAATTTCACTCATTTCCAACTTGGACAATAATCTTCTTAAGCAATAACTCCAGTTGTTGAGCGCTTATTTATCGTACTAAATCCCATCTGGTCCGACCTTTATCACTAAAATCTATAATCGCCATCTAAATAAGTAATTTAGCTTTTCCGCCGGATTTTCATACTCTGTAACATAAGCCATCGTTATTGGAGTCGAAATGAAAATATTTGTTGTGAATGAAACACCCGGGATCGCACAAGATTCTGACGATGTTTCTTTGGAGCGTAGATGCAGCGCTACCCCCGCCACAGTTAAAAAGTTAACCCTGGCTGGTGCTTCAATTACCGTGGAAAAAGGCACTGGATTATTGGCAGGTTATGATGATGCCAGCTTTGTAGAGGCCGGCGCTAAAATCATTGACGACCGGACATCAGGGCTTAAAGAAGCCGATATCGTTTTGTATGTCACAAGGCCAACCCAGGATGATATTGAGCACCTGCAAGCGGGTGCATTGGTGATTGGGCATTTAGATCCTTTCTTCCAGCAACCGCTGATAGAGCAATTACAAGCGAAGCAAGTCACCGCCATCAGCGTGGAAATGATACCGCGTACCACACGCTCACAAAAAATGGACGCCTTAAGTTCCCAAACCAACCTGGCAGGTTATGTAATGATGCTCAATGGCGCCAGCCAGTTAGACACTATTCTACCTATGATGATGACACCTGCGGGAACAGTAAAACCTGCCAAAGTGTTTATCATTGGGGCGGGTGTGGCAGGTCTGCAAGCGATTGCCACCGCCAAGCGTCTTGGTGCCAGTGTGACCGCATTTGATACCCGTCCCGTGGTGGCAGAACAAGTGCAATCACTGGGAGCCAAATTTCTGGAAATTGATTTAGGTGAAACCGGACAAACCAGTCAGGGTTATGCCAACGCCCTTACACAAGAGCAGATGCAAAAACAAAAAGAAGGTCAACGTCAGGCGATTGCCGACTCAGACCTTGTAATAACTACCGCGCAACTGTTCGGTCGTAAACCCCCTCTTATCGTCAGCGAAGAAGATATTGCCGGTATGAAACCCGGTAGCGTGCTGGTAGATATGGCGGCAGAAAATGGCGGCAATGTCGCCGGTTCTGAGCCGGGTAAAACCGTAGTTAAAAACGGCGTGAAAATTGTCGGTACCGGTAACTGGCCTAATCAGGTGCCTAAAGATGCTAGCGATTTGTACGCCAACAACCTATTTAATCTGCTAGATGAATACTGGGACAAAGAACAAAAACGCTTTGTGCTGGACCTGGAAGACGACATTTTAGATGGCTGCGTAATTGTTCATCAGCAGGAATTACGCAATGCCATGCTCATAAAACACTTTGCAGCCACTGAAGGAGACGCCTGATGGAACTGATTTACTTACTCTTTATTCTGGTACTGGCAGGCTTTCTGGGTTTTGAACTGATTCACAAAGTCCCTGCCACCCTGCATACCCCGTTAATGTCGGGTGCCAATGCGATATC
Organism: Planctobacterium marinum; assembly: GCF_036322805.1. Taxonomy (GTDB): domain Bacteria; phylum Pseudomonadota; class Gammaproteobacteria; order Enterobacterales; family Alteromonadaceae; genus Planctobacterium; species Planctobacterium marinum_A. Next base: position 1,175,434 of record NZ_AP027272.1, on the reverse strand, counting down.
CGGTGTCACCTTGATTGGCGCCATGGTATCGGCAGGCTCTGACAATACCCAACTTACTACCATATTGGGTGTGGCCGCGGTTATTTTTGCCACGGTAAACGTGGTGGGTGGTTATATGGTAACTGACCGTATGCTGTCCATGTTTAAGTCCAAACAAAAGAATAAGGAGGCCAAATAATGGATATGCTTATTTTAGTGAATATCAGCTATGTTATTGCTGCCATCTTGTTTATTGTGGGCCTTAAATTACTGAGTCACCCTGCTACGGCCAAAAAAGGCAATCTGACTTCTGCGCTGGGTATGTTTATCGCCATCGTCATGACCTTGCTGCACAAGGATATCATCAGCTATGAGTTAATTTTCGCAGGTATATTAATCGGTGGTGTACTCGGTGCCTGGATGGCAAAACGAGTAGAAATGACCGCCATGCCTGAGCTGGTTTCCCTGTTTAATGGTTTTGGCGGTCTGGCGAGCTTGCTACTGGGTTTATCAACCCTCACCATCAGCAATAGTGACAGCCTGACCATAACCACGATGGTGATTGCCTATATTTCTATACTTATCGGTGGCGTCACCTTCAGTGGAAGTTTAATTGCCTGGGCAAAACTAGGCGGCAGAATGGCCAGTAAAGCCCTGATTTTTCCGGGACAGCGCTGGCTAAATGGTTTGATTATCATCACCGCTATCGCACTGCCTTTTGTCATCGCCACACAGCCTTTTAACTTGCAATGGTTTTACATCGCCATCGCTTTAGCCTTAGTTTTTGGTATCCTGGCCACCATCCCAATTGGCGGTGCAGATATGCCAGTGGTGATTTCCCTGCTCAACAGCTATTCCGGACTGGCGGCTACTGCAGCGGGCCTTGCTATTCAGAACAATATTCTGATTGTGGCGGGCTTACTGGTGGGTGCCAGCGGGATTATCCTGACGCAAATCATGTGTAAAGCCATGAATCGCTCTTTGATGAATATCCTGTTATCTGGTTTCGCCAAACCCATCGAAGCAGGTGAAAAAATCGAGGGAGAAATTAAATCACTATCTCCAGAAGACGCCTTCTATGTGTTAGAAGCGGCTCAAAGCGTGGTAGTTATTCCTGGCTATGGTATGGCGGTAGCTCAGGCGCAACATGCGGTTAAAGAATTACAGGAACTATTGGAGCAAAATGGCGCAGAAGTGGCCTATGCCATTCACCCGGTGGCGGGACGTATGCCTGGCCACATGAACGTATTACTGGCCGAAGCCGATGTCCCCTACGAGCAGCTGTACGAAATGGACGCCATCAATCCGCGTATGGACAGCTTTGATGTCGCCATTATTATTGGTGCCAACGATGTGGTTAACCCGGCCGCTAAAGAAATGAAAGGCAGCCCAATTTACGGTATGCCAATCATTGAAGCCCATAGAGCCAGAAACGTATTTGTGCTGAAACGCTCAGCCTCAGCCGGTTTCGCCGGTGTGGATAACCCACTGTTCTTCAAAGATAACACCCGAATGGTATTTGGCGATGCCAAAGATACCCTCAACACGGTTATCCGGGAATTTGGGGATTAAAACGAGTATTTCTACTCTACACAGGCCAGCATTTTGCTGGCCTTTTTTATTCTGTTTTTTTTATCTTTGCCTCTTTGTCGAGCACCTACACTTGTCCCAAATGGACTTTTAATGTCTTTACTGAATCTTACTTAATTTCGCCAACTGAGTGATCCTGATGTTGCTGCTTACTGATTTTCAACAAGCAATTTTCCTATACAACTCAATTAAGGAATTAAAATGTCTGTAGTTATGATTTCTACTTTTACCGTAAAAGACGCTGATAAGTTTCAGTCATACCTGGTTCAATCCAAACAGTTGGCCTCTAAGCATGAGGCTGAACTCGTTCTTCGCGGCACGTTAAGTCGGGTACTCAACGGCAATGGTTATAACGCTGAACAAGTGGTTATTGCTCGATTTCCTTCTCAGGAAAAAGTGGATGCCTGGTTTGATTCACCCGAGTACAAAGCGCTTATTGATATCAGGGAAGATGCCGCTGACATGGCAATGATGACCTATGAAGTCATGAATTAAAGGTGCCAATGGAAGAGGTACTGGTAAGTATCCCAGCCTCTTTCTAATTTTTTTGTGCCAATGGCAACGAGTTTGATTCCACACCATTAAACAATCGTCGGTATTCTTTGGGTGATACCCCAACCAGCCTTTTAAACAAGCGCCGAAAAAAGCTGACATTTTCATAACCTAACAATTGTGACACATACTCAAAAGAGACCGTCTCAGCCTCCAAAATTCGACGCGCCTCTTCTACTTTGAGATGTTGAATGTATTCGTTGACTGCATAATTGGTGGCCTTTTTAAATTTTCGATTTAAGGTTTTAGTGGTTAAATTGCTGAAAATTGCCAACTCGGAGATGCTTATTGTGCGATGCAAATTGTCTGCAATATGTTTTTGGCAGAGCAAAACGGCACTATCACCATGGGTTTTGTTGATCACAAAAGATTTAAAACTCGACTGTTTATTATTGTGAAAATCCACCAAAGTACACTTAGCCGTTTGCAGCGCTACGTCTCTATCGCAACACCTTTCAATCAAGCGCATGCACAAATCCTGATCGGCACTGACACCACCCGCGGTTAGCACATTCCCCTCCTCTGCAATCAATAAATTAGTATCCAGTTTAACCTCCGGAAAAGCCGCTCTGAATGGCGACTCTAATGCCCAATGGGTAGTGGCTGTTTTGCCATTTAGCAATCCCGTTGCGGCCAATAAAAAGGCGCCCGTACAGATGCTGGCAACAATTGCCCCGCGCTCGTGCATTAGTTTGATATAAGCAACTCTGCGCTTAAAGCTCTGGCTGTGTGGTTGAATATTCATTCCTTCCGACGGCACTATCACTAAATCAAAGTCATCATCATCTGAAATTCTCTTATGCGGCCGTATTTTCGCGCCGCTTAGCCCTGTAATTTCTTTATCCGTGAGCCCCGTAATTGAAACATCAAAATTTGGTGTCAGTGGTAAATCATGGATCTTGTTCCAGAAAACTCCTGCCTGAATGAACATATCAAATGGCCCAAACACAGTAGAAAATAACGCGTTTTCACTCACCAAAATGTTGACTTTCAAGACTTGCATGCAAATGTCCTATATGGAGCTTTTTTGTCCAATTTGAAGCTTAAATAAGTTTTCTAATGAGTGCAACATGTGCTCCAGAGTCTCAGGAGATAACGATATGACACAAAAAATACTGGTGACCGCAGCCAATGGAAATACCGGATTCACTACTTCACTGGCACTTTTAAAACGCGGGCTTGCTGTCAAAGCTGTAGTGAGAAACACTCAGTCAGGGAAGTCGAAACAGCTGCAATCTCTGGGTGCGGAAATTGTGCAGGGAAACTTAGATGATTACCGGGATATTGAATCGGCACTTAACGGCGTCTCTGGTGCTTATTTTTGCGCTCCGTTTGAACAAGATGCCTTATTGAAAACGGCAAATTTCATTGTGGCGGCAGAGCATGCCGCAGTGGAGCATGTTGTCTATATGAACCAATGGTTAGCCTCAGCGGCCCACCCGGCAATTCACACACGTGAACAATGGTTAACCAAACAACTGGCAAACCTACATAAAAATACCGCTTATACTTTTATCAATACCGGCCTGTTTGGGTTTACCTATTTTTTCACTCTAGAGATGGTTACTCAACTGGGTATTTATCCCACCTTATTAACTAAGCATGAGCTTGCGCACAAAGCCTTAAATGCGCCTCCTTCAGAGGAAGATCAGGGCCGGGTAATTGCTGAAATTTTGCAAAAAACCGACAACCATAAATTCAAGACCTATCGGATAACAGGGCCTAAGCTCATTTCCCACCAGGATGTCATTGATTGCTATTCACAAGCCCTGGGAAGAAAAATCCGGCCTATGACTATCAGTAAAAAGATGTTGTTTAAATCTTTAAAAGCCATGGGATTTGATACCTACCAGATGGTAAATGTTAATTATTACCTTGAGGAATTAGAACACGGAGTTTTTGCTTCAAAAGAGGGTGTCAATGATCTGGTGTTTGAGCTTACGGGAGAGCATGCCGAGAGCTTCGAGATGATTTTGCAGCGTCATTTGCAACAATCAGGTTTACAGAATCGTACCTTTAGTTCTGTCACTAACGCACTGCTTTTTTTTGTAAAAATGTTGTTCACACGCTCACCAGATTTGGAAATTTTTCAAAAACAGCAGCGCTTTCCTGAGTTCTTTCGGGCCCCGGTTTACGCCTATGAAAGTGGTGACTGGCAACAAATCCATTTAGCAGACCAGCAATTGTTATCAACAAACACCTCTGATACTCGTTAAGAAACCGACGAAACAAGAGTGTCATTAAACAATTAAGGAGTATTTATGGATCCTTTTTATCTTGCATTGCTTTATAACCTGGTGCTTTATTTCATGTTACTAGGCTTGCAGGTTGTATACCGTGCCAGAAGTCACGGATTGGCTTACGCCTTATCTAATCTGGACGCGCAAAAAACTGAACAAAAATGCCAGCTTAGATCTCGACGAGCAAAAGACAATCAAACTGAATTTTTGGTGTTTTTTTGCGGATTATTCATCTGCCTGGAAGCGAGTGAAATTAGCGTCGCCCATTTAGGCTTTTTAGCCATTGTTATCATGATATCCAGAAGCTTCTATATATTGAGTGTTTTATTGGGGCTCCCTTATATTCGTTCGTTATCCTGGTTATCGGGCTCCATTCCGTTGATTTATATTTTAGTGTTGCTTCTGAGCTAGTAAGAAAACAGCGTTCATTGCTATACATATATAGCGAGTTTTACTCGCTATAGTTCGTGACTATCGAAAATAGAGCTTCATACTCAGTAACGACTGACTGTTTTTTAAATTGCCTCAAAATACTGCTATCATCGCGCTAAATTGCAGTGTTTGTTTACAAGTTTGAGCCAATCTCAGAAATCCTCCCGGTTACATCAATCCTATTATCGCAATGGGCCCAGCCACCGCGACGGTGCGGATGTCTCTTTTAATGACATCATTAAGATTTTCGGCTTTAAAACCGCCACAGTGGGCAACTGGGTGACCAAACAAGAGCAACAAATCGCAGCCAATTTGTTCTTTGATGCGCTGTGCGATCTGATGACCATACTCCAGGTGCCCGAACAGGTTATTTCTTTAAACGGTACACTGTCTTTGGCCTTTGGCAAAGGTGGACAAAAATATAGCTCCGCCCACTACAATTCCGGCACACGAACCCTGGCGCTGGCGAAAAATGCCGGCGGCGGCGCATTGGCCCATGAATGGTTTCACGCTTTTGATCATTACATAAGCCAAAAGCTATTCCAGAAAGCCAACCATACAGATTTTGCTTCCGTGTTGTGGCTGAAAAATATTCAGGTCATTGAACACCCGATTAATCATTTACTGGAAAACTGCTACCAGCATATTTTTCTCAAACCCAACAGTGACGAGCTCAGTGAGCTCTTTATCAAAAGTGCAGCGGCGGACAAATCTCTCAACACTTATTATTATGCGCAACCACAAGAAGTATGCGCCCGAGCCTTTGAAGCCTGGGTGCAAGATCAGCCTCTTAAAAACGCGTTTTTAGTACAAGGCACCAAACAATCCACTGAAGCGAAACTAGGCATCTATCCAGAACCACAACAACGCACCGAAATCGCCGGTCACTTTCTTCGCTATTTTGCTGCATTGGGGACGGCATTAGATAGAATGGAAGGTGAATCCCGACAACAATAACCAACGAGCTCCTGATGAAAATACAACAAGTAACCCATGACCAACTTGAACAATGTGCAGACTTATTCGATCAGTATCGCCAGTTTTATCAACAGCCCGGTGATTTAAATTCAGCGCGAGCCTTTATCTCAGAGCGCCTGGTGAAACGCGATTCCATCATTTATATCGCGTTAGATGAAAACAATAACGGTATGGGTTTTACCCAACTGTTCCCATCCTTTTCTTCGGTTGCCATGAAGCAGGTTTATATTCTGAATGATTTGTATGTTACTGAAAAAGCGCGCAAGCAAGGAGTAGCAAAAGCCTTGATGATGACAGCACAAGCATTTGCTCAGAAAAACAAAGCGTATGCCATTAAGCTGGCCACGGCGAAAGATAACGTTCAGGCAAAGGCGCTATATGACCAACTGGGCTATAAAATGATCGACAGTTTTGATTACTATACTATTAAAATTTAATCAGCCCGGTTACACGAAATCCTTCACTATTTTGCGCACCGAACGATGATAAAAAGGCAACAATAAATTGTCTTTAACCTCATCTGCAGGATAGCCAAACAAACCAAATTTGTTGCCCTTACTTTGGCTTATCACCACGATGTGATTGGGGCGCTCTTCCAGGCGTCCGTGCAACGGATCGATAACAGGTACCAGATAACGTCCCAGTTTTATCATGCCGACTTTGCGATTTTCGCGATAGACGATTTTGTCAAACACGGGATTATCCAGCACCGCATAAACGGCAAACTTAGGTACCTGAATTGGAATATTCCGGCAATAGAATTGCACCACCTGCAGCGAATCGGTCAGATGGCTGATACATGAAGGTAATTGACTCTCGCTCATAACAGCTCCCCTTCAAAGGTTATCCTGTCCGTGGAAAAAGTCCTGATTTGTTTTTGATGTTGTTAAATGCACAGTTTTACTGTCCACATCTTTAATATAGCAACACCCGGAAAAAAGGAAATCCGAAATTTGTAACGGATTTATTTCCAGCAACGCTAAACCTTATACCAATCCCATCAAGTAATTGATCAGCGGAATGATTAATAGCATTGGCCCTATATAGGTTATCTGCAAGGAGAGATAGAGGGTTTAAGTTAAATCAGTTTTAAAAAAAGGTTTTTTAGAATTAAAAATTCAGATAAAAATCTCGACACAATGTTTTATAAGTATCCGTGTAATCACCTTTTACATCTCGAACGATTATTTCCTGAATGCTTTGGGCGCGAAGATTATTCTCTGGATCGCGATTTATATCATCCCCGTTTAATTCTTCGGCCTGGTCACCTAAATGCCACAATTGACAGTAGGGTGCCTTAGCAGGCGTGGCTTTTACGTCCAGTCGCGCTAATAGCCCAAAGTGAAGCTTTTCTGCCAGCATTTCTACCTGCAATTCAGCAGAAGCAGGTAATACCAAATAAAAATGACCGGCGCTGGTCAACAGTGTTGCCACCGATTGAAACAATAACTCCAGATTGAGCGTACTCTGCTGCCTTGCTACCGTGCGCTTTTCATCTCGTTGTTGGTTCCGGGTGTTATGAGCAGCAGAGGGGGCATACTCAAACCAGGGCGGATTGGCGAGGATCACATCATATCGTTGGCGATTTTGTTGCCACCAGTCAGAAAAGTCAGCATGAAACAAAGTAAGCTTGTCTGGCCAGGGCGATGCCCGGAAATTTTCTTTTGCTTGTAATGCGGCGTCATCATCAATTTCTACGGCGGTAATGCGACAACTTGAATGGCTCTTTTGCGCCATCATTAAACTCAAAATGCCGGTACCTGTACCAATATCGAGTATAGTGCTTGCAGATCCCGGCCGACACCAACTGCCCAATAATAAGCTGTCGGTGCTTACTTTCATGGCACATTTATCCTGCTGAACGACAAATTGTTTACAGCGAAACATCCATTAATCCCACTGCTGCAAAGCCATCATTTGTCTGGCCACATCGATAACATGGACCGGGCGGTATTTGCGCAAGGGCCCCTGCATCAAAGGTGACAACAGTGGACTTAGCCAAACCCCCATTCTTTCGCCGAGGCGAAATTCATCCCGCTCCCCCAGTAATAGCGAAGGCTGAACCGGTTTAGCGTGCAATTCAGTGATGTTGGCGATGGCGTCTTCCAGTTCCCCTTTAACCCGTAAATAAAAATTGGAGCTAGACGCATCCGCTCCAACCGAGGATATCCAAACGAAGCTCTGCGCATGCTCGGCTTTAGCTAACTGCGCTGCCTGAAGCACGTAATCGTAATCTACCCTGCGGAACGCCTGCTCACTACCCGCTTTTTTAATCGTAGTGCCGAGGCATACATAGATGTGTGAAGCACCAAAAAACGAACGACAAGCAGTTAAATTTTCGTAGTCTACGATTTCTAACTGCAATTTACCGGCACTGCTCATAGTGGCGTATCCACTCTCGGGTTTACTGCGCACAAGGCAAATGATGCGGTCGTATCCGGGATCATCCAGTAACAAAGTAAGTAAGTGCTGACCCACTAATCCTGTCGCACCCAGTAACAAAGCAGTTTTGTGGTTTTGTGCTCGCATGTTATAAATTAGCCATAATGCAATATTTTGCTGATTTTACCGATCTGTGCTGATTTTTTAACCATATTATTCGCTGAACAACAACTTTAATATGATGCACTCCAGATCCACTACTAAATTTGCCTACAGGATACTCTGAAGCATGAAAAAACTCACCCTGCTTTCTGGCTTGCTCATGAGCAGTACTTTGGTACATGCACAAGCGCCAGAAAAACTCAGTATTGAACGAATCTTTTCCTCTCCCGCCCTTGAAGGCAGTGCACCAGCCAAATTAAAGGTTTCCCCCGATGGACAAAGAGTCACTTTTATCCAGGGTAAGGTGAGCGATTACGAGCGTTACGATCTTTGGGAATACCATGTTGCAAGCGGTAAAACCCAAGTTTTGTTTGACGCAGACAATTTGCACTCTGGCAAAGAAGAGCTGTCTGACGAAGAAAAAGCCCGCAGGGAGCGCCGCCGCGAGTACGGTACGGGCATCATGGAATATCAATGGTCCAGTGACGGCAAAGCTTTACTATTTCCGCTGGCAGGAGATGCGTGGTATTACCCAATGGGTAGCGATAAAGCGCAACAAATCTTAGAGACGGAAAGCTTTGAAACTGACATCAAGATTTCGCCCAAAAACACCTTCATTTCCTTCATTCGCGAACAAAATCTGTATCTTAAAAATATCGCCACAGGTGAAGAAACTCAGATAACCGCAGATGGTGGCGACGCCGTCAAAAACGGCATGGCCGAGTTTGTCGCGCAAGAAGAGATGAGTCGCATGACTGGCTACTGGGTTGCACCGGATGAATCTAAAATTGCCTATATCCGCGTTGATGAATCTCCAGTGGATATCATCACTCGCACCGAAATATACGCTGATAATGTCAAGGTTGTGCAACAGCGTTACCCAAGAGCAGGAACACCCAATGTCAGCGTAAAACTGGCTATCTACGATGTGAACACAAAACAAACTCAATGGGTAGACTTGGGACAAGAGCAAGATATCTATCTGGCCAGAGGTAAGTGGCTAAACAACAGTAAGCAGTTTAGTTTCCAACAGCAAAGTCGCGATCAAAAACAACTGCAACTTAAAGTCGTAGACACCGACAGTAATAAAGTATCGGTATTATTGACGGAAAACAGCGCGACCTGGATTAACTTGCACGACGACCTGTACTTCCTCAAGAAACAGGATGCCTTTGTCTGGGCCTCCGAAAAAGATGGCTTTAAGCACCTCTACCTGATGGACAACCAAGGCAAGCAGTTAGCGCAATTGACTAGCGGAGACTGGGTTGTGGATTCGGTTGCCGCTATTGATGAACAAGCCGGACAGATCTACTTCACTGGCCGCAAAGATACGCCGGTGGAGCGTCACCTATATAAAGTCTCCTTAAAAGGTGGCGACATAACCAAAGTAAGTCAACGTTCCGGCTTTCATTCCATTGCGTTCTCAAAAGACGCCAGCATCTACGTAGATAACTTCTCTACCATCAATACACCACCTCAGGTGAGTCTGCACAAGGCGTCCGGAGAACACCTTACCTGGTTAAGCGAGAATGCCATTGACGACAGCCATCCTCTTGCAGCTTATCAGGAGCAATGGGTTCAGCCTGAGTTCGGCACCATAAAAACCCAGGACGATGTAACCCTGCATTACAGAATGTGGACCCCGAAAGAAATTAGCGGTAAGCATCCAGCCATTGTCTATGTTTACGGCGGCCCTATTGCTCAGGTCGTGCAAAATCGCTGGGGCGGCAACCGCGGTTTACTTATGCAGCATTGGGTAGACAAAGGTTATGTTGTTTTCTCCGTTGATAACCGCGGTTCAAATTATCGTGGCAAAGCGTTTGAAGATCCTATTTTTGAGCGTATGGGAGAAATTGAAGTACAAGACCAGGTGGCAGGCGTGAAGTTCTTGCATACCCTACCCTATGTGGACAAGGACAATATAGGCGTTTATGGTCACAGTTATGGCGGTTACATGGCTTTAATGAGCATGTTTAAAGAGCCTGATCATTTCGCAGCCGGCGTATCTGGCGCGCCTGTCACTGACTGGCGTTTGTACGACACCCACTACACCGAACGCTACATGGGCAACCCCACCACTAATCCTGAGGCCTACACTCGCTCCTCAGTATTTCCTTATGCAGAGAACCTAAAAGGTGACTTGTTAATTTATCACGGTATGGCGGATGACAATGTGTTATTCACTCATTCCACCATGTTGTATAAGCACTTACAGGATCTGGCTATCCCGTTTGAAGTGATGGATTACCCGGGTAAGAAGCACAGTATTCGCGGCAAGCAAACTGGAATTCACCTGTACAATACCATTACCAATTTCTTTGATCGTACTCTGCGTTAGAACCTGTCGTTAAATAAGCCTCAAAAAAGCCGCTCGCGAATTCACGAGCGGCTTTTTTTTAAGGATTAAAAGAAAAAGTTAAATGAGTTATCAGCTAATTAGCATTCAGTTTATAACTCAACATTACCTGGTTTTCTGCTTCAGCAATCATTATCGCAAGCTCGCCTGAATCTCTGAGTTGCCTGATTTTTTCATCGATGATGGCAACCAATTGCTGGTGTTCTTCATGAATATAATGGTATAGGTTTAGGGTGGCCAGAGGAGTTCCCTGAGGCGAAATATCGTTCAGGCCCAATTGTTGAATGGTCATCACGCCATCAAGAGTATTAGTCAAACCAACATCAACCAGTCCCTGTTCCAGTAATCGCATTATCTCTACCGTATTGCTCACATCTGAAACCTTCCTTAACCCTTCGGTAATGACGTTTGTATGCTTGACGCCTCGCACCTTGGCTATGGTGTAGCTTCTGAGATCTTCCCGGCTTCGTACCGATACACCAGCGCCGTCCTTGGTAAAAGCCATAGTTTGCAGATAATAGTAAGGCGTCGGCACTCTGCGTACTGTTGGATTCTCTTCTCCATAACTATAAATTCTCATGATCTCGCCATTGCGCAATCCCGAAGTTGCTTCAAATTCAGCCCGTTTACCCGGTAGCGAAGCTATCGTTATTTTAATGCCTGCACGCTCATAAATCTGGGGCAGCACTATTTTCCCAATTTCTTGCTCTACCAAATGCTCAATAGCAACAAAGTGATAAGTTGTCGCCCCCGTATTAGCCACGAGGAAAAATGATAAAACAAAAAATTTTGCGCGCTGAGTGAGCGCGAGTATTGGGGCGAGAAGCAAACGTCGGAATACACACCTGGTGGACACGGCAATATCTCCCGGATTCCAGGGTTGCTTGATCATCCGAATGAAGCACAATGATTGGTGCACGAGCAAAATAGCCTAATCGTTTATAGATTTGGGTAACAAACGATAACTATCAATAATTCCTTCTATTTCGCCACTATTCCACATTTTCTTTATTCTGGCGTTCAAACGCTCGATACTTTCAGCCGAATAGGATTTATGCAGTGCCAAGTGATTTCCACTACCTTCGTAATCAATTTGAATTACTGGTTCAAGGGCATCGAGCTCATACCCCAAATTGCGCAGGTTGTAGGGCATGGTCAAATCTGATCCCAAGATCAAATCAACGCGCTTCTGAAATAACATGCCGTAGGTTTCTTCAGCGCCTGAAACTAAAATAAGGTTTTCTGGAACCTTCAGTCCCAGTTTTTTAAATGTTGGCACCATAACGCCACGTCGGGTTAAACCGATGCGGTAAAACTTCAAGTCGGCAAATGAACTAACACTGACATCTTCACGCGAACTGAGTTTAAACAAATATGGCGTAGAGGATACCAAGGGTCCAACCCAAGCATACTGATGTTCTCGTTCTACATTGCGCCCGGCGGCCAGCAAAGCGGTATCAGGGGTACTTTGCACGATTTGTTGTGCTCTGGCCCAATTAATATTCTCTATCCTGAAAGCAAGATTTTCTTCCTGCAGTACCTTGCTGATAATGTCCGTATTGATGCCAACAAACTTGTCGTCTTTAATAAAATTGTAGGGGGAAAGTGATGAGTCAGCAATACCAGTTCCTCAGCAAAGCTGATACTGCTAAAGAGACAAAAACTCAATCCGATGAGATGCACTTTTTTTCGGATACTAGCGTAAAACATAATAGTGATAGCCTCTGCTTTCAGGCTGGCTCTAAAAGAGAATAAAATCAATTAAGTTCGATTATACCGCATCTCTTTAAACGATAGTCCAAGCAATTGCTTTTTCATATTAATTTTCGATATTACGATCTTTGATTGAGATTAATAACAGTAATCCTTCTGGCGCACTGGTTAATTTCTCAAAAAACATTTAGGCTGGAGTAAAATATTTAACTTATGGCGAAATGCTATAAATTATTGGTCACTAATCGAACCGCACTAGCCAAGGACCGAGTTAGTTTCTCGTTGAGGGTAAGTAGCAATAAAATTAACTTTTACAACCCAGGTTAACGCGAATATAAGATGCAATCTGATGCCCTAAAAAAGCCAGGGAAGTCGCTTTCAAAAAGGATGTATGCCCCAAGAGTCATTGGCTACCTGATGATGGCAGCGATGCTCATCGCGGTTTATTATCCGACGCTTTCCCCTTGGGTTACCTTCTTCATCTTTGCAAATTGTCTGCTTTGGCCTCACTTGGCCCGCCTGCACGGGCGCTTTTCACCTCTAAAAAATCAAGCTGAATTCATCAATTTGTACCTCGATGCGTTGTTTTACGGGTTATGGTGTGCCGCCGTTGGGTTTCAGGTGTGGGTGGTATTTGCCTTACTGATTGTAACCACCCTAAATGGCCTGATGGTGGGAGGACTCAGATTCTATTTCAAATCCATATTGAGCCTGTCAGCGGGCTGTCTTGTGGGTGGATTGTTATGGGGTTTTGAACTGTCAGATAGCTCCTCAATCATGGCACAAATAATTGCCGCACTCAGTATTTATCTGTATTGCTTTAATGTGGGCTTTTTCAATAGCCAATATGCTCGGAAACTAGAACGCACCAAAAACAGCATCGCCCGCAACAATCTGGCCCTTGCCGAAGCGAAAGAAAAAGCCGAAGAAGCATCCAAAATCAAAAGTGAATTTCTCTCTAATATGAGCCATGAAATCAGAACCCCCATGAACGGCATATTGGGTGTGTTACAAATTCTGCAACGGGAAGAGCAAACAGAAAAGGACAGCAAACTGATAGATAAAGCCATCTACTCAGCCAAATCCTTGCTCACCATCATTAATGATATTTTAGATTATTCAAAAATTGAAGCCCAGCAATTGGATATTGAACATATTCCCTTCGCTCTGGAAAGCGTAACGCAATCGGTGCTTTCTGACATGTTACCCGTCGCTTCAGATAAGCACATCTGTCTCACTCTGACTCATGACCAACAACTACCTAAAACATGGCTTGGCGACCCGGTGCGAATTCGCCAAATATTAATGAATTTAGTATCCAATGCCGTGAAGTTTACCGAACAAGGCAGCGTCACCATTGCTGTGCGAACAGCGCAAAGAGAGGCTCAATCCGGTTTAATTTTTGAAGTGCAAGACACGGGAATTGGCATGTCTCAACAGGCGGTTAAAGCACTATTCGAACGATTTTCCCAAGCCGATGCTTCCATCACACGAAAGTTTGGTGGAACAGGGCTGGGTATGTCCATTACACAAAACCTGATTTCATTGATGCAAGGCGATATTCGCGTTGCCAGCAGTGAAGGTAAAGGAACCCGCTTTGTTGTGTTCTTACCCTTAACTAGTGCAAAAGATAAAACCGATGTAACCACAACGAGCTTTGAGGAGCAGCAACCGGATTTACAAGGTAAACAAATACTGATCGCTGAGGACAACGCCATCAATCAGGAAATTATCCGCTCCATGCTGGAATCGACAAACGCGACATTGCGCTTTGCTGACAATGGCCGACTGGCGATTGATGAAGTCAATACCCAACAACCAGATCTGATCCTGATGGATATTCAGATGCCCGTGCTGGATGGCAAACAAGCTTTTGCCATCATCCATAAAATCGCGCCTGAAATCCCTATTATCGCCCTCACCGCCAATGTCATGTCGCAAGATATTAAAGAGTACGAGCAATTGGGCTTTTCAGGCTATCTGGGAAAACCCTTTGAGCTAAGAGATCTATATAAAACCTTATCTGCGTATTTAACTTAATTAAACACAAAGATCACAATGCCAGATTGAGAGATTCTACATAATAATGACGACACAATATTTTTAAGCTAATTTTGAGTAAGCAGTTTAATTACATAAAAAACAATAAAGAGTGCAAAGATGCTATCAAAATTTCATCCGGATTTAACCCGTGATGTTTTCCAGGATAAACATACGGCAACGCAATTTCTGAACAACATCTCCATTTCAGAAAAACTGTCTTTGCTGCTTAAAGGGCCGTCTTTGGTGATCATCGCCCTGCTGAGTGTCATGCTTTTCAGTGTATTACAATCCGTCTATCTGCAATACCATACCTACAGTGTTTTGAAAAAATCACAAGTGCTGGCCGCAATAGCACATAATTTCGCTGTCGAGCGTGGGCTGACAGCGGGCTTCTTTGGGTCAAAGGGAGCGAATGGCGGAGAAAAACTTGCGCAGCAACGCAAGGTTAATGATCAGATAGTTGACACGCTGAATAATGAACTTAATAGCATCGCTGATATATTGCCCACCGCAACCAGTATACAACTGCTGAACATGCTGCAACAACAGATGGCAAAAAGAGAGGCAATAAGAAAAAAAGTAGATGCATTGGCCAGTGACTCCGAGTTTTTTAGTTATTATTCAAAAATCAATGCTGATACGCTCGCGGTGCTCGACAGTATCAGTGTGAATTTCTCTGAAAAATCCATTCTCGCCTCCTACAAAAGTTTGTTGGCATTATTGCGTTTAAAAGAGCGGGCGGGCCAAGAGCGCGGGGCACTAAACGGGGTGTTTGCTTCGAGTCAATACAGTATGGCAAGAGGCATAGTCATCTCTGATTACATTGCGCAGCAACAACAGTTAATCAAGAATTTTGCTAACACAGCAACATCAGAGCAACTTGCCGATTATCGAAGCGCGGTGAAATCCTCAGAAGAAGCCGTTAAAGAATTACGGGACGTTTTTGTTGACAATTATCAGTTGCGCACCACAACAAACGAAATTAATGGCCTTCTATCCTCAACTGGACGTGAGGCGATTGCGTCGATTGATTTACAACAACTAAACACTGGTTCTCTCACTGAAAAACAACAAGCACATCTCAATCTGCTGGCTACTCTGCAAAAAACCAACAACGGTAATACTGAACAGTTCTCAAAAACACTAAACGCCTTAGCGAAACTGCCCGATGTCAAAGCCAATGAATGGTTCAGGCTGGCAACAGCCAGAATTTCCGCGATTAATAGTATCAAAGATAGCATCGTTTCAGATTTACAAAATAATGCGCTGATAAATATCGTTTTGGCCGTAATTAAATTATTGGCATTACTTGCACTTGGATGGGCCGCCATTCGATACAGCAAGCTACTGGGAGAATTTATTTCAAATAGCATTCAGCAACGCCTGGAAACGATTGATGACTACCTTACTCGCGTAGAAACCAGTTACAACTTTAAGGAAAGTGCTGGCCTTGATGGCAACGATGAAATCTCGCAAACCGCTAATCGCATAGAGCAACTCCTTGCTACCGTGGGTGAAGCCTTTGATGATATTGAAGTGTTCAGCCAACGCCTTTCTGAAAGCGACTTACAAAATGCGTTAATTTCGGGCAGTTATCGCGGAGATGTAAAACGTCTCACCGATCAATTACAACAATCCGTCTACAAACTGTCAGATGCGACAACTGCCATAAATCGATCTATGAAAAAGGCCAGCCAAGGAGACTTTTCTAAACACATTGACACGCCACTTAAGGGGGATTTAGAACAACTGAGAATTAACATTAATAAGATGTTGGGTGTCACGAGCAGTACGTTAAAAGACATTAACACCCAAGCAGCAAATCTGGCTGTTGGTGAATTGCAAACGCTCAATGCCGATGATTATTATGGGGATTTTCAGCTTCTGGTGGGCGCCATTAATAATGCGGTAGGCGTACTCGAACAAGTTATTGAATCGGACATCCAAAGCGTCGTAAATCAGGCTCAAAAAGGCAGCCTTGAAGCGCGAATCAATACTCAAAACAAATCGGGGGCATTTGCGGCTCTTGCTAACTCGGTGAACGAATTAGTGGCAGTATGTGAAACGGTTATCGACGATGTTAATCATACCTTGGGAGCAATGGCGAAAGGTGATTTGAACTCCCATATGGCGGATGATTATCAAGGAGATTTTGCACAGCTTAGCCACAATGCCAATAGTACTTTAATCACTATCAAAACCATTGTTGAGCAGGATATCGATCAGGTAATAGAAGCAGCTTCAAATGGCGAGATACATCAACGCATTAACAGCTCAGGTAAACAAGGTGCCTTCCTTGAACTGGCAAACAAAATCAATGCCCTTTTAACAGTTAATGAGACGGTATTTGACGACATTGACACCGCCCTTAGCGCCTTATCAAAAGGTGATTTATCTTGTGAAATTAAAACTGAGTATCAAGGTCGCTTTGCGGATATCAAAACTAAAACCAATACCACGGTTGGAACACTAAAAGAAGTTGTTGAAAAAGAGATTCAAACGGTTATTGATGCAGTGACTAAAGGCGATCTTGAACAAACATTGGACGAAAGCAAATTCTCCGGTTGTTTCGCAGCGCTAAGTCAGGGGATTAATGAAATCATTAACGTGAATAAGCGCATCCTCGAAGATCTGCGAATAATGCTCAGTCAATTAGCCGACGGTAATCTGGCTCACCGCATTGATAATCAATTTGAGGGTGTGTTCGAGCAACTTAAAAACACCAGTAACCAATCTCTAATTAAACTTTGTGAGGTGATGCAAACCGTCTCCGACGTCGCGGAATCGGTGAATGTCAGCGCGCAAGAGATCTCCCAAGCAAATGAGAGCTTAAGCGAAACAGCGGCAAATCAAGCTTCTTCTCTTGAAGAAACCTCCGCGGGTGTACAAACCGTCATTGGGGCTATCCAGGAAGATTCCAAAAGTATTTTCGAAACCCAATCCATGGTGAACCAAATAAAAGAACAAGCTATTAACAGTAATAAAATTTCCGTAAAAGCACTATCAAGTATTGAAGAAATCGCGTCTTCCAGCCAGAAAGTAAACAACATCATTGGTGTCATAGATGAAATCGCATTTCAGACCAACTTGCTGGCTTTAAATGCTGCGGTCGAAGCTGCCAGAGCGGGTGAGCACGGACGTGGCTTTGCAGTAGTTGCTACCGAAGTAAGAAATCTGGCACAACGCAGCGCCTCTTCAGCTCAAGAAATTAAAAAGCTCATCGAAGAAAGTCGCCTGGTCGTGGAAGAAGGCAGTACTCGAGTGCGACTGTCCTCAGAATCCAGCACCGAAATTGTCGAGATGATGACAAAAGTCAGTGCAAAGTTTGATGAAATTTCGTTGAGTGCATCATCACAAGCCAACAGTATGGCAGAAATTACCAGTGCTATTCGAGAGGTCGATGATGGTGTCCAGCAAAACTCATCTGTGGTTGAAGAGGTTTCTGCCACCAGTAAAGAGCTAGCAAGCGAAGCGGAGTCGCTTAATAAAACCATTAGTTTCTTCAATTACAGAAATATGGCAGCCAGCTGACAGTGTAGCGACACTCAGTGCGGTGATAACTAAAACACAGTGGCAAAGGCGTTGATGCGCTTGCAGCAAAGGTCATGTCACGAGATATAAAAGAGTATGAGCAATCGGGCTTTCCTGGCTACCGGGGCAAGCTCTTTGAACTATAGATTTTTAAGACTTTTTGTTTACTAATCTCGTCCCTCCTTGGCGGCAAACAGAAACAGTAGATCAGTTCCAGCTGACAATATAGCATTAAAAAGCGCCGTACTCAGACTTCAACATCGCCCTAAAAACCGTTGCTCACCTTCCTGAATCGCAACTCCACCTCAAAGCAATTGCGCTTTTTTACTCCCCAGATATAACACTGCAAATTCAATTTATACACTCAAAAAGGATTTACTTTGAAACAAGTTAGTCTCGTCATCATCAGTTTACTTACATATCTTGTTTTTCTGCCTGTTAAGGCGAAAGACTCAGTTCAACCCCTATCCGTAAAGAAGGTGAGCGATAGCGTATATAGCATTATCTCGCCTTACTATGGCCTTCCCACCCCGCAAAACAAAGGGTGGAATTCCAATAGCCACTTTGTTGTGACTGACGAAGGTGTTCTGGTGATTGACTCCGGCTCATCAGAAGCAATCGGAAGGCAAATTATCGCAACCGTAAAAACCGTCACCCACCAGCCCATTCGTTGGTTAGTAAATTCACATAGTCACGCGGATCATTGGTTGGGCAATGGCGCATTTAAAACGCTGAATGTCGAAATAATTGCCACTGAATCCAGCGCTATACAGATGCAAGCGGATGCCTCCTTTGTGGTGGAGGCGTTTAACCGTTTGACTGAAGGGCAAACTGGCAACAGTGCTATCGTTATTCCCGAACAACAATTACAGGCTCAACAAAGTCGCACATTGGGAAGCCTGACAATAGAGTTTCTCATGGCCAATGACGGTCATTCCCCGGGAGATATTTTAATCTGGCTGCCCCAAGAGAAAGTGATTATTGGTGGCGATGTATTGAGTTCAGATTGGCTTCCCATAATGACCCATCACGGTGACTTGGCAGGCCTGATCAGCTCTCTTGACTCAGTATTGCAACTACAACCGAGTGTGGTTTTAACCGGCCATGGTGCTGTGACCGACGCAAGTAGTATTGTGCGAGACTCCCGCTTTTTAACCGCTGCACTTGCTCATATAAAGCAAGGATTCGAACACAAAACGCCGTTACCCGAGATAACGGCCTCGTTTGAGCAAAGCTTTGGGCCTACCTATAAATCACAATACAAGGATTTTGAGAAGAATTGTGCTTACCTGGTTGAGACGATATACAAATCTCTAGACGCAATGTCCTGACTTCTGAAGAGGGCTTGATTCAATCAAATAATTCAAGCCCTATTTCATCTTGCCGTACTTCCACTCACTCGGTACGATAAAACGTTCTTTTTGGTCAAAACGATAGAGGCTGATCAAATCTAATAGGTCACCTGTAACTTCGGAAAGTTTGGACGCGGCGTTACTGATTTCTTTTGTGCCATCCAGGTTTTCCCGCGACATCTTGTCGATGTACAACACATTCTCGGCAACATCTCGCGTCACCAAGGCCTGTTGTTTGGCCGTATCGTTAATGGCTGCGGCTTTCTCATCCACAGTTTGCACACTGGAGAAGATAGCTTGCAGTAGCTCCTCAATACTCTTAACACTAGCAACGGCGTGTTCGGTTTGTTTTTTGCCTTCGGCAATTTTTTGTGTGGCTTCCTGTGAGTCGGTTTGCAGCGTTCCGATAATTCCGGAAATTTGCTCGGTCGCTTCCTGGACCCGTTTTGCCAGATTACGCACTTCATCGGCTACCACAGCAAAACCCCGCCCCTGCTCACCAGCCCTTGCCGCTTCAATGGCTGCATTCAGTGCCAATAAGTTGGTTTGCTCCGCCACCGACTGGATAACATCCACGAAGCTGGCAATATTAACCACGCCTGTATTCAGCGTCTGAATACTATCGTTGAGTTCATTCACTTCAGTGGCAACAACATCAATGGTTTCCACAACATTATGGATAGAGCCACGTCCCTCGTCGCAGCGTTCGGCGGCGTGATTCACTGACGATACTGCATCATCAATACTGGCACTGACATCATTGATACTGGCAGACAGCTCCTCCACCGCGGAAGAAACGGAGGTGGTTTCTCGGCGTTGGTTTTCAATATTGTCATCACTTTGCACCACAGCCACAACGGTGTCGTGGGTACTGGACATGGCCTCATAGGCAATAGATGCAATCTTCGAGAAATCCCCGGCCACTTTTTCCAACATGTGATTTACCGCAGCAGCCGAACGCCCTAAGGAGTCTTCAGAAAGGATTTCAATACGTTTTGTCAGATCATTGGTTTCTTCGATATCCAACAAGGTGCGAGAAATTTTGCTGGCTTGCAAGCGCATGCCACGCACGGTCTGGAACATCAGCCAGGTGAACGCAATCACAACAGTCATAATTATCAGGTTTATCAGCAATTGAGCGATTGCACCGGCAGCGATGCCGTCCATAAAATCATTCATATCATCCATTGCGGCCACTTCCAATTGTCTCAATTCACCAAGGCGTTTTGTAGATAAGGCGAACCACGCCTCAGGTGTCATTGTAAACTGCCCGTTTTTCGCTTCGGATATGATGCGGCTTCTGGCAGATTCAACTTCGCGGTTGGCACCGCCTGATTCAAAGCGTTCAAAGCGTTCTACCAAGGCCGGTAAGGCTAAACTTTTGGCGGAGTCAGCATAGGCTTTTTCAGCCGAAATAAGGCTGTAGACTCGCTCTTTATTGGCGTCGTTAAAGCTCTTACTAGCAAGAATGTTACTAAAGACCGCTCGTTGAATACCGCCGCGCTCTTTTACCTGGGCAAAGGTAAAAGAGGCAATAACGTCCTGAATAATGTGTTTGTCGTCAATGTATTCCAGCAGCTCAACGGGCTCATGGATTAGGCGTGTGATTTGTCCGGTGTAAAAACCCAACGCCTCACCAAGAGCCACATTTAAACCATCCACTCGACCTCGCAAATTATTAAGACCGTTCAATTCACGGATGATACTGTTGGCCGTTTGCATGACCTCAGCTTCAAGCTCAGATCCTTCACCATTTTGCACAAAGTTTTTAAAATCGTTGAAACGCTGATTGGTAAGGTCTCTCTGGCTGCGCAGCTCTGACCGGAAATTTTGTCCGCCAGAGCCTAAAAAGCCCGCCGTCATTCCCCTTTCTTTTTGTAATTCATGCACCAGGTCCATGGAAACCCGCACATAGTGAACCAACTTTTGTGACTGTGAAGCTTGAGAATAATCACTCCAATTCACCGTTAAACCTATCAAGGTAGCGATAAGGATAATGATTGAAGGAACGAGAATAAGTTGATTTAAGTAGCGGGAAATAAACTTTGTCATACAAACCGTTATGTTGATTGCAAACACCAATGTATCACTTTGGCAGTTATTGCTGCAACAAGCAAAGTATAATGCAAAAATTCAAACTAAAGTATGAGTGAGTTTGCCTTACAAGGCTTGTATCAAAAGGCCTCAGTAGCGAAAGCGCTGATTCGCAGGCATTCTGCCCTGGCGTTTTTCTTCCTCAAGTCTGGCTTTAATTTCAGGCTTAACTCTTTCCACAATTGTGGCTTTTTGTTCGTTACTCATAAATCGCCAGTTATTGATTTCATCACGCTCGCGGAAGCACCCAATACATACATCGTCTTCATTAAAACGACAGACAGCCTGACAAGGATCAATCGGTCTGTTGATAGGCTTTTTCACCACACTCGTTACCTCTAAATTGCAAAGTACAAGCATACCAGCTTTTTCATCGTTCGACTTCAGGCCCCCACAGAGCCGGCCAAAATGGTATGATTTTTACTCATTCATTAACAGGAAGGAGTTCTATTGTGAAAGGATTAAATTATTCAAATTCGAAATGGCGCTCAAGGATAGATTGGTGGTTTATGGCTGCACTACTTTTTTTAGTGCCGATGATCTTGCTGATAGGTATGTTAGTGAAAAATCAGACGGCAAGCTTGCAGCCCTCCGACATTTTTACCTTTTCCGCCATTCTGGTGCTAACGTTTTGCGTCTTGTGGTTTCTGGTATGGCCCTGTGAATACACGTTACATCCGGACCATCTGGAAATTAGATGCGGTAAGTTAATACACCAAAAAATCTATTACAAAGACATCAAGGATATTAAACGCAGCCTGAGCCCTTTGTCCTCTCCTGCGCTCTCTTTTCGGCGCATCAAAATAAGCTACGCCAAATCGTTCATTTTAATTTCACCTGAGCGGAGGGACTTGTTTATCAGGGAATTGAAAAAGCGTTGTAACAATTTCAGAAAGCCGGCGTAATACCGGCCCAATGCGAAAAGAGAAGGTGCTGGAAGATTCGTTGCGGTTTAGCCTGCTGGCGTGCCGGTTTGAGTGGAAGCAGGTGTGCCACCGGTATTCACTGGCTGTGGTTGGGTTCTGCTGGCAGAAGTTTGGCTCTTGATATTGGACACCTCTTGCTTAAGAGATTCCAGCTCGTCGATTCGCTCAATTAACGCTTCGATACGCAGCGCCACCGTCGCCACCTGGTCGCCCATATCGCGGATTTGTTGTTCCGATGCAGCCCGTTGCTTCACTACGGCTTCCAACGAGCTATTTATTTCTTGCGCTTTGGCCAATTGTTGATTTACCTGCTCCTGAATGACGGCCATATTAGTATTTGAGTCACTAATATCAGATTGCATAGCGGTTAAAGTACTTTTTTGCGTCCTGAACTCGTTATTGGTCTGGGTTTGCAGTTCTTTGATCTCAGTCTGATTACGACGCCACGCAGAAGCCCAAAGCTTATCCATTTCCTGCCACAAGACATCGGTTTTATCTTTCAATTCATTTACCTGCACACGCAAGGCTACAGCTGACTGATCGAGTTCTTCGCCGGTAGCAGAGATTTTGCGCTCCAATTCGTAGATTCGCTCACCCGCATCAGTAAGTTGTTTAACGGTTTTCTGCTGCTCGGTGTACAACCAATAGCTGGCTCCATATCCACCGAGTGCCACCAGCAACACCAGAAATATCAGTCCGCCCGATGATTTAGCGGGTGGAGCGGCTTCTGGCGGTGGTTCAGGTTTAGTTTTCTGGGCAGCGCGAGTGCGCTGAAATGAATCCCTGTCTTCTTTTTCCAGAACAATTCTGGGGACATTATCAAATTTATCTGTCGACATACCTTCTCTCGACAAGCCTTAAATGGCTGCTCTCTGACTGGAACATTGAAACATAATGTAGAGCATGTAGCTCACGTTTAATTGCTACCATCTTAACGTTTATCAACAACAGTTACCATGCTCAGTTGTGCTCAATTGCGACAAATTGTGGCGACAATAAGGCGAGCTGTATCAAACTGTGTTTTAGCGCTGTCTGTTTTAGGCGAATATGAAAAGCTATGGTAGATTTTTGCCTGTTTTTACCAACCAAGGAAGCAGAGTGCTGGATCACCAAGCGATAATCGATGCCTACACCAGAATTAAAGATAAGGTGCACCAACCCCCTATCATGGAGTCCACGCTACTCAATGAATGGCTTGGTCACCGTATTTTATTTAAACCTGAATGCCTGCAAAAGACCGGGGCCTTTAAGTTTCGCGGTGCAACCAATGTATTAGCCAGATTACAACAAGAAAACGCCCTCCCTGAGCGCATCGTGGCCAATAGTTCTGGTAACCACGCACAAGCCATTGCATACGCCGCGGCGACCTTCAATATCCCCGCGACCATTTACACCATAAACTCGGTATCGAAGGTGAAAGCCGCTGCTACTGAGTCTTACGGCGCAAAAGTCATTAAATTCGAAACTCGAGTAGAGGCCGATGCTGCTGTAAAAGCTGCTGCCGAACAAAAAGGCACCTTGTGGATCCCACCTTTTGATCATCCCGATATTATTGCCGGACAAGGTACCGCCTGCTACGAAGCCTTACATCAGGTGGAAGACAGGGTTAACGCGGTATTTGCCCCTTGTGGCGGTGGCGGTTTGCTCTCAGGCACCTTATTAGCAGCAAAAGGCTATTGTGAAGACATTCAGGTCATTGGCGCCGAACCGTTGAATGCCAATGACGCAGCACGCTCATTGCGCTCAGGTAAAATTGAATCACTGGACGGCCCACCTGTCACCCTGGCAGATGGCGCAGCCACACCTGCGGTTGGCCAACACACCTTTCCACTATTGCAGAAAACCGACGCTTTTTACGAAGTAGAAGAAAATAGAATTGCCTATTGGACCCAATGGTTGCAGCATTTGTTGAAGCTACACATTGAGCCCACCTGTGCCATGACCATGGAGGCGGTTGTCAACTGGCTTAAGGAGAGTAAACCGAGCCAAGTGCAAACCTGCCTGGTGATTTTGTCGGGAGGCAATATTGATCAGCAAAAAATGGCACAAGTATGGCGCGAGGATCATCTCCATCAGTCACCAACACTGAATTAACAGGCCGTATTAGTGTGCCAGTGAAAACTCAAAACTGACACAAAGCCCACCGTGATCGCGGTTGTACAGGCGCAATTTACCGCCGTGAGCCGCGACTATCTCATTACACAGCGCTAAACCTATGCCTGAGCCATGCTCCTTGGTGGTGTAAAAGGGTAATAGCGCTTGCTGCAGCTGCTCAGGTGAGAGTCCAGTGCCTCGATCAAACACCAAAAAGACCAAACGATTGGCTTGCTGTGAGAGGTTAAAACCAATGTCACTCTCTGGTGAGCCTGACTCCCTGGCATTTTTCACCAGATTAATTAGAACCTGCTCGATTTGCGCCGGGTCAAAGTATCCATGGGTATTCAATACATCCAGATGACAGTTAACTGCCAGCAATGTTTTGAGCTGCTCAAAAAAACTCAGTAATTCCACACTTTGCAATTGCGGTGGCGGCATTTTAGCAAATTCAGCGTATTGTTTAATAAAGCCACTGAGATGTTGGCTGCGCCGATCAATGGTTTCCAGAACGTCATTGAGCAGGTGCAAATGCTCGGGCTCTGCGACAATGCGCCGGGCAGAACGCGTCAGTGATGAGATAGGCGCTAACGAGTTATTCAACTCATGACTTATCATGCGGATCACTGTCTTCCACAACTCAATTTCTTTTCGCCCCATCTCCTGACTGAGATTCTTAAAAAGATACAGGGTGTGGTTTTGGCCATTGAGCATAAACCGCTGGAAATTGACATTAAACACCAGCGTTTGATCGTCCACCATGTAGGTGACCAGGCCATCTTGCTCGCGTTGCACTGCTTGTTGTAATGCTTCTGGCAACTGAGCCAGCAACTCACTAATGGCAAAACCTTCCAGCGATTTTTGCATCTGCAATAACTGCTTTGCCGCGAGATTGCTATACACCACCCGTTGTCGGTTGTCTGCCAATAACATGGCCACTGGGGTTGATTGGATAACACTGTCTAACAACAATTCTCGTTGAAAAATATTCATGCGCTCAGAGCGCAAAATGCCCGCCATTTGATTGTAAAGATGGGCGATTTTATCAATTTCACTGTAACCATTTTTATGTATTGTCAGGCTAAAGTCTTCTTCCTGAAAAGCGCTGACCCCATCCTGTACTGAGCTCAATACGCCCGTCAGCGGATGCAAAGCCTGCTTGAGAACCACGGCCAGCACGAGCAACGCTATCAAAGTTACAGCAACCATCCACAACTCTGAATGTGTTGTAGCTGTGCTAATGTAAAGTACACTCGTTCCGTACAGCACCAATAGCACAGCAAATTGTAAAAACAGATGCCGGTAAAAAGACTTTTTATTGGAACCTTGACTGAAAACCATAGATTATGCGTCGATTCCGAACTTTTTCATGCGCCGGTATAGCGCCGAGCGCCCCAGCCCCAACAAGCGCGCAGCATCAGCGATAACCCCGCCCGATTCTTCAATCGCCCGACGGATATCGTCGGCATTTAATTCATCGTCTTGGCGAGGTTGGATAACATCTTCAAGCTTGATATCCAGTCCAAGATCAGAAATCTGGATCACCTTATCCTGGCACAATAGCGCCGCCCGGCGCATAACGTTTTTTAACTCCCTGACATTGCCGGGCCAGGCATACTGTTTTAGTGCCGCCTGGGCATCAGCAGAAAGCTGTGCTTTATCCTCTAAAAAGCGTTTTGCCAACGGCAGAATATCTGATTTTCTTTGCTGTAGTGGTGGCAAGTTGAGTTCGATAACATTAAGCCGATAATACAAATCCTCGCGGAATGTGCCTTGCGTTATTGCCGCAGGTAAATCGCTATTGGTGGCGCTGATAATGCGCACATTCACCTTAATGTCCTCATTGCCACCTAATCGCTGGAACTCCCCGGTTTCCAGCACCCGCAATAACTTAATTTGGCCATCCATGGTCAGGTTTCCTATTTCATCCAGAAACAAAGTACCGCCATCTGCCAGCTCAAAGCGTCCCTTGCGGCGCTCGTTGATACCGGTATAAGCACCTGCTTCCGCGCCAAATAATTCTGCCGCCATCAATTCAGGCGTTAATGCACCAACATTCACTTTCACAAAAGGTCCGTTTTTGTAAGGGGAGTTTGCCTGTAGAATTTCAGCAATTTTCTCCTTACCTGCGCCATTGGGCCCTGTCACCAGAACGGATACATCGGAGTTGGCTACCTGCGTGGTGATTTTGAGCAACTGCGCCATCGCATCGCTCTGATAACAAATACTACAAAGATCGAACTTGCCGTGTAAGGCTTCACGCTGGTTTAAGCGTTCAACGGCACTTTGTTTTTGCACCTGCTGCAATTGCGACAGTTCCAGCAGGTTATTAATAGTAGTGAGCAGCTTGTCATCATCCCAGGGTTTACTCAGGTAATCACTGGCACCGGATTTAACCAGTTGCACCGCCGTTTCTAAACTCGTCCAGGCGGTAATAAGAATAATGGGCAGGTCGGCGAAATTTTCGCGTATTTGCTGAAACAGGATAATCCCCTCTTCACCACAAGTGTGGTTTTTGGTGAAGTTCATGTCCTGGATCACCAAATCAAAATGACTTGTTTGCAGTGCCTGCAATCCCGCTTCAGGTGTCGCGGCATGTTGAGTTTCAATTTGATTAAGGTGCAATAAAACTCGGATGGCCTGAGCAACATCGGCATTGTCATCTATGACTAATACTTTGGCTTGCATTGATACTCCTTAATTAACCTGTTGCCCGGATTCACGTTGGCGGCCAGATTATACATTCTGGCCGCTAAAACACTCATTCAAACAATACTGTCACGCGCCACGGGTCACGATAGCAGGCGGCACTCTAACGGCTCTTCGGCCCGGTATCCATACCGCCACAATATTAATGGCCCACAATAATAAAGCGATGCCCAACAACAACACCACATCTAAGATATTTTGTCGCTCAATCACGGATAACTCAAAACTGAACACCAGGGTGACTATGGTCCCTACAAAAAGCCCAAACAGGGTGATAATACTATTTTCCGTCAAAATGTACGCCATGATGTCGCTTTTTCTGGCACCCAGTGCCCGCCTCGTGCCAATCTGCTTACGTCGTTGATTGACCTGAAAAGAGGTAAACCCGGCAATACCAAAGGAAGTGATCAAAACCAATACCAGACTGATCACCAAAAAGGTTAAGGCCCGACTGCCACGTCCGTCATACATGCGTTTTTGAATACGGGAAAGTACTTCATATTGTGCCAAATAGCGTCCCTGATCGCGATAAAACACGGTGGCAATATCCTCCAATTGCTGCGCTGCGCTGCCCGACTCCATGCGGATCAGATAGTGGGGCTCGGCACCAAACTGCCACACCGAGCGCGCTATAATCATGGTTTGATAAGACTTGCCGAAATAATTTAAAGTTTCCCCGTTCATGAAATCACTATAAATGCCAACGATTTTCACCGGGTCTCGACCTTTATTTAACCACAGGGTTTTGTCCAGCGCATTGTCATCGGGAAACAGCGCCGATGCCATCGACTCACTCACCATCACTACACCCGCAGGCGTGTTGGCCTCAGTCACCACATCTGAAAAGGTAAACGCACGACCGGCGACCAGGTTCAAATCAAGCACCGCCATTAATTGTTCATCAGCACTAAAAATATTGGTCTGATATGCTTGGGCTTCTTCGTTAGTATCAAGAAAAACCTCTCGAACATCTTCAGCGGCAAAGGGGACCTGATCAGAAGGGGTCACAGCCACAACACCGGGCACGGTTTTTAGTCGCTCAAGATCATCTATAACCGCAGCGGCAACATTGACGCTGTCGTCATAAAAACGCGGCGTGACGCGAATGATGTCATTGTGGGGGATACCCGAGGGAAGATTCCACTCTTTCAGCGTGGTCGCCGCCAGAAATACCGACACACTGAGTACCGCCATGGTAAAGGCAATCTGCAATACCATGATAAACGCCATGAACTTATTGTGTTTCAGGCTCAATAAAATCGCTTTGATCTCCATGTCATTCGCTCCTATTCTGCTTTAAGTTGAGTAGCTGGAGAAATATTACAAACTCGCCAAATGGGATACATGCTGACCACCAATGCACACACAATGCTGGTAAAGAACGCTTCGCCGATTAGCAACCAATTGAGCTGATACTGGTGCGCGATACTCTCAGCGGTCACCGTATAATCCACGGCATAAAGACGGATATTTAGCATGCCCCAAAGACCGACTTTTGAGAGCAATATGCCCAGCATACCGCCCATCGCCCCGAGTAAACTCACCTCCAATACATATTGATAAATAATGGTGGATTTTCTGGCACCCAGCGCCCTGCGCAAACTCACTTCACGGCTGCGACGAATAAATTTAGCCAACAAAATGCTCACAGCATTGAGCAGACATACTGCAAAAAACAGCAGCGAAATCATTTTCAAGGTATTGATGTAACCGTTGCGACTGCCGTGATAATTGACCTGGTGCTGAAGATCTGTCACATAATATTGTGGCTCTCTGGGAAAGCGCCCCAGCTCTTTTTGAGCAGCGATATAATTGCCCACTTGAGCGCGATATGCCTCGACACTGCGGTCGGGAATTTCTGCCCAAAGACTCACCCAGGTACATTCTGAACTAAGCAATTGCTGCAGATTTTGAGTGCGAAATTGACCCGCTTGTTGTGCCTCAGTAGACCAACAATTAAAATTGGCGTTACGCGGTAGATCATTGTCTAGCGCGAACTGAAACGGGACAAAAAACTCGTGCAAATAGCCCGGCATAAAACTGCGGTCATAAAAGCGTCGGGTAATGGTCCAGTCCGCCATCACACCTACAACCTTGAGGTTCAAGGTATTTATCCGCAGTATTTTGCCAACACTGTTTTCGCCGCCAAATAACCTGTCGTTCATGGCTCGGCTTAAAACAATAACGGCAGCGCTATTGCGATCCTCTGATGGACTCCAGCCACTGCCAAACAAAAACGGCGTCTCAAACATAGTGAAGAACTGGCTATCTGTTGCCAGAATTTCGGAGCGAATGGCAGGCACGCGGTTATCTTCAACATTAATCACGCCATTGCTGTTCCAGTTAATTGAGGAAGTCACTCCGTCTAGCTGCCACTGGCGAAGATTCATGGCGTCTTTATAGGTGCTGTTCACCATCCGCATCTGCTCGGTAATAAGCTCTGCCGCCAGCTCGCGATTGTCCATTTGTACCGAAAAAAGATTCATACTTTTATGGGCGACGGGCACGCTGCTACTGTGATACGCCATGGTTTGCACCGTGGTATACAGGCTAAGCCCTATGGCGATAGTCAATATGACTAAAAAGGTTAATCCTGGTCGCTGTTGTAAGCTTGCCAGTGCCAGCGTTAAGTTATATCTGAACATCCAACTCTCCTAGGCACTTTTGACGACTTCATCGGTAACACTGTATTCAATGTCGCTAACCTGACCGTCGAATATTTGGATATTTCGATGGGCGCGTCTGGCCAGTTTATCGTCGTGGGTTACCATGATAATAGTGGTGCCGCTTTGATTTATTTTCTCCAGAAGCTCCATCACTTGTTGTGCCATCAATGAGTCCAGATTTCCGGTGGGCTCATCGGCAAGCAAAAACTTTGGCTCTCCCGCAATGGCTCGGGCAATCGCCACCCTTTGTTGTTGGCCACCCGATAACTGGGTGGGAAGATGCTTAGCTCTTGATGCCAACCCGACGGTTTCCAGCGCTTGTTCAACCCGTTGTTTTCTGTCTGCTTGGGCTAACCCGCGGTAACGCAGCGGAATTTCAATATTCTGATAAAGGGGCAAGTCAGGTAATAAATTAAAGCTTTGAAAAATAAAGCCTATTTTCTCGTTACGCAGATCGGATAACTGGTTGTCAGACATGCCCTGCACGTTTTGACCATCCAGGTAATAGTTGCCCTCTTCAAAGGTTTCCAGTAAACCGGTTATGTTTAAAAACGTGGTTTTTCCCGAGCCTGACGGGCCAGTTATCGCCACAAATTCCCCTGCTTTGATATGCAAGTCAACCTTGCGCAATGCATGAGTTTCTATGAGGTCGGTACGGTATATCTTGCTGACATTTTCCATTTTTAACATGATGCTTCCTCGTAATAATAGGTGTCTTCTAGCTTGCCAACTAATTAATCAAATAAAGCTGGCTCTGCTCTCTGAACTGACTGATATTGGAAATGATGATGGTGTCGCCCTCTTGCAAACCAGATAACACTTCCACTTCGGTGATACTGCGCGCGCCAAACTGCACGCTTTGTCGGTGGGCGTTATCCTGCTCCACCCGATAGGCTATTCGGCTGCCGCCGGACTCTAAAAACTCGCCGCGCTGGATTTTGAGAACATTGTGTTTGGACTCGATCAGAATACGGGCATTGACTCGCTGATTTTGTCGCAACTGCTGAGCGGCTTGTTCATTAAAACGAATACGCCCTTCCACTTGCCCATTGCTCACTTCTGGGGATATGGCCACAAGCTGTCCGGCCAACTCCACGCCGTTTACGTTGATCATGGCTGCCAGTCCTACTCCCATGTCGTCGGCAAAGTTTTCCGGGATAGCGGCTTCAATCTCCAGGACACTTAAATCCACCACGGTGATCAACGCGCTATTGGCCGAGACATTGTCTTTTTCTCGCACATAGACACTACCAATCACGCCACCGGTAGGTGCCTTCAAAGTCAATTGCGCAATCTGGCGATGCAGCTCGTGCACCACATGTTGTTGCCGCGCCAATTGCGATTGCATGCCCCGGAGCTCCAGCGCCATGTTTTCTTCCTGGATTGCATAGTTTTCTGTGGCGTGTTTGTGTACCAGAGAAGCGCGTTTAAACTCTGCGGTTTTCTGCTCAAATTCCCGTTGACTGATCAATGAGTCGGCAACACTGATCTCGGCTCGCTGTTTTTCCACTTGTGCCGACTCTAACTCCACTTCCGCAACTTCTATGGCCTGACGGTTATTGAGTCTGGCACTTTTAATCTGAATGTCCTGACGCCCCACTTGCAGCTTTAACTGTTCAAGGGTAGCCAGTTCCTGCGCCAGCTGATTTTTTAGTTCCGGACTCTCCACTACTGCCAATACCTGTTCAGCGTCTACTGTATCCCCCGCTTTAACATGCAGGGATACAATGCCCCCGGAGTTGGCGTACAAAGTGGGGCTATTGGCGGCAACAACCCTTCCCTGCACCGCAATATCGCGCAGCAAGTCGCCTCTTGTCACCTGGGCAAAGCGCAATCGTTCGGTATCAATTGACATATCTGAGGCAAATAGTCGATTAAACTTCAACATACTTGCCGTCAAAGCCACCAGCACGGCTAACATTAACAGGGCGATGATGGCATATTTACGTTTTGGCGAAACGCTGGTTTCTAATACTGTATCTTGACCGGAAGTATCTCTTAACATCCAGGAAGTCCTTGATTTTTCAGCACTGACCATGCAGCGCAAAGGTTGCTTTATGTCAATAAAGCAAAAACAAGGCCAAATAATAAGCCATTGATTTTATTTAACTTTTTAAATCACATTAAATGTTCGAACACTTGCGGTGTTCGCTAAAGTGGTCGCGCGAACAGGGTTAAAACAGTTGTAGTTGATAGAAGAAGCTGCTTACCGGGTTGGGATATGTAGCGTTTCTGCCGTCATATACAAACAATCGGTTAGACCACCGGGTTTCTCTTGTGGATAGGCGGCAAATTCGAAGCCGCAATTTTGATATGTTTGAATGGCAGGTTTATTGTCAGATAGCACAAAAAGCGAATAGCCGTTGGCGGTCTGCACATTGGTGGCTTGTTGCGCCAGCAGGGATAGCAACTGATAGGCAAGGCGTTTACCTCTGTGCTTCGGAGATACTGCTAAACGCCCAAAGTGGTGGCGGCCAAGGCGCACATAAAACTGGCCAAATGCCAGTACTTCATCCCCTTCACATAATACATAGCTGGCCAGTTCTGATAGTTTAATTTGCTGGGCGAATTCATCGCTACTGACATCAAACTTCAAACCGGGACCTCCCCAAGTTAGCAGTTCTGTTTCGTTGCTAAACCAGGATTGCAATACAGATATATGAGAGAGAGTGGCTTTTTGAGATTGATAGCTTTGCAGTTATGTATGCCTTAAACTGGTTAAAAAATTTTAGCAGGTAAGTAACCTATGGACCGACACCATAATATCAACTACATCGAAATTCCCACCCAAAACATTGCTGCCAGTAAAACTTTTTTTAAAGAGGTATTCGGCTGGGAGTTTATTGAGTACGGTGAGGGATACTCTAGTTTCACTGCCCGTGGTATTGATGGTGGCTTTTTCGCTTCCGAGCAATGTGTTTCAACCGCCACAGGAAGCCCTTTATTGGTGCTGTATAGTGAAGACCTGGAAAATACCCAAGCTATTGTCGAACAGGCCGGTGGCACAGTGATTAAAGCAATTTTCTCTTTTCCCGGTGGCCGACGTTTTCATTTCACTGACACCGCAGGTAATGAATACGCGGTGTGGTCTGAATAATTTTAACAGTCGATTGACTTTGCATGTTCCCGACATTGCCCCTATGCTGGCGAACATGCTTATGTCTAACTTTTACACCTGATTATGCTACCGAAATTATCTATTCTGATCATCGAAGACGCCCCGGAACTGCTGAGCCAAATCCAAACCAATATCAGCAACGCTATTGAGCATTTCGATCGCAATGATATTGAAATCGATGTTTTAGTTGCACCTACCGTTGCCGAGGCGTTGCAGCAAATCCAGACCGATGGCGATATTCAAGCGGTAATATTTAGCTGGGATACCCAGGTGCACATCGGGGAAGTAAGCCCGCAATCAGAAAGCGTCAGCGTTAAAACAGACACAGGCAAACTGGAAAACAACGCAGTGGTTATCGATGCTATCAAAGCCATTCGCAAAGAGCTGCCAGTTTATGTGTTAGGGGATGCCATTAAAGGACTGGACATTATCGATCAGACTTCAGGCGTAGAAGCGTTTTTCTATCGCAATGAAATCATTTCCGATCCAGAGTCGATTTTAGGCTATGTTATTAACGATTTTGACGATCGCAGTGAAACGCCCTTCTGGACCGCCTATAAAGATTATGCCGTTGAGGCCAATGATTCCTGGCACACCCCAGGACATAGCGGTGGCGCCAGCTTTCGCAATTCGCCTTTTATCAGCGACTTTTACCGCTTTTTTGGACGCAATGTATTTGTCAGCGATTTATCGGTTAGTGTGGACTCATTAGGCTCGTTATCGGACAGCACCCATGCCATCGGTAGAGCACAGGAAATTGTCGCGAATACCTTTGAAGTGCGCCATTCCTGGTTTGTTACCAATGGTTCATCCACTTCCAATAAGATTATTCTACAAACGCTGTTACGGGAAGGTGATGAGGTTATCGTCGACCGCAACTGCCATAAGTCTGTACACTATGGCATTGTTCAGGCACGCGCTATGCCGCTTTATCTGGACAGTCAACTCAATGCCGAATACGGGATTTTCTCACCACCTGGTTTGACGCAAATTAAAAGGATGTTAGAGGAGCATCCCAACGCCAAATTAATCGTACTCACCGGCTGTACTTACGACGGCATCCTGACTGATATTAAACAGGTAGTGGAGCTGGCTCACCAACGCGGCGTAAAAGTCTTTATTGATGAAGCCTGGTTTGCCTACTCTCTGTTCCACCCTGCTTTTCGAGACTATTCTGCCATTGCGGCGGGTGCCGACTACGTTACTCACTCCGCTCACAAAGTGGTGTCGGCCTTTTCGCAAGCCTCTTACATCCATGTCAATGATCCGGATTTTGACAAGGACTTTTTCAAAGAGGTTTATAGCATTCACACCAGTACCTCACCCAAGTATCAGATCATTGCGTCACTGGATGTATGTCGTAAACAGCTGGAAATGGAAGGCTATAAGATACTCAACGAATTACTGGATAATGTCAGGCAGTTACGGCAACAAGCTAAGCAATTTCAACGAATCCGCATATTAGATGCGGCAGATTTTGCCTCATTATTTAGTCATTTCGCCAGCGACAACATGGGTCACGATCCGCTTAAGATTTTATTGGATATCTCTGCTTTGGATTATTCTAACCAGGAAATTCATCGCTTTTTGATGGACGAAGTGGGCCTGGAGATAGAAAAGTTCACCCACAGCACAATACTGGTATTGCTTACCTTAGGCGGCATGCGTTCGAAGATCGTGCGCCTGTACAACGCCTTGAAAAAACTGGATTCGGGTGCCGTAACCTTGAACAAATCCAAACGCCGCAGCCCACTACCTGCGGCCATTCCTCCGATTAACCTGGTAACGCTGCCTTCAGATGCCTTCTTTAGTCAGCGAGAGTCCATACCATGGCAAGATAGCGTCGGGCGTATCGCAGCAGGCCTGGTTACCCCCTATCCTCCGGGTATCCCGCTGTTAGTGCCGGGGCAATTGATTGAGCAAGACCATATTGACTATATCAAAGCCTTGTCCTCCCAGAAGCTTACCATTCAAGGGCTTTACGACGGCGAGCTCTATGTACAAAACCAGAAATAACGGTGTTAAAACAAACAATAAAAAGGGAGCGTGAAGTTCCCTTTGTGTTATTTAGCCGATAGCGTTATTGCCCGTTATAAAGGGTTTTAATCCAGCGCTCGGTAGTAATAAAGTTCCATGACCAGCTATCCCATTCACTGTCCAGGCCCTTGGCAACAGCGTCTTCAATGCTCATACCGGCATCTTTACGGGCTTTGATTTCCTTGGCAGTGACTTTGATCATGTTCAGCGAGTTTTTCAAATCCTGACGGCTGGCTAAAGGACCGTGTCCCGGAATAATCTGGGTTGCATCATTTGAGGCATCAATCATTGCTTGCAAGGTATTCATGTACCCTTCAACAGTACCGCCACCATCTAAATCGATGTAGGGGAACCAATCTTTAAACAACATATCGCCAGCGTGGATAATATTTTGCTTTTCGAACCAGACAAAACTATCTCCGTCGGTGTGGCTGGCAGGCGTGTGAATAACGTGGATCACATCGCCATTGAGATGAAACTTCACGCCTTGCTCGTAGGTTACCACCGGCAAGGCACTACCGGAGACCTTATTATCACCGATGAGACGCACGCGCACATTGTCATGAGCAAAAATAGTGACATCTTCGTTGTCTTTGAACCAGGCATTGCTGCCGGTGTGATCGCCATGATAATGCGTATTGATCAGGTAGCGAATATCGCTATCAGAAATCGCTTTGATGGCATCGCGAATTTTAGGTCCCAGCTCTTCGAACTGATCATCAATGACCAACACCCCATCGTCTCCGGCAGAAACGCCAATGTTCCCGCCAGCGCCGGTGAGCATGTGTACTGAGTCAGAGAGTTTTGACGCTTTAATTTCCACATTCTCAAAGCGGTCGTGGGCTGTCGCCTGACCGACAATGAGTCCGGTAAGCATAGCAATGAGCGTTTTTTTCATATTCTGTTCCTGAGTTTTGCAGCGATACGCTAACAAATTAATAAGGTCAATTGTTTACCATATTCTGTATAGTGGCAAACCTGACATTTTGATCAACCAGAAAGAAGGCCCGGTTATAGTGAATTTTTCCTTTAAAGCAATGAACAAAAACTCCGCAGGGTTATTTTTCCTGGTGGCGTTGGCCGCAGCAATTTATTGCTTTTTTGCCGTACCTGCAACATGGAAAGAGCAGCGCCTTAGCTACGATATTTTTCAGAATGATAACGTTCAGGCGGTATACATTGAGCGGGGCAAACAGAGAATTGTTCCACAAGCGATTGCTTATGAATCCTCCCCCTTACGCCAGGCAGCACTGGATAACATTTCGCAGGCACCTGAGGTAAAAACCCAGTGGGTTTACCTCGATAACGATCCGCAAAACATCGTAATGCTCAAGGCCGACTACCATCTGGGGGCCTGGTCGCTATTACCCGCTATCGTGGCAATTTTAATGTGCTTGTTAACCCGAGAACCGGTAGCGGCATTGCTCAGTGGTATATTAGTGGGCGCCATTATGTTGGGTAAATTCGATATTACCGGTGATGTATTAATCCCCAGTGTTGGCACCGACAATGCGGCAGGCATATTGATTTTGTATTTGTGGTTGCTGGGAGGCTTACTGGGCATGTGGTCCAAAACCGGGGCCGCGCAAGCATTTGCCGAGTATATGACCCGTCATTTTGTCAAAGGTCCGCGCTCAGCAAAGTTTATTGCCTGGTGTCTGGGCGTTCTGTTTTTCCAGGGCGGTACAATGAGTACCGTCCTTGTGGGCACAACCGTTAAACCTATGGCGGATAAAGCCAAGGTGAGTCACGAAGAGATGAGCTATATCGTGGACTCCACCGCCTCACCCATCGCATCTCTGATTGCCTTTAATGCCTGGCCTGCTTATGTACAAGCTTTGATTTTTGTCCCCGGCGCCGCGTTTTTGGCCACCGAAGCAGACCGCATTGCCTTTTTCTTCAGTAGCGTACCTTTCAGCTTCTACGCCATTTTAGCCATTACCGGTACCTTACTTGTGAGCCTTAACCACTTTAACTTTGCCGGTAAACCTTTAAGAACAGCCTGGCAGCGCAGCCAAAACACAGGCGAACTGGATGCGCCCGGTGCAAAACCAGTTAGCGCCAAAGAGTTACACGAGCCGCAAGTTCCCGACAATTACCGCTCTTCGGCACTGGAATTTATTTTACCTTTAGTCACGCTCCTAATGGTGGCGGTATTGACCTTTGTCTTTTTAGGTTCGCCCAAAATTCACTGGGCGTTCGGCTCTGCGCTTGGGCTATGTGTCGCTTTGGCGTTATTTAAAGGCATGTCACTGGGAAATATCATGGATGGCTTTGGCAATGGTTTGAAAGGCGTTGTTGTTGCCTCCGTGGTACTAATGTTGGCCATTACCATTGGTGGCATTAGCAAGGAAATCGGTGGCGGCTTGTTTTTAGTGGATTTATTAGGACAGCAGGTGCCATTTTGGGCTCTGCCAGTAATTTTACAAATCCTCACTATGTTAATTGCCTTTTCCACCGGAACGAGCTGGGGCACTTATGCCATCGCCTTTCCGCTAGCTATGCCGCTGGCCTGGGCCATTGCCGATGCGCAGGCGCTAGCCAATCCAGAGCTATTTATGATGATTTGTTTTGCCACCGTGCTCAACGGCAGTGTGTTTGGGGATCAGTGCTCACCGATTTCGGATACCACCATCCTCAGTGCCATGACGACAGGGTGCGACCTGATGGATCACGTGAAAACGCAAATTGTTCCCGCCAGCATGGCCGCATTTGGCGCTGCCATTTTATGGACCATGAGTGCCCTGTTATTGGTGTGACTTGAAATTGCCGGGAAAGCCATAAAAAACAAGACTTAGAGGGTAAATTAGGCCAATGTCAAATTGACAATCTTTGTCAACAAATATATGTTACCAATTAGCACTAATGTAATTACCAATTTAATGTACTGAAGCCTTAAAAGCCCATTTTTGGTTAATGTGGTAGATATCAAGCTTCAAACAACAAGCCGCAAACAGACAAATTTAAGTTGCTTGGGTAATTATTACCAATAGAGTCAGAAAAGAGATAATAAAGATGAAAAGCCGCAGACGTTTCTGGACAGTTGTTGATAAACTGGAATCCTTGATTGAAAAAGGCGAGTACTCAACTGGAAGTCGTCTTCCGGCAGAGCGAGAGTTAGCCGAAGCTTTTGATGTGAGCCGACCCACCATACGCGAAGCAATTATCGCACTGGAAGTCAGAGGACGCGTTGAAGTGAAAACTGGCTCTGGCGTATTTGTGACAGACGCAGAGGAATCGGATCAAATCTTAAAAACCATCAGTGCCTTTGAGCTCACTCAAGCCAGAGCACTTGTAGAAGCGGAAGCGGCGGCTCTTGCTGCAGCCACTGTAACTGACGAGGAATTAGTCGCCCTTGGTGCCACGATAGAGGCAATGAAGTCGCCGGAAACCGCTGATGAGGCGGACCAGGAGTTTCACGAAATTATATCTCGCGCCACTCGCAACAAAGCCATTTTATTGTCCGTTAAAAACTTATGGGAGTTGCGACGCTCACGACCACAGATCATTGCCGCTTACCAGGATGTCTGTTCTCAGAGTGTTGAGCAAAGACTCAAAGAACACAAAGCAATTTATGATGCCATTGCAAAACGCGATTCATCAGCAGCCAGAAAAGCAATGCATGATCACTTCAACCGATTGATCAATGCGCTGTTTGACGCCAGCGAGCGTAAAGCACTGGAAGAAATAAAGCGCAAAACCGATGAGACCCGGGGTCTGTATTCCATCTCACACCTTGCTCAATAACAGGATCACCAAGAAGTGCCTCAACAACAAGGGGCGCTTCAAGCATAAAAAAAGCAAGCCGATGGCTTGCTTTTTGTTTTTCAATGACTGTCCCGTCCTGAAATGTGTTTACACATTTAGGACTTATTATGAGAAACCCAGATAAACAACGCGTTAAACGAACTCAACGTGATTACACCTTAGGCTTTAAATTGGCCGTTGTAGCGCAAGTCGAAAAAGGCGACTTCACCTACAAACAAGCTCAAAAGCACTTTGGCATTCAAGGCCGAAGTACAGTTCTCGTCTGGCTACGAAAGCATGGTAAGCTGGATTGGTCTGAGCCTTTGATGCATTCACTTATGTCTCAATCCAACGAAACACCCGCCCAAAAGATTAAGCGTTTAGAACGCGCATTAGCTGATGCTGAACTCAAAATTGATGTTCTGGAAGAGGTAGTAACCCGTGTTGATAACGAGTGTGGGAGTAACTACAGAAAAAAGTACTACGACAAGCTCTCTGGGCGGGAAAAGTTGAAAAACGAAGAAAGCTAGCTCGTTGTTGTCGCCTATTCGGATTTACACCTCAAGGGCTTTATCAGTGGGTTAAGCGGTTTAACGATAAGCAGCAGAGGCTAATGCCGGTTAAGGACATGGTGCTGTATTGGCGCCAGTACATGCCGCGGATTGGGACTCGAAAGCTCTACCAACTGATGAAACCAGAGCTTGATAAACTTGGCATTAAGTTGGGGCGTGATGGACTGTTTGATTATTTACGCGCAGAAGGCATGTTGGTTAAACCCAAACGTAGTTACACAAAAACAACCGACAGCCGTCACTGGATGAAAAAGCACCCGAATCTACTGAAGGACTATCAACCTCAACAGGCTGAGGATGTGCTTGTGAGTGATATTACCTACGTGAAGTCAGATGCGGGTACGCACTATTTATCATTAACAACGGATGCATATTCCCGAAAGATAATGGGGTATGAACTCAGCGATGAAATGAAAGCAACAGATGTGGTTAAGGCACTCAATATGAGTATCAAGCATAAGTACTATAACCATCCAATGATTCATCACTCAGACCGAGGAGTGCAATATTGCTCTGAGGAATATCAGGCTGTCCTGAGAAATCACAACATTACTCCATCTATGACCGATGGTTATGATTGCTATCAGAATGCCTTAGCAGAAAGAATCAATGGCATACTAAAGCAGGAGTTCTTGTTGCATCAGTGCAAGAATAGGCGGGAATTAAAGCAACTCGTGGATGAATCGATATACATCTACAATGAGATGAGGCCGCACTTGAGTTTGGGAATGAAAACACCTAACCAGGTGCATTACGAAAAAGGCCGATAGATAAAATCTACCGGCCTGCATAAAACGTCAACGTATTTTAGGACGAGACAGACTTCGCTTTAAAAGCGATAACTACCACCAAAGGTAATGCGACGGTCAGTCAATCCCTGGAAGCACAACAAGGCCCCCTCATTGACACAAGATTGAGTTACATCAGACTCAGTCAGATTAACCGCTTCAATACCAATATTGAGATTTTCATTAACATCATAGCTGATACTGGCATTTAACTGCCCTCTGTCCTCTTGAACCACCGGGAAGCCCCATGGGAAACTGCTGGTGCTACCAAAATCTGTAGAGCGATAAGCTTCACGCCAGGTGTAGCGGGCCCGTGCTGATAAACCGTACTTTTCGTAATACACCGTCAGGTTATAAGCATTCTCAGATAGATCGATAAGGCCTTGTATGGCGGAGACTGAAATGCCATCCACGCCAGTGGTAGCAGCAAAGACATTGCTGGCGCGACTCGTTGCAGAGTTTTCAGCTTCCCCACCAGAGAACTCTTGCTTGGTGTAGTTTGCTAAAACACCAAAACCAGAAGCCCAGCCCAACTGCTCTTCAAATTGCGACAAATCGTATTGAAAAGCCAGCTCAATCCCCTTTTGAGTAGTTTCGCCGGTATCGTTGATCACCGTCGAAATAGGCACACATACCCCTACTCCAGCTTCAGGTCCGAAAACGTTGATATCAGCAATCGGATTAAAAATCCCTCCGGCTTCACAGTCTGGACCTGTAATATCGCGATAACCTGTTACCGGATCTTCAAATGGGTCTGATTGTTGGGTGACAAACAAATCCTTGCGCTTTTTATAGAAAATCCCGGCACTCAGCACACTGGCAGGTGCAAAATACCATTCAGCAGAAAAATCAAAGGAAAGCACTTCTTCCGGCTCCAGACCAGGGTTACCAATAGCAACTGCCGGATTCGGGCTGGTACTAAAGGTTACCGAAGTCGATAAGTCATCGAAGTCTGGGCGCCGAATATCTTTGGAAATCCCGGCCCGTAGCACAACGTCTTCGTGCACATCTGCCACAATATTAAAACGCGGTAAAATAAAATTGTAATCGCCCTGGCTGACAACCTGCTCCACGATCTCGTTACCGTCGGCATCTTCAGTAATGGAGTTTCCTAAGGAATTAACTTCGGTTTCCAGGTAGCGAACACCAAAATTACCGCGCACTATACCCATCTCAAAATTTGCCTGGGCATACAGAGCATGAGTTTCTTCTTCGATATCAAAAAATCCGCTCACCTGCGAAGACGGGGAACTGATGGAACGGCTGCCGCCGTGGGCTATGATTGCCGCATTAAGGGTACTCAAAACGCCATCCGGATCAGAGGCTACCATTTCCGGATTAATTAATAAAAAGTCGCCAACGTATAAAGATCTGCCATCTGCAGCATTAAAATTATCCGGTCCCGCAGTCAACACATCGGAGAACAAATTACCGCGCGGACTGTCATCCATAGAGCGTAACCCTACATTGGAGCGCACCTGATCCCGTAAACTACTGGTTTTGTTATAACGATAGCCGAAATCAATCGAGTTGATGTTGTACGCGCTGATATCGTAATTCACGTCTACGCGAAATGCATCTTCAGTATTTTCCGCAATATCCTGGCCGATATTCACATCTCGTAGTACGACATTTGCCGGATCTAACAATTGTTCAACAGTGGGGGCATACTCTGCGCCAAAGGCAACGCCAAAAGCGAGCGAGCCACCAGAAAGATCATAGGCAAAAGGCACACTATTATCATTGCCACCACCTGCATCAAGTGGCGCATTGGGATTGATAAAGTTCAACGTGGTGTTAAAACTTGGTGTATTGCTGTCTGAACTGGAGCTAGACACTTCAACTTCAACAGAGAACTTATCTGTCTGCCACTCACCACCTAATCTGAAAATTTCACTTTTAGTAATACGAGAGTTGGTATCACTGGAAAAACGCAGATTCGGATCGTCATCATCATCTGCCAAATCCACTGGAATAATTCCAGTTAACGCAGCTTGAATACTGCCTAAATCTGTACCGCCTAGCGAGCCAAAGTTGACGGTTTCGAAAGCATCGGGAATAGAAATATTATTTAGCGAACTCACACCCGACGCCTGTACGCGCGAACTTTCTTGACGGCGCTCTTGATCGTTGATCACGGCATCAAAATAAAATCGAGTATTATCGTCAGGTGCCCACTCAAGGGTACCCGCCAGGTTTTTGGTTTCGTACTCATAATTATCATAGTCTTGATTCAAAAATTGGATTGGCAAAAAATCAAAAGACTGAGCACTTGCTGCACCACTGTCAGAGGAAACCAAATTATCGCGATCGGCACGGGGTCTGAAGGCAGTCACATCTTGCTCGGCGTAGCTGGCACTTAACACGACACCAAACTTGCCGTTATCCAATTCCCAGTTGTCGCCAAAGGCCCCCGAAATTCGAGGGGTTACGCTATCCGTCGAGAGACTGCTATCCTCACCCTGCACACGCACGGATAATAAACGGTCGTTAAGTTGCAATGGGCGAATAGTGCGCAAATTAATGGTTGCGCCCACGGATCCTTCAATGGTTTTCGCCTCGGGTGCTTTGGTCACTTCAACCGCTGAGATGATTGCCGAAGAAACATCTTCAAAATCAATGCCACCACGACCAGAGCCAGAACCCACGGTGGATACCCCATTAATTTCCGTGCGATTGGCATTTGTTCCCCGTATCTGAACGCCAGTACCGACACCGGCTTCTCGAGTAATTTGAATACCGGTGACATTCTCCAGTACTTCAGCCAGGTTTTGGTCTGGTAGCTTGCCAATATCAATTGCCTGAATCACCTCGACAAGATTATTGGCTTCCCGTTTTTCAGCCAACGCGCTGGTGAGGGAACTACGCATACCTTTGACTTCAATAATTTCTGTGTTGTCTGACGCCTCTGCATCATCCGAAGATTCTTGTGCCAACACATTCATGCTGACCTGTAGCGAAATGGCGGACATTATCGCAAATGAAAGTTTAGATAAATTGGGTCTCATTTTTGTTTCCAGTGTGTGTTGCTTGTTAAAAAGGAATTCTCTGCCTTCAAACTGATTGGTTTACAAAGAATTCACATTATATTTACACTGGAACTCTATTTGGTCAACCTTTTGGTTAACATTTTAACTTACCACTAAATCACATTTAGATATTACCAATAACCAAAATTAAAGGAGGAAAGGAAACCAAAGCCTAAGTTATTGGTATAATTAAAGTTTATCTGGAGCATTGCTGAAGATAGGAAAAAGTGTTTTTTGGAGGGTTTAAAACAAGAGATAAGCGCAAGGGAATAAAAAAGCGGAGCTCAATCCTCCGCTTTGGGTTTGGCAGGGTTAGTCACTTGCTAAGCAACAATGCTGATAGACATTACAAGCTGGCAACATCCAGCCAGAGTTCAGCCCGCTCAATGGGAGTGTCGGGGTGCATGTCCGGATTGGCAATACGCATCACGGTGCGCTGACTGAAATCTGACTCTTCCACAGCGGATTTGATCATTGGGTTACTGAAAAACAACTCATCAAAACTGCCATCTGCGATGGCCAATTCAAGCCCACTTGATAGGGTTTCATGCAGTTCTAAGCTGCTCTTTTTGAGATAAAAATACATCGCGTAGGGATATATCAATAGTAGCTTCTTCTCTACCTGCAGGCTTAGATCCGGATGGGCTTTCACTTCAGACCATGGCTCATGGGCAGCTCTGGGAAAATAGTCGAATCTCCCCCCGTCTAACATGTGAAATAAGTTTTTGTATTTAACACTGGTCTCCACTGGCAATCCAGCTTCGCGAAGTACTCTGGTAGAGCCCCAAAAGTGCCCCATCCCAGCACTATAGCGGCTTAATTGCGACAACTCCTTAATGGCATCAAAACGCGTTTGCTCCCCATCCCTGATAATAAATATACGGTGTCCTAGTAAGCCTTTAAGCAAAGGAATACGCACTGCTAATAGTTTGTTATCCAACTCTTTCGACGAGCCAGCCCACATCAAATCAATTCTGCCGGCATCGGTTTCTTCCACTAACCTACCTACGGGTATCTCATTATTCATCTGTATAATGCGACTCTCAGGGCTAGATTTTTGCAGTGCCAATTGCAAAATGGAAAATACCAACTCTTCTTTTTCACCTATCACTTTGTTTACTTTGATATTTTGAGCATATACCCGGTTACTCATTAACAGGCTCGTCACCAACAATGAAGCAACCACAAACAGTCTTAACGTGCAAATAACCACAGATTCAACCTCCTCTCAGTTA
The DNA here is from genome assembly GCF_036322805.1 of Planctobacterium marinum. Classification (GTDB taxonomy): domain Bacteria; phylum Pseudomonadota; class Gammaproteobacteria; order Enterobacterales; family Alteromonadaceae; genus Planctobacterium; species Planctobacterium marinum_A. The sequence goes on along the minus strand of NZ_AP027272.1, from coordinate 1,131,109 downwards.
ACAAAGCCAGATACTAAAAGCGCACTCAAGCCCGCTCACGGGCAATGGTACACAGTGGTAAAAAAGTGAGAGAAAGGTATAAACCAAATTTAAAGAAATGTAAAACCAATATCAACATTTGTTATTACCAATATTGATTATTGGTAACCGATAGGTTTAAATGGTGTTCTGGTAGTTAAATTTATCCATCACGCCTTTTGATATGAACTTTCAAATGTGCGTGAATGCCCATTCAGGGTAAGATGACGAGGTATCTTATGCATTTAAAGTTTAATCATTCATTGTTAGCCTTTTCCGTAGCAGGATTGTTTGCCCACAATTCACTTGCCGAGCCCGTATACCCAGCTGAAAAGTTCGATTTAGGCCACTGGAAAATAACGCTTCCTATGGATCTGGATAAGAACGGGAAAGTGGACGAAATTGACGTTGCTGCTATCCAGCAATATCGCCACGAGGATTACTTTTATGTAGACCAATCTGGTTTACTGGTGTTTCAGGCTCCGAATAAAGCCGTTACCACCGTATCCTCCACCAATACGCGTAGTGAATTACGTCAAATGCTGCGCGGCACCAACAAAAAAATCAAAACCAAAGCCCCTGGCAATAATTTTGCTTTACAAGCTCATACCTCTGCTGAAAAATTTGGCGCCACTGGCGGCATTTTACAGGCAACCCTGAAAGTGAATCATGTAGCTCGGAATGCGCAGCTGCCCGAAAAGTTTCCTGCTTATTCGGTGGTGGTTGGCCAGATCCACGCCGGGAAAGACAAGCAATTGATGAAAGACAACACGGGGTTTGGTTGGGGCAATGAACCACTAAAAATTTATTACAAAAAGTGGCCAGAGCATGATACAGGTTCAGTATTCTGGACTTATGAACGCAATCTGGAAAAAGATAATCCGGACCGCACAGATATCGCCTATCCGGTATGGGGCAACACCTGGGAGAATTCCCAAGCACCCGGTGACAAAGGGATTGCCCTGGGTGAATTCTTCAGTTACGAAGTTAACGTCAAAGGTAATATCATGCACCTGACTTTCGAGGCCGAAGGTCACCCTAAGATGCAGTATGAAATCAACTTAGCGGACAACGTTGACGCCTATGGCAAGGTAGATGACAAAGATAATCCAGCGGGCTATGCCGGTGACTGGCATTACTTTAAAGCAGGCGCATACAACCAATGCAGCGTTAAAGATCGAGAGGGATTCTGGTACGCAGGTTGCGAAGGTACTGGAGATTGGAAAACGGATAAGGAGAACGGTGATTACGTGAGTGTCAGCTTTGCGAAATTAGTTCTGCTGCCTCCCGCCTCTACTGAATAGCGCCCCGCTTCAACTAGGGCAGTTGTCACGCTGCCCTTTCTAAGTTTTTGATATTCGCCACTTTAACCAACCTTGGCTTTCCGAAGAACCTCCCCTGTTAAACGCACCTGATACCCCATTAAAACAACATCAAAGGTTTAAACTATGTTGCTTTCAAGGCAGAGCGCCTCGTGACTTACAGTTACTTACGCTTTGCGAGTCAAGGGCTTAGAAGGATTCTCAAGGCACGTCAGTGCCCCGGTAAATCAACACAAAATGGCTATATTTTGATATTTAACAAGCAATGTCATCTCCGGTAACACCCTCTAAAACAAGTGGTATAGAACCCAAAAAAGGGGCTTAAAAGCCCCTATAACCTTACCCTGGTAACTAAAGGTTAATACTTGAAACTAATCCCGGCGAACAGTCTAGGGCCATAATCATTAACTTCACCCAGGTTATCCTGGACATAATAATCTTGTGACTTAGGCGCGCTAAACAGGTTGATAGCTTCCAGTTTTACCCGAATATTTTTGTTGACCTTGTAAGACGCTCGCATCTCCCATACGCCAACTTCATCAACGTAACGCAAGCGTGTACCGTTACTGGTATAGGGCTGGAAATACTCACTGCGATACTTGTAAATAATGGCGGTATCCAGATCACCTATTTGGTAATACAGCTGGCCACTGAATACATGCTCCGAGAATCCCGGTACTGAGCCAGGCGGAATAATGCCGTCAGTTAGTTGCGTGGCCGTACCATTCACATCAGTAACGAAAGTATTGCCATAATTACTGTCTTCAAATTCAAAATCGGTATCGGCATAGTTATAACCGAGTTTAACCCCTAAACCACTCTCCCAGCGGTACGCCACTGATGCTTCTACGCCGAACAAATTGCTTGTTTCATCACTGGTTACTGAATTGGTAATAGGTAACGCCACTGTCTGACCATCAACCACAAAGTCCTCAATGACGGTTTGTTGCTGAAAGCCACCTTGGAATTGTTTATAGTACAAACTGAGGGCAAAAATCGTATCCTCATTGGGGTAATACTCTAATGCTAAGTCGTAATTCCAGGACATTAAAGGTTGGCTGTCCGGGTTACCTGAACCATTCGCCGCAACGAATAAGTCCGATAGAGAGACAGGATTAGATTCATCCGTGATAAATGAACGATTGTATCCCATGTCACCGGGATCAACTCTAGACATACCTCGATAGATGCCGGCACGCATTAAAATGGTATCGCTGTAATCCATAACGAAGTTAAAGCTGGGCAATACTTCGAAATAATCACCGCCTCCCTCAATGCGCTCCAGTGAATCGCCTGAAACGATGCTCAAAAAGCCCGCATCATCTGCGACAACTTCAAAAGAATTTCTAAAGCCAATTGAGGTCACGTCGGTATCCACCAGACGCACACCAAAATTACCGCGAACCACCTTGTCCCACAGCTCAGTATCATAATTAGCCATGATGTAAGCTGCCGTGGTTTTCTCCGTTACGTCGATAGTACCCGCGTTTTCATATTGCACTTGTGGATAGGCAAACTCACCACCGTTGGACACCACCAGCGCTTGCGAAAAACAAACGTTATCATAGGTAGCCCAGGAGGCTCCCGTGCCGCTTTCCACCACATTGCCTGATGCATCAACATGAGTAATCAAATTGCCATCCGAGACGCTGGATAAAAAGCTGCTTTCCGGGAATGCTATCTGGCAGCCTTGTAACACATCAAGTGCCGAAGTCACGCCAGTGTCCAAAGTATATTGTGTACGTGAGCCATTACCCTGAGTGCCACCAAATTGCACAAAGGTCATTTCTGACGCACGAATCCCCCCTTCAATATTGGTAAAGGCACCACCGTCTAACTCATAGTCGAAATCCAGTCTCGCCCCGACGACTTCATTCTCTCGAACGTTCTCTCTGTCGATTCGGGTACGTAAACTGTCAGTGAAGTTGCTGATATCGGTAACATCAAAGTCCGTCACTGTGATATGTGGAATGTACTCGCCCATATCCCAGGTGAAAAAAGGCCTGTTTGAGGTACGGCCTCGGTTAGATATTTGCAACTCTTCACGCTTAGTTTGAGAGTAAGAAACATCAAAGGTTAACGCCAGTTTATCGGTAGCAAAGTGCTCAACATTCAAACCTACACCGCGATAATTTTCTTCACGTGAGAACTGTTCTCCTGCTGACTCGAATCGCTCTTCACCCTCCCAATGTAAGATTCCGCCCACTTGATTGGTCACCAACGTAGGTCCGGTAACGCCTGGAGTAGCGCGTTTTTGTAGCCATACCAGATCATGTCGCGCTTCAGATTGAATGCGATCCGAGAACTGCGCATCCAGATTAATTTCCCAGTCATCACGAGGCTGATATTGTACGGCAAAAAACAGCGCATCACGTTCATCCGAAGTTTCGTTCTGGCGATAACTACGGCTACTGCCGGTCCACGCATACGGAGTACCGGCACTTTCCGCCTGCCCGGTGGCCGGGTCGATATCAGTATTGTAGCCTTGATTGCGACTGCCGCTCACCTGGTCCTCACAATCGCCAGCACTGCTGCGATAAAAACCTTCATTAGTATTGTAGGGATCGTTAAGACACGCCCACAAAGAGGAACCTGTTGGGCTGGAGCTGCGATATTCAGCTTCAGGCTGAGAGATATCCTGGCGTTGAACACCAAATGACAAGCCGACAGCCTGCCCGTTATCCAGTAGGAATTGATCAACATAACTGAACGTGCCGCGATAACCTAGATCACTCTGCAAAGCGTTTTCAACATTCTGCTCATCCGGGTTGTAGTTCAGTTTCACTTCACCCTGCACTCGTTGTTTCCCGAAATCCAAAGGTCTGAGAGTTTCAAGAGAAACCACGCCGGCAACCCCGCCCTCAATCATTGAGGCGTCTTGAGTTTTATAAATAGCCACTTTCTTCACCAGTTCTGACGGGAACTGAGAAAAATTCACCGAGCGATCACCACTGCCATTGGTGGCCTCGCGCCCATTAATATGAGTGGCGCTCAAGAACGGTCCAAGACCGCGAATGGTGATTTCAGTGGCACCACCATTTTCTCTATGGGACGCAGCACCGGTAATGGATTCCAGGGCTTCACCAATGGATAAAGCCGGTAAATCACCGATATCTTCAGCAGATAAACCATCCACCACCGTGGTGGCTTCGCGCTTGATTGAGATTTGATCCTGAATGGTTTTTCGGGTGCCTACCACCTCAATCACTTCAGCTTCTTCTTGCTCTACTTCAGCCTGACTTTCCTGAGCGTGCAAAGTGCCGGAAGCAAAATTAGCCATACCTGCCATCAGACAAATCTTTAAACTGGTCGCCACAGGAGAAAGTGTCAATTTGGTATTGTTTACATTCGTCTTTAATTGTTCTATTGGAAACGACATGGTTGTTACTCCGATATCTTAATTGCGTTCACTAAAGGCAAACTGTCGTTTAAAAAAAGGAAATCACTTAACTTCATTGCCACACACTTAATCATCGTTGGCCATCCAGGTAGAGCCCGCGCCAACCTGGTCCGCAGTGATATAGTATAAGCCTTTGGCCCCGGCAATCGCCTGTGCGCCGTTTGGATCGGTCTCGGTCAACGTGTTGTCTGCGGTAACAAGCTCAGGCGCTTCTTTGCCATTGGCTGCCGGGTCTTGATCGACTGCCCCATCACTCTCAAAGCTACCGTTGCCGTTAATATTTCGGATATCCACCCAATAATCATCTTCCACATCACCAGAGGCATAACTATCACTAAAACCAAAGTTATTGGAAAACAATGATTCGCCGTGGTTGATCAAGTCACAATCGTATTCGAAGGAGTGATCGCTGCTACTGGCATCAAAGGGCAAGAATAAGCCTTGTGCTAGCGGATCATCATTTAATCCATTGGCAATCAAGTTGGCGTCAAAATCGATGACAAAGAAATTCTTGGTTAAGCCATACAATACCGGAGAATTGTCGGCCGTCAGTTCATCGCAATCCCCAACTGGCGCTCTAGAGCCTATTTCCGTGCTGAACACGATGGGTTGAATGGAGTTCAACACTGTGTTGTTTTTCACTGACAAGGTTAAGTCACCAGTACCGTCAAGAATGGCCTGGTTGCCCGCGTTAGGTACACCGCCATCGGCTTGCGAGAATGGGTTAGCCGTAAACACGATACCACCCGCCTCTTTGTTAGTAGAGCGGATACCTGCTATGTAGTTATTTTCAACCGTATGTCCCATGGGTGTCATCAAAACACCGCTGGGTCTGTCATTGGAACTATCGATATCCGTGGTGCGAATAATGATGTTATCCGTCACCGTATTAAATCCGCCGTCTTCCAGAGAAATCCCGCCGTTAACGTCGACTACCGTATTACCGTGAATGGTTGCACCACTGGTTTGCACTCGCATCATGCGACGTCCGGTGACAAAGTTTTCAACGCGATTGTATTGTACCGTAAAATTAGCCATGTCCGCTGAATCACTGCCTGTAGTGCTGCCCAAATTGATGAGGTACAAACTAGAGTCGTCAAAATTCGGATTGTCGCTGCTGTTGCTAAACAGATTGTATTGGATCACATGGCCTGAACCAGAAGATGCCAGTTTAATCACCGCCCCTTTTTCTGCATGATTTCGGCCTGAGAAGCTGTTGCGCTCGATCAGTGCATCGTTGCCAGCGATCATTAACCAATGCATCTCGCTTTGATTTAACTCTGACTGATCATCTGACAGGGTATTTTGTGTAAAGACAAAGCTTTCACCCTCAGAGTAAATGATTGCATCTTGTTCTGTCGCGCAGGTGGATTCTGGCTTGATATCAATATCGCTAAACGCAATTCCTTCAATACCTGCACCGCTAACGCCATCTGCGACGTGAATGCAAATTTCACCGGTGATCACCGGAGTTTGTTCCTCCACCGCTTTGAGCACCACACCGGTGGTCAAACTGATTTCATCGAGCTCGGTGTAGACATTGCTATTGAGGCCAATGACACTGCTATCGGATAAACCACTATTCACAGCATTGGTAAGGGCGATTGCATCTGATACAACTTGGGTAAATATCACGCCATCTAAGGTTGCGCTCACCGTATCACTAAAGCCGTCATTATCTGTATAGCTGGCCATAACCGAAATAACGGCCCCCGCTTGTTCTGCGGGAGTAAAGGACTTATCGTTGGCGCCTTCGATTTCAACTTCGTCAGCGAACCAGATATATGAGACATTAGCTTCGTCAACACCATTATTGTCGCTAATTTGCGCCATCAGAGTCGCGGAACTCAGATAAGGTTTTTCTCCAATAATGGCTATGCTACCGGCTTCATCGACAGCCACATTTGCCACTTCGATAGTAGGCTCTGACAAAATCTCTTCTGCAAACCCGTTGTCATCGACATAGGTCACCATCACCGTCAGTACCTGCCCGACATAAGCAGACTCTACAGTGTATGTAGCAGATTCCGCTCCAGCGATAACTTCTCCATTGGCATACCATTGATAGCTAATGTCTCCGCTTGCACCGTCTTCATCCTCGACTTCCACTTGCAAGACATTACCTACTGTTGGGGTGCCAACAATGATGACACTACCCGGCGTGTTAACACGCGATACCACATCGGTGGCCGGCGATTGTAACGATTCAGTAAAACCACGGTCATCGGTATAATTCACCTGAACGCTAATCACTTTGCCAAACTCTTGCTCGGTAAGCAGCAAACTTGCCTGTACAGCGTCGGTGATCATCATGTCATCGGCATACCACTGATAGGCGATTACCGCATTTTCAAGGCCATTGTCGTCACTCACAGTGGCAGTCAAGGTCGCGCCCACCAGAGCATCGCCCTCTATACCGACACTGCCCTCAAAAGGAATGGCTGCCACATCATCTGTCGCTGTGCTGATATGAGATTCGTTAATACCAATATTATCGGTGTAAAATGCCTGCACAGTAATTGGAAGACCAATTTGCGCATCAGTAAGCGTAAAAGAAGCCCCGCTAGCACCTTCAATGATTTCGCCATCGGCGTACCAGATGTAACTAACCGCACCAGATATTCCATCAGGATCTGATACGGTTGCCGTGAGGGTTTCACCTGTTTGCGCAATTCCTTGTAAAGCGATTGAACCCCGACTGTTGGGGTTATTGTCTGAGTCTGAGCCTGTACCACACCCTGCCAGCGCAAGGGCAATGGCACACAAGGCAAACCTTTTGGAGTTCATAATGCGTTTCTTCTCTGTATTATTGATCCGTGGTAACCCTGCATTTTGGTTGCAATGATGAACTTAAAAAACCCACCTGTTATTACCAATTTTAGGTTTTTACCACTTCAATTGTTAACCTATTGGATAGTATAAACATACAAATTTAACAATTACCACTTTTTCACACCAATTAACTAACAATTTTTTTACAAGGAAAACATTTATGAGCACTTCAAATTAAGAAGCATCATTTACCAATAGACATTGTGGTTATTACCAATATATGAAGGTGGAAAAGCGAGCTGTTAATGACACTCAGAGTATGGCAATGTCTGACGAGCGAGCACAATAACAGTAAGCCGCTACTGATTATTAATAGGGGCCATATAATATGGTGGCAAAGCCCTATCTATGAATTAATGGCTGGTATGTAAATGATAGAAGGTGGCTTGCACAAAATCCCGCGGCTCTCCACCATTGTTTTGATTGTAAACACCGGCTTTAAAGTACATGTATTGACTATTGTCATCATAGCCACTGTTGCTCATGTCCAGAAAATGGTGAATATTGGGCTTATGTTGACGTATCAGGGTGAGATAGAGGGATTCTTCTACGACAGATATTTTATAGCTAAACTTCTCGTTCAGCGCGACCCCCTCTTCTGGATCGGCAGCGGAGCTGGATCGAGACCCTAACACATTGAACCATATATCGTCGCCGCCATTAATTTCATGAGCAAAATAGATTGAGCCCCGTTCGTGGTGCGGCAATTTTCGGTAGTAAAGTCGAATGGGCTCATCATCTGTGGCATGTATCTGACCAATAATCACTCGCCCTACTTTTGATTTATCTCCCGTAACAGACACCCGATTTACCGCCAGGGTAGCCTCTAACGTCCCGCCAACACCACCCGCATCGCGCTTTACTGAACCATGCGCAGAACTGAACACCCAATTGTTTTTACTGATCCCTTTGACTTTAATGCGGGTGTTGCCACGGCGGAGCATTTCTCGAAGCTCGGTCCTGGAGTATTTGGTATTTTTTGAGGTTTTGGCCCCCTGATTCGGGCTGGCAAACACCATGCCGCCGTCTTTCGCGGTGTAGAATAATGGACTCAATTCGAACCCATTACTCAATGGTTTTTCAAAGATAAGGTCCGCTTTGCCATCCTCATTGAGATCCGTCGGTAAGGTTAAACTCCACCCTAGTAAGTCAAAGTTCTGTCCGGGTTTATTGGCTGCCGTCAACCCGGACCAATCACCTAACAATTTCCCCTCCCCTAATTGACTGTGGCTTTGGGGCATTGCTTCCGCTACTTCCTTATCTTTAGATTTCGCTATTACGCCTTCGTTGGATTGCGCAGTGGCACTCTCGTTAGAATTAGCTGTAACAACCTCATTAGAATTGGTAACAGGCGCCTTGCTGGATAAAACGAGCAAAATAATGGCAGCGGATTTCCAATCTAGCATGGTGCTGACTCCACTGGCACCAGGTTGTTAAAGTCGTTAACCTGCTTAGCTGAGCCTGCGGCTACCGGCACTCTTTGGTGCAATGTCTGAGGGTGCATAGCCAGTATATCGCATCCTTGTGCAGTGGCTTTTCCTCCCGCATGATGCAATAAAAAAGCCAGAGGATTAGCTTCGTAAAGCAATCGAATCTTGCCGTTTTGGTTGCCATTGCGTTCGTCTTCAGGGTACAGAAACAGCCCACCGCGACTCAATATCCGGTGCATATCTCCCACCATGGCCGCATTCCAACGAATAGAACTGTTTTTGTATGCCTCAGACGCAAATAACAACTGATCAAAGTAACGCTGGGTGCGATATCCCCAGTAGCGGTAATTCGCCATATTTACCGCAAACTCACGGCTGTCGTCGGGTACCTGTAACTGCTCCTGGGTGAGTAAGAAACCACCATGGGTGTTATCCAGGGTATAACAGCGCGTCGGTCCGCCGGTACTCATCACCAACATCGACGAAGGTCCATACAGTACATAGCCAGCACAAACCTGTTGTTTTCCAGGTTGTGCAAACTGGCGTTCATCATCATGGGGCACATCATCACGGGCCGGATATACCGTAAATATCGTGCCTATCTGACCATTCACATCAATATTGGATGAGCCATCCAGCGGATCAAAGGCCACGATGTAAGCACCTTGCGGGTGCCCGCCTACCACATGAGTTTCTTCCTCAGAAGCGATAGCTCTTACCGATTCATCATCCAACAAAATTTCTTTAAGCAATTGATTAGCTACAATATCCAGCTTTTTCTGCACTTCACCCTGAATGTTTTCGTTCAGCGTCGAGCCTAAAATACCCGCCAGTTCCCCCTGACTGACACGAAATGCAATCTCTTTGGTGGCGGCTAAAATGGTGCGGATGAGCATGATCAATTCGCTATCGACCCCATCTTGTTTCAATACGGGTATTAGTCTGCGCATGATACATACCTGTTTTGGCAGTTTAGATCACTGAAGCACTGCTGCAAACGCGCTACCATTGCGCATTCACCCTGGCGCAACCAGGCCCTGGGGTCGTAAAACTTCTTGTTGGGTTTATCTGCCCCATTAGGATTGCCGATTTGTCCCTGCAGCCAGGCTTCGTGTCGCTGATAATACTGCAACACACCTTGCCAGGTAGCCCATTGTGTATCGGTGTCGATGTTCATCTTCACCACACCGTAGCCAATAGCTTCAGCAATTTTTTCAGGTTCAGAGCCACTGCCACCGTGAAAGACAAAGTTGAGGCTGTTGGATGGCAACTGGAACTTCTCAGATACAAACGTTTGCGAGTCGCGCAAAATAGAGGGGGTAAGTTGCACATTGCCGGGCTTGTAAACACCGTGCACATTGCCAAATGAAGCGGCAATAATAAAATGTGGGCTAATAGCACTCAGGCGCTCATAAGCATAGGCCACTTCCTCAGGTTGCGTATACAGAGCGGAATTATCGAGATGGCTGTTATCCACCCCATCTTCTTCGCCCCCAGTGCAGCCCAGTTCAATTTCCAGGGTCATGCCCATTTGACTCATTCTTTTGAGGTAGTGGGCACAGATATCGATGTTTTCTTGCAACGATTCTTCTGACAAATCTAACATGTGACTGCTAAACAGTGGCTTACCGGTCTGTGCAAAAAAGCGTTCACCCTCATCCAGCAATCCATCTACCCAAGGCAACAGTTTCTTCGCGGCATGATCCGTGTGCAGCATCACCGGCACATTGTAGCTGGCGGCGACTTCATGCACATATTTGGCCGCTGCCACCGCGCCCAGAACAGCGGTGCCCTGCCCCGGTAATGTCAGTCCTTTGCCCACAAAATATTGTGCACCACCATTGGACAGCTGAATGATCACCGGGGAGTTGGCTGCCTGGGCAGCTTCCAGCGTCGCGTTTATTGATTGGGTGCTAATGACATTAACCGCGGGTATCGCATACTGTTTTGTTCGGGCGTCTTGATAGAGCTCTGTCACCTGCTGAGCAACAACAACGCCGGGTTTAATTTGACTCAGATTCATAACCTTTCTCTTCTGTAGATTTAGTTAAGGGCCTCTTGGCACGCAGTAGTAATTGCAGACCAGTCTTGTTGTTGCACCCATGCCGGAGTTGCTACCCAGGTTCCCCCCACAGCAAATACGTTGCTCAGCGCAAGGTAGTCTCGTCGATTAGCGGGCTTTACACCGCCGGTGGGACAAAATCGCAATTGTGGGAATACCGCCGCCACCGCTGACAGAAAAGGCACACCGCCGGACAGTTCGGCCGGGAAGAGCTTTAATTCGTCAAAACCGGCTTCTTTGGCCAACATAATGTCACCGTTATTAGACACCCCAGGTAAAACCGGCACCGTGCAGCTGGCTAATGCTGCCAATAACTTTTCGGACACTGCGGGCGTTACGATAAAATCAGACCCCACCTCCAGGGCGGACTTTAACAATCCCGTATCTGTTACCGTACCTGCGCCGACATTGAGAGAAGGTAGCGCCTGCTTAATCGCTACAATCGCTTCTAGTGAGGCTTCTGTACGCAACACCACTTCCACTAAATTAAGCCCGGCATTGCTCATTGCATGCGCTATATTGACTCCTTCCTCTGGCGTATTGGCCTGAATAATTGGCAACAGCGATTGCCCTGACATCAGTTCCGAAAAACAGGTCATTGTTCGTTCTCTCTTTGTTATGTGTTGATAGCGCCGATGGCTCGGCGGATTAAAGGTGGTATTGGGTATTAAGCAGGTATCAGTCCGGCCTCCTGCATAGCATTAATAAAGGCGTTTTTTGGCGCAATCGCGCCCGGATGCTGGATCACGGTGCCAGCGGCAACCGCAGCCAGTTGCACTGCAGAATCCAGGGTAATACCCGAAAGCCGTGCCCCCAGATACACACCATTAAATGCATCGCCGGCCGATGTGGTATCGATGACCTGCTCAACAGGTGTGACTTGATGCTCGCCATGGCGACCATCACACCAGGACACCACAGATTCTGGACCGTTTTTAATGATGATCTCCGCAATGTCGTAGTCTTGACAGAAGCGCAGCACCTGAGCGGTAGAATCAAAGCCATATAGCTCGCTGAGATCTTCTAGCCCAGGCAAAACAACATCCGCAAGGCGAAAGGCACTGTCGTATTGTTTTCTGGTTTGCTCTTTGTCACGCCACAGTCTGGCGCGATAATTGGGATCAAAAACAATTCTGACTCCGGCGCGTTTCAGCCCTTCAAGGGTTCGCCAAAAGGCGCCACGCGCCGACTCTTCAATAACCGCCAGCGAAATTCCTGAGAGAAAAAACATGTCACCACTGGCAAGCTGTCGCACCGTCTCGGGTACTAAAAAGTGCTGAATTTTGCGGGCCGCTGAATCATTGCGCCAATAAGTAAAACTGCGCTCACCAGACTCATCGGTCGCAATGAGATATAAACCGGGGACCTTTTCCGGATGACGAAAAACAAACTGAATGTCCAACGATTCTTGGGCAAAGACCTGTAGCATCTTATCACTCATGGCATCAACGCCTACGGCGGTGACCATAGAACTGTTGATGTGTGGAAAACTGCGCTTCAGATACACCGCAGAATTATACACATCACCAGCAAAGGATTGTTGCATCAGCGCCTGTTCAATGGGCTTGAGCTCAATCATGCACTCCCCCATAAAATAGATGGTTTTCATGGTGCTATTTCACCTTGCTCAGCGGTGTAATTTTGGGGATCAATAACCATACAGCGGCCGCCGCGGTAATCGCCAAGCTAGCACCAATAACAAAGGCAGAAGTGTAGTTTCCATCCGCAGTTAATATCGGCACCAGTGAAGTTAAACCCACCGCACCGAGTTTGGCCGCCATACCCGCAAAGCCCGCCAGGGTACCCACTGCTTTTTTGCCCAACAGATCACTGGGTAGCGTTTGTACATTGCCGATGGCCGTTTGAAATCCAAATAAGATCACCGCCATGATCAACACCGCAATTTCGGGCTCACCGGGATTGGCCATTGCCAACAGCGCGGGAAGCATGATCAAACAACCAAGGGTAATTGTAAGTTTACGGGTTTTATCTGTGTCCCAGCCCGCCTTCAGGCGATTCTGTGCCAGAATGCCACCAAACCAGGCGCCAAACATGGCACCGACATAAGGCACCCAGCCATAAATACCGATGGCCTGAACATCCATGGCATAAACTTCATTGAGGTAAATCGGTATCCAGAAAACAAACAGCCACCAGATAGGATCAATTGCCGCTGATGCAATGATTACGCCCCAGCTTTCTTTGCGCGACAACAACTCTCGCAAATCAGGACAATACTCATCTTGCTCAGCAGTATCTTGCGCAGCGTCGTCTGTTGTGACTTTTTGTCCTGTAAGAATATATTGCTTCTCTTCTTCAGTGATCCAGGGATGACTACCCGGCGGCGCTTTGACTAAAATCAACCATGGCAAGAGCCAGATAAACCCCAAAGAGCCCACCACCACAAACACCATTTGCCAGCTAAAATAAACCGTCAGATAAGCGATTAGAGGAATGGCAATAATACCGCCAATGGCCGCGCCTGAGTTAAAGATGCCCTGCGCCAAAGCCCGCTCTTTTGTGGGGAACCATTCAGCGTTAGATTTAGCCGCACCGGGCCAGTTACCCGCTTCTGCCACACCTAAAATAGCGCGGAAGATACTCAAGCTCATTACGCCTTGCGCAAACGCGTGGGCAATAGTAGCCAAAGACCAGACGCCGATGGACAACACAAAACCAACACGAGTACCCACCCAATCAAAGATTTTTCCGAATATGGCTTGTCCAAATGCGTAGGCAAACACAAACACCACTGAGATGTTAGCGTAGATCTGCTTGCGCTCCAGCGCCGACTCATCAGGGAATAAGTCCTCGACAATATCTGGCCAAAGCACGCTTAAGGCTTGTCTGTCGATATAATTAATAATGGTAGCGATAGCAATGAGCAGTATCACCCACCAACGTAATCCTTGAAATTTCACAGCTTATGCCTCCAAAAAGTCTTCCCGAGCCGGGCTAAAGGTGTCTATCAAAACACCACCGGTAGGACACACCGCACCGTGTTCAGCATAAGGCGGGATCATGCAGCTATCACCGGGTTTAAGCACTTTCACCTCACCGTCAATGCTGAAGTGAAACTCCCCTGATTCAACATAGGTAACCTGGGAGTGACGATGTTTGTGCACGTAGCCTTCAGCGCCTTTATCAAACCAGACTTTCACTACCATCACTTCTTGATTGTAGCCCAACATTTGCCGCTTCAGGCCGCCTCCTAAGCCTTCAATTTCGGTCTCATGTGCAAACAGGAAATGCTCACTTTGCTTTTGCATAACTCTTACTCCAGGTCATTAGTCATCAGATAGACCGCCAGGGGGCCACTGAGTGAATAGGATTGATTTTTAAATTTAAATGCGGTTTCGACACCTTCTGCTCGCTTGAGCTTATCTATCGCTATCAGGTAGCTAGTGCCATTGAGAACAAGTTGCACAAGAAGTAAGTCACCTCTTGTCTCATATTCGATTGCAGAGAGTTGGCTACTGGCATTCAGGGTGTATTCTTTGCTTGGGTTATAATCCCCATGGGGCTCGAAAACCGAAACAAAAGTATGCTGTTTAGCCCCCTCAACACGGCGAATTACGGCCTGCTCGTTGCGCAGGTTAAAGTCCGGGTCATTAGCACCGATTTGGGTGAATAAGAACTGCTCATCACCTTTTGTTAAGGTACTCAGGGTATAAAAGCTGCCGTTGTCATTAAGCAAGGTGACCTTGGCCAGGCCTTTGTATGGCTTACCTTGGGCTTTGAGCCACAAATGCTGATAGCCGTTAGCGTTGCCTAAGGGCGATAACTGAGTGGTATTGGCATGGCGTTTAAAGTTGCTGCTGATCAATTGCCCGAGATAGTGCACAGGCAGATCTAACTGACGTGGGCTGTCACTGCTCACATTGAAGATATCCAGCACCAAAGGGTTGGCTTGTCCGGTAATTTCCAACAACGCCATAGTGCGTTCTAAATTCACCCCGGCATAAGCACTATCGATTTGAGCACTGACCACCGAACCAGAATGATTTGTTGCAAATAACTCCAGAGTGGGATGATGACGATTGGCCTTAGCCAACTCACCGTTGAAGTGGCTGGTCTCATCCACCACTAGCGTATTATGGGCTACTGTCTGTTTGGCGTAGCTGGTATTTTCAGGCAAATAACGTCCGCCATATTTAGCTTCCACATTCAAAAAACGCGCTGCACCATAATCAGATACTATCTCAGCGCCTTTGTGGTAAAACTGCCAGGTAAGTTTATCAAAGTGACCGTGCCCTAAACCTTGGGCAGCGGGTTTAAACAAAACAGCACTGCCATTGTTTGCGCCTGGATGATTGGCGTCAGCATTTCTCATCACCACCAGTGCACCTTGCTTTCCATCAGCGCCGTCACCAAAGGCTACAGATTTGAATTGATAATGGGTCGCTGAATTTGCTTCCAGTGCTTGAGCCACTTTTAAGCCAGCTCCGGTGAGCACAATTTGCCCCTGTTTTTGCGCAATATCCAAATAACCGGTATCGCCTGTCAAACTGTAAGCCAGTGTCACTCCGTGCACCAGTTCAATCGTCTCTATCCCTTTGGACTTGATGGCATCGTTGATTGGAAAGAACAAACCGTTGTAACTGAGCTGAATCGTGGTATCTATAGCTTTGAGTAACACCTCATCGCGATGCTTAAAAATATCCCGATGAGGTTGGTTATTGTTGATTGCTTGAGCAAAAGTGATAAAAGGCAACAACGCAAAGCGCTGATAATAAGGTCCTTCATTGTAGTAACCCTGAGGTGAAAACAATTCATCCAGCTGTTTTAAAAAACCGGACTTTCCAGATTTGTCCAGGCCATATAATGCTTTTTCTACCCACTCTGCCTCACCTAAAACATAACCTGTCATGCCTACAGCAGCCGTTGCCCAGGTGCCATGGTTATGCACTTTATCAAATGTGGAAGGTTGTCCTTCTGACAAAAACAAAGCCATCGGGCGCAATAACTTTTGTATGATTGATGCTTTATCAGCTGGTTCAAGGCTTGCTGCAATCATGTCATAAGCCTGAATGGTATATACCAACCACATCGCTTCATTGAGGCTTTGCCAATACAACTTTCCGGGATTTTGAAAATTCATCTTACGCTTGGGGTGCAGCGGCAAATCGGGATACATTGCGGCGTATTGAAGCAGCATATCAGCAACAAACTTCGCATATGCTGTGTTTTCGGTTAATTGATACAACACCGCCGCGTTGTACATCAGTTGATAGTTTTTCTTATGCCGTTCGTGGCTGTAACCGCCACCGCCATCTTGTGGCGTGGGCACCTGGATTGGTTGAGACATCAGGCCTTCAACCTGGCTGACGAGTTCCTGAAAAGCTTCAGCGAAACCGCCTGATTGGGTTACAGCCTCTCGCATTGCGCGCACATCTTCGCTGGTGATCACCAGATTTGGGTGTTGAGCCTGTACATTCACCGTGTAAACACAGCCAGCGAGACAGAGTAAAACCCATGCACGTAGCGATTTGTTCATGAACCTGGCCAACGCTCGATACATCTTAGCGGCTCTCCTCAGAAGACTGAACAATCTGATTCTGTTCCAACACAGCAGTGTGTGGCCCAGACACCCGTAGCTCAGTTATTTCAGGTGCATCAGTAGTAATAAACTCATTGCCAACGATGCGGGATTTCGGTTCACCAACGGTGTGCTCGATAACAATCGGGGCAGACTGCTCAAAGCGCGAAGCGGTAATATTGGCCACCTGTACACCGTGCAAAAACACACTGGCTTTTTGTTTATTGCGTTTACCAAAGCCCACCTTTTTCAGCTGGTTATTGTCAAAGGTGAAATGTGGACCGAATGTGCTTTCATCGGTGCCCCCCCGATAAAGTGCCGCGATTGCTCCGGCCACATTTCTAAAGCGATTGTTTTGCACCGTGACATATTCAGCGTTGTAGATACCCAGATCTTCAATTTCACTATTAAGACGCAAAATGTTGCCACTGATGTCACTAAAGTCGTTGTTGATCAGAATGATTTCATCGGCGAAGGCGCCCTTGCCCGTGGCAAAAAAATCAAAGCTATGATTGACGTTTAACTGCTTAATCACACAATTGAGCACCTGCAAACGATAATTGTGCACCATGCCCCATTTTTTGCTGCGCAGCAGTGTATTACCCGCCGCATCTGGACTGTGCACACCGGATAACGTCAGACCGTCCAGCTTTAAATTGCCGCCATCCCGGATCTCAAACAAGCTACTGCGCTCGAATGAGAGAATACTTTGTTGGGCTTGTTTGGCTTTGATGGTCAGGGTTTTATCAATGGTGATCAATTTAGGCACGATGTACGCACCGGGTTCCAGCAGCAGAGTATCACCCGATTCAGCTTGTACAACCGCAGACATTAACGCTTCAGGAGTGGCGCTGACCGGAATTGCCTTACCGGAATCAAAGGCAATGATAGCTGGTGTTTTAGGATACCAGCCCACGCCCACGTCTGACTTTTTCAAAACCTTAAGATCTCGACCAACACCTGATTGAATTTGCTCGGACAGCGGATACAGCAGGCCATTGTCTAGCCGTTGCATGGCTAATTCTCGCACCTCAAAACCATGAGCTACAGCAGCAACAGGAGCACTATTGGCAACGTTTTGGGTTATCTGAATTCCGCTGACATCATCAAATACGGTAAAAGGTTGAACGCCAGCCTCATTAAACACCAGGTTATCAGTCAATTGACTGTTGATCGGTACCGCCCTGCGTTCAGCATCACTTCCAGCCGCCAGTTGTAGGTGTTGAACATTGATAAAACTGTTGTGTTCCACCCGGGCATTCTCTACCTGATGGTAGCGATTGATGGGCGAGTCAGGCACACCGTTCATTATCGTAAATCCACTGCCAAAACGATAACCGGTTAACCCTTCTAGATAATTATTGCGAATGATCTGATCTTTATTGATAACGCGGATGCCGCCGGTGTGATCCACCCCGTTGCCAATAAAAATATTGTCTTCCACCAGATTCCCGTTGCCATGGCGCAAGGTTAGCGTGCCACGCGCCTCGTAGAACACATTGCCACGTAAGATATTTTTACCCGATTTCACCGAAATGATTTCTACTTCGCCATTGGTTTGCTCAAAGTAATTGTTTTCCACCAAGGTGTGGGAATCTGTCAAAGAGAAGTGACTGGTGCCGATGCGCAATGTCTCACCACCATTAGAGCCAAATACCGGGCGATAGCCAAAATAGTTGTGATCAATTTGATGGTAATTGTTTTGGCTATCTGCACTGTTTAGCCTGACGGCGACGGTTACCCCTTTGTTGCGTTTACCCACCAGATGGTTGTGGTCAAATCGGTTGTATTGACCGTACAGGGCCACCCAATGATCTGACTCTTGCTTGTCGGGGTTATTGTAATTATCAATAACGACTTCAGTTACCCGGGAATGAAAGGCCAGATTGTCTTTATCGCGTCGAAAGGCAATCACTGCACTGGTAGGTGTGTACCCCTGTTTGAACACCAGCCCAGAAACCTGTAAATACTTACCCGCTAATTTCAGATTGGACTGCCCGGACAATATCACTTTGCCTTTAGTTTCGGCTTGCATTTTAATGGGCGCAAAGGCAGTGCCCTGACCTTCAAACAAGATTTCGAAATCTCGCCAAACACCGTTTTTGAGTACCACGGTATCCCCTGCCACCAGCTTTGGCAGCACAGTTTGATAGGCCTGTTGGTCCGCAACAAAATACTCTTTTGCGGCCACTGAACAGGTCAGAAAACCCAACAACCAAAACCACTTCAACATCTTACTTTTTAGCAACTGCATAGCGAGCACTTCACCTTGTTACGGCAGAACTATTATTTTTCGAGTTTCAGGAAGTAATCGAAAATTTCAGGCACATTACCTCGGCCCATTCCAGCGTCGACGCCTGCCTGCAGATAGCCTGAACTACCTTGGGCGATATCCGATTGAGTACCCAAGTCTGAAAGCATTTGTAAAAAGTAATGCAAATCTTTGTTGGCGTTGGCGATAGAGAAGCCCAAATCACTGACGCCGTCCACGGCGTAGTTTTTACAAAACTGCATAAAGGGAGAGCTGGAAGGCCCGGTAGACATGATGTCGAACAGCTGTTGCTTATCAACACCCGAAAGTTGTGCCACAGCAAAGGCCTGCGACATAGCACAAACCGTTGTCATGCCCATAAAGTTATTGATGAGTTTTGTGGTATGCCCGGCACCAAGTGCCCCTAGATGGAAAACATTCTCCCCCTGATCTTCCAGTACCGGTTTAACTTTGTTAAAGGTGTCCAAGTCACCGGCCGCCATAATATTAAGCAAACCATCCTTTGCGTGCGCTGGGGTGCGCCCCAGTGGGGCATCAATCATACCAACACCTTTCTGCGCCAGGTCAGCCCCAATTTTACGTGTGGATGCGGGAATGGAGGTACCAAAATCCACTAACACTGCGCCGGGCTTAATGCCTGCCAAAATGCCATTTTCAGCGTAAATGACCTTTTCGACGATTTCCGAAGTGGTCAAACACAACATCACAATATCGGCACCCGCAGCCAGCTCTTCTGCCGAAGCGGCGCTTTGTGCGCCTCGCGCAACACATTTTGCGACCGCGTCTTTGTTCAGATCCATGACAATCAGTGGATATCCTTTGTTTTGCAGATTTTCCACCATGTTGCCGCCCATAAGGCCAAGACCGATAAAACCAATAACAGGTTTAGACATGAATTACTCCTGATTACACTTGCACTTTTCACTTTCTGCGTCGTTCAAACTTCGGCTTACAAACCTGGCCAACCAAACACAAAAAATACGATTCATAATTTTGCAGCCAATGCACTTACCATTAACCGTCATTAAAAGACATATTTAAACAGTAATTTTGTATAACCATTTTGTCAACCAATTGTTAAGCAATTTCACTTACCAAAAATTCATCTAAAGCTTATCCGACAACTGCAACAATTGACAAAAAGCCATTTAATTCATTCCTTTCATATACTTGGGATACCAAGCATGAAGGAAACCGCAGTAAAAAAAATGGAAGTAAAATTTAAATTGGGAACTAAAAATGGTAGGTGAACATGCAAAAATGCAAATTATCAAGCGACACAAAAGGGAGGGCAATGTCGAAAAAATATAAAAAAGGTCAACCGAATTACATACATTTACAACAAAGCGAAATTTTTGGTTAACCAGGAGTTAGTAGTGAAAGTGTAAAAATACAGGTCAATATCATGCGTCACAAAAGCACAATCTTGTCCTGATAGTATTGTCTGCTAGGATAAATGATAGACTTTAGCTTCCAGGTGACATCTGCTTTGCCCATTTTCAATCGCCGTTTTTTCTGTAAATTTCAAGTATTTATGCTGTTTTTGTTGAGTACGCTGCCCTGCTCAATCCATGCCTCCACTGAAGCGGTATTTACTTCTATTGAGCGATTATCGGTTGCAGAAGGTTTACCAGCAGCCAGTGTTTACTCCTTGATGACCGACCAGAAAGGTTTTTTGTGGCTTGGTACTCCAAAAGGCCTGGTGCGTTATGATGGCGCCAGATTTAATACCTTCAGCGCCGAAAGTAGCAGCGATTTTACCATTGCCAGTACTGACTCCAGCAACGCCTTTATCGATAGCGAGGGGCGTTTTTGGCTGGGTAGTTGGGGCAAGGGTATCGCCCTGTATGACAGAAACATGCAAGCATTGGCAATGTTCAAAAGCAATGACAGCAGCAACACGATTGGCTCGGATAAAATACAGACGATATTCGAAGACTCACAAGGGCGCATCTGGATAGGAAGTTACAGTGGTGGTTTGGCCCTTTACAACGAAGAGAAGCAGAATTTTCGCAGTTTTAAACACCAAAGTGACAATCCACAGAGTATCAGTCATGACCGTGTCTGGTCTATCACAGAGGATGCTGAAGGTTATATCTGGGCCGGCACCAGTGACGGCTTAAATAAACTCATCGATCTCGAAAAAGGCGACTTTCAACGCTTCTTCCATGATCCTGAACAGGCTGATAGCCTGAACAACTCCTTGATCAGAAAGCTGTATACCGATCGCAGGGGACGCATGTGGGTAGGGACAGAGATAGGTTTCGGCGAATTCAACACCGAAACGTCGCAATTTACTTCCTTCGAACCCGCTGACAAACCCATCCACGCGGGGATCACCGCGCTTCAAGAAGATGCCAATGGCGATATTTGGGTAGGCGCACAGAAAGGCTTGTATCTCTTTTCTGCGAAAGAACAGCGATTTTTACCTCTCACTTCGCTGGGAAATTTCGCTATCTTAAGCCAGGACGACCTGCGTGCTATTCGATTTGATAACAATGGCGTTTTATGGGTTGCCACTCGATATGGCGGCTTGGCTAAGATTCAATTCAAGCCAAGCTTATTCAGAGCCACGACTCAATATATCAATAGACAAGGTGTGGCCAGCAATCTGCCACGGGTGTTAAGCCTATATATTGATAGTACTCAGCGAACCTGGGTAGGTGCCCAAGATGGGCTTTATCTGCAAAATAGCAAGGGAGGCACACCTACCCCCTTCCAACCCGCCAATATGCAAGATATTACGGGTGTTTGGGATATCACTGAAAACCGGGATGGGCGGCTCTGGCTAGCCACAGAAGATGGTTTGTTTAACATTGCCAAAAATCGCAAAGAAATCGAACGCTACCACGGATTACCTAATCTCAATTCACCGGGCGTATCACAGGTATACTTTGATAATGAAGGCGCAATGTGGCTGGCGCTAAAACTAGAGGGAGTGGTAAAAATACACAATGGTAATATTATTCACTTCCGACACAACCCAGACGATCCCACATCTTTGAGCTATGATGCCGCCACTAAA
Organism: Planctobacterium marinum; assembly: GCF_036322805.1. Classification (GTDB taxonomy): domain Bacteria; phylum Pseudomonadota; class Gammaproteobacteria; order Enterobacterales; family Alteromonadaceae; genus Planctobacterium; species Planctobacterium marinum_A. The sequence goes on along the minus strand of NZ_AP027272.1, from coordinate 1,109,209 downwards.
ATATTCCAGGACAGACAAGAGCGCATCTGGATTGGCACTAATGGCGGGGGCTTAAACCAATATGTACCATTTAAAGAAAGGTTTATTCGCTATGAAAACCGTGGTCAAAACGATTCAGAACTATCTAACAACAATATCAACGATATTTACCAAACCCGAGATAACCAGATTTGGATAGCCACTGAAGCGGGTTTAAATCGTCTCGATGAACAAAGCTCCAGCTTTATCCATTATGATACCGAAGACGGCCTGACCAATGGAAATATCCGCGCCATGGTGGAGGATCACAATGGCAATATCTGGTTGAGTTCGGATTTTGGCCTGCACGAGTTTCGTCGAAAGGAAGAGTATTTTGTTAACTACTCCCATAGCAGCGATTTACACAGCCTTGAATTCAGTAGTAGCAGCAGTGTGGCTGTCGACAAAGCTCATTTTATTTTTGGTGGTCGAGGAGGTTATACCAGCGTCGACCTCACTCAAATCAGCGCAAAACAAACCCCTCCGCAAATCCACATTACGCAACTATGGATTGATCGAAAACCTCAAAAAGCGCAATTGCCCGGGGAAAATGACATACTCAATTTACCGGCAACTACCAAAGAAATTCGTATTGATTTCGCCACGCTGGACTTGGTAACTCCCAGTAATAACCGTTACCAGTATCGCTTATTGGGGTTAGACGATGACTGGTCAGCACCGGTATTTGAACCTTCGGTACGCTATACGGGCTTGCGACCGGGCGAGTACCAATTTCAGGTAAAGGGCGCCAATAGCGTCGGTGTATGGAGTTTAAAACCAGCCACCGTAACCATTACGCTTGTACCGCCAATTTGGCAAAGACATTGGTTCCAAATTCTTATTATCGTCACAATATTTAGTCTGATTCTGTTGGGAGTAAAACTGCGAACGCGAGCGTTAAAGCGAGAGCGAGCGCAATTAGAAGAATTAGTACGGCAACGCAGTGATGAGCTAATAGCTGCACAGAAGCAAATCATCGAATCGGAAAAACACAACGCTCTTTCCAGCCTGGTTGCTGGAGTAGCCCACGAAATCAATACACCATTGGGTATCAGTATTACCGCAGCATCGACACTGCAAGACAACAGTACAGGATTAGCGATGTTGTTGTTAGAGGGCAAAATAAGTAAAGCTGAATTGCGTCAACACATCGAACAAATCAGTGAAAGTGCAAGCTTGATTCAAAACAACCTGGAAAAAGCCGGACAACTGGTGCGTAGCTTCAAAGAGGTGGCGGTAGATCAGGTCTCCGACCAGCGGCGCAAATTTGAGCTACATGCCTATATAGAAGAAATTATTCTGAGTATCAAAGCACAACTCAAAGCGAAAAATATTGAACTACAGTTCACTTGTCCAAATGAGCTATGGCTGGACAATTATCCCGGCACCATCGCGCAAATTCTCACAAACTTACTCATGAACGCGCTAATTCACGCCTTCGAAGAACGGCTCGATGGGCGTATTGAGATATTGGTCACTGAACAGGCAGACAAGCTTCGCATTGAAGTGCGGGACAATGGCTGTGGTATTGAAGAAGATAAACTAAAACGCATCTTCGATCCCTTTTATACCACCGCCAGAAACAAAGGTTCAAAAGGGCTAGGCTTACACGTCATTCAAAATCTGATAGATGTGCGTCTCAAGGGACACATCTATTGCGAAAGTAAATATGGCCGGGGCACCTGCTTTGTCCTGGCGTTTAAACGCAATCCAGATTAAGCTGAGCATTGTTAAAAAAGGGAAGGTATTATGTCAGTCTCACAGCCCAAACTGCCCCCCAATGTCAGAGTGATGATAGGCCTGTGCGCCAGCCCTACTTTAATGGTTATTGGCTTTTTGCTATACAACCTGGCGACGGCTCAGTGGACGGAAATTGGTATCAGCACTCTGATTTTTTCGGCTTTAGGCTTTTTCGCCTATTCAATCGTTATCACTGGGCGCGTGCCGTTTTTGACTAAAAGCAGTAACTAATAATCCAATGAACACTGCTCACCAATGCAAACGTTGTTGTAAATAATTCCTTTTATGCCAAGGGTTAACGCAAGTATTGCCAATAGCGAAGACAGGATAAAAGACGCGGGCTCAGTCCATGCCGCATTGTCAGAAATCGTGTATAACAACGCAGTGATATTGGGCATAGGCGTAGCCAGAAAAGATAGCCCATAAAACACCTTCAACCCTAAAAGCGCACTCAATGTTCCGAGGATTCTGGGGAAAGTCAGATATTGTGTAATCGTCCTTTATTTACCTTCGTAATCGTATAAATTTTTATTGAATACGAAGATAGTGTCGACATACCGCTTTTTATTACAAGCATGCCGACTTATTTATTAGCTAGCGCCACTTTGCCTGTTTAATCGCGTTTTCTATGGCAGTGATATCCTGATTGCTGGCATCACTATCTAAATCCGTAACAGAAACACTGTGGCTAAAGGTGAGCAAGGTGAACTGCTTGTCAGACTTTGTAATAGCAATCAGCCAACGGGTTACGGCGATATCTTCGCCCTCTTCTTCCCCTTTCAGCTCTTCCAGGCCGCAATAAACCGAAGGTGCAACTTCCTCTTGCTCGGTTTCGGCATACACGCTTTTTAACAACTGAACCTGTTGTTCTGGACCTTTAGTTTCAAACTGGTAACACTTGATGGCCAGGTTGCCTGCTTCATTTTCACTGTTAAACAGTGTGATTTCGGGCACATTTGCCCCCATATTCAATGCTGCGTCGGGGACAAGTTCAGGTTCGTCTTTTTGCCAGGAATCCGGTAATGACAAACTCATCACAGAAAACAAATCAAAATCTGCCATTATTGCTGCTCCTCCATAGGGCCGACATAGGCGAAACGCGGTATGGTTTTCCCCTCTACCTCAACCGTTTCAATAAACATTGAATAAGGTCTTATCCAGAGCTTCTGCTCACCATACAAGGGACGATAAACCACATACAGGGTTTCATCTTCTGAATGAGTGGCGGTGTCAATCACTTGATAATCGTGACCTTTATAGTGCCGGTACAATCCGGGTAATAGTGATGTCATAGATAGCTCATCTTCGCGGGGCTGGCGATAACCTTTCCCGAGTTTGCTTAATAGTGTCTTGATGCCAGCGATACAGCACAAACATTAAAATAAATAATACGGGGATACAGCTCAGCATCATTGCCTGCCATCCCAATAGATACAGCACAGCCCCCGCAGAAAGCGACGCGGCAGCCTGAATGGCAAACATAATGCCATCGTTTAGCGCTTGTGCCTGAAAACGTTCTTCTGGCGCATAAGCCTTGGGCAATAAACTGGTACCGGCTGTGAACAGAAAGTTCCAGGCGATACCTAGTAACACTAAAGTGATCCAGTAATGCCAATATCCTGTGGCGAAAAAACCCATCAGGATACAAAAGCCAAACAGCGCTATACCCACCAGAATAAGCTTCAGCTCCCCAATTTTACCGATTAGCCAACCGCTGAAAAACGACGGCAAAAACATAGCGATTATATGACTTTGTATAACAACTTTGGTATCAGCCAAACTGTGTTCTCCCATCACATGCATGTGCACTGGTGTCGCGGTCATAATAAAAGCCATCAAACCATAACCAAGGCTGGCAGAGAGCACAGCGGCAAGAAAGGCAGGTTTAAGCAAAAACTGGCGCTTCTTGAGTTTGGCATTGGCCGGGTTTGCAGCTGTCAATTCCTCGTTGGATTTCGCCTTGTAAAAGCAAAACAAAAGCAAACAACACAGCTGGATGGTGGCCAATAAATAGAAGGTGCCCTGAAAGCTTTCTGGGGTGATATGCTGCCCCAAGGTAGATAGCTCTGGCCCTAAAATGGCAGCAAATAACCCACCTAATAGTACCAGAGACACCACTTTGGGTACTTGCTCCATGTCCACCCACTCTATGGCGGCAAACCGGATCTGTTGAAAGCCAGCAATGGCACAGCCTAATAGCGCTGCTGATAGACAGAATAGTAAAAATGACGCCTGTCCAACGGCATAAGCGGCCAGTAAGCTGGCGCTAACCCCCATAGCTGCAGCCATTAAAAATACTGGCTTGCGCCCAGTTTTACGCATCAGCAAGGCCAATGGCGAAACCGAAAACGCGGTGCCCAGAATCATCAAGGCTAATGGCAAGGTGGCATACTGTTGTTCAGGTGCAACCTGGGCACCAAAGATCCCCGCGACCAGCACCATCAAGGTACCAGATGTAGTCGCCAGCGCGGAAATACTGGCCAATAACCAAACAATAGGGGGAAACTTCATTATGCCTCTTATTAATATCAGGACTCCTGTGGAGCCCAATATTGCCCTGTAGTAACAAACTACAGTCTGTTAAATACCGTGATTACAAATACCTTCCAGCCAGCATCATCAAGCCAGCTGCCGTTGGCTTACCGTGTTGCCAGTCGCCACCTTCAACACCACTTCCGGCTATATCCACGTGGGTATAGGCGTGGGAGGTTTTGTCCAGGCCAGAGGAGATTTGCAGAAACGCCATCGGAAACTGATGACCGCGTGCAGTAACCGCAGAAGCCGCGTTATTAGAAGATAATAAATCATCTGCCTTGGTACGCGGGCGAACAAAGTCGAAATCTTCACGACGAGAGCGAGATACTTCAGCCGGATCGGCCCATAAATCTCCCGCTGCCGACAGCATTTTAGCACTGTCTTTGGTGCGGGCTACTCCATTTTCCACCAAAGCAGTGTAAGGTCCAACCGCTCGTGCCGCGTGGCCGGTCAATGTTGCTACTGAGAAAAACTCTGCTTTGTCGTCATTTTCTGCTAGTTCAATCAAATGGGTCAGCACATCAGAAAGCACCAAACGCCCTTCGGCATCAGTATTGCCAATGCGCACCCGAACACCGGCGCGACTAGTGATGATCTCGTCGGCAACAAAGGCATCTGCACCGATACTGTTGCGCACCGCACCAATCTCAGCCACCACTTTAATGCCTTCCGGTTGCAGCTGAGCCAGCATTTTCATGAAGCCCGCAACGGTAGCTGCCCCACCTTTATCGCGGCTCATACCTGCCATATGACCATTCACTTTAAGGTCAGCACCACCGGTGTCATAAGTAATGCCTTTACCAGCCAGATATAAGCTGTGTTCAATTGGCCCTTTGCCTTCATAGGTCATGGTAATGACTCTGGCCTGATGACGCTCAACAGCTTCAGAGGCTCGCGCGACAGCAAACAACAAGGGATATTGTCGCTCTAATTGACGTTGATCGCTGATCACCTCAACCTTTACGGCACTACCAGCTAATGCTTCAACGCAATAATCGGCAAACCCCGGAGGAGCCATTCGCTCGGGCTCAGTACCACATAAATCGCGGGCTACTCGTTTACCTGCTTCGGCGGCCATCAACCACTTGGCAGAGACACTGTCAGTACTGCCCAGCAAACCGATTTCAGTGATGGGTTCAAGTTCGCTTTCATCCAGTGCCATTCGTGCTTCCAGTGGCTGCCATAGTCCTTGAGTCAGACCGAGATAAACCGCGGATACGGCATTTTTGAAACGCTCATCATCTGGCGCATCCACCAGTACCAAAGGTTGTTTAACACCCGCGCTGGCTGCTAGCTTTGCCGCCTGGTTAGCCACATCAAAAAAACGTCTGACATCATCGTAATAACGAGAAAGTTGCCCGGTGGGAGCAAAGATGATGCGTTTGCCTGGTACCTGCTCATTGCTAAACAACAAGACTTCAGAATTGATGCGGGCATCGATCTGCTGGTGAGCATTCAGGGCTGCCTGAATTGCGGGTTCACTAACAGCATTGCAGTCAGCAGCGACAACAATAACTGCATCCCACTTTGCTGATGCACTTAAAGCTGAGGATAAATCATCTATTACAGTAATTTTTGGAAAGGCCATGGAAACATCCTTTATTGTAGGGTAATTGGCAACTGAGGCGCATATTCTGCATTTTTCCAACCGGAGCTACAAGGCAAGCGTCAATCTAAGCTAAGCCTAAAAACCACTTAGTTGTGCAGTTATTATTCCGAACTCGCTGCGGTAACATCGCTATCAAACTCCAGGAATAGCTGACGACTGTCGGCTTCATGGGGCATGGTAACGTGTAAGCCCACAAGTCGAATTCCGCGTTGGTTTTGCCGCTCAAGAATTTGCGGCAATAAACGCTCATATGTCGCTAGTGAAACGGTTTGAGTACGCTGATCCATAGTAGTTTGCTGAAAATCCGAAAACTTGAGCTTAATACCTTGATTGTGCACGGTTAAATTTGGGCTAACTTTTTTTAATCGCTTGATGAGCTTGGGATACAGTTTGTGGATAATTTCCAGGCACTGCTGTGGTGTGTATATGTCTTGCGCCAGAGTGGTCTCAATGCCCACCGATTTGCGCTCCCGACTGGTACTCAGCTCTCGATCATCCACGGCATGGCAACGGTCCCATAATATTCGACCAAATTTACCAAATTGTCTGAGTAAGCACTCTCGCGAAAATTGTTGTACATCGGCACAAGTCTCCAGCCCCAACAGCGACAGCTTTTGCTGTGTTACTTTACCCACCCCCGGTATTTTTTTAAGTGGTAACCCCGTAACAAACTGCATGAGTTTATCCGGTGTAACGACACAAAGTCCATCGGGTTTGTTTTCGTCGCTGGCCACTTTGGCTACAAACTTAATGGGTGCAACCCCAGCAGAAGCAGTTAAGCCGGTTTCAGCGTAAATGGCCTGGCGAATATCCTGCGCAATGCGGGTAGCACTGCCGCCAAACAGATGTGATTGGGAGACATCTAAAAAAGCCTCGTCCAGAGACAATGGCTCGATAATATCGGTATAGCGTTTAAAGATGGCTTTAATTTTACGAGATTCTTCGACATAAACATCCATGCGCCCCGGCACCAGGGTAAGTTGCGGACACAGCTTCATGGCATGGGCTGTGGCCATGGCAGAGCGCACACCAAACTTACGGGCAGGATAATTACAGGTGGAAATTACTCCTCGTCGGTCGGAACTGCCGCCAATCGCTATCGGAATGTCTCTAAGATCTGGATTATCCCGCATCTCCACCGCGGCATAAAAACAATCCATATCAATGTGAATAAATTTGCGCAAAGAATAACAGGCCTTGAAACACTGTTTATTTAACCAGTATCTTAATTGATTTTGCCCGTAAATACTATTCCAGATAGCAGCTGCGTTTTCATAAATAACTGCATCCAGTTCAGGCTAATTCAAGGCACCTCCGGTTTAATAAGAGCACCATGAGGCTCCTTCATCACACCTGAAAGATGAAAAAAGTTTGTCATGACAACGCAGGGATGCGTTGCAAACCGTGGCAGGTGTCATGGACGGCCCTTCCACGGTGGTGACATTAAAACTTTTTTCAGATTGAAGAATAAGTGTGATGCGGGAGTGCCCTTTCTTTTGCTTACTTTTCTTTGGGCAAGCAAAGAAAAGTAAGAAACATTTGTTTCGTCCTTCTTAAAAAGGACAGTTAAGCTTTCCCTTTGGGCGCTGTGGGCGCCCCGACAAATTAAACAACAAAAGCCGAAATCTGTATTTTTAGGAAATTCTGCTCGGTTCGGTTTTTTTCCGTTCAGCTCAACTCTTACCTAAAATCCTTTTGTAGGCAAGAGTTGAGCTGAAGGGATGCAGTGAATACCGTATATGTCCGGAACATTTAAACGGCGAGCTACATAAAAAACCCGCCGTGCGGCGGGTTTCTTAACGCATTAAAAAGCAATCTTTCGACAAGCCTTACACCCGGAAGTGTTTCAAAACATCATCCAGGTTCTCAGCCAAACGTTTCAGGTCAGAGATATTCTTTTCAACATCTTTACTCTCTGACACCGTCTCATCCGCCAGCTCAGTAATATGGCTTACATTACGGGCTATCTCTTCCGCAGTGTAAGACTGCTGGGTGTTGGCTGCCACTATACTTTGCATCTGCTGCTGAATTTGCTCTACTCCAGTAAAGGCTTGATCCAACACTTTTTGCAAATCGGCAACCCGTTGCACGCCAGATTCTGCCTGGCTGTTACTGGTGGTCATGGCCTGGCTGGCTTGTTTGGCTGTAGTTTGCAAGGCGCCAATGATTTCCTGAATGTGACGGGTAGATTCTTGGGTTCGGCTGGCCAATGTTCTTACTTCATCTGCCACAACCGCGAAGCCACGACCCATCTCACCTGCGCGAGCCGCTTCAATCGCCGCATTTAGTGCCAACAGATTAGTTTGCTCAGTAATAGCCGAGATAACGTCGAGCACCTCGCCAATTTTATCGGTTTCCGCTTCCAGTGCCGCCACCACTTCTGAGGCTTCACTAATCTGGCTGGACAACGAATTAATATCGCCAACCGCTGACTTAACTACCGAACTACCCTTATCCATCTCCTCTTTAACACTATCGGCCACTTCCATTGCGCCGCTAGTATTGCGAGAAACGTCTTTACTGGTCTCCGCCATTTCATAACTAGCGCTGGCTACTGATTCAATCTCCGATTTCTCGTTGTTCACCAAATCCAAGTTGTGTTGGGTAATTTCGCTAACATTTTTGGTGGCGCGATTCACTTCCGCGGTGATGTCCATGGTTTGCTTCACTAACGACTGAATTTTATCCATGAAGGCGTTAAATTCACTGGCCAATTGGCCAATTTCATCTTCGCGGTTTAAGTCGATGCGTTTGGTCAAATCACCATCACCACGGGAAATATCCTTCATGGCATCAACCATAGAATTCAACGGGTTAAGCATGGGACGTACAATCATGTATACCATAACGGCGATGATGCCTAACATAATCAACATCAGGAAGGTGACTTGCCATACGGCGCTGGCCACTGGCTCGCTCACCGCTTGATCAGGCACCATAAAGCCCAGCTTCCAATTAAAGTAGGGATACTCACCAGCTACCTTATCGAAAATAACCTTGTAGTGTTCACCCTTCCAATTGACATCTGCCATACCGCTATCTTGACGGGATACCATGTTTTTCAGCTGCGCAAAGCCTTTGGAATCACTGAAATAAGAGTCTACCTTACTCATATCTGAGCCCGGCGGAAAGCTCTCTGTAAAACCAGGGAAATACACCAACACGCCTTTGTCGGTTACCAGGAAGGCATTGCCCATACCTTGATACTTGATTTTACTGAGTAGTTCTTCACCGATAGTGCTGATCAAGATATCCATCCCACCAATCCCTAAAAAGCGGCCATTGCGATTCACCACCGTTTTAATAGTGGCAGAGATGGATTTGTCGTTAGCGTCTACAGCGGGATCAGAAAGGTATAAGCGCCCTTTGTCTTGCGCTTCAAACCACCAAGGACGCTTGTTAGTGTAATAATTAGGATCACCTTCATAGCGACCATTCAAATCGAAATATTCAAAGGTGTTAGCCGAACCAAAAAACACACTTTTAATAGCGGGGTCTTTATCGGAGAAAAACTTAAAGTAATCCCAAACCTTGCGGTAATCTTCATCTCCAGAGAGATCGCCGCGTCGATCATCGTAGTTCTCGAACCAATCTAAAACCAAAGGATTTGCAAACACACTGTGTATCACCTGACCTTTGGCATAGAAAAAGCCTGCAATTTCTGTGGCTTTCTGAGCAACGATGTTTTGGATATCACCATTCACTTTTTCAACAGTGCTGGATTTAACTTGTTGTACCTGCCAAATACCATAGAGCAGGAATAAGACAGCGATACCCGAAAGACAAATCGCAATCAGTCGTTGACTGATAGACTTTTGAAACCACATAGAGCAACCTTTCTAATTATTTGTTTTTTATCAAGACCTTAACGGCAAGATATAAAAATAGTTGAATGCAGATCACAGATTGGGATACTGCCAGAGGTGAGTTATCCACCATAATTCGCGGCTATTGTCTGAATTTACAGCAGTTATGTAAAGGATTGTGACAGTATTTTTACAGTATTAAAAGCAAAGTGTTGGGGCGCTTTGTGTTTATGCAGCTTTACGCCCCAAGGTTGTCGGGGTATTTAGTAGTAGCACCCGATTAGATATCCAATTGCGCAGATAGCAATCAGATAATTTTGTTGTTTTGCCATTCCTGAATTTTTTTTGCCTTGCTTGTTCCCGCTCTAGTTTAGCCTTTTTGCGATCACAAGGTTCCGGGCAATCACAAGCTTTTTCAATACCTAAAGCGCCAAGCCCACCACAAGACCCGGATATGGTTTTATTTTGCAGAATGTAACCAATGGCCATGGCAGCCACCACTACTAAAAAGAATACAAAAGCTAACAGAAAGGTACTCACTACGTACTTATCCCTTATTTATCAGAAAAGACTCAAAACCCGGTGTAGTATACTCTTTAAACTCGCCATTTTCTCGGGTAATCAGTAAAACCGACAGGTTATTTTGAAGAGCCATCTCAAGGCCTGCCTCTTTACCCATTACCGCTATCGCTGTTGAGAAGCCATCTGCGATTAGACAAGATGGATGCACTACCGTTACAGAGACCAGATTATGCTGAATTGGCTTTCCGGTTTTTGGATCTATCAGGTGAGAGTAGCGAACACCCTCTTCTTCATAGTAATTGCGATAATCTCCTGAGGTAGCAATCGCGTTATTCCCCACAGAAATTATCTCCTGTACTGCCCGCTCCATTGTCACCGGTTTTTCGATAGCAATGCGCCACTGCTGGCCATTGAGTTTCTCTCCGGCAACGCGCATTTCACCGCCAATTTCCACCAGATAGTTGTTGATACCAAAAGACTCAACAATTTCGGCCACCCGATCCACACCATAGCCCTTGGCAACTGTTGATAAATCCACATACATTTCAGGATGGGAACGCGTCACAGTGTTTCCGGAAAGCGTGAGTTTATCAAAGCCGACCTTTGCTCGTATTGCAACAATTTCCGCATCACTTGGGATAACTTCCGGTTTCGCTTGAGGGCCAAATCCCCAAAGGTTAACCAAGGGTCCTACGGTTATATCCAGGTAGCCATTACTCATTTTGGCAATGTTAATTGCCTCATTCATTACCAGCATAGTTTCATCTGACAAAGAATAGGGTTCCGTATTTTTGCTCTGATTAAAAACAGACAGTTCTGAACCTGGATCGTAAGTGGACATCAATTTATTGATATGCACTAATTCGGCATCCACTTTCGCCTGAATATCCTCTGGTATTTGCTCAGTTTCAGACCAGTATTTAATGTTATAAGTGGTGCCCATCGTAGGGCCAGTCAAATGTACTTCATTGGGAACGGGCTGACAGCCAGAGATTAGCGTCAACAGAACACTAATTAGCAGTACTGCAAACAGACGAGGTTTGACGGTATTTTTAGTTTTCATGGAAAATGATTCTTGCACAAACGGATAACAAAAAAGGGGCAAAAGCCCCTTTTTTACACTTTAAATAAACTTAACCACCGAAGTCATCAAGCATGATGTTATCGTCTTCTACACCCAGGTCTTTGAGCATATTGATAACCGCAGCGTTCATCATAGGTGGTCCACACATGTAGAACTCACAGTCTTCTGGCGCTGGGTGGTCTCTCAGGTAGTTTTCTAACAATACCTGGTGGATAAAGCCAGTGTAGCCTTCCCAGTTGTCCTCAGGTTGAGGATCAGAAAGTGCTACGTGCCACTTGAAGTTGTCGTTCTCTTCTTGCAGCATATCGAAATCTTCTACGTAGAACATTTCACGCAAAGAACGGGCACCGTACCAGAAAGAAATCTTACGGTCGGTTTTGATGCGACGTAACTGGTCGAAGATGTGAGAACGCATTGGTGCCATACCTGCACCACCACCTACGAATACCATTTCTGCATCCGTTTCCTTAGCAAAGAATTCACCGAACGGACCAGAAATCGTGGCCTTATCACCTTCTTTCAGGCTCCAGATATAAGAAGACATCTTACCTGCAGGCAAACTTAGGTTATTAGGTGGTGGCGTAGCGATACGCACGTTCAACATAATTATACCTTCTTCTTCCGGGTAATTAGCCATCGAGTAAGCACGGATGGTTTCTTCGTCTACTTTTGATTCGATATCGAAGAAGCCAAAACGCTCCCAATCCGGGCGATACTCTTCTGGAATATCGAAATCTTTGTATTTTACGTGGTGCGCAGGCGCTTCAATCTGAATATAACCACCAGCTCGGAAAGGCACGCTTTCGCCATTTGGAATCTTAAGCTTCAGCTCTTTGATGAAAGTGGCTTTGTTGTCGTCAGAAATAACTTCACAATCCCACTTCTTGATGCCAAAGATTTCTTCTGGAAGTTCGATATCCATGTCCTGCTTGATAGCTACCTGACAAGACAAGCGGCAACCTTCACGCGCTTCGCGCTTAGTAATGTGATCCAGCTCTGTGGGCAGGATTTCACCACCACCAGATTTGATATCAACACGGCACTGACCACATGAGCCACCACCACCGCAAGCAGAGCTTACGAAGATACCATTGTCGGCCAGAGCGCCCAATAACTTACCACCCGGAGATGCCGTAATAGCTTTGTCCGGATCGCCGTTGATCAGGATTTTAACGTCACCTGTAGGGACCAATTTCGATTTGGCGAACATGATGATAAATACCAACGCAAGTACGATGGCAATAAACATCCCGACACCAAGATAAATTTCAACTTGATTCATGTAATTTTCCTCTCGTATCGGCGTTTACAGGGCTACACCCGTGAATGACTGGAAACCCAACGCCATCAGACCCGCGATCATGAACACTGAGCCCAATCCACGGATACCTTCAGGCATATCGGCGTACTTGAGCTTTTCGCGCACCGCAGCCAACAGGGTGATAGCGATCGCCCAACCAAAGCCACTACCGATGCCGTACACAATACTTTCGGTGAAGTTGTATTCACGCTGTACTGCGAAAGCAACACCACCGAATATGGCACAGTTTACGGTGATCAGCGGCAAAAAGATCCCTAACGCGTTATATAAAGCCGGGAAGAACTTGTCCAAACTCATTTCCAGGATCTGTACTAATGCTGCGATAACACCGATAAAGGTCAGGAAGTTAAGGAAGCTAAGGTCCGCATCCGGGAAGCCAGCCCAAGCCAGTGCACCTGGCGCCAAGATATTCACATAGATAACCTGGTTAACAGGTACCGAAATACCCAAAACCACAATTACTGCTACACCCAAGCCAATAGCGGTCTTTACCTTTTTAGATACCGCAAGGAAGGTACACATCCCCAAGAACAAAGACAACGCCATGTTCTCAATAAATACGGAACGTACAAATAAGCTAATATAATGTTCCATTACTTACTCCTTTGGTTCCACTTGCTCAGGACGGATTGTACGGATGAACCAAATCATACCGGCAATCAAGAAGAACGAGCTAAATGGAAGAATCAATAAACCGTTGCCTTGGTACCAGCCACCGTTTTGTACCAGTGGTAAGATTTCAAAACCAAGAATTGTACCGAAGCCAAACAGCTCTTTGATAGTACCAATTACGATCAGGATAAAGGCATAGCCCAAGCCATTACCTATACCATCGATAAAGCTCATCAAAGGCGGGCTCTTCATGGCGTAAGCTTCCGCCCGTCCCATTACGATACAGTTAGTAATAATCAATCCCACGAATACCGAGAGCTCTTTGGCCACCGAATAGGAATAAGCCTTTAAGATTTGGTCCACCACGATTACCAAGGAAGCGATAATGGTCATCTGAATGATGATACGCACACTAGATGGAATGTGATTTCGGATTAAAGAGATAAACAAGTTGGAGAACGCCAATACCGAAATTACGGCCATTGACATAACCAAAGCAGTTTCCAACTTGGTTGTGATCGCCAGCGCTGAGCAAATACCCAGAACGTGCAATGCAATTGGGTTACTGTCCAGGACGGGCCCGAACAATACCTTTTTCATTTCTTTTGTTTCAGCCATTGTTTTGCCCCTTAAGATTTCCAGGACTGTTTGCTCAGGTACTTGCCGAAGCCCTGTTCACCCAGCCAGTAAGTTACGCTGTTCTGCACGCCGTTACTGGTTAACGTTGCACCAGACAATGCATCAACCGCATAAGGGTTATCATTACCTGCGCCTTTTTTAACCTGAATGGCAACTTCACCATCTTTGAACGCTTGCTTGCCATCCCACTTCGCTTTCCACGCTGGGTTGACAATTTCACCGCCCAATCCGGGAGTTTCTTTGTGCTGGTAATACACCAAGCTACGGATGGTAGAGCCATCAGCTTCAATAGCCAGGAAACCGTACATCAGATCCCAAAGACCACTGCCATACACAGGCAATACCAAGCGCTGCACGTTACCGCTGTCGTCTTTAACTACGTAGATACTGGCAACTTTAGCACGAGTCTGGAAACCCACATTGCTACCTTGTACTCGAACGTTGTAGTCTGAATCCTTAGCGGCTTTGAACATGTCATAACCTTCATAAGGTGCTTCTACATAGGTACCAGTTTCAAGGTCAACGAAGCGTTCTTCAACGTATTTGTCATAAGTTCCAGCGATGTCACCGGCCGCTTTATCAAGCAAGCCTGCCGCATCGATAATATTAGTTTGCTTATCCAGTGCCGCATTCGTCTCCTGAAGGCTACGCAAGCCTACAGCAGCCGAAGAAACAACAATTGAGCAAGCAAGGCACACGGCAACAACGATGCCGATAGTTCTTCCGAGAGTTTCTTTACGCGCTGACACGTGCCATCCTCCGTTTTATATTGCTTTGAGCGACAAAATAGTCAAACAACGGCGCCCATAGGTTGGCGAACAAGATTGCCAACATCATACCTTCAGGGAATGCCGGGTTTAATACACGTATCATGACACACATGGCGCCAATCAACAGGCCGTAAGCCCATTTACCTTGGTTGGTGAAGGACGCCGAAACCGGGTCGGTTGCCATAAAGAACATACCGAAGGCAAAACCACCAGTCACCAAGTGCCAGTACCAAGGCATTGACATCATGTGGTTGGTATCGCTGCCCACCAGATTTAATAGTGTCGCAAAGATAGCCGCACCAAGAAGCACACCCAATACAATACGCCAGGAGGCGATGCGCAGATAAATAATGAACAAACCACCAATTAATAACATCAGCGTTGAAACTTCACCGGCAGAACCTTGAATATTGCCGTAGAAGGCATCCCACCAAAGTGCGACGTTGCTGTAATCCAATGCTCCAGAAGCGGCCTGGCTTAGCATAGTTGCGCCAGAGAAACCGTCTGCTGCTGTCCAGATAGCATCACCGGAGATTTGAGCCGGGTAAGCAAAGTACAAGAAAGCACGACCAGACAATGCCGGGTTAAGGAAGTTACGGCCTGTACCACCAAATACTTCTTTGGCGATAACCACACCGAAGGTGATACCCAGTGCCACTTGCCACAGAGGAATAGTTGCAGGTAAGGTTAAGGCGAACAAAACTGAGGTAACGAAGAATCCTTCGTTAACTTCGTGCTTGCGCACCGAAGCAAATAACACTTCCCAGAAACCACCAACGATGAATGTAACTGCATAAATAGGCAGGAAGAAACAGGCACCATAACCCATCATACCCAACCAGCTTACACCGTCTACACCCAACTGACCGCCAAGCGCTGTAAAGATTGCGGCTTGCCACACGTCAGGTAGTGTTACAGCGCCAGCGCCATTTAAAATGGCTAAGTGCGCTTGTTGACCAATGTTAAACATACCGTAAAACATGGCCGGGAATGTCGCCATCCACACCATAATCATGATGCGTTTCAAGTCGATACTGTCACGAACGTGAGCCGTACCTTTAGTCACTTTACCAGGCGTATATAGAACTGTGGCTACCGCTTCATAAAGCGCATACCACTTTTCGTGTTTTCCACCCGGTTCGAAATCGGGTTCAATCTTTTCAAGATAATCTTTCAAGCTCATGATTAGCCCTCTTTCTCAATCTTATCCAGACAATCACGCAGTACGGAGCCGTAATCGTATTTGCCAGGACATACATAAGTACACAACGCCAGATCTTCCTCGTCTAACTCCAGGCAACCCAGAGTTTGGGCACCGTCGGTATCGCCAGAAAGCAAATCGCGCAGTAATAAAGTGGGTAATACGTCTAGCGGCATAACTCGCTCGTAGTTGCCGATTGGCACCATAGCGCGATCTGAACCGTTAGTCGTAGAAGTCATATTAAACAGTTTGCCACCACCCATATGGCCAAGATAGGCACGCGTGATGGAGTGCTTATCAGAGCCCGGCGTGATCCAACCGAGGAACTTCTTCTCGCTGTCTTCAGCTACAACTGAAACCTGAGTGGCATATCGGCCCAGGTAAGCGTGAACGCCATGGGCGTGCATACCGTGCAGCACAGAGCCAGAAATTACGCGCGGATCATCAGTAGATAACTCACCGGCGGTTAATTCTTCAGTGTTGGCACCTAAAGTTGTGCGAACCAGTCTTGGATTTGACACCACAGGACCCGCTAATGCCACAACGCGCGAGGAATCCAACTCGCCAGTGGTAAATAGCTTACCAATAGCAATCACGTCTTGATAACCGATGTGCCAAACCATTTTGTTGGCGCCAGCGGAATCGAGGAAATGAATGTGCGTGCCTACCAGACCCGCAGGGTGAGGACCAGAGAACTCTTCAGTAGAGACCGCAGCACTGCCAGTGGCAATAACCGCGCCCGGAGCCTTAGTTAACCAGGTTTTACCTTCGGTCAGCTTAGCAACGATATTCAAACCGTTTTCAAAATCCGCCTGATTACCATCGATGATCACCGCAGGATCAGCGGCTAATGGATTGGAATCCATAGCGTTAACGAACACCGCCGAAGGCGCTGAGTCAATTGCTGGGATTTTACTGTAAGGACGAGTACGAAGTGCAGTCCATAAACCAGAATCAACTAACTGTGCAACGATCTTGTCTCTTTCCAGAGAAGCAAGCTCAGCCGCATCATATTTAGCAAATTCCACCTGCTCCTCGCCGGAAACCTTGATGACAACCGACTGCAAAACGCGTTTTGCGCCGCGATTGACTTCAATGACTTCACCGGCAGAAGGCGCAGTGAACTTCACGCCTGGGTTCTTTTTGTCTTCAAAAAGAACCTGCCCTTTTTTAACGACATCACCCACCTGACAATGCATAGTGGGACGCATGCCGATGTACTCTTCACCCAGAACAGCAACGCGCGAAATCGGCGCACCGTCATGGATTTCTTGCTTTGGCGCTCCCGTAATAGGGAGGTTGAGGCCTTTCTTTATTTTAATCATACATACATGCACTAGTTAAGGATTAATACTTAACCCGATAAGGTTTAAAGACTGCTTAAAACAAGTTATTTCTTGTTTTTTCAACTAAAACGTTTTGTTACAGAAATAAACCTTGAATACAAACTCTAGAATTCTAGCACTACCTGAGCATTTTGTGCTACGGCAATGTGTGTGACTTGGTTTTTTTGCTTTTTTTTTAGTCACGCATTGACTATTTTTCAACCTAAACCCTAGCAATTGACAATTTTTTGTCAACGCGAGGACGGGAATTAGATGCTGTGTATTCTACTCACTTAATTTAAAGAAGCAAAAACACCGCCTAAGCGGTGTTTTTTTCGAGATCAATGAGGCACTTTTACCAATCTGCCAGCGGGCTGACATCGGCTTCGTAATCAACACCGTCAAAACCAAAGCCAAACAAGTGTAAGAATTCTTGATGGTAACCAGCGTAGTCGCTCAATTGATGGAAGTTGTCTTGTGTCACTTGCTGCCAAAGCTCCTTGATCTTAGCTTGCGTAGCATCGTTGGTTTCTTTGCCATCCATGCGCAATCGGTTGGCTTCATCTACTTCCGGAGCATCTTGCAGTAACAAACGGAACAAACCATCGATTTGCTCGATACAGCCCTCGTGAGTGCCTTCTTGCTTCATCACTTTATATATCAAAGAAATGTATAGCGGCATCACTGGAATTGCAGAGGAAGCCTGAGTTACCAGCGCTTTTAATGACGAAACATAGGCTTTTACATTCAGGCTAGCCTGTTTAGACTCAATCGCCTTAACCGCGCGATCCAGGTCTTCTTTGGCTTTACCAATAGTCGCGTGACCGTAAATAGGCCAGGTCAACTCTTTACCGATATAAGTATAAGCGGTGGTTTTGCAATTTTGCGCTAATACGCCCGCCTCAGCTAAAGCATCTAACCACAATTCCCAATCTTCACCACCCATTACTTTAACGGTATTTTGAATATCTTCTTCTGAAGCAGGCTCAAGTGAAACTTCATGCACCAGGTCTTTATCGGTATCATAGGTTTTAGTGGTGTAGCTTTGGCCAACGGGCTTAAGCACGGACTTATAGACTTCACCCGTTTCAGGATCAGTACGACGAGGAGATGCCAGGCTATAGATTACCAGGTCAACTTGCCCCAGATCTTGCTTAATCGCTTCGATGACTTCTGCTTTCATTTCTTTAGAAAACGCATCGCCATTTAAGGTTTTATGATAAAGCCCCGCCCCTTCTGCCTGTTGATGGAAGGCAGCGGTATTGTACCAACCCGCGGTACCCGTCTTTTTCTCGGTTGGCGCTTTTTCGAAACAAACACCTAAGGTTTTAGCACCATAACCAAAGGCCGACACGATTCTCGAAGCCAATCCGTATCCGGTAGAGCAGCCTAAAACTAAAACATTTTTTGGCCCTTCATCTGAATGGGATTGAGCCTTTACATAATCAATTTGCGTGCTGACATTGTGAGCGCAGCCAGCGGGATGCGCATTAGTACAGATAAAACCACGAATTTTAGGTTGGATTACCATAATTGAGGAAATTCCTTACTTGCAAGAACGAGTCTATCGTCCGATATTAAAATTGTGGCTATTGTAACCAGCACAACGAATTCAACAACTCTGAACAGCTGTGCAGCAGTCACAATATCCTGTTGGTACTAATCACGACTCTGGTATAAGCGCGCTTCAGTAATGCCATGAAAATTGGCCACTTCCTGCTGAAACTTCTGGTACTGAGCATAGATTTTGGCAAACTGCGCATCTGCTGCCGACTGCTCAGCCAGTACTTGTTCTGTGGCTTGTTTCAGGGACGCAATAACATCATCAGGCAATTGACGTAAATCTACACCGTGGGTGTTTAACAGTGTTTGCAAAGCGGCATTATTACGCGCTGTATATTCATCCAACATGCCCTGGTTCACGGCTCTGGTGGCTACTTCCACAATTTTTTGTAGATCTGCGGGCAGTTGATTGTAGGCCTGCTCATTGACGATAAATTCCAGTGTTGTACCCGTTTCGTGCCAACCAAATGCATAATAAAAGTCAGCAGCTTTGTGTAACCCAAACGCTAAGTCGTTGTAGGGCCCCACCCATTCAGTGGCATCAATGGCACCAGTTTGAAGAGACGTAAATAGCTCACCACCAGTCAATGTCACAGGTACCCCTCCTACGCGTCTCAACACCTCTGCGCCCAAGCCGGGAATACGCATTTTCAAACCTTTCAAATCTTCGACAGAGTTAATCTCTTTTTTAAACCAGCCCGCCATCTGGGTGCCAGTATTGCCGCCGGCGAAGGGAATTAGACCAAAAGGCTTATAAAGTTCGCGCCACAACTCAAGTCCACCGCCATAATGCAACCAGCCATTCATCTCCTGAGCATTCATGCCAAACGGCACACCAGTGAAGATTTGCGCCGCAGGTGCTTTGCCTTTCCAATAGTAAGGACCAGAGTGGCCAATTTGTGCGGTGCCTTCGGCAACGGCATCAAAAACTTCAAATCCGGGAACAATTTCACCAGCACCATAAACTCGCAATTTCAGCCTGCCACCTGACATCTGATTGACCATTTGCGCAAAGGTTTCAGGGCCTTTACCCAGTCCCGGGAAGTTCTTGGGCCAACTGGTTACCAGTTTCCATTCAAAGGTCTGCTGAACCGCCTGCGATTGTGATGAATCTTGAGTGGATGATTCTGAACAGCTCATCAGCAAAGCTGACAGAGCAATCACCAAACCTATTTTAAGTGCTTTCATACTTTTTCCTATCCGTAAATGGTGTCAGGTAACCAGGTAATAATTTCCGGCCAAATGGCCATCATGATCAGCAAGCCTAACTGAATCAGAACAAAGGGTGCGACCCCTTTGTAAATTTGCATAGTTTGCACGGAGGGCGGCGCAACACCTCTTAAATAAAACAGTGCAAAGCCAAACGGGGGCGTTAAAAACGAAGTCTGTAAATTCACCGCTATCATGATACCCAGCCAAATGGGATCGACTCCCATCATAAACAATACAGGGGCGACCAGAGGTACGACAACGAAGGTAATTTCGATAAAATCCAGAATAAAACCCAGTACAAAGATAATGGCCATCACCATTAAAATGGCACCAAATTCACCACCGGGTAAGCGCTCAAAAAAACGATGGATCATTTCTTCGCCACCGAAACCTCTGAAAATCAAAGAAAATATGGAAGCACCAATTAATATCATAAAGATCATGGCTGTTACTTTGGTGGTATCTAATGCAGCGGCCTGTAAACGCGTCCAGTCCATTTTTTGCTGAGCAAAAGCCAGCAAAATAGCGCCTGTAGCGCCGACGCCTGCGGCTTCCGTTGGTGTCGCAAAACCAGCCAAAATAGAACCAAGCACTAAAATAATCAGCATTAATGGCGGGAACAAGGCGCCAAACACACTAGTTGTATTGTCTTCCTGAGTGTCATGTGATTCGTTTGCTTCTAACTTAGGCGTGAAAATCAGTACATACAGGGCATACAAAGCCACCAGCAACAACCCAGGAACGATAGCACCTACAAATAAATCGCCCACCGAAACCGAATCGGGTGAGAAGTTGCCCATATTTAATTGTGCTTGCTGATAAGCACCGGAAAGTACATCACCCAGCAATACCAATGCGATGGAAGGAGGAATGATTTGCCCCAACGTACCTGTAGCACAGATGCTGCCGCAGGCTAGCGATTGCGGATAGCCTTTTTTCAGCATCGCCGGCAACGACAATAAGCCCATAGTCACCACGGTGGCGCCGACAATTCCGGTACTGGCAGCGAGTAACATACCCACAAAAATAACCGATAACACTAATCCTGAACGAAAATTGCCGAATAAGCTGGCCATCGCGGTGAGCAAATCTTCGGCCACTTTGGATTTTTCCAATACAATGCCCATCAGTACAAAAAGCGGTACCGCCAACAGAGTTTGATTGTTAATAATACCAAACAAACGAGACGGCAAAGCATTGAGATAAGACGTTTCAAAGGTACCCGTTAACACACCAATCCCAGCGAAAATCAACGAAGTACCTGCCAAGGTTAATGCCACCGGGTATCCTAATAACAGTGTGCCACACACGCACAAAAACAGAAGTAATGCCATCCATTCCATCATTACTCTCCCTTCAAAGCTAAATTGGCATTTTTAAGTACTTCAGAAATTCCCTGTAAAAACAGCGTTGCAGCAAACAGCAGGATAAAAGTCTTCAGCAAGAACAACGTTGGCAAACCACCAGCCGCTTGTGATGCTTCCAACAGCTGCCAGGACTTGAGCACATAACTCCAACTCATGATGAAAATGAATCCGGTCAACGGCAGTAAAAACACCAAACCACCAAAAAAATTGACTCGGGCCTTATTCCTGGGTGAATAATTGCGGTAAAACACATCCACTCGTACGTGTTCATCCAGCTTGAGGGTGTGGGCGGCACCCAGCATAAAAATTGCCGCATGCAGATACATAACCGATTCCTGCATGGCGACCCAGCCCATGTCAAAGCCATACCTGAGCACCACAATCAGAAATGTCAGAGCGGTCATAATAAGAGTGAAAAGGCTGACCAGATGACACAACCTGGCGTGGAATCTATCAATAAATTGGCTGAATTTGTCCGACATGAATATCCGCAAGTCTGTTAGTTTTTATCGTTGTTTTGCGCTAAAAAATAAACCGTTGATTATGCAACGTTTTATCAAAAATTTGTGACTTTGGGAATCATACCAGAGGCAATCCTTGTTTGCGGAACAATTTTAGCGCCGACAAATGACAAATAAAAAGCGCCATACGGCGCTTTCATTTAAAACTCTAAGCGAATGGAAAGGTTGTCAGGAAACCTTGCGTCCGGCCCCACCCAAACAAGCTGGCGAGTCTGGCGCATCGCCGTATAAACGCTCCCACTCCTGATCAGTATAGGTATGCAGCGCAAGCGCGTGAATGTGGTTTTCGATTTCGTCTTTGAGTACCTTGTTCACGTCTTTATGCCGGTGCAGCAAACGCTGCCCTGCAAAACGCGGGGTTACCAGCACCACTTTGAAGTGGGTCTCTGAGCCAATAGGCACGTTATGCTGAGAACTCTCGTTAATAACCTCAAGAAACTCTGGTGCGAAATGCTCCGTTAACTTGTCTTCTATTGTGTTTTGAATGTTCACAATTCAAATACCTCCAAAATCAAATCTGCCGCTAACACAGACCGGAGAAAATTGCGCCTGACCCAGCCGCAAAAACCTCTGTATGTGAGGAGCCAGCACTATGCCTTCCTCATGTCTAAATTTAGCCTGAGATCTTGAATTTAAATACTGAAATTTGCAGAAAAACTGCTTGCTTTTTGGTAACTGTTTGAGTCAATGACATATATTTTTAAACCGCAAATACAGCAGAATTTATAACCTTGCTCTAACGTTTTACAACCCTGCGAAAGGTCAAATTGATGCGCTCCCCCACAGGCTGCTTAGTACGGGCGATACCATGCTGCCAATGCTTTTGAGTGTCTCCACACATTAACAACAAACTACCCGACTGCAACGGCAACTGTAATTTGACAGGTTCAGTCTTATGCACCAGGTCAAATCGGCGGGTAGCCCCCAAAGTGACAGAAGCAATAGCCGGCTGCTCTCCCAGTTCAGGCTCATCATCACTGTGCATGCCCATACAATCTGCACCGTTGCGATACAAGTTAGCCAACACACTGTTAAACTCAACTTGGGCAATCTCGCCACAGGCTTTGCGCAAAACTTCCAGCTCAGGCGTGGGCGGCAACGGATTGAGTGTTTTCCCCGAATAGCTGTAGTGACTCTCAGGATTGCCATACCAAGCTTGCAGCCTGGGAATGGTATGCCATTTACCATAGACTTTGACCTGGTCTGGTTGCCATTGCAGTTGCGAGCGCAACACTGCAAACAACGCATCCGCCTCACCGCGATTGAGGAAATCAGGGAAGTAATGCAACTCACCGTCAAAAAAAGCATTAATATCCGGCAATAAACGTCGCCGATTGCGCTTTGTTACTTGATTCGAAACAGCGCCCTCGAATACATCTGCATTTGATGATTCTGTGGTAGACTTGTACTGCGTCCCTTTTCCAGGAGAGTCGCCAGAGAACAAGTCAAATTGCTTCATAATAAATTACCTTAAGACAACCAAATGAGAACAGAGTTAAGTATACAGGATAAACGCTGGCAACTTCACCGCTACCCGCCAGAGCAACAGCACGTCAGTCTACAAGCCTGGGATGCTGCAGATGAATACATCTATCAATATCTACAAGAGAACCCTGAACTGCAAATGCAACAAACTGCCGTCCTTAACGATGACTTTGGTGCCCTGGCCTGTATGTTGCCGACGCAAATCTGTGCCTGGTATTCCGACTCCAAAGTCGCTGCACTGGCCATGCAGCAAAACTGGCATAAAAACGTCCAAAGTACTCCTGAATTTAGCGTTCACAATAATTTGTCTGACTTACCCGATAACACCACACAAGCGATTTTGAAGTTACCTAAAAACAATAGTTTTTTGGCAGAGCAGTTAATCACCTTAAGAGCGCTATTACCCAAAGGTGCACTGGTGATCACCGCCGGCAAAGCAAATCAAATTCAAAAGTCTACTCTTGCCCTATTTGAAAAACACCTCGGATCTACGCATACCTCTCTGGCGGTAAAAAAAGCACGGCTGATCTTTACTCGTGTTAACAAAACCCTCTCCAGCCAATCAAAATTTCCGCTGCGCTGGCCAGTTGAAAACTCAGGGCTACAAATAGCAAACCTGGCTAATGTTTTTTCATCAACATCATTGGATATCGGTGCGCGATTTTTACTGGAACACCTACCCGATTGCCAAAACAAGCAGATATTAGATCTCGGCTGCGGTAACGGCGTACTGTCGGTACATGCAGCTCAGCAAAAGCCAGCCAAAATACACTGTGTGGATGAGTCAGCAATGGCAGTGGCATCGGCACAGCTCACACTGCAAGCAAACTTCCCTGCAATACCCGCTGCCTTTTTTCATTCCAACAGTTTGGAACAGGTTCCGGTAGAGCAACTTGATGTGATCTTGTGCAATCCGCCGTTTCATCAGCAAAACACCATCACTGATCACATTGCCTGGCAAATGTTTAATGACGCCAAAAAAGCCCTGAAAAAAGGTGGTGAGCTGCGTATCGTGGGCAACCGTCATCTTAATTACCACGAAAAACTAAAACGCTTGTTTGGTGGCTGCAAAGTAGTTGCAAGCAATCGCAAATTCGTTATTTTAAGTAGCATCAAACGATAAAAGGAATATACATGTTTTTTACTTCTCGCTATCTGGTAGCCCTCCTGGCCATGATTTCATTCTCAATTTCTGCCCAGAGCAAAGACGGTTCTCACATACAGCCAGATAACTTTTATCCAAAAGTAAAAATCGAAACAGATTTGGGAAATATGACTGTCGAACTGGACCGTCGCAGAGCCCCTATTACCGTCAATAACTTTTTGCGCTATGTGGAAAAAGGCAGCTATGACAATACCGTTTTTCATCGCATCATTCCGGGGTTTGTAGTGCAAGGAGGCGGTTATGATGCAGAGTTCAATACACTGCCGGCCTTTGGACAAATCTACAATGAATCCGGAAATGGCCTGAAAAACGACATGTACACCGTGGCCATGGCAAGAGGCGACGACCCACACTCCGCGAACCGTCAATTCTTCTTTAACGTACAAGACAACAGGTCCTTAAATCCGGGGCGCAATTGGGGCTACACGGTTTTCGGTCTGGTATTAGAAGGCGCAGAAGTAGTAGATAAACTTGCTGAGGTAGAAACTGCCTACAATATGGAGTTAGGCTGGCGAGATGTGCCTGTGGAGAATGTCATGCTGAAGAAGGTCACTTTATTGCCAGAGCCTGTTGTAGCTGGTCAATAACAGGCAAAAGAAGGGCGTTAAATTCCCTTCTCTTTTTTTACTAATTCCCAGGCCGCTTGAATGTCTTGCGCCTTTTGCTTGGCAATATCCAGTGCCTGACGGGGTAACCCCTTGGACACAAGCTTGTCTGGATGATGTTCGCTCATCAATTTGCGGTAAGCTTTTTTGATGGCTTTAGGATCAGTATTTGCATTCACCCCCAAGATTCGGTAAGCATCATTGACGCGGTCATCATATGAATATGTCGATTGCGATTGTTGTCGCCCCCGATAGCCGCCCCTTTGCTGATAGTTCTTGCGCGAGTACTGTTCTCGCTGTCGCTTGTAATAGGCCTCTTCATCAAAGTCATCCTGGCCGGTATCTTCTCGCTCTTCACGGGAGCGCTTTTGTTCTGCTTTACTGCGCGGTCGCCAACCTGGTCCGCGATGTTCTTGCTGTTGGCGAGCTTGTTCTTGTTGCCAAGCTTGTTGCGCGCTAGCCTGACGGAAACGCAACTCTGCTTCAAATGCTGAAATCAAATACATTAATTCCTGCTTTTGAAATTTTAATACCTGAGCGACTTCCAGCAGGATTTTCTGCTCTTCAGGATCTAAACGCCCATCGGCATAAGCGGCCTGAATCAAGATCTCCAGATAAATTTGCAGTATATCTCTGCGACCATAACAAGAGTCGTAAAACTCTTTCAGTATGTCTTTTACCGGAAAGTCGGCCGCCTTCCCTTCCCGGAATGCCTGCTGAGCCTCTTTGCGGGTATCACCGGTGAGGTTCATGTCATCCATTAATTGGGTGGCCACTTGAATTTCGGCTTCGGTAACACGACCATCAGCCTTGGCGACATGCCCCAATACCGAAAACAATGCGTGAAAAAATACAGCCTGATTTTTTACTGCGTCTTTATCCACAAAAAAACGGCCAAAGCCGCCCATCTGATTAAAATCCTGGCTGTAGCCACGGTCAAACAGATGCCCCACGATGAATCCCAAGATGGCACCGGGTATTTTGGCAAACATAGCACCAAACAAAGTGCCTAACACCTTGCCCCAAATATTCATAATGATAGTTCCTGTTCAAGATTAGCGAGGCGCTCTGGCGTACCCACATCGCACCAACGGCCATGAAACAACTCGGCTTCTACTCTGCCATTTTGCATGTGACGTCTTATGAGAGGGGCAAGCGGCATTCTCTCAACCTTTAATCCTGCGAAAAATTCCGGGTTATAGAGCGCAATACCGGAAAAAGTGTAACTTTGCTCAGCACATTTTTGCGCTACCCGTCCATCAGAAACAGCGAAATCCCCCTCGGGATGATGCTCTGGATTATCCACTAATACTAATCTCGCTAAACCTCGCAGCGGCTCCCGGCAAAGTTGGGTAAAATCTATATCGCAATAGACATCCCCGTTAACCACCATAAAAGGATTACCTGCAAAGTGAGGTAAAGCCTTTACAATACCGCCGGCGGTTTCCAGTGCTTCACTTTCAGCACTGTAGATAATTTGCAAATTAAATGCTTCTCCGTTGCCAAACGCAGCTTCGATTTTCTCACCTAACCAGGCGTGATTAACAATAACTTTGCGGATACCTGCCGCGGCCAACTTTTCCAGGTGATATTGCATTAGAGGCTTGCCCTTGAGGGGTAACAGGGGTTTAGGCAAAATATCCGTCAAAGGGCGCATCCGCTCGCCACGTCCGGCAGCCAGTATCATGGCACAATCGATCATCGGATATTAAGCCGCCAGTTTTGAGACCACAGCAGGAATGACCATAGACGCAACAAGATCAGCAAAATCTCGGGTTTCACCGTAGCGTCTACCAAACTTCACAACATACTCTAAGGTACGAGGGATATCCGCCAGATATCCTTGTTTGCCGTCCCTATGGCACAGTCGACAAAAAATGCCACTGGCTTTGATATGTCGTTGCATGCCAACAAAATCAAACCACCGGGCAAACTCTTTGGCGTCGTATTGCGGGAAATGCCCCTCTCGCCATTCACTGATCAACGTATCCACCATGGCATCTGGCCAGACAACGTAACAATCCCTGAGTAGTGAAACTGCGTCATAGGTGACAGGCCCTGTAACCGCATCCTGAAAATCAATGATTCCGATAGAATCGTCCGGTAATACCATGAGATTCCGAGAGTGATAATCACGATGCACACCAACCTGAGGCTGAGCTTTAAACACGCGGCGAATTGCCTCTTGTGCCTCATGGATTGTTTGCCACTGAGTGTCCGTTAACCCCAGTTTGAGATGCACCTCTATCAGCCAGTGATTAAACAAGTGGAATTCAGCATCCAACAGGGCATCATCAAAGGCGGGTAAAGTGCCAGCATCGGTTGTCATCACGTGTTGGATACCGCGCAGCGCTTCGAGAGCCTGCGCATATAACGGCTGGACATCTTTAGAGTCAAATCGATTGGCTAACAACACGTCACCAAAGTCTTCAAGTACCCAAAAACCCAATGCTAAATCTACTGCTTTTATCTCAGGCACTTGCACACCAGCATCAAAATAACGCTTTGCTATGTGAAAAAATGCGTGATTGTTCTCTTTTTCTGGAGGGGCATCTACTGCGATATAGCTGCAGCCTTCGAATTTAAAACGGAAATAACGGCGAAAACTGGCATCCCCAGAAACCATATCTAACGCTTCTGCACGCAAGTTTGTTTGGGTATTGATCCAGTTTAATAAGGCATCAGCTCTTAATCGCTGCTCATCGGATTGATTTGCAATCATAGAAAACTCTAATATTAACGCACACATAGAGCAGTATTGCTGGAGACTTCACCTTGATGGACATTTGCGGAAATACCAACTAATTCCACCAACAATAGCTAACTCTTTTTATTATTTGCGTTCAGTCTACCAGTTTCACAACCCCGTGGGGGCCAAAAATAAACAGGAAATGCGTTTTTTTTAACGTTACGCTGGTAAAAAACATCGAAACCATTAGAATTCAGCCGTGTTTCTCACTTTTTCTGGTCAAACCAAGGCTCCACACAACCTTTTTTATGCATATCAAGCCATATTCAATCTTTCCGTTAGTGATCTTGTACAGCGGGTTCACTCTGGCCACAGAACAATGTCTGGTGCCAATTAGTCCATTGGATAAAAAAAATCTGGCGGAAAAGGGTGAGATCGTTGTAAAAGCCAATTCGGTGTCTATGACACAAGACAAACTGGCTGATTTCGATGGCGATGTTGAGATTGCCAGCCCGAAAGCACATATCAGTGCACAAAATGCCAGAATCGACAAAGTCGCCAGAAAACTCACTGCCTCCGGTGACATTCGTTTCAGAGATAAACAAATCTTAGTAGAAAGCGAGGATTTGCTGCTGGATCTCGATTCCAACAAGATGGAGATGAATCAAACCGGGTATCGCATGCTGCGCTTCCAGGGTAGAGGTGCAGCAGACAAAATCATGTTGAATCAACAACAAGGCGTGGCACTTGAGGATGTAAGCTTCACTACGTGTCCAGAAGGTGGCGAAGACTGGCAAATCAAAGCCAGCAGCATAGAGTTAAAGCCCGGTGATATATGGGGCACGGTTAAACACGCACGATTTTACGTTAAAGATATACCGGTGCTTTATTTGCCCTATTTTTCCTTCCCGGTGACCAATCAACGCCAAAGTGGCTTACTGCTGCCAGAAATCAATAGTTCCGATACATTCGGGGTATCTTACGCACAACCCATTTATTGGAATATTGCGCCAAATTACGACGCAACCATTACCCCGAGGGTGATGACCGATAGAGGTTTTCAACTTCAGAATGAATTTCGCTACCTGACGGAGCAACATACGGGCGCCATTCACCTGGAGTACATGGCAGAAGATCGAGACACCGAAGAGAACGATAGTCGCTATTTTTACCGTCTGACACATTTCGGACAGCTTTCTCAAGAGTGGTCAATCAATGCTGAGTGGAACCATCTTAGCGATGATAATTATATCGCAGACTTAGATTCTGATTTTTACAACCGAGCAGATACCCATTTATTCAAGACAGTCTCCCTTAACTACGACACACAACAACTGGATGTCAATGCCAGTTTCCGGGATTTTAAGGTTATCGGTGACCACCCCAGCACTTATCGGGCCCTGCCGGAAATCAAACTGGATTACCAAGCATGGCAAGGGGAGTACTTAAATCTTGACGTACACTCCGAATTGACACTATTTGACAATGCGGAAACGGATCTGCCAAAAGCAGCGCGTTTTCATATTGCGCCGAAACTGTCCCTGCCCTGGAGAACACCTTGGGCTGAGTTTTTGGCTGAAACCAGTGTTTTGCACACCAGTTATCGGCAAAAAAATACAGAAGGCACCACACTAGATAAAGACGTTAATCGGACCCTTGGTCAGGTTCGTCTGTACGGCACCATGGCCTTCGAAAGAGAAATTAACTGGTTTGGTGACTCTGCAACCCAAACATTAGAGCCAAAAGCCCAGTATTTGTACACCAGCTATAAAAACCAGGACAATATCGGCCTTTACGATACTACGAGGCTGCTGAATGACTTTGAAGGTTTGTTTCGAGGCCAGGAGTTTACCGGGCTTGATCGCATAAGTGATAAGAACCAGTTAACCTTAGGGGCTACAACCCGAATATTAAACAGCAAAGGACAGGACAAGCTTAAATTCAGTTTGGGCCAGATTTTCTATCTGGATGATAGCCGAATTCTGGAAGCCGAACGTCAAGATAGCAACCGCTCGGCCATAGCCACTGAGCTAGATTGGAATTTGTCTTCTCGCTGGATTGCCTCATTGGAAGCACAAGTTTCATCTCAAAATGAACGAGTTGAAAGAAGCAGTGTCTCATTGGAGTATCGTCAGAGCAGCAATAACTTAGTTCAGGTGGGTCACCGCTTCGTCAGAGACCTACCCGGTGTTGAAATCAATCAAGCGGGCATCACTGCCAGCTGGAGTTTTGCCAAGAATTGGCTTTGGGTGGGGCGATATTACCGGGATCTCGATTTGAATCGCACCACCGAAAGTTACACGGGATTCCAGTATGATTCCTGTTGCTGGTCGTTACAATTTGTTTGGGAACGACATTTAACCAATCGCTTTGATGCACTTGGAAATCAGAGCCTGGATGAATATGATTCTGGTATTAGCTTAAAGTTCGAGTTTAAAGGAATGGGGCAACGCCGAAACCGCAAGTCATTGCTAGAAGATGGCTTGTATGGTTACCAGCAACCTTATGTAATAGGGCAATAAATTATCTATGAAATTAATAACCGTATTTTCAATTTTTATTCTGAGTTTCTCAGCTTTCGTTAAAGCCCAGGTCCAAGAGTTGGACAAGGTGGCAGTCATCGTTGACCAGACCGTGGTTTTGGAAAGTGAAATTAAGGACTTAATCACCACGGTTAAGGCCAATGCCATCAGAAATAATCAGAACTTACCGAATGACCGTGTCTTGCGTACCCAAGCAATTGAAAGGTTGATTACCGAAGCGCTGCAAATGCAAATGGCACAACGCATGGGTATTCAGGTAAGCGATCCACAACTAGAGCAAACTATCCAAAATTTCGCCTCTTCAGAAAACCTTACAGCAGAACAGCTGCGCGCCAAGGTAGAATCCGAGGGTATGGATTGGGAGCAATACCGAGAGCGTATCCGTAAGGAGCTGATCACCGGCGAAGTCACTCGCGCCAACGTCAGACGCCGCGTCTATGTCACGCCCCAGGAAATCGATAACATGGTCAGCCTCATTGATGAGCAAGGCGCTGAGGAAGTCGAATTCCAGCTAGGTCATATTCTCGTTGGCTTCCCGTCTGAAGCAACACAAGAAGATATTGACTCGGCCAAAACACGCTCGGAGCGCGTCATTGAGTTGCTGCAAAAAGAAGATGCCGACTTTAGAAAAATTGCCACAACTGCGTCTTCTGGACCCAGAGCGTTAGAAGGTGGTGATTTGGGCTGGATGAACGTCAACACTATGCCCACACTCTTCGCTGAAGTGGTTGCAGATGCCAAAAAAGACGACCTGATTGGTCCCATTCGCAGTGGTGCAGGCTTCCATATTTTGAAAATTCTGGATATCCGTGGTAAGCAAATCGCCGAAATCGAAGAAGTAAATGCTCGTCACATCTTAATCCAAACTTCAGTGATCCTCAGTGAAGAACGCGCACAGCAAATGCTGAGTGAGTTCAAGAATCAAGTCATCAATGGCGAAGCAGAGTTTGAAGACCTTGCCAAAGAACACTCCAAAGACCCAGGCAGTGCAGCTCGTGGTGGAGAACTTGGTTGGAACGATCCCTCCATTTACGTACCAGCGTTCAAAGAAACACTTGCACAATTAGATGAACCCGGAGAATTATCCGAACCTTTTCGCTCCGTACACGGTTGGCACCTGGTCCAGTTGATAGGAAAACGTGTTGGTGACGTAACAGATAAATTGAAACAAGATAAAGCTTATCAATTGTTGTTCCAGCGTAAATTTGGTGAAGAAAGAGAAGCATGGATCAGACAAATGCGAGACCAGGCATACGTTGAAGTGCTTGAATAAGCAAATTCTCAACACCTTTTCAGGGAGACAGTGATGCCTTTAAAATTAGCAGTTACCCCCGGTGAGCCAGCTGGTATTGGGCCTGATTTGGTAATCCAAATGGCGCAATTGGATTGGGATGTGCAGCTTGTCGCCTTTGCTGATCCCGACATGATGCAAGAGCGTGCAGCTCAGTTAAATCTGCCACTTAGCTTAGTAGAATACGCGCCTGAACGCAGCGATGTGTTGCCCGCCGGAAAGCTATTTATCGTGCCAGTTAAAGTGGCCACTAAGGTCACTGCTGGCCAGCTAAACGAAGAAAACGGTCGCTACGTTGTTGAAACGCTGCGTCAGGCTGGCGAAGCTAATTTGCGCGGCGAATTTGATGCTGTCGTAACGGGTCCGGTAAACAAAAGCATTATTAACAAAGCGGGAATCTCTTTCTCTGGCCATACAGAGTTTTTTGCACAGCAAAGCAATACCTCTGATGTCGTGATGTTGCTTTCCACCGAAGGATTAAGAGTCGCACTGGTAACCACCCATATTCCGCTTGCCTACGTCAGTAAAGCCATCACACCAGAGCGGCTGGAAAAAGTGATTTCCATCATTAATCATGATCTAATTACCAAGTTTAAAATCCCCTCCCCTAAAATCTACGTATGCGGCTTAAACCCTCATGCAGGAGAAAATGGCCACATTGGTAAGGAAGAACAACTGGTAATCAATCCGACCTTGGATATGTTGCGTCAACGCGGCATTAACCTGATTGGTCCCTTACCGGCAGATACCATCTTCCATCCTAAATATCTGGATGACGCAGATGTGGTATTAGCCATGTATCACGATCAAGGCTTACCGGTATTAAAATACAAAGGCTTTGGCGCATCAGTGAATGTCACGCTTGGACTTCCCATTATCCGCACCTCAGTAGATCACGGAACCGCTCTGGACCTGGCGGGTACCGGCAATATAGACAATGGCAGTTTTAAAGTGGCCATCCGAAAAGCCATTAAATTAGCGAAGAATATCAATGAGTAAAGCACATCTTGGGCATGTAGCCCGGAAACGTTTTGGTCAGAACTTCTTGCATGATGAGCAAGTGATAGCCGACATCGTTAGTGCTATCAGACCAGTTGACGGTGAAAACCTGGTGGAAATTGGGCCTGGCTTGGGGGCGTTAACAGAGCCTGTCTGCGAACAGGTTTCAAAGCTCACTGTCGTAGAATTAGACCGCGATCTGGCCACGCGCTTGCGCTCACACCCCTTTATTCGCGATAAGCTCAACATTGTTGAAAGCGATGCCTTAAAATATGACTTTGCCCAACTGGCACAAGATAAGCCTCTGAGAATATTTGGTAATTTACCCTACAATATCTCAACACCTTTGATGTTCCACCTGTTTAGCTTCTCAACACTGGTGCAAGACATGCATTTTATGTTGCAAAAAGAGGTGGTGAATCGTCTGGCGGCAGAACCCGGGCATAAAAATTATGGCCGCCTTTCGGTTATGGCGCAGTACTATTGTCAGGTAGTTCCCGTATTAGAGGTACCTCCACACGCATTCCAACCACCACCGAAAGTAGATTCAGCGGTGGTCAGACTGCTCCCCCATGCCGCGCCACCTGTGGAGGTACAGAATAAAAAAACACTGGACCAGGTATGTGCTATCGCGTTTAATCAAAGGCGTAAAACGATACGCAATAGTCTGAAAGAGCTATTATCAGAAGCTGATATTGAAGCAGTAGGTATTAATCCTGCGGCAAGAGCTGAAACCCTGTCTTTGCAGGATTTTGCAAATCTGGCCAACAAAACAGAATCATAGGCGTTGCTATGGAGCAGGAAAGCAAACTACCTGAACAGATCAAGATTGAAGTGGAAACCGCTTGGTTGCCCGAACAAATAAGCAAAGAACAAAACAAGTACGCTTTCTCTTACCATATCACCATCACCAATCACGCCGAGGTGGCTGTGCAATTGCTCAATCGATATTGGTTGATTACTGACGGTAACGGCAAAATCTCTGAAGTTGCAGGGCCTGGTGTTGTTGGTCAAACTCCTGTTATCCAACCTGGAGAGAGGTTTGCCTACAAGTCAGGGGCAATTTTGGACACTCCGGTAGGCTTTATGCAGGGACATTACGAATTCAAAAGTCACGATGAACAACTTTTTAAAACCCCCATTGAGGTGTTTACTCTCAGTGTTCCTAACAGTCTGAATTGAGTTCAGAGGGTACTATGAGCATTTTTGTTGTTGGTGATATTCAGGCCTGCTATTCCGGACTCAAAAAACTACTACTTAAAGTGGGTTTTAACCCTAAGCAGCATAAACTCTGGGCTGTCGGCGACCTGATTGGTCGTGGGCCACAAGCGCTCGAAACAATCGAATTTTTAATGTCCTTGGGTGACAGTTTCAACACGGTATTAGGCAACCACGACCTGCATTTTCTGGCGGTGAGTCAGGGTATTCGGGAAGTAAAAGGCAAAGATGGCTTTGCCGAATTGTTACAGAGCAGTAAAAAGAATCTCATCATCCAATGGTTGCGGGAAAAACCCCTGGCAGCGGTTCCTGAAGAGGGCTTTTTTCTGAGTCACGCGGGTCTGTATCCTCTTTGGTCTGAACGCGAAGCGCTAAAACTTGCGCAGGAGACCAGTCAGTTTCTCAAAAGCGATAAATGGCGGCGTTTGCTGGAATATATGTATGGTAATGAGGAGCAGCGATGGACAGACAATTTAAGCGGTTTAGAGCGCCATAAGTTTGTGATTGATGCCTTTACCCGCATGCGTTTTGTGGATCAAAAAGCGGGGCTTAATCTGCAACTCAAAACTACACCCAAAGATGCGCCTCCGGGCATCTTTCCCTGGTTCCAACATCCCGACTTAAGACATGAAAGTCAGCTGCTATTTGGTCACTGGGCGGCTCTGGAAGGTAACAATCCGAATGAGCGCATTCATGCGCTAGACACCGGCTACATTTGGGGCGGCAAGATGACGGCTATCAACCTGAAAGATCTCAAAACGGTATCAGTAAAAGCCAGAACGCTTTGAGAAGTTTACAACTAAGGTAGAATTTTCTTCCTTATTATCCGCGATTAAACTCATTAAATGAGCATTAGCAGAGACGACTATGAAAGCAGTTATTGAGAAAGGAACACGACTGCCCGATGCAGAATTTTTGCAATTCGCTGCACAAGGAATACGGTCATTTAGTACCGCAGATGTATTCCAAGAGGGCATGGTGTTAGTTGTCGGTGTAGTAAATGCCTTTGGCCCTGTATGTAGTCAGAAACATCTACCTGAATTTATCCCTTACGCCAAAGAACTGGTGGACAACTGGTTAGTCAAAAAAGTGCTTTGTATTTCAGCGTCAGATCCATTCAGCCTAAACGCCTGGGCAGAAAAAATGCAGGTGAAAAACAGCATGACACTCTACACTGATAAAAACGCAAACTTTGCCACTAAATTGGGCCTTGATATAGATCTGAGCCAATTAGGTTTGGGCAAACGTTCCACCCGCTATGTGATGTTAGTTCAAGATCAGAAAGTTGTGGATTTGCGTTACGAGGAAGTCCCAAATAGCGTAGCAGTAACCAGCAAAGAGTCAGTGCAAAACTGGTTACCCAACTATGTTTAAGTCGGTTTCAGGGAGAGTTTAGTCACTTTTATCAAGAGTGACAAAGCAATAGTTATTGGGGTTTTTATCATCCGCCTGATGCGTTTCAGATTCAACTTCTAGCCACTTTGCCACTTGCTCGTAGTCAGGAAATTTCGTGTCTCCAGCTACCTCAAGGTCGATAAAGGTAAGGTAGAGGCGTGTCGCTTTAGATAAGAACAAATCGTAAATAACACCACCACCAATAATCATTACTTCAGGAACGTCACCGGCTGCCTCTAACGCCGCATCTGGAGTTGAAACAACGGTCACGCCTTCGGCGTTAAATCCTGAGCGACTGATGACAATATTCAATCGCCCTGGTAAAGGGCGACCAATGGATTCGAATGTCTTGCGTCCCATAATCACCGGCTTGCCCAAAGTCACGGCTTTAAAGTGTTTGAGATCTGCGGGCAAGTGCCATGGCATTTGATTATCTGAGCCGATAATACGATTTTTTGCCATAGCGGCAATCATTGAGATTTTCATATTAGCGCTCGTAAATTACTTCCACATCGTAATCGTCGTCATCCCAATCATCGTCGTCATCGTCATCTTCGTATTCCGACATCACCTGCTCTTGATAATTGTCCCACTTGAAGTCCGTCTCCTCTTCAGTATTGAGCTCTTCAACAGGCAAGGTGTCCAACATGTTCATAACATCGTGACAAAGCGCATCCGTACCTAACTTTTGGAATGCCGAGATTTGGAAGTGTTTTTCATCCCACCCTAACCCCTCGAGAATGCGCTGACATTCTGCCTCAACTTCGTCGGGCAGCATCAAATCAATCTTATTAAACACGATCCACCGAGGCTTTGCAGCAAGCTTAGGGCTGTATTTTTCCAGCTCTGCAATAATGGTCTTGGCGTTTTCTAGTGGGTCGGACTGATCGGCAGGCAATAAGTCGATCAAATGCAACAGCACCCGGCAACGCTCAAGATGTTTGAGGAAACGAATTCCCAGACCAGCACCATCTGAAGCACCTTCAATAAGGCCCGGTATATCAGCAATAACAAAACTGCGACGAGCGTCCTGACGCACCACCCCAAGATTAGGAACCAGCGTAGTAAATGGGTAATCAGCCACTTTAGGTTTAGCTGCTGATACGCTACGAATAAAAGTACTTTTGCCAGCATTAGGCAAACCTAACAGACCGACGTCAGCCAATAACATGAGCTCCAGGTGCAGATTTCGAATTTCCCCCGGCGTGCCGTTGGATTTTTGTCTTGGAGCACGGTTAGTACTGCTTTTGAATCTGGCATTTCCCAAACCGTGAAAACCGCCTTTTGCCACCATCAGCTTTTGACCATTGCGGGTCAAATCACCCAGCACTTCACCAGTATCTTTGTCAGTAACTCTTGTCCCCACCGGCATGTTTATAACCAAATCCTGACCGCGCTTTCCGGTACAATCGGTACGCTGGCCATTTTGACCTCTTTCAGCACGGTGAAATCGCTCAAATTGATAATCGATCAACGTATTCAGGTTTTCGTCAGCTAACAAATACACGTCACCGCCGTCACCACCGTCGCCGCCATCAGGGCCACCTCTGGGGATATACTTTTCACGACGGAAACTAACAATACCGTTACCACCATCACCCGCTTCAACACGGATATCAACTTCATCTACGAATTTCATGAGGATCTAACTATATATTTAAGAAAATATCTGTAGGTTTGACTTCAGTCGGACAAGGGCAGTCAAATAACCCCCAATGTCCAGCTAAAGCAGAACCTACATTTTTGTAGGTCGAACCTACAATATAACAAAAAAAACCCCGCTTATGCGGGGTTTTTCAATTCGGTTCGAAGTGCTGATTAAGCAGCTACGATGTTCACGTATTTACGGTTCTTAGGACCTTTAACGTCGAACTGAACTTTACCGTCTGATAAAGCGAATAAAGTGTGGTCTTTACCAATACCTACGTTGTCACCTGCGTGGAACTTAGTACCACGTTGACGAACAAGGATGTTACCAGCCAGAACAGACTCACCACCGAAACGCTTAACACCTAAGCGTTTGCTTTCTGAGTCACGACCGTTCTTAGTACTACCACCGGCCTTTTTGTGTGCCATTTGTCGTCTCTCCTATTAAGCGCTAATGCCAGTAATCTTCACTTCTGTGAACCACTGACGGTGGCCCATCTGAGAACGTGAATGCTTACGGCGACGGAATTTAACAATCTTTACCTTCTCGCCACGACCATGAGTCACTACTTCTGCAGTCACTTTGCCGCCCGCTACATATGGAGTACCGATTTTAATATCGTCTCCATTACTCACCATCATTACTTCGTCAAAAGTAACAGTTTCACCTGGAGCTACTTCAATTTTTTCCAGGCGAACAGTTTGGCCCTCAGCCACACGGTGTTGTTTACCACCACTTTGGAAAACCGCGTACATAACTTACTCCGCACTTGCACTGTGTTTACCCGAAACTATTCAGTGCATTCATTCAAAAAACAGGGCGCGAATTGTATGTGAATTATCTATGACTATCAAGGCTAAATTTGAATTTATTTTGTACAATTCCCGTTTCCATCGGCATTTTGCTTCGACAGGCCAGAAAAACTGGATACCGCAATGATTTTTTGTCAGAATTCGCGCACTTAGGAATTTAAATTCAAACGCTTATCTGTACCCTTCGCCAATGGAAATAGAGCAAATTCGTCTACTCAGCGACTCAGACATGCTGAGTGTCAACCAACTAATCCAGGAACAAGTGCAATCAGAAGTCTCTCTGGTGAACCAACTTGGATTTTACATTGTTAACAGTGGCGGTAAACGACTTCGTCCGATGTTGTGTGTACTGGCAGCTCGTGCACTAAATATCCAAAACAATCAGCACCACACACTGGCAGCCATTATTGAGTTTATCCATACGGCCACCTTATTGCACGATGACGTGGTGGATGAATCCACTATGCGTCGTGGACGAGAAACCGCCAACGAAGTTTTTGGCAATCAGGCCAGCGTCCTGGTGGGTGACTTCTTATATACTCGCTCTTTCCAGATGATGGTGAGTCTTGAGCGTTTTCGGGTAATGGAAATCCTGGCTAATGCCACCAATGTGATAGCCGAAGGCGAAGTGCTACAGTTAATGAATTGCAACGACCCAGATACCACCGAAGAGCGTTACCTGCAGGTGATTTACAGTAAAACCGCTCGCTTGTTTGAAGCAGCAACTCAACTGGCCGCGGTATTAACAGACCAATCAGCAGAAATTGAGACGGCCATGCAGGACTACGGTAAATACCTGGGCACTGCGTTCCAGCTGATGGATGATATTCTCGATTATGCTGCAGACAGCGGTACTATGGGCAAGAATGCCGGCGATGACCTTGCTGAAGGCAAACCCACTTTGCCACTGTTACATGCAATGTGGCATAGCGCACCAGATCAGAGTGAAATGATCCGCTCTGCTATTGAAAATAATAATGGTACTGAGCATTTCGAAACGATCCTGGCCACAATGCACAGCACTGGCTCGCTAGACTACACCAAAAAGCTCGCATTGCAGGCTCGAGATCAAGCCGTTGCTGCGCTCGCTCCCATTCCGGAATCAAAGTACAAGCAAGCATTAGTATCGCTGGCAGATATCGCAGTTAATCGCGATGCTTAGGCGTTTCGGCTAAATCACTCTCTGAAGAGTCTACAGGTGGAGTTTTATTAGAGTCTTCAGGGATCGCTCCCATCTGTAATGACTTCCCATCATTTTCAAGGTGAAACTGCTCTTTGAAAGCACTTGGCAGCACTTCAATACCAAACTTTTGCCCAAGCTTAACAATCGCAGGCAGCGTAATTGGAGAAAAAGGCAAAATCACTACCACACTGAGTCCCAAGCCTTTTATCACATCTCGAAACTGCTGATTGGCCTCCAACATCTCTTGCTCGGAGGCTTCACCTCGCGTGTATTTGTGATAGACAGCCAACATCTGTTTGGTTTCTTCTCGCTCTTGCGCCAGCCCTTTTTGCAACACAACCAAAGCCTTTCGCACCTTGAAAGACAACTCTTTGTGATCAAACATCTTGCTATCAAAAAGTCTTTTTTGCTCAGTAGATGGTTTAGAACGAAAAATCTTTCGATTCTCAACCGCAGACCGGATGCTGCTTAAAAAGTTTTTACTCTGTATTCGCAATGGGGCTTGGCTCTCCTTTCAGCATAATTCTAATATGTGCGTTTGTTGGACAAAATACAATATTTGCAGGCTAATATCTGGTAAGTAAAATTGACAGCATTAATGACTTCGCTGATATTGCAGGGGGAGTAAAACAAAATCTCGGAATTTCTTTACGATACCCTAAGATATGAATGGCAATGACGGGAAGTCAAATGACGGACCCAAGCATCAACCTAAAAGCAACTTTGGCATCATCAAAAACCAAGGTAGGAATGCCTTTGCCAATGATCCAAAAAGTATCACCAGAAATCGCTCCAACGCTATCACAGAACCTCCAACACGCAGTCGAGCCAACGCCGTATTCGAACCTCCAACAAGAGATCGCTCCAACGCTGTATTTGGGGCTCCCGAAGGATTCGGTAAAATTAAAAATGAAGGCCGGCAAAATAGTCAACCTGGCAGCGCCAACAACTTCGGCATCAAAGACCAATTGCAAAACTTAGGTAGGGCCGCTTTCGCCAAAAACTCCGACAGACCGAATCTGAATTTCGCGCAAAAAACCGGATTCAATCTGGTTTCAGGCTTTATGGATAAGCTTATTGGTGAAGCAGAAAAGCCCAATCCCGGAGAAGCCCCACAACGACCCGGATTCTTGCAACCTCCGGGCAATACTGGTTTCAATCCCAATGGGGAAAACGACAGCCGCCGAATGAGTATGCAAGCTCAACCTAATCAAAACAATCAAGACGATAGCAACATCACTGCCGGTGAATTCATGAAACGCCTGCAAACGGCGATGCAAGATCCAGCAAAATTCAAGCGCGAAGCACAGCAAAAGCAGCAAGAACGTGCGGCTCAGCAAAATCACCAAATGCAAGAGCAACAACAGCAAAGGCAACACAAAGGAGTTCCTCAGCAACAGCAACCTACGGCTCAGGATTTTTTTAAGGAATTACGGGGAGCCCTGAAAGATCCCGCAGGTTATAAACGTCGCGTCGAAGCGCAACAGAA
This sequence comes from Planctobacterium marinum, assembly GCF_036322805.1. GTDB lineage: Bacteria > Pseudomonadota > Gammaproteobacteria > Enterobacterales > Alteromonadaceae > Planctobacterium > Planctobacterium marinum_A. The sequence goes on along the minus strand of NZ_AP027272.1, from coordinate 1,068,842 downwards.
ACAGCAGAAAAAAAACCAAACACCGGGTCAAACGACAAAAGCAGAAACTTCTCGGAATCTCCCCAGTACTGGTGAGGGAAAACAAAACACATTAACTCAAGTCCCAAAACCCAAACCAATAAAACCCTCACCAAGAAAATAGCCACGTAAATTAAAGTCCTCCCTTGCGAAGCTCATACTTGAACGGAAATTTCAAAGCTCGACTTTAGCTTCTGTGTTCCCAACTCAGTCCTCGATTGGAGCCTCCTCAGGTTACTCATCATTCACTTTCCAAAGCACGCATGGAATATTTTTATTACCCTTAAATTCAATACCTTACATTTGTCGTGCAATTTTTGTAAGGCCCTGTAATAGCTAAAGTCCATGTCATCACCTATTTTTATTGTGGACATTTTATTTACCTTACCAAAGAAAGGTTAAAAGTATCCTCAGAGCGTTTTGAGCACAGAACAAGATGTTTCTCTCAAACTGGATAAGGAGTCAAAATGAGATTTGAGGCCAGGACAAAATTACCTATGGAAATGGGGACGTTTGACGTTTCTATCTTCACAAACTCGCAAGGCTTAGATGTGGTTGCCGTCCATCACGGCACACTGGACCAGCAAAAAGACCTCCCTGTTAGAGTACATTCCTCTTGCTTTACTTCAGAAGTACTGGGTTCGCAAAAGTGCGACTGCAAGCAGCAACTGGACTATGCCTTGAATTACGTATTCCAGCAAAACGGCATCGTTCTCTATCTATTGCAAGAAGGTCGCGGCATTGGATTGGCTAACAAAATTCGCGCCTACGGTTTGCAAGAGCAAGGGTACGACACAATAGAAGCCAATACTAAATTAGGCTTACCGGTAGATGCCAGAACCTATGAAGATGTGAAAGGCGTTCTGGATTACTTCTCAGTGAAGTCTATTAAGCTGATGACCAACAACCCGGACAAAATTGAGCAACTAACAGGGCTGGGCATAGACGTTACCGGACGGATCCCTGTACCTGCCACCCCTACCTGCAGTTCCATCGATTACCTGGATACCAAACAGAAATTAATGGGACACATGATAAAAACCCGCTCACTATACGAAACTCAGGAAAAAATTAGCCACACATCATCACAAATTTCTCAACGGCCTTTTGTGCACGTTAATTTCGCCATCACTAAACAATCAAAGCTCGCAGACACAAAAGGGCAATGTCTGTCCATCTCCTGCGATAAAGACTGGCAACGCGTGCATGGTCTCAGAGAAACTTATGATGCCATTGCGGTTGGTGCAAATACCTGGATAAACGATTCTCCTAAATTAACCAGTCGAGCCGAATGTCTTGGCAGAAAACCCACCAGCCAGCCCCATCGAGTGATCTTTGGCGGTCACCACACACTGCAAATCAAGGACGATACTCAACCAAGAGAAACCTTTGTGGTAGGTGCCGATGTAGCCGGCATTAGTGGCTGTCATGCAATATACAGTGCAAACCATTCTCTAATGGCGCCACTTAAAGCGTTAAAACGCGCGGGAGTCGCCTCCCTCCTGGTGGAAGGAGGACCAACACTGATCAAGTCATTCCTGGAGCAAAATACAGTGGACAAGCTCACTGTCTTCGTGGCCTGTCATCATATCCCTGACGCCGTACAAGCCCTAACTCAACTGGTTGAAACCCTTCCAGAAGACGAAATATCAGCTGAAAAGTTTGGCAAAGGAACACTGCTAAGCGTGAACTTGACCGATTCTCAGCACCTCACAGAACAATTGGATGTTGCGATATGAAAAATATAATATTTGGTCTGCTGAGTCGTGAATACGCCCCCAAGGATACCACTTACAAAAAACTGCGAGAACTCACCATCGCCTGGAGCCGGTATCGTTATCAAGGCGAAATTATTGAGGGAGCAACTGTCGATGACATCATGGCAAAAGCCTGTCGTACCGACGCCAGATTTTGTTTAATTCAAGCGGCAGGACACATCATTGATGAACGCTGGTATCTATCGAACTGGGATAAACAAGGATTTTACGATTCCATTGATGCGCTATCACAAGAAGATAATTTTCTGGTGGCCGCAGAATCAAACAGGCCAAAGACTGAAGCGCTTAATACTGACTGTTTGTTGGTAAACCAGGAAAAATATCGCGAGCTCGGCAAACCTGCCTTCACTGGTAACGATAGCGATATCTCGGGCGATAACTGGATTGCGCAGAGTCATGAAAACAATCTGACACTGCCGACACTAGGGGACAATATCAATCATTGTCGATTCTATCTCGATGAGCTTGAGCAACCCACCCAATTATTAACTTCCCTGTTTGGCCAGCCTCTGAATCATGCCTCCTTTAGTTTTGATGAACATAGCCCACAACAACGCTTTATCGAAAAAATTAACAGCCAAATCAATAACGCCAAAAACGGTGTGTTTCTGTTTAACATTGAAAATTACGGCGAGATCGATCCCCAACATCTCGCCCAACCTCTGGAGGCTTTATTCTCCGTTGCCGCAGGTTTCAAACCCTATCGCATACTTTTAGAAAAGGGATTCACACAAGACACTCAGGTCCTATTTTTTGATTATAGTCAAAGTGCCCTAGACATTAAAAAACATATGATTGAGCACTGGGATGGAGAAGATTTCCCGGGTTACATCGCGCAACTTTTTAAGACATTTTGTCACCCAGATGTGTTTTATCAATTATGGGATGGCACCACACCTGACAATGTCGATTGGTCTGACATCACCTGGATGTGGCAACAAGAACTGCAAAAATGGGGAGGTGCAGAAAACTTTAAAGCCCACTGGCAAGTTTGTCGCGGCTTACCACACCAATTTTTGTGCTGCGACCTGCTTAATAACCGTCAACCCTTGTTAAACAAACTGGCGGAATTTAAGCGCAGTTACCTCTGGTGGAGCAACGCATTTTTCACCATTTACAGTCATTGGCATTTCGATGCCGATGTCCGAAAACAGCACTACATAGACTGGCTTCAATCTTTGCAAAGCGTTGCACCAAATTGCGAAATTAGTGGTGCTGATCACAACAATGCTGCCGTCAACGGCCTAACGGTAAGTGAATACGTCAAGCAATTCGAGAGCACCAGCTGCGACCAACTTCACCCGCAACAGATTAACAAAATCAGCATGCAATTTTAAAAGGCTTTTACCATGTCAGACTTAGATCACACATTCACTCGTCACCGCGGACCCATTACCTGTGCGACGCACATTCCCCGTAGTAATAAAATCATTACCTCAGGTTATGACAGTGCCGTTGCGCTATTTAACTATACCTCCATGGAGGTTGAGTTACTTGGTTATCACGAACACCTGGTAAATCGCGTCAGCGTTGATGCGGATGGGAAATTCGCCGCCACAGCCTCTTCTGATTACAACGTTTATATCTGGGATTTACACGAGAAAAAAGTCAAAACCATTCTGCGTGGTCACAACGACGACGTAGAGGATTTTGTGTTTTTATCTGACTCCCGCGGTGCATCAGTTTCCAGAGACACCCGCATCATTGTTTGGGATTTAAACAATGGCGCTATCGAAAAAATCATTCTGGGTCACGAGAAAGATGTTCTCTCCATAAATCATTGTAACGGCAAACTTTACACCTCAGGTGACGACATGACCTTGCGCGTCTGGGATGTGGAGACAGGCATGCAACTCAATATGATTGGCCCATTTGAAACTGAAACCGATACCTGTGCCATTGATCCTTCCAGAAATCGCATTGTTTTGGGCTGTGACGACGGCTTTGTGCGCATATTCGATTTACAAAATGGTGAACTGCTCAAGGAAATTGCAGGCCATCACAGTGCCATTAAAAAAGTCGCCGTTTCCCCGGTTACAGGAGATATTCTTTCCGCCGCCTACGACCAGAAAATACAAATCTGGGACAACCATAGTTTCGCCTTGGTGTGCACTCTTTCCCATCATAAAGCGCTGTGGGAGCGGTCTTTTAACTGGAGTGCTGATGGCAAGCAGATCATTGCCGGAAGCTTCGATGGCACAGTCCTTATCTGGTCGGCTGAATCAGGATTGCTACTGGATGAGATTGGGGACAAAACCCGTGAGGGCAATGCGTGTTTCAACGATCTTGCCGCTAAAAACGATAGAGAACTGGTGGTGGTTAGTGACGACGGTATCGTACGCGACATCACCTTAACCCCGCAAGAATCACACTGCAATCAAGAGAAACGACCAGATCAGGGGCGTATACTTATGAACGCTATAGCCTGGTCACCCACTACCCGGCATACGATTGCAGGAGCACATAACCAATGCCTTTATTTTTTCCCTGAGCGCAGTGCTACCAGTAACCTGGAAGTTCGGCTGAACGAAGGTCCCCTCAATTGCTTAAGGGTTGCTACCATACCTGATTATCAGGGGGATATTTTCGCCGCCTGCTACAGTGGCACTGTGGTAAACCTGTCTGGTACAGGCAGTATCAAACAACGTCTGGCCATCCACCCCAACGCAGTTAAAGCGCTGGCACTGCATCCTGGCAAACCTATCGGGGTAAGTTGCTGCGCGGAAGGTACGCTACGCGCATGGTATTTTGATGGCGAGATTATCGCTGATTTTAAAGCCCATACCGCCATCATAGATGATGTCGATATTTCTCCTTCAGGCAGGTTTATAGCCAGCGCGGGTCGAGACTTTACCCTCAAAATTCACGATTTAAATAGCGGTTTATTGTGCGCCAACATTCCACTTGGCAACCGTTCTCCCAAGGCCCTCTGTTTTATCAACGATGACACAGTCATAGTGACAAATTATTGGGGAGAACTGCTGCAGGTTGTGATTTCAGATGAAAAGGTCAGCCGTAAAACCATCGCCCAAAACGGGATCAGTGGTATTGCCATCATAAATGAGCATATTGCAGTGACCTCTTACGATGGCTCGGTGTATCTGGTGAATCCAGGCAGCCTTGATGTGATTAACCGCTTCAGTGCTATGACCCAACGGGTTGAGTCGATTTGCCATGTCTGATCTCATACCAACAACACATCGTTTTGTGATACTGGCGGCACCTCGCTCCGGCAGCAACCTGCTGTGCACTATGCTGAACTCGCATCCCGATGTCCTTTGTCATCATGAGGTTTTTAATCCCGACGGCATATTTGTCGCTGTCCCCTTGCGAGACAGTGACTTTAGCCTTGGTACACTGGCACAGCGCGATGCTGATCCCACAGGCTTTCTGGCCACTCTCTGGGCGCAAAATCAAACCTGTAGCCACGTGGGTTTTAAAATGACTCACAAACAACATCTCGGCGCGTTTAAACATATCTGTGCCGATCCGGGTATCCACAAAATTGTGCTCTCCCGGCGCAATCAAGTGGCGGTTTACGTTTCCCGACTGATTGCCGAGCAAACTGGTATTTGGGAAGACTACGGCAATCAAGAAGTTGCTGGCGCAAAGGCAGTTAAGGTTAATCCAGGTTCGCTGCTAGAGGCCATCCGCTTTAATCAGAATTACTACGCGGAATTGGAAAAGACCTTAGTTGGCGATGTCACCCACATTGCCTACGAAGACCTGTTCAACAGCAAAGAACAAGCTCGCCTTCAAACCGCCTTAGGGCTGCGCCCGCTGCCGTTAGAAGCCAGAAGCCGAAAACAAAATCCATATCCACTCGCACAGCTAATCGAAAATTTCGACAGCTTGAAACTGGAATTATCGCGCAATCTCAACTCTCGCTCGCTGGTGAGCGAATTAACTACTTAACCACAGCAGAGGAACACACTATGTCAATGCTAACCAGATTTTCACACTATGCGTTATCTCGCAGGAGTAAACGCGTTTTGCTTGTCGCTATTTCGACACTCACCTTAACCGCGGGATGTGTAGGTTCAAATAGTGGTAAGGCCCCGGATACCAATAACCAGTTCGTCAAAAACGCACGTCTCCCGGCTGATGTCGATATGACTTGCACGGTTAAAAATAATGACTTCAAGAAGTGGTTTCACGGTGACGAGGTGATTGCCAACGGCGCTGTGAAAGCCGCAGACAGCACCGCACGTAAATTTGCCGATTTTGATGACAATACTCGTTGTGATTTTTATCGTTGGGGAGCACAAATGTTTCTCTGGATGACCAGTGCAAATGAGAATTACCACGTATTTAACACCCCTCCCCAGTTTTATGATGTCTCTGTCGAAAGCGACAATAAACGGGAATTCATTGCCTCAAATGGTACGGTGGCAATTGGCTTTCGAGTTGGTAAAGGTGATGAAACCATCGAGCTTGGTCAGGCTGGCGAAGATGATGTACTACTTTCTCAGAAAGAGTCACTGGTTTATTACAGCATTTATGCCAATGATGCCTTCGCCATGTACCGCACTGGTGTGGCGATTAAAAATGGCGATACCTCACTGATCAACAAATTGCCCTCAGCACTGCAACGTGAAATCAAGCCGTTGGCAGCGACTCTACCAAAAGAATTCCCCTCTACTGCATTGCAGATGCTGGACCTGGACGCGCTTTCCAGCATTTACGGTAGAGAGTTAGTCGACCCCAAAACCATGATATTGGAGCTTAAAATATCCTGGGTGGATGCAGATACCGTCACCGATCGCGATGATTACATTATTACCCAAGCCACAGTGCCGATTTTTGACAGAACCAAAGATCCTAAAAAGTGGAAATATTCTGGCAAGACCGAAACTAAAACCCTGGCCATGGTGGGTTTCCATATTGGCGGCACGGTTGAAGGTCACCCGGAAATGATTTGGAGCACTTTTGAGCATGTGAAAAACCAGCCCAATAACAGCTATGACTACTATGTGGATGAGAAGAGAAAAATCACAAGCAAGCAGAGTTTCAACGCTGCTGGCGATTGGATTTTCTTTCCAGATAACGGCACCCGTCCCGCTCAAATTAGCGCCAATGCCACAGCTCAGAATATAGAGAAAAGTACCGTCACGACCGCCATTGTTTCGAAAGGGTCAGATCCTATCGGTCCGGTAGATGTTTACGGCGTAAATCCATGGGGTAACGTACAAAACCGTGCAGACCTCAAAGATGAAACCTTAGCCAACAATACTGATCTGGCCTCCATTAATAAGTCGGTTCTATCACAGCTCGCAGAAGGCGATATTCGAGGCAATTACGTGCAAGTGGGTGGTATCTGGTCTGCTGAAGGTCAAATCCCTGGTGGCTATCCTGTGATGTTCCCACCCAGTAATGACAATGACCCAACGAATACCTATTTCCGAGGCTCGTTGTTCCTGGCGAATACAACAATGGAAACATTTTATCAGTATCAAACCGATATTGATGGCGCGGTATACCACGCCAATTGTTTCTCTTGCCATAACTCGGGCAGTAATGAGCCGGACAAAGCTGTTCCCACCAAAGTCAGTCACATTTTCGACGCTTTACAGCCACTTAAATCGCCATTAGCGAAGCAATAGTCCATTAATCAAACTCACTACAGGTGAATGAAATGAAACAGACAGCAATAAAAACAGTGAGCGCTTCACTACTAAGCGCATTATTAGCCGTGGGTACAGCCCATGCAGGTTATAATGGCAAAGGCGGTGTTGACGACGGAAGCGCCATTAGCGCTTCTGAACTCACCCTCAATGGCTACCAATTCCCCAATGAATTGGTACCAAATGCCTCTCAAACACAACTGGCAAATCACGCCTGGCGTTTGTTTATTGCCGCTAATCAACCCACTACCGCAACACTACAAAGCGGTGCCGGTAGAGCGCAACCAGACGCCAAACGCAACTTTAATTCAACCGATGGCTACCAGCCACAGGCGAACCCTACCGTCTGGCAAAGCTTCTATCATCGGGCTGAAGCCTTCCCTTATTTCAAGGCTGATGGCACTAAGCCCGCTTCCCCGGCCAATCAAGTGCCGACTTATTATTACTACTTGGGAGAAAACAACGACAGCAGGAAAGCAGAGCAAAAGGTTATAAAAGGGGCAAACTACGTCAACCTGGATGAAAACAATCAGGTGGGTCAGAACATGCTGTACTACAGCCATGGCAATGATCCCGACTTCCCGGTGCTCTATATGGCCAAAGTCAATGATGTAGAACTGGATTATGTATGGGATATCGGTAGTGTTAAGTCTCCACCCAATAGCCTGGAGTTCCCTCATCCGATTGTAAATGGAGATCAGGCAAAAACGGTCTCAACTATCGAGGTTAAATCCGCCTGGCGTCGTGTTAGTGATATGAAAAACGTGGACCCCACCAAGTTTCATCAGGTTGAAGCCACCTATTATGTGGGTGATGATGAAAACTACCAGCCGGTGTCTGATAAGTTTGCCCTCATTGGCTTACATATCATTCAGAAAACCAATAATTATCAAACCTTTATCTTTACCACCTTTGAACATGTAGATGCGGTAGTCACCTCAGAAGGTAAAATCATCGATCCTGAGATTGATTTGTCCTACACCACATTAAAATATGGTAAGGACTCTCCAACCCAAACCAACGCTTATGGCGCCTATTCAGTTAATGCGCCGGGGCAATCCGGTGCTACGAATACTCGCACAGACTATACCTTGCCTGCTGCCGGGGCAGCTGATGACTCTCGCTTTCCGGTTAAGCGTTTGAAAACCATCAGTGCCGAAGTCAACGATGTCAACAATCAGGTTGCCGCGCTTATGCCAGCAGACTCTGTATGGCGCAATTATCGCCTGAAAGGCGTACAAGCTATTCCCACCAGTTACCCCGACAACAATGGTACTGTGCCACTGGATTATTATCTGGCGAATATTGCTGTAGAAAGCAGCCAGCCGGGATTGCAGTTATTTTCCGGTGCTGTGGATAATCCAAACTCAGGTAATCAATATACTTTTACCAATTACCGTGCATTACCCAATACCAAAGGAATTAAAGGCCCTAACGTATCCCCTGCCCCACAAAAAAGCATGATTGGTGCCGCCAAATGGACTATGGGTGGTTGCATGGGCTGTCACGGCAATGCCCAAGTTGCAGGACAAGACATGAGCTTTTTGGGCTTTGGTATCGGCGGTAATGGTTTCTTTGTTGACCCTGTCGCGGCATCGGATATGAGCGCCAAAGAACGCAAAGATTATTACGATAAATTGATGAACCGCAGATCATCTTCGCTGCAACAGTCGCTTAAGTAGGCTGAGTAATATGAACGCCACGCCTATTGATATTCAGTTTATCGCTGCCGGAATTGCTAATGCCAAAGCGACAGTGATCCTGGAAGACCAGCATCGCGGCTTTTACATAGCAACATCTGGCAGTGGAGTCAGCTATTTTCAACCCAATGAAAATCGCTGGCAAACCTTTACTGAAGTCGACGGGCTGGCAAATCCCGATATTCGTTCAATGCTCAAAACTCAGGGCAATACTCTCTGGTTTGGCACCGCCAATGGTACCAGTTGCTATTGCCCTTCAACACAAACCTGGATCAGCCTCTTTATGGCTGAGGGTTTACCCAACAATTCGGTATGGTCGCTGCTGGAGGATCAACAAAACAATATTTGGTTTGGCACTAATGGCGGTGGCATTGCCGTACTGTCAACAGGTACAGATTTAACATCCATCAGCACTGCTGATTGGACAATTTACAACACCCAAAATGGCCTGATTGGCGATCGTATTAACAGCTTGCATCAAGACCAACAAGGTAATATTTGGGCAGGAACGAGCACTGGTGTTTCTTGTTTGGAAAAGCAAAGCCAAAGGTGGGTCAATTACCTCAAGCACACAAGCATCAACTGTATTACCAGTGATAGAGATAACAACATCTGGTTCGCCACCAATCGTGGTCTCATCTGCTACAACCTGAAGAACAATGGTTGGCAAACCTTCAAGACAGACTCCGGCTTGGGCTCCAACACAGTGCAAAGCCTTTCTTACGCTGAAACAGGCGGATTATGGGTTGGCACCAGAATGGGTATCAGCCACTATCTTGGCGAAAACATTGCCAGCCCCGACAGCCAGCCTTTTCTCACCTTAACCCAAAAAGATGGCTTGAGTGATAACATGGTTTGGGGGCTTTTTCAGGATCTTAACAACAACCTTTGGGTGGCCACCTGGGGCGGTGGAGTAAGCCTGTATAATCCCCAAAATTCAACATGGCAAACTTATACCACACCATCGGAATTCGCCGATACCTACACCATGTCTGTGATAAAAAGTGACGCTAAACACGTCTGGATTGGCACGTGGGGAGCAATCAGTCGTTACAATCTTGACAATGGCCAATGGTTAACCCTCAGCAGTGCCGATAACTTGCCAAACAACAACGTGCAATGCTTGGCGCAATTAAAGAACAACGAAGTTTGGACCGGAGCTTATGGTGGGCTAATCCATTATCAGTTAGACACCCAAACATGGCACTTTTATACCGAAAATGATGGCCTGACAAGTAACAATGTTACGACGCTACTGGCCGACGAAGAGCAGCAGTCTCTGTATATAGGTACAGACTTGGGACTCTGCAGCTTATCTGGAAAAGATAACAAGATAGCAGCAATCTATAGCGAGCAATTTGCCAAGCAATCAATCACCACCATTTACCTGGATGACAGATATAAACTATGGGTTGGCACCCAAAATGGCGTTTTTCAACAAACAGAACAAAACAGCTGGATTCAATACACTGAAGAGCAAGGTTTGCCATCAAAAAAAGTAACCGCCATTGCCATTGATGACAAACAAACCATTTGGCTTGGAACCGATAAGGGGCTTTGTCGACTTCAATCAGGTGACTCCAAATTTGAATTATTCGATAGCTTAACCACACAAATTAGCGCCCTGACATGCGCTGACAACTATGTCTGGATTGCTGACAATAATGGCTTGTTGTATCGCTTTGACTGTGTAACATCAAAGCTGCTCTCCTTGGATACCTTCGGTGCAGATCCACTCACCTCCTTGGCTCTGGATGAACGCGGTGACTTGTGGGTTGCATCACAAGGCGGTGGGGCATTCTGGTTAACACTTAGCAGCAATGCTGCGGGTTTCATGCAGAACTTTACTGCGGGTGCGCAAAACTTCGCAACCGAGTTTGCGGTGCAGCATCCCTGGATTATCAGCGGTCGCCCGGAAGCTGTGGCTGCAACAGACACTCATAATGATATTGCAATTACCTTTGCTGCCGCCCATCGCCCTTACCTCTCATTAGCAAAGCAGGAGCAGAAGCCTTTGGTATGGGTAGCCTCTGATGAAGAAGGCTTATATTTTGAATATCTGAATTGCAACCAACCGATAATCAAACCCACCGCTCAAAACCGAATTGAGGCGCTGCCATCAAGGCATGTAGTCGCTTTAGCTAACTCAAAATCTAATTGCAGTGGCAAACAGTTGTGGGTGGGAACAAGTAGTGGACTAGCTCTGGCAAACCGCCAATATCAACGCACTGAAAAAACCTATAGTTATCCAGAGATCCCTTGTGGCCCTGTCAGTGCTCTGGCTACCAACGCGCATAATCAAACCTTGGTGGCCTTCAACAAGATAAACAAAGCGCAATTTCGCGATGAAACATTGGCGCAAAGCCGTGTACTGACCCGCCTTTGGCTGGTGAATGAACACTGCAAAGAATTGCATCTCAAAGGTGAGCAAGCAGCCGTTATCGACACCACCAGTATTTCCTGCATTTATGCCATAGACGAGCAAAACTTCTGGCTGGGAACAGACCGGGGCTTATTTAATCTATGTCTGGAAAACGACCTGATAACGCCAGTCGAAGCTATTCCTTGTAACACACAGGTAACGAATATTGCTGCCAGTTGTTGCAGAAGAACCGCCGTTCTGACATTCGCTAAAAGCGGCAATAAACCGGCCTTTTACTATTCTGAGGACATCACTATCAGTCCTTTATCAGAACAGCCGCTACCCGCATCTCTGGCCAATATCAGCAATATCGCTTTTGATAAAGATTCCGACACCCTATATGCCGGTGTTGGTAGCAATGTATTTGAACTCACTTATTTGAGCTGAGTTTGCTGAGCTAAGCGAGTAAATCGGCTATTTAGAGCTAAACAATTAATAACAATGAGAACGTCATGCAACTATTCTGCGCACCAACCTATCCAGATAAAGAGCCCTATGGCCTGGCTGTCATCCTTCATTACCTGGACTATTCAGTCACCTTAACTCCAGATAACCCTTTTGATGCCGCCGTGTTATGGGAGGACAAAACCTTTTTAGAAGTACCGGAAGTATTACAGGAGATTGCACTCAGTAAACCAGTCATCAACATAGGTTGCACGGATATCAGCAAGCAGCATGTAGAAAACACCATTTATCGCTTATTCGGTCAAACCACCTTTGTTGATCCCACAACATACCGAGGAAAATGCATTTTTAAACCAGATGGCAATGCTGTCAGACATGGATTTGTAGTGGATTGCCCGGTGGAAAAAATTCAGCAAGATTGGGTTTATCAACGCATTATCGAAACCAGAGAAAACGGTTTGCAAATTGAATATCGGATCCCGGTAATATTGGGAGAGATCCCCTTGGTTTATGTGTCTCAGCGAGATTATCCCACCAGCGACATTCGTCAGTGCAAGCGCCACAAGTTAACGCCTATGCCAGCCACGGAGGTACTCAGCCCCCAAGAAATCCAAAACATGTTGTGCTTTAGCCGGGAAATAGGCATGGATATGGGAGAGCTGGACGTGATGCGCTGCAAGCATGATGGACAGCTTTACATTATAGACGCCAACAAAACCGCCGCCGGCTATGGGCTGGAAAACCGGGCCTGTTGGAGTCCCGGCGATCGCAAAAAAGTCATCGCCATACTAGCTCAGGTTTTTGAGAAAAACCTCAAACAACGCATAAGGGAATATGAGCGATGCCTCAATCAAAAAGCGGGATAAATGTTAACTTCGTGCGCGGCCTGGTTTCAGTCATCATTCCAACCCATAATCGCGCTGAATTGCTCAAAGCGACTCTGGAATCTATCGCCAAGCAGTCTTATCGCCCGATAGAAATTATAGTCATCGATGATGATTCACAAGATCATACAAGGCAGCTTATCGAGCAGTTCAGACAACAAGAGGCGACGTCAGAATTAACGATTCACTACCAATTTCAACAATATCAAAATGCTAGTCTTTGTCGCAACGAGGGCTTGCGAAGTTGTACTGGAGAATTTATCCAGTTTCTGGATTCTGATGACGTGATTCATCCAGACAAATTAACGGAACAAGTGGCCCTGCTAAACAGCGAAAATCTGGATTTTGTCTGGTCTGCCACCATTCAATTTACCCAACAGCCAGACTGGCATGCGCCAGTATATGTGGGCGGTCACAGAGGTTACGCCAACGGTGAAGAATTGCTCATTGCCTTTATCAACAAAAGTCAGTGGCGCACCGACTCGGGTTTATTCAGGCGCTCAGCCTGCGTTAAAACAGGATTGTGGTCCGCCATAACTATGTTCCAGGACTGGGATTATCACATCAGGTTATTAGCCTGGCATCCCAAGGTAGCGCACCTGAACAAAAAACTGTCAGCGGCAAGACAACACAATCAAGGCCGTATTGGTGATAAATGGGGAAATGGCACCGGTCTTGATGGTGCGTTAAACGCCCTTATGAACATTACCGAAGCCACGCAGGATGGTTATCGTAACAACCGGGATTGGCAAAAAGCCATCCTCAGCCGCACACGTGAAATTCAGCAGCAATCGCAAAAAACAGGTAATCACACCATTCAAATCGCAGCGGCAGATTTTATAGCGTATTTTTCGTCTTTAAATGAAACCCTCAAAGAGGAAAACACAGTTGAGTCGGCAATTTAAAAGACGAGTTATCGAAGTGGACATCTCAAGGGATGGATACACACCGGGAAGCAACAACTCTCTATACTGTACCCTGCTCACTCATAATGCTTTTAATTTGTTGCCTCAACCATTTACGCATAGGGTCGTTGTGGGTGCGCTCATGCCATATTTGCACATAATCCACTGAGGCAAGGGGTACAGGGCAAGTGTGCCAGATAAAGTTGTTGTCTCGCCTGATAGCAATGTCAGCCACCGGTTTAACGCAAGTAAACAAAATATCTTTTTGTTTGGCTAATAATTCCAGCGGCGCCAAAAAGCTGGAATAACCGGCTATCACTTTTCTCTCTCGACCTATCCCCTTCAAGGTCTTATCTATTTGCCCGTTGAGCGCACCGCTGAGCGTCACAATAACATGGCTACAGGCCAGATATTCATTGAGTTGTAACTCATCGTTAATGTGAGGATTATCCTTGTGGGCTAACACCACAAATGGATGAGAGCACAAAAACTGCTGATAAAAACCACCGGGTACATCATTAAAAAAACCAGCGATAGCAATATCACACTCCCCGTTTTGCAACTCCTGTTTCGGCAACTTTCCCCGCGTATCTCGCATTGCCAGCTGCAATGCCGGCGCTTCATGACGAGTCCTGGTGAGTAAGTCGGCAACCAGGATATGCTCCACCAGATCGGTGGCAAAAAGACTCACTTTGTGGGGCTTTTTTAAAAAATCCTCCGGCTCTAAGGTTTGATAGAGCCCCTCAAGATCAGCCACCAGGCGAGATATCTCCTGTGCGTATCGCTCTGCCGCCGGAGTAACGGTCAAGCCGCGCGCGGCCCGCACAAACAAGGGATCATTAAACTCATTGCGCAACTTTGTCAATCTATGGCTCAAAGCGGGCTGACTTAAAGCCAATCGCTCAGCGGCTTTGGTTAAGTTGCGTTCTTCATACAAAACGTTAAACACCAGTAATGAATTAAGATCTTTACTATAGATATTCATTTTTTTAATCATTTAAATTTAAACAATTCATTTCAAGAATATCACCTGCTGCCCCATAATCCCATCAGAACTTAATATACGAGGTGAACTATGAAACCACTACGAATTGGAATTATTGGCGCAGGTATGATTGCTGGTGTCATTGCCAATGCAATAAAACAAAGCCAAGGAGCAATTATCGCCGGTGTTACAAGCCGAAGTAAAACATCAGCGCAAACCTTTGCCAGTGAACAAGGCATAACACAGGTGTTTGCTAATACTGAAGAAATGCTGGCATCAGATACGGTTGATGCCGTGTATATCGCCACACCAACTTCGGTAAAAGAGCCTATCGCAATTGCGGCGGCTCAAGCGAAAAAACACCTGTTGGTGGACAAACCTTTCGCTAGCTTTTCTTCGCTAGAGCGCATTATTGGTGCTGCTCAACAGGCATGTGTTGCCTTTATGGATGCTACGCACTTTACTCACCACCCTCGCACCCAACAGTTGGCCAATGGTGGATTAATGCAAGAAATCGGCACACCGCAAGCGCTCAGAAGCAGCTTCTTTTTCCCGTTCATGGATAGAGCCAATATTCGCTTCGATCCTGAAAAAGAACCCACTGGCGCTGTTGGCGACATGACCTGGTATTCCATGCGCGCTATCGTGGAATACCTGCAACCCAAGGTAGATGTAAAAGCAGTGAGTGGTAGTGTGGTCACCGATCCAGAAACTGGCGCGATCATTCGTGGAGGCGGTCACATCGCTTTTGTTGATGGCAAAAGCAGCACCTTTGACTTTGGTTATAACGCCGGTGTGTGCGTGATGGACCTGGATATACTGGGTGAAAGTGGCATGGTAAGCATTGATGACTTCGTATTGGACTGGAATTCTGGTTTTGCTTTTGATGATCCTTCTTACCAGGTTGGCTATACAAAACGTAGTGGCATGCAAACACCGGAGCAGTGGCAGTATCAAGCGACGCCCTCTTCCCGGCCACAGGCAGTAAATTTAGTGGAGAGTTTTGCCCAAATCGCGCAAATCCCAAGCAGTGCCAGCGCAAAAGCCAGCATTAAAAGAGCCTTGTTAACACAGTCTTTACTAGAGCAGTACTGGCAGGCCATTAATCAACAGGAGTCCAATTGATGTTAACCATCATTGCCCGACCTACAGTCGACCCTACCCAGCTGGAAAAAGTAAAAGCCGCCATGCTGGAATTGGTAATGCAATCGCGTCAGGAAGAAGGTTGCCTGTTTTACGAATTGCACCAGGACAAACAACAGTCAAATCGTTTTGTTTTTGTAGAGACCTGGCAAAACAAAGCGCTATGGAAGCAACACATGGAAGGCGAAGCGATACGCACCTTCAATGAAAAGATATCAGGCGCCATTATCGGCTTCGAGTTACAAGAAATGACAAAAATCGCGTAATAAAGGAGGGACTTTATATGAAAAATATTCAACTTAACAACGGCCTGACTATTCCTCAAATTGGTTTTGGTACCGCTGCTATTGGCCAGTGGCAGCAAGACGATCAACATGTAGAGGATGTTGTATTAAGTGCCATTGAAGCCGGTTATCGCCACCTGGACACCGCCTCGGTTTACGGTAATGAGCGCAGTGTGGGTCAGGCTATCGCAGAATCCGGTATTCCTAGAGAAGAATTTTTTATTACCACTAAGGTATGGGACACCGAACAAGGAGAACACAGCACGCAACAGGCTTTGCAACGTTCTTTGCAGCGTTTGCAACTGGACTACGTGGATTTATACCTGGTTCACTGGCCCAACCCTGAAAAAACCCAAAAAACCTGGCAGGCAATGGAAACACTGCATGCTCAGGGAAAGATTCGATCTTTGGGTTTATCCAATTTCAGGAAATCCGATATCCAACAGATTTTGGATTTTGCCGAAATAAAACCGGTATACAACCAATTGGAAATACACCCCTATTTGCAACAACAGGAACTGGTGCGCTATTGCGAGGCACAAGATATCGCGGTTTCGTGCTGGTCGCCTTTGGGTTCAGGTAGTTGGAGTGGCGTAGCGATTGAAGAAAAACCGGTATCAGACCGGGTCATTAAGCAGATTGCCGATAAATATCAGGTGTCGACAGCGCAGGTGATCTTAAAATGGGATCTGCAAAAAGAACGCATCATTATCCCTAAATCAGAAACCTTGAAAAACATTCAAAGCAATTTGAATCCTGGTAATTTCACCCTGACTGATGAGGATATAGCCGCCATCGATGCGCTTGACAAAGGACACCGCTACGGCGCCGATCCGGATACGGCTTTGCAAGGCAATCTGAACATTAAAGTGCCGGATTGAAAATTACATTGTCTGGCGAGAGGATTCTACGGTCAGCAATGAATCAACACTAATTTTTAAAACGGAATACGCTGGAGTGTATTAAAAAGGGATGGTGACAGGGGCGGAGCAGCAATGCCGGGAGCATTGCTCAACATGCGTAGCATGGCCACGAAGCGGTGAGAAACAGGGATGTGTCGAATACCTGAACAACGAAGTCGTGAAAGGTGCCTGTTAACCCCTCTTCGTTGGTGATTCATTACAGGTCTGCCTTACGAAGGCTTAAAATTTATTTTGAGATTTTGTCTTTGAAAAACTACGGATGAATTACCATAAGAAGAATGGTGCCTTGGGCGGAGCAGCAATGCCGGGAGCATTGCTCAACATGCGTAGCATGGCCGCGAAGCGGTGAGACACAAGGATGTGTAGAATACCTGAACGACGTAGTCGTGAAAGGTGCCTGTTAACCCCTCTTCGTTGGTGATTCATTACAGGTCTGCCTTACGAAGGCTTAAAATTTATTTTGAGATTTTGTCTTTGAAAAACTACGGATGAATTACCATAAGAAGAATGGTGCCCAGGGGCGGACTTGAACCGCCACGGCCTTGCGGCCACTAGCACCTGAAGCTAGCGTGTCTACCAATTTCACCACCTGGGCTTACTAATCAAAAATGAAGTTTTGAAAAGTTGTGTTTTCAGAATTAGATCTCCCGAAAACGGACGCGAAAGATAAAGCTTAATGGCGTGTTTGTCAATCGCAAAAATGCTAAGATTGCCGGAAACCAGCAAATTACCAAGCGATTAGATTAATCCATGAGCGATCAGCAATATGCTATCCCTGCAGGCCCTGTTATTTTTGAAGAAGAGATCAAAAAAAGCCGCTTCATTACACGACTTATGCACACCCCTTCAATAGATACAGCGAAAGCTTTCGTCGCTCAAATCAAAACTGAATTTAGTGATGCGAGACACAATTGCTGGGCCTTTGTGGCAGGTGCTCCATCAAATTCCATGCAATACGGCTTTAGCGACGATGGCGAGCCTTCAGGAACTGCGGGAAAGCCCATGCTCAACCAATTAGCGGGTAGCGGCGTCGGCGAGATCACCGCGATTACCACGCGCTATTCTGGCGGCATTAAATTGGGCACAGGGGGTCTGGTCAAAGCTTATGGCGGTGGTGTAAAACAGGCGCTTTTAGAGTTGCAAACAGTGCAAAAAGTGCCGCTCACCTGCATACAGCTGCGGGTACCTTTCGATCAGGTAAACCTGTTGGAATACGTAACAAAAGAGCAAGGCGGAATCATTAGCGACAGAGTCTATAGCGATGTTGTCTGTTGCAAGCTTGAAGTCCCTACTCAACTGGCGCAGCTCAGTACAGATAGACTTATCGAGCTGAGCAAAGGGAAAATTCAAACCATAGACGATTAGTCTCTTTTAGGACTTAACAGCAAGTCTTCGAGGCTATCTAATGTCACATGGGTTTGATAGTAAGGAAACGAGGGTTTATTACCTGGCCCCATTGCGCGAATGGTATGCCTTTTGGCCTCTCCTTTCGCCATTAAAGACAGTCCTGGTAATTCCTTTTCCAGGTCGTAACCATAGCTAGCTCGTAACTCATCAATGAAGATTTCTGGTATTTTCACGGTTAAACAACGACGGTCTCGATAATCTTTTTCTGAATTGAGGTAAAGCCAACCGTTGGCAACCGCCGCCGCTTTTATTTTAAATTCAAAAACACCTTCAACCCCCTTACCCAAATGATGTAAAGCCTCTGAGCGTTCGATAGCTCTCATAGGTGGAGTGGTGTGTAGATACTTCTCCCAGCTTCCCCCTGCTTTGCGCAGATTAAAAGAAAGCTCTTCTTTTAATGCAGTTAAAGCGTCCCAATACTCTTCTTGCTGCGTTTTGAAATTCTTTTTATTAGTGCTTGAAGGTTGAAAATTAACACGCTTTTTACCAAGATCACTTTCATAAAAAGCAATGAGCTGCTCAAGTTCTGATGCAGTGTAATAGTCTGCATAATGCTGCTTTAGACCAGACAATGAAGCGTAGCTTTCCTGCCGTTCAATCTGTAACGCTTCATATTGCTGCAAGTAATCCTGCAAGATGCCATTGTATTGTTCAAGTGGGAAATCCAGTTTTAGTCGCTCTTTTTCCCGCTCGACGCTCTGTGTAACGCTATTACGCATGGAGTCTTTGATTGAGTCTGCAAAATAAACTTCAAACAAGCGCTCCACCAATTGCATCTTGTGCTCTTCGTCTTGTGTTGACGCGCTTAACACCTGAGAAGAACCCAGCAACGACAGTCCGATAAGACTAATTAATAACCTTCTCATACTAATCCCTGTAAAAATGGCACAAAAAAACCAGCCAACCGGCTGGTTTTTTACTCTAAATTAATGACTAAAGCAAGGCTTAGCCGTTAACGAAGTCTTGACCTAATTTAATATCACCACGCAGGCCTTCCAACATGTCATCTTTGGCTTTTTGTTCGAATGCGCTTAATTCGCCGTAAGGCAGAATTTCTTCAACGCCCGCCGGACCTAAGCGTACCGGGTGAGCAAAGAACTCAGCGTCATCACTGTTGGTTTCAACATAAGTGTATTCCACAACGTTTTGGCCGTTCATAGCATCTACCAATGACAAGCAGAAACGCGCCGCCGCCTGGCCCATTGAAAGTGTTGCAGAGCCGCCGCCCGCTTTTGCTTCAACCACTTCAGTACCGGCATTTTGGATACGAGTAGTCAGCGATGCCACTTCTTCATCAGTGAACTGCACACCATCAACTTGAGACAGCAATGGTAAAATAGTGGTACCAGAGTGACCACCAATTACCGGAACGTGCACTGCTTCTGGGCTCAAACCTTTCAATTCGGCAACAAAGGTTTCGGCGCGGATAACGTCCAGAGTTGTTACACCGAATAGTTTGTTTTTGTTGTAAACGCCTTTCTTTTTAAGCGCTTCTGCAGCAATCGCTACAGTAGTGTTAACAGGGTTAGTGATAATACCGATACACGCTTCAGGACAAGTATCAGCGATCGCATCTACCAGGTTGCGTACGATACCCGCATTGATGTTGAACAAATCAGAGCGGTCCATACCCGGCTTTCTTGGTACGCCAGCAGGGATAAGTACCACATCGCAGCCTTTCAGCGCGTCAGTCAGGTCGTCTTTACCGAAACCCTGTACTTTCACATCAGTAGGAATGTGGCTCAAATCAACAGCAACACCCGGTACCACTGGGGCAACGTCGTACAGTGACAATTCAGAACCCGCGGGTAATTGAGTTTTCAAAAGAAGGGATAATGCCTGTCCAATACCACCGGCAGCACCTAAAACTGCTACTTTCATTTTATTCTCCTATGAAGTGCAAAAATATCGCGTTTTTAGCCTGCCTCAAGAATAGTCATACTATGTTGCTTTGTCAGGCTGCGAAGCTGTCTTCTTTGTGAGCTAAATCAAATTTAGTCGTAAAGAGGACCGATCAGTTAATCTGTCAGTCGGTTAGTGTATGGTCATTTTCTGCAAAATCAATACACATTATCATCATCAGCTGTAACGTTTACTTTTTTGTTACATGTCGGCAAAATAGCGCTTCACATTGAATGGCGAGCAGAATCACAGATGACCAGCAAACAAGAAGAAGAAATCAAGGCGTTTAAAGAAGTATTAAAAGCTGAGTCTTATGGCTCTCAAGGCGAAATCGTAGAGGTGCTTAAAAGCATGGGTTTTGCCAATATCAGCCAATCAAAAGTATCTCGTATGCTGAGCAAGTTTGGCGCGGTGCGGGCCAGAAATGCCAAAGGTGACATGGTTTACTGCTTACCACCTGAATTAGGCATGCCCACTGCCAAAAGCCCACTGAAACAGCTGGTATTGGATGTAGAGCACAACGGCGTGATGATCATTATTCGCACTACACCCGGTGCAGCACAACTGATCGCTCGCTTACTGGACTCACTGGGACGCTCTGATGGCGTATTGGGCACCATCGCAGGTGACGATACTATCTTTATTGCACCTTCCGCAGTGGATCAAATCGAAGAAATCCGGCAAAAAGTAGAAGATTTATTCGAAACTGTATAAACGACCCGGCACCTAACACAAGAAAGCCCGCGACTCGCGGGCTTTGCTTTTTAATGAGGCGTAATTAGCGCTTTTGTACCACCAGGCTGCCAATAGAATAACCTGCCCCGAAAGAACACAACACGCCATAATCCCCGGGCTGCATATCCTCTTGGTGCAAATTAAACGCAATCAATGAACCAGCAGAAGCCGTATTGGCATAGCGATCCAACACCACAGGCGCTTCAGTAGGGTTAGCATCACGACCTAAAATCTTCTTGGCAATCAACATATTCATATTGATATTGGCTTGGTGCAACCACCAGCGCTTAACGTCATTGGCGGTGAGATTGTGTTGCCCCATGTGTGCCAGGATGTGCTCTGCTGCCATTGGGCAAACTTCTTTAAAGACCTTACGGCCTTCTTGATGAAACAGTTTATCAGTGCCAAAGGCATCAACATCGTTGGCCCGACTCATGTAACCGAAGTTGGAACGGATGTTAGAAGAGTATTTGGTTTTGGCCGAGGTACTGAGAATTTCATATTGATTGTCGGAAACACTGTAATCTGCCGCTTCCACCAGCATCGCCGTGGCGACATCTCCAAAAATAAAGTGGCTATCGCGATCACAGAAATTTAACTGTGGCGTCACCAATTCTGGGTTGATCACTAACACTGAACGCGCAGTGCCAGATTTCACCATCTCCCAAGCGCGATGCAAGGCAAAGGTCCCTGCCGAGCAAGCTACCAGCATATCAAAACCAAAACCTTCAACACCTAATGCTTCCTGAATCTCAATAGCAACGGCGGGGTAAGCTCTTTGTGTGTAGGCACAAGATACAATGACAGCATCAACTTCACTGCCCTTTCTGCCTGCGGCTTCCAATGCCTGTTTGGCGGCTTTTACACCAATCTCGGCTTGGTTGGAAAGCTCATCCTCTGCGCGCTCCGGAATTGTCGGACGCATACGATCCACATCCAAAATACCGTCTTTGGTGTAAACATAACGGCTCTTAATGCCCGACGCTTTATAAATGAATTCCGCGCTGGAATGAGGTTTAGCGGCGATTTCTCCGCTTTCGATTTGGGCGCTGTGCTCAGCGTTAAATTTATCTGCGAATTGATTATAGCTATCCACCAGCTCTTCGTTGCTGATGCTGAATTCTGGGGTCCACAAGCCTGAACCACTAATCACTACCTGGGTCATTGTTTCTTGCCTTTAATAAAACAGTCTTTAGCTTAACCATAAGTGCTGAAAAAGTCATTTATCCGTGCTCATTTCATGCAATAGCGACAGGGTCATAACGCAAATTTATGTGTAATTTATTAATAAATTTGCGATTTATTGGTCATCGTTCTACCTATTATGCCGATGATAAGGTACATTTAAGTGAAAGATTCGTGACTTTGAGCAATACCCTACATGCTCATCGCGTTACATGGATGTTTCATAAATAGTTATAACAATAAACACAGAATGAACGCCTATGAAAATGCAACAGAAGTTAATTGTGGCCATTGCTGTTTCGGTAATTTTACCGACTCTCATCATCGCCATCGTTAGCATTTCCAAGACTACCAGTCAGTCAAAAGACAACTTTATTACGGCGACTCAAAATGAAATTCGCCAGATAGATAACAGCTTCAAGCTCTTTTTTGAGCAGGTTAAATCCAACGCCAAGTTTCTGGCAGCACACCCGCTGGTAAAATCCGTACCGCTGGAAACCAGCACCTATTTCGGTGATGAACGCATGATGGACCCACTCAACGCCCATCCTGTTGAAGCTGAGATTTTTGATTTGTATCGTCAATTTGGTACTACCCACGAAGAACTTCTGTACGTTTACTTGGGTACCCCACAAGGCGGCTTTATTCAATATCCTGCCGAATCCATTGGCGGTTACGACCCACGCAAACGGCCTTGGTATCAACAAGGAATGAGCAACCCTAATCAAGCCGGGATTACTGATGCCTATCAAGGGGTAACAGGCGGCCCTATGGTATCGGTTATGTATTCCATAAGCGATAACTCCGGACGTGCAATAGGCGTGCAATCCATGGATGTATCACTGACTACCCTGACGGACATTGTTAAGTCCATCAAGTTAGGTGAGTCCGGTTATCTGGTATTGGTAGACGATAACGGCGTAGTATTAGCAGATTCAAAAACGCCGCGTAATAACTTCAAAAAGGTAGGCGACATCGATTCGCCATTTTATAACGAGCTGGCAAAACGCTTAAGAAGTAGCGCCTCCTCCAACTTTGAAACAGAACACCTTGACTCTGATGTGCAAGTAACCACTTACTACTCACCTACCCTCAAGTGGCATTTCATTGGTATTATTGATAGCAGCGAAATTTTAGCCCCAACTTATGCCATGAGCTTGTTGATAATGTTACTTGCCGGCACTATGGTAGGTGTTTTCGTGTTCCTCGGGATTTATCAAGCTAAGCGCTTGGTGGCACCAATACTGGTGGTATCAAAAGGATTAAAAGATATTGCCAGCGGTGAAGGAGATTTGACCCAACGCCTGGCTGTAGATGCTAAAGATGAAACCGGGGATTTGGCTCGTTGGTTTAACCAGTTTTTAGATTCCATACGCTCATTGGTGCAAGACATCAAAGATGACTCGCAACTACTGGCAGACAAATCACAGCAAATCGGCCACATCGTAGACAGTATTAAAGATGCCAGCCATGAACAGGAAAAGGCCATTGAAGATTCCGCCAATGGCACCTCCGCAATGGCTGAAACCTCCAAAGAAGTGGCCACCAACTGTTCCAATACCTTGGAAATGGTGTCCAATGCTGAAACCTCTGCCAAAGAGGGAACTCAGATAATTGGTGCCATGGTGAATGATGTCACTCGTTTGAGTAGTACCATCAGCGAATCGGCATCTGCCATGAAGGAACTGGAGAATGAGAGTAGCAACATTACTCAGATTCTGAGTGTTATTCGCGGCATTGCAGAACAAACCAACCTGTTGGCACTAAACGCCGCCATTGAGGCTGCTCGAGCTGGAGAGCAAGGCCGAGGCTTTGCCGTTGTAGCCGATGAAGTTCGCACCTTGGCGAAGCGTTCTCATGACGCCACCGAAGAAATTGACACGATGCTCAATAATCTGGTGGATAAAACGCGTTTTGTTTCCGGTAAAATGAGCTCGAGTCTGGAGCAATCCGAGCAAGCAACTTCACAATCCACTCATGCGAATCAATCTTTTGAGGACATCAGTACCGCGGTGGCTCAAATCAGAACGCGCCTGGATGAGATTGCTCGCTCCGCCGAGATTCAAAACCAAAGCTCCACACAGATCGATAACAACATTTCTGAGATAGGTAACTCGGTAACCGGTATTGCAAATTCAAGTGATACCCTGGCATCCAATGCTAAAGAGCTGATGCATTTGTCTAGTGAACTGAACGGATTAGTAGGCAAATTCAAGGTGAAATAGCTTGGTAAACTAATAAATCTGAAGGGGCTTCGGCCCCTTTTTTGTTTGATTGTATTGAAGGAAAAGGAGGGACCTCCCTATGAAAAAAACACCCGTCATTTTTGACCATGACGGCGGTGTAGATGACTTACTATCATTGATGCTGCTACTCACCATGGAGCATATTGATCTCAAGGCTGTGTGCGTTACACCTGCCGATTGTTTTTTAACGGATGCCACCAAGAGTACCTTAAAAATATTAGATTTATTTGGCAGGAAAGACGTTGTTGTAGCGCAAGGTAACTTGCATGGTGTTAACCCTTTTCACTATGACTGGCGAGCGCAACCTAAAATGGTCAATGCTTTGCCCACCATGTTGTCCTGCGAAGATGACTGGTCCATGGTGTGTAAACAACCTGCTCACGAATACATGCAAAGCGCTTTGTTAGCCAGTGATGAACCGATGACAGTATTAATGACCGGCCCCTGCAGTAATCTGGCTAAAGCTCTGGAGCTATCCCCCGATTGCCTCAACAAGTTGCACAAGGTAATTTGGATGGGCGGCGCAATAGATACCAAAGGCAATGTTGCTAACTACAATCACGACGGTAGCGCTGAATGGAATGTCTACTGGGACGCACCAGCCGCAGATAGTCTGTTGAAATCTGGCGCACCACTATGGTTTATGCCATTGGATGCCACCAATTGTTTACCCATCAGCATGGCTTTCTTAAAAGACTTGTCGGCCTATCGTTCTTACCCGCTAGTAGAGCTTGCAGGACAGTTTTGGGCCTGTACCGTAGCATCGATTCCCACTTACGAGTTCACCTACTATTTGTGGGATGTCATGGCCACCTGCTGTCTGGGCTTAAACGATGATGTCATTGACTGGCACGACATTCGCCTGTCAGTGCGCACCAGTGAGCCATCAGAAGGCAACACTTACCGAGACGACGAAGGTAAGCTGGTAAAAGTCGCCATGCAGGCCGACCGCCAGGCAGTAATCGACTACCTTGTACGCCAACTACAGTATCAAATCTAATTTCGATTCAACTAGCCCCCGGCAACGGCGCAAGCGCCTTTGCCGGATACTGCTCCTGAATAGTCACGCCGCCCTTTCAGCGCCTGTTATTAATCCACTTTGTTTCGCAAAAAGTGCTAAAGACGCCCGGTTTTTAATGCAAAGTTTACGATAAATATTACTACAGTGAAATTTAATGGTGCGTTCAGTCAAAAACAGCTCTCGCGCGATGAGTTTATTGGATAGCCCCATTACCACGTATTCCATTACCTGGTGTTCGCGTTTCGACAAGGCTGATACACACTTTTCTGTAGAGTTATCATTTACAGTAGACATGGTCTCTCTCCTTCAGCATGGCTGATTGGGTTGGGTGAGTTCATTTTCGCTGCACAGCTCTTGCAAATACCCCTCATTTAAGAGGTATATGCGATCCGCTGTTTTTATGGTTTCAGGTCGGTGAGCAATGATGATACGCGTCATGTTCAATTGCTTGATATGGGCGTTGATCATCGCTTCATTATTAATATCCAGATGGCTGGTAGCCTCATCCATGAACAGTATTTTGGGGTGGCGATAAAAGGCACGGGCCAATAAAATGCGTTGTTTTTGACCGCCGCTCAAGCTTGCCCCCATGTCTCCTGTAAGGGTGTTGTATTGCATAGCGGTTTGCATGATTTCGTCGTGGATACAGGCAAGCTGAGCGCAAAGTACAACTTTCTCGTCATCGATATCATGCTCAAAACAAGCGATATTGTCGGCGATACTGCCACTGAGCAGCTGATCATCCTGCAGTACTCCAGAGATCTGCTGGCGATAATCCGGCCATTGCTGTATCGGCCTGCCATCCACCAGCACTGAACCAGAACCAGGTATACTGAGCCCCATTAAGCAGCGCAATAACGTACTTTTACCGCTGCCACTGGCCCCCACAATTGCGATGGTCTCACCTTGCTTTACCTCAAAATTAATATCTTTGAGTATCGGGGCGTCTAAATCACTGTAGCGATAGCTCAAGTGCTTTACCGATATATTGCCTTTCATCTCCTGCTTGTGCTCAACCGAGTGACCGATAAGACCCTGAATTTGCTGCTCAACAACCGGATCAATATCGGTAAACACAACATCAGCTAAACGTTCAAAATGTAAATCCAGCATTTTGAACTCGATGGCCTTACTAATGAGATTATCCATAGCAGCCACAAAACGACTTTTGTAACTGATGAATGCGTATAGCATGCCTACAGACATTAAATTACCCATCACCGCGGTGGCTGCAAAATAGATGATCAGGATGTTCTCAAGGCCAAATAGAATTTTGTTGGCCACATCAAACCCAATTTGCCACTTGTTAATGGCGATACCTTTATTGATGGCTTCGGCAAGATTGTTATGCCATTGGTTTTGTCTCTCGGTTTCTTTATCAAATAGCTTCACCGTTTGAATGGCCCGTACCGACTCCATAAAATGAGAATTCTCTTTAGCGGAAGCCACGATATGTTCTTCGGAAAGACGACGGACGGGTCGATACAACAGAACTCTCAATAAGCCATATAAAAACACCACCGCCAGCACGATAAAGGTCAGGTGTACGTCGTAGATAAACATCACCACCAAGGTGATCACCGCCATCACCCCATCGATAAACACCGCCACAACACCATTGGTCAGTAATTCGCGAATGTGGCGCAGCGAACCAAAGCGAGAAATCACATCCCCCATATGGCGTTTTATGAAATACTCCATTGGCAAGCGAATAAGATGTTGAAAAACATTGGCACTCATTTGCATATTGAGTCGATTCGACAGGCACATCACCGCCACCTGGCGCAGCAGTGAAGTGGCGGCTTCCAGTAGCAAGAGCAAGGCAAACCCTAGTGCTAAGACATGGAGTAAGTTGGCGTCGCTGCGCAACAAGACATCATCCACCACGGTTTGCATGTAATAGGGACTGGCGATAGCAAATATCTGCAGCAATAAACTGAGCAGCACAATCAGCGCCAGACTGCGTTTCAGCCCTGAGATGGAAGTCCATAACTGGGTGAAATGCAGGCGGGACTTTTCTACGCCAGGTTTAAATTGCGACGAGGGTGCCAACTCAAGGGCAATTCCGGTAAAACAGGCACTCACCTCTTCCAGTTTTAAAAGCCTTTCTCCCACAGCGGGATCGTGAATACTTACCTTATTCCCTTGAACTTGCTTCAGCACCACAAAATGCTTCATTTCCCAATGTAAAATGCAGGGTGTTTGTAACTGAGCCAGATCGCATAAATCCAATTTCAGTGCCCGACTGGTGAGAGCCATGGATGCGGCAACCGCCATAATCTGCTTGAGCGTGGCCCCGTGAGCCGAAATAGAATGTCTGCGCCGCAAGGTATTCAGGTCAGTATCCAAACCGTGAAAGCCGGCCACCATAGCAAGACAAGCTAAACCACATTCAGCCGCTTCGGTTTGCAATATAAGTGGTAAACGATTTCGGGCGCCGAAATTCAATAAGGCATCTGTATGCCGAGACAGATTTAACGTTTGAGTAGCCATTACAACCTCCCTTTGATGCTATACAGCGGTTCGAGCAACCATTCCATCAAACTGCGCTCTGCCAGTTGGATGTCGGCTGACAAGGTCATACCTGGTTTCAAAGCCAGCTTTTGCCCGAAGGCCTGTACCCAGTTTTTATCCAGCGAAGCTTTAACAATGAATACCGGCTCCTGAACGTTCACTGCCAATTGTTTTATTTCGCCAGGCAAGATTGCCGCGCTGGAAATATCCAGCACCATACCCTTGTGTAAGCCAAATTTTTGATAAGGAAAGGCGTCGTAACGCATATCGATACTTTGCCCGGCTTGTATGAAACCAGCAGCACGAACTGGTACCAGCAAACGCGCCTGCAAACTGGAATCAGAGGGTACAATACTCAGTAGCGGTAAATTGGTCTGTGTATACTGACCTGAGTGAATCTGAATATTGGCGATAAAGCCACTTTGCGTCGCCTTAATAACGTGAGCGCGCTGACCGTGCAGCTGCGCAATTTTTTGTGCCACCATGCTCAACTGACTCTGCAATTGGGCAATGCTATTCATCTCTTCCTCAGGGTAAATGCGTAGCTCTGAGTGCAAACGCTGCAAGCTGTTTTGCTGGCTCAACAACTGCCGGGTAATGCCAGCAATATCACTCTGCAATGACAGCTCCTCCGCAACCACCAAGGTATAATCGTATCTTGATATGTGACCGCGACGTCGCACTTGCTGACTACTGGCGAGCCGCTCTTTTACCATTTCATGACGCCGTTTAAGCAAGCTCAATTGTTGTTGTAGTTGTGCACTCTCCAGCTCAACAATTTCAATTTGTGCCTTGGCATCTTGAATACGGTGAAAATAGATCTGGGAATTGCGGGTCATTTGCTCAGTCAACGACGACTTCTGCTTATCGTACTCAGCCAGTAATTGTTCTTCCATGCTACTGCCATCCTGTAGAGCGCGATCACCGTTCACCACGATCAGGGCTTGCCCTTTTTCTACATAGTCTCCTTCGGCAACCAGTATGCGTTTAATTTTGCCACTAGCAGACTCAGCAAATATGCGGATCACACCATCCTCTGGCTCTAACCAACCTTGAACTGTTTCCTTGCGTGCATACTCACTTTGAAATAACCAAATTAACAGCGCAATCACCCACACTCCCAGTGCCATCGCGATAACGGATAATTTAATGGAAGGTAAAACCAACACGGCTCCATGTAGTCGGTGCTTCTGACCTTCCAATGCTTCCTTGCGGAACAAACTTCCTTTTGTGTTCCTTTTTTCCATAACCGATATCCAAATCGCTAAACAAGATTAAAACTTAAAACAAAGTGTGTACTGGTTTTGAAAGCGACACTTTCAAATCCAGGAAAAGGACTATCAAAATTGAGAAAACGGCTTGCTCATACTTTATGACCGCTGTTCATTTGTATATTTTGGCGGGGAACAATAGATACTTTAGGAGGTTTAACCAGGTTCAGGCTGATTTCTTCTGGCAATCCATTAGCTGTGCCAACTGCTCTGCAGACATGGGTTTATAGAAATAATACCCTTGAAAACCAGTACAGCCTTTGTTTTTTAGAAATTCAAATTGTTGCGCTATTTCAACGCCTTCGGCAATAGTGCTTAAAGACAAGCTCTCCGCTAGTTTTAAAATTGTGGAACAAATTTTATCTGACTCATTTTGTTCACCACAGCCATCAACAAAAGAGCGGTCTATCTTTAACACATCCAAGGGCAAATTCTTTAAATAACTTAACGAAGAATAGCCAGTACCGAAATCGTCGATAGCCACTTTAATTTGCAACTGTTTGATGGCTTTGAGTACTGCGATACAGCGCTCGGTATCAGTGAGAAACACTCCTTCGGTCACCTCGATTTCTAACCACTCTCCGGGTATAGCAAACTTTTCCATCAAGCTTTGCAATAGCGGCAGCAACCTGCCCGATATTAAATGTTTTCCGGAAACATTGATGGCAACTGGCAGCACCGCCCTATTTTGAGCACGCCAATGGGCCAACTGCTGAAAAATCTTGTGGAAGACAATTTCCTCTAACTCAATAATCATATCTTGCTGTTCAGCAATCGGAATAAAAATAGCAGGACTGACAACCCCGTGATCTGGTAGTTGCCATCTCACTAACGCTTCACAACCAATAAATTCCTGTCTGGCATTAACCTTTGGTTGCCAGACAATAAAAAACTGCTGTGCTTGATTAAGCGCGCCGCGCAACGCCTGAGCATAAAAAAATGTCTCAGAGGCCTGCTCGGCCATTTCAGGTCGAAACACTTTAAAGTTATCACGCCCTGCCTCTTTGGCGTGGTACATGGCAATATCTGCGTGTTGTATCAGAGACTCAGCACTGTTTTGATGACTGTCTTGTAGCGCCACTCCGACGCTGGTTAACACTTTTAGCTGTCGGTTTTGAATAAGCACCGGTTGGCGCATGATGTGCAGCATCTTATTGGCAATTTGAGTAACATGCCCTTTGTCTTCAATGCCGGTCATCATCACCACAAATTCATCCCCGCCCCAACGGGCAATGATATCGCTATCTCGTGTTACTTGATTCAACCGGGAGGCGACTTCTTGCAACAACTGATCGCCTGCTTTGTGGCCAAGGGTATCGTTAACTTGCTTAAATCGGTCCAAATCCAGAAAAAACAGGGCAATATCAGTGCAGTCCTGAGGCTGGATTTCCAGCTGCCGTTGCAAGGAGTCCAGCAGGAAGGTGCGATTATACAACCCAGTTAACGGATCGCAGTAGGCCAAATTTTGTAGCTTATCTTGCATGCGTTTTTGTCGGGTAATGTCGCGAATATGGAGGGTAAACTCGCGCTCATTACTGCCACCAAAGGCTGCACCTGTAATGGTGATTTCCGCCGGAAATGTATCGTCAGAGATGCGTCTTAACACGATTCTATTACGACGGTTTAATAGTAATCCCTCAGGTTGAGAAAATTGATGCTCAATACTGTCCAGAAAGCCTTGTTGTGCTTCGCTGGTGACGAATGAGCTGACAAAACTCAAGCCCGCCACCTGACTCTTGGTTTGCCCGAAAGTTCTTTCAGCGGCTGGATTAAACTCAATGATATTGCCATATCTGTCTATGGTAATAATACAATCCATTGAGGCATCCAAAATGGCACTTTTGCGCTTTTCGCTGGAGCGAAAACTATGGATAGCCTCATCTCGTTTGGACATTTCTTCCTGAACGCGATTAATAACCCGATTGTATTGCTTGGCGATTTGGCCCACTTCGGTAAAAGGCTCTTCTGAAACCGACTCATCGAAGCGCCCTTCTCGTTCCTGCCCCTGCATGTCCGTTAACAAGTCAATGAGCTCGGTGGAAGCACGATGCTCGGTTATATTCATGCCCAAATATTCTTGCTCGGCTGTGACTCTGAGGGGTACAAAGTGGTTAATAAGTCGCAACAGCAAATAGCTAACCGTCAGGCAAAAAATGCCGATGCTCACAACCCCTAGCAGCTGAACACTCAGCTGTTGCCAAAAACCAAGCCCGGTAGCCAATATTGAAGCATCACCAAACAAAGCAACAGCCAACGTGCCCCAAATACCGGCGAATAAGTGGGCAGGCACTACACTCAGGGCATCATCTAGCTTAAGGCGCTCCATTACCATACACCCTTGGTACAGCACCAAGCCACCGACAATACCAATCAACGCGGCTTGCGGTGCAGTAACTGCATGGGCTGAGGCGGTGATGGAAACCAGGCCCGCGATGACGCCATTGAGGATATAGGTAACATCCACAAACTTGTGCCTGATGACGAATATACAGGTAGCCGCCACACCGCCCCAAGCTGCTGCCAGACAGGTATTTAGCAATACTTTGGGCACACTTTCGTTGAATACCAAGGTACTGCCACCATTAAAGCCAAACCAACCGAGCCAAATCAGAATCGTCCCCAGTACGGAAAACGGCAGATTGTTACCCACTGGTATCCTTTTGTCTTTGTCAAAGCGCCCGATTCGCGGGCCGATAATGATCACGGCAGACAATGCAATCCAGCCCCCTACGGAATGCACAATGGTGGAACCAGCAAAGTCCACAAAGCCCAGTGCTTGCAACCAGCCCGTATTGTTACCATTAAAGGCTGATGCCCAGGCCCAATGCCCCACGACTGGGTAGATGAAACAGCAAAGCACCAGTGTCACCAGAACATAGCCGCGATAGGACATACGCTCAGCCACGGCACCGGAGAGAATGGTGGCTGCCGTGCCGCAAAACATAAGTTGAAATAAGAAGAAGCTGATTTGCCAGGCGGAGCTTTGTGCACCAAAAAGGAACTCATTGCCGCCAACAATGCCCCAGATTGATTCACCAAACATCAAGCCAAAGCCAAACAACCAAAACACTACAGAGGCGATAACCAGGTCAGACAGGTTCTTGGCTGCCACATTAATGCTGTTTTTACTGCGAATTTTCCCGGTTTCAAGGCATAAAAAGCCTGCTTGCATCAAAAACACCAGCATTGCACAACCAATTAACCAGAAATAATCCATGTGACGTCCTTAACTCCTCAAACGACACAGGAACGACAGCAAATATTGCGCCTGAATTTTACACAATTAAAAAAGCCGCCTGGTTTCCCAGGCGGCTTTTGAGTCTTTCATTTATCTGATTGAATTATCAATCAGTAAAAAAGCGCTCCTTAGAAGCGGTAGTTTACACCTAAACGAATTTCATAGATGGAAGCATCTGCAATTACTTGCTCTGCATCAGAGCCTTGCTCAGCAGTATTCGGGAAGCCGATTTGCTCGAGAACACCCCAGTCATCATTCAGGAAGTTGGTCAAGTTATCAATGGTAAAGTAAACCTCACCTTTGTGGCCTTCAGTAAATCCAGGAATTTGCTGAGATACACGCAGGTCAACTTTGCCCCACCATGAACCGTCTTCAGAGTTACGCGCCACACCAGGATTCAGAACGTTTGTCTGGAAGTCTAACCAAGGCGTACCGTCATAAGTCAGGATCGTTCCTTCAAACCCGCTCTTGGTGAAGCTGTAAGGTTCGCCGGAGTTTAACAAACCAACTAACGTCAGGTTGAAATCCAGACCATCGAAAAACTGCGTGGTATAGCCGAAGCTACCGGTAAAGTTGTGCTCGATGTTGTAGTTAGAACGTGAAGAAACTTCCTCTTGTGGGTCAAAGAACGCACGGTTAACGTAGTTAGAAAACGCCACTGAGCTGGTCATTGGCTGTACGTCTTCTGCGTCGCTGTAGGCATAACCTAAGCGCCACGTAATGCCGTTGTCATGAGACTTGGCAATACCGATAGAGGCAGAGTAAGAAGTGCTGTTTACATCAGTGTTGGTCAGCACGAATGAGGCTTCTCTAACACTGTCATAAATTGGATAACCATCGTCAGTAGTACCTACTTGCTCCAGGTCGCCACGCTTAACGATGGCTGCATCTTGAGTGCGAGAAACTAACAAGTCTGCAGTTAACAGGTAGTCACCCGGTAATACGTGAGTAACACCTAGAGACAACTTCCATTCAGACGGCAATTTGAAGTCTGGATCCATGTAGTTAAGTTCGAAGTTGTCACCAACGCCACCTGCTACAGCATCATACAGCTCCTGAGGAACACCCCAACCCGGGCCAGCCGGTGCACCGCTTTCAACTGCAGCGTAAACTACATCATCGTCGAACAGTGAACGGGTTCCGTCGGTGTAGCCAAATGAACGACCACGCTGACCGAACTGCAATACGTTGTTGGCGGAGAAGTTGTTAGATAACCAAACGTTCGGGTTACCACCAGTGTACAAGCCTAAGCCACCGCGTAAGGTTGTGTCATCGCTTAAGGTGTAAGTCAGGCCGATACGCGGCTGGAATAAACCTTCGCCATCCAGGTTAGTGGAGTTAGAGAAACCATAATCCGCAACAAAGTCTGGATTTTCCAGCGGAGCGTCGCTAGTGGTGTACCAGTCGTAACGCGCGCCTAATTTTACGATTAAGTCGTAGATAGGTTCGAATTCGTCCTGAATGTAAACCGTGTGAGCCTTGTAGCCCCACTCAGCAGCGGCGTCATCTGGGTTATTAGACGGTGCGTTATTGTAGTAGATAGCGTCTGCAAAGCCGTTGCGGAAATTTTCAATGCCGTCGAAACGGATCTCAGTTTCAGAATGCTGCACGAACAGGTTGAATACTTCAAAGTCTTTTTGTTCATAACCGAAAGTCAGGTTATGACCATTATCCATGTAGTAATAGCCTTTCAGAATAATATCTGACTGATCGTAGCTCAGCTTGTTGGATTGACGGCTGTCATCACCACCGATGTATACATCAACATCGTCAGTTTCAATACGAATTTCACCAAAATCAGTGCCGCCTACGCTGATTTGACGGTTGTCCAGCTCCAGGTAACCCAAACGGATTTCAGTACTGAATTTGTCCGTCCAATCTGAATAGAAAGAAGCCACGTAAGAGTTCAGTTCAGCACCGCGCTCGTATAAGTGATTCTGGAATTCAAACTCATCTAGATCGCCGTCTGACTCAGTGAAGTTGTTGCCGTCGTTGTAATTGTAAGTGAAGGTAGCACGATGGTCGGCATTAATGTTCCAGTCTAATTTTACCAGCAGCTTTTCATCAAAGTTGTCCAAACTTGTTGGGATCGGGCCTGGATCGTAGCCGTAAATCGTATTGGCAATTTCTACAATCTCATCCAGCTCAGCCTGAGTGATAGGAACTGGATTTACTACACCAGTCCCCTCTGGACGGCGACTAAACAAGTTAACACCTTCCCACTCTTCATAGGTAACGTGTGCGAATAGTTTGTCTTTCAGCAGTGGAAAACCAATGTCAAAGCCATAGCGCTTATCGCTAAAGGAACCAAAGTCGAAGCTGCCGCCTTTAACGGAATCACCGCGCATTGAGTCGTTGCCGTACTCGTAGAAGAAACCACCGTGGATCTCGTTAGAGCCAGACTTAGTAACAGCGTTGATGTTACAAGCGGTAAAACCACCGTACTGCACATCAAACGGAGCCAGTTCAACAGCAACCTGTTCGATTGAATCAAATGGGAAAGGCATGCGTTCGGTAGGGTAGCCATTGGAATTCAAACCAAAGGAATCATTCACCTGCACACCGTCAAGAGTAAAGCTGTTGAAACGAGAGTTTTTACCCGCACAGTTGATGGGGTTTGTACCACCACGAGACTCGTCCACGTAGATACGCGGATCAACACGGATAATATCAGTAATATTACGGTTAATCGCTGGTGCGCGCTGCAAGTCTTCCAGACCAAAGTTCGCTGAAGGACCGAATTCACCACCGGCCATAGCAGAAATGGCAGAACCAGTAACTACGATACTTTCAACCGCCTGCTCGGCTTCTAATGTAAGGTTAAATACAGAAGGTTCGCCCAGGCTCAAATAGACATCATTGATTGTGGTATCTTCAAAACTGGCGCTATCGACTTCAATCGTGTAGGGACCACCAACGCGAAGACCACGAGCACTGAACTGACCGGCATTATTTACTGTTGCCGTACGCACTGTACCTGAAGGAATGTGGGTAATAGTGACTGTTGTCCCCGCCGCTGCATTTCCAGCAGGGCCGACAACAGTACCGCGGATACCGGAAGAGGTTTCCTGAGCGACTGCGCTCACAGAAAGTCCACCAGCAAGTGCAAGCGCTAGCGCGATTTTACTCAACTTAGCATTATTAAACATTGTGTTTTCCTAGTTTAAAGTGTGTATGAAAGTGATAGCTTTTTGCCATTCTTATGAACTTTGCTGTTCGATATTAATACGTTCTTTGTAACAATTGAATACTTAATAGACAATTTATTGCATTACCAAACTGCACGCGCTCCGCATTCTAAGGCGCTTAAGGGCAATAAAATTGTCTTTGTGGTCAAGAAATCTCGCGCATTCTAGCCGCTATTTATGACACTAATGTTGCAAAGACTTTTCAGGACGGGACAAAAAAACCAAAAAAAAGCCGGGTTAACAACCCGACTTTTCACAGACTTTTAAGGTTAGCTACAACTTAGAAGCTGTAACGTACACCTATCTTGATACGCCACGTAGACGACTCCACGTCGAACTCATCAAAGTTGCCAGTGTCAGTACCGCCAAAGCGCTCGCGATATACGTATTGACCTTGGTCGTTTAAGTCCCAATCCATCAATACCTGCTGAGGGAAACGGAAGTCATATACCTGACCCCATTTAGGGTTGATCAGGTTAGCAAAGTTATCAATATTCAAGTATAGAGACGCTTTATGCCCTTCCATAAAACCAGGAATTTCCTGATTGATAGACAAGTCCATGGTAGTAACCCAAGGCTGAGTTCCAGAATATTTAGGTACATAACCACCAGCGTACTTATCAACGCCCGCTTGAGAAGCGATTGCCATGATTTCTTCGTAGCTTAAGCCACTGTTGAAGTCAAAGGCCGGATCTGAGGCACTTGCAGGGATGTAAGGAATGTAAACATCGCTGTCATCAAACTCGCTCTGATCACCTAAGTCATCATCACGGAATGAGCCCAAAGTCCACGCAAATGGCTTGCCTGAACGGCGCTCAAAGAACAAGTTGAAGGTAGTGTCATAACCATCAAAGAATTCTTTCTCATAGGTCAGGTTCATTACGAATCTGTGCTCAACCTGATAATAGGCCGTACCTTCAGTTGGAATGTTACGGTTTTGAGTCACTTCATATTGGAAGTTAGATTCGCCAGTAGAGCTGGTACCCGGATTAACTTCAGTAATATCTTGGTTTGTATAAGAGGTACTGATAGTAATACCGTTATCCCACTCTTTGTACAAAGTGGTATTCCAGATAATGCTGCGACCACCGTCACTGGCATTAGTTAACTGTAGATCCCAGTTACCTTGTAGATCCGGATCGTCATATACTGAGCCCCAGATAATACGGCCATCAGCAGCAGTACCGATTTGCTCACGAGATAAATCTACCCAGAATGCAGAGTCATTTCTATCAACATAAGTAAATTCCGTGCTCCAGGCAAAGTTATCACCGATGCCGGGGATATCAAAGGTCATTTCCAAACCTAACTGATAACGCCAGTCGTTTGGCAACTCAAAGTTCGGGTCAATAGTATTGGTACTACCCGCACCTGCTACCAATGAATCTTGCACTGAGGTTGGGATAGTAGTGAAATCGACATTATTTGGATCTGTAATGGCTGCGTTAGTGGCACTGGATGGTGCATTTACGTTGGTTACACCGTCACGGGTATAAGCATTGGCAATCCATACCAGAGGGGTACCACCTGTGTAACGACCCACACCACCACGTAATGTCATGTCATCACTGATGTCATAAGTAAAGCCAATTCGGGGAAGTAAAATATCCAACCCGTCCTGATTTTCTGTATTCGGGTAACCGTACTGCGCCTGGAAGTTTTCATTCAAGCGCGGAGCACCGTCAACGCCGATACGCTCGTAACGCAAACCCGCTGTCATCATGAAATCATCAAACAGTTCGAAGTTTGCTTCACCGTATACTGCATAGCGGTTGCTATCTACATCATAAGCGATGTCGTTAATGTTACCGGTGAAAGCATTGGCGTATTCCAATCTGGAAGGCGCGCGGTTTTCAAAATCATCTAGTGAATCAAACGACCAGGTACCGGCTGAATCACGGCCATAGATGTTGAAGTTAGACAAATCTTCATACTCAACACCAAAACGGTATTCTACGTCACCAGATAAGTATACCGCATGTAAACCGAACTTCAGTTCTTCGTTTTCTAAACGGTTAGCGTGACGGTTTTCATCCTGACCGGCAACGATGGTACCGCGAGCAGTACGAACATTGATTTCACCCCATGGCACAGCTGTGTTAGAAGCTTGTTCGTATTCTTTATAAGAAAAACTTGCTTCAGTAGAGAATGAATCATTCCAGTCTGAGTATAAGTGACCAGTCAACAAAGTGGTTTCAGATGCCTGGAACCATAAACCCGATGCCATATCCAAAGTGCGGCTGGAATTTGTATAGTTACGCGCTGCAGTATTGTCCTGGAAGCTGTAGGTTAAATCTGCACGGTGATCTTGCGAGATGTTCCAGTCAAGTTTAAGCAAGGTTTTCTTGTCAAGATCATTTGGTGGAGTCCCGCCCAAAGAATCCGTCAAGCCGTAAACGTTTGACATGATGCCAACAAAACGATCCACTTCAGCGTTTGTAACGGCATGGCCACTGCCGGCTAAATCGTTCAGATTATAATCAAACAATACACCTTCTTCCCACTCTTCATAAGAAGCAAAGAAGAACAATTTATCTTGAATGATTGGACCACCAACGGTTACGCCAAACGTTGTTTCGTCTGTATCAACTGGAATGTCCACGTGTGGATTGAAAACTTTGTCTTCAGCATCGCCTGAGTTAACTGTATCTTCGTAAAAGAAGCTGCCGCTAAACTCGTTAGTACCAGACTTAGTTACAACATTGACGTTACCGCCAGAGAAGTTAGCAGCACGCGCATTGAAAGGAGCATAATCAATAGAGATCTGCTCAACCGCGTCTAAAGAAATAGGTGGACGTTGTGACGGATAGCCATTTTCGTTCAAACCGAAAGTATCGCTTACACCTACACCATCAATGGTCAGTGAGTTGTATTTCGGGTTCGTACCCGCAATGC
The DNA here is from genome assembly GCF_036322805.1 of Planctobacterium marinum. Classification (GTDB taxonomy): domain Bacteria; phylum Pseudomonadota; class Gammaproteobacteria; order Enterobacterales; family Alteromonadaceae; genus Planctobacterium; species Planctobacterium marinum_A. Next base: position 1,030,169 of record NZ_AP027272.1, on the reverse strand, counting down.
TCAGTTCAACACCGTCAGGAGATACCACAGCAAGAGGATTCAAACGCACGATATCTTTGATATCACGGTTGAAAGTATTGCCTTTCATTATTTGGTCTTCACCAAATACGCTGCTGCCGCCGCTGTTTGAGAAGAAGTCGCGCGTACCGGTTACAGTAATAGTTTCAACATCCTGTTGTGCATTTAGCTGCGTATCCAGATCAAGCGGTTGGTTAAGTTCAAGGTAAACATTTTCGATTACCTGGCTTTCGAACTCTTTAGAGACGATCATTACAGTGTATGGACCACCAACACGCAAACCACGTGCAGTAAAAGCACCTTGGGCGTTTACTTCTACTTCTTTCACTGTACCAGAAGGCTGGTGAATCATTGTGATGGTCGTGCCTACTGCAGGTGCACCTGTTGGGCCTTCAATAACACCACGAATGGATGAAGACTGACCGGTGTTTGCCACTGCCGCTGTGGATAAACCCACAGACATAGCAACAGCCAACGCGATACGGCTTAGTTTTGAACGTTGAAACATTGTGTTTTCCTGATTTTAGTGTGTAAAATTTTAGGCTAATGCCTTATTCTTAAAACTCAGCTAAAGTACCCGCTTCCTTGTTACCAACTCCGCTAACGCAGTTAGGAAGTTCTCATCTGTAACTTTTACAGTACTTTTAATGCTGACTATTTTCGCAAGGAAACACAAAACAGGAAGACTTTATTGCCATTCATAATCTTTCGTTAATAAAGCTTATAATTCATATAGTTAGTGATGTTGAGTAAATTTACTGGTTGAAATGAGTAAACTTAACTGGTGAAATAGCGCCTGATTTTTGGGCAGTCAGTTTGACACATGAGATATTATCACCTTTCCCTGACCAGTCTTGCTCTTGTGGCGCTGGTGCTTTTGGGCATCACATTTGAAATAAGCCGGAATGCATTTCCGCTCAACACTAAAACCTTACCTAGTGTCTTGAATTTCAAAGACAGTTGTAATACCACTGCGGGCAAAAATAGTGATGCGTTAGTGATCACGGTGCAAATTGAATACATGGCCAAGGAGCTAATGAAAGCGCTTTGCGATAACGATACTGTTTCACGGCAATTTGGCGAAGTTAGAGCCCACTGGATGCCAAATGAACGAGAAATGCTGGATTTTGTGGGTAAAGGCCTCGTTGATCTGGTGCTGGTAAAAGACAATTTTATTCACGCCTTTAACTCTGACGAAGTATACGGCTACAAAGAAGTAGCTAGCTATAATAAATATTCCGCTTTTTTTATTGGTTTGCGGGAAAAGCCCGAATTGCAGAAAGAATATCTGTTGGGTAAACGCATCGGTATACTGGACTACGCCAGCAGCCGCTCCGGGCATATCGCCCCTATGATGCTGTTTAAACAATTGGATCTTGACGAAAAACAAGTGAACCTGGTTTATGCCAAAAACCACCAGCAACTGAGACAACTCTTAGAAAGTGGTTCTGTCGACATTATTTCTACTTACTGGTCAGAAGCAGATGAAACCCGCTTTAACCGAGAATATCGCACCGCACTGCTATCTGAAATCGAAGGCAGCAAGTGGTATCTCAAGGAGGCCGAGAAAAACACTGCATTGAAGTGTGCAATTCAGCAAGAACTCACCCGCCTGGCGGAGCAAAATCGAGGCTATTATCGCCAGCTTGCACTTACCAGCCCATGCTCTAAACCATCAGGCTCCTGATATGAACTTTTCCATGTTAAAAACCAATCCCATTGTACAAAGCTTGCTGCTATTCGTAGTACTAACTCTGGTGACTATCCAGGGCAACTCTCTATCCAGACAACAACAGATTGATGATGCCTTACTCACTCTGAAAAACCGAGTAGCATTAGACATTATCGACCTCAACATCAGTAACGAATTAGGCAGCAAAGCTAAGGATGATCATACCGTACAAAGGTACATGCAAAATCTGAATGAATACCTGTCACGTGAAAAATTCCCTCTGCGCCTGGTGAGTATTGACCAGTTTCATTATGAAGGTGAACAGCAAATACCCAACGCCGAGCTCAAGCTATTTAGTCTGCAATCATCAAGAACTTCCATTGATGTGGTTGTGAGTGTTGTTGAGCGAAAGTTTCAGGCCTGGACTATGCTATTCCCCCCATTTTTCAGTTTGATCTTTTTTATTATCTGCCGCTTTAACAAGCAACAATTATTTGCCAATCCTGTAAAAGCGGAAGAGGAACCTAAAGCTGCCCCCAAATTAGTAATTGACTTAAGGGAACGTACCCTTTTTATTGACCAGGCGCCCGATGTCAAAACAACACTGGCTAATAAACCTTTGTGTTTTTATCTGGCGATGTTGAAATACTGTAGTGAGCAAGATGCACCACAGCTATACCACAATAAAAATCTGCCAGAGCCCTTTTTGGAGCTGGCTAACAAGTACTTTTATCGTTTGCTGGAATTAGGACACTCGCGCCGTAAACGTCCGGATTTTGATAGCAATATAGACAAAATGCTCAGTGAGATACGCACTGCACTGGACGAAATATTGACTAACTACCCCGAGCAACGCAGCCAATATTACCCACAAAAGGCTCAAGGTGAGGGCTCCCGTTCCAAATTGCACAACTTTGCACTACTGGAATTGACTTTCGAGCACTATGAATTAATCGGCGATTAATTCGCCTCCTCCGCCAAAAAACTCGACCACATGGTCAGGTTTTACTGGTGAAATCGCAATTATTTGCGCTAAATCAAGCATGATTGCTGGCATTTTTTCGCTTCGCTGGTAGTCTTGTCTAAAACTATCCTGTTTACCTATTATGAGTCTTGAAACTAAGGTGATCGCGATTTCCGGCGGTTCTGGTTCTGGAAAATCCCTGTTCACCGACAAAATTAAACATTATTTTAAAGAAAATGGCGCCGACATTCAGGTGATCAGAGAGGATAACTACTATCGTTGCCAGGATCATCTCGAAATGGCAGATCGAGTTAAAACCAACTACGACCACCCTCAGGCGTTTGAGCATGAGCTGTTGGTATCCCATCTGGAACAGCTCAAAGCGGGCAATGACATTGAATGCCCAAATTATTGTTACAAAACCCACACGCGCCTGAAAGAAACCCGAACCATCCATCCAGCCCAGGTTATCGTTGTTGAAGGGATAATGTTGTTAGCTAGTCCAGAGTTGGTCCCTCTTTTCGATGTTAAAGTTTTTATCGATACACCTCTAGACATCTGTTTATTACGTCGAATCAAGCGCGATCTACTGGAGCGTGACAGAAGTCTTGAATCCATCAGCCAGCAATATCAAAAAACGGTGAAACCTATGTATCACCAGTTTATTGCACCGAGTCGATTTATCGCCGATGTCGTTGTGACTCAAGGCGGCAAGAACCAAATTGCGCTGGATGTGATCAAGTCCCACATAAAACAAATATTAAAATAAAGGAACACCATGATCAGTCTCTTGGGAATTATTGTATTAATCGGTGCCGCATGGCTCATCTCCTACGATAGAAAATCCATTAATTGGCGTACGGTTGGCGGCGCTTTTGCAATCCAGGCAGGCGTGGGGTTATTGGTACTTTATTTTCCTCCGGGTAAACAATTTTTATTGTGGATTGCGGGGGGCGTATCTCGAGTATTGGAATACAGTCAGGCAGGTATCGATTTCCTATTCGGTCCTATCGGCGATAAGTCGCTAGGCTTTGTATTCGCTTTCAATGTTTTACCCGTCATCGTTTTCTTCTCAGCTTTGATTAGTGTGCTGTATCACTTGGGTATAATGAGCATTATCATTAAAGCCATAGGTGGCTTTTTGCAGAAGGTGCTGCACACCAGCAAGCCAGAATCCATGAATGCAGCGGCCAACATTTTTGTTGGTCAAACCGAAGCACCTCTGGTGGTGAAGCCTTTTATCCCCAACATGACTCGCTCAGAACTTTTTGCCTTGATGGTAGGTGGTATGGCTTCCATCGCGGGTTCTGTTATGGCCGGTTATGCAGGTATGGGTGTTGAAATAAAATATCTGGTGGCGGCCTCTTTTATGGCGGCACCAGGTGGCTTGTTAATGGCAAAATTGGTCTTACCTGAATCTGGCGCACCTAAGGATGAGTTAGAGCAACTTAATCCTAAAATGGAAGAAAACACCAACATCTTCGATGCTGCAGCACAAGGGGCGGCATCAGGTTTAAAAATTGCCGCTAACGTGGGCGCCATGCTGCTTGCCTTTATTGCCTTGATCGCCCTACTAAATGGCTTGATCGGCGGTATTGGCGGCTGGTTTGGCATGCCTGAATTGAGCTTCCAAATGATTCTGGGCTATGTGTTTCAACCTTTGGCTTGGGTGTTAGGTGTTCCCTGGCACGAAGCACAAGCTGCGGGTAGCTTTATCGGTCAAAAGCTTGTGGTCAACGAATTTGTTGCCTACCTGGACTTCATAGACCAACGGGAGAATTTGAGCGCCTCAACACAAGCGATTGTCACTTTTGCCTTGTGCGGTTTTGCTAACTTCTCCTCTATCGCAATACTGATGGGTGGTATCGGTGCCATGGCGCCAAATCGACGCAAAGATTTAGCTTCTTTGGGATTAAGAGCCGTTATCGCTGCTAGTTTTGCAAACCTGATGAGCGCAGCTCTGGCTGGCTTTTTCATCTCTATCTCATAATTTATTTCGGAGACAACTATGCAATTAGTAGCAGTTGACTATCAGGCAGAAAATGCTGCCGAGTTGTTCACCCGTTCACTACGTGAAACCGGTTTTGGTGTATTAAAGAACCACCCTATTCAGCAATCCGTTGTAGAGTCCATCTATAAAAATTGGCAAACCTTTTTTGACGGCGAACAAAAGCACGACTTTGTTTATAACAAAGATACGCAAGATGGCTTCTTTCCAGCCAGTGTTTCTGAAGTAGCCAAAGGCTTCAAAGCCAAAGATATCAAAGAATACTATCACTTTTATCCTTGGGGTATTTGCCCAGACAACTTGAAAGAAGAACTGGCCAACTACTACAAAATGGCCAATGATCTCGCCAAAGAGTTATTGGGCTGGGTAGAACAATACTCTCCTGAAGAAGTGGCCGCTAAATATCGTCAGCCTCTCTCTAGTATGATTGAAGGCAGTGAACAAACCCTGTTACGAGTTTTACACTATCCACCATTGCAGGGTAACGAAGAGCCAGATGCTATTCGTGCAGCAGCCCATGAAGATATCAACCTGTTAACCATTTTACCCTCCGCCAATGAACCCGGCCTACAGGTGAAAAAACAAGATGGCAGCTGGATGGACGTGCCCTGCGATTTTGGCAACTTGATCGTTAACATCGGTGATATGCTGCAGGAAGCCTCAGGTCATTATTATCCTTCCACTACTCACCGCGTGGTGAACCCGGAGGGTCAGGACCAATCACGCTCAAGAATCTCTCTACCGCTATTTTTACATCCTAAACCTGAAGTGGTGTTATCTGACCGATACACCGCAGATAGTTACCTCAAAGAGCGTTTACGCGAGCTGGGTGTGATTTAACCGAGTATTATCACTTTAGTAAAATTACGTGATAACAGGAAATTTTGAATTGGCGAATGAACCTCGGTTTATTCGCCATTTTTGTTTCTGTCTGATATGTTTTCAGCATCGCTTTTAGAGATCCCAACATGAAGATATTATTCGCAAAGACACTACTCACACTCTGTGCTTTATTAGTCTCAACCGCTGCATTGGCCGACAAACCCAAATTAGTGGTTCAGATCACAGTTGACCAGCTACGCGGTGACTTGCTGTTCCGATACCAGGACAATTTTCTTAACAGTAACAATAACAAGGGCTTTAATCGCTTCTTGCGAGATGGCACAATTTTTACTAATGCCCACTATCGTCATGCTGCCACACTTACCGCTGTAGGCCACGCCACTCTGGCAACCGGGGCAATCCCTTCGCAACACGGCTTAATTGGCAATAATTGGTACGATGTAGCAGGTGAGACTGAGATGTATTGTGTCGCGGACAAGGACACTAAAATACTGCAAGGTGAAGGCAAAAGTGCCTCGCCTAAGAACCTGATGGCCTCCACCTTTTCTGATGAATTACATTTCGCCACTAACGGCAAGGCAAAAATCTACTCAGTGTCGGTCAAAGATCGCGGCGCAGTGCTAACCGGTGGGCAATTTGGTAAATCCTTCTGGATGGACAAAAACAGCGGAAATTTTGTTACCAGCTCCTGGTACTATGATGCCATGCCAGACTGGGCAAAAGCGTTTAACGAAGGTGGCCTGAAAGACAGCTGGGTGGGTGCCCAATGGACACTGAGTAAGCCCGAATCCGTTTATATTAACTCTACAGAAAACAGGATATACCAAATCCCACCGAGAGGGTTTTCACGCGGTTTTCCTCATGGCTTACCTGAAGAAGCGAACAAAAACTATTACAAAGCCCTAAACATGACGCCTTTTGCCGATGAGTTAACGGCTGAGTTTGCCAAGCACATCACAGCGCAAAACGCCTTGGGTAAAGATGAAGTAACAGATTTCCTGGCCATCAGCTTTTCATTGAATGACTACATTGGACACAACTATGGCCCCTTTAGCCGTGAAGCGGAAGACGGACTGTATCAATTAGATGCCGTTCTGGCAGACTTATTTAACTTTCTGGATGAACAGGTAGGTTTAGAGCATGTGCTGCTGACCCTGTCTGCAGACCATGGCGTTGACGCCATTCCCGAATACAAGAAGTCTTTGGGATTTGCTGGTTTGCGTGGTGATGTTTCCAGCAAGTTAAAACAGTTCGTAAAAGGCTATGCCGAAGAAAAGGACATTGATGGTGAGTTGTTGTCCTTTATTCGTCTGCCCAATATTTATCTAAACCATAGCACCATCAAAAGCGCCGACTTAGATTTAGAGGATGTACTTGAAGACTTTGCTGAGGAGTTGGCAAGCTACGAAGAGATCGGTGCTGTCTATACCAGTGAGGATCTCGCTGCTGGCACCGCAAAAACCGATCCCGTGTCGCAGCAAATCAGCAATAACTTCGTTGCTGAGCGCTCTGGAGATTTAATTGTGGTACAAAAAACCTCCACCATGTTAGGCAACTACTCAGCAGCGACACATGGCTCACCCTATAAATACGACACCCATGTCCCCGTGTATTTTACGGGCTGGAAGGTTAAACCTCAGCGTCTTACTCGTCTGGTATCACCAGAAGATATCGCCGTAACCTTATCAGCAACATTGAACATCGGTTACCCGGATAAATCAACGGGCTCAGTGCTGGCTGAAATCGCTGAATTACCGTAAATCAAACAACACAGTATCAAGGGGAGTCAACGTAACGATGACTTCCCTGTTCTATATCTGAGATAATCAAGTATTTAGCCTCAGTTTTTATAACCGAGAGACGGCTAACATACCTTAGTTACTTGCCCTTCATAGCCACAGACTTCTATACTTTGACTAGCCATCAATCATTCAGGAATGAGTTTGTTTAGACGCCTTGCTCTCACTTTTGTTTTTATCTCTTTTGCTGGGTTCACAGAAAGTACCCACCCCAAATCAACGTGTCCTTCAGCTTGGTTTGATATACAGTTACCTGTAGGGAGTAAAACCTGTCGAATTTTTGGCGTCAAAAAACCAGCAACGTTAAGTTTTTTTGTGGTTGATTCACCGGAAGCTGTGGCAAAATCGCTGGCACAGCAACTTGAAAATGCCCAAACCGCTGTGGAAGGACGTTACCTGACTGTGCGTAGTGAGGATCAACAATACCGGGCCTACATCTTTAAGGACGGGGCCGGAACGCAAGTCAATCTCATGCTTAATTAAGCCCATCTCTGCTCTCTACAAATTTTTTTGAATCTCAAATCCGGTTCTGGCATTGACCTTGCTTTCTGTTACACGAGAAAAGCGTATTTCAGTTAGCAGGAGAATTTATGGAACTCGCAATCGTTTTGTTTATGTTACTTATCGTGGTTACGGTGGGAGCGATCAAATTAAATGACGGTGGCCTTGCCTTTCCATTCAATCGCAAAACCAACTTGTTCACGCCTGTGGAGCGTCAGTTCTTAGATTTACTGGAAGCCTCCGTAGGCGATAAATATCGGATTATTTGCCGTGTGCGTCTGGTGGACATCCTGGCTGTGCGACCTAAGACTGAGAAAAAGACATTACGCACCGCCATGCAGCGGGCAGCAGGTCATCACCTTGACTTTGTATTGTGTGACAAAGAAGACCTGTCCCCAGTTATTGCCGTGGATCTGGTGCATCAAAAAAACAAGAAAGACGGTTACAAAACCCAGCGTGATTGGTTTTTAAGTGGCGCATTAGATGCCGCCCGTATCCCTCATTTACGCATCAAAGTAAAAGGAGGCTATAAACCCGCAGACATTCGCGCCTGTATCAACGCCAAACTGGCTCCGATTAAGTACAAAGAGCCGAAAAAACCTCTGGTGGCTGGTACAAACAACCCAGACAGAAAAGCTACGTTTACGCGCCCTATTGCAGCGTAACAACAGTTTTACTACCGACCTCAGGTCATTCCCTTATTTGCCAGACTTTGTCTGGCATTTTTTTAATCCTTGGTTGGCTAAACAGGCGGCTGTCGTTACACTACTATCGAATTGATAATCAGGATTTAAGACAAGTATGAAAATTGGTATTTTAGGGGCGATGGATCAGGAAATCGCACTGTTGAAACAACGGATGCAATTAAAAGAAACCTTCCATTTTGCGCACCTCGAATATTATGTCGGCACTATCAACGAAGTTGAAGTGGTGTTAGTAAAGTGTGGTATCGGTAAAGTAGCCGCCTCGGTTTCTACCACCGTAATGATCGACAAATTTGCCCCCGACTTTGTAGTCAATACTGGCTCAGCAGGCGGATTTGACACAGCTCTGAATATTGGAGATGTGGTAATTGCAACCGGTGTACAACATCACGATGTGGACGTAACTCACTTTGGCTACAAACGTGGCCAGGTATTTGGTATGCCAGATATCTACCCTTGTGATGTAAGAATGGTAGACGCCGCGGTTAATGCCGCCAACAATATCACCCACACCACCATCAAAAAGGGGCTGGTATGCACTGGTGACTCTTTTATCGGCTGTGATGATGCGGTGAGCCGCCTACGAGGTCTATTCCCGGATATGTCGGCAGTAGAAATGGAAGGCGCGGCCATTGGTCAAACCTGCTTCATGCTGGATACCCCATTTTTGGTGATCCGCTCATTGTCAGATATCGCCGGGAAAGAGTCCTCAGTGTCATTCTCAGAATACATTGAGCAAGCTGGTAAAAACTCCGCCGAATTGGTGATGGCGATGATTATGGAACTGGCGAAATATCAGGACTAATTGCCTTAATGGACATCTTTGCTGACCTTAATCCCGCGCTCTTAAGCGCGGGTATCTTGATAGTGGCCTTGCTGGCAGAGGCCAACTTGCGTTGGAGTGATAAAAGTCACCCACTCACCATCTTAAAGATTTTTGCCAGGGCCTTGGGAAACAAGGCCGCAGATCCGACTCGCTCTATTGGCCAACAACGCATCGCGGGTATCATGGCCATTTTCGTATTGTTAACACCTCTCGCCATTTTGATTTTTACTATCAAATGGTTCGCCGAATACGATTGGTTTTTTGACGCCTTCTTTTTGTTTGTCGCCCTCAAGTTTCAGTCAGTTAATATCAAATCACGGCAGATCATTCAGCAGTTAAAAGCGGATAAACGCGCACTAGCACGCAATACCCTGTCGAGTCTGGTGCTGCGGGAAACTTCAAATCTGTCCAAAGCAGGTATCGTCAAAGCCAGTATGGAAACCCGGATTTTGCGTTTCCATTATCAATATTTGTCGGTGATTTTTTGGTACCTCCTCGGTGGTGGCATTGCTGCCCTGCTCTATCGCTGCTTGTATGAAATGAGTCAGGAGTGGAATCTTAAAATTAAACAATTCGCGGCTTTTGGTCGCCCTGCGGCCTGGTTAATGTTTGTTTTGCAATGGCTGCCGGTGCGTCTTTCCACCTTGTTTTTTACCATTACGCTCGGGCTTTCGGGTTCTTGGAAAGCGGTTAAAAGCCTGGGCGGTCAGGTATCTAGTCACAGTTTGATTCTGGCGGTATTTGCGGGCGCGCTCAAATGTGAATTAGGAGGGCCGGCATTTTATGGTATCAAGAAGATCAGGCTGCCAAAATGTGGTACAGACACCCTGCCGGGTATCGAAGACGCCCGGAAATTAGGCATACTAATGATCCAACATGGCATATTGTTGTGTATGTTAGTATTCCTGGCTTACACCAGCGCCTGGTTTATTTTTAACAGTGCCGCTAAAAGCGTCACTGGATGAGCAGATAAAACAATAATAAAGATCTTAAATAATCAATCCATTGAGCAATTCTATGAATCAAAATAACGCAATTATCGAATCGGGAGACTTCAAAGTTGCCGATATGTCTCTGGCTGACTGGGGACGAAAAGAACTGACCATCGCAGAAAGTGAAATGCCGGCACTGATGCGCATTCGCGAAAAGTATCAGGCGCAACAACCACTGGCAGGAGCCAGAATTCTGGGTTGCATTCACATGACCATTCAAACCGGTGTATTGATTGAAACCCTGGTGGCCTTGGGCGCAGAAGTGCGTTGGTCCTCTTGTAATATCTTCTCAACTCAGGATCACGCTGCGGCGGCAATTGTAGCAGCCGGTGTCCCTGTCTATGCCTGGAAAGGCGAAACAGAAGAAGAGTACGACTGGTGTCTGGAGCAGACCATCTTGAAAGACGGTCAACCATGGGACGCCAATATGATATTGGACGACGGGGGAGACCTGACGGCCATGCTGCACGACAAATATCCACAAGTGCTGGAGAACGTACACGGCATCACTGAAGAGACCACTACCGGCGTTCACAGGTTATTAGAAATGCTGGAAGCCGGCACACTGAAAGTCCCCGCCATTAACGTTAATGATTCGGTCACTAAATCCAAGAATGACAATAAATACGGTTGTCGCCACAGCTTGAACGATGCGATAAAACGCGCTACCGACCACTTGCTGTCAGGCAAGAAAGCGCTGGTGATTGGTTATGGTGATGTAGGTAAAGGCTCTGCTCTGTCACTGCGCCAGGAAGGCATGATTGTCAAGGTGGCAGAAGTCGATCCTATCTGTGCGATGCAGGCTTGTATGGATGGTTTTGAAGTGGTTTCCACCTACAATGGTGGTAACAATACGGGTAATGCAACGGATATCAATACCTCTTTGTTGCAGAACACTGACCTGCTGGTGACTACCACGGGTAACGTGAATGTCTGTGATGCTAACACCCTAAGCGCCATTAAATCGGGTGCAGTAGTGTGTAACATCGGTCACTTTGACAATGAAATCGATACTGCCTACATGCGTCGAAATTGGCGTTGGGAAGAAATCAAACCACAAGTACACAAGGTGTATCGCAGTGATGATACCAGTGACCACCTGCTGCTGTTATCAGAGGGTCGTCTGGTGAACCTTGGCAACGCTACAGGCCATCCGTCACGTATCATGGATGGCTCTTTTGCCAACCAGGTGCTGGCTCAGATCCACTTATTCAAGCAGAGTTTCGCGAATATGGACAGTGAAGCTCAAAAAGCCGCCATGTCGGTTGAAGTATTGCCTAAGCAGCTAGACGAAGAAGTGGCTCGCTATATGGTGGAAGGCTTTGGCGGTGTTATTACCCAACTTACTGACACCCAAGCCAAGTACATTGGCGTAACAGTAGAAGGCCCCTTCAAACCTGAAACTTACCGCTATTAATCGCCATTAAACGCGGGGCAGAATCTTTGCACTTGTGCAACGATTCTACCCCGTTTGTTCTTACTGTCCATTCATAAACTTCTGCCTCTGTTCAATCTTCTTTTGAGCCTCCGCCCTTTACACTTCTGAGCTTGCTACGTAAACTCTGTGGCTTAACTCATCATCGTGGCACTGCCTTGGAAATTACACTCACTACCCCAGCAATGCTGTTTCCAGCCATATCTTTATTGCTTTTGGCTTACACCAACCGATTTGTGGTACTTGCAGGATTGATCCGTAATTTCGATGAAAACAGCGATGATGAAAGTACCTTTCAACAAATAGACAATCTGCGCAAACGCATCCAATACATCAAAAAAATGCAGGAAGCGGGCGTTTTCAGTTTCTTCTTGTGCGTGTTATCCATGCTGGCGATTTATTTTCAGTACACCACCGCTGGAGGCTGGATTTTCGCATTAAGCCTGCTGTGCTTACTGTATTCGTTGTGGATGTCGGTGAAAGAAATACATATATCCGTTGAAGCGTTGGATGTCTTCTTAAAGAATTTTAAAAGCCGATGAATACTCAAATACAATACAAACAATATGAGCTCGAAGACTTTGACGGGGTGATCAAGCTGGGCAATATCGTCCATGGCGATAACTACCTGGATACCGAAAAATGCCAAAAATATTACGACACCAGTTTTAAAAACGGCATTAACGCCTCATTTGTGGCTTATCACAATGATGAGCTTGTGGGCTTTCGCTTAACTCAGGCGGCCAATAATTGGGACATTAACGAATGGTGCTCTCCTGAACTGTGGCAGTTACAAGAAGATCAGGTGTGTTACTTCAAAAGCAACACGGTAAATGCCGATTATCGCGGCCATGGCATTGGCTCATCACTACTTATGTTGTCTATTGAGCAGGCTAAACTGCAAGGCGCTAAAGCAGGTCTGGCCCATATCTGGCTTGCCAGTCCCGGAAATAGTGCCTTTAAGTACTTTAAAAAATGTGGTGGTGAGCTAGTTAAAGAACATCCCAATCGCTGGGCTGGCTGGTATGAGAGCCATGGCTACATATGCCCGGTTTGCGGTCCTGAGTGTGACTGTACCGCGGCAGAAATGATGATCCGTTTCTAAGCGCCCACAGCATGTACGATCCTCTAATTGATAATGCCACCGCCTCTGGTGACGCTTACCCTGATTCCTATTGGACAGAAAGCTTAAAGGCAGCTCCCAAGTTTCCGAGTTTGCAGCAAGATGAAAGCTACGATGTGGTGATCATTGGTGCGGGCTTTACCGGTATGGCCTGCGCTCGCTATCTAAGTGCCAACTCAAACCTGAATATTGCCCTCATCGATGCCAACCAACCGGGTTGGGGTTGCAGCGGGCGCAATGCTGGTTTTATTTTACCCGGCAGTGGTCGCTTAGATTATACCAGTCTGTCTGCGAAATACGGGCAAGCACAGGCAGCCACTACGCTGGATGAATACTATCAGGCGATAGATACACTGCAGGAGCTTAAAGAATACGCTGGCGCCCAATGTGATGTCTCCTCTGGCGGTTACCTTAAGATAGGTCACTCGCAGCAAGCGTTTGAGCGATTGCGCAGCGCCAGTGAGCAATTACCTGACGCCTATAAAAGCCAATACAAAGTAGTGTCGGCAGAAGAAATCCGCACCCGGTTTATTCCCGATTACCCCTCTTTTGGAGGGGTTTTCAGAACCGCTGGTCAGGCACTAAACCCGCTAAAACTCAGCGTCGCGATTGCGCAACGGTTGGCTAAAGACGGCATACCGATTTATGCCGATTCGGCAATTGAAGCTATTTTGGCAAACAACGATGGCTACCAGCTCGAGACACCACAGGGTGTTTTGCAGGCCAAAAAAGTGGTTATGGCTAGTAATGCCTACAGTTTAAAGTCGTTGTTACCCGGTCTGACAGAGAAACAATTTCCGGTGCTTTCCAGTGTGCTGGTAACCACACCGTTACCCGAAAGTATTGCCAAACAATGGCGCGCCCATTTAATGGCAATGGATACCCGCTCTTTGAAATACTATTTTCGCTTACTGGATGACAACCGAATTTTATTCGGTGGCCGCGGTGCCGTTACCGGGGCAGATGCCAATACTCAAGCCAGTCAGAAAAAACTCAAGGCGGCATTCGACCGGTATTTCCCGGCCCTGACCACATTGTCTACTGAACGGTTCTGGAGTGGCTGGATTAGTGTCTCTGCTGATGACATTCCCCATGCATTGGAAAGTGAGCAGCATCCCGGAATTTATTACGCCACGGGCTACTGCGGCTCTGGTTTGTCTTTTTCTTGTCAGGCTGGCAAGCGACTGGCGGATATGATCTGCAAACCAGAAAGCGCTTTGAACAGCCCGGTGTATCAAAAACAGATACCCGCATTTCCTTTCAGCAGTATGCGCCGAACTGGATTAACACTGTTTTACGCCTGGCATCGAATACTGGAACATATCACCATGAAAGGTGGACAGAAGTAGATAGTGCCGTTATCCGCAGCTGAGCAGCTGCGGATAAGGTTGTCATAGACGTCTTTAGCCTAGCGTCACGCGAGCGAACTTGCGTTTGCCCACTTGATAAACCGCCGTGCCAGCTTCATCCAGATTCAGCTTATTGTCAGAGACTTTGTCACCGTCAATTTTAACTGCACCCTGTTTAATCATACGCATCGCTTCTGACGTAGAGCCCACTAGCGCCGCATCTTTCAACAAGTTGGCAATGGCATAACCGTCATCAGGTAAAGTAAGTTGCAACTCGGGAATATCATCCGGAATGGCGTTTTTCTGGAAGCGAGTAATAAAGTCCTGATGAGCCGCTTCGGCCGCTGCATCATCATGGAAGCGCGCAATCAACTCTTTAGCTAATTCGATTTTGATATCCCGCGGATTTCTGCCGGTTTCAACACTGGCTTTAAGTTCTGCAATTTCTTCTAATGGACGGAAACTGAGCAAATCAAAATAACGCCACATCAGATCATCAGACAGTGACATCACTTTACCAAACATGTCGTTTGGCGCATCGGTAATACCAATGTAATTGTTCAGAGACTTAGACATCTTCTGAACACCATCAAGGCCTTCCAGCAATGGCATCATCAAAATACACTGCGGCGATTGCCCTTGTTCCTTTTGCAGCTCGCGACCCATCAATAAGTTAAAGCGTTGGTCAGTACCGCCCAACTCCACATCAGCTTCCAGAGCGACAGAATCCCAGCCCTGTACCAGTGGATACAAAAACTCGTGGATAGCAATAGACTGGTTATTGGCGAAGCGCTTTTTGAAGTCATCGCGCTCTAACATACGCGCTACCGTCTGACTGGCAGCCAGCTTGATCATGCCTGCCGCACCCAGCGCTTCCATCCATTCAGAGTTAAAGCGAATGGTAGTTTTTTCAGGATCCAGGATTTTGAATACCTGCTCTTTGTAGGTCTCAGCGTTGGCCAATACATCTTCTTTGCTAAGAGGCTTACGCGTGGCATTTTTGCCCGTAGGGTCACCAATCAAACCCGTAAAGTCACCAATCAAAAAGATGACTTCATGGCCTAATTGTTGAAACGCCCGTAGTTTGTTAATCAATACCGTATGACCCAGGTGCAAATCAGGTGCAGTTGGATCGAAGCCAGCCTTTATTTTTAGTGGCTTTCCGGTTTTTAATTTCTCAATTAACTCTTCTTCAACGAGGATTTCATCTGAACCTCGCTTTATCTCAGCAAAAGCGCTTTGCCAGTCCGACATCGACAGACTCCAATTTCGAATAATATTATTTTACAAATTTGCAGGATTTTACCGGGCGTACAGCCTGATTGAAAGGACAATCACTAAATCAATGGCAATTGTACCCGCACAATCTTCAATAATGACCCACAGCCCTTTGAAACAAAGGCGCTGATTGAGGATAATTGCTAGAAAAATGAGCATATACGAGTTATGCTGCTAGTTAGTGTGGTTTTGCGATAAATAAACTGCTGAATTAGTGGAACTAATTTACGTAAAACACGCCATAATAAGAATAAAAAACAAGATAAGTGATTCACGATTCAATTTCGTGAAATTTGTGCGCAAAAACCCGTTAAGGGTCAAAAAACAATAAGAATCATGAAACATATCCATGTTGCCCGGCAGCACTTCGACAGGCTGCCTAAAAAACATAAGCTGGTGCTGTCTGTACTGGTGCTGTTCACGCTACTCCTGACACTGATTCCCGGGGAGGCGGATAGCAAAAATGCGCCACAAGCCGACCAATTAAAGCTAGGGCAAAGAGTCAGCATTGCGCTACCCGATAGCATCGCTAACAGTGATGAGGCCTCATCACTTATTGTTACTCAGCAAATGCTCAACAAACAGCAAGCTGAGCAATCCAGCATTGAACCTCAACCAGTTTCAAAACCTGAATTAGCGGATGCCGAACAACTCGCCGCTAAACATAACGATAAAGCCCAGCCAGAAGAGACGGTGCTTGAAGAAAGCGTTATTGAAGAAACGGTTTTTGACGCTGCGCCACTTGACGAAACAAACCTTGATGAAAGTATTGTCACCCAAGCCAGTGTCGTAGTCGATGCGGAATTGGCAAAATTACCATCAGGTTTTGATGACATTCCACACGGTGAAGCGTTAGAACTATCACCGGGTACCCGTTATGTATTGCCAATCGATGCAAGTATTTTATTGGACAGTGATGTCAGTTTCGAAGAAGAACAAGAGTGGCAAACCTATACCGTTCGACGCGGTGATAACCTGGCTAAGATATTCTCTCGTGCGGGGCTTACCGCCAAAGAAGTGTATCATGTTAGTCGCGCCGGCAGCGCAGCTAAGAAGTTACTGAAGATCATGCCTGGTGAGAATCTGGAGATTCTAAAGTCTAAAGAAGGCGATTTCAAAGAGCTACAATACAGCTATTCGCCCACCGAAGCGGTGCGAGTCTATAAGCAAAGTGATAGCTACAAATCTGAAGTGCAACAAAAAGAGCTTTATACTCGCTTAAATTATGCCAGCGGTGAAATCAGCTCTAACTTTTGGAATGCCGGTGTTGAAGCGGGTTTGTCTGACAACCTCATCATGAGTCTTGCCACCGTATTTGGCTGGGACATCGATTTCGCACTAGACATTCGCAAAGGTGACAACTTCAACGTTATCTTTGAAGAAAACTATATCGAAGGTGAATTTGTCGGTTATGGCGATATTGTGGCTGCAGAATTTTCCAACCAGGGAGAAGAGTTTGCCGCTATACGTTACAAAGATGGTAACTACTACACGCCAGAAGGACGCAGTATGCGCAAAAGCTTCTTGCGCGCGCCAGTTAACTTCAAATACATCAGCTCGAACTTTAATCCGCGCCGTTTCCATCCTGTGCAAAAGCGTTACAAAGCCCACAATGGTATAGATTACGCCGCCAAAACCGGCACACCTGTAGTAGCCGCAGGAGACGGCAAAGTCATAGAGTCTTCTTATAACAGATTCAACGGCCATTATGTGTTCCTGCAACACGGCGATACCTACACCACCAAATATATCCATTTTAGTAAACGCGCTGTAAAAAAAGGCCAATGGGTAAAACAAGGACAAGTGATAGGGTATGTGGGTGCCACGGGTTTGGCTGCAGGCCCACATTTGCATTACGAGTTTCTGGTAAATGGGGTGCACAAAAACCCAAGAACCGTGAAATTGCCTAAAGCTTTACCTATTAAGAAAAGTGAAAAATCCGAGTTTTTAGAGCTGGCTCGAGATTACCAGGCCAAACTGGATAACAATCGCCGCATCATGCTGGCGATGAACTAGAGCAATTAACTCTGCTCTGATAACCGTTATTCAAGTCACATTTTTTCAACTATCATGTGATACGCTTTCCCGGCGTATCCCTCTTCATTTGCGGAGCAAACCATGACTTCAAAATATATTGGTCTGATTTCTGGTACCAGTATGGACGGTATTGATGCCGTTATCGTTGACTACGGCGACAACCAGTGCAAAACCCTGGACTTCGATACTTACCCCTACCCCGATGAACTGCTGGTAGAGTTAAAGTCGCTGTGCAAACCGGGCACCAACGAAGTTAATCGCATGGCACAAGCCGACCGAAAAGTAGCAGAGTGCTTCGCCCTGGCTTGTCAGGATTTATTAAGCCGTAATAACCTCAGCGCAAACGACGTTAAATTAATAGGCAGTCATGGCCAAACCATTCGCCACCATCCTGATGGTGAGTATGGATTTAGCGTGCAAATCGGTGATGGCAATTCCATTGCGGCCAAGACGGGTATTGATGTGGTTGCTGACTTCAGGCGTAAAGATATAGCTCTGGGCGGCCAGGGAGCGCCGCTAGTACCCGCTTATCACCAGGCAGTATTCAGCTCACCAGATGAGGACCGAGTGGTGCTCAATATAGGTGGCATTGCCAATATAAGTTATCTGCCCAAGGGCTGCGACCCTGAGAAAGTGTTAGGTTTTGATACAGGTCCGGGTAACCGTTTAATGGATGCCTGGTGTAAAACCCATACCGGCAAAGAGTTTGATGAAGACGGCAATTGGGCGGCTTCTGGTCAATGTCATTTGCCATTACTGCACAGTCTGAAGAATCAAGATTACTTTAAATTACCCGCTCCCAAAAGTACCGGCCGGGAGCTATTCAATCTGGAATGGTTGCAGCAAAGTTTAATTGTACAACCTGAAGAAATCCCGGCCGAGGATGTTCAGGCCACTCTGTTAGAGCTGACTGCATTGACCATTGCCAATGACATCAAAGCACTGGCAGCCGTAGATAGTGTTTATGTCTGTGGTGGCGGTGCTCGCAATTCTCACTTGATGACGCGTATTGCACAGCATTTGCCTGAGATTAAAGTCACTACAACTGAGGAATTGGGCATTCACCCTGATGCGGTTGAAGCGCCGGCCTTCGCCTGGCTTGCCTGGGCGTATGAACACAATGTTCAAGGCAACGTACCGAAAGTGACCGGGGCGAGTCGAGGTGCGGTGTTAGGGACACTATTTAAGCACGGCTAGAAGATATTTTATCGGCACCTAACGCTGGGGTGGTAAAACACCCCACAAATCATCTCCCGCAGAGCATGTCTTGCACTCCCCACCACAAACAACCTACGACACTCATCCTCTGATTCAGGTTATTCACCGGGCTCATCCGGTTGTTCACTCAGTTAACCGCTCTTTCTTATTTTCTCTTCATCTGTTGTCAGTTATTGTATCCCATACCAACTCCAATAAACATTTACGCACTCAGCGCTGCCTCAGAGACATTAGTTCGAGGCGTGCGAATGAAAGAATACTGGTGGTCTTGTGAACTTCGCACAACAAAGAAATAATGTTTCTGAGGCGCGTCTTCGATGGGGCTGAAAAGCATTTATACGGTGTTGGATGTTTTTGATTTAGGCCCACTAGACCTGCAAACATCCGCCTTGTCTAAATGCTTTTCAACTCCCACTGAGCAGGGTAAGTGTTTATTGGAATTGGTATATTATTCAAGGACAAGGACAACTCGGCGGTGCACATGGTAGTTAACTTAAAAAGTAAGACAGAACGAGACGTCAGCCCATTATCTGTGCTAAGAGGTTTTTCAGAGTTTCTGCTGATACCCGCATTCATTTTAGCTTTCTTTGCCTTCTCGGAATATCAGCGAATCTCCCGACTCAATCAATTGAGTTACCCACTGGTGAATGATTTTTATTTGATGGATTATTCCCAAGTCAATCCCGGTCAACATCCGGAATACCGCTACGTAACGATTAAGATTAACTCAATTGAGCAAGACCAGATTGTTTATCAATACAGCAACTATGCTCACAGCGACAAGGTGCCTATTCAGAAACACGTGCAGTTTGATGTTGCCCTGAATTACGGATACTTCAATGCTCAGGAACAACGCGTCAGCCGAGCCGAATTTGAGCAGTGGCGCGAAGATGGCATTATCTACGACGGTGCCAGGCCTGAATCACTGTATATAGACGGTTGGCTGGTATTGCGTCCCGCGGATGCAGTTCGCGGTCACGAACTCAATATAAAACAGCATGCGTTGCATCAATAAGCAGTGAGCTCGGGAAAAACAATGATGCAACTTTCTATTAAGCACAAAATATTTATCACACTGTTTTTGTGTTTTCTGCACCTATTACCTGCATTGAACGAATGGATACAACTGGGTTTTCCTGCCGACAATGTGTTATTGATCAGTGCCCCAATCTGGTGGGCTTGTTTTTATGTTGGTCCTTTTTGGCTTTACTACGCTGCACTGAAGTTCCAGTTTATTCGCGACGCTCACATTATCTGGCGTGGTCATCTCTTTGTGATACTGATGTTTATCGGTATAAGTACGGTTAATGTATTGCACAAACTGCACTTCTCACACTTTAACATTGATATATTCGAACGTTTTTTTTCAGCCTTAATATGGGGCATATTTCTGTTTGTACTTTGGGAGTCTTTACAACTCTACCGCCGCTACACCCAGGAAAAGCTGCTGCGAGAGCAAATGCAGATGTTGCACCTAAATCATCAGCTCAATCCCCATTTTCTGTTCAACGGATTAAATACCATTTCGGCGTTAATGTTTCAAAACCCGGACAAAGCGGACGAAGTACTGCATAAGTTTGCCGATATACTGCGTTACGCCATTGATAAAAAGGACATGCTCATTGATCTGAAAACCGAACTGGAAATATCCCGCTTTTATCTGGATGTGGAAAAAGCCCGTTTCGGTGATAATTTGCAGGTACTTTGGCAAGTAGATGAACAGCTATTAACTCAAAAAGTGCCACCTTTACTGTTACAACCGCTACTGGAAAACTGCCTGAAACACGCAGGAGTCAGACCCTTGCAGGTGTCACTGAAGCTGTATCAACAAGAGAACGCGTTATGCATTGAAATTCAGGACAATGGAAAGGGCTTCAAACAAACGATTTTGGACAAACAGCAAGAGGGAGTTGGTCTTGGTTTGATTCGCGAACGATTGTCACTATTACAGATGGGGCATCTGGAGTTATCCAACCACAATGGTGCTCTGGCGAAAATCTCAGTGGAGGCAGCATGTTAAATATCTTAATTATTGAAGATGAGGCTCCGGCCAGAGAAAAACTCAAATACCAGTTGGCACAAATATCGGAATCCGGCTCAATTACAGAAGCTGGTAGTGGCCAACAAGCGCTGACAATATTAGCGAAAACCAAGCCAGACGTTATTTTCCTTGATATAGAGCTGGGCGACATGACTGGCTTTGAAGTACTAGACAGACTAGAGATCGCCTCTCACGTTATCTTTACGACGGCCTACAATAAATTTGCCGTAGATGCTTTTGAGCGCAAGGCGCTGGATTACCTGCTTAAACCTTTTGATTTGCGCCGCTTGAAACAAGCTTTGAGCCGATTACCTTGTACTCCAGACGCCCAAACGGAAAATCAGAAAGCCTCAGACATCAGATTAGCTGTCCGCATCGGTGATAAGATTAATCTGCTAAAACCTGAGCAAATCATCTTCATGTACAGCCAGGATGGTATCACCCACGCGCAAACGGCAGAGCGCGACTATTTATTAGATGAGTCCCTGGAGTCTCTTTCCCACAAAGGATTTGCCGGCTTTTTGCGCATTCATCGCAACGCACTGGTCAACGCCATCCACATCTATCAGTTGGAAAAATGGCAAAACGGCAACTACCTGCTGCGCTTCCGTAATGCCGACAAGACATTGACCAGTAGTCGTCAAGGAACCGCCAAACTCAAACAATACTTCAATTTGTAAACTTTCTATCTAAAACACATTAATCAAAGGAAATAAGATGCTTAAATTCTTCTTATATGGGGTACTTTTGTCTGTATTTTCCGTGCAAGCAAGCACGACAACATTTAAAAATGGTTTCTATCTGAACCCGGAAACCAAGCAAATCGAACCGATTTCTTTCAAGGTACAAGACGGATTCATTACCTCCCTGCAGGAAGTAAAAGAGCGTCCCGCGCAACAAGTTATAGACTTGCAGGGCAAGTTAGTGGTGCCCGGTATGATTGATATGCACACCCATGGTTGGGGTAATGCCAGCCTGAGAAACAATGACGATTATCAATATATCGGACTGCGTGGTACTGCCAACGCCATGCTTTATGCAGGTGTCCACGGCTGGCTAGATTTATTTAACGATGAAGTGCAAATTCTGAATTATCGCGACCAGCATCACTCACGACATCGACAAGAGTCAGAGGTGTTTGCCGCGGGCCCCTGCTTTACCGCATCAGGTGGGCACTGTTCGCAATTCGGTACACCCACACGCATTATTGATTCCCCTGCTGATGTTGAAAAAGAAGTCTCTGCACTGGCAATTCGCAAGCCCAATGTGCTGAAAGTGGTATACCACACCAAAAGTGACGCCCCGACCATTGATAAGCCAACGTTGAAAGCCTTTCTGGCAAAGGCAAAACAACTGAATATTCCTTCTGCTGTCCATGTTGGCAATTGGGATGACGTGCGCACCGCAGCAGAGTTTGGCGCAGATGCGGTAACCCATCTCCCCTGGAGTGCCATGCCTGCGGATATTGCTGTGCTGATGAGCGAAAACCACACAGCCATTATTCCCACAGTGGGGTTGCTGGCCGAGCTCAAGTTGTTGCAAAAATCGGCACACTTGCCCGATTATGCCGCCAGGCTAACCAAAGCCCTTGTCGTGGATGAACTTACCTCCCAGTTCCCAATAGAGGGGAAGAATAGGGATTATCTTGCCTGGCTTAATAAATATCCTGAGGCCATGACCCATATGGCCAACTCATTACTAACGCTTCACGCCGAAGGTGTAAAGATCATGATTGGCTCCGATGCGGGCAATGAGGCGATGTATCAAGGGGTGGGTTTCCATAGAGAGATGGCGCATTTGCAAGCGATGGGTATCCCTGCCAATGAGCTTCTGCTAGCCGCCAGCAACAACGCTTATCAGTTTCTTGGCTTGAATTGGGGGTTAAAACCCGGTGCCCCTGCTCACTTTTCAGTATTTGACAAACGACTACTGGAAGACATCTCAATGTCCCACAACGTGCAAACCATTTATTCTTATGGCAAAGAAGTGCAGCGAGCAGGACTGTTGCAGTTTGCTAAACCAGGGTGGTGGCAATACAGCCAACTGTTTTTGGGGTTTGAAGACTAAAGAAATAAAACCAGTAAACCAAAAAGGGCATCGGATGATGCCCTTTTTCACAATGACTAAGGTCTTATCAGGTTAAGCAACAACCGAGTTCGCTGAATCATCAAAACGACCGCTCAACAACTGCGTTAATGGCGCTGTGCTGGCGTAGTGTTGCTGACAGAACTTACTGGAAACTGTCAGATACAACTCATCCACCGCTTCTGGCGTCATGAATTTATCACTGAAACCAGGCGATACCGGGTCGATGTGTAAGCGCACAACATTAATGAAGTGTGCAATCAACTCCTTAATGTTTTCGGTTCCGGTGGCCACACGCATGGTGGTCAGATAGATACCTGCTTCTTTTTGCTCCGCTTCGCCCATCTCTGAGTGAGAGGTTAACGCCGGACACAAGATGATGGTATTGTTTTGACCAATGCTCACCTGGTGACTGAATGCTGGCTCCAGAGCATCGAAGAAACGTACGAAGGTGTCGCGCTCAAGACCAGATTTTTCCATATCCAGAGTAAACAAAGCACAGGGCCATCCGTGACGCATCTGATTGTTTTTAATGGCTGCATTATGGTTATCAGCGATGCTGTGGCAATGGACGTTGATTTCAGGGTGAGAGTTGAAGAACTCACTCAATACCTGAGTATTGATACTCTTGGCCAGAATACGCTGCTCTAGCGTCTTCATACCGGTCAGTACGTCAAAGGCTTTTTCTGAGTCCAGGAAAGCACCTTTGATGTAGTAAACATCCCAGAACATGGTGCGTGACCAGTCGTAATCATTAACACATTGCCCCTTGGCCTGGAACATGCGCCAGGTTTCAGCGATAACCACACCAGCAGTCGTTGCACCGCTACCACAGATATCCTTGGTATAACTGTGCACCACATAATCTGGACGTTCACGCTTGTCGGAGCGTTGTAGTGGCTGATGTAATACCGGAGTTGCCAGGGTTGAATCCAGCATTACCACGTGATTGTCTTGATGGGCAATTTTACAGATCCCCGCCACATCCAGTACATAACCGTGTGGGTTACAAGGTGACTCAATGTAAACATGCAGATCGTGCCCTTGCAGACGCTGAGCATGCTTCAGCTTAACTTCCTTCATGAAGGTTTCGAAGGTTTCAGCATCATAGCCATCGAACCATTCAATTTGAATATCCATGCGGTTCTTTCTGGCAAAGTAATCGTGCAACAACTGGTATACACCACCGTAAACGTTGCGCGACACAATCAGTACATCACCATGACCCAATACGTTGGATAACATGGCGTCGATTGCCGCCATACCCGAGTTGAAGTTCCATGCCAGGTAATCACCAGCATAAGGACCCGCTTCCATTTCAACAATGGCGTTTGCCAAGGAGATATTAGTCGGGTTTAACAAACGAGAATAAATCTGGTGGGTAGCCTCTTTGCCCTGAAATGCATCGTCTACCCATTCAGTACAGGCATAAACATAAGTTGCCGTGCGCACGACAACAGGGGTTGCAGAAAACAGTGCCGTGGTGTTGTCAAACAATGGGTAGTGAGTTTTAGCCACCTGAGAGCCGGTTTGCTGCTGTAAGCTCTGGAAAGTCGCACGGAACGGGTTTTGTAACGTGTCTAATACTTTAGCAATCTGGAAGCTTAAAAATTTCTTAGCGTTGAAGTAGGCAATCTTGTCTTTGCGATCCAGGTTTGCCAGTGTTTTAGAGGTGACTTGCCACAGATTAGAAATATCAATCTGCGCCTGATAAAGATGTGCTGCGGCCTCAAACAGGCACTTGCCATATTCGGTTTGTGGGTCAATACCAAAGTGAGCTAATTGCTCCTCGGCTAATTGATTCACTGTAGTGGCGACACTGGTGTTGCGTTTAGGGGAAAGGATCTTTGCGGTTTCGACCTGTTCGGACATATTCATACTTCTCGGATTCTTTGTGATTGTTATTTTGGACGACGTTTTAACGCCCACGCTCACTTTTTTCCAGAAAAGCAGTGCAATTAAATCTGTTGTAACAGGCAAGATATGTTTACTTTTCGTTTACAACCTATTCATAACTCTTTGATTTTTCGATATATGTTATAACCAAAAGTATTTATTTCCCCAATAAGAACAACAATGGGATGTGCAGACGGTCTCGCCAATAATGCTCCTCGTGTCCATCCCCCACAAAGGTATTGGTGATCCAGTTTTGGTAGTTATAGCCTTTTTCTCTCATTACGGCATCGGCCAAAGCTTGAGATGGGGGATAGTAGCTATCCAACTGCGCCGTGCCCAGGTCAAAATAGATCTTATGATTTTGAGGGTCAGGCAGGTGCTCTTGCATGTATTTTACAAAGGCCGCAGGAACCGGGCTGTCAGCTTCCGGATTACCACCAGGCCAATGAGTAGATAAACAGGCCGCGCCACCAAAGATATCCGGGTATTCACTAATAGCATACAAAGAAATCAAACCGCCCATGCTGGAGCCCATCACAAAGGTATTATCCCTATCAGTATGCACAGAATAGTGAGTGTCGATATAGGGCTTTAGAACCTGAGTAAGAAACTGCAAATACTTATCTGAGCTAATCGGCCCCTCAAATAATGGCGTATTGTAACTTTGAGACTGTTTTAAATGTTGCTGCCATTTGCCAGGTAGGGCTTCAAATACCTTTTGTGGGAAGTATTCATTACGGCGGGTAAACTTGCCATTTACATTGCCATTAAATGCCCCCACCACAATAAAATCCCGCACCTTTCCGGTTGCCATCAAGCGGGTTGCCACATCGTCAATATCCCAGGCTTGCTTATTCCAGGTACTGTTGGCGTCAAATAAGTTTTGCCCATCGTGCATATACAATACAGCATACTTTTTACTGTCGCTGTAGCCCTCAGGTAACCAGATTTGCACCGTTTTATCTGGAAACAGGTTGTTCTCAAAAGGTGCCAAAGTATCCAGTGTGCCAATACTCACTTGTACCATCGGCTCCTCTTTGCTTACGCTTGAGAAACTACACACACACAACGCCCAACATACTGCGATAACCTTCAGTTTCATTATTGCGCTCCAGCGACAAGTTTAAGTTTTACAGAATCCATGATTTTAGGGTCTTTGGGCTGCCCTCCGCCAAATTGCCATTCGCCACCTTCGGGAGTCAACTCGCGATAATAGCCCTCACCAGAAATATCCCAGGTGGTGAGATAGATGAGCACATCGCGCCAGTCTTCGATGCCAATTTGGCCACCGCGGTAGAAAAAGCTAATTTCTGAAGACGCTTTGTCCACCACTATTTGCGGTGCGATCCCCACTTTATCACCCATCTCATCCGCACTGGCATTGCTGGCGCGATACATATAATTACCCCAGCCATAAGCCACATGGGCCAAATCCCAATCCCGTCCATCCACCATGTTGGCATTCAGCATCGGCAATGCCTCATTACCTTTGACATCGGGTAAATCAAAAAAGACACTAAAACTAGTGTTATCAAATCCATTTGACGGTGCCCAATAATCACTCACTTGTTGCATATTCAAAGTCAGTTTAAGGTTCGCACCAGCCGATTCCGCGGTGACTGATACAATATCCATTTGTTTTTCACTGGCATCTTGCTCAGGCGCAATATAGAGGCCCGATAGTCCTTTATCATCGTCTTGTGCATCCACCAACGTCAAACTGATTTCAGGACGTGAAACGGACGCAGTGAAGGATTGGGTTTCCGATACAAAGCTAAAATCTGGGGCATAGAGTTGCAGACTCGTTTCGCTATGACCAAAATCCCGCACTTCAATGTTAGTGTGCCAGTTGCCTTGCGCATCCGTTTTAACCACTGACGCGGTATCCAGATTGCCATTGAGGATCACTTTCAGGCTTGCATTGGCTTCACTGAACCGTCCTCTAATCGGTGTATCTTGGGTGAATACCTGGCCATCAATCTGAGTATCGAAATTCAGCCAGACTTCGGGCGCTTCCTGCTGTACGGTTGCCATTGAGGTATTGGAAGTTGTGTAGATGGCAATGGCCCTGGCTGGTAATTCCATCGACAAACTCTGGCCGTTACCCAGAGTCGGCGCTTCAGCAGAAAAATTTTGATACAGCGACTGCAAAGGGCTGTTGCCCGGAAGCCGGGTTTTTACATTGTTAAGCAGTACACCATGCTCTGCGGTATTAAGCACTATGATGGCGATTTTCCCTCGATACTGGCGTTCATAAACCAATAAGCCCGGCCCTGACTGATTCGAGGCTAACAAACGCAAATCACCACGACTGAACAATAAGTCACTTTTTCTCAGCCCTGCCAGTTGCTGAATATAGCGGTAAAGCTCAGCTTCTTGATTAAACTGATCTCGTTCACTTAAAAAGCCACCAGCAAACATGGCCTGGCGAGTTTCCTCATGACCCTGTTCTGTGCCTTGATAAATCACCGGTATCCCCGGAATGGTGAACAACAACGCCAACGCTTGTTTTAGTGCCGACTCATTGGCCCCAGCTAAAAACCGTTTAGTATCGTGATTATCGATAAAATTCGGCGTGACATAAGGGTCTGGATACATTTCCATAAATTTCTGCAAACGAAACGCCAATTGCGCCGTGGGCTTGCCCTCACCCAATACATTGCCAATTTCAAAATACAGCGGGAAGCCAATCACCGAATTAAGTTCCGGCTCCTGCTCGCTGCCCAGAAACTTGATAACCTTTTCTTCCCCTTGAGTCTCATAGGGCGCAGAGGAATCAAACACTTCTCCGAAAGTGAGAAAATGGTCTTTCCCCAATTCCGCAGCTTTAGCGTAAATCCCATCGCTATCGTGCAAGAACTGGCGCCAGAAACTGTGCTCAACGTATTTCACGGTATCGATACGAAAAGCATCGACTCCCACCTCCTGCATCCACCATCGATAAGCATCTTTAAATGCGGCAATAACCTCGGGGTTTTTGGTGTTAATGTCAGAAAGATTGCCCAACTGGTAGGTAAACTGCTGCTCTTCGCTTTGATAATTGGAGGTGCCCGAAGTCCAGTTGTAGATGTTGGCAGCGGCGTGCTCCGGATTGAGACGGTTTACCTTATCAAAGGGTGGCATGTCTGGTGCTGCCTGAAATCCTTGTTCAAATAAAACAAAGTTTTTTGCAGTATCTTCAGGGTCATATTCGCCGTCGTAACCGAAAAAGATACCACTGTGATTTACTACAATATCCTGGATCAGATACATTCCGCGGTGGTGCAATGCCTCTGACAGAGCCTGATAGTCCTGCAAGGTGCCATAATGTTCATCCACCTTTTTAAAATCCCGCGCCCAATAGCCGTGATACCCCGAATATTCAGAAGCACTACTCCACCATTGATTGGCAACTGGCGGTGTCAACCAAACTGCGGTCGCCCCCAGTTGCTGGATGTAATCCAGTTTTTGGGTAATACCGACAATGTCACCGCCATTGTAATGACTTTCTTTACTTGGGTCGTATTCGCCACGGCCCATATCATTGTTGGAGGGATCGCCGTCATTAAATCGGTCGGTCATTAAAAAATAGATAATCTGATCTTGCCACTGAGGAGAGGGAACATGGCGCAGCGCAGGAGACTCATCAACAGGTGTGCTATCAGCCGCTAACCTGCTGTCGCTAGTATCCTTATTATTTTCAGATTGGCATCCCGCTGCAATTAACGCAGCCAGGACAGAAAGCAGCAGAGATTTTTTAGCCAACACAGAATCTTCCGCGTTCAGGTTAACAGGTTGTTAATACTACTGTGAATCCTCGATTTTGCCTGATGAATACGTTTGCAAAAGACAGTTAATTGCCAGCGCTTTTTTCTCACTCGCTCATTCAACAGAGTTAGCAGTAAACTGTTCTGGCTGTAACCACAGATCTTTGCGCTCAAACGGCGCTTTTGGAGGGATAAAAGGGTTGTCTAAGCGAATAACTTTACGCTTGTGAATGGCTAATGTTTTCAGTATTTCGCCGAAGTGTTGGAAAAACAGGGCATCCATTTCGCCATTGGCAATGATGGTTTCCAGTCCAAGTTTCAGATTATCTGCCAGTGCTTGATTATCTTTTTGCACATAGTAGTAAAACGCCGTTGGATAAATGATTAACAGGTGCGGTTCAATGCGCACGCCTTGATGCTGATGTTGTTGATATTCGTGCATTATTTCTATCGCGGCACGAGGAAAATAATCGAATTTGTGATTCACCAACATATCCACCAGTCTTGGGCGATTATTGGCCTCGAATACGTCAATACCGTTGTGCTTTAAAATACGGGTGTCTGTCCAGGAAAAGTACTGGCCAGGCCGATAATTACTGAGTGCGCTTAAGTCACTCACGTCTTCAAACAAATTGAGTTTACTTTCGTGCACGAACGGAATGCGCCAGCCAATTAAACCTTTAAAAAGAGGGATGCGAATAGTCAAAAATCGGTCTTCGCGATCCTGCCGAGCGCTGCCCCACATAATATCAATGCCATCTTTGCTCTCCATCATGGCAAAGTCTCGCCCTCTTGGCGGCCAATAACCCAGAGCCTGTAACTGATATTGATTGCCCGCTCGCTGTAAAACAAGGCGCAACAGCTCGATGGTATAATCGTTTTCAGCATAGACGCCTGAATGCACGATAGTTAACGGCTCAACCTCAGTGGTTTTAACGGAATCGTCAGTTGCATGGGCTCCAGCTTCAGGAGCCAATAACAAGACAACAGCAACACCCGTCAGGATAAGAAAAGTCTTTAAAGCGAATAAAGAGTCAGACATAACTAAGCAGATTTTGCCTTTAGCGGTACAGGTGTATTTTAGGTGTGGTTAAGCATAGCAGCATCTGGAATATTATTTTATCCACCATTAGTCCAGGGAAGCTGCTTACATCAAAGGAGGTCAAGTGTCACGGGCATCCAGATCTTGCTCCAGCGACGCGCTTTATCTTCGGCACTGAGTTTTTGCGGTGAAGCAGTTTGTGGCTCTTTGCAGTCTTGGCCGTTATCCAGCATAGTGCTATTGACGGCGCCTAATTTTGCATCTCCTTTATCCAGGATTACAGCGACAACCTCAGCACACTGCGCGCAGCTGATAAAGTCAGCCTGCTGCGAGCCTTGTCTCACCATTTTGGGTGCTTTGGTACAGTGTATTTCTAGCGAGCCTTTGGGATCAGACAACCAGTTAATCCCCTTTGTTGTGCAAAAATCACAATCACACGCCCGTGGCGCGTAGCATTTAAGCGGGTGCGGTAAGCGCAGTTTCAGCTCAATGGTTTGGCAAGAACAGTGCCCTTTAAACAACATGGCCATAGCGGTATCAGATTGCAAAAACTTGCTTCTAGTGTAACGCTTTTTCGCTCAGTGCAAAGGACCTTTTTCTTGCTTTAATATACCCAAACTACCTCAAGATACTCGACTTCAGCGGGGAAATAAAAGGATTTAGGCAAGGCAAATTGGAGAAGGCATGGTTGTTCTCACGTCGAAACAATTTAACGCAGCATAAATTCTTTTAGGCCCCGCCCTTCGGGAGCTTCACAGTGCTTCCATTACAGTGTTGCACTTGTTTGAAAGGTAACCGACATTCCTTCTGTACTGAAAGCACTGTGATAGCTCTGAAGCATGCATCTTGAAGTAGTTTGGGTATACAATGCACTGTGTTAGTAAAATAGTTACCGGGTCATTGAAGTGGTAGTTACCGCAAAAATGAGTCTCCAAAGAGGAAAGAACCAATATGGAAATGACTTTTGGCGCAGTACTTCTGGCGCTATTTTTGTTCGTCGGTGCAGTCATCTCGTTTCAAAACCGAGGTGAGATAAATCGCCTAACTAAGCTGAATAAAACGCTGAACAATCGCATTGAACTGTTAAACATACAGTTAAACAAACTGCAATCTCGTCTAGATTCACTGCCGCTTCAAACTGACGAGTCAGCACCGGCTTCCGCCACTGAAAAGCCAAAAAGTACCGATAATCAAACGCTCACAGCTGAGGCAGCAAACAGTTCAACATCCGGAATCCCCTCGGCAGTCTCTGCTCTCGCTCGAGAACATGACAGCAAAGCAGAATCGGCTTTACCCATTAATGCTTTGGAAAACGAAAAGCCAAAGCAAGTTGCTTCCAAGAGTAAAAGTTTTGCTATTGAACTATGGCTTAAAAACAACATGTTGTTGTGGACGGGGGCCTTGGTATTAGCGTTGGGAGGTATCTTCCTGGCAAAATTTGCCATTGAAGCTGGGTTAATCTCACCTGAAATTCGCATATTCGCTGGAGCCGCTTTTGGCTTGTCTCTGTTGGTTGGTGCCGAATACCTGAATCGCAACGCAAAACGTTTTGCTATACATTCCAAACACATAGTTGCCGCGATTGCCAGTGGTGGCAGCATCACTTGTTTTGCCATGGTCATGGTGGCTTGGGACGTGTATCAGTTTATAGCAATGCCAATTGCCTTTGGATTAATGGCAAGCATTTCGCTTATCGCCATTTCCCTTGCGTTGCGTTATGGCCCCATTATGGCTGCTGTTGGTATTGTTGGTGCGTACCTGGTACCCATGCTGGTGTCTTCAGGTTCTGGCAATGTCAGCATATTACTTAGCTACGTTTGCTTTATTTCAGCCGCAGCAATTTGGGTAAACGAAAAAGTACAAAAGCCATGGCTATGGTGGCTAAGTTTTACCGGGCACTTTTTGTGGTTTCTCGCGGCCACACTGATTTCCGAAGGAAATGATGCTATTACTATCCTGTGCAGCGCGCTGATTTCAATCTATTTATTTGTTCTGTCTGGTGTGATGGGTTGGCGCTTACAACACAAAATGCAGACTCCTTTGCCAGTAACGGCGCTTTTAATGCCGCGCAAAGAGCAATTACCATTGCTATTGTCGGTACTATTTGTCGCTTTTTCTATTGCTCAGCAAACCTCAGATACAGCTTTAGTCATTACCAGCTTAGTACTATCCGGTGTATTGCTTTGGGTTTCATTTCGTTACAGTGCGTTCGATAGCTGGCCCTTCGTTGCCCTGATTTTTTGTCTGTTTTCGTTGTCCTTTTTCACTACTCCTGAAGATTTTACCGATAACCTGTTTCCATTCAGCGGTGGCTACCTGTTCGCTCAGCTGATGGCGTTATCTTTCACTATATATACCGCCTTCTCGGCAAAGCTTTTTCCAGAACGCTCTGCCTACCTGTTGCTCTTAATTGTGGCCCCAATTGGCTTGCTGGCGGTGAGTTATTTCATGGCACCCGTAACAGCAACGAATGTTCTTACACCACTGTGGCTCTTTGAATTACTGATTTTGTCAGCTGTGAGTTGCTTTGTCGCCAATAAAAGTCAGTTCAGATTACACAAGATAACCTGGCTGCTGTTGAGCAATGCCAGTGTGACTCTCGCGCTTAGTATTGCATTAAGTGAAAGTTTGCTGACGTTGGCACTGTTGGTACAGGTTGCCCTTATGTGTTATCTGACACAAAAATATCTGGTTCCACTGCCAGACTGGATATACAAAGTTGCAATCCTGGTAGCCACTGCCCGTCTGACCTTCAGTCCCTGGATTGGAAGTTACGCCGAAGAAACCCTGCTGGGTATACATTGGACACTATTAATTTATCCCGGCGCAGTATTCACCTTATTCCTGGCGCACAAGTTCAGCACATCAGCCCCACTCAAAGCCTGGTTGACTGGTGCAATACTGCATGTTATTGCGTTATTCGTCACCACAGAAACCTCCTGGTGGTTTACTGGTGGTTATCCCGTGTTTTCTGCACTCACCTTTCACGAAAGTGTCATACTGTCTCTAAACTGGATGATATTGGGAGGTGTGTATTTATGGCGACAGAAACTCAATAAGAATAACAACCTACTCTATCAAGTTGCCGGCACCAGCCTGCTGACATTCGCACTACTGCTGCATGTGAAATTAACACTTTTGAATTCACCTTACTTTTCACAGCTCTTTGTTGGAGAGGGTCTGGTGAACTGGCTGATCCCTTTGTGGGCAGTGCCTGCATTAATTTTGCTGCTCCTATGCCACAAGCAACTTTTGTCGGATACATTGCAACAACCCGCCAAAATCATCGCAGGAGTATTTAGCTTTTTATTTATCAACGGCATGATCCGCAACCAATTCCAGCAAGGAAGCATCAGTTTGGCCGCAATAACACCTCAGTCTGAATTATATGCTTATTCCATTGTCTGGCTGTTGTTGGCAACTACCTGTATATTTGTGGCTCATTCCAAAAACAAAGAGAAAATCAAAAAGTTAGGATTTGGGCTACTGGCAATGGTAGTACTGAAGGCCTTTCTTGTGGACATGGCAAACCTTGAAGGTTTGTATAGAGCCTTATCATTCATTGGGTTGGGTTTATCACTGGTGGGAATCGGCTGGTTATTTCAGAAAATTCAAAAGCCCAGCAACGATAACGCTGCAACCATATAACAAAGGACCGAGTAATGGATTCACTTAACGAGCAACTCAACTTTATTTTAGAGCTGGATAAGCTCAAAGCCGTTTATCGTCAGGCTTTGGTAAAAACCGATAACAATCGTCAGGAAAACAGCGCTGAACACAGCTGGCATATCGCCATGCTAGCTCCGATTTTACTGGAACATGTCTGTGAAGATGTGAACCTTCTGCGGGTTATAAAAATGCTGTTAATTCACGATATCGTCGAAATTGATGCCGGTGATACTTTCGCTTTTTCGAAGCAAAGTGACCTTGACGCACAACACGATAAAGAGCTGGCAGCGGCTAACCGTATATTTGGCCTGCTACCTGAAAGTCAATTCCACGAATACCGTTCTTTATGGTTGGAGTTTGAAGCAGCTGAAAGCGCCGATGCACGGTTTGCCAAAGCTATGGATCGCATTCTTCCGCTTTTGCAAAACATGCAAAACGACGGCGGCAGCTGGGCAAAACACGGAGTGAAAAAATCTCAGGTGTTAAAACGCAATCAATACCTCGAAGGCATCGCTCCGGGGATATGGCAATATGTTTGTGAGCAAATAGACCTTGCCGTGACAAAAGGTTGGCTAAAAGACCAATAGGCTTTATGGCTACTACTTAAGAGGCAAAAATGAAACTAGCGCAGAGACTCAAAGAGCGCATCAAAAGCGGCTTAATCATGCCCGTAATGCTACTTTGTTATGCCACAAGTCCACTGCTGCTATTATGGCTGTATTTCCAGTTTTCCTGGTCCGGGCTGGGTTTTCTGCTGCTAAACTGTCTGTTTCCAGCTTATGCTGCGTGGAACAGCCACAAGCAGCACACTGAAACTTTAGCCATGCAGAAGTCTTTAATACTGGTACTGGTTAGCGGCTTTACACTTCTGACATTGAGTATTCTGGATAATGTTTATCACTACGCAGACCCGGTATCAATAACCGCATTCCACCTTGTGATGGTGTACCTGTTAACTATGGTACTGCCTAAGCTCAGACTTGAGCTAACGGGGCTTGAGGAAGGTAATCAGTTTCCGGCCTTCGTGTTTGATGATCCTGACGGCAATCCGATAACACGAAAACAATTGGCCAAAGGCCCGGTATTGTTCTATTTCTTTCGAGGTAATTGGTGCCCCTTTTGCACAACGCAAATTGCCATGCTGATGCATCATTACAAACAAATCCAGGACGAGGGTATTCACCTGGCTTTTGTCAGCACCCAACCCCACGAAGAAATGAAAAAACTGGCGGCAAAATACGATGTGGAATGTGACTATCTGGTGGATGTTGCTTTCGCTTTCTCGTCAAAATACAAGCTGGTACATGAAGGAGCTGTTCTGCCTGGCTTAGGCCGTTTTGGTCAAGATACCCTTTTTCCCACACTGGTACTGATTGATCACAGCGATAAAGTGCTGATGTTACAGCGCAGCGACAATTTTCGTCTGCGCCCGGACCCAGACCAGGTTTTGGAGCGCATTCAGCGCTTGGGCAAAAATGCCTGGCTGGATAAGCTCATCAAAGAACGCACTCGCCAGTTGTGTCTGGAAAAGGAAAAATCAGAGCAAATCATTCTGAATATTCTGCCGGAGCACACCGCAATAGAATTAAAGGAGAAAGGTAAAACCGAAGCGAGATTCTATGAATGTGCCACCTTATTGTTTTCAGATTTTGTGGGCTTTACCCGGATTGCCTCAAGTGTAACGCCACAAATTCTGGTGGATTCCCTCAATGCCTATTTTGAACGCTATGATCGCGCGATAGGCGAGCTAGGTCTGGAAAAAATCAAAACCATTGGCGACGCTTATATGGTGGCCGGAGGATTGCCTGTGAGAGATCCACAACACGCACAAAAGTGTGCCCAATTTGCGTTTAAAATGTTAGAAATCGGTGAGCAGCTAAAACTGGAAAACCCTACAAAAGGCTTGTGTGTATTTGATATCCGTATTGGTATTCACAGTGGTCCCGTAATGGCTGGTGTGGTGGGTGAACGCAAATTTAGCTACGACATCTGGGGCAATACGGTTAATCTGGCAGCGCGCATGGAGAGCGCCAGTGCCGCTGGGCGAATCAACATTTCCCAAGCCACTTTAGATTTGTTAGGCGATAAAGCAATTACCGAAGCCAGAGGCGCTTTGGAAGTTAAAAACCATCAGCCGCAGCAGATGTATTTTCTCAACGGGATGAATTGAACAACCATCTCTAAAAATCGGTTCAATTGCTTAGTTTAAAAGCTTGAGCACGGTCGCAAATGGCGCCAACAAATCAGTCTTTATCCTCTTTATTGGGAGCAATCAATGGAATTTGAATGGCGCAAGTAAACCCCTGATTGGGAGCACTTTCAATGGATATCTTACCTCCCAGTACCTGCGAGACATAATTATATACAAGGTGCATACCTAATCCGGAGCCACCAACCCCTAAGCGAGTAGTAAAAAACGGCTCAAAAGCTTTGTTTTTTACCTCTTCGGTCATACCCACGCCATCGTCTTTATAAACCAATGAAACATCGGCCTCACGGGCAGTCACAACAATACTGATGTTGCCCTTAACATCATCACCAAAACCATGTAATACGGAGTTATTTATCAAGTTGGTGAGGATCTGAAACAAGGCCCCAGGGTAGCTATTCAATTGGATATCTTCCGGACAGTCTATTGAGAGCTTGTGGCCTTTTTTGCTGTACAAAGAATTGAGCGCCCGTTCGATATCCTGTAATAGGATTTTTAACTCAAAGTCTCTCCGCTGCTCACTGGTTTGATCAACTGCCACCTGTTTAAAACTGGCAATAAGGCTGCAGGCGCGATCCAGACTACTTAAAATAATTTTGTTCGAGGAGTGTAGTTTGCTTATGTGCTTGTCCAGATCGCTACGCTTAAGACGATTATCTTGTACTTTCTTATCCAGATTCTGCGCATCGTCATCGAGCGCAGTTGCAGCTGTTAACGCAATCCCCATTGGTGTGTTAATTTCATGAGAAACCCCGGCCACCAAACTCCCCAAAGAAGCCATTTTCTCCTGTTCGATAAAGTCCTTTTGAGTTTTCCTCAACTCCCGAGTACGCTCCTCAACCAATACCTCTAAAGCTTGTGCTCTGGCTTTAATCCATTGTGTTCTGATGCGAAACCCGAGATACAGCAGTGATACTGCGATAAAAATACACAAGCCAATAAACCAAGGGGTTTGCCAATATTGTGCCCGAATATAAACCGGAAACATCAGCGGCTTATCACTCCATGCCCCAATTCTATTAGTACCTTGCACTTCAAAGGTATAATCACCTGGCCATAGGTTACTGTAACTAGCGATACGTCTGGTGGCGTCCACCGATGACCAACTTGACTCATAACCACGCAAGCGGTATCGATATTGGTTTTTTTCCGGGGCAGATAAATCCAAGGCAGCAAATTCAACCGTAAAACCGCGCTGCCCGGGAAGTAATGTCAAACCCTCTTGCGTCAAACTTCCCGCATTAACATGCTCACCATCTACCCTGACTTCTGAAGCCACTATCGGCGGCTTAAAATCCCAAATGGAGAATCGTTCAGGCCAGATTTTTAACAGTCCACGACTACCGCCAAAGAGAAATGTGCCATCACGGGTTTGGGTATATGAACGGAACCAACTCGTACCAATATCAATGCCATCAGCTCGCTGTAGTGGCAGCATTTCTTGCTCAGAAGGAAAGAAGACAAAAGATGGGCTCCATATTCTGCCCAACTCATCCTGCAGTAGATTGGCTCCCATGGGGCGTCCGCCAAAGCCTGTTTCTTCACTCACATTTTGCAAGTTAATAAAGCCTGAGTCATCAAAGTTAGCCAACTGCATCCCTACTGGTGTATCTAACCACAGGCGTTGTTCACGGTCCTTTAACATTCCCAGAATACTAATGGTATTCAAAGCCCTGCCATATTCATCGATACCTTCTAGTGGTTGCAGGAGTTGAGCTCCATAATCTAATCGATACAATCCGGAAGCGCCGCTAGCCACTAACAAATCGCCATGTTCATTCTCAATTAACGCATTAATACCATCTCGCATTAACTCGCCATCCGCAGTAGTAAAACGTTCGAACTGCTCATAACCGGATTGCCAACGCAATAAACCTGAATTGCTGCCAATCCAGATCCCACCGTCTTTGGCCGGTTTTAGAACCCGAATATTGACTCTGGGTAATCCTTGGGCCTGATTGAACTGATGAAAATATTCAGTTTTAACGTCGTAGCGATACAGCTGTCCAGGATTAACACCTACCCAGATATCACCATTTTTAACTTCAGTCAGTGCAGTTATCCAACCTGACTGTAGCTTGCCGGGTTGACCAACCTCGGGAGTGTGGCGGGCCACTACCCCCTGCCCATTTCTCACTATATTGATACCGCCGCCTCGCGTGCCCACCCAAATATCGCCATTTGAACGCGCCATCAGACTGCTAACATTGGGCTCGGTTAAAGCGTTGTCTTTCAGTAAGCTAAACCGCAGCGTTTTGAGCCAATCTTTGGCGCCCAATACCCGTTGCACGCCACCGCCATAGCCCCCCACCCATATCATGCCGGATTGATCTTTTAGCAAGGTACGAATATCGTTGTTAGCCAGACTAAAACTATCAGATGGGTCATGTATGCTTCTGGATACCCATTTGCCTTCAGCGGCATCAATATGATCGATGCCACCAAAGCGGGCAATCCAGAGATGCCGTTCATCTGCCTGGAAAATATCGTAAACGGTGTTCTTTTGATATTGCTCCGGCTGATCCAACAATGTGCGTCTAAATACCTGATTATCAACGTCATAAACAAACACACCGGAAGCATTGCTTCCTATCCAGATGCGACCTTGGGCATCTTCAAAT
Source organism: Planctobacterium marinum (assembly GCF_036322805.1). Classification (GTDB taxonomy): domain Bacteria; phylum Pseudomonadota; class Gammaproteobacteria; order Enterobacterales; family Alteromonadaceae; genus Planctobacterium; species Planctobacterium marinum_A. Next base: position 992,093 of record NZ_AP027272.1, on the reverse strand, counting down.
AAACTGCGAATGTAGATATTGCTGTTAGATGCAATGTCGCCTTGCACATGGTCAAACTGGTTTTTAACAGGGCTAAAGCGAGCGAGTCCAGCTCGAGTACCCACCCAAACGACACCAGCTTTATCCTTCAGCAATGCGCGAATTCCATTGTGGGGCAAGCCATCTTTAACTGTGTAGTGGTGCTTTAAAGCCCCGTCGATGGTCGTTACATATACCCCGGAATTCGTAGCCAACCACAACTCCCCCTCTGCGCCTCTAATCACTTGCGAGACACTGCCTAAACCTGGGTTTTCTGACAAAAACGTCTCGCTAAATAATCGGCTAAACCTTTCCGTTTTGGGGTGATAAATAGAAACGCCACCAGGCTCGGTGGACAACCAAATAGAACCATCTTCGAACACATTGATGTTGCGCACAAAATTACCGCCAATGGAATACTCATCGGTAGCATCGTATTCGAACATCTTAAACCGATAACCGTCGTAGCGAACGAGACCTGCTGCCGTTGCTATCCAGAGAAATCCTTGCTTATCTTGCGCAATATCGGTAACCACATTATCGGGGATCAGTTCTGCATCTCCAATACTGGCAAAAGAGAGCTGACCGCGAGTTTCTTGGGCAAACATACATACACAAAGGAACAAAAGAGGAGAGACGAAACGTCTCAACAGTAGGTAAATAGACCAGCGAGGCGGCGCACAATTGTGCATCAAAACATTCCGTAATATAACGCTCAAATAACAATCATAGATAGCAGATATTGTCTCGTCAAAGCTCCTTGTTAAAAACCAGTACAGTTTGAAGAAAGTTAGCTAAATCGTTATCGTCTGGCGTTTTCAATACGGGTAATTTTTTGCCAATCAGAAATGAATGAAATAAGTACAGTAATTAACGGAGATTTGCAGAGTGACTACGCCGATTTTGGTTCGGCGCAATCACAATTTCAACTTGTTGCTTAGTCGATCATGGATACATCTGATTTGTAGGCTTCTTTGCCTAATGAAAATTGGCCTTCGCCTTTCCAGTCGGAATCCAGGCTAAAACTAGCTGCAAAAGGTACGGAAGAAAAACCAATCGCTGGAGGCGTGAAAGGCACTGCCGCTTCACCCGATACAGCACCGACTTTTACAATAGTGCCAAATCCCGTGCTGTGCATTGAACCTGTCACTTTTGCACTGAAGGATTGCGGATGTTCTGTACCTTCCAATACTGTACCCTGTGCCTGGCCGTGTAATTCACCTGTCGCAGCATTCACTGTAACAGCAAGCGTCATTGAACCTGCACCAACAATACCTTCTTGAGGTTTGAAACCCAGCTTTAATAAATATAGACCTGTATCTGACATGATAACTCCTTAATCAATAATTAATCTTAGATCTCTCCGGCATTTGGGAATGGTGTTTGCCGAAGCGACAGGTCTAATTTAGTTGAGCTATTTTAGCTTTGTTATTACAGGGGATTACAGGTCACAACAAGGACATTACAGAAGAATCAAAGAGCATGAGAAAAACACGCTGTTGCAGAATCCTTAAGAAAAGGATCCCCAGAATTATTTATGCTGAATAATCTCATAAAGCTCCAGCGGCAAGCCATCAGGATCCTGAAAGAAAGTAAAACGCGCCCCTGTGTAAGGATCTACTCTTACAGGCTCAACTTCGACATCGTGTGTTTTTAAATGACGAATGCTGTCTTCCAGATTTTCAGTGCGAAAACACAGGTGACGCAAACCACAGGCTTCCGGTTGGCTGGGACGTGACGGCGGTTCAGGAAAGGAAAATAACTCAATTTGAGTACCATCAGGCAACAATAAATCTAACTTATAGCTATCTCGTTCTTCCCGATAGTTTTCAGCAACGATTCGCAAACCGAGTATTTCGCTGTAAAACTGTTTGGCGCGACGATAATCACTACAGATTATCGCCACATGATGCATACCTGAAAGCAAGAGAATTATTCGCGCGGATCGGTTGAAGAGGCCTCAATTCGAGACTTGTGCTGGCTCAAAAACTCCAACAAGGCGGGGTAACTGGCCAGTTCATGAAGTTGTCTGAAGGCAGTCCAGTCCAATAAACAAAACAGACAAATTTCGGGATATTCCCAATGATTGAAGGCACCTTGCTCAACCGCGTTATTGAGATGAGAGAAGGCGTGACTGACTCGCTCATCCTGCAACTTAAAATAGAGTTTGTCGTCGTCGGATTCGATGTCAGAGCGTTGCAATAAAAGCAATTGCACCAGTGAATCATTGATGGAATCAATAACAGTAAGCAGGTTTTCTTGCTGCCAGGTTAAAGCGGGTAAGCTGTACTTTTCCACCAGATAACGGAATATCACTCGAGAGTCGTAAATAATGTCTTCACCATCCTCCAGCATTGGTACTTTCAGAGTTGGATTTTTCGACATCAGATAATCGCGATCTTTGCCAGCAAAAATCTGCATGTTGACAAAATCATGCTCAACATTGGCTAGCAACATTCGAATGCGACGAACGTAGGGAGAAGTCGTAGAGCCGTAAAGTTTTAACATGGGTATTCCTTAAGGTTATCCGATTATTTCGCCACTTGCGGTATCATATCAGCGTCATTGTTGCTGGACTTAATGGTTTGCTTGCGCAAATCTCGTCTCACTTTTAACGCTAACAGGCAAGGTGTTAACACCAATGTTAATACTGTCGCAAATGCCAGTCCACCCGCAACCGCTGTCGCCAGTTGCGACCACCACTGAGTAGATGGGCCACCCAACTCAACGTTGCGTCCGATAACGTCAATATTAATTTCCAGTACCATCGGCAGCAAACCCAGAATCGTGGTGACAGTCGTCATCATCACCGGGCGAAGACGTTGCGCACCGGTGCGCAATATCGCTTCCATGGCCGGAATACCTTCACGGCGCAAGATATTGAAGGTATCGATAAGTACAATGTTATTGTTTACCACAATACCCGCCAGAGAAATCACGCCGATGCCAGACATCACAATACCAAATGGCTTCTGAACTATGGCAAGCCCCAGGAAGACCCCAACAGTAGAAAACAGAACGGCACTTAAAATCAAAAATGCCTGATAAAAACTGTTGAACTGAGTAACCAGAATAATCGCCATGACAAATAATGCCACGAGGAAGGCATTAACCAGGAAATCCTGTGATTCTTGCTGCTGCTCATTTTGCCCCTTGATAGTGATTTCTACATTGGGATTAATGTTTAGTGTGGGTAGCTGTTCTTTTAGTTTAGGCAATTCTTGGTCCAGCAAAATACCAGGCACCATATTTGCCTCTACGCGAATAACCCGGCGACTATCAATATGACGAATAAGATCGGTTTTAGGCTGCGCCTTGCGCTCCACAAAGTTGGAAATTGGCACCAGACCAGTGGCGGTTTTCACCCGCAATTCGTCAAGTTTGCCTATGTATCGGTCTTCTTCGGGAAAACGCACACGAATATCAATTTCGTCATCCACGTCATCGGGCCGATATTCGCCAATCTTCAAACCTGCGGTAACAAACTGAACCGTGTTACCCACCAAGGTGGCATCAGCACCAAAACGCGCAGCATCACTGCGCTCCACTTTCAACATCCACTCCAGACCGGGCTTAGTAGCAGTGTCGCTCACAGCAGTAAAACTCTCATTGGCATCCAGAGCACGTCGAATTTTTAATGCTGCTTCATCCAATAGTTCCGGATAACGAGAAGCCAATTGGATTTGTAAATCTTTACCACTTTGCGGGCCATTTTGATCTGGCGTGATTTCCAGGTCCAGTCCCGGTAAGTCTCGTAATCGCTGCTGTACCTCTTTAAGGATTTCGTCGGAATGACGTCGGTATTGCCAGTCTACAAGATTGAGTCGCAAGTAACCCACTTGCTCCCCACCAGTGCGTGCATACAGGGTCTCCACTTCGTCCATATCCAGCAAACGATTTTCCACCTTGCGCACCACCGCATCTTTTTCATAAATGGATAAATCACCGTGTGAGCGCACATTTATATTGATACCGGGGCTGTCAACATGGGGGAAAAATTCCACACCCAAACCGGAAACACCATATGCAGTGTAAGACATTATCGCAATGACGATGGCTGCCATTAAGACTTTCCAGGGGTGATAGATAAGTTTGTCCAATACCCGCACGTATTTACCAGTGAAGCCAGACAGGGTGCGAATGTCCCCTTCTTCCGCCTGAATCATTTGCGCTTTGGCTTCGGGCGTCACATAGCGGGGCTTGCCAATTATGGTGCCTAAAGTAGGCACAAAGATCAGGGCCATCAGCAAGGATGCCGACAAGGTAGCAATAAGGGTAAAGGGCAAATACTTCATGAATTCGCCCATCATGCCGGGCCAGAACATTAAGGGTGCAAATGCAGCTAATGTTGTTGCTGTGGAAGCAATGATTGGCCACGCCATGCGCTGAGCAGCTCGGGCATACGCTTGTTTACGATCGCCCCCTTCACTCATCAATCGGTCGGCATATTCGGTCACCACAATGGCGCCGTCCACCAGCATACCCACCGCCATTATCAAGGAAAACAGCACCACCATATTCAAGGTGTAGCCGAACAATGAAATTAACAGTATTCCTGTAAGAAAGGAGCCGGGAATGGCAATGCCTACCAAAGTTGCCGTGCGGATCCCCAGAATAGCTACGATAACAATTGCCACTAAGAGCACGGCGGTACTGACATTGTTCTGCAAATCACTGAGCATCATCAGTACATCTTTAGTTTGATCACCAGTGTACGCCACCTCGACACTATTGGGCCAAAGTGCGGTTTGCTGAGCCGCGCCAATCATGGTTTTTACTTTTGCCACGGTATCTATGATGTTCTCACCAGGACGTTTTTTCACTTCCAGGGAGACCGAAGCACTGCCGTTTACACGGGCAAAACTGTTGGCGTCTTTGTAGGCACGTCGAATGGTGGCTACATCCTGGAAGGTAATCACCCGGTCCCCCTCCACCTTGATAGGTTGCTCAAAAATGTCTTTCACGGTTTCAAAAACCGATGGTACTTTTACAGCAAAGCTTCCTGCGCCAGTATCTAGTGTACCCGCGGGTACCAAGCGATTATTACGGGAAAGCAGATTAAGGATATCATTCTGGTCCAGTCCGTAGCTCTCCAGAAGTAGTGGATCTACGATAATTTCCACCTGATCTTCACGCTGTCCTCCCACTTCCACTTCCAGTACTTCTTTAATGCCTTCAAGGCGATTTTTCAGCTCTCTGGCTAAACTAATCAACGCCCGCTCGCTGACTTCACCCGATAGCACCACTGTCACCACGGGCTGCTGTCCTGCCATTGTAACTTCGTGAATAGTGGGCTCTTCACTATCCGAGGGCAACTTTCCTCGGGCAACAGTCACTTTATCCCGCACATCTGCCAGTGCCACTTTAGAATCTGTTCCAGCCAAAAACTCAAGAGTGATACTGGCGTGACCTTCGCCGGCATTGGCGGTCATTTCCTTCACACCTTCGATGGAGCGTAATTCCTTTTCCATGGGTTTTACCAGCATGCGCTCAGCATCTTCCGGTGAGATACCGTCATGTACTATGGAAACATAGATAAAAGGAATAGGAATGTCGGGGTTGGATTCCTTGGGAATATTGATGTAAGTCACTGTGCCTGAGATCAACAACAACAGGAAGATCATCAGCACCGTACGAGTACGGGTTAACAAGGAAGAAATTAAGCCTCGCATTAGTTCACCTGCGCAATATCAGAAGCGCGCACCACTTCCACTTTGTCACCATCACGCACAAAGCCTTGCCCTAATGTAATGATGTCTGCTTGAGGTCCCAGGCCACTTAACCAAACACCTTCACTGTCACTCTTCACCATATCAATAGGTACAAAGTGCACTGTATCGTCCTCTCCCACCGTTTTCACACCCAATTCACCGCGCTCATCCAGTGACATCACGGCAGGAGTAACACGTACTGCCAATGTCTCCTGCAAGGGGATAATGAGTTGTGTACTCATACCCGCCAGATATTGACCATCGGCGTTGGGTACGGCCACTTCCACTTTAAAGGTGTTGGTGCCCTCGTTAGAGACTGCAGCAATATAACGGACTTCACCTGCGACTTTTTGTCCTGATACCAATCTCGCTATTGCCGCCTGGCCTTTGCGCAATGCAGCAACATCATTCTCAGTAACATCAGCTCTGATGACCAAAGGATCGAGATCGACTAAGGTGGCTACCGGATCGCCGACTTTGACATAGTCCCCAATTTCCACTTCATGGGTATTTAATACCCCGGCATAGGGGGCTTTTATCTCTGTGTTTTGCAACATGATTTGCAAACTCACCAACTGTGACTTTGCCAATTCTAAATTGGCCATTGCTTGAGCGATATTAACTTCAGACTGCAGACCTTTTTGTTTTAATGATTCTGCACCTTGCAGTTCCAGTTTTCGTTGGGTAACCGTTGCCTCCGCAGAGCGTAATTGCTGTTGCAGATCTCTTTCATCCAGTTTGAATAGCAGCGCGCCTTTTTCTACTTTGCTGCCTTCTGTCACCAAAATATCGATGACTTGTGCGGCAAATTCAGCCTTAAGCACGGCTTCCCTGTCGGGCTCAGTTCGACCATAAACCGAAACCTCTTTATTGACTTTGTCTGCCACAAAAGTAGTCACCTCCACCTTTTGTAGCGGTGCCTCATGCTTTTCTCTAACCGGCCCTTCGGTTTGACCAGACACCATGCCGGAAGCGATCCATAGGATAAGAAATAAGGTGATAATTAATGCCAGCCAAACAGGCTGCTGACGAAACCGGGTAATCAAAGCAGACATGAACAATCCTTGCGAACAATTGACGCCATCGCCAGAGAAGACGATGAAACGTAAAACAAGGGATTATTTTAAGGCAAATGACCAGAAAAACTATCAAAAATTGGTCAAAAACCTTACAAAAAGTGTGACAAAACGCAACTGATTAAATACAGTTGCGAATACGGCTAAAAGGTGAGTAGAAAAAGTTTAAATACTAAACGAGGAACCGCAGCCGCAGGTGGTTTCCGCGTTGGGGTTGTCCACCAGGAAACGAGCGCCGTGTAAGCCCTCACTATAGTCAACAGTGCCCCCCATGAGGTATTGCAAGCTCATAGGATCCACTACCAAAGAAACCGTCTGCTTTTCGATAACCATGTCACCGTCATTGACCTTCTCATCAAAAGTGAAGCCATACTGAAACCCTGAACAGCCACCGCCGGTTACATAAACACGCAGTTTCAGTTCCGGATTTTCTTCCTCTTCGATCAGGCTTTTTACCTTTAAAGCAGCTGCATCAGAAAAGTTAATAGGAAATTCTGGCGTGTCGGACATTGATACCTCGGTTTAACAACATTTAGAGCACCATCCGGTCATGATGGCGAATTGCGCCAGATTATCTAATACCTGAGTAAATCAGTCAACTATTAGGCCTGGTAAAAAAACACATTACTAACGCGGTAAATCAATAGTGATACGGGTTCCTGCACCCGGCTCGCTATCTACTGTAACGGTACCTTTGAGTTTCGAGGTAACAAGGTTATAAACGATGTTCATGCCCAGACCTGTCCCCCCCTCGCCGCGTTTGGTAGTAAAGAACGGATCGAAAATTCGCTTTCTGGTGGACGTATCCATACCAACGCCGTTGTCAGCAAATTCTAGCCTGTCAGCAGCGGCAGTTTGTGTCACTGCGATGCTAATATGTGGCTGTTCAATGTCCGTAAATGCGTGCTTTATAGCGTTGTTCACCAAATTATTTATGACCTGACTCAATAATCCTGGATCCAGGTTTTTGGGGGGATTGTCACCAGATACGCTCCATTGCACTCCACTACGGCGCATCACCACTGAGAGAGTAGACATGACATCCTCGATGTAATCTCTAAGATAAATATCACGGTTTTCAGCCACCACCTGATCGGCAGATACCTGTTTGAAATTTTGGATCAAATTAGAGCAGCGAGCCAGGTTACTTTGAATGAGTTTGTCAGTTTCCACCAACATCGACAGGAAACGTTCCATCTCGCTTTTCTTGATACTGTTACTATGCAATTTAGTGTGCAACTGTTGGGCATCATCACCAATTTTGCTTGAGGAGGTTATTACGACACCGATGGGTGTATTGATCTCGTGCGCAACACCCGTCACCATCTGTCCTAACGAAGCAAGCTTTTCTGATTCCACCAGCTGTTGCTGGGCATTTTTCAGTGTTTCCAGGGTAGATTCTAATCGTCGGGTTATAGTGCGATTTTTAAAGAACATCTTGATCACCACCAAAATACCCACAGCGAAAACCAGCAAAGTCGCAACTATCCCAATGATTATCAAAAATTGTTTATCGATAACGGCAGCTTGCAGTTCCACTTCATCGGTTTTTGCCAATAACTTTTCTGACGCCTGATTGAGTTCCAGGTTTTTTGCCTCAATAGCACTTTCCCGCTCACGCAATAACTCATTGCGTTCTTCAATTTGCCTCTTCAAATCCGCTAATACGGAGATCTGCTTACGAACCTCTAAATTGGCTTGTTTTAGCTCCTCTGCCGACTCTTCACGAGCGCGATTGTAATCAGTGTCCAGTTTTTCTAATCGCTGAGTTGCTTGCACTAACTCTTGTTGTTTGGCTTCCAGATCCTGCTGGCTGGCGCGCAATTGCTGCGTTAACTCTAGTGACGCATTTTGCATATTCTGCAACTCGTTTTGTTGTGCTATCACTTCTTGTCGCTTTATTTCCAACTCATGCAATGCTTGAGCGTTTTCGCTGCGCAGATTTTGCATCGCCGTTTCGGTCTCGCGATATAAAGAAGCAACATCTAATTCGGTGCCACCAAAGAGAATTAATTCTGGATTAATGGTGAGTTTTTCAAACAGGATGTTGGGACGGTTAATCTCAAAGCTCAAAAAATAACGCTCTTCAGAAGTCGCCACATTATCAGTGATATTGATCATGATATTGTGTCGAGTGTCACTGTTTTCGGTTACGACCAAGGTGCCGTTGCCGCGCATCAACGCTAGAGTATTATCAACGTTATCTGATGCCGATTCAGGGAGATAGACAAGGTGAGCGTTTCGCAGATCATCAAGATTATTTGAATAACGCACGGCAACCCTTTTACCGGCGATTTGCTCTCCATCAAGTGCTTTGAGTTCCTGCCACATCAGGCGATCTCGCAGCACGATAACCACCAGTGGCGAGTTCTGTTCCAGCGCGGGCCACTCAATGTGCTTAATGAATTGCCCCACTAAAGCTGTTTTTAACTGACCGGGGGAAAAATCTTGCGCCCACGAATGAGCGAGCAGGAGTAACTGACCAAATAGCAGTACAAGAATAGTATTCAGTACCTTGAAATTAATCTTCATTACCTGAAGTTACTCTCCAATGTTTAAAACACATAGGTTACGTTAGCATGAATACTACGGCTCAACATCGGATAATCACCCGGGAATCCCAAGCCGATACCGAATAAAGCTGAATCTGGTACTGGCTCCACCACGTTGTCGTCAGTTAGATTTTTTATGCTGAGTGTCGCATCCCAGTGCTCGTCAATTTGCCAAGCTAAATTGGCGTCCAGCTTAAGATAATCATCCACTTCAGGACGGTTATCGCCGGGTTCTCGTTGTCTGTCTGCGATCCAGTAGCCCTGCATCGTAAAGCGCCAATTTGCCAGGAAATGATAACCCATGTCTACAAATGCCATTAAGCCCGGGACGCGTTCTTTATCAACATTCTGAGTTTTTCGTTCCGACTCTAACCAAGACAGATTGGCGGAAAGTCGAAGTAATTCAGTCGCTTGCCAATTGGCCTCCAACTCAGCACCATAACCATCTTGTTCGCCATTATTTTGGAAGGTAAAGCTCTGGTCCAGTTGGATCAAGTCTTCGGCCTGATAACTAAAAAAGTTTAGCGCACCATTGAAATCGTCACCGGGACGATAATCAATGACGAATTCCAATGTTTCTATCTGTTCTGGCTGCAGCGTTGGGTTGCCCAGTGTGGTTGGATTGTTAACAAACGCGAGTTCAGCCACCTTAGGGGCGCGAAATGCGGTGCCGAATAAAAACTTAGCGGTTATCGCTTCGTTGGCACTCCAAACCAATGCCAGTCGAGGATTGGTAGTGGAGCCAAAATCTGAATAGTTATCGTAGCGTAAACCTGCGGTTAACTCCCAATTTTCATCAATTTTCCACTCGTCCTGAACCGAGAGGAACCACAGATCCCGGTCGTAATCAGGGGTATAAACAAAAGGCGTTCCGGTAACGTCAATCAACGCATCACTTTGCAGCGATTCTGGAATGTTCTGCACATCTAAAATCCCCGGACCAAAATTTTTAATTTCCTTTACATCTTGTAAACTAAATTTCTTAGCGCCAAACCCGACTCTAATACGATGATCCTGATATCCGGAATAAATGAAAGCAGAGCTAAGCTCAACTTTTTGTGTAGTGGCGCTCGGTTGACCAATGACACCGTCTGGAAAAGTAACCGGTGTAAACGGTGGTAGAAAAACATTGCCGTCATTACCTACAGGCCAAACACCGGGCGGTAATAATTGAAATCTGGCATCGTGAGTCGTTTGACCGTAGGAAAAATCAATACTGGCATTAAGTACGTCCGTTAATGCATCACTCCAGCTCAATTTGCTAAACATGGCATCAATGCGATCCACGTCATAGTTATTGCCCCAAATAGCCGCACCAGTTCCCATATTTTGTTTGGTACGCCAATACCAGTTTTTGAAGCTAAAATTTTGGTAATCTAAATTCAGATGTATGTTGCTGATCTCTCCATCGCGATCCATCACTCCGTATTGAGTCACCCTGTTATTGTCACTATTGTGATGGGTGTGGCTCACCGAAAATGCGATTTGCAACTCATCAAATTGCTTGTCCCAATTTAGCCAGCCATCAAAAGTATCAAAGGAGCCTGCGCTAATTCCCACTAGTAACTTGTCTTGCTGAGCAGCCTTTCGAGTGATGACATTAATCACTCCGCTGAACGCATCTGCGCCGTATACTGCTGATCCCGGGCCACGAATAATTTCAATGCGCTCAACCGCATGAATTGGGTATTCGAAAGCATAGGGTGTGGATAACGCCGTCATCTCAGAGATATCGACACCATCAATCAAAACCAAGACTTGCGGGGTTGAGTCTGTAGAAATTCCTCGAATGGAAAACAATGGCATGACCCGATTGATGGAAGGCATGACATGTAAGCCCGGTATCCGCTCAATGGCCTCTGAAAGATTCCGGGCTCCCATCGCGGCGATATCATCTGCAGTAATCACAGAGACCACTGCGGGCGCTTCTGACAACTGCTTGTCTGTGCCCGTCGCCACCTCAACTTTGAGTAATTCGGCTAAGTCCATTGACAGCAACTGTTTTACCTTGGTCTTTTCTTGCCCGAAAACAGCAAAGCTAGCCAGAGCGACTACGAAAAGTAATAATTTGAAGACTCTTTGCATAATTTGACCTGCTCTGCCTATGCGCTTTTAACCGGAATAGTCGTATCGCTGTTTGCAACTATATATCGTTACTCTATCGCAACTATAGCAGCTAAACAGTTAAACTTTGGTACTAGATTAATCTCGTTGAAAGAAGACCGATTGATTCCGCAATTTTTTTCAGCCTTTTATTTTATGCAATTTCCACTAGGCTCTTAGTTAAACAATTATCTCAATTGGAATTTAGTGATGAGTAACAAAGACGTGAGTGTATTAAATCTCATTCTGGCCATTATCCTGCCACCGGTAGGTGCCTTTTTACAGGTTGGCTTAACACTGCACTTTTTCCTGAATATTGTACTCACACTAATGGGCGGTATTCCCGGTATGATCCACGCCGTTTGGTTAGTGGTGTCGAAAAGAACAGCTTAATAAGAGGATTAACTATGGGACTATTATCAAGAGCGTGTTGACCTTTGTTGCGCAAAATTTGTTCTAAATATAAGCGCTTTAATCGAGGAACAGTCCTACAGGCCTAGTGGTACTAAGTCAAAGGACTGTGACAAAGAGTAAAGCGCTTTTATAACGAACCCTTCGGGCAGCGCCTGTGTGCAATTTATGCTTCGTTGAATGCTTTTGATTTAGCACCACTAGACCTTCAAGCATTCGCCTTGTCTAAATTGAACACAGTCTGCTGCAAAATTGCACAGCAAAGATCATCACGCTCTAATTTGATGGGAGATGCTTCAGAAGTGGATCTGGAGCAATTAGAAGAAGAACTACAAGCGATAACAGCGGACAATGAAGCCATTCAAATGGGTTACAAGGTCTTCAGGGATATGTTTGTATTCACTAACAAGCGCTTGATCTTGATAGACAAGCAAGGCGTTACCGGGAAAAAGGTGGAATACTTGTCTATCCCCTATAAATCCATAGCCAAATTTGCGGTAGAAACCGCCGGTAGCTTTGACACAGATAGTGAACTAAAAATCTGGATAGGTAGCGATCCTAGTCCATTAGTTAAAGAGCTGAAGCGCGGCACTGATGTAGTAGGTATTCAAAAAACCCTTGCCAACAGCATGTTCAGCTAATTAGTACTAATCCTGTGGCGCTTGCCATGAGTCCAGTTTAGCTTGCGTGTTTCTCGCAAGCTCAGACTGGTTCTGTTGCAGCCACCAGCGCTCCATCAAACGAACATTACGCTTATTCGCTTTGTAAAACAGGTCCACCAGATCCCCCACCACAGGAATAAAACCTAAGCCAAAATCCAGTAGGCTATTGCGCACCATTTTGCGCAGTAAATGTTTCGGCATACCTAGCTTCTTACCCAGATACACAATACGCAGCGCCACCAGAGTCATGACCGCGTCACCAAAACCGGGAATTAAACCGATAAGAAAGTCTAAACCGACATTGATGTTTAAAATGGGTATGCGCACTGCCGTATCGGTAATATTGGCAATCCATTGTGCTTTCAATAACTCATCAGGTGCCTTAATTTCACTCATAATGTATCCGCTACTCCACTTGAGTTTCAAACAGCTGCCAGTCAAAGCTGCGTTTTAAATAGTCACTGCCCCACTTCTTGTCTTTTAAACGGGACTCCACCACGATGATTTCCGGATCAAAGGCCTCGGGCAGCATAAACTCCCCCTTGAGCACCTCGAAATATCGAAAACTAAAACTGAGAGTATCAGAGTTTTCAATCAGTACCTCGTTAAGTTTCAGCTCTGTCGGCTTGCCATCCTGGCTACCAATCAGCGTAATATCCACCTTGCCTTTTACCGTGGTGCGATGCTTGTCTTTTTGCATCAGAATCAGCGCATAGCGGAAAAAGCCTTCACTGGCACTGGGCTCGAGATTAAAAGAATCAATGATGAAACCATCTTGCTCCAGTTCCGGGGCCATTACTTTTTGATAAAAGCTTAACTCTCTACGAAGCTCTTTTTCGGCCGTCATTTGTTGCAGGATTTGTTTGCGACTTTCTTCAGACGCCAGTCGGGCTACCTCAAGGTCGACCCCCAGAATATTGATGTCGCGGGTGAGACGGTTATTTTCCGTTACCAGGTTATTCATAGATTGATTGAGACGGTCAATTTCCTCATTCAGTCGTTGCTGTTCGATTCCAGCCCACTGATAGCCAAGCCACCCAGATAGTATTAATAGTGCAATCACCGCCAGATAGTATCGGAAAGCACCGAATCGTTTTTTAAGAAGTTGGCTGGTCACATTTCGGCCCTTGTGAAATTTTCACCATTATAGACAGCAGATCTAACATCTTAAAGTATTGATTAACTCTACCGTAAAAATGCAAAACCAGAATTTTTTCATAGACTTGCGCTGGGTTTGCTATCGCCAAGTTAGCATTTTTATGATACCTATATAACTAAATAATCCCATGGACTTTCTCTTGAACCGAGCCGCCCAATGCCGATAAAAGTCTTTATCAGAGCAATGAAGAGGCGCCTTTCTCTCGCATCACTGCGAGTAGCGCTCTCCCATCCCCGAACGTCAGTGCAACTCAGTTTGCTGGGTGTTCTCGCAGGTATTTGTTCCGGCAGCTTAATCATATTGTTTCGCCTCAGCTACGAGAGTTTACAGTTACTCTGGCTAGACGAAGTAGATAACTTCGCTTCATTAGAGCCAGAAATGCGTTTATTGATCCCCATTTTAGGAGCGTTAGCGATATTTTTGTTCGCCATTATCACCCGCTTTAAACACTACCGTACAGGTATTCCGTTTGTAATTTATCGCGTTAAAAATCACAACGGACTCATGCCTTTTAAAAACACCTTAAACCAGTTTTTCGGGGGTATGGCTGCCCTGGCCAGTGGTTTTTCAGTGGGTCGCGAAGGCCCATCCGTACACTTAGGGGCTGCGGGTAGTAGCTTTATTGGAAACTGGCTCAAATTACCCTATAACAGCATTCGAATTTTAACCGGCTGTGGCATAGCCGCAGGCATATCGGCTTCATTTAACACCCCTTTTGCCGCAGTTTTATTTGTAATGGAAGTGGTGCTCAGAGAATATAAAATCCATATTTTTATTCCAATAATGCTCTCTGCCGCTTGTGGTTCAGTATTGAGCCGTTTGGTGTTTGGCGATGACCATGAACTGGCTTTTCTGACTATCGCTGAGTTTGATACTTGGATGTATCTGTACTTCATCCTATTTGGAGCCGTACTGGGCGGCATTTCTACATTGTTCAATATGCAAATAATGAACATTATCCGCTGGTTCCGTCCCATGAATATGTTCAGTCGTCTGCTACTGGCGGGGGTGATTACGGGCCTGGTTGGTTGGTTTATTCCCAACGCAATGGGTACCGGCTTTAGTGCCATTCACTGGGTTGTCGCAGCACCACAAGATATCCAATTACTACTGGCCATCCTGTTGGCTAAATTTATTCTTACCATTTTTGCCATTGGATTAGGCATTCCTGGTGGTCTAATTGGCCCGGTGTTGGGGTTAGGCGCACTATTGGGAGCAACGTTAATGTATCCATTGGGTCTTGCCTATGAAGATCCCAGCCACTTAACCAGTAGTTTTGCCATTTTGGGCATCGCCGCATTCCTCACCTCTGTAGTACATGCCCCTTTGGCGGCTTTGTCGGCAGTAATGGAGTTATCAAATTCGGTAGATGTGGTGCTACCGGCAATGATGGTTATCGTGCCATCTTATGTAACAGCTAACCAATTGTTCAAAAACAGCTCTATCTTTATTCGGCAACTGGATTATCAAAACCTGCCCTACACCACATCTTCCATACGCTCAACCTTGCAGAAAGTGGGCGTGCTGGCGCTCATTGACCGGGAATACAAACTGTTTATGGACGCCACAGACAAACATATTCTGGACTTTCTAGATACGGCCCCAACCCATCCGGTAGTGCAAAAATCCACCTACGAAATTGATGTGCAATACTTCCTGGTACAGTACGATTACAGCCTGAACAAGGAGGGTTCTCCTCTGCGTTTCTTCCCGATGCAGGGAGTCTCAGCACAAGCAACATTAGCGGAAGTCTATGAAATACTGCAACATCGCAGAGAAGGTGCGGTGTATGTTCAGGGTTCAACACCACATTCTATTGTTGGCGTGATAACCTGGGATGCAGTGCGCAGCTATCTGTATCGCAAAGAATATTAAGGAGTTTAGTGGTGACTATTTTGTGGCTCAAGGCACTTCACATTTTTTTTATGGTGGCATGGATGGCAGGCATATTTTATCTGCCGAGACTATTTGTTTATCACGCTCAATCAGAATCCGATGAACTCAATCAACAATTTAAAGTCATGGAAAGGCGACTCTGGTGGTTCGTTTTGCCTTTCGCCATTCTGACTTTGGTATTTGGTATTGCTTTAATCCATCAATATGGCATGGCTTGGTTGGGCGCGTCCCATTGGTTACACGCCAAGTTGCTATTAGTGCTACTGATTTACGCTTACTATGGATATCTGTTTGTTTTGATGAAGCGATTTGAGCGGGACGCAAACCGCCATGGTCACAAGTTCTATCGTTTTTTAAATGAATCGCCGGTATTTATCTTTCTGGCCATCATCGTACTTGCGGTCGTGAAGCCCTTTTAGGGAAAAGCATGAGCCAATATTTTAAAGAGCACCTGAAAGTAGCACTGCTGTTTTTATTTTCCAGTATCGCCTCAACAGCTGGGGCTGCAACTGGCTCTATGTCGCCAGAACTTTTAGTGGCCTTAAAACAAATCAATGATGCTCGGCTTTCCCCCGATAATAAACGCATCGCCTTTATTCAAAATATTCCTCGTGATACACGCAAAGCCTCTGTCGGTCCTGACTGGCAGGAACTATTTCTGTTAGATCACAAAGGTCAAATGCGCCATCTGATAAGAGGTCTGAATCAGATACAGCAAATAAAATGGAGTGGCGACGGACAACAAATCTGGCTACTAATGCGACGCCAGATTGAGCCCTTTTTTAGTATTTACATGATAAGGCCCGATGGCGGCGAAGCCATTAAAGTGGTTGCAAGAAAGCAGCATATTCACGGTTTTGATTTACACAATGATGGCCAGTCGCTCGCTTATTGGTACCCCTCAGAGCAAGCAGAACAGAGCAAGACGCCCAAGCTAGACAGCGTATACGAATTTGAAAATGAACCAGACAAGAACCATCGCCTATACCTATTGTCTCTGGCTCAAATGGACAAAGGAGAGCAGTTAATTCCTGTTGATGGTCACGTTGTAGAAGCTAAATTCGCTCCTGAAAGCCAACAACTATTGATTAAGAAAGCGCCATCTAAAAATCAAGATGACATCATCATGCGCGCCGAGTATGTGTTGAGCGATGGTATAAGCACAACAACCACGCTAGTTTCAGGGTTGGGAAAACTGGGTAAAGCGGCGTTTTCTCCTGATGGCAACAAACTCGCCTTTATTGCTGCACAAACCCCGAGTTCACCGGATCACGGCAGCCTGTTCCTGATGGATATCAAGCGCCAGAAAAGCCAGCAAATACTCAGTAACTTTGAAGGTATGATAACCAATGTGTTATGGCCTGAAACCAGAAATCTGGTATTTAGCGCTGATATCGGGGTACGCTCTATTATTGCCAGCAAGCGCGCCAATCATAGCAGCGACAGTTACCGCACCTTGTACGATGGACAACTCATTATCCGAGGTATACACAGCACAGATAGTGATAACAACCTGGCAGTTATCGCTAACAGCCGTGCACACCCTGACGAATTATTCTGGTTTAAGCGGGGTAAAATGCTGCGCTCCAGCAATTCTAATAGCCAGTTAGATGAATTGAACCTGGGCCTACAACAAGTTCATAAGTTTAAGGCCGAAGACGGCGTTGAACTGGAAGGAATACTCATATCTCCCCGCGATGCAAATACCTCTGCCAGGTATGACACCGTGATATTTGTCCATGGTGGACCGGAATCTCATATCAGTGATGGTTGGATTGCCCGCTATAGCCAACCTGTACACAGTCTTGCGGCAATGGGCATACAGAGTTTTTTGCCTAACTATCGAGGCTCTTCAGGACGCGGCGATGCCTTTTTAAAACTAAGCCAAGGAGACTATGCGGGCGCTGAGTTTAACGATTTACTGGTGGCGCGACAGTATTTACTCGATAAGCAATTAGCCACTGATTGGCTGGGGATCTCGGGTGCGTCTTATGGCGGTTATGCCGCAGCGTGGTGCGCCACTAAATTTTCACAGTACTTTTCAGCGGCGGTGAGTATCGCCGGGATCAGTAATCAAACTTCCAAGTTTGGTACCACAGATATCCCTACAGAAATGCTGCAAACCCATGCCTTAAGTATGCCATGGCAAAGCTGGCAAAAATGGCTACAGGCCAGTCCCATTTACTATAGCGAGAAGCACAAAACACCACTTCTCATCATGCATGGCATGAAAGATAATCGGGTGCATTACAGTCAATCATTAGAGCTGTATCGTCACCTTAAAACCCGCAACAATGCGCCGGTTTCACTATTACTTTACCCGGAGCAAGGGCATCACATTATAGATGCCCACACACAATTAGATATCGCAGAACGAGTTACAAGGTGGCTGGATACTTATCGACTAAAGGCTAGCGATTCTCCTGATTGAGATTTTCCGGCATTGATTTTCCTTGCTTTACGGCGATTGATGACACTCACCACAACGGGAGTGAAAATCAGAGACAGTATCACTGAAAAGCCGACGCCTCCGGCGAGCACTACCGCAAGCGGTGGCCAGAACGTGCCTTCACTAAACAGCAGTAGTGGGATAAAACCGCCCACTGTGGTGACGGTAGTAGACAGAATATGACGGCTACAACTCATAGTTGCTTCAACAATGGCTGCACTGTCTCCCATTACGGCTCGCTCATCAGCATTAATTGCGGCAATCACCACAATGGAGCCATTAATAGCCACACCAATCAAACCCGCACTGCCCAAAATCGGATTAAAGCCCACGGGCAAACCAGAAATCCAAAGGCTCAACATGCCCAATCCCACCGACAACATAGCAACGGCACCTATAACCCCCGCCAGTCTAAAGCTATTAAAAGACAGGATCAGAGTTGCCAGCATAAGTACCAGTAAAACCGGTGCATAAGTGGCTAACTGGCCTAACGCCTCTTGCTGTTTATCGGCATCACCTTTCATTTTGATGCTATAGCCCTGAGGCAACTGTATGCGCCCGTCATTGATCAATTCCAATAACCGGTTGGAAACATCAATGGCTGTGGCATTGGGCAACAAAAACGCTTCAATGTGGTTGACTCTGACCCCATCGTTTCGACTGATCCCAGACATGGTGGGCTTTAACTCAAATTCCCCCAATGCTGACAATGGCACCCATGTTTGCTGCTGCGACAATTGACTGTTTAAGATAGGTAAGCTGGCCAACTCGCTGGTATCCTTGCGCTCTTGATTACTCAAACGCACCCGGACCGGAATTTCTTCCGTGCCTTCCAGAATAGAGCCACCGGTTGCACCATCTAACGCGGATTGCAATTGTGCTGCGATATCGTTGTAACTCAACCCGGCCAATAGGGACTCGTTGTAGCTGGTGCTTAATATTAACTCCGGCTCTCCGGTTTCAATTGAAGCAATACTTTGCGTAATACCCGGTATCTCTGACATCGCCAAGCGCACCTGCTCACCCAGCTGCTGCAATACTTCAAGGTCAGGGCCAAAAATATCCACGCCAATCGGAGCTGAAATCGGTGGGCCTTGTCCAAAAGGACGCACTACGATTTGAGCTTGCGGAAACTGTTCACTCAATTCAAATTGCAACTCTGAAATCAGTGTCGCAGCACCATCAACACTGACAGCAGACACCACAGCCTGAGCAAAATAGGGTGTATTGTCTCTGGTCATCACCTGGTTGTAATACACCGAAGGTACTGAGCCACCTACTAACCAGGTCACTTGTTGTACCAAGTCATGTTCGCGTACTTGTACATCTATCTCACGGGTTACGTCATAAGTGCGTTCGATACTGGTACCTGCCGGCATCCAGATGTACATCTCAAATTGATCTCTGTCTGCACTGGGGAAAAACACATTGCCCAGCTGCCCCGCCAGCACAAAACCTAAAATGGGTAGCCCGATAGGTAACCATAGTACTTTCAAAGGATTTTCAATCGCAGATTGCAAACGCGACTTAAACAGCTGTGTTATCAAAGGCATTTGTACCCCAGCCTGGTACCAGGAAGCCTCACTGCCACCGGGTTTGCGCGGTAGAAATCGCGCCGCCAGAGCCGCGATGATGGTCAGTGAAATAAACAGTGAGCCAATCAAGGCCATCACGACACTTATGGCGATGGGACTGACAAAATCACCAATGTTACCCGGTAGCAGGAATATCGGCATAAATCCGAGAATAGTGGTTAAGGTCGAGGCCAATAAGGGGACGAACAGATGGCGTAAACTGGTAACCAAAGCATCGAGACGAGACATGGCTTTGTTTTGCAAATTGGCCCGTATTTCGTCGGTGATCACGATGGCGTTATCAATCAACAGGCCAATGGCCACAATAATACCGAAAATAGACATCTGGTGAATTTGCTGTCCATAAAAGGACAGAGAAAAAATCGCAAACGCTGCCGAAAGTGGCAAGGACAGCCCCACAATCCAGGCGGCTCTGGCCCCCATGAAAAGCAGCACCACCAACATCACCACGACGCTACCCAGTAACAAATTCTGAGTCAAATCGGCAAGACGCTGCTCCGTGTAGATGTTTTGATCAAAGATAATCTCGGTGTGTACCGTGCCAGCGAATTCTTTATCAAACTCAGCGACTACTTCCTTAGCATTGGCCATCCACTTATCGACACGCACAGTGGTTTGCATGCGGGCTGCCACAAGGATGACTTGTTCTCCATCCAATAAAGCAATGTCTTGCTGGGGCTGCTGCCAACTGCGCTCAACTTGCGCGATATCCCCCACCCGTAAATAGCCGTTAACCGCATCGCTGCGCAGTGGGATGTCGCGCACCGACTCCAGGGTGTCCAGTTCACTGGCTACCTGTACTCGCAAATTATTGTTTTGATTCCGTACTACGCCTGCCGGAGCTTTAGGGTCGTTGGCGGCAATCAGCGCAGCGGCCTGTGCTACGGTTAAGCCAGCGTTCGCCAGTTGCACCGCATCAATACTCACCAGAATTTCCTCTTCTGGATCACCATAAATACGCACGATTTCCGTTCCGGGCACATTGCGCAAACGGTCCGACAACTCTTCCGATAACCGTGTAGTAATACTTAGGTCTTTAAACCCTTGCTCGGTTTGCACATCCGCAACAGGGGATAACGCCACTTTCAAAGTAAAAGATGTGGCTCCCCGCTGTGTATCTAAATTAGGCTCACCTGCTCCTTGTGGAAACTTTTTGGCAGCTTCCGATAAGCGATCTCGTATCTCTGAGAAAATCTGCTCATTAGTACTATTGTCGACCCACGCCTGCAGTTCGATACTCACCACGGATATACCCGCTCGAGAGGTAGACTTCAGCTCTTTGATTTCATCAAGCTGGCGTAACTCATCTTCTATAACGTCACTCACCAAGGCCTCAACGCGTTCCGCTGACGCACCCGGAAAAGGAGTAAGCGCAATCACATTTCTCAAATCAATACGAGGGTCTTCTAGCCGTGGCAAATTCACCAAAGCTGACAACCCCGCCACCATGACAATGACAATACTCAACAGCAACAGGTGACCATTGCGGAAAAACAAACTGTACCAAGGCATTTTTCGGACGGAAGAATTATGTGCTGACATCTTTTACTCCCGAAAACTACAAACCGGCCACGGCCAGAGGCTTGGCTGAGTCAGGAAACGGCACTTGCGTGGCGTAAACCATTTGCTCGGGAACAAGACGCTGTCCACCGCGCAAAATAACATAGTCCTGCGCATTTAACGCGCCACTTACATAAGCCTTACTCTCATCTGAGAATAACACTGTGACGGCGCGCGTTTTTATGGTTTGAGCGCCACTAGCATCTGATACTGTAAACAGATTCCACATACCGCGTATACCATTGGTAAGCGCGGATTTGGGCACCCAGTAGCCTACCAATTGCGTCTCGGTTGGCAATAACAAGGTTAACAAGTCGCCCGGTAAAATCGCCGCTTTATCGTTACTTCCGTCTTCAATTTCAAAAATCGCGTCAACTGTACGGGTACTGATGGTTCTGGCATTGGCGATAGACTTGAGTCTGGCATTGAAAGATTCAGGTCCGCTAAATACCTGATAGGAGCGTCCTTTTACCAGCTGAAACGCTTTGTCAGCCGCCATCGCCATGCGTACTTCGGTACCTGAGTCTTGTTGCAGGGTAAAAACGGTCATTCCTTGGCCAACGACAGAGCCCGGGTCAACAGGTCGCGTTAAAATTGTGCCGGTAAAAGGCGAAATTATTTTAGATTTGGCAAACTCCACCAAAACACTGGCTTTGCGCGCTTCCATCTCTCGCACCAATGCTTGTGCAGCAAGAGTAGCTTCGCGTGTTTCATCCAGGCGCTGAGAAGACTCAAGTTTTTGTTTAACTAGCGAGGCAACGCGATTCTCAGAGAGCTTGGCTAAGCGCGCATCCGCTTTCGCTCTGGCAATCCCGGCTTCAATTTCTTGTAATTGGGCAATGAGTCGCTGCGTATCCAATTCAGCAAGTAGTTGCCCTTCGTTGACTTTATCTCCTTCATCAACCAGCGCCGTCAGCAAAGTACCACTTCGCTCAAAGCCCAGACTGGCTTGCTTACTGGCTTCAACTCTACCTACCACTTTAACAGATCGGCTATAGGCGTTTTGCCGTTCCACCTTGATAACATCCACTTTATTGGGGAAAGGTTCAGCTGGCGCTTGCGGCACCTGACCTGCGCCAGCGGCACTCATTAATAAAAACAAAAATAGCGCGGGTACAACAAAAAATAACATCACCACGACACCGGGACGTTGTGCAACCCATGAACGCAATTGAGAAGATGACATGTGAACTCCAAACCAGTAATTGCCACTAACCGAAAATAATACTAGACTGTACAGTATGATATTTCAAATAAAAATACTAGACTGTTTAGTTTGATAATTAATGCAAAGTGGTATAACGCATGACAAATGAGAAAAGATCACAGGCGGGGCGCCCGAAAAGTACTGAGAAACAGCAGCAAATTCTAAAGGCTGCAAGTTGCCTGTTTTTACGCCAGGGATTTAATGCCACCTCGATGGACAACGTTGCAAAAGAAGCCGGTGTTTCCAAGCAAACCGTCTATTCCCATTTTAAGAACAAAGACGCCCTATTCACTGCGGTAATTTCATTAAAGTGTCGCCAATATCAGATGGACGAAGAGCATATTCTGGAGTGTCCCAAAAACCTGAAAGCTGTATTGCTTTTAATTGCTGAACAATTTGTCAGATTGCTGCATGACAAAGATGTAATCGCAATGTACAGAGTGGTTATGGGCGAAGTAAGCACCAACGTACATGTTGCTGAATTATTTTATGAAGCAGGCCCTAAACAAGCCATGCAGATACTCAAAGACTACCTGTTACAACAACAGGAAATACACATTCCCCAGCAACACTTAAAACATCTGATCATGGCGTTTTTCAATATGCTCAAGGGGGAGCACCACATGCTGAGTTTAATGGGCCTTCCCGGTGAATTGGATGAACAGCAGCAACGGGATTTTGTCCATCTAGTGGTTGAGGATTATTTACTTATTTTGCAGCGCCACGCGAGCTAACAGGCACAGTTAATAACCTTTGTGCCACAACAACCTTGCCAGCGTAATTTTCTTGGATTTGTTTTAAGGTTGTACTTAGCTCGGGCTCACTGCGACGCATCAAATGCGATATCAACAGCTGTCTCGGTTTAGCCGTTGCGGCAATCTGTGCAATTTCTGTCGGTGTTACATGTAAACTTTTCGCTATCTGACCGGCACTTTCCGGTATGGCCATGTGGATCACCAGCAAATCAGCCTGCTGCGCAAACTGGGCCAGTTTATCGGTTTTATTACTCAAATCTCCGCTGTATACCACAACACAACCAGCCATCTGGATACGCCAGGCAAGAGCGGGAATAGGACCGTGATTAACAGAAATGGCCGTTACCTTGCCCCAAGGAAATGCTTTTTCATATAGCGCAGCGCCTTTTTCCATTGGCACATCCTCGCTGAGGATTTGATAACTCTCCAGCCCTTTCTGCAAGTAATCAGAAAGATAAGGAAAGGCGCCCTCTTGCCCAAATAGACGGGTGATGAATTCGCTGGTTGCAGGCATACGAGAATTTTTATCAGGACCGATAACGAGCAAATCCCGATTTCGGCGAGTAAAGAAAGAGCCTTTAATGTAGGTGGGTAAATCTGCACTGTGGTCGGTGTGTAAGTGAGAAAGTAAAACGGCATCTACATCGGCGAAGTCGGCTTGACTTTGTTCAAAACTAAAGCTGCTGCCACTGCCAGTATCCAATAATAGCCGGCTGCGTCCATCAAGCCAAAATTGATAACCAGAAGATACCCGACTGTCGGTTATTTCCGGCCCTCCTGCTCCTAATACCTGTAATTGCACTTCAGCTCCACAGCTAGACGCATTTACTGATTCAGAAAGCAATATTAGTACTAACGCTATCCACACACTGCGCATTTAAAGCACCTGGTCCGGGTTAAAAATTCCATCACTGGTAAGACCTTACCAGAAAGCAAAGACGAGATTAAGCAACTATGATTATTATCATGCACAATTGCTCGTTAATGTTTTTTGCTCCTTGGTCGTGAATTTGAAAGGTCTACAACCTATTTTAAGCAGTTTGATTTGTAGCTTCTTACTGATGTCTTTTTCAGTATCCAGCACAGAGCGACAATTAATATATCCGCGTCCGGAAGCGGGTATCGATAAACGCCAGGACTTTGCCATTGATCTATTACAGGCTATTCTGACAAAAATGCCCCGTAAATATCAGCTGCAAGAATCACTGTTTCCCGCACAGCAAGACAGAGCACTACTATTATTGAACGATAAAAAGCTGGATATTGTCTGGACCGGAACTTCTGATCATCGAGAAAAACATTACCGCGCAGTGCGCATTCCCATTCAAAAAGGATTATTGGGGTGGCGTTTGTTGTTAGTGAATGAGGACCAAAAAAACCTATTAAGAGACGTTCATACCATAGAGCAATTAAAGCTATTCAGTGTCGGGCTGGGCGGCGGTTGGCCCGATGTGGCCCTGTTCAGCGACAATGGTTTTGTAGTCCATACGACGACATCTTACGAAGCCTTGTTCAAGATGTTGCAAAAGCGCCGATTCGATTTGTTCCCACGCTCGGTACTGGAGGTTTGGAGTGAGTTAGAAAGCTACAAAAGCATGGGAATTGCCGTCGAGTCCAACGTCGCGTTGCACTACCCCTATGCCAACTTCTACTTTGTACATAGAGATGACAAGCAATTAGCGCAAGACATTGCCCAGGGATTCAATCAGTTAATCGATTCGGGTGAATATGAACGCATGTTTCAGAAGAGCTACCAACACATTCTGGATAGAGCGCAATTATCAGAGCGAAAAATATTATCATTAAAAAATGGATTTTTTCGCAAACCAGACGATAAAGAAAAAAAATATTATTTTAATCTTTGATTTAGGATGATGATTTTATATTCTTTGTTAACAAAAATAATAAAAACAATAAACAAAATCGCCAGCGGATGGCGGTAAGCAAAGATTTGCTGTGCCCGAACATTGTAACTATAGTGTTACAGAAACGTTTCAGTTTCTTTAATGACCCCAATTTATCAGCTTAGATAAAGCCATTTTTGAGACTGATTGATTCAGGAACGTACAAATAAAAGAGGCATAAGACGCCCATGTTTAAATCGATTAGTAACCAACTCGTATTTTGGTTGTTTGTCAGTGGCTTTATTGCAGCGACTTTGTCAGGCTCCGTGGCCTACGTGGTCTCATCAGGGCAGGCAGAAAGTGATTTCGAAAAGCAAATGCAAGCACAACTGGGCTATGCCAGAGTCGCATTAATCGAACCGGTATTTACTTATGATTATGGCCAGGTAGAACAAATAGCCAAAGCCATGACCGACATCGACATCGTCTCTGGTGTCACCATCACAGATCACCGCGATAAGGATTTAGGCAAATCCGGTAAGACCCGACTCACGGATGATTCGGTTGAAGTCTATGAAACCGGGCTCATCAGTCGAGACGGTAAAGAAATAGGTAAGATCAGTGTGGTGTTTACCAAAGCGCCCATGCAAAGCAAATTAGCCAGCAATGCCTTCTCAGCCATGTTAAATATCTTGATTCTGGTAGTGGTTATGCTGGTAGCTGCAGTAATTACCACCCGCAAACTAGTACTTTCACAGCTGCTAGACGTTACACTTTCGATCAAAGAAATCGCCATGGGTGATGGTGACTTAACCCGCAAACTCAAAGGTGCCCGCAGTACCGAGTTTGCCAGTCTCGCGCGCAACTTCCATTTACTGTTAGAAAAGCTCACCGAGTTAATTAAAAACGTGTTGCAAACAGGTAACGTGATTGAAAACCGCTCAGAAACCATCAAATCAATGATGGTGGATGCCAATAAATCCACAGATGCACAGTTATCTGATGTACAAATGATAGCCACAGCCCTGCAAGAAATGTCTATTACCGCCTCGAAAGTAGCAGAACACTCACAACACACAGTAGAGCAAACCGATATTGCCAAGGAAAAAGTTGAGCAAGGTCGCAGTCGCGTAGTAAGCAGTGTCGGCATTATTAAGAGTCTTGAAAGCAGTATCTCAGGCACAGCAGACCAGGTTTATCGCCTCAGAGATAACAGTGAAAAAATCGGCTCTGTGGTCACGGTGATTAAATCCATCGCCGAACAGACTAACCTGCTGGCCCTGAACGCCGCCATTGAGGCAGCCCGTGCAGGCGAACAAGGTCGCGGCTTTGCAGTGGTTGCCGATGAAGTCAGAACCCTGGCACAGCGCACTCAATCTTCTACGGAAGAAATTGAAAATATCGTCACCGGCCTGCAAAGCTCTGCTGAAGACGCCCATCAATCCATGTCTTCCAGTACTAGTGCTGTGGGACAAGCGGCCACCGAAGCTGACAGTATAAGCGAGATTCTGGATGGTATTCAGGAAACCGTGGTCAATGTCAGTGATATGAATCACCAGATAGCCGTGGCATCGGAGGAGCAATCTGCGGTGAGTAACGACTTGAGTAAACGCATTGAGTCTATCAGTCATTCAGCGGATGCACTTGCCACAACGATGAGCGAAGTAGATGAAATATCCGGAGAGCTGGAAGACAAGTGTCACGATATGCAAGGTGTACTAGGTCGCTTTAAGCTGGATTAGCTTGAATCATTCCTTCGGTTAAAAACAAAAGGGAAGCTAACGCTTCCTTTTTGTTTTTAACCGAAGGACAATAGAGCGATTTTATCTTTCAGCAGGAACTTGCACCATGAGTCGTTTCTTGGGTCAACACATTCTCTCGGTTAATCAGTTTGATCTGGATGCCATAACCCAAATCTTTAATGTCGCCGATACCATGCAGGTGTATACGCGCCGGGAAAAGCGCACCACCGTGTTGGATGGTGCCATTTTGGGTAACCTGTTTTTTGAACCCAGTACCCGTACCAGAGTCAGTTTTGGTACCGCATTTAACTTACTAGGTGGTGAAGTCAGGGAAACGGTTGGTGTGAGCAATTCTGCCCTGGCCAAGGGAGAGTCCTTATACGATACGGCCAGAGTACTGAGCGGCTATTCCGATGTCATAGCCATGCGCCATCCGGATGCGGGTTCGGTTGAAGAATTTTCTAAAGGCAGCCGGGTACCCTGTATCAATGGTGGCGACGGTCCCAATGAACATCCTACTCAGGCTTTATTAGATCTCTACACCATTAAAAAAGAACTGGCTTTCCATCAGCGCGATATTAACGGACTACACATTGCCATGGTAGGTGATCTAAAGTTTGGCCGTACCGTACATTCATTGGCGAAGCTACTGTGCCTGTTTAAAGATATCCGCTTTACCTTTATTGCGCCGACAGAGCTCGGTATGCCTGATTACATTCTGGACACCATAACGAATGCCGGACACCAATTTAACATTCAAGACTCATTGGATGGTCAGTTTGATGCAGACATCTGTTATCAGACGCGTGTGCAAGAGGAGCGCTTCCCCTCCAAAGAAGAGGCCAATAAATACCGTGGAAAATTTCGCCTCAATCAGGCGATTTACACCCAGCATTTTAAGTCTAAAACAGTGATTATGCACCCGCTGCCACGTGATTCACGCGCCGACGCTAACGAGTTGGATAACGACCTTAATCAAAATCCCAATCTGGCGATTTTCCGTCAAACAGATAACGGAGTTTTAGTGAGAATGGCGTTGTTTGCCTTAGCTCTTGGCGTTGAAAATAAAGTAAAAGACTACGAACGCGCTGTGCCATGGCATTATCACAGTAATTAATCACAACTCATTTGACATATTCAAACCAGACTAGCAAAGAGAGCATCAATGCAAAAATCTGAACAACTTTTTTCCCAAGCAAAGCAACATATCCCCGGCGGTGTAAACAGCCCGGTGCGCGCCTTTAAAGCCGTTGGCGGCACTCCGCCTTTTATCAGCAAAGCCGATGGTCCTTACCTGTTTGACGCCGATGGTAAACAGTATATCGATTATGTCCTCTCTTGGGGTCCCATGGTGTTAGGCCATAACAATGAGGTGATCCGCAAAGCGGTGGCTGACGCCATAGAAAACGGCTTGAGCTTTGGTGCCCCCACCGAATTAGAAGTACAGATGGCAGAGCTTATCAGTACCCTTGTACCCAGCATGGAAATGTCTCGCATGGTTAACTCGGGTACCGAGGCTACTATGAGTGCCATCCGTCTGGCCCGAGGTTTTACCGGGAAAAACAAAATATTGAAGTTTGAGGGCTGTTATCACGGCCATTCCGACAGTTTGTTAGTGAAAGCGGGCTCAGGTGCCCTGACCTTCGGTGTCCCCAGCTCACCTGGCGTGCCAGAAAGTGTGGCACAACATACCTTAACCGTTGAATTTAATAACCTGGCAACAGTGGAAGAAGCCTTCGACCAATGTGGCGACGATATCGCCTGTATTATTGTCGAACCCGTAGCCGGGAATATGAATTGTATACCCCCAGTACCGGGATTTCTCGAAGGATTGCGCGCAATCTGCGACAAATATGGCGCATTATTGATTTTCGATGAAGTGATGACTGGCTTTCGCGTGGCATTGGGTGGCGCACAGGCTCACTACAACATCAAACCAGACCTTACCTGCTTAGGCAAAGTTATTGGTGGCGGTATGCCGGTAGGTGCGTTTGGTGGCAAACGTGAAATCATGGCCCATCTGGCACCAAGCGGACCTGTATATCAGGCGGGTACACTATCTGGCAACCCCATTGCCATGAGCGCAGGTCTTGCTGCACTTAATGCGATTCAGGCACCGGGTTTGTACGAAACCCTTACCCAAAACACCGAAAGGCTGGCATTGGGCATCCAGGCAGAAGCTAAGGCGGTGGGCGTACCAATGACGGTAAACTACGCCGGTTCCATGTTTGGCATTTTCTTTACAGAGGTAGAGAAGGTGGTGAACTACCAGCAAGCTATCAATTGCAATACTGAACAATTTAATCGCTTTTACCATAAAATGTTGGAACTAGGGGTTTACATGGCACCGGCATCCTATGAGGCAGGCTTTGTATCTGCCATGCACTCTGAAGCCATCATCGACCAAACTATCCAGGTGGCCCGTAGCGCGCTGGAAAGTCTGTAGTTGTTCACAAAAAGCCGGGGCGCCTCCATCGCCCCGACTTCCAGATGTGTTCCTTTGACGCTCAGTGATATCCGTCATATGTAGTTCCAGTAGCAATTAGTAACATTCCTTTGGGAACTTATTTCCTGCACAAGCCTCTATCACTTAGTTTTATTTAGTAAGTCAGCTAAGTTGCACAGTATCAATCTCAATCTGGACGAAGTTTCGCAGGACCCTTCGCATAATCTTGTAGTGCAAAGCATTGCGGATATTCCTGACACCGAGCCGAAGGCGGTCATAAATACCCGCTTAACGGAAGACATTGCGGTGTTGCCCTTGCCCGGTATCAACACCGGGCTTGAGGTTGAGACAGAGGACAATCGGACCAACAAGACAAGGGATAAAAGCAATAAAACGCTGATGCTCTGTTCGTTTGCCATTCATGCAATGGGGATTGCTGCACTAGCCTCGCAGAGCGCCCGCCATATCCCAAACATATTGAGTAAACCAGAAGAAATCATACCTGTTCAGGCGACGCTCTATTATCCACCAATACCCAAGCTCATCGAAGTTCCGGCAGAATCACCAGAAGCCTTAGAAACAGTGCCCATCAAGACAGTACCTACTGAGATACCTGTTGCTGAGCTCCAAAACAACACTCTCGAGAAAAATCAACAGCCATTGGCACAAACAGTCACAGAGTCAGAAAAAGCAACAGTATCCGATGCAGCGATAACTGAACCAACCGAGCAGCCTCCTGAAGTGGCCGTTACCAATGAAAATCCCATTACGGAGTCGGCAGTCGAACCAACAGCGCAACAAGTAACGGGAAATCGACTAGAGCGGCTCAATCAGGCACTCAGTTCACATTTAAACCGCATTAATACGCAACAAATGCAAGCCATGAGTGAAGCGGCTACCGCTAATCGGCAACAGCAATTTTATCAGCAACAGACACAGGGCTACCAATTACCACAAGCAGAGCCTGAAATGAAAATAAAAAAATAGACTGCAGCGGCGCTGCAGGTAAAACCGCAGGTTTATTGTCGGGTTTAATGGGCGGCACATTGCGGTGCAGCGAGACCCCGGATTTCCAGAAATACATAGACGCGCGACTTAATAAGCCGTCAAAGCAAAAATAGTCCGGCTCAAGCCGTCAAATATACAAAGCACATCAGGAGCCGAACAACCGCTCCCACAAAGATTTCTTCTTCGGCTCAGGCACCTTACCATCACAGCTGGTTGCATCTGGTAATGCAGGTAAATAAGCCGGCACACTCAACCCATCAGCACAACCGGGCACCTTGCGACTGCCATCAGCACCAGAAAAGTGGGCAATACCAATTCCTTCAGGAAAGGTCTGATTGAAGGTTTTTGGATAAATCGCTTTCTGCATATTGATGAAGATAGACATAGCACCTGCGGAGCCAGTGAGTCCGGTTTCCAGGTTGTCGTCATTGCCCACCCAAATGGTAGTAGTCATTCGGTTGTCCATACCGCTAAACCAACTGTCTCGATAATCATCTGTGGTCCCCGTTTTCCCTGCAAAATTCACCCTTGGGAACACCTGTTTAAGACGCTTTCCGGTGCCTTCTCTGGTTACCTTGTGCAGCGCATAGTTCACCAGATACGCGGCGGCTTTATCCACGCGCTGCTCCGGTACATTCATACGATACCAGATGGGGTTGTCATCGTGAGACGAAATGGCAGCAATGGAATGCAATTCTTGTCTGATCCCCAGATTAGCCACAGTCTGATACATTTGGTTCACTTGTTTAGGTGACAAATTCAACGCCCCGAGTGTCATGGCCGGGTATGTATCAAACTTTTCTCTAACGCCCAGGCGCTCAATGGTATCGGCTACATTTTCAAGCCCTAAAGACATGCCAAGCTTCACTGTTGGCACATTAAGAGAATGAGAGAGCGCGGTTAGCAGAGGTACGCTACCTCGGAATTTTTTGTCCACATTTTGTGGCTCCCAATATTTGCCATAGGTACTCTTTAGCTTAATGGGTTTATCTTCAATGGGGCTGGCCAGGGTATAAACCTCTGGCTGTTCAAGTGCCGTTAGATAAACCGCCGGTTTGATCAGTGACCCCACTGGGCGTCTCGCATCCAGCACCCGGTTAAAACCTTGATAATCAAAATCTTTGCCACCCACCAATGCCCGAATAGCGCCACTGCGAAAATCTGAAGCAATAATTGCAGCGTTCAGGTCTACGGTCTTTCGGCTTTTTTGTAATCCCGCTAAGGTCTCTTGCGTTGCTCGTTCCGCAGCCCGTTGAATGTGAGGGTCCAGGGTACTGAAAATCTTGATGCCGGAATCTCGTAATTCCTGCGCCGGTAACACCTGGCGTAATTCGCGATTAACCTGCTGCATAAAAGCAGGATACTTGTGCTGACTCAATATGCCTTTATTTACCGCATTAAGCGGACTCTCTACCGCCTGAGTGTAAGTATCCCGATCAATCTTATCCTGCTCAAATAAAGTGCGTAAAACCACATCTCGGCGCTTAAGCGTATTCTCGGGGCGGCGGAACGGATTATAGGCAGAAGGCCCCTTAACCATACCCACCAGCGTTGCTTGTTCCGCTAAATTTAGCTCCGCCAAAGGACGATTAAAATAGTAATAACTGGCAAGCCCAAAACCGTGAATGGCGAGATTACCGCGCTGGCCGAGAAAGACTTCATTGAGATAGGTTTCAATGATTTCGTCTTTGCTGTAACGCAGGTCAATAATAACCGCCATAATGGCTTCATTAACCTTGCGTACCAGGCTGCGCTCTCGCGTTAAAAACAGATTTTTAGCTAACTGCTGCGTTAAGGTAGAACCGCCTTGCACCGTTCTGCCCGCTTTTATATTGGCCACCAAAGCTCTTAAGATGGCTAATGGTGCTACACCATGATGCTGATAAAAGTTCCTGTCTTCGGTGATCACCAGGGTTTCAATTAACGAAGGGGGAACCTCCTCCAGAGGCAATAAAATTCGATCTTCCCGGCTCTGGGTAATAATACGCGTCACCATCATAGGCTCAAGGCGCGCTGCGTTAACCTGGCTGGATACCGCATTATCGAAAATACTCACCAGTCGATTTTGCTGCAGCTTAATACGCAGTTGTCTGGCGGACTCAAATCCTTCTGCAAATGCAAACGCACGTCGGAAGATGCGCAGCTCACTACCTTGTTCAGTGTACTCGCCGGGCTGGTTGAGTATGGCGACTTTGCGGTAGCCCAATAATTCCAATTCCTGCAATATCTCAGCTTTACTGATCTCCTGGCCCTGTTGTAATAGCAGAGGCCGCGCGAAGAGTTGCGCCGGAACCACCCACTTATTGCCGGCGAACCGCGTTTTGATTTGCGCATCCAGATAAAAACCGTAAGCGAATAGCGCCACTAAAAAGACGACGCTTAACTTCCAGAAATAACGTTTGAACCAGCGAAATGGTGTGCTTAATAATTTCAAAGTTCAATCCTGATCTAAAGAGGGTGGATCTATGTCCAATGGCCATTGGGAGGCTATACTATCGCGAAATCGTTGGTAAAACATGGAAAAAATGCGTGCATTTATTGGCCTGGAGCCATCCCCTCAAACTAAAATAAGTATCGCAAATTGGCGCGAGAGAGCCTATCCGCAACTGCGGGGCGAAATTCCAATTGAGAACTTGCATTTAACCCTGTGCTTTTTGGGTAACATCGATGAACAGCAACTGGAGGAAATTACTCAATTGGACAGTATTGCCACCTATTTGCAACTGAACAGTCAGGAAGTTGGCTACTTTGCCAAACCCGCCATCGGCTTTCTGGCCGTTGAGTTAACCTCTCAACTTGCGCAGCTACAGGCCCAACTAGTTAAACAAATCAGTAGCCTGATGCGATTGCGCAAACAGTCTCAGTTCGTGCCTCACATTAGTTTTTGTCGTGATGTCGACAGCCCTTTACCGGCACCGGCAGTCGCGCCTGATTTTCAGTTTGAAATGGATGCTTATCACTTGTACGAATCATTACCCGGTAAAGGCAGAGTGCACTATCGCATTATCCACACCTGGAATAGGATATAAAAATAAGCACAAACCATTTTGCAAAAAAATTGGGTATACTGGACCACTTAGTCAAAATTTTTCAGGAACACTATGCGACAAACGTTTCGCCTTATCATTGACTGTCCTGACCAGGTGGGTCTGGTGGCAGCAGTGAGTCAGTTTTTGGCAGAGCACAACGCCACTATCGTTGAAGCCAGCCACCACACCGACCTTCAGACGGGCCGGTTCTTTATGCGCCACGAAATTTGCGCCGACAATATTTCCATGGACTTGAATCAATTTAAAAGCCAATTCGTGCCCATTGCCGAGCGATTCAACATGCAATGGAAACTCATCGATTCCCACGAAAAGCAAAAAGTAGCGTTGCTGGCCAGTAAAGAGTCTCACTGTCTGAACGATATTCTGCACCGTTGGCACACGGGCGAATTGCATTGCGACATTCCCTGCATTATCGCCAACCATCCACAAATGCAGCAATTTGCCGACTGGTATGATGTGCCTTTTCATTGGATTGATTTCAGTGCCACCAGTAAAGCTCATGCCTTTGAAGAAATTGAAAACCTGTTGGATCATTACAACATCGACGTAATGGTGCTGGCGCGTTTCATGCAAATCTTACCGCCTGAGACCTGTGAAAAATGGCAAGGTAAAGCCATTAACATCCACCACAGCTTTCTACCCTCTTTTGTGGGGGCCAAGCCCTACCAACAAGCATACGAGCGCGGCGTTAAACTCATTGGTGCCACTTGCCACTACGTAACGCAAGATTTGGACGCTGGCCCTATCATTGAGCAGGAAGTGATACGTATCAGCCACAGTGACAGCGCCGAAGATATGGTGCGCAAAGGTAAAGAATGTGAAAAATCAGCCCTGGCTCATGGCCTGCGCAACCATCTGGAAGAGCGCGTTATCATTCATGGCAATAAGACCGTGGTATTCGCCAAATAAACGCGACGCTTATCAGCAATAAAAAAGCCCGACTGTGTCGGGCTTTTTTATCTGTAATAACGCGTTCTCAACAGGAACATACAGCAATCTGGTGATTGCCTGGTCCTACCCTACAAAAATCGCGTTAAGCAGCATGTAGAACACAATCGCCATCGCAGCGCCAGCAGGCAAAGTAACCACCCAGGAAACCACGATGTTGCGGGTGGTGCCCAGATTGAGGTTGCCCACACCATTGGCGATACCCACCCCAATCACAGCACCCACTAAGGTCTGGGTGGTAGATATGGGCAGTCCCGTGCCTGAGGCAATGACAACCGTAGAGGCTGCGGCTAACTCCGCAGCAAAGCCTTTACTGGGTGTGAGTTTCGTCAAACCGTGGCCAATGGTTTGCATTACGCGTTTGCCAAATAAAGCTAATCCGGCGACGATACCCACAGCACCTAAAGGCAATATCCACCAATCCAATGCCGCTTTTGCACCAATCTGCCCATCATTTGATACGACACTTACCACCGCCGCCAATGGTCCAATCGCATTTGCAACGTCGTTAGAGCCATGGGCAAATGCCATACAACAAGCCGTGATCACCATTAATACCGCAAACACTTTTTCAATGCTGCTATAGGCATCGATTCCAGTATGGGTATCTTCGCGCAAGACGCGATTGATCATCCAGCGTCCTACCAGTGCCACAGCGATGGCAATGGCTATAGCTAAAACGTAGCCAGTGGCTTCCGGAAGACCCAGACCAACGTGTTTAAGTCCCTTTTTGATAGTAACCAAAGATAATACGAAGCCCGCCAGTGCCATGTAAAAAGGCACATAGCGCTTGGCATTTTTCAGAGGTTCATCGGATTTAAGAATGAGTTTTTCAGCACTTTTATAGGTTAACCAGGACAATATCCCCGCCAATAATGGTGTTACCACCCAACTGCCTACAATACCGCCCACTTTGCCCCAATGGACGACTTCCGTACCGACGCCAAATACCGCAAAACCGATAATACCGCCCACAATCGAATGCGTGGTAGACACCGGCCAGCCAAAATAGCTGGCAATGATCAGCCAGACACCTGCTCCCGACAATGCCGCGATCATGCCGAATACAAGTTGCTCGGGAATATCCACAAAATAGCCAGCATCGATAATGCCTTTGCGAATGGTGGCGGTTACTTCGCCCCCTGCCAGCCAGGCACCTGCGAATTCAAAAATCATCGCGACTAAAATCGCCTGCTTGATTGTGAGCGCTTTGGCCCCAACTGATGTGCCCATCGCATTGGCGACGTCGTTAGCCCCAATACCCCATGCCATAACAAAACCGACAAACGCAGCAAGAAGAATGAGAATTAAGCCGTATGCCTGAAGAATATCCATTAGAATCCTGAAAAACTAAAACATTGAATCTTGGGGTTGCGACGTACCATAACCCGGTGTTCGCCCGCCGGGCGAAAATCTGGCGCGCAGTTTAACAAAACCGACAGAATGTTACAGTCTTGCAATCTTAATAAAGCAGATATTTAAAGAAACAATAGTGGTGTGTAGTTTACAGCACACTTTTTGAAACTAATGTGCACTACTTATGACGCAGGTTGACACCTCTTACAAAGTAAATCACGTATTCACAAATATTTTTGCAGCGGTCTCCGATGCGCTCCATTGAACGCAGTGACCACAATACTTCCAACCAGGCAGGATCAATTTCGTCTTTTTTCTGCATTTCTTGAATCACTTCAATCAGCAATTGTTTGTACTGCTCATCTACTCGCTGGTCTTGAGCGTGCACCGCTTCAGCAGCAGTGTCGTCCATACGAGCAAAGGCATTCAAGGTGTTTTGAAACATTTCCAGAATCAAATGACCGATATCAAACATATCGGCTTTAATGCGTTCCGACACAGGGATCTGGCCATTGGCCACCATGCGCGCAATCCGCTCGACTTCATCTCCGATACGCTCTACGTCCACATTAATTTTAACCACAGTCAAAACCAGACGCAGATCACTGGCTGCCGGGTGGCGACGTGCAATGATACGCATACATTCTTCGTCGATACGCAATTCCATGTTGTTTACAGTGGCATCACCCAGTACCACTTTTTCGGCGGCTCGTCGGTCATTGGTTTTTAAGGCCGTCAAAGTGCGGTTCAGGTATAGCTCGACTTCTCCCCCCATCGCCAATACGGCATTTTTAAGGGATTCCAACTCCTCATTGAACTTACCTGAGATGTGAGAGGTCATGTTGAAAGATTGCATGGGTACTCCTAATGGAACTCGATAAATTAACCAAAACGGCCGGTGATAAAGGCCTCGGTTTGCTGCTCCAGAGGCATAGTAAACATCACATCAGTACTGGAGTACTCAATGAGTTCGCCATTATTTAAAAAGGCAGTTTGGTCGGATACCCGGGCGGCCTGTTGTAAGTTATGAGTAACGACAATAACGGTGTGCTGTTCTTTTAACTGAAATATCAGCTCTTCGATCATCAGCGTAGAGATAGGATCCAAGGCAGATGTGGGCTCATCCAGCATCAAAATATCGGGCTCTAAGGCCAACGCGCGCGCAATCACCAGGCGTTGTTGCTGTCCGCCAGATAACTTTAACGCCGACTGGAACAATATGTCTTTCACCTCTTCCCACAAAGCTGCCTGCATCAATGAACGCTCAACAATATCATCTAAAATACGACGATCGGTAATACCTTTGATGCGCAAGCCATAAACGACGTTTTCATAAATTGAAATGGGAAACGGATTGGGCTGTTGAAACACCATCCCCACTTGAGTACGCAACGCTGGCACGTTTTGTTTAGCGTGATAAATATTGCGACCGTTGATATAAACATTGCCGGAAACCTTAGCCTCCGGGTTCAGATCGGTCAAACGATTAAAGCAGCCGATCAAAGTGGATTTACCACAGCCACTGGGCCCGATAATAGCGGTAATACTCTGCTTGGGGATTTGTAGTGATATGTTTCTGAGTGCCACCTTGTCGCCAAAACGCAACGACAATTGTTCAACATCTATCGCAATATCGTCGTGATGATCTTGTTTACGACGTTGTTTTGCTAACATGCTGTCCCGATTCCTTTTCATCAATAACCATATCTAGTTTGTAAGCGATTGCGCACCATTATCGCAATAAAATTCAGTATCAGTACCACCAACAGTAAAAGCAAGCAGGTGGCGAACATCATTCCCGCCCCTTGCTGAGTTGATTGCCCGTGAAAGGCACCATCATAAATCAAAACCCCCAAATGCATAAACTGCCGCTCCAGATGCAAATAGGGAAACTCACCATCCAGAGGTAACACAGGGGCATAGCGCACAGCCCCTACCATCAACATGGGAGCCACCTCCCCCGCAGCTCTCGCAACAGCAAGGATAATACCCGTTAATAAGCTGGAACTGGCCACCGGCAAGACGATTCGTCGAATAGTTTCATAGCGAGTAGCGCCTAAGGCATAACTGGAATAACGCAATGATTCAGGCACTCTGCGCAAGCCTTCCTCTGTTGCCACAATCACCACAGGTAAGGTAAGTAATGCCATAGTCAATGAAGCCCAAAGCAAACCCGGTGTACCAAATGTTGGATTAGGTAGGGTATCCGCGTAAAACAGCTCGTCGATACTGCCGCCCATCTGATAAACGAAAAAGCCCAGCCCAAATACGCCATAGACAACCGATGGCACAGCCGCAAGATTGCTCACAGCTAAGCGAATTAAACTCACCACAGCGTTATTTGGTGCGTATTCCGTTAAATATATGGCGGCCATGATACCCAGAGGGGAAACGATTACCGCCATCAAAAGCACCATCAAGACCGTGCCAAAGATGGCAGGGAATACCCCCCCCGACTGGTTGGCATCACGGGTATCTTCGGTTAAAAATAACAGCAGATTACTGCTCATGACACCCAGCTTTCGAAAGAATCCCATACCGTTGGGATAAAACACCTGACGTACCTCTTGAAGCGGTAAAGTCTGCATTTCAGAGGCGGCATCCATTACCACAATGTTATATTGTGCCAACACTTTCTCGATCTCGGATAATTCCTTGCGATTTGATTGATAGCGTTCAAGGAGTGTTTGCATGGCCGCACTATCTTCACTCACGCCTTTTGCTCTTAAACTGGCAATCGCCGTGTTGATGCTTACCATATCGCCTTCGTTGATATTGGCATATTGTTCCTGCAAATCAGTAACAATATTCAAGGCCTGTGGTAATTGCTCCAGCTGCAAGTGCTCACCAATAATATTGAGAAATATTGGCTGAGCCAGCAAAAAACGTCCGTCGTTTAAGTCGATACGAGCCAGGTTCTCTGGCTCCTCAATGCTGCTAATAAACTTGGGGTTAAGTAGCACCTGAGTTTGGTTACGAGGTCTTTGCCATGAATCCTGGTTGAGCCATATACGGCCCTCGTGGCCAGTTTGTAAGCGCTCACTAGAAACATAGCCAAAAAGTTGTTGACTAGCTGCTGTGTTAGATTCGTAATTAACAAGCTGGATACTCTTCGGCCAGAAAAACTCCAGCCCCTTGCCTACTACTAAAATTAATATACCCAACAGGGCGAAGATCACCATCGCCTGAGCAAGGCCGGCAAAAAATTTAACGCTTTGCTCTTTAAGCGCGTAAAGAAAGTGAGCAGGCGGTTTCATAATTTGTAGCGGTGCCTTAATCGGATACGTAAAAACTCAGCAAGCGTATTAAATACAAAGGTAAACATAAACAGCAGTAAAGCTATGAAAAACAACACCTGATAATGTACGCTATCGGGTTGTGCTTCGGGCAGCTCAATGGCCAGATTCGCCGTCATAGAGCGCATGCTTTCCAACAAGCTCCAGTCAGCGACGGGTGTATTACCGCTGACCATTAACACTATCATAGTCTCCCCAACAGCACGGGCAAAACCCAACATTAGTGCCGACAAGATCCCCGGCAAGGCGACTTTCAAGACGATCCGCAATAGAGTTTGAGTGCGCGATGCCCCCATTGCAAAGGAAGCCTTTGCCAAACTACTTGGCACCTGGTAGATAGCATCTTCTGCAATGCTGAATACCGTGGGAATAATGGCAATCCCCAGCGCAATGGCGAGCACAAATGTGCTTTTCAACTCGGAACTCAATAGGCCACCGGTGTCGGTTCTCCACAACCACCGAAACCAGTCGGGATTTGCGCTCTGAAGCCAGTGGAATGCAAACAGGAATGCGAAAATCAACAGGGTAAAAAACAACAACTCCCAACCGTAGATATTGCGATGTCGATTGGTTTCATTGAGCCACACAAACAACAGCAAAAACAAAGGGGTAAACAACAGGAATAATAACACGGCAAGCAAATAATTTTCGGATACTGGCAATAGCCAAATAGCGGCCAAAAAGCCAATGACCACCGAAGGAATGGCTTCCAGTACTTCCACATAAGGCTTGATCAATCGGCGCAATCTCGGCCCGGCATAATAAGCAGTATAAATAGCACTGCCAATCGCCAAAGGCATTGCCACGACAATAGCCAAAAAGGCCGCCTTGATGCTACCCATAACCAAAGGGACTAAACTGAACTTTGCTTGCGCCTGGTCCGTTGCTGAAGAGGTTTGCCAGATATAATCGGGTTCGGGATAGCCGTCGTACCAGAGCTCTTGCCAAAAACTGGCAAAGGAAACCACGGATTCTGGATTTTCCACCTTCCAGTGCTGAAGCGTCTCACCGCTTTGCAACCAAATATCGCCGGCTCTTGCCACAACATGGTCAAAGGCTGGCAGCGTCTCCACATAATCGGTTATTTCCCCTGTGGTAGCATTAATAAAGAACTGCTTGCCATCGACAAAAGCCACTACCAGGTCCCCCGACACATGCATAAGCTTCTGTAATCGCTGCCCGGGCAAAGGAAATTGATAGAGTCTCTCCAACGACATCACACCGTTGTCATTCACCAATGACCACTTTTCCACCGCCATTTGTGCATTAACCAACAGTACCGAGCGTTGAGTTGACAAGCTCACAGCCACCAATATTTCGGGTTGTTGCGCACCTCGATAATATTGGAACTGTTCATGCTGTTCATCGAGCATCATCAGGTGACCACCCGCAAAAAGTAGCTCCAGACTATCACTGTCAATTCGCTGAGGGTCAGCGTTACCCAAGTTAATGTTTTTGATATGTTTTTTCAGTGTTCTGCTGTTTCGGTCATATTGTAGATAGTGCCAACCATCGACAATGGATTTAATGAGCAGGGTTATTTCCTGAGAGCTGAAATGAGGCTGCCAACTCAGATTGGATTCGGGTTGAATGGTTGCGGGCAAGCGCACACTAAATTCCAGCTTCTTTTGCCCGCGATGAAGTCCATCAACAGACCAGGCTCGAAACAAGTTATTGGCACTGAGCTCCAGTAAATAGGTTTGTTCTGCGTGAGTTTCCATGCGCAGATAGCCGCATGACACCCCCGGCGTAGCCATCGAGTGGCTATGGCGAGACTCTACCTGGTAGCGTTGCATCTCGCCATCGCGTGGCTTTCGCAGTAATGACAACTGACAGGTCTGATTGTCTAACAGCAATATTTCATCGCTGCTGTAACCCGTTTGAGCATTGATTAGGCGCTCGTCCGAGTGCAATGGAAACTGATATTGGGCAACGAATACCGGATCATCCAATAAGGGTCGGGTCACAGAAAACAAATGCCAGATCAAAATCAAAAGCGTGACCAATACCAGCCAACCACCGAATGTAATTGCTCTGGTAACCTGGCGGTCTATTTTAACGCGCTGTTTTTGCAGTCGCTTTAGATGATCTCTGGCCAATGTCGGTACTTTTATAATTTGAAGATTTGAAGGCAGCTAGTGTGGCTGCGCCAAACTGCTGCAAGGTAACATACTTTACTTAACATTTGATACAACGAAAATTTAATGACAATTTGATACAACGCACAATTGTGTTCGCTAGTACTTGCTGTTAACAATCGGTGTCGTATAGTTAGAAATAAATAAGGACAAGTTGAGTAATTGTATGAAATCTATAGTGATCACCTTAGTAGGTAACGACAAACCGGGTTTGATAGACTCTATTGCAAAAGCCATTTCAAATGCGCAAGGCAACTGGCTGGCAAGTAGCTTTGCCCACATGGCAGGTCATTTCGCGGGCTTTGCAGAAATCCAAATTCCAGAAGAAAACGAAGCCGCGCTGCTGGCAACTTTGGAAAACCATCCGGATCTGAAAATCACTCTGAGCGAAGGGGTCAGTGGCCAGCAGGCAGAAATGCGCAAAGCCACCATCGATATTGAGGCCAACGACCGGCAAGGTATTGTTAAGGAACTCACCCATGTGCTGAACACCTTTAACCTGAATATCATGCAATTTGATTCAGTGTGTGAAAGTGCTCCTAATTGGGGGAATTTAATGTTTAAAGCCACCGCCGAAGTGGATTTACCCTTAGACCTGGACACCCAAGAGCTGCAAAGTGCACTTGAAGATTTATCCGATGACCTGATGGTAGACATAAAATTATAATCGTTGCAGCTTTGCTGTTAAGATAGGTCTGCCTTGATTGTCAGTACACTTGTGGCGATTTGTCATAAAATCGTCACCATCGCGCAAGATCATTTGTAACTATTAATTTCCGTTCAGAAACGAAACACATGTCGCAAGAAATCAATCTCTATTACCCCAAAGAACTAAGCTGGCTGTCCTTTAATGAACGCGTATTACAGGAAGCTGCCGATAAAACCAATCCCATTGTAGAGCGCATTCGATTCCTCGGGATTTACTCCAACAATATGGATGAGTTTTTCAGGGTACGTGTGGCGGAAGTCAGACGTCAGTTAACCATCTACACCAACAATAAAGACGAGCAAAAAGAGCAGGAAATTAAGTCACTGTTGGAGAAGATGCATAAGAAAATTTTGGGTTTGACCAAAGATTTCGACAGAGTGTTTAAAGACGTTGAGCGCACCCTGGCCCGCTACAACATTCATATCATTGATAATACCGAAGTTACTGAATTTCAGAAGAATTGGCTGGAAGGTTTTTTCAAGAACAAAGTTTTGCGTCACATCGCCCCGATTCTGGTGCACCGCAAAGTCAATCTGGTTGAGCGTTTAAACGATTCAGGTAACTACCTGGTGGTACAAATCCAGTGCAATGACAAAGCGAATCGCTACGCGATTATTGAAGTGCCCACCCAAGATCTATCGCGCTTTGTCGTAGTGCCACCGGAAAAAAGCAAAAAGAAAAAACATATAATATTGCTGGATGACATCATCAAACTGAATCTGGAGCGCATATTCAAAGGTTTTGTTAAGTTTGATTCTCTGCAAGCTTTCTCCTTCAAAATGACGCGGGATTCAGAATACGAAATCAACGACGAGATTGACGAAAGTTATATGGAGAAGATGTCGGATGGCATGAAACAGCGCCTTATCGCTGAGCCGGTGCGTTTTACTTACGATGAAAACATGCCAGAAGATATGTTGGAGTTTATTAAGAAAAAGCTGGGCATGTCTTCTCTGGATAGCGTGATCGCCAGCGGCGCCTACCGCAACTTCAGAGATTTTATTGGCTTTCCCAATGTAGGAAGAGAGTACCTGGAAAACCCGGAATTGCCCGCCATACACACTCAGGATTTTTCTCAATACGATACGGTTTTTGAAGCCATTACCAGCAACGACGTGCTACTTTACTACCCCTATCATCGATTTTTACATCTGTCCGAGTTTGTTCGTCAGGCGGCATTCGATCCCAATGTAAAACATATTCGCATGAACTTATACCGCCTGGCGAGTAAGTCGCGCATCATCAGCTCCTTAATTGATGCCGTGGATAACGGTAAAAACGTAACTGTGGTGATGGAGCTCAAAGCGCGATTCGACGAAGAAGCCAATATCGAATGGTCAAAACGCATGACCGATGCCGGTATTCGCGTACTACTGGGCATACCTACGCTGAAAATTCACTCCAAACTCTGTGTAGTCACCCGTGAAGAAAAAGGCGAATTGATACATTATGCTCAT
This sequence comes from Planctobacterium marinum, assembly GCF_036322805.1. GTDB lineage: Bacteria > Pseudomonadota > Gammaproteobacteria > Enterobacterales > Alteromonadaceae > Planctobacterium > Planctobacterium marinum_A. The sequence continues at coordinate 948,945 of NZ_AP027272.1, read as the reverse complement.
ATCGGCACCGGCAACTTCAACGAAAAAACCGCGAAGATCTACACCGATTTCAGTTTGTTTACCCGCAATCAGGAAATTGCCACCGAAGCCGTGAGCGTGTTTGATCTTATCCAATACCCGTACCGCTCATTCAAGTTTAAACACTTGCAAGTGTCACCGATTAACAACCGTACTAATCTGCAAAAGCTAATACGCTCTGAAATTGCCAATGCCACCCAAGGCAAAAAAGCACGTATCGATTTAAAAGTGAACAATCTGGTGGATGCAGAGCTCATTGATGACCTCTACAGAGCCAGCCAGGCTGGCGTAAAAATCAGAGCCATAATCCGCGGTATGTGCTCACTAGTTCCGGGTATCAAAGGAGTCAGCGATAATATTACTATCACTTCTATTGTCGACCGTTTTCTGGAACACCCGAGATTGGTGGTGTTTGAAAACGAGGGCGACCCTAAGGTATACATCTCCTCAGCCGACTGGATGGCACGTAATATGGACAATCGCATCGAGGTGGGCTGCCCGATATACGACAGTAGATTGAAACAGCGCATCATTGATATTCTGGAAATTCAATTCAAAGATACCACCAAAGCTCGGGTCATTGACGCGGAACAAAAAAACTCCTATGTTGCGCGAGGAAACAGAAAGAAAATACGCTCTCAGGTAGAAACTTACAAATACCTCACCGACCTTGAAGATGTTGTAGACACCTCCGACGACGAGATACCTGAAAAGCCGTAACGCAGTAGTTTTGCCGGGGTGCCACACGCACTCCGGTGTTCATCGGAATTGATATGACAGACCTTGAAGACGCCCTGGCAGGGGTGGACAGCAGAGAAGTAACCCCCGTAGCAGCATTAGATATTGGCTCCAATAGCTTTCATCTGGTGGTGGCGCGGATCATGGCCGGAAGCGTGCAAATCCTGCACAGAGTAAAACAAAAAGTCCGTCTCGCAGATGGATTGGACGATGACGGCATGCTCAGCAAAGAAGCCATTGAAAGAGGTATGGCGGCCCTGGAAGAATGCAAAGAGAGCATGCTGGGCTTCAAACCCGAAAAAGTCAGAATCGTAGCTACCTACACATTGCGCAAAGCCATTAATAGTGGTGAATTCATCAGTGCAGCCAAAAAAATACTGCCCTACCCTGTAGAGGTGATATCCGGTGTTGAAGAAGCTCGCCTGATTTATCAAGGTGTAGCGCATACCAATGCTGCAAGCGGGAATCGCCTGGTGGTGGATATCGGTGGTGGCTCCACCGAATTTATTGTCGGGGAAGGCTTTGATCCGCTATTGATGCGCTCTTTGAGTATGGGCTGTGTCAATTTTACTCAGCGCTTCTTTGCTGATGAAGAATTAAAGGAAAAAGCCTTCCAAAAAGCCATTACTGCCGCGCATCAGGAATTAGAGCTGATCAGTGACAAATACCGAGCCATGGGCTGGGATGTCTGTATTGGCACCTCAGGTACCATTAAAACCCTTGCGAACGTCTGTGCCGAACTGGAAGGCCGTTCAGAGCCCGCAAAAATCACCAAAGACAATCTCAAACAGCTGATTAAGCACTGTTGTGAGGCGGGTAAAGTCAGCAAACTCAACTTAAGTGCCATCACTGAAGATCGTTTGCCGGTGTTCGCCGCGGGACTGGCTGTGTTGATGGCCGTATTTGAAAGTCTGGATATCACCGAAATGGAATACTCTAGTGCCGCGTTACGCGAAGGTGTGTTGTACGAAATGGAAGATCGTTTAATGCATCATGACATTCGTCAACGCACCGCAGAAAGTATCGCAACTCGCTATGACGTGGATATCCATCAGGCGCGTCGAGTTCTACAAACAACCTCTTCCTTGTTACAGCAAGTGGCTGACGACTGGCAATTACAAGAGCCCGAATTACAAAGTATTCTGGGCTGGGCAGCACTGCTACATGAAGTTGGTCTACAGATTAACTCCCGTCGTGTGCAGCACCATTCAGCCTATATTTTGACCCATGCTGACTTGCCAGGTTTTAACCAAGAGCAACAAAGTCTGCTTGCGACGCTCGTGGCCTGTCACCGTAAAAAATTCAACGCCGACGATATTCCCAAGTTCGAACAATTCCAGCGTGAACACGTTTATGCGCTGATCAGTCTTTTGCGCATTGGTGTGTTACTCAACATAAAACGACAAGATAATTTATTGCCTGAAATGAACGCCAAGGTGGATGACGATAAACTGCACCTGATATTCGCAGATAGCTGGTTGGAAAACAAACCGCTGATTGAAGCCGATCTCGGTGTAGAGGCCGGTCGTCAGGAATCGTTGGGAATTACCTTGTCATTTGCATAAAGCCCATTCTAACTGCTAATTTTTTGACTCCAATGTTGGATTTTTGACTTCATAATTCATCATAATTCTTACTTCCGTTGAGTTTGAATTTACGCCGATAAAGCACGAAACTTCGGGGATTGATGGATTATTTGCAAGGATGGACTTTCCCTGTGCCAAAGGAGTGCGCAACGATTCGATTGTGAAATCGCTTTATTACCGGAGAAATGTACTTGAAAACAATAGGTTATGTAGAAGATAACGATGCCATCAGAGAGAATTACGCGGAATGCTTCATGGAAGCAGGATTTCAGGTAATTGCTTTTGGCGAAGCAGAAAGTGCATTAGAAGCCTTTAAAAAGTCCATGCCAGACCTGTTATTATTGGATATTGGACTCGGACATCAGCGCGACGCTGGCCTGCAATTGTGCCTGGAAATTCGCAAATTCAACGATACTGTACCGATCATTTTCCTGACTTCTCACGACAAAGATTACGAAAAGATCTCTGGCTTGCGTTTAGGTGCCGATGATTACATCACCAAGGATGCCGATATCGATTACGTTATCGTGCGCATCGAAACATTGATGCGTCGAATTCAAGCACTGCAAAACGCTTCCGGTAGTGAGGTTCCAGCGGCGTCAGAAGGCAATACCACAGAGTTGAGTTTGGACCACAATACCTATCAGGCATGGTGGCAAGGAGAACTATTAGATCTGAGCCTGACCCAGTTTTGGATCCTGGACGAGCTACAAAAAGGCGCGGGGCAGCTTTGCTCTCATGCAGCATTAATGAAGGCCGCGAATATTGTGGTAGAACCCAATACCATCGTTGCCCATGTTAAGTCTATCCGCAGCAGCTTCAAAAAAGTCGATGCCGACTTTGATAACATTCGCACCGTGCGGGGTGTGGGTTATCAATGGTTGGAAAAAAGCCACTAGCTGGCTTTTTTCGGCTTATATGATGAAAGTCGCCCGTTGCATTGAAGTCCTGATGATGTGGAATTTCACAAATCATTCAAACACAAACAGACTGCAAAAACCGGGCAACAGGTTCATTACATTTTGGCTTTGTTTATTCACTTTTTATAGTAACGCAAGCCCGCTTTCCGAGCCCTTGCTATTTTCTGAAGCAGAGCAAGTCACCATTGCCCAAGGGCTGCCATCAAATACCATTTTTTCTCTAAAACAGGACAGGCTTGGGTTTATCTGGGCCGGAAGCCCTTCTGGTTTAGGGTTACTCAATGGATACACAGCCCAGACCTTCAATCACCCTGACTTGCCAGAATTATCCACCATGAGCCCCGGTAATATCTTTCTGGATAACCAGGATATTCTCTGGGTTGGCACTTGGGGAAAGGGCATAAAAGCCATTAATCGCAATCGCACCAGGCTGCAAGATTTGTCCTGGATAAGCGATACCCTTTCCAGCGAGCGCATTCAAACCATTTTTCAGTCCCGAGACAATGCCATCTGGGTAGGCACCTTTGACAATGGCTTATTTCGCATTCAAGCAGAAAAAAAACAAATACAGTCCTGGCATTTTAATGAAGGCACACCGGGACTAAACCACAATCGCATCTGGAGCCTTGCGGAAGACACCAATGGCAACCTGTGGATAGCCACATCCAATGGCTTAAACCAATTCAATGTACACACTGGCGAATTTAACAGTTACTACAACTCCAATGAGCTGTCCGTCGCCGACAAACTCATCAGAACGTTACTCATAAAGAACGATGAACTCTGGTTTGGAACCAATCTTGGCTTTTTCAAAATGAACCTCGAAACCAAACAAATTGAAAAAGTGATGCCGCCGGGAAGGGATATTATTTCGGTAAATCGCATCGTAGCACATAACGATAGCGGTTTATGGATAGGTACCTTCTCAGGGATTTATTACTACTCGCTGGCGCAGCAAAAATTTTTGATGTTCGATGAGCAGCAATACAGTTTCTTGGCCCAAAAAGACATACGAGATATCTTCGTTACTCCCAGAGAGGTGCTGCTACTGGCAACCCGCTATTCGGGAATTTACAAACTCAACTTGCGCCCTAAACCCATTCAACAGATCAAAAATACTCACTATAACGACCAGAATAAATTGCAGATCTGGGAAATGGCCAAAGATGCGGATGGCAATGTTTGGGCCGGTACTAACGATGGCATTCTACGTTTTAATTTAAACAGCAAAACAACACTTCACCTGCCCTCAGTACTGGAAAACAGTATCACTGGCCTGACCCTGTCAGTCACCTTCAACAAGGACAAAAGCCAGTTGTGGATTGGCACCGTCAATCGGCTCTACAACTATAACATGCAAAGCGGTGAATTGCGCTCATTCAACGAACAGCTAGACATTAGTCAGCTTAACCACATTCGCTTATTTGTTGATAAAACAGATAGCCTTTGGGTGAATTCCGCTCACCAGGGTGTATTAAAAGTATCTTCCACCGGTGAATCAATTCACTATCACACTGAAGCTCCTCTGCCTTACAAACTGCCTGACAATAACATTGCACAACTGGCGGAATCACCCGATGGTAAGCTTTGGATGGTGACCGGAAACAGTGAGGTCCTGTACAAACGCCCTCAGGATGAGTTTTTCACTCGCTTGCCTTTGTTGTTGCCACCAGAAGACGCTGAAGCCAATCTGATCGCCACCAGTTTACATGTGGGTCGCAATAACCTGGTGTATGTTGGCACCTATTCAGGCTTATTAAAAATTAACGCCAATACTGGCCAAACACAGCGGCTCACTATTAGTGATGGTTTAGCCAATGATGAGATCAGAGGGATTGCCACTGACTGGCCCGGTAATCTATGGGTTTCAACCGGGACAGGCATTACTCGCATCAACGCCGATGGACTGGACTTCAGGAGTTTCGGACGTATCGATGGCCTCAACAGCCCTTCCATGAACCTACGCTCAATACTCAACTGTACTGATCAAATGATGTGTTTTGGCAGCTCCAACGGCATTAATTACATTGAAGAATTGGAGTCCTGGCAAACCGATCATAATGAAAACATCATCATTTCAAATCTTTGGATAAATCAGGAAAAACAACCTTACCCTTCCACGGGTGACAACTATCTCAACCTGATTTTGCAAAGCGACGAACGCAATATTAAGTTCCAATTTGGCAAAATTGATCATCGACCCGCAGCTACCCATGAATTGTATTTCCGCCTGGAAGGATTTGATGACAAATGGTACGCCAGTGACGTCTCGCGTATCGCCAACTACACAAATTTATTGCCGGGCAGTTACGTATTCGAAGTAACAGATTCCCCCACCCACTATCAAAAACACAACAGCGCCAAAGTGGTATTGGAAATTATTCCGCCATTTTGGTCCAGGCTTTGGGTGCAAGTAGCCGCGGTTTTTGGGACGCTGGCGATCCTGACCTTGGGCTATCAAACTCGCATCAATCAAATCCGCAGCAATGAACAGAAACTCAACAAGTTAGTAGATATCCGAACCCGTAATATGGCGTTGTTGGGAGATATTGGTATGGAAATCACTCGCTCGCTAAATTTCCAGGAAATCTTTTACAACCTGCAGAAACACTTAAAATCGATCCTCACCGAGCACGACTTTATGTTGGGCTTGCTCAATGAGGAAAAAAACGCCATCCATTTTGATCTGGTCATTAGTAACTTCGAGTCCTTGAGCCGTCACTCCATCAGTCTGGCTGAACAGCCCGATATCTGCGTACAAGCCTTTAAAGACAATAAAGAAATTGTGATTAATAACAATCGCGACAAAAAGCAGGCGTTGGAAAATGGCATGAGCCTGAACTTGCTGGGTGACTATAAATCTTGTACGTGTTTACCGCTGCAAATTAACGGTAATGCAACCGGAGTGATTTTTGTCAGAAGCCGCACTGAAAACGCTTATGGCGAATATGAGCGTCAGTTTTTGCGCACTATTGCGGCCTACACCGCCGTAGCACTTAAAAATGCACGCTTCTACCAGGAACAAAAACACACCCACGAAAAACGCATTACCTGGCTTGAGAATATCACTCACTATCTCAACCACGAGATGAAAAACTCCATTCTGGGAGCTCAAACTTCGTTAAACATGCTCAACCGAAAAATAAAAGACGGTGAGCTACACAAGTATGTGGACCGGGCAGAGAAGAGTCACAAGGAAATGCGCAGTATTATGAAGGCAGTGAGTGAAACCACTTCACTAGAAGCATCCATAATGCAAACCTCTTCCTCAGAATTCGATGTCAGTAGCGTCATATCTGAGCGCCTTGAAGATTATGAGGCCATTTACCCTGAGGCGTCTGTAGTGGGTTACATCACTCCATTTATCTTTATCAGGGGCAATGAAGCATTGATTGTGCAATGTCTCGACAAGTTGGTGAACAACGCCATCGAGCACCATACCCCCAAGTCCGATATAGAAGTCAGCGTGGAATTGATTGACAGTAACTGCGTTATCTCAGTAACGAATGTGGGTGATCCGCTACCGGAAAAAGTGGAAGACATGTTTAACTTGTTTACTTCCTCTAAAGCCGATGCCCGCAAAGGTAACTTTGGTATGGGGCTATATGTAGCAAGACTGATTGCAGATTTTCACAACGGGCAGATTACCGCCGGGCCACTGGTGCAAAGCTTTCTGCAAGGAGCCCGGTTCGAATTGCGCATTCCTATCGAATAGGGGTTAAAACTCATGCCACGCACCTTAAGTCGCTTCACAAAAACAATATCTAAGCCACACTTGATCGCCCTGATGTTACTACTGCAATTGCCGTGGCATAGCGCACTCGCCGCTAACAGTATCACCTGGGCAATCGCTCATTATCCGCCGAGGTTTGTTATTGAGGCACCAGGCAAATTTGGCGGACAAGCGGGTTTGCAACACGAAATACTGGAAGCGGCACTGCCCCAATACCAACATGTTTATAAGCAATACAGTTACGCCAGCTTTGCTCAAGCCTTGCTCAAACAAGAGCCGGTGTGTACCAGTATGATTTTAAAAACTCCAGAACGAGAGATGCTTGCCGCATTTTCCATTCCCTGGCATATCGACTTGCCTATCGCACTTGCCATCACAAGAGATGCCTGGCAACGCATTGGTAGTCCGAAAACAGTCCTTTTCAAAGATGTAATACAAGATGAAAGGATCAAAGGCGGTATCGAACAAAAACGTTCTTATGGCGTTCTGGACGACCTCATTAAAGACCTCGCTATCAATAAAAACCTGGACAAATACGAACTCATCGCATCACAAATTTTGCCACTGCTGCAAACTGGCGGCATAGATTACACCCTGGAATACCCCTATCTGGCAGAGTATTACCTGCGTAATATTAAGACCCGAAAAGACATCATCTCCGTGCCCATAGAAGATGGGTTTGACTATGTCTTTGGTTATATCGCTTGCACCAAAAACGACTGGGGCCAAGCATTGATAAAAAGGTTAAATGAAGTGATACGCGAAGAACGGCAAAAACAAGGCTACCTCAACCTGTTAAAAATGCTCTATCGCTCTGATAGCGACAGAGCAAAAATGGAAAGCATTTATTATCAGCACTTTTTAGCATCGGAAGAATAACCCGACAACACTCTATCCAGTTATCCATAATCCGCCCTTAACTGCCCGCGATTCATTTTTGTTCATATTGCAAACAAGCAGCTTCATGCAAAACTGGTTATTTTATCATCAAACCTAGCAAAGACATGGAGTAAGCTATGACCCAAATTGAAATCCCTGCACGCGCCGTCAAACTTTGGTTTTGGATGTTAGAAGACTCAGGCGAGCCCAAATTAGAAGCGCAATCGGAAAGAGCCCTGCTGTCGCTATTCAAAGATCTCGACGCCGCTCGAGAGTTCCTTAAGCAGCATCCTGTGCAGTAATAAGCTTCGCATTTAAAAAAGGTCAGAGCCAGGATAATTTGATTATCTGACTGGTCACAATGAATTTATTAAGCCCGCCTTAGCGGGCTTTCTTATGTATGGTGTGGGATACTGCCAAGAATCAAATAGCACTTTTAATAAATGCAATTGGATGCCAGTTTCGGAGCAAAATTTAAACGGCTCTGACTCCAATTATCCCTAGTTCGACAGCGGCGTCCACATTAGCTGGTGAGGCTGCTGGTGCGGCTACTGCTGAAGCTATAAAACAGAAGAACGAAAAAAGACATAACTGATCATCTAAAAATATTTTTATATATTGCGTTTTTAAAGAAATGAGACAAAAAAATTCATACAAAAATTTAGTTCTAATTAGCTTGTTCGATACAACCAAGATTGCAGTTTTTGGGTTTGTTGTTTTCGTTGGTATTTTTTGCCTGCTCATTGCAGATGGTAACTGCTTTGAGCGAATACATGAAAAGATTGACTACTTTGCTCTATATCTCATGGCAATGTATTTGATAGCTTTTCCTATAGACGTAGTCAATAGTATTAAGAAAAACAAGAATGAAAGAATATAAAGGGGTCGTAGTAAAATTAAACCTGAACCTGTGCTTTAGGATCAAAGAAATCAGTTTCGCTGAAGCCGACTGCTAAAACCAAGCTGCTCCATTTCATATGCAATCCGTTATAATGCCCTTAAAAATCTGCTGTGGATTACAATATTGCTCGATAAATTATTCAAAAAGAAGCCCAAATCCGCTTACGAGGCCATTGGCGGTGAACAAGGTACACAAAAGCTGGCCAATACCTTTTATGACATCATGGAGACGGATGAGTTTGCCGCTGAACTTTTAGCCTTGCATCCAAAGCCCATGGACAGCATTCGGCAAAAGTTTTTTGAGTATTTAAGCGGCTGGTTAGGCGGCCCACCACTTTATGAAGCCCAGTATGGGCATCCGCGCTTGCGCGCCAGACACTTGCCTTTTGAAGTGAGCGATAACATGGTGGAACAATGGTTGTATTGCATGAACAAAGCGTTAAACGAGGTAGTGGAAGACGACAATGCCCGCGAGGCTATTCGACAACCAATTACGCAATTGGCGCGACATATGAAAAATAGCTGATGTACATTTTCCTTAGAGGAGCCCCTCAAGGGGAAACCTCTGCGGAAAACCAAATTTAACGACTCACCTTCATATTGGTACTATTCAATGATCGTTATTCAGTGTGAGCAGTCATTTAACAGCTTTATTCATCAACCATTTGGAAGTGTAGCCTGCACTTCCAAATAGACTGACAGCCCCGGCTAACCAAGGTAAACCTCCCTCCCAACCGGTCCACTGTATTTGTGCAAAGCCGAAAACAAAAATGTAAGCAACGAGCCCCCACACCGCAACAACGCTGATTAAACTCCCTACGTTAGCTGGCATCAAACCTCCTTTGGATGAAACTTTTTTTGATCTGAAAAAAGACAGTTCATTAGTCTAGAATACGTGCCTTTTAACTGCTAAAGGAACTGAGAAAGTGCAACAAAATATAAATTTATCACACGTTTACAATAGGTTACGGAGTCTACATGGATAATGTTACCCATGTTCAAAACCAAAAACAGCGCCATCAGGCGCTGTTTTCACTATTATTCCATGCTACTTTCAAAAGGCAAAGCGGCGATCCATTTTCACTTCTTTACGGCGTGAACCATCAATTTTGTACACTGGCAACTCACGAATATCAGCGCGTTCACGACGGGCCACATAAGGCACCAACTGTGAATAGCCCTCACGATTACCTGCCGTCATAGTGGCTTCGAACAAGGCGACACAACCCACCGTTGTTACTTTTACATCCGTAAAATAGTACTCCAGAACATTGGTCAACTGACGGACATTATCCAATCTGTTGTTGAGCACGCCTTTTTTGTTGTACATCGACATTAACAAACTGGAGATTTTACCGTTTTCACCTTTACCTAAGAGTGTGCTACCAAACACTTTACCGCGCGGAGCCAGGCACATACGGGCATTGTGAAAGATGGTAGACAGGCGATTTTCGAAACTGCCTTGCAAGCTCTGGATAACCATATTCAGGTTAATGGAATCGAATTTGCGATTCTTAAAGTTCCAGGACTGCAATAAACTCGCGCAATACAAATGCGGATTTAAGTGTTTGGCGTTTTTATGAGCGGCTTTCAAAGAATCTTTGTCGGAATCTAAAAAGGATACCTTCAGCTCTGAATTGGCTTTCAAACGCTTAACCAGTGAATAACCACCTTCTACACCCACCTCCAGGTGATTCTTGGAGATGTTGCGCTTAAACAATGTTACCAGCTCAGCTTCAGGGCAGCTCCACGCAAGTTCATTCACCAGATCATGACCCAATACCTTAGACAAGGTGCTCAATGGTGTTCTCTTTCCTGTTGCGACTTGTTCATCCATTTTTAATGCCGCAGATGTAATAGTCTTTTTCATAGTGCTTTCCTTTACGATGAAGAATCACGGTGAGTTGATTCTGTACCAGGTCGAACTGCAAAATTGCCTGAAGGGTTTTACGATGAAGAAAGTGTAAAAAATGCAAGATGAATCATCTTCTGCCTGACGTGAAAGAAAATGATGCGAAATGGGAAGGAATATCTCCAGCTGCAGGATTTATGCAGAAACCAGCTACACAATGTATGAATTAGTAGCGTATTTCCCCTTTATCAGCTTTTGTAAAAGCCAAAAAAATTAGCTATCACTATGTTTTTATTGATTTTTTATCTCAAAATTCATTTAAGATCATAGTTGTTAAAGCTGCGTTAACAATAACAACTTACCTGAATCCGTGAGTAAATAGATGTCGCCTTGTTGATCTTGTTCGATACCTCTTAAGCGCTCGTCAAGATGGGTAAGCAAAGTCACCTGCTCTGCCACCTTCCCTTCTTTTAATTTCACCAGGCGCAACTCTCGGGTTTTCAAGGTTGTTACCAATAAATGGCCGTTTAACTCTGCAAACTTATTGCCGCGATACAGCAGCATATCGGACGGGGCAATAGAGGGAGTCCAATCCAATAAAGGTTGTTGCATTCCGGGATACTCTTTAAAGGGACTAATATTGGCACCCGAATAGTCTTTGCCGTTGGTGATCACAGGCCAACCGTAATTAAGGCCTTTTTTTATGATATTGATCTCATCGCCACCAGCCGGTCCATGTTCATGACTGTAAACCACACCAGATTGCACATCGAACAACAACGCTTGTGGATTACGATGGCCCAAAGTCCAAACGAATGCCGCATTATCATCGGCTGCAAACGGGTTATCAGCTTTCACCTTGCCATTTAAGCCCATACGCAAGACTTTACCTAACATAGAGTTTTTTATTTGAGCAGACTCGCGATAGTCAAAACCATCTCCCGATGCCAATAACAGGGCGTCATTGGTTACAGCAATTCGGCCACCGTAATGTACTGGTGTATCTTTACCCGGCGTGATGCTAAAAATGTCCGTGCCATTTTCCAGGGCCATGGCATCCTGGTTAAAAGTCGCTTTATATAATGTTAACGCGTTATTGCCTGCATCCCCTTTTGCATAAGACAAAAACAGTAAGTGATTTTCAGTGAAATCGGGATGCAACTCTACATCCAACAATCCGCCTTGACCGGCAAAAAACACAGAGGGTGTACCCTGCACCAATGATTTCTTGCCATCCTTGAAATAAATAAGTTGGCCACTGCGCTCAGTGATCAACCAGCCGCCACCGGGCAGCTGCGTGAGCGCCCAAGGCACATCCAGGCCCTCGACCACAACCTCTGCATCATAATTTGCTTGTGCGGTGCTGATGCTTGAGGACAAGAGCAATAAAAATACTGTGAGTAATCGCATAAAAGGGCCAATCATTTTTATTTGATAATCATTTTAGGGAAGACATAGCGCTTTGCCAGTGTTTTAATAAATCAAAAGGCTCTGTTCGAGGCACAAGATGAAATTAACACTCCACTTCCTTGCTGCTTGCATAACCACTTTTATACTGGCCAGTGTCGCTCATAGCCAGATGGTGCTGGCTGAGTTAGCTAATATTAATGTCGTCATTACCGAGGCTGATCGATTCCAGATGACGTTATCTGATCTTGCAGGTTTATTGCCGAGCTATGGTGCTGTTATTGCGATTTCACTGCTACTGGCTTTTTCTATCAAGTGGCTTATCTCCAGTAAGATAAAGCAGCTGCCAGATAGCCTGTATGTATTAGCTGGCTTTTTGGCGATTGCCTGCGCATTAGCTGCCATGCACCCAATTTTAGATATTACTTTAATTGCAGGCGCAAGAACCCCATTTGGCTTATTCCTACAAGCCTTGAGTGGTGCTATCGGTGGATATGTATTTATGAAACTGCGCCAATAGCAGTAAACCAAACTGCAGAAACAAAAAAAGCGCCAGGTGGCGCTTTTTCAATAAGTGATAGTGTTCACTTAAGAAGACAAATCAGCCTGCAAGGCTTCGAAGCTGGTCTTCTCTGAAGACACATAGCGCTGCCATTGCTTCGCCATTCTGGAAGTCCCTTTGAACTTTTCAGCTTCCGCCAGTGCATTCAGTGCCTCGGCAAACTGCTGCTGGTTGTACAGTGACATGCCAATTACCAGATGCGCTGTACCGGGGCTACGCAAATCGCCTTTATCCAGTGCGATACGGGCGTTTTCGATGGCCTGGTCAAACTGTTCCGTATTCAGGAACAATTGCGCTAACTGAGCGTTGAGTTCGCCATCTTCGGACAATTCAGCCGCTGCCTGCATAACCGGGATAGCTTTATCAGAATCGCGAGAAGCCGCATAACACTGAGACAAGAAACGCAGGTTTTTCAGGTTGCGATCCAGCTTGCCATTCTCCATGGCCTCTTCCATTATTCTGGCACCTTTGTATGGTACCTGATGATAATAGTAGAGCTGCGCCAGGTTGAACATATCGCTGCCCGACTCAACATAGCCTTGCTGATACGCGGCTTCCATTACCGCAAGCTGCTTCTTCTCTTCACCAATTTCGCCATACATCGCGCCTAACTGTAACCAGTATTTAGGCTTTTCATAATAGCGAACCAGTTTCACCAAAACTTCAGTCACCTTTTTAGGTTGTTTTAGTTCGTAGTAAATGGCGCGCTGCAGGATATACCAGTTTTCATCGGCAATACCGTCATCAGGGTTTTCTTCCTGAGTGGCGATTGCTTGCTCAATATAGCCAGCCGCTTCCTGGTAGCTCTTTTTCTGGTACATGGCCTGGGCTTTTAACACGTAGTTTTTAGCCGGTATCTTGCCATTGTTTAATGCTTCCCAGCGCTCAATGTAGATAAGTACATCGTCGTACTTTTCCTGCATCAAGCTTAACTGTGCCAGACTGAACAACGTCCCTTGTTCAAAGCTTTCCGGGATCGGTTGCTGTTCGACCACCAGCTTAAATGACTCATAGGCTTGAGTGTAATCTTCAGCGTTGTAATAAACGAAACCGTAGAAGTTATACATCATGGCGCGTTCATAGCTGTTCATTGAATCGGATTTGTCTTTCACTTCATCCAATATCTCAATAGCACCAGCAACATCGCCCTCATCACCCAGTTTTTGGGCACGAGCCAACTGCTCGTATACCTTGCCACGCAGTGCCGGTACACGTTTTGTTTTGCGCTCTGCTTCCTGAGCCAAGGCAACACCACCGGACAGCAAATCCGTAGAGGCTGGTGCCACATAAATCACGGCTCCTAATAGGGCACAAGCAACTGCTGATAAACGTCGTTTTAACATCTTATGCCTCCTAACCGTCGATTTCGAATGAGATGCGGTTTTGAATACCAGATACTTCTGCTGGTTCACCATTTACCACCCGCGGCTTGTATTTGAACTTCATCGCCGCATCCAATGCTGCGCGTTCAAATAGTCCTTCCGGCTCTGCTTCCACTACAATCGGATCTCTTACCGAGCCTTGCTTAGTGACGGTAAATTCCACGATAACGTAGCCTTCGATACCGCGCTGCAGTGCGCGACGTGGATAAACAGGTGCTACTTTTACTATGGGTAAGTACTCACCATCTCCAGACTCCAATGCCAGCCCACCGTCAAGGGCGACATCAGCGGATACGGCTTCCGAGAAATTCATACCGCCACCATCGTTGTTCGGAGTCGCTGCATCCAGCTGAGGTTGATCCATCTGTGGTGGTGGCTCTTTCGGCGGAGGTGGCTTACGAGGCTTACGCTCTTTTTGCTCTACCGCTTCTTCTCTTGGTACGCGAACAAAGTCCAGTACCCGGCCTTTGGGTGCATCGGTTAATGCACTACCACCACTTTCGATCAACGACTGCATTACGTAAAACAGGACCATAGTGATACCTGCACTTAGAATTAACGCAATCAATACTCGAATCATAATTACTGCTCTGCTGCGGCAATAGACACGTCATAAGCGCCAGCGGCACGAGCTGCATCCATTACTTTGATTAACTTATCAACGTTAGCTTCTTTGTCCGCTTGTATAACCACAGAACCCTGTGGGTTCTCGGCTTTCAAACGTTCAATGTTAGCTTGCACGGCACGTACATCCACCTTGCGCTTATTAATCCAGATTTCACCTTTGTCTGAAATCGCAACCAATATGGTGGCACGAGGCTTAGCCGCTGCAGTAGAGGCTTCAGGGCGGTTCACATCAATACCGGCTTCTTTAACAAAAGACGCGGTAACAATGAAGAAGATAAGCATGATAAATACAACGTCCAGCATGGGCGTCATATCGATTGTGGCTTCTTCTTCTTCTACTAAATTTTGAAAATGCTGTTTCATAAATTTTCTCGCTTTAAAGCTTGGGTATTAAAGCCCAATACTTTAGATATGTCTGTCCATTGCTAATGCTTCTTCAACATGGGTGCGCTCAGCTTTTACCGTTCTGGTTAACCAGGCCACAGCAAATACGCCAGAGAGTGCCCCAACCATTCCCGCCATCGTGGGGATAGTGGCTTTAGAAACACCAGAAGCCATAGAGCGGGCATTGCCCGAGCCGGAGATAGCCATAACGTCAAAGACTTCAATCATCCCGGTTACTGTACCCATCAGTCCCAATAAAGGACATAAGGCCACCAGCGCCTGAATGATGGCAACATTGCTATTCATGCCTAAGTGCAGGCGTGAAATCGTCATTTGTCGTATCTGTTCTGCATTCCAGGAGCTGCGATCTTTACGCGCTCCCCAGTTTGCAATGGCTTCATTTTTGGCTTTCTGGTGCCAGATAAAGAAGTACAGCGCCCGTTCTAAAATGAGTAGCCACATCACGAAGATCAGGATACCGATGTAGAACACGACGGCCCCACCGGTTTCCGTGAAATCGCGAATAGCTTCAAAAAACTCCATGAACATAGCTATTAACCTCTTTCAGCGCGCTCTGCAATCACCCCTGAAGACTGTTCTTGCAGAACTGCAACAATGCCTTTACTGCGCGTATTTAAGAAAGCGTAAAGCAACGTCGTTGGAATCGCGACAACCAGACCCAGTACCGTGGTTACCAGCGCTTGCGAAATACCGCCCGCCATCAGCTTGGGATCGCCAGTACCAAATAATGTGATGGCCTGGAAGGTCAAGATCATACCGGTTACGGTACCCAACAGACCCATTAGCGGCGCAACAACAGAGATAATTTTAACAATGGTCAGGAAGCGCGATAACTTAGGCAGCTCACCCAAAATAGCTTCTGTCAGGTGTAGCTCTAACGCCTCAACATCGGCATCTGGATATTTGTCTTTTACCATCAATACGCGGCCTAACGGGTTGTCCGCTTTAGGCGTAGAAGATTTTTGCTGAGCATTGACCTTCATTTGAATCAGAGAAAGATTAATTAACTGGATGATTGCCAATAAGAAACCTACCGCACCCACGCCTAAGATGATGTAACCCACAAGGCCACCTTGCTCAACACGCTCGCGGAAGTTAGGTGCTTGAACCAACAGGCCAAGAATTGAACCACCGGTTGGATCCAGACCAAACTTCACAAACTCACCATTTGACGCTTCAAGTTCATCGATGGAGCTCATGTAACGGTCAGCTGGTTGACGAATTAATTCTGCAACCGTACCTGTTGCCGGGTTGTAATCCAGATATTTACCGTCTGCCACCAACGCGAACGGTCCAACACGGGTAACGTCTTTATTAACCTTGTCACCGTTAGCTTCTACTACTTCGGTGGTGAAGTTAGTGACCTTACCAGCTTGGGTCATTTCACGCTGAATCTCAAACCAAACGCGCTCAATTTCTTCGATTGATGCCAGCTTGGAAGATTTCCCCATAGACTGAGCCAGGTTATCTAAAAACTCACCACGGCCGGGGATTTCAGCAGAAATCATAGAGTTCTGGAACTTGTTCTTGGTATCGCCAGACACCTGCTGAAGTACACCAAACAGCTCTTTTAACGAACCTAAACGCTTATCAAGGGCACCTTGAAGGTCGGCGATTTTGAATTCGTTTTCTTCAAAGGTGGTTTCCAGACGCTCACTATTCGCTTCTTCGTTAGCACGGGTTTGCTGCGCTTCACGGATCATGCGGTCTTGCTCAGCAACCTGGGCGCGAAACTGCGCCTCACGTTGTTGGTTTTGCTGATTCTGAGCGAATTTACCTTCTTCCAGTTGCTTCAATAAGGCATCCAGGTCAAGGTTTTTATTTTGTGCCATTGCACCACCAGAAAGGATGGAAGCAACGAACAATGTAGAAATAACTTTAACGAACTTTTTCATTGCGCAATATCCTTAGTTGGTTTTCTTCACTGGCAGCATCAGCAAGTCAGGTGCTTTTTGCTTTTTCGCCATGCGTAAACCGTTGGTAATTTGAGTGCGATAGCTGGAATCCAACAATTCCCAGGTTTTGGTATCCTGGTTCCATACGCCCTGCTCTGAGGCATCACGAGTTTGGTATGCCAACACTGTGCGACCCACGCGCAAAAAGTCCACATCGCGCTCCTGACCGTTAAGGTCCAGAATGCCCGAGTAGGCTTCCATAGAACGACCGTAATCCATTTCAACCTGATAAGCTTCCATAACGCGGCGGAACTTTTCTGATGCTGAGACATCAGCACGATCCATCATATCGCGCAGGTTTTCGATACGCTCAGAGCGCTCATCTGGCAAGAAAGGCACATCTAATTGCACGAACTGCTCAAGCCCATCAATCATGCGGATCATCAGTGGCGTAATTTGACGTTCGATAACGCTCACTTCGTCGATAGACTCATTCAGCGCGGCCATTTCTTCTACTTGATTGGCAATCTGCTTCTCTAACTGCGTGTTATAGACACGCAAACCATCAATTTCTTTGTTGATGGTTTTAAATGTCTGCAATTTGCTGTCTGCCTGCTCTGAGTAGGCATTCACTTTTTCCTGAGACATAGCAGCAGACTCGTTAATCTGCTTGGCTGAATCAATGGCTGGTTTTAGATAACCATCTTCTTGAGCACTTCCTGTCATAGACGCTACTGAAAACGCAGCTGCCACAACTGAAAGGGTAAAAGTTTTAGAAAACTTCATATAAGGGACCCTAAGATGTATGTTTTATAAACAATTAAGCGTGATATCGAAATTGCGGCAGATTGTAGGGGGGGAATATGATCGTTTTATTACATCCCAAAATCGCTTTTGGGACACAGCAAATAGCGGATAAAGAAGAGTGCCGGAATCGGCACTCTTAACAGTTTTATTACATTAGAAGTCGTAGCTAAAACCTAAGCTAAAACCAACCCCTTTGGTTTCGGTCAGCAAAGGCACATTCTCAAACTGGATATCCCTTTCTTGATTCAGAATATTGCTCAACTTGAACTTAACCGTAGTGTTGAAGTCCGGATAGTGAGTGTAAACAAAATCCAGTGAATGGAAGGCTTCTTCATAAGCATCATCCTGACCGGCAATACCCGCAAAGATAATGCGGGGACCTGAAACGTTATAAACCACCGTCGCTGAGTGCTCACCATTGGGTGAATCGTAACCCAACTGCAGGTTAACCACGTATTCGGAGTGGCCCGTCAAACGACGCGAGTCATTAGTGTAATCCGGGTTAACGCCCGTTTGCGCCGTGATTTTTTCACGGTCGAACTCGGTTTCCGAATCACTCAAGGTCACGTTACCTGACAAGAACAAGTCGTTCCAGAAGCTGTAAGGGTCATCGGACATAAAGTTCAAGCCCTGCAAGAACTCCACTTCCACACCATACACTTCGCCAGTTTCACTGTTGGCCAAACGCGTTCTTGGTGCCGAGTCACCTTGCTCAGTCTGGAAACCTTCAATAGGGTCAACCATGTCTTTGTAGAATAAAGCGACTGACAAGTTGTCGCCATTCTCGCGATACCATTCCCAACGAAAGTCATAATGCTGGATTTGTGTAGGACGCAGTCCAGGCGTACCACGAACAAAGTTATCGTTCTCATCAAGGAACAAAGCATCTGAGATTTCACGCAAGTCCGGACGCACAACCGTTTCTGCATAGTTGAAACGGAACTGCATGGTGTCATCCGGGATGTACGTTACCGCAAGCGCTGGATAGATATCATCTTCCTGGAAGGTCAGATCCTCGAAGTTACGCTCAACCGGGGTAGAGCCAACCCTTGAACTGGAGTCCAGAATGGCTTGTTTGAAATCTTCCCAACGGAAACCACCGGAAAAACGCCATTGGTTATTGAAGAAGGCATCAAATTCAAAATATCCCGCATCAACGATTTGTGCCGAGGTGTAATCATCACCTGCAGCAGACGATTGTCTCATCAAGTTCTGATTAGTCGGACTATCAAAATTGATGATCAGGTCATCGGTCAGGATATCGTTTAGATTCGCACCCACCAGATCAGCGGCATCGAAGCTGTTGGTCAAAAAGCCGATAGTCCGGTTCTCACCAATACGGGCTTTTTGCACCTGCTCGTAACCCGCTTTAAGTGAAATTTCCCATTTATCTAATGCGATGGGATATTCCGCGTTCCAGCCCCAGTTCTCAACATAATCGTCAAGACGCTGGAAGGTGTAATCCGTTTGACCTGTACGGCCGCGAATTAAGCTGATGTCTTCACTGCCGCGGTCAAAAGCACCATTACCGTTGGCATCGTTGAAATTGAAGCCGGTGGAGATGTTGCCCGGGGCATCCCTGAAACTTTTAGACTCAGAATATTTCCAGTCAAACGCCAGATAATCGAGAAAATCAAACGTATGGCTACCCTTGATCTGGCCAGAACGCATCCGGCGCTCCTCATATAATACGTCGTAAGAACGGATCAGTGTGCCTTCGTCAGTAGCAGTATTGGCGTTAAAGCCATAGCGCTCACGAATACGGTCACGCGTATCGTTCAGGATCAGCATGCTCACGTCAATCTTGTGGAAAGAGGTGTAACGCAAACCCATATTTAACATGCCAGACCATTTCACTGAGTGTTCGTTAGACTCACCCACAGGCCAACCAGACTGCAAAGACCAACCGCCTTCACCGTCAGAGCTAAACTGATTACCACGGTACTCTTCTTTTACCTGCCATGAATTATCATAGCCAGCGGTTGCCAGAAAACCAATAGTCCAGTCTTCATCGATATCGATGTAGTTACCTAAAGAAAAATCCAGGCTGGTATTGGGATCCACTGATTGCAAAGAAGGATCAAAGTCGCGATTTAAAGACAGCGCAACATCTTGCTGCTCAGCAATAGTCAGATCTTCAATCGACTTACGACGGTCGAATACATCGCGCAATACCGAAGGCATCGCACGGGTGCCGTCATCGCGACCTTGCCAGTCGTCACTGCCGCCGTTATAGCCCCAAGAATCATCCATATTCTCAGAATTTGAGCCGATGCTACCGGATAAATCCATCACAAAATCGGTAGGAATTGACTTAAGACGAATGTCTACCGCACCACCACCAAAGCCAGCAGGCATTGAAGGCGAAAACGCTTTTTGTACTGACAGACTTTCAATAATAGAAGCAGGGAACAAATCCAGCGGAATAACGCTACGAGTTGGATCCGGGCTCGGTACTGTCATGCCGTTTAATAATGTGCTTGAGTAACGTTCACCCAAGCCACGAATATAGATGAATTTACCATCTACCAATGTCAAACCTGTTACACGACGCAATGCAGAAGCTGCATCGCCGTCACCGGTTCTGGAGATTTGTTCTGCACCTAAAATATCCGCAACAAAGGCCTGTTCCTTACGCTCCTGCAATACCGCGGTGGCTGTTCCTTTCAGACGGGTTCCTGTCGCAACAACTTCTTCAATGGCAGCATCTTCTTCGCTCTCCTGAGCTTGCACCATAGTAGTTTGCGTTCCCAATCCTAATAGCACCGCCAATGACAGGTTTGCGTAGCGAAACCTTTTGGCAAATTTATTCATTAGTAACCTCATTTGAATGCGGATTTTAGTGATATTTGTCACTCACCAAAATCATTCGATTGAACCGAAAAAACGACGCTCAGGCAATAAATCTGTGTTACCTGGCGTCGGAATAATCATTGGCTTACAGTGTGGGTCTTATTCCAGACCTACAGTCCAGCCAGCAGTCCAATCGTTACCTTCTTCAACCGCACCGATGAAATCAACGTTGTCGAAGAAAGTGTCGCCAGTGAAGTCGTAAGCAGCTGCGTCAGAGATAGTGTAAACACCGTTCAGTACTGCTGCGCGGTTTTCACCAACAGAGTTGCCGTCTTGGCCTAAGAACCATGCTTCAAGGTCAACTGCACCGTCAGCATTCTTGAAGTTTTCGCCGTTTTCACAAGCGATAACAGAGTTTTGCATAGTTAAGGTACCGTCACCCAGGTTCGCCTGAGAAACTGCGTTGTCTTCAACTTCCAAACACTCACCCATGCCAGCAGGACCCGTTACAACCACGTTGTAGAACTGACCGCCAGTACCTTCACGCAGGTAGATACCTTCTGAAGGATCTTCACCTTGGTAGTTGTTACCAATACCAGTGAAGTTAGCAATCATTGGGTTAGACTGAGGCGTTGCCGCCAGGTTAGAACCGTCGTTATCAGCTTCGATTAAGCGGTTAGCTTCTGTATCGTCAGTCGCTTGTTGGATTAATACGTACTGTAATTTACCAGTGTAACCGTGATCCCAGTCTACGCTGTCGTCCTGGTTACCAGTAAGAACGATGTACTTAGCGTTAACCGTACCACCGAAGAACTCGATACCGTCATCAGAGTTTTGGTGAACCTGGATGTACTCAACAGTCGTACCTGAACCAACACCACCGAAAGTGATACCGTTTAATTCGTTACCCGGCTCAACTTCGAAACCACCGTGCTTAACTACTACATAGCGCAGAGTACCAGAGCTGTCTGTGTTATCAGTACCGCCGTAGAATGCACCCGCTACACCTTCAACTTCACGAGCACATGGTGTGCCGTCGGTAGGACACTTGTTACTTACTGCATTACCCAGTAATACGATACCACCCCATTGACCTGGTGCAGTCGCTTGACCCGTTACGTCTTGGTTAGAAGTGAATGTGATAGGTGCAGCAGCTGTACCTTCGGCCATGATTTCAGATCCACGGCTAACAACCAATGCGTCACTTGCGCTACGGCCGTAAATAGTTACGCCAGGCTCGATGGTCAAGGTTGCGCTATCAGCGTTGTCGTTACCGATGAAAGTTACACCAGACAATGCATAGATGTTACCTGCTGTCAGCGTCATGTCTTCAGTCACAACACCTGATGGAATTTCACAAGTCGTGGTTACACCGTCAACAGACAAAATGGCAGTAGTGCCAGAAGGACAACCCACAACAGGCGCAGAGTTGCTAACAGTAACGATACCGCCACCAAAACCAAATGCCCAACCTTCACGCCAGTCTGTAGCACCGTCGAAAGCACCCATGTAATCAGTTACGTCAAAGAAAGTATCAACCGCAGAAGCGTCCTGACCAGAACCCAACAGAGGAGAACCATTCATTGGCGTACCGTCAGAAGAAACCATTGGCGCTTCTAATACGACGTTGCCATCTTGCTCAAGGAACCAGGCTTCAAGGTCAACAGCACCGTCGGCATTTTTGAAGTTTTCGCCGTTAGAACACGCCATGGCAGAGTTCTGCATCATGATAGTGCCGTCTTGCAAGTTGGCTTGAGATACCGCGTTGTTTTCAACTTCGAAACACTCGCCCATTTCAGCAGGACCAGTTACAACGATGTTGTAGAATTGACCGCCAGTACCTTCACGCAAGTAGATACCTTCAGAGGGGTTGTCGTCAGCAGCGAAGTTGTTACCGATAGCCGTCATGTTAACTAAAGTCGGGTTAGACTTAGGATCTGCGTCTAAGTTAGAACCGTCGTTGTCAGCTTCGATGATGCGGTTTGCATCAGTCGCGTTAGGATTGTGTTGCACGTAGATGTGCTGCATACGACCTTGGTAACCGTGGTCCCAGTCAATGCTGTCGTCCTGGTTGTTAGTCAATACGAGATATTTAACGTCAACGTTACCACCGAAGAACTCAACACCATCATCAGAGCTGTTGTGAACTTGAATGTGGTCAACGGTTGTACCCGCACCAACACCCGCGAAAGTGATACCGTTTAATTCGTTACCTGGCTCAACTTCGAAACCAGAGTTTTTAACGATAACGTACTGTAAAGTACCAGAGTTATCTTCTGTGTCAGTACCGCCGTAGAAAGCACCCGCCACACCTTCAACTTCACGCGCACAGGCTGTGCCGTCAGAAGGACATTTGTTGCTTGGAGCGTTACCTAATAATACTAAACCGCCCCACTGACCCGGAGAAAGCGCCTCACCAACAACGTCTTGTAAAGAAGTCATGATGATTTGATCGTCAGCAGTACCAGCTGCTTCAAGTTTTGAACCACGGCTTACAACCAGAGCGTCACCGCCATTCTGACCGAATACGGTTACACCAGGTTCGATAGTTAAAGTGGCAGAATCAGTGTTATCACCACCTACGAAAACCGTACCGGACAATGCGTAGAAAGCACCTGCGATAAGCGTCGTATCTTCAGTGATAGTGCCAGAAATAGTTTGTACTACAACAGAGTTATCGTTTACGGCAGCACGAACAGCTTGAGTCAGACCAGCGTCAAACGTACCAGGAAATTCAACAGTTGGGGTATCGCCACCGTCGCCATCACCATTGCCGTTACCACCATTATTGTTAGTAGTATTGTTAGTGATAGTGTCACCAGTGATGTCACCTTCAGTGATGTTGATGTCACCGCCACAACCGGCCAGTGCTAGTGCTGCTGCGATAGCAGAAACCTGAAAAAACTTGTTAAGTTCCATTATGTGCTCCGAGTTGGAATTTTTGGGTTTAAAATTAAATCGCGCAGAGAGTAACGGAGCTCAATGACAATTTTGTTACAGGTGTGTAATACGTAACAAAACTTTCATAAACGAAAATAACGGAATGAATCGAATATCACGGCCTGGGCACCGGGACTAATCGGACAGTTCTTTTAGCACACTACTTGAACGCGTTAACCCCAAAGGCACATATCCTTCACGGCGAGTTATGGCATCGCCTTCTTTGGAATAGATAAAGCGAATAAATTCCAGATATGGATTGGGCAGAGGTTTGTCCGGCTCTTTATTCACCAACAAATACAGAAAACGGCTGTAGGGGTACAACCCACTGCGAATGTTGCTCTCAGAGGGGGCAACAGCGGCTTGCGCAGCATTGTTTTGCACAGACAAAAGTTTTACACCGGCATTCTGAAAGCCCCAGGCAGCATAGCCCATTGCCCCCTTGAAAAACGCCACTGACTGCACAATAGAGGAAGAGCTGGGTAACTCAGCCACCTTGGCTTTAAAATCACCGTCGCACAATACTTTGTTTTTGAACAGGCCATAAGTACCAGATACGGCGCTGCGACCGTATAGTCGAATGCGATAAGGATAATTTTCAGCACCATTTATTTGTGCCCAATTATCGATAGATTCGGCACCACCGCAAAATCGCGTCACCGAAAAGATACTGTCTATTTGTTCTTGCTTTAACGAGTTAACCGGGTTGTCGAGATCCACAAACAAGGTGATGGCATCCAAAGCCACCGGCACAAGTGTAGGCGCATAACCAAACTCCTCGTAAAATGCGTCCTGTTCAGATCTTTTCAGACTGCGGCTCATGGGACCAATACTGGCGGTCCCCTGGATCATTGCCGGCGGCGCGGTGGAAGAGCCTGCCGATTGCAATTGAAAATTCACTTGCGGATAGCGCTGATTAAACTCTTCAGCCCAGATAGAGATGAGGTTCGACATGGTATCGGAACCCACGGAAGTGATAGTGCCAGCTACGCCACTTTTTACCTGATAGGGTTCTGAATGCTCATGGGCCAAGACACTACCCATGCAAGTTAGTAAGCCTAAGGTCAGTGCTAATAATTTATTCTTTAATGGCAATAATCTGCTTAGCGAACGCAAATGAAAACTCACTACCTTGTCCCACATCACTGTTAATTTCGAGTTTGGAATTATGATGGGATAAGACGTGTTTCACAATGGATAATCCCAATCCAGTTCCCCCTGTCTTGCGGGAGCGTGCCTTGTCGACACGGTAAAAACGTTCAGTTAAGCGACTGAGGTGCTCTTCCGGGATGCCTTCTCCGTTATCGATAACTTTAAATCGCGCCCGGTCCTGCTCTTTACCCCAACACACCTTTATTTTTCCACCGTTGGGGGTGTAGTTAATGGCATTAAATATGAGATTGGAAAAAGCACTGCGCAGTTCGGTCTCAACACCGTAAATTTGTAATCCCTCATCGACCTCAAACTCGATGCTGTGCCCCTTATTTTTATTTAGTGACTGGGCTTCTATTTCAATAGTGCGCAATACCTGCGGTACGTTTACCACTTTTTCATACACTCGTTCGGTACTGGCTTCTATTCTGGACAGAGCCAATAATTGCTCCACCAGGCTTTGCATACGCGTAGATTGAGTACCCATTTCATCAAACGCTTTATCAATAAATGATTGAGGCATTTCCGGGCTTTCTTTGAGCATTTCCAGATAACCGCTCAATACCGTCAAAGGCGTGCGCAATTCGTGGGATACATTTGCCACAAAGTCTTTTCTGACTTGCTCAACATGACTGATTTGAGTGATGTCCCTGGCAATCAATAGATAATGTTTCTCACCATAAGGCATCATTCGAAATTCTAAAACCCGGCTAATATTAGTGGGAGATTCGATTTCAATTGGGCTATCGTAATTCCTGTTGCGTAAAAATTTAACAAACTCAGGATGGCGAATCAGATTATCAATGCGTCTTTCGGCATCTTCGGGCCAATTTAATCCAAGTTCAATACGCGCCAGGCGATTACACCATTCGATATGCCAATCGGCATCCAGCACGACCGCCGCGTCCGGCAGTGATTCTGATCCCTCGCGGAACCGTCGAATAAGGTTACCTAGCTTTTTGCGTTTGATCCTGTTGCGACGCTGCATGTAATAGATGCCGTCGTATATGTAGCCCCATATTCCAGAAGCATCAGGCGGTGTGAACTTTTTACTGTGCCATAACCAATTATTTAGCTTAACCAGGTGGTAATAATTGATCAGCACCAAAGCTGTAGAGGCGATTGCCAATGCCCAAAGCAAGGCATCAAAATACCAGCCCACCAGCATTGCCAGACCGTAAAACAGGGCGATACGAGTGATGCTTTTCACCCAAGAAAAAGGATTATACAAAAACGGACCTTTTCTGCTTCAGGGCACCCTCCACATTGGTGCCCATTGGATTTTTATTGTTTCGCCGAAAAACGATAACCAGAGCCACGAACGGTCTGAATCATGTTTTCATGACCATGCCCTGAAATCGCTTTTCTCAAGCGACGGATATGCACATCAACAGTGCGATCTTCAACGTACACA
The DNA here is from genome assembly GCF_036322805.1 of Planctobacterium marinum. Taxonomy (GTDB): domain Bacteria; phylum Pseudomonadota; class Gammaproteobacteria; order Enterobacterales; family Alteromonadaceae; genus Planctobacterium; species Planctobacterium marinum_A. Next base: position 922,935 of record NZ_AP027272.1, on the reverse strand, counting down.
TTAGTACCCCAGACATTATCCAGTAGCTGTTCACGACTGTAAACTCGCTCTGAGTGGGTCATAAAAAAGTGTAGCAGTTTAAATTCAGTTGGCCCAAGCTTTAGAGCATTGCCATGGGAAGTTACGCGATGTGAAACCGGATCTAATATTAAACCACTAAAGCTGATAGGCTCTTCGTTGGAAGTGGGAGAAGTACGTCGCAGAACAGCCTTAATACGCGCAACGAGTTCTTTGGGAGAAAAGGGTTTAGTAATGTAATCATCAGCACCGGCGTCCAGGCCTCGTACTTTATCCTCTTCTTCACCACGAGCCGTCAACATTATGATGGGAATGTCTTTGGTGTGCTCGTGTTGCTTCAACTTTTTCGCCAGCTGAATACCACTGCCGCCGGGAAGCATCCAATCCAGTAAAATAATTTCTGGATAAGGTTCCACCACAGCCTCTAAAGCAACATCAAAATCTTCAGCTTCTGTCACGTCAAAATCAGATTGCTCCAGGACAAACTTGATCATATCCCTGATGGGGGCTTCGTCTTCTACTACCAGAATTTTTTTACTCACTTTTTACCCTCGCTCATTTTAGCCGCGGCAATTATTTGTCGTTTTAATGACAAAATTATGAAAGTTTCTCAGCGAACTCTCAAAAACAAGTGGTTTTATAGTGACATAACCGAAAATTAAAGCCACCGGGTTCCTTGTCTATTTGCTATTTTCTGCATATTCTTAGCCGAGGAGCAGCAAAATTTCACTATTATTGTCCGGGTAGCATAACAATGAGGCCAACTCAGTGTTTATCACAGCAGGAAATAGCAAAAAACGAAGGGCTACGTTGAATGTCAAAGGTTAAAGTCGGATTATCTAGAAAGCTTTTGACCAGAGTGCTTTCTGTTTATTTCATTCTTACACTTATCGTCACCGTTGGGCAGATCCTGACCGAATACCTGAATGCCAAGAACCACATCCAGAGTGAACTGCAAACTCTTAAAAATACCTTTAGTACCAGTCTCACTCGAGCTATTTGGGAGCTCAATACTCCCCAGGCACAGTCTATCGCCGAAGGCTTAATGGAACTGCCCATCGTCGAAGGCGTGCAAATTCGTGACGAAAATGGCAACTATATTGCCGATCTTGGCCGAACCGTTGTGTTGCAGATGGATCCAGTCAGCACTGGGGTTATGCAAGATCACGGTGGTGGCACTTTTGGTTACACCTTCCCACTGATCTTCGAATTTTCGGGGCGTACCTCTAATGTCGGTGATGTGACCCTCTATTCCAGTTTCGAAATTATATTTGGTCGTATTCAGGTGGGGGTGTTCTTCCTGATTGGTAATGCCATATTAAAAACTGGCTTTTTAGTATTCCTGTTTCTCAATGCCTTCCGGCGCATGCTTACCGAGCCACTATCCGACCTTACTCATCAAATAAACGAGTTTGATATAGATCGTCTGGAATCTTCCAAACTGCAGGTAAAAATAGAAGACGATAACGAATTGGCAGTACTGCGGGATGCCTATAATAAGCTGGTTGATGATCTCATTGATTTTCAAAATCGTCTCGGCGGTGCACAATCCGATCTCAAAGAAGCCAATCGCAAACTGGATGAACAAAACCTCATGTTAGAACAAGGGGTCGCCAAGAAGACCGCCAGTTTATCCAAGATAATGCTGGACCTGGAACAGCAGAAAGATGAGCTGATGGTGAAACAGGAAGAGCTGAAACGAGAAAACGACAGCCGCCGATTTGCCGAAGACACCTTGCGCGCCAAGAATAATGAATTGGCAGAGTCAATGGAAACTTTGAAAGTAGCTCAGGACCAGCTGGTGGAATCGGAGCGCATGGCGTCTTTGGGGGGCTTAGTTGCAGGTATCGCTCATGATGTGAACACGCCTATCGGAGTGAGCGTTACAGCAGCGAGCTTTTTACAAGACCGACTGAAATCACTGCAAACGGCATTCGATGAGAAAAAGCTCACCAGCAAAACCATGAATGCCTTTATCGATGAAGCGGGTCAAACCACAACGCTGTTGTTATCTAACCTGAATCGCGCCTCAGATTTAGTCGCCAGCTTTAAGCAAGTAGCCGTAGACCAAACCAGTGAAGCAGAGCGTGACGTAGACATGAAAGAATACATCCGTGAAGTCACCCAGTCGCTGGCGCCGAAATTCAAAAAAACCAACCATACAATCGACGTAGAATGTCCCGAAGATCTGACGGTGCGGTGTGCTCCTGGCGCGGTGGCACAAATTGTCACCAACATGATTATGAACTCTCTCATCCATGGCTTTGAAAATGTCAAAGAGGGTCATATCAAGATGAAAATATGGAGTGACGATAATCAAGTAAATATCGACTACCAGGATGATGGCAAAGGGTTAAACAAAGAAATGTTAGACAAACATTTCGACGCCTTCTTTACTACTCGTCGCGGCAAGGGCGGCTCCGGTTTGGGAACCCACATCATGTATAACTTGGTGACGCAAACACTAGGCGGTAAAATCGAAGCTGAGAGCGAGCCGGGCAAAGGCTTGCGTTACATAATTAGTTTCCCGCAAAACAAACGCGCTAGTTAAGCAACATTTACCCCTTGGTTTTTAAACTGGATCAGCAGGTGCAGACCTGCTAATCTCCTGCCTCTTTTTTTACATCTCAAAACTTAGCTGCGGGATAGCTGAAGTAAGTTTTGACAACTGACAAGTTGAAGACAATGTGGTTTAAAAATTTAAAAGTTTACTCTATTACCGAATCCCTTGACGTTTCCCCCGAAGACTTACAACAACAACTCACCGAAGTGGCCTTTCGCCATTGCGGCAAACAAGAACTGGCCACTATGGGTTGGGTGGCTCCGCTAGAAGGTGGGCAGGAGCTGTTTCACCTGGCTAATGGCCGCTTTCTGTTAACACTGAAAAAGCAAGAACGCTTATTGCCCTCATCAGTGGTTAACGCCGAACTCGAAGAGAAAGTGGCGCAAATCGAGTCTGAAACAGGCGCGCCCGTGGGCAAAAAGGCAAAACAAGATCTCAAACAAGAAATTATTCACCGTTTATTGCCCCAGGCGTTTACTAAAAATAGTTATCTGCACGGCATGTTCAGTCCCAAAGAGAACCTGGTATTCGTTGATGCTTCGGCAGATGGCAAAGCCGAAACGTTTTTAGCTATGTTGCGTAAAGCCATGGGTTCATTGCCTGTCGTGCCCTTGGGACGCACCAGTATTGCAGCGGAACTCACCAGCTGGCTAACGGACAACAAGGTGCCCGCAGGATTGGAATTACAAGACGAAGCAGAGTTTAAAGACGAGGCCGAAGAAGCCAGCATTATTCGCTGTAAAAACCAGGATCTGACCTCGGAAGAGATGCTTAATCATATTGCTTCTGGCAAGTCAGTACAGAAAATTGCCCTCAAATGGGAAGATACGCTTACGGCTATTTTGCAGGAAGACTTATCCATCAAACGCATTAAGTTTACCGATGTTATGCGTGAGCAAAACGATGACATCCCCAAAGACCAAAAAGCAGCCAAGCTAGATGCAGACTTTGCGTTGATGTCGGGAGAGTTGGTGCGCTTTGTGGCCTACTTGCAAGACACCTTTGACCTGCACGAAGAAGATTAAAAACAAGCGGATTGAGAAGTAAAAAAGGAACACGCTGTGTTCCTTTTTTGTTGGATATATAGTTTGGTTTAAACTAGCTAAATATCGCTTTCCCGGTTTCTTTCATTTCTTTGTATTCCGGACTCTCCACCAGCGCCAAATCGCTGATCATGTTTTTCTTCATGCATATATTCAAGATGGCGTCTTTCTGGCTGTTAACATGGCCGGCAACCGCAGCTCCCATGCGCACGAAATCCAGATAGGACACAGCCTCGGTTTGCACCTTCATATTGCGCCAACTTTCTGCAACTTGCACAAAGTCTTTACCAAAGCCCCACTCGTTAGTAATGGCTCCACCCAGTTGGCCAGAGAGTTTTTGCACCGCCACATTCAAAAATGCGGGATTGGCAAACACTTCTTCATGGCGCTCTGCTTCGGTAAGGATCGGTAAAATACCGATATTGTGTACTAAAGAGCACAATGTCAGGGTATCAACGTTTAAACGACGATCTTTGGTTTCATCTTGGTAGATGCGGAACAATGCCAACGCATTGGCCACCACGTCCACAGTACGATCCCAAATTTTATTGATATAACCTTTAACCACTTCGTTTTTACTGACAAACAGCTGCTCCATAGCTAGTGCGGTGGCAATATTCTTGATTTGGGTAAGGCCGATACGTGTCACAGCCTGGTTCAAAGATTCTACTTTTATAGTGCGTCCTAGATAGGCACTGTTAGCAATCTTAATGATCCGCGCTGACAACGATGGGTCCAGTCCAATCACTTCCGCCATAGCGTTAAGATTAATTTCGGGGTCATCAGCCGCCTTTCTTACCTTCAGTGCTATCGCAGGCAGTGTTGGTAGCACCAAAGTATCGTTATTAATTTTTTCCACCAGAATGGTGAGCAATGCGTTTTCAGTGGACATTTTCCAACCTTTTCCAAGTATCCGGGCATTACATCGATGCCAGATGAATTATAAATATAAGCGGGTGAACTATGCTAACGTGACCAATAACTTCGTTGCCATACTACTTTGGGATGAGGAAACTACAGGTCTCGTCAAATCAACACCCTTCACCATGAGTTTAATTTATTTTCTTCGATTCACCAGGCATTTATCTGATCTGACTCAAATTAATTTGTTTTTTTTAATAAGCTAATGGGCGCTAAATTTGATTTTTGTGCCAAGTTGCCGGATGGTATGTCAGGTTTTTCGATAAAAATGCAGAAAAAGAGAAAATTATGATTAAAAAACATCCACTTAGTGCTTTGATTGGCGCTGTCTCGGTATGCCTTTTGAGTGCTTGTCAGCCCGCCCCGGAAACTGGGGCCGTTGTCTCATCACCAGAACCCGCAGAACAACATGCACTCTTACCTGAATTCAAAGATCGTTTGAATATTTACAAAGAGGTTGAGCTAACGGCCGACCTGTCACATTTGTCTGAGAACCAAAAAGAAATGCTGGCAGTGCTGATAGATGCATCCGTCATCATGGATGATCTATTCTGGCAACAGGCTTATGGTCCAGATAAAGAAGCACTCATCTCCGCCATCAAAGATGAAAAAGTACGCAAATTTGCAGAGATTAATTATGGACCTTGGGACAGACTGGATGGTGACAAAGCTTTCTTGAGTCATGTCGAAGCTAAATCTCACGGCGCACAATTCTACCCTGCAGATATGGATAAAGCAGAGTTTGAAAGCTGGCAACAAACCGGCAAAGACGGCCTTTATTCCATTGTTGAACGCAACAATGGTGAGCTGACATTAACCCCTTATTCAGAAAAATATAAAGTACAATTGCAACGCGCCGCAGGGTTATTAAAGCAGGCGGCATTACTTGCAGACAATGAAGAGTTTGCCAACTACCTGAATATGCGCGCCGAGGCTCTGTTAAGTGATGATTATCAGGCATCAGACTTTGCCTGGATGGACATGAAAACCAATCCCATTGAACTGGTTTATGGTCCCATTGAAACTTACGAAGATCAGTTGTTTGGTTATCGTGCTGCGTTTGAGTCTTATGTACTGATAAAAGATCTGCAATGGAGTGAGCGTCTGGCTAAATACGCACAGTTCTTACCTGAATTACAGCGCGGTTTACCAGTACCAGAGCAGTATAAACAAGAAACGCCGGGAGCCAATGCCGATCTCAATGCTTACGACGTTATCTACTATGCAGGTCACTCGAACGCAGGTAGCAAAACCATTGCTATTAACTTGCCTAACGATGAAGAAGTGCAACTCTCTAAAGGCACCCGTCGTTTGCAGTTAAAAAACGCCATGCGCGCTAAGTTTGATCACATACTGGTGCCAATTGCAGAACAACTCATTGTGCCAGAGCAGCGCCAGAATATTACCTTTAATGCATTTTTCGCCAATACCATGTTTCATGAGGTAGCTCATGGCCTGGGCATCAAAAACACCATCAATGACAAAGGTACAGTGCGCCAGGCGCTGAAAGAACATGCCTCGGCACTGGAAGAAGGTAAAGCTGATGTCCTTGGCCTGTATATGATTCAGCAACTGCTGGAAAAAGGTGAGATCACGGAAGGCGTATTGCAAGACTACTACACCACCTTCATGGCTGGTATTTTCCGCTCTGTAAGATTTGGCGCTTCCAGTGCTCATGGCAAAGCTAATATGGTGCGCTTTAACTACTTTAAAGAGCAAGGGGCCTTTAGTCGCAATGCCCAAGGCCAATACTCAGTGGACATGGCAAAAATGCAAAATGCTGTTAGTAACTTGTCTGAGCTAATACTCACTCTGCAAGGCAATGGTGATTATGCTGGTGTGGCAAAACTGGTAGCCGAAAAAGGTATTATCGATGACGCACTGCAAGCCGACCTCGACCGTTTGTCTGAAGCCAATATTCCTGTAGACATTACCTTTACACAAGGTAAAAAGGTATTGGGTCTTTAATTACTCTGAACGACTAAACGATTAAGCGGATTCAAACACTCGTTTGAATCCGCATCATTGCTTGCTACAATTCGTTGAACTAATCATCATTAACATCACCTAATAGTTATGAAGTTGCATCGCATCGAAGGCTACATTCAAGATATCTGGCTAGTGGAAGAGTCATGGGGACTCATGCTATTAGATGGCGCATCACGTGCTGACGTTGGGACCATTTGTGACTTTATCAACAAACAGTTACACCGCCCGCTCAATGATTTAAAAATCGTGGTGGTTACCCACATGCATCCCGACCACGCTGGCGGTGCCAGGGCACTGCGACAAGTTTGCAAGGCCCAGATTGTCAGTGCCAATGTGCCCGGTCAATGGTATCGCGGCATCGATGGTTTGCTGATGCATTTAACCGATATTTTGCTGGCTCATTGGGTGGCGGGCCGGATGCGTAAGAGACGCCGTCTGATTTGGTATTCGCCCTACATTACCCCGGATATTGCACTAAACGACGGAGACTCCATTCCGGGCTTTGAGCAGTGGAAGGTACTGTTCACCCAAGGGCATACCGATCGCGATCTAACCCTATGGCACCAGCCAAGCAATCGAGTTTACGTGGCAGACCTGATGGTGAAAGTGAAACAACGATTCATTCCACCCTATCCAGTTTTTTACCCAAACCGTTACAAAGCTTCGTTACAGCGAGTTCGCCACCTGTCTCCAACTAGTATTCTACTCGCCCATGGCGGCGAAGTGAGATTAACCGCCGAAGATTTTGATTACCTGGAAAACAAGGCGCCAGAGCGACCAGCGACCCATTGGCGCTCTGTAAAAACTAAATTAGCGCGGATATTTGGCCTGCAAGCCACATCCAACTAAACCTTCAATCTTTCCTGATAAGGTGGCCAACCCAGAGGCTTCCCAGCCAACACGTGCAGATGGATGTGGTACACTGTCTGACCGCCGTGCTCGTTGCAATTCATCACAGTTCTGAAACCTTCCTGCGCAAACCCCTGCTGCTCAGCAATATGTGCCGCCACCCAATGCAGGTGTCCGACCAATGCTTTGTCAGCGGCTTCCATATCATTGATGGTAGCAATAGGCTTTTTCGGTATCACTAAAAAGTGAATGGGGGCTTGCGGATTAATATCGCTAAACGCCAATGCCTCATCGTCCTCGTAGAGGATTTCAGCCGGAATTTCTTTATTGATGATTTTGGTAAAGATAGTTTCAGACATATTCAGTCCCTCAAATAGACAAGATCGCGAAAATCACAATACCCAGAATTAAACGGTAGATCACAAATGGTGTCATACCTAGCGTGGATATCCATTTCAAAAACAGGGTGATACAGATGTAGGCACTGATGAAAGACAGTACCACACCATATAACAACTCTTCCCAGTTTACAGCATGCTCACCGGTAACCAATTTGTAAGTTAAAATCGTGCCAGCGCCAAGAATGGTGGGAATAGACAGCAAAAAAGAAAAACGCGCAGATTTTTCCCGAGATATACCCAAAAACAAGGCTGCGGTCATAGTCACCCCAGAACGAGAAGTCCCCGGAATAATGGCTGCAACCTGAGCCAAACCAATAATAAGCGCCTTTTTCCAGGTTAACTCCACTGTTTCTGTCTGACGGCTGGCAACTTTGTCCGCCCAGTACAACAATAACCCGAACAGTATAGTGGTAGTGGCAATAACATAGCCTGAGCGCAACCACCCTTCTACATAGTCTTTGACCATAAAGCCCACCAGAATCACCGGAATCGTGGCTAAAATGATCATCCAGGCAAGTTTGCCATCATCAGTTACTTTACCAGACAATGATTGACCCCAGCCCACGGTAAGCTGAAATACCTCCTTGCGAAAATAACACAAGACAGCCAACAAACTGCCCACATGAACGGCCACATCAAATGCCAGCCCTTGATCATGCCAACCAAAAAGTTGTGACGGCAAAATCAAATGTGCTGAACTGGATATGGGTAAAAACTCTGACAAGCCTTGGATTAAGGCCAGAATAATGATCTCTAAAGTGCTCAACCTTTGACTCCTTTTGGCACATATAACTCTCGCGTACGTGTTATCTCAATGCCAATGGTATCCACTTGTTGCAAAATATCCGGCTTGAGGATTTGCAATTGAATTTCAGTTAATGGAAAAAGTGAAAACAAATCGGCAAATATCAATTCTGCAAAGCGCTCCAGTAATTCCGGTCGGTGTTGCTCAGCAAGTTTTTCGATACGCTGCACTATCGCAGCGTAATCAATGGTATCGGCTACATTATCCGACTGCATAGGCAAGTTTAAGTCGGTTTTAAGTACCAGATTGAGGATAACTCTCTGACTTTTTTCCCTTTCCCAGTCGTAAACACCAATAATGGTGTCGATAAGTAACCCGTTGATAATGATTTTATCCATAATGACAGCGTATAATGGGCAAGCATTGAAACATTGCAGGAATCATACTGATTTATCTTTTTTTGTCTAACCGCAGTTTGGATTCATTATGTTAGCAGTATTACTCCCCGTACTGGCCTACTATCTGGGCTCGGTCTGTAGTGCGATTTTAATTTGTCGGCTTTGGCGCTTACCCGACCCCAGAAGTGTGGGTTCGGAGAACCCGGGTACGACTAACGTATACAGACTAGGTGGCAAATGGCCAGCGCTGGCCACCTTTGTGTTTGACATGCTCAAGGGGATGTTGCCAGTCCTACTGGCGATTTATTTGCAACAACCTGAATTGGTGGTGGCCTTGTGCGCGGTATTTGCCTGCCTGGGACACATCTTCCCGCTATTTTTTGGTTTCAAAGGAGGCAAAGCCGTCGCTACCGCATTTGGTGTGATCTTGGCATTGGAGTGGATAATGGGATTGGCGCTCATCATCGTTTGGCTGGCTATAATGAAAAAGCTGCGCATATCCTCAGTGGCTGCCATAGTAACCGTATGCTTGGCCCCGATTCTGGCTTTTGCCATCAGCTCACCTTGGTTTATGAGCATCACTTTAATGAGCTGCACCATTGTTCTCAGGCATCTGCCCAACATCAGACGCCTATGGGACGGCAACGAGTTGGGTACCTGAGCGATTTCCGAATTCTCATATTCCACATCAAATAAGAAGCTTCTTCTGTAAACAACAAAGTTTTCGAAAATCTAAAGAACTCTTAGTTCGGAGTCCGTTTCAGTTACCCCTTTACACGCAGTAAGCTGAGTATTCAGCATACCATCAATTAATTGGAGCCAACTCATCCAGTGGCCAGCGCGGTAAAACCTGGTCAGATAGTTCATCGGTTTGTCCTGCCAATAAACGCTGTGCCCCAGCATAGGCAATCATGGCACCATTGTCTGTACAAAATGCCGGAGCAGGATAAAACGCCTTGCCACCGAGTTTGTTCATCAATTCCGTCACCTGCGCTCGCAGCTGCACATTGGCACTCACGCCACCCGCAATAACTAACTGTTTTACATTACATTGTTTGAGGGCCCGTTTGCATTTAATCAATAATGTGTCGATAACGGCTTCCTGGAAAGCAGCTGCAACATCGGCTTTGTCTTGTTCAGATAACTCACCGCTCTCAGATGCTGCTTTCAGGTCTCTGATAGTATTGGCAGCAAAGGTTTTCAGGCCACTAAAACTGAACTGTAACCCCGGTCTGTCGGTCATGGGTCTGGGAAAGGTAAAACGTTCCGAATTGCCCTTGTCTGCTAATTTAGCCAACCGCGGGCCGCCGGGATAATCCAAATCCAATAACTTTGCAGTTTTATCAAACGCTTCACCGGCGGCATCATCTACCGATTCACCTAATAATTCATAACTTCCAATGGCATCCACCTTTACCAACATGGAATGCCCGCCTGAAACCAATAAGGCCACGAAGGGAAATTCCAAATCGATATCATCCAACAGCGGTGCCAGTAAATGGCCTTCCATGTGATGCACGCCAACGGTGGGCACATTCCAGGCAAACCCCAGGCTGCGAGCAACAGAGCTACCCACCAATAATGCGCCAATTAAACCCGGTCCTCTGGTGTATGCAATGCCATCGATGTCATTTTGCGTCACGCCCGCCTCTTTGATGGCCTCTTCAATTAACGGGACGACTTTTCGAATATGATCTCTGGAGGCCAATTCGGGCACGACGCCACCATAATCTGCATGCAGCTTGACCTGACTGTACAGTGCGTGAGCTTGCAGCCCCTTTTCAGTATCGTATAAAGCAATTCCTGTTTCATCACAGGAGGTTTCAATTCCCAAAACCAGCATAGTTATCTATTACCTCATTAAAATTGTCGCCAGTTTACCGAAAACCCGGCACCAGAACCAATTTTCTGCATGCAGAAGATATCAATGGCCATTATTTATCAGGACAAATAGTCAGCATGGCCTTTACATTGCCTGGCGATATGATTAGAATTGCGCACCATTTTTAACCGTGCCGTCTATTTTTTAAGCACATTATTGTTAAGATTTTGATTAAAGGTGATTTTTAATGCCAATCGTTAAAGTTAGAGAAAACGAACCGTTTGACGTAGCACTGCGTCGTTTTAAGCGCTCTTGTGAGAAAGCTGGTATTTTGTCTGAAGTTCGTCGTAGAGAGTTCTTCGAAAAGCCAACTTGGGAACGCAAGCGCAAAAAAGCCGCTGCTAAAAAGCGTCACTTGAAAAAAGTGGCTCGCGAAAACGCTCGTCGTATCAAGTTATACTAAGCCGTTAACGCGAATTTAAGCCAAGTTATGTCTTTAAAAGAATCACTTAAAGAAGCTCAAAAAGAAGCAATGCGCGCCAAAGACAAATTACGTCTGGGTACCATTCGCATGGCTTTAGCTGAAATTAAGCAAAAAGAAATAGACGGCAGAGTCGAGTTAGAAGACGCTGATGTATTGGCGGTGCTCACTAAAATGATGAAGCAACGCAAAGATGCCATGCAGCAGTTCGAAGACGCCGGACGCGAAGATCTGGCGGAACAGGAAAGAAATGAAATGGAGGTGATACACTCATTTCTTCCCCAGGCATTAACCAGTGAAGAACTCGACGCCTTAATCGCTGAAGCTATGACCGAATCCGGTGCCAGTGGCATGCAGGACATGGGTAAAGTGATGGGCTGGCTCAAACCTAAAGTACAGGGTCGCGCAGACATGGGCGAACTGAGCAAAGCCATTAAGGCAAAACTTAGCGCATAATTCGCAGCAGTTTACTGCAAACGTGCATATCGACTTGACACAAGCCGCACCTTAATACAAGGTGCGGCTTGTTTATTTGGGGCAACAAAAAACGACAATGGCAGGCAGAATTCCACGCAGTTTTATCGATGACCTTTTAGCCAGAGCAGACATAGTCGAGGTTATTGACAGTTATGTTCGCCTGAAAAAGGCCGGTCGTAATTACCAGGCCTGTTGCCCATTCCACAACGAAAAAAGCCCCTCTTTTACGGTAGCCCCCGACAAGCAGTTTTATCACTGTTTTGGCTGTGGCGCTCACGGCAACGCCATTTCATTTTTAATGGAATACGAACGCCTGGAGTTCCCGGAAGCCATTGAAGAACTGGCCCGTATCTATCATCTGGAAGTGCCCAGAGAGGACGGCGGTAGCTTCCGCTCACAAACGCCACAACAGAAACAGCAGTTGCAAGACGACTATGAGCTGATGAATAGAGTCGCTCGCTTCTATGCACAACAGCTAAAAGCTCATAATTCCGGACAGCAAGCAATCGAGTACCTCAAAGGACGAGGGCTTAGTGGTGAAATTGTCAAAACCTTTGAGATTGGTTTCGCGCCTCCGGATTGGGATAGCGTTTTGCGTCAGTTCGGCAGTAATGAACCCGCGGTTCAGCAGCTTATCGACTTGAAGCTGGTGAACCAAAACGATAATCAAAAGCGCTATGACTTTTTCCGGGATCGCATTACGTTTCCCATTCGCGACAGACGCGGCCGGGTCATAGGTTTTGGTGGCCGGATTATGCAGGGTGATGGTCCCAAATACCTGAACTCACCAGAGACCCGTATTTTCCACAAAGGCTCTGAGTTGTATGGTTTTTATCAAGCCAAACAAGCTCACCGCAAACTCGACAAAGTGATCATCGTTGAAGGCTATATGGATGTAGTAGCACTGGCGCAATTTGGTATTGATTACGCTGTTGCGGCGCTAGGCACAGCCACTACACCGGAGCATATCCAATTGCTGTTTCGCAATACCCAGGAAGTGATCTGTTGTTATGATGGGGACCGCGCCGGTCGCGACGCTGCCTGGCGGGCATTGGAAAACGCCTTGCCTATGTTGAAAGATGGCTGCCAGCTAAAGTTCTTGTTTTTACCCGACGGGGAAGACCCCGATACCATGGTACGCCAGGAAGGCAAAGAGGCCTTTGAGCAACGACTAAAAACGGCGCAGCCACTGTCTGAGTTTTTATTTGAGCATTTACGTCAAACTCACGACCCTTCCACCCTGGAGGGTAAAGCCAGTCTCAAAGCGCAAGCCATCCCTATGCTGGAAAAAGTACCCGGTGAGTATCAGCAACAAATGTTGATGGAAAAATTAGCCATGATCACCGGCGAATACGACCGTGTCGTGGCCAGTAAAAAAATTGCTGAGGCAAACGTAACCTTAAAAGCACAAAAGGCCGACTACGAAAAACATCAAAAAATGTCCGATTCACCGGTCCGTCGCCTTTTACATTTACTTCTGCATGCTCCCGAAGTAGCTAAACAAGTACCGGAAGTGACTTCAGACAGCTTAATGGCCATCAACCTGCCAGGTATGAATCTGGTGAGAGACATTCACAAGATTTGCGTAGCAGAGCAAAGCGTAATGGGTATCCAGATTCTGGAGCGCTTTCGAGAACATCCTCATTACGCTGTGCTATTAAAGATGATGAGCAAAGAAATGCCTCCTGGAAAGGATCTGGTGGCGGAGTATCGCGGCAACATCAATCGATTAATTCAACTGCAACTGGAAGCAAGGTTGGATGAGCTAACCACCCTTTCGAGATTGCAGCCATTAAGCGCTGAAGAAAAACAAGAAATCGTTGCCTTAACCAAAGCATTGAGAACAGGCGTTGCGACGCAATAAGAGCACAACAATTTGCTCGTCAAACCTTGTATTTTCTGAATTTAACACCAAATATTAAAGAGTGCGCGGAGAGTCTTATTGCATCACAGTAAGGAATTATAAACAGTCACTGAAAACAAATTTTGTACAAAGCATAGATTGTACACTTTTTTATCTGCTATAATCGCTAATTCCGCGCGCAATGGCGCAACCTCTTCAGGAGTGCTCCGCTAGCATATTTCATGCGGTCATGCGGTGCACTTGAACTAGTAAATTTATATTGTGGAAGCATATGGCAAGCAAGCAGTCACAGATTAAACTCCTCATTGCTAAAGGTAAAGAACAAGGTTTTTTAACCTTTTCTGAAGTAAACGACCACCTCCCGCAAGATATCGTAGATTCCGATCAAATTGAAGATATTATTCGCATGATCAATGACATGGGTATTCAGGTGTTTGAAAACGCCCCGGATGCCGATGAATTGTTAATGCAGGAAACCACTACCGATGAAGAAGTGGCAGAGGCAGCAGCGCAGGCGCTTGCCACGGTAGAGAGTGAAATTGGCCGTACTACCGACCCTGTGCGCATGTACATGCGCGAGATGGGCACCGTAGAACTTCTGACTCGTGAAGGCGAAATTGAAATTGCCAAACGCATCGAAGACGGTATTAACCAGGTACAGTGCTCGGTAGCAGAATACCCTGAAGCCATTACCTACCTGTTGGACCAATGGGATTTGTACGAAGCAGAAGAGATTCGCTTAAGTGACATTATTCTGGGCTTTGTTGACCCCAATGAGGAAGATGTTGCCCCGACTGCTACCCACATTGGCTCTGAATTATCCCAGGAAGACCTGGATGATGAAGACGACGATGATGACGAAGATGATGACGACGAGGAAGAAGACAACAGCATCGACCCGGAAGTGGCTCGAGAAAAATTTGCTGAATTGCGGGTTCAATACGAAGCGACTCGTGACGTCATTGCCAAAAACGGTCGTGCTCATGCTAAAGCCAAAGAAGAAATTGCCAAACTGAGCGAAGTCTTCAAAGAGTTTCGTTTAGTGCCTAAACAATTTGATCGCATGGTAAAGAACATGCGCTCTATGATGGACAGAGTGCGCGTACAAGAGCGTCTGGTGATGAAGCACTGTGTGGCTCAGGCCAAAATGCCTAAGCGCGACTTTATCCGTAAGTTCGCTGGCAATGAAACCTCTCTTGATTGGTTCTACGAAGTATTGGAAAGCGAGCAACCCTACGTTGCCATGCTGAAAAACCTGCAAGAAGACATCGAGCGCTGTGTCAGCAAGATCAATCAGGTGGAAGAAGAAACCGGTCTCGTGATTGATGATATCAAAGACATCAACCGTCGCATGTCTATCGGTGAAGCCAAGGCTCGCAGAGCTAAAAAAGAAATGGTGGAAGCCAACTTGCGTTTGGTTATCTCCATTGCCAAAAAATATACAAACCGTGGTTTGCAGTTCCTTGACCTGATTCAGGAAGGTAACATCGGCTTGATGAAAGCGGTTGATAAGTTTGAATACCGTCGCGGTTATAAGTTCTCAACCTACGCAACCTGGTGGATACGTCAGGCGATCACTCGCTCGATCGCGGATCAGGCCAGAACCATCCGTATTCCAGTGCATATGATTGAAACCATTAACAAACTCAATCGTATTTCACGTCAGATGCTGCAAGAAATTGGTCGCGAGCCCACACCGGAAGAATTGTCAGAGCGCATGTTAATGCCAGAAGACAAAATCCGTAAGGTACTGAAAATCGCTAAAGAGCCCATTTCCATGGAAACTCCAATTGGTGATGATGAAGATTCCCACTTAGGTGACTTTATCGAGGACAGCACCATTGTGCAGCCACTCGACTCTGCCACCAATAACAACCTTAAGCTTGCTACCCAAGACGTTTTGGCTGGCTTGACAGCGCGTGAAGCGAAAGTATTGAGAATGCGTTTTGGTATCGATATGAATACTGACCACACCTTAGAAGAGGTGGGCAAACAGTTTGACGTTACTCGTGAGCGTATTCGTCAGATCGAAGCCAAAGCATTACGCAAGTTACGCCATCCGAGTCGTTCGGAGCAATTGCGAAGCTTCTTAGACGAACAATAATGAGGAAAAGGCGCTTTAAGCGCCTTTTTTATAGCAATGAAAAATTATCTGATTTTAAGTTTATGTGGTCTTTTGTGGGCATGTGATACCGCCAAGCCTGCAGATCCTATTTGCCGTATCAACGACCAGTTCCTGGATGACGCTAAAGGCAACGCCGGCTGCTTTATTCGAGTTAACGACAAGCTGGTAACACTGGGCAACATAAAAACCGGTGCTTTAGATATTCCTGGCGGCAATGCTCAAGAAGGTGAACTTGCTCAATGTACTGCTCATCGAGAAACCTTTCAGGAAACGGGTTTTAACGTTGAAGTAGGTAAGCTATTGGGTGTTGCAGAAAATGGATTCCGCTTTTACCAGTGCCAGCTGGCTGAAGATGTGGGTGAAGATATCGAACGTTTTCCGGTGCCGGGTTGGTCTAAACACGAAGTGGCCTTTATCAAGCTCACCGACCCATTTGATACCTTGGCCAGCGAATGGCGCTACCCCAAACGTCATATAGAAAACCTGGATATGTTTAATCAAACCAAACCAGAAGACAGTCAGTAAAGCAATATAAAGGGTGGCTGGTACTATCCTCAGCTGCCCTATCCGAGATTTGCCAGTAATTCATCTGTCCAGTCGCGCGCCTGTTCCATCAGCTTTGATAACAACTCAGCTTGGGCCCAACCGCAACTTTTACGTAAGCAGTCCCACTCTGCTCGTTCTAACATTGTCACCTTATTGAGAATATCGCCCATAAACCCGCTTCTCTCTAAAAGTGCCGATTGTAACTCCTGTGGGATAACGAGATGCTTAACCACCGTTTGCATATCCATATTCAACACTCTGTCCAGACCAGAAAAAAGGCCCATGGTGAAATAACTATCTGCGTCTTTGTGCTCTATCGCTTTGGCTAACAACTCACAGGTTCTGGCGCGGGTCAGCAGAATAGTAAAAAACGCATCGGGCACATCACTATTCTGTAACAGGGAAATCAAAATAACCCATTTCTTGAGTGCCGCTATTCCCAAAAAGACAACCGCCTGCTTAAGACTACTCACTTCACGCTTTAAGCCTTGCGCAGGGCTATTTAAAATACGCAATAGTTGATAGCTTAACTTGGGGTCCTTCGACACCAAATAGGATAAATCGTCGAAGCTTACATCCGCCTGTTGAAGTTCGTTGATAATGGTAAGAGCGAGGTTAACATTGGCGTTTATTTTACGCCCTTCTATGACTTGAGGCCGTTCGAGATAGAACCCTTGGAACAAATCAAAACCCAGCGCTTTGCAGCGTTCAAACATTTCAATGGTTTCAACTTTCTCGGCGACGAGGATTTTACCCATCGCCTTAAAATCACGAATGATGTTTAGGTGCTGCTCGATATCACTATGCAACAGATCCACTTTGATGAATTTGACAAAAGGCAAAAGCGGCGCGAATTTATCGGCGAAGCAATAATCGTCCAAAGCGAACTGATAGCCCAAACGTTTAAGTTTATATATCCGATTAGTCAGTTGCTCATCAACTGGCGTATTTTCCAGTATTTCGATAACGGCCGTATTGCGTTTCACCGGAAAAAAAGAATCTGACAAAAGCAGGTTGCGGGTTACATTAAAAAAAAGCGGATATCGAGTTAAAGCCTCATCATCATTAATGCTGCCACAGGCATTGATCAGTAACTCACTGGTGGCGACATCACCATCGCTAAATTCAGCCTTATCGGTGCTGCTTTTTGAGCGATACAATAATTCGTAGGCGAAGATGCCATGCTTTTTGGTAAAGATGGGTTGGCGGGCACATAATACGTCACTGTTGGCAAACATTTATGACTTGTTACCTGGTTAGTAGGCTTCAGCACTCAATAGCTTTGCCCGGTATCTGAGTATTTCACAGTCTCCAGGCAGACACTATTAGACTTTTGCCTTAGCCTTGTATTAGCGATAAGACTCTACCAGTTTATCCAACATTCCTGCCAGTTGTTGCAGTGCTTCACTGGCTCTGGCCACCTCGTCAGAGACTTGTAAGTTTTCCTGGGTTTCTCCCTGGATTTCTTTCAGGTTTTCACTGATAACATGAGCCACCTGGGCTTGCTCTTCCGTCGCGGTCGCTACCTGATTGTTGATATCCCGCAGTGCCGTAATACCTTCGGTAATACTGGTTAGGGATTGTTCTGCCTCTACCACAGACTGCACACCATTTTGCGCTTGTTCACGACTGTCCTTCATCAAGGAAACTGCCCGTGAAGCTTCTTGCTGTAAACGGTCGATGGTTTTTTGAATCTCCTCAGTAGACTCACCAGTGCGTTGCGCCAGCGAACGAACCTCATCCGCAACCACAGCAAAGCCTCGACCTTGCTCACCCGCTCGCGCAGCTTCAATAGCCGCGTTTAATGCCAACAAGTTGGTCTGCTCTGACACGCCTCTGATCACTTCCAAAACACTACCTATAGCATCGGTATGACTGGCAAGTTCATCTATCACTACTGCAACCGATTCCACTTGCGAGGACAACTGCTCAATGGATTGTTTTGCCTGCATAGATACAGACTTACCTTTATGGCTGGCATCCTCTAGCTCGTTTGCAGTTTCTGCTGCACGGTTGGCATTACGCGCCACTTCATCAACGGTATCCCCCATCTGACTGATGGCGGTGACCACCTCACCCGTATGTTCTGACTGGCGCTTACCCAATCTTAATGAGGTTCTGGCAGAGTCAGCTACTGAGTCAGCCTCACTGCGCAAGTCTTCACTGGTATTGGCCACCATTTCCACAGTTCTTTGAATTTTTTCAACGAAGGCGTTAAAGCCTTCTCCCAGAGATTGAAGCTCCTGGGAGGATTGCCGTTCCAGGCGCACATCCAGGTTGGCTTCCGCTTTGCCTAAATCTTCAAATACCGCCGACAATTTGCAAATAGGCCCGGCGATAATATTGGCTACAAATATCGCCAGTACCGCAAAGCCTGCCGCCACTAATGCAATCCAGATAATCATCTGATTACGGGCGGCGTTAAGTTCAGCGAAAATCTCATCCACCGGAACCTGAGCAACAACATACCAACCGCCGGACTCAATATAACTGCTGGCCACAAACACGTCTTCACCATCTATGGTGGTTTCCGCCATGGCGAACTCAGATTTGGAGAGTAGTTTGCGCTCTATTTCGCTGGAATAAAGCGAGCCAAGGTCGCGTTTATTGAGATAACTTTTATCGCGGTGAATTTGCACCAGGCCTTTGCCGTCGGTCAAAAACACAAAGCCGGTATCCGCGATTTTATTGCTCTTTAACTTGTCCACCATCTGATCAACAGACAAACCAATCCCCGCCAGTACCTGGCCATTGAGCTGCTGATAGTTAACGAACATCTTGGTGCCCTGTCCCTCTTCGGTGTACAGGCTCATGGAGGTGGCCTGGCCAGAATCTTTGAAGGCGAAAAACCAACCGTCCAGGTTGTCATTATTCAGAACTCGTAAAAAACCATCCTGGTTCCAGTATTGCGCGGTGAATCTGTTGGCGACCGATGCGTTGGTAAGTCCATACTGATTCTTAATGTTGTTCAGGTTGCGAATAATCAGACTTTCTTGTTCCTGCGGAGAGCCATTGCGCATCCAGGTATTCACAAACTCATCATTCGCCAGCTGAGTTGTGGCACTGCGCATAATGGAGATCTCCTTATCCAGCTCATTGCGAATGCGCTGTAAGGTGTTGGGTAATTCCACTTCCTCTAATCGTTCCGACACCAGGCTCCTTGCGGTGAATTGTCCTATTGCGCCCACCATGACTGCCGAAATCAAAACAGCCGAGAGCAAGGAATAAACAAATAATTGTTTGATTGATAAAGATGCTAAGTTCATTGATTGCCTGTCTTTTGCGCAATTGCTTTTTGTATTGTAGGAGTCCCATCCACAAAATGACAAACCCGATACAGAGGATTTGTTTCTTTTCCAATAGTTCTTATACTCCGTATTTCGACCGGATAGTCAATTTTCTACAACTTTTTTTTCATTTTCATTAACTTAAGCGCTGGATTTGGCATTTCCGTTTACTTTTTGACTTACCACTGGCAAACTCCTCTGACCACTTGACAGAATAACGAGGAATTTCCATGCCTGAATACCGCGCACCCTTGGCTGACTTTGAATTTTTATTGCACGATTGGCTCAATGTTTCTGAACATTATGCCCAAATTGGTAAAGATGACATTGATGCGGATTTAGTTAATGAGATTATCACTCAGGGCGCTCGCTTTGCTGAGTCTGAAGTTGCACCTATAAATCAAATCGGTGATCAACAAGGCTGTACCTTAAAAGATGGTAAAGTAACCACTGCTGAGGGATTTCCGCAAGCTTACCAGAGCTACATTGAAAATGGCTGGAATGCCATGCTGGGCTCAGAAGAATACGGTGGCCAGGAACTACCTTATTCCGTGGCCATTCCCGTGCACGAAATGCTGGTCTCTGCCAATGTAAGTTGGCGATTGGTTTGTGGTTTAACCGAAAGTGCCGTATTAGCGCTGGAAAAACACGGCAGTGATGAACTCAAGGAAACCTACCTGCCCAACCTGATTAGTGGTGAGTGGACCGGTACCATGAATTTAACAGAGCCTCAGGCTGGTTCCGATCTAAGCTTACTCACTTCCAAAGCAGAAGCGAATGATGACGGCTCCTATAAGATATCCGGCACTAAGATTTTTATCTCGGGCGGTGATCACGAGTGGACAGATAACATCATTCATCTGGTATTGGCTCGCTTACCGGATGCACCAGCAGGCGTAAAAGGCATTAGTTTGTTTTTAGTCCCCAAGATGCTACCCGATGCCAACGGTGAATTTACTATTGAGAATGACCTTTCGGTAGGCAGTATTGAGCACAAAATGGGTCTACATGGCTGTCCCACTTGTGTGATGAATTTTGACGGAGCAAAAGGTTGGTTAATTGGCGCTCCTCATAGCGGTTTGGCCTGTATGTTTACCATGATGAACGACGCCAGGTTCCAGGTGGGCTTACAAGGTACTGGTATTGCCGAAGCCTCATATCAGGGAGCACTTACTTACGCTAAAGAGCGTTTACAATCAAGAGCGCCACAAGGTGTACAGCAACCCGATGAAAAAGCGGATGCTATCATCCATTTACCCGACGTCAGACGTATGCTGCTCACCCAAAAAGCGTTGACGGAAGGCAGTCGGGCTCTGGGTTTGCTATATGCCAAACAGGTTGACATAGTGCGCTTTGGCACGGAAGAAGAACAAGCCAAAGCCGAATCTATCGTGGCTTACCTGACACCAATTACCAAGTCCTTCTTTACCGATATGGGACAAGAAGTGTCTCAGCATGGCGTACAAATTTTCGGTGGTCATGGGTACATCCAGGAATGGGGCATGGAACAGCTCATTCGCGATAGCCGTATCACCCAGCTTTACGAGGGTACCAACGGTATTCAGGCACTGGATCTCATCTCCCGTAAACTGGTGCGCGATGGTGGTCGCATGTTGCAAAATACCGCGGCCTTATTCAGCGACATGATCAACGCCATTCAAAACGAAGCAGACAAAAACATGGCGTTAGAGATCCAGCAACAGTGGTTGGCGGGTTCTGAATCCTTGATGTCCGGCGATGCGTTCGACACAGCAAGTCGCGCCTATGACTACATGCAGTTTTGCGCCTATTCCTTGTTAGCTATTTGCTGGTTGAGTATGAAGGACCGTGCTGCCCAAACGGGTAATGACCAACTGGCGAGTAGCAAAGCCAAAACCTGTGATTTTTATATTAAACGACTCTACCCCAGGGCACTCATGCACAAAGCCGCATTAGGTGACTCCGGTGAAGATTTAGCGGCACTGAGCCTCGAAGACTTCTAAGTACGAAAAAAGGGAGCTTACAGCTCCCTCTCTTTTTCAGGCGTTTTGTCTTATTGACGAATACCTTCCACGTGCAGTTCCAGCATTACGGTTGTGGGGCCTAAAATTTCTTTCATTCCGTAATCCGCCATGCGAATTTCAGTTGTACCCGCAAAGCCAGCGCGATAGCCACCCCAAGGATCATCTCCTTCACCAATTTTTTCAGCGTCAATGGTGATACTTTTGGTGGTGCCGTGTAAGGTGAAGTCACCAGCTACTTCTAATTGTCCATCACCTTTATCTGTTATCTTGGTGCTAACAAACTTTGCCTTTGGAAAATCTTTAACATTTAAAAAGTCATCACTGCGTAAGTGCTTGTCGCGCTCAGCGTGGTTGGAGTCGATACTCGCGGTATCAATCGTCACGGTGATTTTAGCACTTTCGGGCTTCTCAGCATCATAACTAAAGGTGCCTTCAAAGTCGTTAAAACGCCCCGTTAACCAGGAATACCCCAAGTGGCTGGTTTTGAAATTGATGAAAGCATGAGCGCCTTTGGTATCAATTACATAGTCCGCGGCGTTAGCCAGGGGCGATAACATGGCAGTTAGTACAACCGCAGCAAGTGTCTTTTTCATAATATTATCCTCGATGTTTAAAATTATTTTAGACGCGTCATACGACGCAGTGTCTCGTCTTTGTCTATAAAATGGTGTTTCAGCGCCGCCAGAGCGTGCAACACCACCAAACTAATGAGTGCATAGGCCAGGTATTCATGCACCAAACCGGCGATATCTTCCTGATCTTCAAATAACTCTCCCAAGCTCGGCACCGTTAGCCAGTCAAAAATATCAATACCGCGACCGTCTGCAGTTGAGATCAGGTAACCACTAAAGAAAATGGCCAGCATCAATATATACAAGAGCGCATGGGCAATACTGGCTGCTTTTTGTTCCCAAGGTTGGCCGAGCGCTTTGGGTTTGGTATCAATCAATTTCCACAGCAAGCGCAAAATCACTAAAGCTGCCAACAACAAGCCAGTACTTTTGTGCCAATGAGGCGCAGTTCGATACCACTCGCTGTAATAGTTGAGCTCAACCATCCACCAGCCCACGGCAAACAGACCCAGTACAACAATCGCTGTTACCCAGTGGAACAGCATGGCCACCAGGCCAAATTGCGCGTCACTATTTTTCAGCATTTGCCATCTCTACAATTTTCAATGGTGATAAGATAGCAGAGCAAAAACTAAATAAAAATGTTAAAAATACGGCCTTATCATTCGATTTAATTGAAAGTATGTGCAAAAAAAGCCGCGCAAGGCAGCTTTTTTACTGGATGGAGAGATTTATTTAAAACTGATAACTAAGGCGCACGTTAAAGGCTCGACCTGTCTCACTGAATTGTTCAGTGTCCGCATCCGCTGCTAACCCGGCAATATTCTCGTAGCGCACGTATTCTTTATCAAACAGGTTCTCCACCCCGGCGTTCAATTGCCAGTTATCGCCATAATAGGTGGCATACATATCCCACACAGCAAAGCCGTTACTGCGAATTAAATCATTGCCTTCGCTGTCTTGCGGTACATCGGTCATCCCCTTGGCGACGCGGATAGCGTTACTAAACTGCCAGTTATTCCAGCTGTAATTCACGAGTATGTTGCCCTGCAATGGGCTGATGGAAGTAAGCGCCTGACCAGTATCCTGATTTTTCCCTTCAGCCCAAGCCAGATTAACAGTCCAGTCCAGCTCAGCACTCAGATTCTGCCCCACAGACATTTCTATGCCTTTAATGCGGGTTTGATCAATATTTTGGTATTGGAACAACTGCTTCGACAGGCCGGGGATAAAGGTATCTTCAATACCTATCAAGGTAGACTCAATAAAGTTATCGAATTCGCTATAAAACCCGTTTATTTCCATAGCCAAATCATTATTGTTAAAGCGAACGCCAGCTTCCAGTGTTTGACTTTCTTCTGATTCTAAGTCTGAATTGGGCAGAATTTGATAGACAGGCTCTACGCCGTGGCTTTGATATGCCTGATCATGAGGGGGAATTTTAAAACCTTCCACATATTGCACATACAAGGCGGTTTGTTCTGAAGCGTCTAAAACAAAGCCGACTTTGGGTGAAAAGGCAGTCTCATCAATGGCCTTCAATTCGTCGCCGTCATAAAGACTGTCTTGTTTGGGCTGCATATCAAAAAAGTCCACACGGCCACCTACAACCATTGACCATGGCGAATCTGTCCAGCTGATATTATCTTGCATAAACACCCCCGTGAGACTGGTATCAGCTCCCGGAAAGGCTTTTTGTGGCTCGTCACTGAATTCGGTGCTGCCATCGTTAAGAACGCGGGTTTTTATTCTCGGACGAAAGGTGTCGTACTTGTCGTGATCAACGCCGTATACCAGCTGATGCGAGACAGCGCCAGAAGTGAAAGATTTAGAAAATACCGCTCGCAGCCCCCAAATATCCTGCTCGAAGCGATAATCATTGTAGTCAGTGTAACCACGGGTGCTGGCCAAAACCTGATCACTTCTTTGCTCGTATTGCGAAAAGTAAGCCTGCAAATCTAAGGAATCCCATAGCGCCGTGGTATTTTCATTGTGATAGTCCACGCTAAAGGCGTGACTCTGGTCACTGTCTCGAGTTTCATTAGCTCCTTGGATAATAACCTGGTCAACCTCTTGTTCAAATATATCAAGGGTAAACTTCAGGCTTTGTTGTGCTGCCAGTTGCCGTACAGCTTTAAACAGGAGTGCATCCGATGACGACTCATAACCCGGTAAGGTCTCCTGATAGTTTTGCACTTCGCTGCCATCGGTATGGGATACTGCCGCACTTAAAGCCCATTTCCCGGTTTCGACAGCACCAGTAAAATCCAGTCGCAATTCGTCAGCCGCGCCATCATAACCCAGACCAGCTCCCAGAAAATAGGAATCGCCTTGCAGGTAATCTTCTGGATCCTTAGTCGTGATCACCACAATGCCACCAAGACCATCGGAGCCATAAAGCGAAGATGCCGCGCCCTTGGCAACTTCGATTTGTTGCACAGTATCAGTATTAAAATAGCCTCGGCCAACAATAAAGCCACCGCCTCCGGCGTAACCATCATTACTGCGTCTACCGTCTTTAATATATACCAAGCGATTGCCGCCAACACCACGTACGGTAAGTGTTTGCGGCTGCGCGCCAGAGCCTGAAGTGGAAATACCCGGCTCATAACGGAATAAGGATTTAAGATCCGTCATCATAAACTGATTAATATCTTCAGCTGTAACTACAGAAACACTGCCAGCGGTGTCTTCTAGCTTTTGTTCTATACGAGAGCCTGAGATAACCATAGTCTCCCCCTCAAAGGCATCGGCTTCTTCAGCAGAGACGTGCATGGTGGGGACACAGAGCGTCGCGGAAATAGCGGCTGCGATAAGAGTCATTTGATTAGTACGAGTATGAGACTTGGAAAGTGACAGGGATTGTTCAGATTGCATACGGGGTTGTGCTCGCTTATTTTTTGATAATAGTTCTCATTTAGATTTGAGCAATTCTAAACAAACTCCCACCCTGATATCAATCTAAATAATAACTATTTGCATTTGTATTTAAATTTTGTATCCTGAAAAAAGTCGAGCAACATCATCATCAGGAAACCGCAACATGGCTTTAAGTTTGCCAGTCTCAAAACCACTCTCTCGGGAGATACTGTCAGTGTCATCAATGCTGCGTTTTGCCGCGCTGCTATGGATTGTGTGTTTTTCCGCTCATAGCACCGCCTCCCCAAAAAGTGCGGCAGACCCCAGAATCATTACAGCGGGCGGCACAATCACAGAAATTGTTTTCGCCTTGGGTGCTGGCGAGAGCGTTGTTGCAGTGGATCAATCCAGTCAATACCCAGCAGCCGCCACTGACCTGCCTATGGTGGGCTACTACCGAGAGCTTGCCGCAGAGGGGGTTCTGGCCTTTATGCCCGATAAACTCATGGCCCTTGAAGGCGCAGGTAGTCCTGAGGTATTAGAGCAAATTGCCGCCATTGGCGTTGATGTGCGTATCTACGCTAAGCCGAAATCGGTGGATGATTTAATGTCACTGATCGCCGAATTAGGTGACGACCTCAATCGCCAAAACGCCGCCACGTTATTACAAACAAAAATACAATCTTCCCTACCTGTTAAAAAACAACTGAGCGACACCAAAGCTGTTTACTTGTTATCTGCGGGAGACAGAGGTTTGATAGCGGCGGGTAAGGAAACCGTTCCCCAATTATTATTTGACTACAACGGTATTCAAAATCTGGCCAGCAGTCACTTTGGATTTAAAGGCCTTAACAGCGAGTCACTGGCATTACAGCAACCGGATTTTCTGGTGGCACCAGAGCATGTGGTCAGGGGTATGGGTGGCAGACAAGCATTTTGTCAGGCGGCAGTTTTAAGATTGCTTTCCGCCGCGCAAGAATGCCGTCTCTTGGTTATGGATTCTTTGATGTCGCTGGGTATGACCCCACGCCTGGCAAAAGCCATCGAAGCTGTTAACCGCTGGGAAGAGGTTAACTGATGCACTCCATTGCCAGCAGTCCTTCTGAGACTAAATTGCTGCGATGCAATACCGTTTCAGTGGGTTTTCAACAGAGACAGCACAAGCGCCATACGCTATTACTGGCCTTGGGCGCACTAGTATTGATGGCCAGCATAACGTCCTTAAGCTTTGGCCCTGCGGGCTGGGATTTAAAACTTGCCGTAGCCTGGTTGGCACCTGACGCCTGGCCACAGTTTTCGCCACTGCAATTGAATATTGTCACGGATATTCGTTTGCCGCGATTGTGTCTGGCATTACTGATTGGTGCTGTACTGGCACAGACTGGCGCGGCCACCCAAGCTTTGTGTCGCAATCCACTGGCGGACCCATCCGTGATTGGTATCAGCTCTGGCGCGGCGGTTGTTGCAGTGGCGCTCATCGCTTTTGCCCCAAATTTTAATTTTAACGCTGAAGCGCTTCTTCCCTATGGTGCATTTTGCGGCGCCTTACTGGTCACCATGCTGGTGTATCGATTCGCTCAAAGTGGTGCTGGCATCCAGGTTACCGCCTTGATCCTGATTGGGGTTGCCATCAACGCCTTATCTTTTGCCCTGATTGGTTTGTTTAGCTTTTACGCGGACGACAGCTCTTTGCGTCTGATCAATTACTGGACCATGGGTTCACTTGCTGGTGCCACATGGAGCACTTTATTCTCCGCCCTGCCCTTGTTTCTCATTTGTATTGTGGGGTTGTGGCTGAAGCGCAAAGAAATGAGCTTATTACTGCTGGGAGAAACCGAAGCTGAATATGCTGGTATCAACATCTCCCGCCTGAAAAATCAAATCGTACTATTTGTGGCTATTGGTGTCGGCGCTGCAGTTGCTCTTACGGGACTGATTGGTTTTATTGGCCTGGTGGTACCACATCTGGCGCGAATTTTAGTGGGTACCAACATGCGTGCCATGATGCCCGTCAGCCTGTTACTTGGGGCACTGGTGATATTAGCTTCCGACTGGGTTGCCAGAGTGATAGTACTGCCTGCCGAACTCCCCATAGGCATAGTCACAGCCTTGTTGGGTGCTCCCTTGTTTATCTGGCTATTGCATCGCCAATTGCGCTCAGCAATGCGCTAATCTGAGAGACTGACATCATGCTGCAATTACAATCTGTCAATGTATCACGTGGTCATAGCAAGATTCTGAGTAACCTTAGCTGCACTATCAAGCCCGGCAAACTGGTGGCTCTGGTGGGTGAAAACGGCGCAGGCAAATCAACGCTACTGCATGCCATTGCAGGGAGCCTGCCGTTTAATGGCCAAATCAGGCTTTTAAATAAGCCCCTGTCTGATTGGCCTGCTAAAGTGCTGGCCCAAAGCCGCGCGGTAATGATGCAGCAAAATGCGTTGAACTTTCATTTTGAAGTACCCGAATTTATCGCCATGGGTCGCTTTGCTATCCAGGAATCTAATGTTCAAAAGCAAAAGCGTGTGGCCCAGTTAATCCAATTGCTGGATTTACAATCGTTGATACAGCGTCATACCGGACAACTCTCAGGTGGACAGTTGCAGCGGGTTAATATGGCTCGCTGCCTGGCGCAACTGGATGCCTTTTCTGAAGGCTGTCGCAATAAACTGCTGTTACTGGATGAGCCCACGTCCGCATTGGATCTGCGCTATCAGCATCGTCTGCTTCAGGTAACCAAAGACTTTGTGCAGACCGGCAATAGCGCCATTGTGGCCATTCACGATATGAACCTTGCGTCTCTGTATGCCGATGAAGTAATACTTCTGCATAAAGGTCAGTTATTACGTCACGACGAGAGCCAAGCGGTACTGACCCCCGAGTTACTCGAACCCATTTATCACACCAGGATGCACATCGAACCTCATCCCATCCTGAATGTTCCTATGATTTTTTCTCAACCTGCGGAGACAGACAATGAGATCACAAGCACTTTCTGAAGCCAAACACCTGGTACACAGCGCCCAAAGTGGTGTTGTGTCTACGATTTCTCATAACCTTAGAGGTTATCCTTTTGGCTCAGTCACACCCTTTATCAGCTGTAGTGAGGGTAAACTGTACTTTTACATCAGTGACATTGCGCAACATGCTAAAAACCTCAGTCACGATTGTCGGATGAGTGTCACGGTTTTTGAGCAGGCACTAGAAGGGGACCAAAATGCCCATGGACGGGTAACTTTAGTAGGTGATGCCAAAAAGCTCGACTCAGAGCAAGCCGAGCTGGTTTTACAGCGCTATATCATGCGCTATCCGGAAGCAGAGTCTTACAAACAGGCCCACGATTTTCACGTTTGGCAAATGGACATCGTGCGGGTGCGCTACATCGGCGGGTTCGGCAAGATTTTCTGGATAGAGCCAGAGGAGTGGCAAAGCGCAGCCAGCCCTTGGGACTTTGCCACGGAATCTCGTATGATTGCTCACATGAATGAGGATCACGTCGACGCCATGGCTTTAATTTTGGCACAGCATCACGGTGTTGATGATAACAATCCACAAATGAGTGGTATCCAGAGCCAGGGCTTTTACATGCGCACAGAAAAGCGCAACTACTATGTACCCTTTGAGCGAGTGTGTCAGTCTGGCGGGGATGTGCGAACGGAGTTAGTTAAACTCACCCAGCAAGCCAGACAAGCCGCCTGATTACAGGATGAGTTTTAACCTTTATTTCTGCGGACTATTTACAATCGGCCGGTGATTTTCCAGTAATAGATTTCACCAAATCCTCAAGTGCCGGGGCCAAATCGTGCTCCGGTATTAACACTTCCACTAGTGCTGCTTGTTGTGGCTGTATCTGAATACCCTGCAACACCTCCAATAGTTGCTCACAATTTTGTACCTGATAGCCGGGCATATTATAGGCTTGGGCTAATCCCATGTAATCCCACTTGGGCAATATATCAAAGGGGGCAAATTTGCCATCAGGGGTAAAAGCGCATACATCCACAAAGGATTGTTCAATGGCATAAACCCCATTGCTCATGACGAACACCACGGCATCCAGGTTATTGCGAGATACGGTAGACAAAGCCTGACACATCATCATAAAGCCGCCATCTCCCGCTACCACCAGACTGCGTTTATCACTGGCCATGGAAGTGCCCGTAACACAGCCAGTTTCATGGCCCAGCGAACCCCAGGCGGCATCTCCCACAAAACTGTCTCTTGGCATACCCGTTAATCTCGCAGCCTGATACAAAGAGGAACTTTCGCCCAAGATGAGGTTTGTTGTTGCCAATAATTCCTCTTCCACCAACCAGGCCCACAACACCTCAAAAAAGGTTTTATAGCCTAACGCCTGCTGCAGCAGTTCTGGCGATAGCGCAGGCATTGTCGGAATGAGCGGCAGGGATACATCCATTAGTGGAAAATCACAGCTATGCTCAAATTTATGGCACAGGGTTTCAATAAACTCCGCCATGTGCACATTTTTAAAATGGTCAAAGCCCACCCGTGCTTCCTGAGAATTCATGTTAATGATATCGGCGAACTGCTTTTCCAGAACATCCAGGTAGTCATCGGTAAAGATAACTCCAAGGGCTAAAATTGCATCGGCCTCATTGAAATAAGTGTTGGTATCTGGATTGGAGGCGGCACCTGCATAAGTACCAATAAATAAACCATCATTTTCATCCAGCGCAGTTTTACCCAATGTGGTGGTGGCATATGGTAAACCACTGGCGCGCAACAGCTCCAATACCTGTTCTTGCAAACCAAAACGAGCAATTTCGACGCCCACTAAAACCACGGGTTGTCTGGCCCGTTTTATCTTCTCAAGGGCTTGTTGCAACATGGCTTCAAGCGAAGCTTTTTGGCTGGGCTTTTTGATGGGGCTTAATTCGCCCTGTGGTTCAGGGCAATGCATCCCCCAAACGTCTTGCCAGGCTTCCAGATAAATGGGACGTCGGTGCGTAATGGCTTGGGTTAAGGCTTCATCAATTTGCTGCGGTGCTTTTTTAGCATCACTTAATATCTCCGCAGCCACAGTAACATTACTAAAGACGTTGCGATCCGCTCCCAATCGGCCTGTGGAATGATGGAATAATACCCCGGTTTCCTGAATGGTGATGCGATTCTGAGTGGTAGGACTGGCAGAGATCACCACCACCGGATTGCGCTCTACATAAGAGCCCGCAATGGCATTTAAGACACTGAAAGTACCCACACCAAATTGTACCGACACAGCACCGATACCTTTATAGCGGGCGTATCCATCGGCGGCGTATCCGGCCCCCAGCTCATTCACATCGCCGATGGCATCAATACCCTCAAAGTTTTCCAATGCATCCATAAATTCAGCCACATAATCACCCGGCACCTGGAACACTTTATCCAGGCCAAGCTGTTGCAGGCGTGTTAACAGGTAATCAGCAACCGAGAAATGGGCTTTTTTAGCACGGCTTTTAAGGGCATTATTTCTGGACATGATTAATCCCCTCATAGGCAAATTCGGTCACTTCATTTAAGGTTTTACCGCAATTGCTGCAGGTAAACGGTGGCTTGTTTTGGTTGCATTGGCAGCCATCCGGGCAAGGCACCGGTAAAAAGCTAAAGCCGTGATTAGCCTCAAGCCATTCAGGGTAATCAGGGTCATTCACCAACCAGTCGGGCTTATCCAAACCAAAAAACGACTCAAGGGTGGACTCAGCAGTATTAAGCGCCCCTTCTACCCAACCTTGCTCATAAGAGTAGGCTTCGCCGACGATATAGATGTCTTGCTCAACCACCGGGTGACGCATCCGACACATCACCTCATCCAGGCGATAATTGGCTTTCCACTCGTGCCATCCACCACCGTAGGGATCTTCGCCCCACTCCTGATAAACAGCAGAATAAGGCATGGGGAGTTCTTTTTGATTGTGCAATGCCTCTATCTGACGCTGGGCCGACTCCACCATATCTTGGGTAATCTGAAACTCGTGTTTCAATACGACTTCTTCCCCCTCGATAGAGCAGCGACTTTGATTAGGCAAAAAGCCCAGGTATTGCTCCCCTTTTTCCAGACCTTTCCAGAAAGGAATGGTTTCGATGTCGTTGTAAGAGGCCATCAACAGGGAATTCATGGTGTTTTCGCCGCCTTCCTGTTCGCATTCGGTACCCATGTAGTAGGTCTGGCGAATGGGCAAGTCGGTCACCGAACGGCCTGCCACTAATCCCAGACTGCGCCACCAGGGACGCTCATAAGCCATAAACATCTTGAAGGCTTTTTGGATGAGCACTGACGGAATGTTTTCTTTTAACCACGGATCGTTGAAGAAGTCAGATTTAATGAGTTCCAGAGAGCGACGTGGCATCGCCAGAATCAGCTTTTTGGTATGTACGATGATGGGTTCAGCATCATTACATTGGTGCGTCTTACCTGCCGAGTCGGTTTCTGTGGGATAAAATATCAGTTCATAACTACTGTTCTCATCTTCCCGCAGCTTCACTTCATCCAGCCGATAGTTCATATAGATGCGCTCACCACAAGGCAATACGCCGCCGGGCATAGCATCAAAGTTAGCTGCGAGGGTCAATGGCAAAGACTGGAAGCCGTCTTTTAGGGTGAGAAACACTGTGTCATCTGAGTATTCCGTGGCCGGTAACTGAGTCACTGCACTGGCATTAGCCACATTGGCATCGTAACCACCAGCGTCCTTCATAAATTGGTAAGCTTCGTTGCTCAGTACCCGCTCCAGCAAGTTCCAGAAACCGTACTTCCAGATTTCTTTGCCGAATACTTTGAGCTGCATTTGCTCACATAGGCTCATGTCGGCAAAGCCGGGGCAAATCAGGTTCATCACTTTTACCTGCAGGTTTTCCGGGCCATAACCTTTCTCTGACCAGTTCATTTTGTAGGGGATGCGATCCGGACACTCGGCAAAGTCGCGGTAGCGGAAATATTCACCGCGCAGATAAAACAGATTATTATCGGCATGCGCTACCGGGCTGTTGGGATCATTGGGATCGAGAGGCAGTGAAGAGCCCATCGGAAAATTTTTGGTTTGCAAGCCGAGCTCATTCACCAGGGTTTTCACCATAATGTGATCTTCCGGGATATAACGCATTCCCCCCAGCTCGGCCACCACATTGGGTAAACCGGGGATTATGCGACTATACAGTCGGCCAC
Source organism: Planctobacterium marinum (assembly GCF_036322805.1). Taxonomy (GTDB): domain Bacteria; phylum Pseudomonadota; class Gammaproteobacteria; order Enterobacterales; family Alteromonadaceae; genus Planctobacterium; species Planctobacterium marinum_A. The sequence continues at coordinate 890,807 of NZ_AP027272.1, read as the reverse complement.
CAATGCGATTACTGTATTCAAATACCGCTATTTTCTGGGTATCACCGTAAGCCTGTTGCAACCGCCAGGCACTATAAACACCTGAAACCCCACCACCCACTATCGCTACATCTAACTCAAACTCTGCCATATCCGTGTTTCCCTATTTGAAATAATTAACCTGAAGGTGAAATTAAACCCCCTCGTGGAGAGTAAAAATATAGCCGGAAATTTTAAAAGTGCACGTTTGAAGTGGATATTTATTGTGGGGTTTTATGCCATGGAAGGTACTTTGATTATTGTTAGCTTCCCGATGAGGTGAGTAACTCTTGAGCAAAAAAAAGCCTGTATCCTGCTTGTAACTTTATAATCTGAAATTAACAAAAGAGGTTTGTGGCCCTGAGTCTATATAGCTGATGTAGCAATTTAGTATTAACCAACTGATTATTTGGGTAATGAACTACCAGACTCCCCATTACAGGTATCCAGATAATTGAGGATTTTTTTGCGGCCTTCTGCTGTGGAGTACAGCTCTAATGGTGTGGCATTGTCGAATAGCTGACAGGGGTGGTTGAGCCACTTCTCTGTCATCTTGGCATCATGAAAAAATGACATCGCTTTTCTGTAGAGTTCACTTTCCATTCTTTACGCTCTGAATTGCTGCCCAAGAACGATAGTAGCAATTCACAAAAATGTAAAGAATCTGTCATAAAGCAACTTGGTTAGTCTAACCACTCTGCTTTTAATGCCTGGTAAGTGCCATCGACTTTCATTGATTCGAGGCCGCTACTTAACTGCTCAACAATCTTTTTGTTGGTGTTTAACCCGGTGGCGATATACAGCTCTCTGGTGAGCTCAGGTAAAGCCAGATAGCGTTTCACTTGCTCCGGCTTGTAACCCGCTTTATTGATTTCCAGATTTTGCGATAAGGCGTTGGTTAATACCAGGTCCACATGCCCCTTAAATAACATGCCCCAGAGATGGTCATATTGCACCGCAAGGCCCAAATTGTGTTTATCACTGAATCCTCGTTGCCTTAACCAGTATTCTGAGAAATAACCGCGCACGGTGCCAACCACCAGGCTCTTGGCATCTTCAAGAGAGCTGAGTTGTATATCGCTACGCTCTGCCAGACCAATTAAAAACGCTTTAGTTTCATATACCGAACCGACCCATTGGAATTGCTTTTCTCTGGTATCAGAACGCAACAAAGACAACATGAATACATTGCTTTGGGAAGTGCTTTGCTCAAAGGCTCGAGCTTGGGGCATCAGCTCTACTCTGGAAGGAAGCCCTGCTCTGTCGGCCGCCGCTTGCGCCAGTTTTACCAAAAAACCATCGGCTTGTTTTTGGCTGTTGATAAAATGAATGGGAGGCAGTTGCTCTGCCACAAAGAGAATTTCATCTGCCGCCGTTTTTCCCGCCATCAATAGCACTGAACACAAGATGCCATAGAGAGCGCCGCGGCGAAGCATTTACGATGACTCCGGCAGCTGATCCAGGAACGCAGTCAAATATTGGAAAGCATCGTCTTCGTTGGAAAACAGCACGTCACTTAGCGGTTGTTCAATACCAATGTTTTCTCTTATCCGCTTGGTTTGTGCTATGGCTACTGGCGAAGTTAAAACATAAGCCGCCTGGACACAGCCCCATTTATGCCCCAGTCTGCCTGATTCAATCAACACAGCTTCGGCTTCTTCAGTTCCCACCATCGCCTCTGGAGAATTATTAAGGTAGCACCAAGGGCGCCCTTTTAGCTCCCCTAAAAGCAGCTCCAGGTGTTCACTAAAATACTTTAAAACCCCTGCATTAATGGCACCAACAAAGCTGGCAACAATTATGCGACCATTTCTTTCAAGAGAAACGCTACCGTATTTGTTCTTAAATTGGTGCTTATCAGGGGTTTGCGCAATGCTGGACATTCTGTGAGGATATTCCTTAACTTCTGACTGGATACCTTGCCACGCAAGCAAAGTATCCCAAAAACCTCCATATTACCCGCTAATATCCAATAAGCAACGCTTTGAGCGGCATCATCACAAATCAACATTTTCCAGATGCGCGATATCCCGCCAGAAACTATCAATTAAACTGTCGGTTAAACCTGTCTAGCTCTCTTGTTTTTATCAAGCTATAAACCGCCGGCATGACAATCAAAGTCAATAACAAGGCACTGGTCATGCCGCCCACCATAGGTGCTGCAATACGGCTCATCACTTCGGCCCCGGTGCCGGTGCCATATAAAATAGGTAACAATCCTAAAATAATGGTGGCCACCGTCATGATCACCGGCCGCGCTCGCAAACTGGCCCCTTGCAACAAAGTTTGTTGATACTGGCGGAGCGAAATGGGAGTAGCATTTGTTATCGCTGATTGTTGTGCGTCTTTGAATGCCTGATTCAGATAAACCAACATCAGTACCCCAATTTCCACTGCAACCCCCGCCAGCGCGATAAAACCAACTCCCACGGCAACGGAGAAATTGAACCCCTCCAGATACAATAGCCATAAGCCGCCAATCATGGCCAGAGGCAATGTGCCGATAATCATTGCGACTTCAGTAAAACGACGAAAGTTGAGAAACAATAACAACAGGATAATAGCTAGTGTCATGGGTAACACATACGCCAACTTGGCTTTGGCACGCTCCATGTATTCATATTGTCCGGCCCAGTTGACGGAATACCCCGCGGGTAAATCTAACTCTTTAGCCAGCACTGCTTTGGCTTGTTGTACGTAACTGCCCACGTCAACCCCATCAATATCAATGAAGCTCCAGCCATTGATACGGGCGTTTTCACTCTTAATCCCCGGCGGTCCAGTTTCGATGCGAATATCAGCTACATCACCAAGCGCTATACGTTGACCTGATGGCGTGACCACAGGCAGTCGCGCCAGCTTTTCCGGGCTGTCTCGATAATCTTGTGGATAACGCAGGTTCACCGGGTAGCGCTCCTGTCCCTCTATGGTTTGAGTGACATTCATACCGCCAATGGCGGTGGATACCACTTGTTGTGCGTCAGCGATGTTCAAGCCAAAACGACTAGCTTTATCTCTAAGTATGTCCACTTTTATGTATCGTCCACCTGCAACTCGTTCGGAGTACACCGAAGCGGTGCCCGGCACGTCCTGCAGAATCCTCTCAATTTCGCTACCAATATCCTGAATAACACTCAGCTCTGGCCCAGCCACTTTAATACCCACCGGGGTTTTAATGCCCGTTGCCAGCATGTCTATCCGGGTTTTGATGGGCATCACCCAAGCGTTAGTGACTCCCGGAAATTTCACCAAACTATCCAGTTCGGCTTTCAATGACTCAGTAGTAACCCCCACTCGCCATTGCGCTTTGGGTTTCAATTGAATAAAGGTTTCGATCATGGTGAGCGGTGCTGGATCGGTGGCTGTATCTGCTCGCCCAACTTTGCCGAATACGTTCTGCACTTCTGGCACGGTGCGAATGAGCTTGTCGGTTTGCTGCAATAATTCACGGGCTTTGCCAATGGAAATGCCCGGATAAGTAGTTGGCATATACATCAAATCCCCTTCATCCAGGGGCGGAATAAACTCACTGCCAATCTTGTTGATGGGATAAAACCCAACAATGGTGACCACCAAAGCGAACGCGATGGTGATTTTGGGGTATTGCAACACTTTAGCCAAAATCGGTTTATATAACGCAATTAACGCCTTATTTAAGGGGTTTGCTTGTTCTGAAGTAACTTTACCGCGGATGAAATAACCGATTAACACTGGCACCAAAGTCACGGCCAAACCCGCCGATGCCGCCATGGCATAGGTTTTGGTGTAAGCCAGGGGCGTAAACATTCTGCCCTCCTGAGCTTCCAGTATAAAAACCGGTAAAAAGGATACAGTGATTATAAGCAGACTAAAAAACAGGGCAGGTCCTACTTCAGATGTGGCCTTTGCCACTATTTGCCAGCGATTTTGCTCATTGAGCGGAGTTTTCTCCATATGCTTATGCATATTCTCAATCATCACTATGGCACCATCTGTCATGGCGCCAATGGCAATAGCAATCCCACCAAGAGACATAATATTGGCGTTGATCCCTTGCAGATACATAATGATGAACGCCACTAAGATCCCTAAAGGTAAGGTCACTACCGCCACAAATGCTGAGCGCAAATGAAACAGGAAAGCAGCGCAAACCAGGGCGACTATCAACAACTCTTCACCGAGTTTTTGCCAAAGATTATCAACTGCGCGATTGATCAGATCAGAGCGGTCATAAACCGTGACAACTTCCACGCCTTCTGGCAAAGAGGATTGTAATGAAGCTAACTTCTCTTTAACGCCGGCAATGGTTTTTTGCGCATTTTCCTGAAAGCGCATCACCACAACACCGCCCACCACTTCACCCTCACCGTTGAGTTCAGCGATACCACGACGCATTTGCGGCCCTAATCCCACCACCGCGATATCTCCGATGGTCAATGGCGTGCCTTGCTCATTCAGGCCCAGTGGGATTTGCTCGATATCGGTACTGGATTGAATGTAGCCGGAGGCCGTTACCATGTATTCTGCCTCCGCCATCTCCAGTACTGATGCCCCCATTTCCTGATTACCGCGTTTGAGGGCCATTTGTACATGGGACAAAGGGATGTTGTAGGCCCTGAGTTTATCCGGGTCCACCTGCACCTGGTACTGTTTCACCATACCGCCTACAGAGGCCACTTCAGACACCCCTGGAACAGTTTGCAATTCGTATTTTAAAAACCAGTCCTGAATTGAGCGCAACTGGCTAATATCATGCTGTCCACTTCGATCAGTTAAGGCATAGATGTATACCCAGCCGACCCCCGTTGCGTCAGGCCCCAGTTGCGGTTTCGCGCTTTCAGGCAAGTTTGACGCCGCCTGGCTCAGATACTCCAACACCCGACTTCGGGCCCAATACAGATCAGTATCATCATCAAAGATGATATAAACATAGGAATCACCGAAAAACGAGTAGCCCCGCACCGTTTGAGCACCGGGTACCGATAACATGGCCGTTGTCAGTGGAAAGGTTACCTGATCCTGCACCACTTGGGGTGATTGTCCCGGATAGCTGGTCTTAACAATGACCTGCACATCGGACAAGTCCGGAATGGCATCCACCGGAGTGTGTTTAACGGCGAACAATCCGGCAAAAGCGATTAGCACGGTCACCAACAATACCAGCACCCGATTGCTGATGGACCAACGAATGACAGACTCAATCACGATTTGCCCCCTTTACTGCATGAGACGAATGGTTCTGGAGCCTACTGTCACCATTGGATGAATCTCCCGCCAAAACCTCAATAGTCGTGATATACAAATCCTCTCGCACTTCAAAAGTGAACAAGATGGACATACCCGGCAAAAGATTGGTGATATCTACGTCTTCATCCACTCGAAAATCCATAGTGGCGGCAGGGCGCTGCCATTTATCAATCGCCTCGCGACTGATATTCAGCACACGATCTTCCACGGAGAGACTGTTGAGCAGACCTTGCACCGTTGCAGTGGGATAAGTCTCTTGGGTGTCCATATTATGCCCGGTGTCCATAATATGAATCTCCGTCACTCGGTACACGCCGTCTGTCGTTTTGGTTACTTCAAAATGCAGCGACTGTCCGGCCTCAAGCTCATTGATATCCACCTGCTGCGCAACAGTAAAATCCATGGTCATTTCAGGCCATCCCCATGCCTCTGCAGGTTCATGACTGATATTCACCATGCGGTGCCCCGGCATGACGTCGTTGACTTTCCCTGCCATCCATAGCGAATCCGGCTCTTCATCATGGTTCATGCGTTTAAAGTCAGATTGTTTGCTGGATTCGGAATCGAGCAAAAACTGCGCTGAAGTAACCACCTCGTCGGATTGCTCTAACCCTTCAAGGATTTCGATATGATTGGCCGTTACTCGTCCAATGGTGACCGCAACAGATTTAAATCTTCCTTCGCCTAACGCCAGGACCACCCGGTCTTGTTTGCCGGTTCTGATGACGGATTCTTTGGGCACCAGCAAAGCATCGCTTTGCGCTTGTGCATGTGCATGTATCACCACCTGAGCAAACATATTAGGCTTTAACAGCAACTCGGGATTATCGAAGGTCAGGCGTACCCGCAACGTGCGGGTTTTGGGATTTAAAGTAGGATAGATGTAATCCACTTCTCCTTGCCAGACTTTCCCGGGTAAATAGTCCAATGTCATGGACACGGGTTGCCCTTGAACCACAACAGCGGTGTCACGTTCAAACACTTCGGCTTCCACCCAAACCTGCTCTAATTGCGCAATGCTCATCAAGGTATTACCGGGTTGCACGAAATAGCCCTCGCGGGTTTTCAGAGCGTCAATAACCCCGCTTTGTGGCGCATAAAAAGTCACTGACTGACTCACTTTACGCTGTTGTTCCAGTTTGCCGATGAAATCGTTTGATAATTGCAAAGCCTTCAAACGCTCTCTTGCAGCTGCGATCAAAGCATTATCGTTACGCTTAAGGGCGAGAACAAATTCTTCCTGAGCATTAACTAACTGTGGGGAATACAGGGTATACAAAGGCGCGTCTTTTTTAACCGGGTCGCCCTCCGCTTTGACGAACAATTTTTCTATCCAACCTTCAACGCGGGGGTGGATATGCAACAATTTGTCCTCATCGTATTGCACGTAGCCGACTGTATTAATGGCATTGTTCAGTTCTGCCAGTTGTACGGGTGCAGTGCGCACCCCCAGATTATTGACAACATGCGGGGCAATTTTAACCGTTCCTGGAGACAGCGTCTCATCATCATCTTCATAAACCGGTACCAGGTCCATTCCCATCGGAGATTTACCAGGTTTATCACGACGATAATTGGCGTCCATCGGTGCCACCCAATAAAGGGGTTGTTTCTCGCTTGAGGTTTCAGCTCCCGATGACGAAGAGGGAGTCTGCAGCAAACTCACTGCCCCCGCGCCGATAAGTGCACCGGTAATTAAGGTAGCGAACAACGTTACAGCGGGTTTCATCAGTATTCTCCTTGTTGCTGTGCAGCAGTAAATTTGCTGTTTGACTGATTCAGGAAGTAATTGAGTTTTGCGATGGTTTTCTGGATGGCAACATCAATTTTAAGTTTGGCGATACGCATATTTAACTCTGCTATTTTGGCTCTTACCACCTCCGAAAAATCGCCATCATCATGGGTATAAGCAGTCAGTGCGGCAGAGGCTTGATCACGACTTTGAGCTAATAGCTGAGTCTCATACAAGTCAGCTCGCTGCTGATAACGCGCCAGCTCTTTCGCCAGGCTTTGCACCTGGCCCAACATGTTTTTTGCCATGAGTAACTTCTCCGTTTTCACCGCTTCGGTTTCTGCAACGCTGGCGGAAACCAACTGAGCTTGTTTATGTTCAGTGAACAGGGGGATGTCCAAACTCACCCCGATAGAGAAAAAGTCGGTACGACTACTGCCATCAGGGGCATCATCGCGATAACCGTAGCTGGCATTAACGCCCCATTGAGGCTTGTAACCCTGGCGGGCGATATCTGTTGATTTTTGTGCTGATTGATATTTTATATCCAGTGCTTTGATCGCTGGATGTTGCAAAAGTATGTTTACAATTGCATTAGTATCCATTTGTGACGTCACCAGGATACCTGCATAGGTTACTTCCAGCGCCGGAAGCTCTGTTGTTACCCTATATGCAGGTGCTCTATTGAAGTCCAACAGCCGCAACTCAGAGGTCTCATGGTAGGGATACAACCACTCGTTGAGTTTTGCCAGTGCCGCTTCTTTGTGCATGGCTTGTTCTGTTAACCAGTCTTGCAGTTGCGCCAATTCTAATTGCGCTCGAATCACATCTTGCTGACGAGTTCTGCCCAAAGTGGATGAATAGTTCGCTTTCGCTACATCCAACATTTGCTCAAACAGTACTCTGTCATTTTCGATAAGTTCAATGATTTTTTGCGCCTGAAAAGCTTGCAACCAAAGTTCGGAGATTTTGGCTGCAACTTGCGCTTTGCGATTTTCCCGTAGTATCGGAAAACGTTCGGCTTCGATCTGCAATTTCTGCTGCTTAAGCTCACGAGTTTCGCCACGAGGAAATTGCTGTGCAATGGCCACTTTAAGTTGCGTCATTGGCTCCTGATCGATTGCCCAGGAATCCAGAGGCAAATTCATCATACTTACAGAAAGTTTAGGATCAGGTAATTGCCCGGCAGCCACACTGCGATACTTCACCGCTTGCTGCTGCAACACGTTTTCCTGATGCCAGGGATCGGATTGATTTGCCACGACAATTGCTTGCTCCAAAGTAATGGCCTGATTCAGCTCTGGTGCTGGTTGCGCAAACACATTGTATGCCAACAACAGGCAAGCGATGGATGCCAATGGCATCCGGGTTTTGATTTTACTGCGATTCATTTTTTCCTCCGGTTTACCGGAATGTAATGCGAATACTTTCTCAAGAACTCATTCGGAAAATAAGTGCTTATTTTGAGAAACGCGGTGGTTTCCTTCAGTGTATTTTGGACACACTAATCCTGTGTCAGGCAAAAATGGGGGGACGATATAAGGAGGTTTGAATCAGGTTGTAATGGGATTGAGTAAAAGATTGTATGGTAGCGTTCAGTACATTGTTGCTCATGCCTAACGGCTCAACGGCAAGCCATGAGAAACCGTTACAAGTACCCGCCGGGCATTCACATTCAGAGGCGCAGTGTTCATCACTGCTGCTCATTTGAGCATGGTGATGCTGCATTTCCTCATGAGATATTTCATGGTGATGCACACTGGCATGTTTTATATCAGCGTGGCTCATAGCAGAATGCTCAGTATTCGAGTGCATCATGTTTGAGTGCTTCATCTCCGCATGACTCGCCAAAGTCATGTCTGTCTTTTGCATTGTCATACCACATGACATCGTCGCGTACGCCATCGCCTGCCCCAAAAGAGCAACGACAACCACGAACAACACAACAATGTTAGCGATAAGATTTTTCATAGCAGAATAAAGTAGCAAAATATCATGTCTCGCGCCAGAGTAGCTCTTAGCCGAGAGGTCCAACAAAAGCGCTATAAGACGAAGTATAAACCCTGGAGTTACACCAGGGTCAATACCAATCAATCAGACTTCACACAAAACTAAACAGCAAATAGGACGCCAGGAACACGGTTACCCACATAACCATCGTACTGGTGGGGTTGGATTTGGAAAACTTACCAAATACACCTTTGCGATTCAGGAACACATGACTAAAGCTATTTAACCCTAATGATACCCATTGTGAGGCAGCTCTTTCCATGTTGCGGAATACGGCAAGCCCGCTGCGCAATACATCCGGTAATACGCGGCGATACAACCACTCGGCATCCAGATTAACTGAGCGTAATTCTGGCGGGTAGTAGCCTTTCAGGTTGAGCCATACAAAGGCCAGAGCCGAAAAGAACAGGATCTGCATTTGTGCCAACACGTGAGTCGTATCGTAAGCGGTGTAATCCGTTGCGAACGGCAATAGACCGTACAAGACTTCCGGGAAAACCCCAATGAAAATACACAAAGTGGCAGCAACCCCCATCGCCAGAAGCATGTTGAGCGGGGCTTCTTTAGTTCGGATGCCACTGTCGTGAGCAAAAAAGGCGAAATAAGGGATTTTGATACCAGCGTGGTGGAATACCCCGGCAGAGGCAAACAACAGCATCAGCCAAATCCAGTCATAGCCCTCTTTGAGCACAGCGCTCATCACCATGGACTTACTAACAAAGCCACTAAATAGGGGGAAGGCCGAAATAGACGCTGCGCCAATGAGACAGAATATCGTGGTTTTGGGCATGCTTTTGTACAGACCGCCCAGTTCAGAGGCATTACTTCGGCCTGTCATGTAAAGTACCGCGCCCACCGACATAAACAGCAACCCTTTAAAGATAATATCGTTAAAGGCGTGAGCCACTGCGCCATTGATGGCCAGCGCAGTACCGATCCCGATACCACACACCATAAAACCTATCTGGTTGATCATGCTGTAGGCCAATACCCGGCGTAAGTCGTTTTCAATTACCGCATAAAAGATAGGAAAACAGGTCATGGCAGCGCCCACATACACCAACAGCTCGGTGCCCGGGTAAGTTCTGGCTAACATGTAAACCGCGGTTTTGGTGGTAAAAGCGCTTAAAAACACCGTCCCCGTTACCGTTGATTCGGCATAGGAATCGGTAAGCCAGTTATGACACAGCGGGAAGGCGCACTTAACACCAAAAGCAAGCAAAATCAGCCAGCCGGCAATGCTTTCCAGGCCAATAAAGCCCAGCTCAACCGAGCCAGTCTGGTTGATGTAAAAAATCGTACCGGCGATAAGCAGCAGACCAGAGAGAATTTGAAAGTACAGATAACGGAAACCGGAACTGATAGCACGTTCAGAGCGTCGCGCCCATACCAAGAATACTGAAGTCAGAGCCAGCATTTCCCAAAACACGATCACCGTGATTAGATCACCTGCAAATACTGCTCCCAAGGCACTACCAGCATAAAGCATACTGGCAATTTGCTGCATTTTGTCTTTCACATGCCAGGCGTAAAGCGCAGCAATGATGGCTGCGATATGGAAAATAATACCGAACAGAATGCTAAGCTTGTCCACTTCAAATGGCGTGAGCTGCAAGCCAAAAAAGCCCCATTGCCAATGTACACCATCAGAAAGATTTAACAATAGTGCCAAACCAATAAGGGGCACAACAAGGGTGACGATGGATCTTAGCCTATCATTTAATAATGCGGCCAGTATTGCTCCCAGATAAAACGGGATGAACGGTGCTAAATCACTCCCCAACATGTTCTTCCCTTCCCTTTTCTTGTGCCTCGTCTAATGGCTCGTAATATTCTTCATCACGCATTACCACTATGCGCATCCACTTAGCGATAAGTACCAACACTACACAGCCAATAAAGCCGTAAATAGGATAAAAGGCGGGTAAGGTCTCCCAAGGGTGCTCGGTGTGTCGGTGCAGGATAAAGTCCAGTGCCACCAGCACACCACAGATAATGTAGAACACCAAAAGGATACGTTTGATCACGACAGGGTTGTCGAGCATATAGTTTTGTGGTTCTTTCATCTACACCACCCTCATTGCAAATTGATATATGGCATCGGCGTAAAAAAACAGTGCAAGACAGGCAAACGTTGTAATAACGATAGCGATTAATGAGGCCGTCGGGGCCAGATCAAATCGGCCATTGGCATGCACTGGCTCTGCCGGGCCTTCCGGACCGGGGAAGAAAGCACGTAAGGTTACAGGCAGTAAGTAGCCAATGCTCAGTAAGGAACTCACCATCAGAATTAACATCAAGATCCAATGTTCGGTTTCTGCAGTGCCCATCAACAACATCCATTTACTCCAGGTACCACCTGCAGGTGGCAGGCCAATGATACCCAAACTGGCAATACCAAAAGCCAGCATGGTGATAGGCATTTGCTTACCTAAACCTCGCATTTGTGGAATTTCAGTTTTGTGAGCGGCCACGATAATGGCACCAGCACAGAAAAACAGGGTGATTTTACTAAAGGCATGCATAGTGATATGCATTGCGCTACCTACCACACCTAGCGGACTGGCCAGCAAGGCCCCCATCGTAATGTAACCCAACTGGCTGACAGTTGACCAGGCGAGACGGGCTTTTAAGTTGCGCTTGCGAATGGCAACCAACGAGGCAAACAAGATAGAAAAGCCCGCAAGATAGAGCAAGAAAGTACCACTGGGGATCGTTGCCAGGCGTTCGATACCAAATACATACACCATCACCTTAAGGATGGTGAATACCCCGGCTTTTACCACCGCAACGGCATGTAAAAGAGCACTTACGGGTGTGGGGGCCACCATTGCTGCAGGTAGCCAGCCATGCAGAGGCATAATAGCGGCCTTGCCCACCCCAAATACAAACAGAATAAGCAGTACCGAAACAACACCATCACTAACGCCATCTAAGATACCGCCAAGTTTAAAATCCATGGTGCCGGTAAAATGCCAGGTACTGATAACGGCCAAAAGGAAAAATAAAATGGAACTAAACAGTAAGATACCCAAATAAGTTCTCGCCCCGCGTTTGGCTTTTTTGGTACCGGCATGGGCCACCAACGGGAAAGTGGCCAAAGTAAGCAGTTCATAAAAGACAAACAAGGTCATCAGGTTGCCCGCAAAAGCGATGCCCATTACCGAAAAAATCGACAGCGCAAAAAAGCAATAAAACTGGGTTTGTCTGGGTTCGTGATGGGCACGCATATAACCCAATGCATAAAGCGTAGTGACTGGCCACAAGGCACTGGCAACCAGTGCAAAGATCATCCCCAGCGGCTCTATGTCAAAGGCGATAGTGACACCTGGAAACAAGGTAAACAGAGTGAAAGATATTTCTTCTGTTGTTAACCAATGTTGTAACAACATCAGATTACAAACAAACACCAATATCCCAACGCCAATGCTGGCGGCTTCCCGCAGATTGGGCTGTTTGCGAAACAGCAATATTAACGCTATCAGTATCAGCGGCAAGGCAAATGTGGTGAGCAATAAGTTTGTGGTACTCATGGCTTACCACCTTGCAGAAGCTGCTGCGCTACCTGCTCTGTTGTGGTTACGGAAAGATTGGTATCGATACCGAAATAAAGATTAGCCAGTACCAAAATCCAGATGGGAATGAGTAAACTCAAAGGCGCCTCAGTCACAGGTTTACGATCCGCCAATGCGGGTTTGAAATAAGCAGCTTCTACCACCTTCCAGATGTAGATTACAGAAAGTAGTGAGCCCAACAGGATGATCAGCGACACCATGTACCAGCTTTGTTCCAGGGCTGCCTGCAATAAATACCACTTACTGACAAAGCCTACGGTTAAGGGCATACCGATGATGCTCAAGCCACCGATAACAAATGCGGCCATGGTTAAGGGCATCTCTTTACCAATGCCTTGCAGATGTTTAAGACTCACACCGCCGACACGGTAAAAAATCGCGCCCAAGGCGAGAAACAATGCGCCTTTCATCAAGGCATGGTTAAACAGATGCAGTAAACTGGCCATAAGCCCGGTTGCCGTACCGATGCTTAAACCCAGTACCATGTATCCGATTTGTGCGACACTGGAATAGGCCAACATGCGCTTGATGTTTTTCTGATTGATAGCCACCAGCGATGCGACTATCACTCCGAGTGCTCCTAAGGTTACAAATACGGCTTGTAAGGGCACGATAGTGAAGGAGAACTCTACGCCAAACACCACAAAGACGAACCGCACCACAACATAAAGCGCCACTTTAGTAGCCGAAGCCGCTAAAAAGGCCGTAACAACTGTCGGTGCAAAGGCATAAGCATTAGGTAGCCACATATGCAGCGGGAATACCGCCATCTTTAAACAGACCCCTACAATAAAGAAGCAAAAGGCGACAAATACCGTTCGGGTATCCGCCATCTCGGGTAATCGCGCGGCTAGATCGGCCATATTCAACGTGCCGGTTTTCATGTAAAGCAGGCCGATACCAATCAAAATAAAGGTGGCACCTATGGTCCCCATCACCAGGTATTGGAAGGAAGCCCATAAAGCGCGCTTGTCTTTACCCAATGCGATCAGCACATAAGAGGCCAGCGATGAGATTTCCAGGAATACGAACAAGTTAAAGGCATCGCCAGTTACCAGGATGCCCAGCAGTCCAGCAAAACACAATAAATAAGCCACATAAAAGTAGGTATTGACGCCTTGGGTTATGTCGTTTTTGTCTTCCAGGCTGGTGTAGGCAGACAATAATACCAGTGTGCTGATAGCAGTGATGATCATGGCTACAAAGGCGTTGAGCTGATCTATGTGAATTTCTATGCCGTACGGCGGTAACCAACCACCGAGGTGATAAGACAAGGGACCAGAATTGCTCACCGTCATTAACAGTTGCACTGCCACAAAGAAGGAAAAGCCACTGACCAGTAGGGTGAATATCCAGTTCAGCTTCTTGTGATTAATTAACAGACACAGAGGCGCAGCCAATAAAGGCACAAGCACCTGCAAGATGGGTAAGTGCACGCTATTCATGATGCCCCCTACCGCGTTTTTCATTGCGATATTTCTTCACATCCCAGCGCTGAATAACATCCTCTTCCACTGTGTGATAGGCCCGCTTTATTCGAACAATCAGCGCCAGGGCCAATGCCGTGGTAGAAATACTCACGACGATTGCGGTGAGAATAAGCACATGTGGAAGCGGATTAGAATATACAGCTCCCTCAGGTACCTCAATCGGAGCGGTTGCTCCGGCAATATTCGCCATACTAATGTAGAGAATAAACACCGAGGTTTGCAGGATAGTGAGCCCAACCACTTTCTTAATCAGATTGCCGTCGGTGATCACCACATACAAACCGCACATCATCAACGCTACCACTATCCAATAATTGAATAGCCCATAAAACATTTGCAAAAAATCAGAGTCAAATGTCATTGCAACTACTGCTCCATGTTATCTTGCATTGCCCGTTTTTCACCGGGTTTATCAGACATATCCACACTTCCAGAGAAGGTGAAGAAGACGCATATCATGACGGCTGCAACGGTGATACCCACACCCAGCTCAATTAAAATGATACCAATGTGCTGCCCCGCCAGCGTATCTTCTGCCAAAGCAGAATAATTCAGGAACACATCGCCTTTGAGCATGGAGACAATACCCACTGCGCCGTACAACAGAACACCTAGTGCCGCGCAAAACCGCACTACAGCAAAATTAATAACCGACATGGTTTTTGCCAACCCAAAGATCATGCTGTACAGGATAATCGCCGCGGCAAAAATTACACCGGCCTGGAAACCACCGCCTGGGCCAAAGTCCCCGTGAAATTGCACGTATAAGGCAAATAGTAAAATGAAGGGGATCAGCAATTTAGAAATAATGCGCAGAATCAAGTGCTGCTTCATGGGCTGATGATCGTCTACTTCGAAGTTACCTGGCGTGTGCGGTAAAAGCGCTAATACACCGATACCTGCAGTAAATACCACCACGAGTTCGCCAAAGGTATCAAAACCGCGATAGCTGGCTAAAACAGCGGTAACATAGTTTGGAATGCCAATCTGCTCAGAGGTATTAGCAATATACCAGGCAGCCACATGACCATTGGCAGGGTTGTCTGTACCACCAAAATGTGGCATCCCTAAGGTGCCATAAATCAGTAATACGCCAATGACAGTCACCAGTACCAGGCCCACGCGGGTTCTGAGTTTCGGTTTTGACAATTCGTAGCGACCGGTAATCGCCAGCGTGGTGAGCATTAAAATGGTTGAAATTCCCGCTCCCACTGCCGCTTCCGTAAACGCAACATCCACGGCGTCTAAAACCACGAACAGGCTTGCAGACAATAAGCCATAAATGCCACTTAACATGGCAACAGCAAACAAATCCTTAAGCGCAATAATGGTTAATGCTGTGAGCAGTAAGAAAAGTAACAGAAAAATGTGGATTAGCGTTTCGATTCTGCACCTCCAGAATTCTCAGTATCGTTAACATGATCGGGCATATCGCACGCGTAATGCTTTCCTTTGGGCAAGTGCCCGCTGTGAATGGCTGATTTAGCCATCGCGTGGCTGGCAGCTGGTCCCGTCAGTAACAAGAAAGCAAAGATAAACAATAATTTAACTGTTATCAGAGTGAATCCAGCTTGCAGCATCAAGCCAAATAAAACCATTCCCGCCCCCAAGGTGTCGGTAACACTGGCGGCATGCATGCGGGTAAAAAAATCAGGAAATCGAAATAAGCCCACGGCTCCGGAAAAGCAAAAGAAGCTGCCCGCCACCAGCAGAATTCCACTGAGAATATCAATCACCATTTCACCTGTCATGATTGGTTTCTCCTCGTGTGTCGTACTCAAAAAAGCGTAAAATGGCGATCACACTGATAAAGTTCATAAGAGCATACACCAAGGCAATATCCAGAAACTCGGGCCGGCCCATCAAAAAGCCCACCACAGCAATAAACAAAACGGTTTTTGTACCAAACATGTTGACCGCCAGAATACGGTCGTACAAAGAAGGTCCCAACACTGCCCGGAGCAGAGCCAAAAACATGGTTACCAGAATAGCGATTGAAGCAGCAGTAAACATCAGCTTAAAAATCCTTTCACTTTGTGATCCCTTTCCCCGGAACGGATCGTAGTACTCATATCTTCAGTTAAAGTGTGAACAGTGATGGTGTCATTCTGCAAATCGACAGTTAAAGTACCTGGCGTAACGGTAATCGAGTTGGCGTAAATCACCCGCTCCATATCACCGGGTTGATGCATGTTAACGGTTAATAAAGCAGGAGAAAGTTGTGGTTTGGGTTGCCAAATGAGCTTCACCACCTGCAGATTGGACATTATCAGGTCGGCAATTAACCAGCTCAAAAATTTGGGAAGCTTGAGGATCAGGTTTGTAGGGTGAGTTTCCTGATCGAACATACCCAGACGATGAACCAGGAGAATCACCGAGACAACAGAGATAACCTCAAGGCTTAACATCAACGATGTAATATGACCGGATAACAGTAACCAAAATACCATCAGGGTCACAGTAAAGCTCAGTGTATGTCGCACGTTCCCTCCTTTTCAGTAATCCACTGACGAAGTTATATTATTATTTTTTATTACTTTTTCGCTTCAATAACAAGCGAATCCGTTCTCAAGTGATGCATTACTTTCTCTGCGGTATTACCAAACAGCAGTCCAGACAAACCTTTGCGCCCCATACTGCCCATGATCACCATTTCAGCTCGGATCTCATTGGCGCAGTGGGATATCACTTTGGCAGGCTCTCCTGCTACAACGTGAATCTGTACCTCTGGCATGTCAAATTCAGCCAGTAAGTCTGCCACTTTTTGTTCAGCTTCGGCCCGGTGTTTCTGCTCATAACGCTTGATATCCACCAAATCCAGATCTTGTTTAATACTGGAAACCTCCAGGCAATACAGCACATGCACTGTGCAATCGAAGGTCGTTGCCCACTTTTTTGTCCAGTTCAGAATAGCATGATTTAATTCGATGTGGGCTTTGTCACTAGAGGTCGGATCAATGGCTGCCATCAAGGCGTGATTGCTTTTCCAACTGCGATGATGAGAAATAAGAACAGGCACCGAAACATTGCGGATCAATTCCCAATCGCATGGCGTGTGAAACAAAGATTCAGAGCGATGACCAGTTTTGATAATTAAATCGAAGTTCTCCGACTTACAATACTCTGTCACCCACTGGGCCACATTGTCAGTGACAACAACCTTGCTTTTGATACTGTCTTTTTGCGGGTAATCTTTGAAAATCTGACTTAGGGTTGTGCGAAGTTCATTGTCAGAGGTTTTCAGGGTTGCATCGTCGTGCTGATCCTCTTCCTTGATAAAACGTATTACTTCTATGTCTTCGCCAAGCGGCGCAGCAACCTCGTGCGCTTTGTTTAACGAGCAGTTCTCACGCTCGTGCTTGTCGGTGATCACCAGGATTTTTTTAGCCATGCGTACTCTTGGTGGAGCATTCTTATGATGAATGAAGTTAAGTATAGAAGAGTTCCTGAAAAATGCGGCGACTCTCGGACAATCAAAAAAATAGTCTTTTGATTCAACAACTAATCCACCAAAATAGACTTTGGCCCAAAAAAACTCAAACACAACAAACTTCGAAAATATCTGAAACACAATCAGATATTAATTGAAAGGAAAGTTTACATAATAAAAAGCCGAAACGCAGTTTCGGCTTGTTGCATATCAGCTAAGGACTTTACACTCCTGGGCGCTAACCGATTTGGATGTAAGTGCCTGGGTTGATATAAAACAACTAAACTACCGCCAGATTGCCCTTATCTTCCAGCCAGTCTTTACGTTCTGAGGAACGCTTTTTAGCCAGTAGCATATCCATTAATTCCAACATTTGCTGGGCATCATCAACGGTAAGCTGAACGAGGCGACGAGTATTGGGATCCATGGTGGTCTCACGTAACTGAATTGGGTTCATTTCACCCAAACCTTTAAAGCGCTGCACATTCACTTTGCCTTTTTTCTTTTCAGCCTGAATGCGATCCAGAACGCCTTCTTTTTCGCCTTCGTCCAAGGCATAAAACACTTCTTTGCCCACATCGATACGATATAGTGGCGGCATGGCCACATAAACATGACCGGCGTTAACTAGCGCTCGGAAGTGTTTTACAAACAAGGCACACAACAAGGTTGCGATGTGCAAACCATCAGAGTCGGCATCGGCCAGGATGCACACCTTGTCGTAACGCAAACCGGAAATGTCTTCACTATCTGGGTCAATACCCAAGGCAACGGAAATATCGTGAATTTCCTGCGAAGCTAATACCTGAGATGAGTCCACCTCCCAGCTATTGAGGATTTTGCCTCGCAGCGGCATCACCGCCTGAAATTCCTTGTCTCTCGCCTGCTTCGCAGAACCACCCGCAGAATCTCCTTCCACCAGGAAGAGCTCCGAGCGACTGGTATCTTGAGTGGTACAGTCGGTTAATTTGCCGGGCAATGCCGGGCCAGATGTTACTTTCTTGCGCGCGACTTTTTTGCTTTGACGCAGGCGGCGCTGAGCATTGGCAATAAAAAATTCAGATAAGGTTTCAGCAACATCGGTATGCGTGTTGAGCCACAAAGAAAAAGCATCTTTTACCACGCCTGAAACAAAGGCAGATGCCTGGCGAGACGACAACCTTTCTTTGGTTTGTCCCGCAAATTGCGGATCCTGCATTTTCGTGGAGAGAATGTAACTGCACTTATCCCAAATATCTTCAGGGGTGAGTTTAACGCCGCGAGGCAGCAGGTTGCGAAATTCACAAAACTCGCGCATTGCTTCCAACAACCCCTGACGCAAGCCATTAACGTGAGTACCGCCTTGGGCAGTTGGGATCAGGTTAACGTAGCTCTCATTAACAATCTCGCCCCCTTCAGGTAGCCAGATCACAGCCCAGTCAGCGGCCTCGTTATTGCCCGAAAACTGGCCTACAAAGGGCTCATCTTCTGGTAGACTGATATAGTCTTTGGCGGATTGCATCAGATAATCGCGCAAACCGTCCTGATATTGCCATTCGGTGGTTTCTTTGGTGATTTTATTGTCAAAGCGAATTTTAAGGCCAGGACACAATACCGCCTTAGCTCGCAAAATATGGCACATTTTGCTCACGGAAAACTTGGCAGAATCAAAATAGGAAGCATCCGGCCAGAAGCGCACCCGCGTCCCAGTATTGCGCTTGCCACAGGTATCGATAATTTCCAGTTCTTCAACTTTATTGCCGTTTTCAAAAGCAATGGCAAAAACGTTGCCATCACGGCGAACATTCACCTCTACTCGGGTTGATAAGGCATTTACCACAGAGATACCTACGCCGTGCAGCCCCCCTGAAAACTGGTAGTTCTTATTAGAAAACTTACCACCGGCGTGCAGTTTGGTCATGATCAGTTCAACCCCGGATATGCCCTCTTCGGGATGAATATCCACCGGCATACCACGACCATCGTCTATCACTTCTAAAGACTGATCTTCATGCAAAATCACTTTGATACTATCAGCGTGTCCTGCCAATGCTTCATCGACACTGTTGTCGATAACTTCCTGGCCGAGATGGTTGGGCCGGGTCGTATCTGTGTACATGCCGGGGCGGCGTTGCACAGGCTCCAATCCATTTAGGACTTCAATGGCTTCAGCATTATATTGTTCTGACATGCGGATACTTCTTTCTTATGGTTATTTTATTGAAAATACACGATGCCGACATACGGCATTCAAGCAGACCATTGGGTCTTTCAAACTCATTCAAAGATACTAGCAATCTTTAATCAAACAAAAAACGGAAAATATCAGGTAAAAATCGCTCGTATCCTTGAAACGCGTGATCACCGCCCTGCTCAATGGTTAATTTGCTTCTCTGATATTTTTGTTCAGCGTCTCGGTAGTCCAGGGTTTCATCTTCTGTTTGCAATAACACCCAAAACTGCGCGTGATCGACAGGAACGGGCTGGTACATCTGTTCGAGCTGCTGCATGTGTTCCGGTTTCAATACAAAGCGCTCTTGTGTGAAGGGGTGAACGTGCTCTCCGAGATACTCCTCGAGTACCTCATGGGGCTTGGCCGCCGGATTAATCAGTACCGCTTTGCCGCCATAATTATCCGACATGTAAGTACTTAAAAAACCGCCAAGTGAACTACCGACATAGCCCACGTGCGCGTCTTGATATTTTTGCGCTAAACCATCCAACAGGTTTTTAGCGTCGTCGGGATAACAAGGCAGTTGTGGACATACAAACTCAATATCGTGGTGATGTTGCTGCCAGTAAGCCAGGGTTGCCTGTGCTTTTACAGAGGCGGGAGAACTCAAGAAGCCATGCAAATAAATGAGCACCTTTTTCAATGGAATTCCTTAATGTATTTGAACAATAGCGAAAGACATTAAACAGGAGCATTAGCCTGTTGCTTTAAACAAAACACCAACCACTCAGCCAAAAACAGATTGGTCATTTCTTTTTCATTCTTCTGATGCATGTTTTTATTGGGATAAGGGTAGCTAGGTTGTATCGCTGATACATTCTGGCTACTTAGCACTTCTGCCATGCGGGCGTCGTGATACAAACGCACTTTCATCGTTGGTTTCATCCAGCCCGGTAAGGCTTCATTTAACTGCCGTACATCCAACGTGCTGGTATAACGGCTGGCTTCAATAATAGAAATCTGATAATTCAGGTTGTCACCATCCCCAAATTCATAACTAAGGCTTTCAGTATCACAATCCGGTAATAACTTTAGCAAACGCGCGTAATTCACCTCACAAAGAGTATGTAACCCTTTGAGGTTAGGGAAGTATTTCTTATTTGGCTGCGCGTGGGTTGCCATCTATTATTCGTTTTCCTTAAATATGCTTATCAGATAGAGCTATTGTTATACCTTATTTGCCGCTACTTTTTCCAATAGTTCTTGTTTGTGTAAGAAGAACCATTGCAGCGCAATAATGGTGGCGGAATTGTCAAACTCTCCCAGCTTTAAAAGCTCCCATACTTGTGCTTCAGGAATGCGATGCACTAGTATGTCTTCGTTTTCATGGTCCAGGCCGTGAATACCGTGAGCCTCTTGGGCATCTACAATGCCCAAATAAAGGTACAAACGCTCTGTGGCACCGCCCGGACTGGGTAAATAATCTGTCAATTCTATCAAGCTTTTAACTTCGAGTCCGGCCTCTTCCTGTGCTTCTCTCAGTGCAACCGCTTCACGAGTTTCTCCCTCGTCAATCATGCCGGCCACAATTTCCAGCAACCAAGGCTTATTGGAAGTAGGTACAGCCCCTACCCGAAACTGCTCAATCATGACGAATTCCTGCCGAACAGGGTCATAGGGCAACATAGCAACGGCATGACCTCTGTCTAGAACTTCACGAGAAATCCAGCCACTCCAGCCACCAGCGAATAACTTATGCCGAAGTTTATAGTTGAAAACGGTAAAAAAACCTTCAAATTTAGGTTCTTGTTGTTCAATCTCTACATCAGAATCAGTAAAACGATGCCAGTTGGACACAATGGCTCCTTCTATCAGGTGAGTGTTGCGGTTAAAGCTCTGAACAGACTATCACGGTCATAAAGGTTACAGGCAAAAATATTCTGTTACACTTGCTTAATGACTGTTACTGCAAAGCATTTGGGGATTGCCTCGGCTTTCAGTAAACTGCGCAGCATAAAAATAATAGGGGTTGCTTTACCTGTCTGTTAAAAAATTAGGTGACAGATAGCTCCGATAAACGGGAATTGGACTAAGCTTGCAGTGACAATTAGCTGCACAATACACTAGGAATGCACATGAAAAAAACACTCTTGTCCATCGTGATGGGTTTTGGACTGGTTGGTACGGCAGCAGCAGAAAACTTGCTTCAGGTCTATCAACAGGCTTTACAGAACGATCCAGCAACTCTGCAATCACAGGCAAACAAAGACGTAGCATACGCCGGTATCACACAAAATCAGGCTCGTCTGTTACCGCAAATTGAGCTTGCTCTGGACGCTTCCCGCACCAATGGCGATACTCACAGAAATACCAATGATATTACCGTAAGATTTAGTCAGTCTGTTTGGGATTATTCTAATTGGAAAAATTTGGACAGAGCTGAACTTCAGGCCTCTCAGGCAGACGCCAACTATGGATTTGCTAAACAAGATCTGATTGTGCGCACTGTCACCGCATATTTTAATGTGTTGCAAGCACAAGACGATTTGGAATTTGCCAAAGCAGAAAAGCGCGCCATCGAGCGTCAGCTAGAGCAAACCAAACAGCGTTTTGAAGTGGGTTTAACGGCCATCACCGACGTGCATGAAGCACAGGCGCAGTTTGATACCGCCGTAGCCAGCGAAATCAGCGCACAAAATAACGTCGAGATCACGCTAGAAGCTTTGCGTGAAATCACGGGAAATTACCATCCCGATATCGATGTGCTCAATACCCAAACTTTCAGTGCCAGCATGCCTGCACCAAGCGATATCAATGCCTGGGTGAGTCAAGCAGAAGATCGCAACTTGCAACTATTAGCCTCTAAACTTAGCGTTGATATTGCCAAAGAAGATATCGAAATTGCCAAGAATGGACACTATCCAACCGTAGCACTGAGAGGTCAATACAATTCTAATGATACGGAAGGTCAATCATCGGATGCCAGTATCAGTGAATCAACCGACCGTTTTGATACCAGCTATATTGAATTAGGCGTCACTATCCCGCTTTACCAAGGTGGTGGCGTGAGTGCTGCTGTTGATTCTGCCCGTTACAGCTTTGTTGCCACCAGCGAAGAGCGTGAGCGAATATATCGTTCTGTGGTGCGCAGTGTGCGCTCTAACTACTTTGACGTGACTGCAGCAATCTCTCGTATTAAGGCGTTAAACCAAGCGGTTGTATCGGCAGAAAGCGCACTGAAAGCCACAGAGGCGGGTTTTGAAGTGGGCACTCGTACCATCGTTGACGTATTACAAAGTACTCGAAACCTGTACGACGCCAAACGAAACCTGGCAGGCGCGCGTTATGGCTATATCACCAGTATTCTCAGCCTGAAACAAGCGGCGGGTACCTTGTCGGAGCAGGATGTCGCAGACATCAACAGTGGCTTAACCCAAAGTTAAGCAACGCTTGGATACAAAAAAGGATGGCAATGGCCATCCTTTTTTTTTGAGGTGAGTGCAGTTGTTATTAACCACGCACCTTGATGTAATCGCGAACACATTCCAGATCGATAATCACATCTTCCAGCGAATGACTGATGTTAGCCACTTGCTCTTCGCCTTTTGGCATATTGTTCAGATTAACTGCGATTTTACCAATTTTCTGCTGTAACTCTTCCAATAACATTTGCGGTGTCACGGTGCTCTTCCTGTTCATCATGGTTGGGATGCGTATTTCTGTTATTTTATGTCTCTGTTAGTGCTAATGCGTTGGCACGACACTTAATCTTGTGTAAGACATTTCTGACGATTATATGTAATCCTAATGAGTCACCAATTTAGTTTTCCCACTTTGGTGAAGTGTTTCACTAATTTGCTGCAATCATAGGCCACTAAGCAGTGAGTAATTGCGCGTTAAATTGTCTCGTGTTGCTGCTGAACCAGCTTGAAATCTTCAACCATTTTCTGAAAGCGCTGAGCCAGAAGCGCACCATCTTGTCTATTGCGATGAGCACCATCCAATTCGCCAAACAATTGTAACGCCTTAATTTGGAATTGTTCCTGATGAGTCATTTTCATGGTTACTCCGTAATCACTCTACTGTTGTAGTACTTATCGACAGAAACCAAAATTCCTTGCAGAGTTTACTTCAGGAAAACGAGGAAATTGAGAAATAGAACACAAAATACGGGTTTAGTTATCGGCGCTCAATCGCTGTTTAAGCTGATCTACATCGCTCACTACCTGTTGCAGCTGTTTTGTGAGTCTACGTACGTCGCCCATGTCACCGGGCTTTTGCTGTAAAGTCCCCATTAAATGACGCAGTTTTTCCTGCAAAGATTTTAGGTTGCCGTTGTTTTGCATTGCTCTTTTTTAACTACCAAAGTTCACACATCTGATCAGTTATAGAGTTTAGATTATTTTTAAATTCGCACGAGTAGACATGACTGAAAAGCCTGTAGGAGATATCCTACATCCACGCATATTTCACAGAGCAGCACCGATAGTTTTTACGTAATACAGTATGCCGGCAAAGAAAAACTCTACAGCAATGAGCATCATGATAAGTCCCATTAAGCGCATCATGACATTCGCTCCGGTTTTTCCTAAAACCCTGAGTACGCTCTCACCAATAGTAAACACCAGTGCCGTGGCCAGGCAGGCTCCTAAAATACCCAGTACTACATTCACCTGTTGCATCGCACTGGTGGCTTCTTGCATAAACAACGTAACCATCGTAATGGCCCCTGGTCCACAAATCATGGGAATACCAAGCGGGGTTACTGCGATATCTTTACCGTAGTTGTCGTCACTTTCTTCTGGCAGTTTTTTGGGCACAGTTCTGCCGCGCAACATTTCATAGCCCATCACGAAGAACAAAACCCCACCAACGACCCGTAGAGAGCTGACATGAATGCTAAAGAAACTAAAAATTGCCTGGCCAGCCAGAGCAAAAATAACCATGGCCGAGAAGGCAGCGGCAGTAGAGAGCAGGATCACCTTGCGTCGGGTCTTAAGACTCAACGCTTGCGTAAGACTGATATAAACCGGGATCGCAGCAATTGGATTGATCATGGCGAGTAGCGAAGTAAAGACAAAGAGAACCTGTTCCAATTGTGTGCTTCCAGAAATTAGTTAGCGATATTGTAATGCAATTGTGTGCTTAAGCAGCTTATTTCAAAAGTAGCACAAATCGCAATTGTAAACAGCGCTTAACAGAGATGTGATTTCGTTTGACAGACCGGAGCAAACCCCTATGCTATGCGCATTTTTTCGGTAGGTACTTTTTAACCATGCAAATTCGTGAAGTTCAGAACATTTTTTTGCGCATTCGCTCTAATAAAATATTCGAATTATTTGTTATTTCGGTGATTATTTTTTCTGCCCTGTTAGTGGGTGCAAAAACCTACAAGCTTCCCGACCCTTTTAACCAAATCACCTTCTTTTTAGACTGGTTTATTACCGGATTTTTCCTGGTGGAAATCAGCATTCGCTTTTTAGCTGAAACCAAAAAACGAAATTTTTTCAAAGACTTCTGGAATATATTTGACACTACAATTGTGTTGATCAGCTTGATCCCCATCGAAAACTCAGAAGCCGCCGTTATCGCCCGCCTGGTCAGGGTTTTCAGGGTATTGCGTATGGTGTCGTTTATCCCTGAATTGCGCATATTGCTCACCAGTCTAATCAAAGCCTTGCCACAACTAGGCTACGTGATGCTGCTAATGTTCATTATTTTTTATATCTACGCAGCGGTGGGCAGCACTTTATTTTACAATATCAATCCGGAATTATGGGGAGATATCGCTATTTCCCTGCTGACCTTATTCCGGGTTATGACGTTCGAAGATTGGACTGATGTTATGTACGAAACCATGGAGTATTACCCACTTAGTTGGATTTTTTATATCAGTTTCATCTTTTTCACTGCTTTTGCCTTTTTGAACATGGTCATCGGTATCGTTGTTAATGTCATGGAGCAAGAGCATGCTAAGGTACTGAAGGCCGAACGAGAAGCCAATCACGAGCCCACCATCAAAGATCTCGATGCCAAATTAACCGCTGTGCAAACTCAGCTTGAACAAATTTTGCAGCAGCAAGGTAAGAGCTAACTTGCGATTGACTAAATTGTTTAAAAATAAAGCACAATAAATTGGCCCCAAGAGAGCATTTGAATTACAATTGCTCTCTTAACCCTGAAAAACGTAAATCACGCTTATTTTTGCGCCTCCCGGCGCGCATTACCGGAAATTCTTATACATGACATCCAATACCATCAAGTTCAGTGACCTAAAATTACCCCAGCAAGTGCTGGATGCACTGGACAAAATCGGCTATGAAACCCCCTCCCCGATTCAAGCAGAAGCAATTCCGTTGCTTGCCGAAGGCCATGACCTGATTGGTCAGGCACAAACGGGTACAGGTAAAACCGCCGCGTTTGCCTTACCGATGTTGGCCAAGGTCAACCCAGAAATAAATTCACCACAATTAGTAGTGCTTGCGCCTACCCGTGAGCTGGCCATTCAAGTTGCTGAAGCATTCCAGGCCTATGCAGCGTTCAGTGACCGCATTCGCATTTTGCCCATTTACGGTGGTTCTTCTTATGATCATCAACTTCGCCAGCTTAAACGCGGCGTACAAATCGTTGTTGGTACACCCGGGCGAGTAATCGATCACATCAAACGCAAAACCTTAAAGCTGGATAATGTCAGCATGTTGGTTTTGGATGAAGCTGACGAAATGTTGCGCATGGGCTTTATCGACGATGTTGAATGGGTAATGGAGCAAGTGCCAGAAGAGCGTCAAATTGCCCTGTTTTCCGCAACTATGCCGCCGCAAATTCGCAAGATTGCAGACAAGTTTTTAGATAATCCTAAAACCGTAAAAATTGCAGCCAAAACCAGCACCGCGGAAAAAATCCGTCAACGCTTCTGTAAGGTATCTCCCAACAACAAGCTGGAAGCCTTAACCCGCGTTTTGGAAGTGGAAGAGTTTGATGGCGTAATCATTTTCGTACGCACTAAAACCGCTACAACTGAGTTAGCTGATAAACTTGCTGCCCGTGGTTATGATGTCGAGCCGTTAAATGGTGATATTCAACAAAAATCTCGTGAGCGCACTGTCGACAGATTAAAGCAAGGACAAATTGATATCCTGGTAGCCACCGATGTTGTGGCTCGAGGCCTGGACGTTGATCGCGTCAGCCATGTTATCAACTTTGACATCCCTTACGATACCGAAAGCTACGTGCACCGCATTGGCCGCACCGGCCGCGCTGGACGCGAAGGTGAAGCAATTCTGTTTATTTCACCGCGCGAGATGCGTATGCTTAAGTCGATTGAAAAGGCCACAAAGCAGAACATTTCGCCGCTGCCAATTCCTAATGTGAGCGAGCTAAACGAGTCGCGCCTGAGCCGTTTTAAAGCTCGTGTCGTTGAAGCATTAGATGATACTAACCTTGACGCCTGGGGTGAGGTCATAGAACAGATCCAGCAAGAAACAGAATCTAGCCCGGAAGCATTACTGGCGGCATTTGCCAGCCTTGCCCAAGGTGGAGAGCAAATTTTCTTGTCTGAAGCAGATGTACCAGAGATTAATGTTCCTGATCGGGGGGATAGGAGTGATCGTCGCGACCGCAATCGCGAAGGTGGACGTGATCGCGGCAGAGATGGCGGTCGTGATGGCAAAGGTCGCAATCGACGCGACAACAAACCCGACGCTAACATGCAGCGCTATAAGATCATGGTGGGTCGCAAGCACGACGTTCGCCCGGGCAGCATTGTCGGCGCAATTGCCAATGAAGCGGGTCTGGACAGTGAATTTATCGGCGCTATCAATATTTACGATAACTTCACCACGGTTGATTTGCCTAAAGGTATGCCGAGTGAAATCCGCAATATTCTGAAGAAAACGCGGGTGGCCGGACAAAAGCTAGATCTAACCGAATGGCAAGACCGTCCGGAAAAGTCATCTCGCCCGCGCCATAAAAAAGACTAACCTCAAATAACCAATGATTATATCTATAACCAATTAATGATTTATTGGTTATAGATAAATCTGGCAGAATCTCTCCAGATTGATTATTGGTTTAAGCATATGCGCTACTTCCCCTTATTTTACGATACACAAAATGTTAACGCTCTGGTTGTGGGTGCCGGGGAAGTTGCCGCGCGCAAAATAGAGTTGTTGTTAAAAACCGAAGCTAACGTCAGTGTTGTGGCTCCGGATATATCGGACACAGTAGCCTTGCTAGCGGAGCAAGGGAAAATTACGCTTACCATTAGTCCCTTTGAAACTGAGCATCTGGACAAGGCTAATTTAGTATTTGTTGCCACCAACGATGAACAGCTCAATGCCGAAATACAGCAACAAGCGAAAGCCAAAGGTATTATCGTTAATGTGGTAGATAACCCTCCCCTTTGCGATTTTATCACCCCCTCAATAGTGGACCGCGGTAATATCACCATCGCCATGAGTAGCGGCGGCGTAGCCCCTGTGTTGCTACGCTATTTGCGCCAAAAGTTGGAAGCCATCATTCCGCAGAACATTCGATTGCTCGGCGATTTTGCCGAAAAGTTTCGTGAAACCGTTAAAAGTCAACTACCGACAGTAACCCAACGACGTTATTTCTGGGAGTGGTTCTTCGATAGTGATGTTGCTGAGAATGTTTTACAGGGCAAACAAGAAGCAGCGGAAACACCTTTTCTGGAAAAACTCGCCTCAGCCGCAAAAGATGATGACTTTTCCAAGGGACAAGTTTATCTCATCGGCGCAGGCCCAGGCGACCCTGAGCTATTAACCTTTCGTGCCTTGCGCTTAATGCAAAAAGCCGACGTGGTAATATTCGACCGTTTAGTATCACCTCAAATACTAGATTTGGTGCGCCGTGACGCCGAAAAAATCTATGTGGGCAAAGCTATGAGTAACCACACTATCCCGCAGGAGCAAATCAGTGCCTTGTTAGTGGAGAAAGCGCAACAAGGGCAGCGAGTGGTGCGTCTGAAGGGCGGCGATCCCTTTATCTTCGGTCGCGGTGGAGAGGAGTTAGAAACCTTAGTTGAGTCAGGAATTGAGTTTCAGGTGGTGCCGGGTATCACGGCTGCCAATGGCGCAGCAAGCTATGCAGGCATACCGCTAACGCATCGCGATCACGCGCAATCAGTCGTATTCGCCACTGGTCACCTGAAGGACAATACTATTAACCTGAATTGGAGTGGCCTGGCCCAGCCCAATCAAACCATTGTTTTTTATATGGGGCTCACGGGTCTTGCGATTATCTGCCAGAAACTACAGGAGCACGGTCTTGCCAGTGATACTCCCATTGCGCTGATACAACAAGCCACCCTACAAAATCAGCAAGTAGTAACGGGTACCTTGCAGACCATTTTAAGCAATCCCGATGTGGCTACATTGAAGCCTCCAACCCTTATAATTGTGGGCACGGTTGTCTCGATGCAGCAGCAATTTGACTGGTTTGGTAACACTATTGAAGCAGAAAATCAGGATTGAGCCTTGCGTTAACCGAGTTTGGAAGAAATAATCTATACAATCCTACGACTCGGTTTAACGCGTAATTATGTCATCAGACGACCTGGAAAATTCCTTTAAGATCCTCAAGCAAACGGTTCCTTTGCTGATCAAACACAAGATATCTGCCGATCCCACTAATTACGCTATCTGGTATACCTACGCCAGTAATCAGTCTCCTGAGCTAAATCAAGCTGTAGATTCGGCTATTGATAGTTTTAAAACCATTTCTGAAGCACGTGCATTAGATATGTATCGCACTCACGTTGCTGATAAGCAAGAAGTCAGTGCCTGGCAGTTGCGGCAAAGTATCGATGCCATGATTACAGAATTCAGCCAAACGGTGAAAGATACACGACACGAGACCAATGACTTCAGAAGCGTCATGGATAAGAGTCTGGATGGCCTCCAAAAGGTCGAAAGTGAGGGCTTCTCAGTGGAGAAAACCATGTCTATGGTGCGTTCTCTAGTCAAAGAAGGGCAAAAAATTCGCAACAGCACCCTCACCTTTTCCGCCGCGATGGCCAATGCCGAAAAAGAGATTAGCGAATTAAAAGAAAAACTGGAAGTCAGTAAAAAAGAAGCCTTGGTGGATGCCCTGACAGGATTGAACAATCGACGCTATTTTGACTCGGAATTCGCTACAGCAGTGGCCAGTGGTCAGGCGGCCCTGATTCTGGCAGATGTTGATCACTTCAAAAAGTTTAACGATACCCATGGCCATCAAATGGGTGATTTAGTGCTCAAAGCCGTCGCCAAAAAATTGCAACAGGCTTGCCGAGATGGTGCTCAGGCATTTCGTTTTGGTGGTGAGGAGTTTGCCATCATCTTGCCCATGAGCAACCAGGACCGGGCCTGTCACCTGGCAGAAACCATGCGCCGTAACATCGAGAAGTTACAGATCACCCAAAAGTCTTCGGGTAAGGTGATCGGGGATATTACCGCTTCCTTTGGCGTTTCGGCATTTGAACCAGGTAAATCTGCCGGAAAGTTGATTGAGACTGCCGACAAACAACTATACGAGGCCAAGCGATTAGGCCGCAACCGGGTAATGCCCATCAAATAGTGATTTCAGAAAATCTAACGCTTACCTGTTCCGCACGACAAGGAGTTCACCTGTGCATATTCAAATTCGCCATTTGTGTAAAACCTATAAAACGGTCAAAGCCGTCAATGATCTCAGCTTTGATATAAAAAGTGGTGAGATTTTCGCAATTTTAGGTCCTAACGGCGCTGGCAAATCTTCCACGCTACGCATGTTGGTGGGTCTTACTACTGTCGATAAAGGAGAGATTCTTATCAACAAGGGTGAACAGCAAATCACAAGGCTCAGTAGCGAACAATTTGGCTACCTGCCTGAAGAGCGAGGCTTGTACCAGGAAACCTCAATTCACAAAACACTGCATTACATTGCAGCGCTGAAAGGCATGAAGAAATCTGACGCGGAACAGCAAATTCAGTTTTGGTTAGAGGAATTTGACCTGCTGGATCGTCAAAAAGAACCTTTAAAAGCCTTGTCCAAGGGTAATCAACAAAAAATACAGCTACTGAGCAGTATTATTCATCGCCCCGAGCTGGTGATCTTGGATGAACCCTTTTCCGGGTTGGACCCCGTCAATCAGGAAAAAGTGATTCAGTTTCTAACAACCTTAAAAGAACAAGGCACGACGATACTACTCAGTGCCCATCAAATGTCTCTGGTGGAAAAACTGGCAGACAGGTTACTGCTGATGGCAAAAGGAAAAGCGGTACTTTATGGCGACATGAAGCAAATCAGAGCCGCATCAACGCTGGGTAGCACCTTGTCCCTAGAACTCGCAGAGTGTCCTGCCGAAGAGGTATTAACGACAGCACAACAACAGCTATCCGATGTGTTAGCAATAACTCCCGTTGACCAGTTCAACATTCAACTGCGGTTGTCGGGGGGTTGTCATATACCGACGCTGTTAAAACAAGTAATGGCTATGTTACCCGTGGCTAACCTGCAATTGCAGCAGC
Organism: Planctobacterium marinum; assembly: GCF_036322805.1. GTDB lineage: Bacteria > Pseudomonadota > Gammaproteobacteria > Enterobacterales > Alteromonadaceae > Planctobacterium > Planctobacterium marinum_A. The sequence goes on along the minus strand of NZ_AP027272.1, from coordinate 859,667 downwards.
CTGGATTACATGAAATTTATTTGCATGCATTAAGTGACAGTAATGCAGAGAAGGAACATCAAGATGACTAAAATATGGATTGTGGCCCGTTGGGAATTTTTAAAAAACCTCAAACTCAAGCAAGAAATCATCGGCTACCTGGTCATGTTGGCCCTCTACGGTGCGTTGTTTGCCGTGCAATATTGGCAGCAACAGACGCAGCAACAAAAGGTGGAATTAGCGGTAGCGGGTGAAGTTCCCTTCAGCTTCAGTGACCGTTTTAACATCTCGACCCTACCGGATAACCTGACTGTCGTTGAGTATCAGCGTTTGATGGCTGAAGAGTCACTCGCAGGTATATTGCTGAAAACACAAGAATCTTCTCAATATCAATTGCTTATTCCTAATGAAGTCAGCTGGCGACGAACTCTGGAAAGTGAGTTGCAGGATTACGAGCGCAGCCAATTGCTCCATGAACTAGCCATGTCACAAGAACAGCTCGAAAAGTTAGAAAATCCTTTAGACCTTGAGGTGATCAATAGCGCCGAGCAACAAGTGGGAGAAGATGCCAAACTGTTGAGTAGTATTGTTGCCATCCTGACTGCTATCGCAGTGTTTAATAGTTTTGCCTTGTGTATGACGTCGGTAACTCAGGAAAAACAGCACAGAGTGACAGAGCAATTACTCACCTGCATTAACTTTCAACAGTGGATTGATGGTAAAGCCATTGGGCTTTGCTTATCCAGTATTAAAAGCTTGATTTCCACTCTGATTATCATGGTGCTGATTTTTAGCGCCGTCAGTATTTTTTCTCCGGGCAATGAGATTGACTTAAGCCTCTCCGATTCGCCGCTAGCAATGATGGTGCTTTTCTGTATTTTAGGTATCGTGTTCTGGAATTATGTTTTTGTGGGATTTTCTGCCACTATCGACGATCCCAATCACTCAGGGAAAACCGGATTAATGTTATTGCCTATGCTGCCCGTGATGTTGGTTTTTATGGTGCTGGATGACCCAGCAGGTGAAGTGGCAACGATATTGTCCATGATCCCTCTCACTGCGATTTCGTTTATGCCAATGCGGATGGCTTCGATGGAAGTGCCTTTCTGGCAAATATCTCTGTCTTTTATCGCCATGGTAGCTGGGATCTGGTTAGTAAGGCTTTACGCAAGTCGCATCTTCCGCGCTAATATTACCCTGTTTGGCAAAGAGCCCACTTGGTATCAAATGTGGAAAAACATGCGAAACAAATCGTTATAACTATTTCAATACTGCGCTGATTCAGCCAGGCGTCAGCGCAGGCCGATAAACTAAGACGACTTCAACTATTTTTCCCAATATGAAACAAAACATTGGCTTTATATTAAATATTTTAGCGCTGGGGCTTTTCGTACCCGGTATTATGCTTCCGATTTTTTCCATGAATATGGAAATGCAGGCTGACCTGGGCAGTTCCGCGCTTTCAACTGCGCTAATTGATAAAGAATTGTCGATATTGGGGACGGTAACTGAGCTGTGGAATGAGCAGCGTTACCTTGTTGGCTTTCTTATCTTATTCTTTTCTGTGGTGGTGCCACTGCTCAAAACCAGCTTAGTGACTGTAGCGCGCATTATTCGCTCACAAGAGACAAAACAAAAACTGCTGAGCTTTGTTACCAGCATTGGCAAATGGTCTATGGCAGACGTATTTGTAGTGGCTATCTTTCTCGCAGTACTGTCCACTGATCACGCCAGCACCACCAGCACAGAGCAAATAAACATGGGCCTGTTCAAAATCACGTTTGAGTTAAGTTCGCAAACCTTGTCAAATGTCGGCCTGGGTTTTTGGTTCTTTACTGCCTATTGCCTGATATCTCTTGCGGGTACACAACTGTTTTACCGTGGCGTAAAACAAGGCTAAACCTCAATACCATTGGCACGACAGGAAGTTGTGCTATCTTTAAACGATGTCCATTCAGGAATCAAAACAGACAGCAAGATGGAAGCACTGTCACTTACAGGTTTTAAGACACGCTCGATTATTTCGCTCATCACAGTACTCACAGTATTGTTGTTGTCTTTTGCAATTCAACAACGCCTGATTGAGCAACAAAAGCACAACCTGGTGCAGGCCGCAATAGCCAATGAACTAAGCGAACGCAGTAAATCACTAACAATGACACTGCAAGGGCTACTCAGTGCGGAGCCGGGGAGACATCGAGTGAACCTCAAGCGCTACGCGGTTGAGCACCTTTCTCGCATTTCCGAAAGTCTCAATTATTTCCAAAGTACCCCACTCGCTGAGCCCATCGATAATGTGCTGAATTCTGAAAGTGAAACCGTTAAGCAACTGCAATTATTGATCAATACCACCCGCACGGTTTTAAAGGATGAAGAACCAGAGCAAATCCCTGACTTTAATTCAGCGTCAATTCGCAATATGTCCAATAACTTGCGTCAGGTTGCAGATACCTTGCGCGAAACCCAGCGCCAACACCAGGAATTTCAAATAACGGCTTTACAGCAACTGCTGATCCTCTCCCTTACCATTATTTCCGTCAGCATCCTGTTTGTTGTAGTCCCTGTTTTAAGGAGGGTTAAAAACGACAGAGCCGCGATTGAACGGCAACGCACCCAGATAGCGCGTATACGCCATACCTTTGATACCTTTACGGACCATTCACAAAACGCCATTATTAATTATGTGAAATCGTCGGGTAAAATAAACTTCGTCAACAATAGCTGTGTGGAAATGCTGCAATATCAAAGCAAGAACCAGTTGCTCGGTGAATCCATTGATGCTGTATATATGGTGCATACCGATGAAACTCACCCCGCCATGTCAGCACGGCTTATTGCGATCGATGGCAGTGAAATTCCGGTGGTATTTGACCGTTTCAGTTCTCATCGAATTGAAGATGGAGCCGAATTAGTATGGCTCAACCTGACAGATTTACGCCCCATTATTGAAGTTGAACAGCGCTCACAGAATGCCCAGAAAATGGAATCAATGGGTACGCTTGCCAGCGGTATAGCCCATGACTTTAACAACATTCTGGCCATCATTCGTGGCAGTTCAGAGCTACTAAAAATGAGTGTCGACCTCAGCAACAATGCCCAGAAGTGTGTAACACATATAATCGAAGCTGGGGAACGAGGCGCCAGTATGGTGCGACAGATTCTGCAGTTCTCAAGAGCAGATACCGAATACCTGAAAGTGATCGATATTGTAGAAAACATTGAACAGACCCTGGAATTGCTGACCCCCGGACTTAAAAAGAAAAGCGAAGTTGTCTTTCAATGTGAAGCTGAGGGCAATATCCTGGCGGATGAATCTTCCATCAGTCAAATTCTGATCAACCTTGTTAAGAATGCCTCGCAAGCTGGCGCAACAAAAGTTGAATTAACTCTGAAAAAAGAAAACCAAGAGTTTGTTTTGACTGTTTTGGACGATGGCAGTGGTATTCCACAGGAAGCCCAAGATAAGCTGTTTGAGCCTTTCTTCAGTACCAAGAAAAAAACCGAAGGCACCGGATTGGGGCTTTCGGTGGTACACGGTATAGTGCAAAAAATAAAGGGCACAATTTCTGTCGACAGTACCGAGGGAGAGGGAACTCGTTTCACCATCCGCCTGCCAGTTACTCAGCTGCAAGTCGAGGAAGTCGTCACAGCCAAACCAAGCTCGCCCATGGTCAGCAACCAGCGCATTTTGCTTGTGGAAGATGAAGATAACTTGCGCAACATCTATTCCACCTATCTAACCATGAAAGGCTTTTCAGTTACCGAAGCAGCCAATGGCCAAGAGGCCTTGGCTATATTCCAACAGGCAAAAGATGAATACGATGTGTTGGTCACCGACCACAATATGCCGGGACTACTGGGCACTGAAGTAATCCTGGCCATCAGGCATCTTACTAAAAAGCCCTTACTCACGATCATGGTCACTGGTGACATAGAAGACTCGGCCCGAGAACTTAAAAACCAAGGTCTTATTGACGATATCCTCACCAAACCCATTGCCCTGAGTAATCTGGATGGTGCTATAGAACAAAGCGAGTAACCGGTGAAAACCACCACCTGAAAGCTAATTTAAGACTCGATGCTTATTAAAGTCTTTGCAGATAACTCATCTAGCATTTCGCTCTCTTTTAAAACGATAACCTTTTTATCGTCAGTGATTGCCATAAGGGGTTGTCGTTGTTTGAGATTGTCTTGCTTGTACTCAGTCAAATCGTATTCATCCGTGAGCTCAGTAGCTATGATACGAGCTCCATCATTGACAAGTTTATCCAGCTGCTCCAGTGTTTTCCCACCAAATGCCCCGAGGCTAGCTCGGTAAGTTTTATCCACATCCTTTTGTCCAGTATACCCAGAAGAGACGCCTGCAACCATTTCTTTGCCGTACTCTTTTTGAAAAAAGTGCGTGGCGAATGAATTTGCGTTTGTGTAGGGCGATAGAATTAGCGCCTGACTATAAGTCGCACTTCCCACGATCTCTTCAGCCGCCCTGGAACTCGGATCCCCGAGGTAGGTTGTAAACCCTTGAATTTTGGCAGCAGCTATTGCTTGATGGTTTGGATCCGTAAGTAACACGTCAATATCTTTCTTTTGCAATGCTCTGGCAAGTTCTGTGCTGAATGGTCCCACGCCAAAAATCACAACCCCGTTTTTTTTCGGCTCTCGCACCTTTAACCAACTTGCCAGTCTCAGACCACTAAGACTTTGCAATGAGACGGTCGCGATGATGACAAAAAATACCAATGGCAATAGTATTTCCACCTGCTCATAGCCACTCTTTTCTAGTTTAAATGCAAAGTGAGCGCTGATTGCCGCAGCAACAATACCGCGAGGAGCCAACCAGGCAATGAGTGTTTTTTCTTGCCATGAGAGATTGCTACCAAAAGTGCAAATGAAGACTACAAGAGGTCTCGCCAGCAAACACATTACCGACACAATCATTATCGCAGCGGGAGCAATACTGTATAAAGCCATTAAATCTACACGCGCAGCAAGAATGATAAACATACCTGAAATTAACAAAACCGTTAAAGTCTCTTTAAATTCCTTTATTTCAGATACGTTCACACCGCGATGATTAGCCAACCAGGCCCCCATGATAGTTACGGTTATCAAACCGGATTCTGCTGCAAACTGATTGGCGATTTGGAAAGCCAATAGTATTACAATAAGCACAAAGAAGTTGACCAGGAACTTCGGCAGCAAACGCCTTTTTAACACTTCGCTTAATAGAGCCCCACAACATATTCCCGACACCAATCCCGCAGTAAAAGTAGTAAGTAAGGTAAGCAAGGTATTCTTGTATGGTTGCTGGCTTATCATAATAAATTCAAAAACCAATACAGCCAATATTGCCCCTAAAGGGTCAATGAGAATGCCCTCCCAGCGAAGTACTTTAGCAATACTGGCCTTTGGCCTGACCGATTTCAAAGGTGGCATAATCACTGTCGGCCCGGTGACCGTCACGATGGCACTAAAAAGAAAGGCCAACGACCAGGAAATATCCAATAAATACCAAGCCACTGGCGCGACAACCAACCAGGATATCAGTATTCCAACTGTGCAGAGCTTAAACACCACGCGATCTAACTTACCGAGCTCTTTGAAATTAAGTGTCAAAGCCCCCTCGAACAAAATAATCGCTACAGACAAAGAGACAATCGGAAACAACAAATCCCCGAACAGATCATCGCTATCTAGCACTTGAAATGCAGGTCCAGCCAAAATGCCAGCAGCCAATAGAAACAAGATTGCGGGAATACGCAGTTTTACCGCTAACAACTGGGCAGTTAATGAGAGCCCTGCGATGATAACCAAGATTGTCGCTGGATCACTCACGACGGTTCCCGGTGTATTTTAATGTGGCCATCGACATGAACATCTCTTTGTGGGAAAGCAAAAACCACGTTGTTTTTATCAAACAGCTCACAGAGCACATATCTGATATCACTGCGTATCGCGCGAAGATCTCGTTCTACTGACGCATTTATCCAGAAAAACACCTCGAACTTAAGAGCATTGTCCCCGAAGTCATCAAAAACGATGATGGGCGGAGGAGTATTCAAGATATCTTTGTGCTGCTCAACAGCCTCCCCTATCAAACGTTCCACCAACCTGGGATCAGTACCATAAATCACGCCCACCTGAACCGACGTTCTGATGTTCCTGTCCACCAATGTCCAGTTGGTGACAGTATTTTCCAATAACCGGCTATTGGGAATGAGCAAATGCACACCATCTACCCGGCGAATACGTGTAGAGCGGGTATTGATTGATTCCACCGTTCCTTTATCCCCAGAAACCTCGAGGAAATCACCGATACGTATCGGTCTTTCCCACATCAAAATCCATCCACTGATGAAATTATTAATTATATTCTGGGCCCCGAACCCCACACCAATTGCAACGGCCCCGGATAAAAAAGCAAATGCTGTCAATGGGATGCTTAGCCACTGCAAAACAGATAGCAGAATGAGCACAAGCACAACAATAGTGAAAATTCGCCTGATTAAATGTACAAGGTCCGGCCGCACATTTCTCGCCAATAAACGATTAGCAATGAAACGCCCGCCTAATTTTGCCATCAGCCACCCTAAAATGACGAAACCCAGTACCAACAGTAGGTCCGAAACGACAATGACGCTGCCTGAAAAGTTAACTAGCTCGTAACTCAATACTTCACTGATGGAAGTTGCCATAATTCATCCTGGTTTTGGCTATCTTATAAAGTTTTAGCTTAAATTAGCCAAATTGGATTGCAATCAACCATAATAAATCTAGATGAACTGATTTACTGTTTGTTGAGTAACAAATAGACCGACGACATAGAAAAACATTAACAGCAACCCAAAAGGCAAAGGAGCTACCAGATGACACGAACAGCATTAGTAACGGGAGGTAATCGAGGTATCGGGCTGGAAGTGGTAAAAGGATATGCTGAAAAAGGCATGAAAGTCATATTAGCATGCCGAGATGTAGAGCAGGCCAAAGCTAGTTTAGCAGGCGAGACAATGGGAGACATCCATCCAATTACACTGGATTTATCAAGCCATGCAGCGATTGATGAGAGCTGTAGTAAAGTGACAGCTATTTACGGGGACATTGATGTACTGGTTAACAACGCCGGAATATTACACCAAAAACAAGGAACAGAAGCTTCAACAGAAGAACTATCCGAATCAATGCAAATTCATTTAAATGGCCCCTACAACCTGATCAAGCAGGCGTTACCCGCAATGCTACGTAATGGTTTTGGCCGTATAATTAATGTGTCATCAGGATGGGGCTCATTTACTGAGGGAATGGAGGGCCCACTGCCCTATGCTGTCAGCAAAGCAGCTTTGAATGCGCTCACCGCAAACCTCGCTAAACAGCTAGCGGCAAGTGGTCAGAATGTCACAATCAACAGCGTATGCCCGGGTTGGGTGCATACCAGAATGGGGGGGAAAGACGCTCCGCGAACCCCCGAGCAAGGCGCAGACACAATAGTCTGGTTAGGCACGCTGGAAAGCGATTGTCCAAACGGCAAGTTTTTGCGTGATCGCCAAGAGATATCTTGGTAATGAGTATTGTCAAAACATGCCTGAGTAAAGCAACCTTTGCGTCCTTGATGGTGCTTTTTTTTGGTTTTATCAGTATTGCCCAAGAGGCTGGGTCTGCCCCCGTGCGGGGTGATAACCCCTCACAAGAACAGAGTTTGAGCTATCAAAGCAGCGTGAAAACCATATTGGATAATCGCTGTGTTGTTTGTCATGGATGCTACGACGCACCATGCCAACTGAAACTCGGCAGCTATGAGGGAATTATGCGGGGTGCTCATCACCTCCCCGTATATGATGGTGAACGCCTCACTGCAGCCACCCCAACGCGTCTTTTCGAGGATGCCTCCGATATGCAGCAATGGCGAGAACTGGGTTTTTATTCGGTGGTAGGTGAAGACAACAATTTGATGTTGGACATGCTGTTACAGAAACAGCACTCTCCACTGCCTGATACAAAAAAGCTCCCCGAATCCTTTAACCTGGATATCAATCGCCCACTGAGCTGCCCTACCCCCAAAAACTATCAGCAATATGCAAAACAAAACCCATTATGGGGCATGCCTTATGGATTACCGGCACTTAATCAGGAAGAACATCAAACCCTCTCCAAGTGGCTACTTTCTGGTATGCAAAGAGGAACTGATTTGCAATTGACTGAAGATGAACAACAAGCAGTCAAGCGCTGGGAGAAATATTTCAATAACCCGTCATTAAAAGGCCGCTTAGTTGCGCGTTACCTGTATGAACATCTTTTTCTGGCGCACCTCTACTTTACTGCGACAGCCAACGAAAAGCCCAACTTATTCTTTAAGCTCATTAGATCCAGAACACCTCCTGGTACTGAACCTGACATTATTGCGGCTCGCCGACCATTTGATGCACCGGGAACCGAAACCTTTTACTACAGAGTAGTTCCGGTGAGCGAAACCATTGTTGATAAACTTCACATGCCATTCCATTTATCCGATTCCAGGATGGAAAAATGGGACAATTGGTTTTTTGAACAGGACTATGATGTCACCTCACTGCCTGGCTACGAGCCCAAAACGGCTTCAAATCCCTTTATAACGTTTGCTCAAATTCCCACGCAGAGCCGCTACAGATTCATGTTAGACGAAGCCCAGTACAGCATTATGCAATTTATAAAAGGGGCTGTGTGTCGAGGCCAGATAGCGTTAAATGTCATCAACGATCACTTTTGGGTAGTTTTTGCAGATCCCGATTTGGTATTACCAGAATATGACGAAGCATTTATGCAGAAAGCCCGAGCAACCCTGTTATTGCCCGCCGAAGCACAAAGTAATGCACTCCCCACCAATTGGCTAGCTTACGCCAAACGCGAACGCAGCTATCTGAAATTGAAGTCTGAATATATTAAAGAACATGTTGAAAAATCATTACCTATCAATGTAAACCTTTTATGGGACGGCGATGGGGAAAACGATAACTCATCTCTCACCATTTTCCGCCATTTTGACGCTGCCAGTGTCGTCAAAGGGTTGGTGGGTGAAAACCCACAGACAGCCTGGATTATTACCTATCCGCTGTTTGAGCGGATTCATTACTTACTCGTCGCGGGGTACGATGTGTATGGCAACATGGGACATCAATTAAATAGTCGCATGTATATGGATTTTCTGCGCATGGAAGGAGAGTATAATTTTTTAGCGTTACTCCCCAAAGACGCCAGAGAGTCAGTTCGACAGCAATGGTATCGCGGCTCTGTTAGCATGGTTGAAAAATATGTATACGAAGGCAACGCGTATCAACCAGAAACCGACATTGAATTTACCAGTAAAAAGCCCTTATCGGAGCTTCATCAAATAATAAAAGCACACGTCGGCAATGCTGAAAGCCAACGGCATTTTGTCAAGGCAGCAACCTCAAATGACACCCTAAAAGCCGCCAAATTGCTCAACAATGTTAAAGGCAATGCCGCAGCGATCATGCCGCAAGCTTCTCTCATCCTGGTAACCTCAGAAAGCGAGCCATCCCAACTGTTCAGCCTGTTAAGTCATAACGCTTACAGCAATATCTCGCACCTGTTTGGCGAAATGGACAGAAGGCTACCTAATGAGGATACATTAACCTTTGCCCCCGGGGTTATGACCTCTCATCCCAATGCTCTGTTTTCTGTCCCGCAATCCGAGCTACAAAGCTTCGCAAAAAGCATAATTGAGCTTAAGAGCGAAAAAGACTACGCAAAGTTGCTGACAAACTGGGGAGTTCGCCGCACAAATCCTTATTTTTGGCAGTTTAGTGATAAGTTGCATGACAGTTATCGCAAGGATTTCCCGGTTGAATTTGGGTATTTCGATTTCAACAGGTTAGAGAATCGATAGAGCTTCAGCGAATTCATTGGTGCAGTCATGGATAATCCGTCGTGGACAATCATTCATCGGTGATTGTCCTGTAGGCTCGGCTTGAGCTACAGGGATGTAGTGAATGCCGGTTTTGTCGGGAACAAAAACCGGCCAGTCGGACAAAAGCGGTTGATCCCTGATGCATTGTCGACATCGTCTTTTTTTGCTCCCTGCAAAAAAGACATTCACGCCTTCCATGGCGCTCAATGTCGACCTACAATAGATAATCCGTCGTGGGCAATCATTCGTCGGTGATTGCCCAAAGAAAAAACCCTGATACGACATCAGGGTTTTCATTTATTGGGGAGCTGACCGATAAGCCGGGTTCTGTCGTGGACAATCATTCATCTAGGCCTGCAATTGCTCACAGGCTCAAGCAATCTACCCGGTTCCAACGCGGGTCGCGCCATAAGGAACCCTATTTGATCTTGCTCCGGATGGAGTTTACCTCGCCACACACTGTTGCCAGGTGCGCGGTGCGCTCTTACCGCACCCTTTCACCCTTACCTCATTACAGAGGCGGTCTTCTCTCTGCTGCACTTGTCGTCGGCTTACACCGCCCAGAAGTTATCTGGCATCCTACCCTGTGGAGCCCGGACTTTCCTCCCCCTGCAAAACAGGCGGCGATTGTCTGGTCAACTCGGGCGGGATTTTACAGATAAAAAGTGTTTTTACCAAGAGGTATATCAAAGCTCTTGTTTTAATTAGCGTTTCGCAAAATGCTAAAACTGCACTAAACTGGTTTTAGTAAAAACTGAAAGTGACAGCGGATGAGCAAGGGACAACAGGGAGACGCCTCCCACACCCGACAACTAAAAGATATATTAAAGCGTATTTATAGCGCTTCTCCTGTTCGTGATTCATTATTCGAAATTGCTGCTGATTTTTATGCCGAAGCACCAGAACATGAAAAACGGCTGGCTTTCGCTCAGAGCCAAATTGATGATGTCGATGATGCCATCGACATGACCTCCGATGAAGAAAAATTAAAAAAGCTTAACCTAAAAAAAGATACGCTGGAAATCGCTCACAAAGATATAGAGCGAGAGCAGGATGAAAAACGCTACGAGCGTTTAGACAAAGTGTTAAAACTAGCAAAAGATTTAATGTCTGCACTGCAAGGCAAGAACGATGAAGAGTTTAACAGCAACGTCGCTCGGGCATTAGGCACACTACAACTGCTATCTCCTACAGAAGGCAACGATGTCGCTCGCCAAAATCAGAAAACCAAGCATTTATACAAAGCTATTTTAGCAGTGAAGCTAGTACATCACCTGGTACAAAAAGAAAAAATCAACGACAAATATATCAGTAGCAAATACCAAGAAAACGTTGATTTTATGATGGATAAGGAAGATAAAGAAATAGAACAATCTCCTTATCGCAATGATGTTGAAATCCCCCTGATTATCGCTTGTCTTTGCCAGGATATCGGCCAGGTACACCCCGATGCAGACCTTATATTACGCGGAGAAGATGGCGATCAAGATGAGTTTCGGATGCTGGAAAAAGAAGACCGAAATAATCTGTTAAAAATCAACTATACCCAGTCTTTGAAGTTTGTAACTCAGGGCTTGGGCATGCAAAAATATACCGGTAACAGTAAAGAAGAAAGAGACGTTTTCCTCGATACCGAAAAGAAAAAACTGCTGTTTATTCGCAATCTGTTGAAAAGCGCAATCAATCCCGGCGATGGTATTGGCAATTTGCTCAAAGTACCGCAAGTTTATTGCTCAGTGGTGATGTCCACCAAAGCCAATTACACCTACGAATCATTACCTCGCGTTAATGCAGTAATGGAGAGAGGAGCTGAAGTTGGCGCGTACAACAAAGAGGTCTCCGATTCACTGATTGAAATCTTAGGTATATTCCCACAGGGGTTTGGCGTGGTATACATTCCCAAAGACTCAGATGGCTTTGATCTGGACAGGTACGAATATGCGGTAGTGAACTCACTCTATCCTAAACAACTGGACGTCCCTATTTGTCGGGTTGCCACTCGAGGCTTGCAGTTCAACGCATTTGCCATCAATCACGTTATCAGCAAAGCCAATAATTTGTTTTATCCGGCGACCCGCAAAAAACTGGAAAAAGTTAGTAAAACCAAACTCATCGAAATCCTCAAAGAGTTAAAATCCGACTTTAAAGAGGGTGATGATGCCGATCTGGTCCCAAGATGTTGGCACCCTCAGGATTTTTTCTCCTTTACCCGCACCCAAAATCTGTGGAACAAAGTGAATACCTTTAAGAATTAGAGCGTGTTGAACTTTGCTGTGCAATTTCGCAGCTTGCTGTGTGCAATTTATTCGCTACGTCCTTTTAGCTAACCAGCTTCGCAGGCCGGCTAACGCTGTTCTATGCTGTTCCTACAGCATTTGGTAGACAAGGCGAATGCTTGAAGGTCTAGTGGTTCTCGAAAACTGCTCCTGCGTTATTCTAATCACCTACATCCATGTAGGGATAAATCAAAAGCATTCAACACGCTCTAGTCAGATTTTAAATCCAGGGTTAGCTTGTAAAGTTCATTTTTCTTTAACTGGTAGTGCTCAGCCACCAAAGCGGCCGCTTTTTTACCCGGCATCAGTGGAGTTAAACTGGAAAGTAGCTTTACCGCTTCCGGTGGGATACCACTATCATTTTGCTCAGCCGGACCAATTAACAGTACAAACTCGCCTTTTTCTCTTTGTGGCTCTTCATCCAACCATTGCAGCGCTTGCTGTGCAGTGCCTTTAAAAAATTGCTCAAAGCTCTTGGTGAGCTCTTTCGCTACCACTATCTGACGCTCGGCTTGCAAGCAGCGCGCAATAGTGGCAAGCGTATCTCTTATCCGTCTTGGCGCCTCATAAAAAATGCTAGTTTTACGAGTATCCTGAATAGCATTCAGGGCATTTTCCTTGGCCAGTGTTTTAACCGGTAGAAATCCACAAAACTGAAACGCATCGGTTGGCAAGCCCGAGGCACACAATGCTGCCACGACTGCACAAGCGCCGGGTACAGGCGTTACAACTAATCCAGACTCCCGACAACTGTTCACTAATGGAAAACCAGGGTCGCTAATAAGTGGTGTACCAGCATCGGAAATCAAGGCAATATCCAGCCCCGTTTTTAACTGCTCTATCACCCAAGCTTTCTTCTGCGTTTCATTGTGCTCGTGCAACGCAATTAACCGGGTATTAATACCGTAGTGCTGTAACAATCGACCACTGTGACGTGTATCCTCCGCGGCAATTATATCAACCGTATTCAATACCTCTATGGCACGATGAGTAATATCACTGAGGTTACCGATAGGAGTGGCGACAATAAAAAGTTGTCCGGTTTTGGCCATAGCTGAGGTCTGATGTTGTAATGCAAGATAACGCATTTTAAACTATTAGGCAGAAAATGTGGCTAATTAATAAAGTGAGTGCTCAGGTTGTATAACAAGATTCTGCCTTTCAGCTTGTTGCTAATTTTAATCACTGGTTGCGGGAGCACCGATACATCCCCAAAAACTGTGAACAAAAAGCTGCCTGTACAAGCTCCCATTGAGGTCGGTGATACTCCACAAGACCTGTTAGCGCGTGCCCAACAAGCAGAAGATCCCACCCAAGATTTATTACAGCTAGTTACATTAGTATCAGGAAATAGCTGCCCAAAAGCATTAGAAATCGCCAAGCTGGTCACTGCAAAGTACAGCGCCACTTCATCTGACCCCGAATTGCTTCTTGTTAAAGCAACATGCTTGCTGGAGTTGCAACAATACAAAGAGGCAGAACGCTGGCTAGAGCGAATTCCTGATAACTCTGATTTCATGCAACAGAAGCACCAGTTATTAGTACAGGCCTATCAACAAACCAGGCGCTTTTGGTTAGCGGCAAACTCGCTACATTTAAGTAGTGAACCTGGCAGAGAAGTTGACTTGCAAATTTGGCAGCTGCTGCTCAATTTATCGGATGATGAAATCAGCCAACATCTCGCTGAAATCAGTGTGCTCAACCCGGTGTTACAACTTTTGCAGCGACAGCGACAACTCAGCAGAGACTTTATCCAAGCCAAACAAAACATTCTCAGCTGGCAAGCAAGATTCGCCAGCCACAGCTTTGCGCAACAATTACCTGAGCCACTGCAGAACATCATGGCGCAAACCTTGCCTCAATTTAAAAAAATCACCGTATTGCTGCCCTTGTCCGGACAATTAAAAGCGCAAGGAGAAGCCATCAAAGAAGGCATACTAGCCGCTAACTTTGCGCAGTACTACACAGATAGGCAGTTAACATTTATCGATACAGCAAACTGGCTCAATGAACTCCCTTCAACTCTAGAACTTTCAGGTACAGATCTAGTCATTGGCCCCTTAATTAAAGACAACATTGAGCAAGTTAAACCGCTTATCCCCCAAGGTATCTCAGTACTATTTTTAAATCGAGCAGATATAGATATCCCCGAAGAACAGCACTTTTTTTACTCCTTGGCGCCTGAGGATGAGGCTGTACAGTTAGCAAGCTCCCTTGCCGGACAGGGTATCAAATATCCAATGATCATCGCTGCGGATAGCGCTACCTATCAACGCATGAAAGACGCCTTTGTCAGTTCCTGGCAAGAAAAGCAGCAAACCCTACCAGTTACTTTGGAGTTCTCCGACAATAATGCAGTCCGCCGAGGTGTAAACGATAAATTGGCCCTGACCGATAGCAAAGCCAGAGTTCGCCAAATCAGTAATTTGCTGAAACCTGAATTACATAGTTTTGAGCGCAACCGTCGCGATATTGATGCCATTATTATTTTTGCCAACGCCACTCAAACTGAGCTTATCAATCCTCTCATAGAAGCCAGTACCAGCCCCTTTTCAGCAATTATTCCGGTATATGCGACTTCGCGCAGCTTCAGTCGTAACCTGAGCGAGAATGATTTACGAGACTTGCGTAACCTGAATTTCATTGAAATGCCGTGGATGTTGGATAGCCCAGCCTATTCCGGGTTGCGCAAGCGAGCTGAACAACTGTGGCCGGGACGACGGGATGCGCTGCAACGCTTGTTTGCAATGGGCTACGACGCTTTGAACATGGCGCCCTATTTACCACTTTTAGCTAACCTGAAAAATCAGTCGTGGCAGGGACTTAGCGGGCAAATAACATTAAATGCTGCACATCAGACCATTCGACGTACCAGCACTGCGCAATTCAGTGAACAGGAAATCAAAGTTATTACCAATGATTAGCGGAATGAAAGCCCGACTCAATGGAATATGGGCTGAGAAAAAGGCGCGCAGTTATCTGATTAAGCAAGGATTAACCTTTGTTTCTGCAAACTATCACTGCCGCTGGGGAGAGATAGATCTTATTTTCAAAGAACAGGAGCAATGGGTATTTGTTGAAGTAAAATCTAAACTCAATAGAAACTTTGGCGATGCTGAAGCGTCTTATACCAAATCCAAGCAACAGAAATTGCACAAAGCGATAATGTTTTGGTTAGCACAAAAGCAGATGAATGCTGAGTTAACCAGTTTCAGAATAGACTTGCTAGCCATAAATGATAAGCAAATCAGCTGGCACAAAAACGTGTATTAACAGAGAACGATATGATCGAACAAATAAAAGCTAACTTTACAGAAAGTATTCAAACCAAGATCGCCGCGGCAGAAACACTGCCGGAGGTCATTTTGACGGCCGGCGGGATTCTTGTGCAAGCACTGATGAATGGTAACAAGATACTGTGCTGTGGTAACGGTGGCTCTGCTGGCGATGCACAACACTTCTCATCTGAATTACTGAATCGTTACGAACGCGACAGGCCCAGTCTACCCGCGATGGCTTTAACTACGGATCCATCTACCATCACCTCTATCGCCAACGATTACAGCTATGATGAAGTGTTTTCTAAACAAGTCAGAGCGCTGGGACAAGCTGGAGATATTTTGCTGGCCATCTCTACCAGCGGTAATTCTCGCAATGTCATACGTGCCATGGAAGCAGCCGTTAGTAGAGATATGAAAATTATTGCGCTAACAGGTAAAGATGGTGGAGAAATGGCAGGGTTATTAGGTGCGAATGATGTTGAAATTCGAGTCCCTTCAAACCGCACAGCGAGGATTCAGGAAGTTCACCTGCTGGTTATTCACAACTTATGTGAAGTCATTGACGATAGCTTATTTCCCGCACATCACGACGAATAAGGAGTAAAATCAATGAAGCGCATAATACTGTTGCTTAGCGTAACATGGATGCTCTCTGGCTGCGCAGCCGTCATAGTTGGAGGGGCGGCAGTGAGTACTATTAGCGTTAATGAAGATCCGAGAACGATTGGAGCACAGATAGACGACACAACGATAGGGTCTAAAGTCAAAGATGCTTTATCAAACATTCCCTCTTTAAAACAAAATGCCAATATCAATGTGCATGTTTACAATGGCGCTGTACTACTTACAGGACAAGCGCAGAACGGCAACCTGAAAGCAGAAGCAGAACGGCTCACCAGCGCTATCTCAGGTGTCGCCAGGGTGCATAATCAAGTCAGAATAGCTAATAGTACTGCGATTACCACACAAGCCCATGATGTCTGGTTATCTAATAAGGTAAGGGCCAGTCTGTTAACAGAAAAAGAAGTTAACTCACTAAAGCTCGATGTTGTCGTAGAAGATTCAGAGGTTTTTTTAATGGGAATCGTTTCTGCAGCAGAAGCGCGCAAAGCAGTTGAGGTGACCCGCAATATTGGGGGCGTCAGCAAAGTATATAATATTCTGGAAATCGACGGATAATGTAAGCTCGGGATGCTCTCAGAGCATTCCAAGCATTCTGACCGTTAACCAGCACAATGCTGCACAATTGAGTACAAACAGCACTTCAAGTAATCTTACCAATCCTCTACTCAACTGCCATTTCAATCTAGCCAGTAATCCTTTTGGTTGTTCTGTGAAATGGAGATAGCGATATCCTGTCAGCGTCAAGGCAAGGGAGCTGGACCATGCAAATATAAGTATCAAGGGCAACAACCATTTATCAGAGTTCGCCTGAGCAGCAAAAATCAGCGTACAAATAGCGGCACTTGCCATCCCGGATAACAAGATAAACAGCCATCTCAACGGCATCAGTGCACGTATCCAATTCACGAAATTTCCCTGACAATAAAAAAAGGCGCGATTGCGCCTCTTTACTTAACTACTTTTAACGTGGGTCGCCCTCTGGGAGGTTTAGGCGGCTCATCATCACCGTCATGGTCATCATCACTTATCTCTCGGATTTCAGCCTTAAGTGTATCCAGGTCGTCTTCTACTTTGGGTCCCTGACTATGCTTCTCTTCTCTTGGGAACATAGTGCCTGCACCATTTTCTCTGGCATAGATAGCCAATACCGCACCGGCGGGAACAATCAAATGCCTTGGCACACCTGAAAAGCGCGCATCGAATTCAATGTCCACATCACCTATCTGTAAATTACCACAGGCTGATGGCGATACGTTTAAAACAATTTGCCCGTCTTTAACGTATTCGTTGGGCACCACAACACCGCTGAAGTTAGCATCCACAACCAAGTGCGGAGTCAGGTTGTTATCCACAATCCAATCGTAATAAGCACGAATGAGATAAGGACGATTAGATGTCATATTCACGTTAACTGACCTTATTCACCATCACAACGGATTGTGAATCTCACGTTCCTGATCAGTCAGTGAAGCTTTGAATGATTCGCGTTCGAAAACACGATTCATGTAGTTTTTAACTTCTCTGCTGCCATTGCCGTTTAATTCAATTCCCAGTGCAGGTAGACGCCATAATAACGGCGCAAGATAACAATCCACCAGACTAAACTCTTCGCTCATAAAGTAGGGCTGTTCAGCGAATAACGGGGCCAGAGCTAAAATCGACTCACGTAGCTCGTTGCGCTGAGCTTCCAGTTCTCCTTCGCCTTTCAGCAATTTGTGGGCAATGGTGTACCAGTCGTTTTCAATGCGGTGCATCATCAGGCGACTCTGACCACGTGACACAGGGTAAACCGGCATCAACGGAGGATGTGGGAAACGTTCGTCCAGGTACTCCATAATGATATGCCCTGTGTACAACACTAACTCTCTATCAATCAATGTCGGTACGGTACCGTATGGATTTAATTGCAGCAGGTCTTCGGGCAGATTATTTGGATCTGCGTAATTAATTTCGACTGCGACACCTTTTTCTGCGAGTACGATACGCACCTGGTGACTGTAAATATCTAAAGTGTCAGAAAACAACGTCATAATTGAACGTTTGTTAGTGGCAACCGCCATTCAATATCCTCCAAAAAACTCAATCCAAACTCTGACAGTATGCCTGTCAGCAAAGTGAGACGCTAACTCTCAACATTAAACACAAAAAGGGGCAGCGTTGCCCCTTTTTCATTCTACACGAATTGTTGAAAAATTAATGCACTTCTCGCCAATAATCTTTCTTCAACAGGTAAACGAAAATAAACAAGACCAGAATGAATACCAGAACCCATTTACCAATACCCGCACGTTGCAACTGAGCAGGCTCCCCGGTGTATACCAGGAAGTTAACCAAGTCTAACATGGCTTCATCGTACTCAGACGGACTAAGCTCGCCAGTTCCATCACTCTTGATACCTACGTAGCGGTCCACCATTTCACCGTCCACCATACGGCGCTCAGTGGTTTTAGATGGCGTGCCTTGTAACTCTTGCAATACGTGGGGCATACCTACGTCAGGGAAAACCAAGTTGTTAACGCCAAACGGACGACTCTCATCGACATAGAAAGTACGCAGGTAAGTATATAACCAGTCGGCGCCACGAACCCGTGCCACTAAGGTTAAATCTGGTGGTGGAGCACCAAACCACGTGGCGGCGGCGTCAGCTGGCATAGCTGATTTGATGTAATCACTCACCTTATCGCCTGTGAATTGCAAATGCTCTTCACCTAGCTCATCTGGAATACCCAAATCGGCAAAAGTGCGCTGATAACGTTGATACTGCATCTGGTGACAACCCAAGCAGTAGTTCATGAATAATTTTGCACCGTTTTGCAAAGACGCTTTGTCATGCAAATCGTAGTTTGCCTTATCCAGTGGCACGTTACTTCCACCAGCAGCAAACACCAGTGCTGGCACCAACATAACGGCTGCGATAGCCAATTTCATCGCGTTTCTCATTATTTTGTCACCCTTGTTGGCAGTGGTTTAGTCTTCTCATTTTTGCTGTATAACCACAACAAACCGAAGAAACCAAAGTACATCACAGTGGCAATCTGCGACGCTACGATTTTCCAGTTTTCCTGCGGCGTGCCACCGAGGTAACCCAAGAAAATAAATACCACAGCAAATACCAAAAGATTGTACTTATGCAGACCACAGCGATAACGCCACGAGCGCACTTTACCGCGGTCAATCCAAGGTAATAACGCCAGCATCACAATTGCAGCAAACATCAGAATAACCCCAAACAGCTTATCTGGAACCGCCTTCAAAATGGCATAGAAAGGCGTAAAGTACCACACAGGGAAAATGTGCTCAGGCGTCTTCAACGGGTTGGCGATTTCAAAATTAGGTTTCTCAAGGAAGTAACCACCCATTTCAGGGTTGAAGAACATCACATAGCTGAATGCCGCTAAGAAAATACAGAATGCCACCAAATCTTTAAGCACAATGTGCGGGAAGAATGGGATTACATCTTTAGTGTAATCGTAGCGATTTGTGTAGTACTCATGAATTTCAAAGTCAGATTTTTCGTCGTCTGATAAGGTGCCTTTGGGTTTTTTAACATCGATACCATCGGGGTTATTTGAACCCACTTCGTGCAGTGCAACAATGTGCAGGAACACCAGGATTACGATAACCAGTGGCAATGCAATAACGTGAAGAGCGAAAAAGCGGTTCAGCGTAGCACCAGAGATAACGTAATCACCCTGTAACCAAATCACTAAATCAGGACCAATAACAGGGATGGCTCCAAACAGCGAAACGATAACCTGAGCACCCCAATAAGACATTTGTCCCCAAGGTAGTACATAGCCCATGAAAGCTTCAGCCATCAGCGCCAGATAAATAAACATACCAAACAGCCATAGCAGCTCTCTTGGTTTTTGATAGGAGCCATAAATCATGCCACGGAACATGTGCATGTATACCACAACGAAGAATGCCGATGCTCCGGTGGAATGCATATATCGCAAGGTCCAGCCGTAGTCCACCTCTCTCATTATATATTCAACGGAAGCAAACGCGCCTTCAGCGGTCGGAACGTAATTCATTGTTAACCAGATGCCAGTGACAATCTGATTCACCAGTACGATAGTCGCCAGGAAACCGAACACGTACCAAAAGTTCATATTTTTGGGAGCCGGGTATTGAATCGCGTGCATGTTCGCAACGCGCATCATAGGAATTCGATATTCAATCCAGTCGAGTAAATTCTTAAACATGTTAAGCCACCTCTCCTTCTGAGCCGATATTCAACAGATTATCGTCCAGGAACTGATAGGGCGGAACCACCAGGTTCAATCCAGCGGGAACACCAGAGAATACGCGACCTGACATATCAAACTTAGAGCCGTGACATGGACAGAAAAAGCCGTCTTTAACGCCGTCTACGATTTCGTTGAATGCACCATCTTTCAAGTGCTGAGGCGAGCAACCCAAGTGAGTACAAATACCCACCAACACCAGGTATTCATCTTTTAATGAACGATGTCTGTTCTGAGCAAAACCAGGCTGTTGCGGCTGCTCAGAGTTGGCATCTTTAAGCTGTTCTTCGTGGGCCGCTAATGCTTCCAAAATTTCTGGCGTGCGACGCACGATAAACACGGGCTTAGAACGCCATTCTACCCGCATAAGTTGACCGGGTTCTAGCTTGCTGATGTCAACTTCCACGTCAGCGCCGGCTGCTTTAGCCTTGGCACTGGGGTTAAAGGAAGCGATGAAAGGGATAGCGGCTCCAGCTACACCAACACCACCTACCACACAGGTAGACACTGTCAGAAACCGGCGCCGTCCATTATCTACGGGCGAATTACTCATCCACTTTACTCCAGAGGTCGGATATAGTGTGTCAAATTTCTATTAACTGTTATTTGTAAGCAAATTATAAGCTTTTTTAATCGGACGAAATGATAAAAGAAAAACCACACACAACACAAGGAATTCATGGTTAAAACAAATAATTAGGCCCAATTAAAGTACAAACTGTCGAAGAGCTGGTTTAATACCACCACTCATTGAGTGCGTTTTGCGGTTAAAGTGTAGCAATAAAAAACAAAAAACCCGGCATGAAGCCGGGTTTTTGACAAAAAGCGAAAAAATTAACGCTTGGAGAATTGTGGACGCTTACGTGCTTTATGCAGACCCACTTTCTTACGTTCAACGCGACGAGCGTCACGAGTAACGAAGCCAGCTTTGCGCAGTGCAGGACGTAGAGTCTCGTCGAATTCCATCAATGCACGAGTAATACCGTGACGGATAGCACCCGCTTGACCACTGATACCGCCACCTTTAACAGTAACGTACAGGTCAAACTTGTCAGTCATTTCAACCAACTCAAGTGGCTGACGAACAACCATGCGAGCCGTTTCACGACCGAAGAACTCATCCAAAGGACGCTGGTTAACTACGATGTTACCAGTGCCCGCACGCAAGAAAACACGTGCAGTAGAGCTTTTACGACGTCCAGTACCATAATATTGATTTACAGCCATTATCCTATGCTCCTTAAATATCTAACACTGTAGGTTGTTGAGCTACATGATTATGCTCAGCACCAGCGTAAACTTTCAATTTACGGAACATTGCACGACCCAGAGGACCTCTAGGCAGCATGCCTTTAACCGCTTTTTCTAAAATCATTTCTGGCTTCTTAGCCTGTAACTTAGAGAAGTTAGTCTCTTTCAGGCCGCCTGGATAACCAGTGTGCGCGTAGTACATTTTGTCTTGAGCTTTGTTACCAGTTACGGTCAGCTTTTCAACGTTAACTACAACGATGTAGTCGCCAGTATCCATGTGAGGAGTATACTCTGGCTTGTGTTTACCGCGCAGACGGTGAGCAATCTCAGTTGCTAAACGTCCTAAAGTTTTGTCTGTGGCGTCTACCACGAACCACTCACGCTTAATCGTGCTTGGTGTTGCTACAAAAGTTTTCATTAATCTTTACCCAAAAAGATCGGATTCAAAAAATCTGTTATCCCAAATTGATAACAGTCGCCATAAAATTGAACGAAAAACCCCTTCGAGTTAGTTCAATTGCGACACATTCCATTGCGCCATTAACGGGCAGGGCGCGAATTATACAGATTTTATTGGTAAAAGCACGCTTAAATTTTAAGCTTTTTTGCTATCGCGGTTCGGCTTGAGCTACACGGAGGTAGTGAATGCCGATTTTGTCGGGAACAATAAATCGGCGAGCCGGACGACTGAGACCGGTTCTTCCATCGTTGTCGACATCGTCTTTTTTCGCTCCCTGCAAAAAAGACATTCACGCCTTCCATGGCGCTCAATGTCGACCTACACGTCAAGGCAGATGCTGAGTGGCCAAATAGTCATGAGATTGCATTTCTTTTAAGCGGCTTTTACAACGTTTAAATTCAAAGGATAATTGGCCTTCGGTGTAGAGCTCATCAATAGCCACTTCTGCGGAGATAATGAGTTTAACGTTACGTTCGTAAAACTCATCCACCATAGCAATAAAGCGGCGCGCGATATCATCTACTTGTTGGCTCATCTGCTTAACGTTGGCTAGCAGAACCGAATGATAGCAGCGACTGATTTCCATGTAATCGGTTTGGCTACGAGGCCCTCCACACAGTACGTCGAACTCAAACATCACTACCCCATCGGCGTTGCGAATGGCCTCCACCTGTCGCCCTGCAATATTCAACGCCGTTTCATATTCGCAGGATTCAGGCGCTAATTGGCCGAAATAACGGTGCAGGTTTTCCTCCGCAGCCTTGTCCAATGGGAAGTGATAGATTTCTGCCTGCTCCAGGGTGCGCAGACGATAGTCAACACCGCTATCAACATTAACGATTCGGGTATTCTGTTCTATCAAATCGATTGCTGGTAAAAAACGAGCTCGCTGTAAGCCATTGCGATACAGTCCCTGTGGCTCAATATTGGAAGTGGCCACTAAGACGATGCCTTGAGCGAATAGCTCTTCCATCAGAGTCCCCAAGATCATGGCATCAGTAATATCCGAGACAAAAAATTCATCAAAACAAATAATATCTGTCTCATCAGAAAATTGTTTCGCCACAATCTTTAATGGATCCGATTTCCCGGCCAGTAACTTTAGTTCACTGTGCACGCGATGCATAAAGCGGTGAAAGTGCACTCGCATTTTACGATCCCCGGGCAAGCAATCATAAAACGTATCCACAAGGTAGGTTTTACCTCGCCCTACTCCCCCCCAGAAATAGATACCTTGTGTGGTAGGCTTTTTCATGCCCTTGCCAAACACCGATTGGATTTTGACTCGCCAGGTCTTCTTTTGTTGCGGGTGGGTGAGTTCATCGTATAGACGTTGCAGTTCTTTGACAGCATTTTCCTGAGCGGGATCAAAATGAAAATCATCAGATTTGAGATCGAGTTGATACTTTTCCCAGGGAGTCATTTGCAACATATCAGAACGTTCCTACGCGTTTAGGTGACATTAATGGAGGCCGATTATATGCGCTTACAAATAAAAAATGCACACTAATGCACAATTAATATGCACTTGACAGAAGTCCGGCTTGTTGAAACCCCCTTGCAGTCGCATAATTGCAAGAGACTCTTTAAATCTGTGTTATGCTCAAAAGGGCATTTAGCGAGGTAATTGTATGGACTGGTTAATCGGAATTTTACTGTTAGTTGCGGGTATTGGTATTGGAATATTTATCGGGAAAACCCTGTTTGAAACCAAGCGCCCTAATGCTAGTGAAGAAGCGAAAGAAAAGTCAGAGAAACAACTCATGGCTGAGCAGGCTAACCTGCACATCAGCGAAACTCAAAATTCAATCAATAAAATTCAAGAGCAATGCGCGTTATTGGCAGAGCAGCTTAATCACTATCAAGTGGTTGTGGATGAAACCACCACAGATAAAGATGTGAATCAACTGGAATACTTCCATCAACAAGCCACTTTGCACTTGAAAACCCAGAAAAAAGAACCCAAAAAAGTACGGAAAACGGATTATCAGCCTTTAGATTATTCCGAAGGACAATCTGGTTTATTCGCGGGTGACGCTAAAAAACATTCTGAAACATCTTAGAGCAAGGCGTTTTTGAACTTAGGCGCATCACCACAGTCTTTATGAGAGTTAATTCATTGGAGAAAAATAAACTATGACGAAGCGCATCTGGTCCAACTGGACTCGCATCATAAGCCTAAGTTTGATGGTAGCTATAACCTCTACCAGCCATGCTGCACTGCCCTTTTTCGGAGACGAAGAAGTTCCCACGCTTGCACCCATGCTGGAAAAAACAACACCGGCCGTGGTAAGTATTTCAGTGGAAGGCACGCAAAAAATCCGTCAGCGTGTACCGGACTTGTTCCGTTATTTTTACGGCCCAAATTCGCCCAGAGAGCAGGTACAGGAAAAGCCTTTCACCGGCCTTGGCAGCGGCGTCATTATCGATGCTGAAAAAGGCTACATTGTAACCAACGCCCATGTTGTTGATAACGCAGACGAAATCACCGTACTGTTGAGCGATGGCCGAGAATTAGAAGCCAAAAAGCTCGGCGAAGACAAAGATACAGACATTGCTCTATTACAAGTCAAAGCAGATAACATTGTCGATGTTAAACTCGCCGACTCAGACGATCTCCGTGTGGGAGATTTTGTTGTTGCTATCGGCAATCCATTCGGCATCGGTCAAACCGTAACATCTGGTATCGTCAGTGCTTTAAGCCGCTCATCGGCTTTGGGTATCAATGCGCTTGAAAATTACATCCAAACTGATGCAGCTATCAACCGCGGTAACTCAGGTGGTGCGCTGGTAAACTTAAAAGGTGAACTGGTAGGCATCAATACCGCGATTGTCGCTCCCACAGGTGGTAATGTAGGTATTGGTTTTGCCATTCCCAGTAATATGATGAAAAACCTCGTAGATCAGTTAATTCAGTTTGGCGAAGTACGTCGTGGCTTATTAGGCATTACTGGTGGTAATGTTGATTCAGGTCTGGCCGAAGCTATGGAGCTAAGTGTCAGCAAAGGTGCTTATGTCAGTCAGGTATCACCCGATTCAGCAGCCGATAAAGGCGGCCTGAAAGCCGGTGACGTGATTGTTTCCTTGAACGGTCGCGCAGTTTCCAGCTTCAGTGAATTACGCGCCAAAATCGCGACGCTAGGTGCCGGTGCCGAAGTAGAAATTGGCATTATTCGCGAAGGCGAAGAAAAAACGGTTTCTGTGGTGTTGGATGATTCCAATGAATCCAATGTTGAAGCACAAGATATTCACCCCGCCTTCCAAGGCGCCACTTTTGCCGATGGCGAAACTGAAAGTGGTGAAGCCGGTGTCGAAGTAACGGAATTGGCTGCGGGCTCTTATGCAGATCGTTTAGGCCTGGAGCAAGGAGACGTCATCATCGGGATAAACCGCAATCGCATCAACAATGTAGCTGAATTGCGTCGTTACCTGACAGACTTTGACCGCGGAGTGCTGGCATTAAACGTTCGCCGTGGTGGCTCTTCACTTTATGTCGTGATCCGCTAATAAAACTTATCAGAGGGGTACATGCTACCCCTCAACTACCATCATTATTGATTCATCCTGAATCAATGCTATTCTTAGCCCCGCTAAATTTGCGGGGATTATCTTGAAAAGCTCTCTTTTGTTTATTATTAAATCTACCCTTTTGGGTATCGTTGTCTCGGTAATATTGCTGGCGCTTATCCCTCAGTTGCGCAATGGCAATCAACTGCAAGTAAGAAACATCTTCCCGGGCGATATGCCGCAAAAAGTGAGTTTTGCAGAGGCCATAAACCGCTCAGCCCCTGCGGTGGTAAATATCTACAGCCAAAAAACGATACGCCGCTCCGCCATGTTCAGAAACAATGAAGTAGAACGCACTTCGTTGGGTTCTGGTGTGATCATGAGCGAAAACGGCTATATCCTTACCTGTCTGCATGTTATTGCCGGTGCGGACACCATCGAAGTGATTGTAGCGGAGCAAAGCAAAGTACATGAAGCCCAAGTTATTGGTTTTGATCCGTTAACCGATTTAGCGGTGTTGAAAATCAACGCCAATAACCTACCAGTGATCCCACAATTAGAAGAAGGCGAAGAAAACAAAACCCAGGTGGGTGACCTGGTTCTCGCCATCGGTAACCCCTACAATTTAGGGCAAACCATCACTCAAGGTATCATAAGTGCCACTGGCCGTTCGGAAGTCAGCCAGCTGGGTATTGCCACTCATCGTAACTTTATTCAGATGGACGCGACGCTTAACGAAGGCAATTCAGGAGGCGCCCTGGTGGACAGTAACGGTTATTTGGTGGGAATTAACAACGCCAATTACAAAATCCTCGAAGGTGGTCAGCCCAAAGATGTACCCGGCGTATTTTTCGCGGTCCCCTATCAGATGGCCAAGAAAGTCATGCGAGATATCATCAGTAAAGGCCGAGTGATCAGAGGTTACGCCGGCTTACAAGGTGTTGATCATGAACTTGCTGGAGTCATCATTACTGCGGTAGAGAATCGCAGTCCGGCATCCAGAGCCGGCATCCAGGTAAGCGATGTACTAATGAGTGTCGGTGGTACGGAAATCAACAGTGCGGTCGAAGTTCAATCAATAGTTTCCAATACCCTTCCCGGCACGACACTGGATTTTGAAATCAAACGCAAAGGTGAAACCATTGTCGTGCCCGTGGTCGTTGGCGACTTTGATAGGGTTTTGCGTAACGGCTAAAAAAACAAAAACCCGGATTAACTAATCCGGGTGATATCAGCCCCCAAAGCACGTAGCTTCTTCTCGATTTTTTCATAACCGCGATCCAGGTGGTAAATGCGATCC
Source organism: Planctobacterium marinum (assembly GCF_036322805.1). GTDB lineage: Bacteria > Pseudomonadota > Gammaproteobacteria > Enterobacterales > Alteromonadaceae > Planctobacterium > Planctobacterium marinum_A. Next base: position 832,838 of record NZ_AP027272.1, on the reverse strand, counting down.
ACCACCGTTTCACCTGCTTCGGCTGTTAAACCGGCAATGATCAGGCTGGCAGAAGCACGCAAATCGGTAGCCATAACCGGTGCACCATTCAATTTAGAATTGCCCTTGGTAATGGCGCTGTGGCCTTGCAGTTCAATGTCGGCGCCCATTCGTTGTAACTCTGGTACGTGCATAAAACGATTCTCAAAAATCGTTTCAGTGACCGTTCCTGTACCATTGGCCACCGCATTTAACGCGACAAATTGAGCTTGCATATCTGTCGGAAAACCAGGATGCGGTGCAGTACTGATTTGCACGCCTTGCGGTTGTTTCCCTTGCATATCCAAAGAGATCCAATCCTCTCCGGTTTCAATGATGGCTCCTGCTTTGCTGAGCTTTCGGAGCACCACTTCCAGGCTCTCTGGTGCGGCATTTTTACACAGTACACTGCCCCGCGTCGCAGCGGCGGCCACCAGAAACGTGCCGGTTTCAATGCGGTCGGGTAACACCTTGTGCTGACATCCCTCAAGCTCGGGTTGTCCGATAATGGAGATGGTAGCGGAACCCGCGCCACTAATTTTTGCCCCCATAGCCTCAAGACATAAAGCAAGGTCATAAATTTCAGGCTCTCGTGCCGCGTTTTCAATAATGGTTTCACCGTCGGCGAGTGCCGCCGCCATCATTAAATTTTCAGTGGCACCAACGCTGACTTTATCCATGACGATATGAGCGCCTTTTAAACGCCCGTCCACGGTCGCTCTGATGTATCCGTTCGCCACTTCAATGTCCGCGCCCATTTGTTCCAGGCCATCGAGGTGAAGGTTGACAGGCCTGGCACCAATGGCACAGCCCCCCGGCAAAGAGACATTAGCCTCACCAAATCGGGCTAACAAGGGCCCCAGCACCAGGATGGATGCCCGCATGGTTTTCACCAGATCATATGATGCAGTCTGACTATTAACAGATCCAGGATTAATATGGACCTTGCCATCTTCCGCGCGAAATGCTTCCGCGCCCAACTGTTGTAACAGCGCTAAACTGGTATTTACATCACGCAGATAAGGTACATTAGTGAAAGTACAACGCTTTGAAGTTAGCAAGCTAGCAAGTAAAATAGGTAAGGCGGCATTCTTGGCGCCAGAGATGGTCACCGAGCCAGATAGAGGCTTTCCGCCTCTAATTAATAGTTTGTCCATGGAAAAGCCAGTTCGAGGTGTAAATTATAGCAGGCGCAGATTAGCCTAAATCAGGAAACATTAGTTTTTTGTCTTTTTGCCACTGCGCTTCAGTGAAGGTTTTAATGGTAAGCGCATGCAATGCACCGCTGGAGATATGCTCTTGAAGCGGTCCATAAATCATTTTCTGTTTTTTGATGCGAGAAACGCCATCAAAGCAATCACCCACCGCGATCACTTGAAAATGTGAGCCGTCGCCATCGGCTTTAACAAAGCTAAGAGGTAAATTATCGTTCAAAATCGCTTCTATTTGTTGCGGATCCATAGTTAACCTTGTGTCGATTATTTAATTTCCAGCAGTGTATCAGCATCGCTGAGTTTACTCAGCTTTTTTAACGACTCGGGGACATTTTCGAGTGTTAACTGGATATTTTTTTTGGTAAGCGTCGCCTTGAGATTAATAAGCCAAGCCAGCCCGGCGGTATCATTGCTGGTTGCATGGCTTAAATCTATAACAACCTTCTTTTCAAGACCGGGCAAGATTGACCTTAACTGCTTATCGATCGCAGGAACCGATTCAATGGTTAGATTGCCCTCTGGCGTCAAACGTCCATTGTCGTGTGCCAGAGAAACTTGTTTGATTTGTTTAAGCATGGTTCTTACGCGTCTTTTTTAACGGAAATTTTCTGAGCATTTTTTTCCTGCATGATGGCGATCACCTTATCAATACCTTCCTGGCGCAGAACGGATTCAAATTCGCTGCGCTTGCTGGACAACACGCTGATGCCCTCAGCCACCATATCATAGGCTTTCCACTCTTTAGTCTTGCTGCTTCTTCTCACTTTAAAGGCGATCTTAATATCTGGCCTTTCGTCATCTTTAATTACCGCTCTAACTGTTACCGCTTTCTTACCAGAAAAGTCTTTCTCAGGCTCAAATAAAACGTCCTGATCTTCATATTGCGCCAAGGCGACCGCATAAGTGGCAATCAAATATTTTCTGAATTCTTCAAAAAACAACGGAATTTGTTCTCTGGGAACTGACTTAAAGTACTTACCCAACACCTTGGCACCAGCAAACTTATAATCCACGTAGGGCAGTAGCTCTTCTTCGACAATAACCTTCAGTATTTCGGGATCTTGTTGAATTTGAGCTTGTTCATTTTTGATTCGCTCAAAGGTGATACTAGCCACGTCTTGTAATATCTTATAAGGGTTTTCCTGCGCCATCGCAGTCCCTGATAACACTGAAAAAAGCAAGAACCAAACGAGCTTTTTAAACCACATTAATCTTTCCTCTACTGTCTCAAATCGTAAACTTTTTAACTATTATTCGTCGTTTCTGCTGAACAGGAACTGACCAATCAAATCTTCCAGCACCAAGGCAGACTTGGTGTCTTCTATAAAATCACCCGGTTCCAGTGTCTCAATGCCATCGAAAGAGAAGCCGGGTTGAAAGCCCACATATTGCTCACCTAACAAACCAGAAGTCAGGATGGACACCGAGCTGGTATCAGGAAAACCCGCATACTCTTGGCTAATCACTAGCTTGACTACAGGCGTGAAGTCGTCTTTATCCAACGAGATATCTTCCACTCGCCCGATGGTCACACCGCCAACTTTTACCGCCGAGCGCACCTTCAAACCACCGATATTGTCGAATTTGGCATACAGCTCATAGGTGTCACCAGAGCCTTGCATGCCTTGGTCCGCCACTTTCAGCGCCAACATTAAAAAAGCGGCCACCGCCAGAGAAACAAACAGGCCAACACCAATTTCCATTTTGCGAGAATTCATTTTCAAACTCCTATTCAGTTCCAAACATAACGGCGGTTAATACAAAATCCAGCCCCAGAACGGCCAGAGAAGAATGCACCACCGTTTGCGTGGTCGCTTTACTTATCCCTTCTGATGTGGGTATCGAGTCATAGCCGTTAAATACAGCTATCCAGGTAACCACAACGGCAAATACAATACTTTTGATCACGCCGTTCATAATATCTTCGTTCAAGTCCACTGCTGATTGCATAATGGACCAATAGCTCCCGGCATCAACGCCCAGCCAGTCGACTCCCACCAAGTGTCCACCTAATATGCCTATGGCGCTGAAGATAATGGCTAGCATAGGCATGGTCAAAATACCCGCCCAAAGCCTTGGAGCAATCACCTGGCGCAGCGGATCTACTGCCATCATTTCCAGGCTGCTCAACTGTTCGGTGGCCTTCATTAAGCCAATCTCGGCAGTTAATGCCGACCCAGCCCGACCAGCAAATAATAGAGCAGTAACCACTGGACCAAGCTCACGTAATAGCGACAATGCCACCATGGGACCTAAGCTTTCCTCTGCACCATAATTCACTAGTACAGTATAGCCCTGTAGTCCCATTACCATACCGATAAACAAACCCGACACTAGTATAATTAACAGCGATTGAACGCCTACCACGTACATTTGTTTGATGGTCAGCGGTACCGACTTCATAGGGTTTGGGCGCGCCACTATGGCTCCCCAAAACATCACCGAAGCTCTGCCAATCTTTTCAATGGCGCCAATAGCGTTGCGCCCTGTCCTTGCCAAGAACTCCATATTAACTCCCTAACAAAGCTTCACGTATATCATTCGCAGGGTAGTGGAATGGAACCGGACCATCGGCCTCCCCCTGCAAAAACTGCTGCACTAAATCTGAATCAGAATTCTTGATCTGCTCCGGCGTTCCTTCACCAATTACCTGCTTTTCAGCAATAATGTAGATGTAATCGGCAATAGTGAGCACTTCAGTCACATCATGAGTAACTACAATGCTGGTAAGATTCAGCGCATCATTTAGATCTTTAATGAGCTTTACTAATACCCCCATAGAAATCGGGTCCTGCCCGGCAAACGGCTCATCGTACATGATCAACCGGGGATCTAATGCGATGGCCCGAGCGAGCGCAGCCCGACGTGCCATTCCACCGGACAACTCACTGGGATAAAGCTTTTCCGCCCCCCGAAGTCCCACAGCCTGAAGCTTTAGTAATACCAAAGTACGTATGATGTCTTCACTTAAATGAGTATGTTCTCTAAGTGGAAACGCGACATTATCGAACACTGACATCTCAGTAAACAAAGCACCGCTCTGAAACAACATACTCATATCACGACGGCAGGCGTATAGCTGAGCGCGATTCATCCCCGGAATGGATTTGCTATCAAACAACACATCACCACTGTCGGGTTTAAGCTGGCCACCAATAAGCCTTAACATGGTGGTTTTACCGATACCGCTTGGTCCCATAATGGCTGTTGTTTTACCCTCTGGGATGGACATACTGATATCTTGGTATATCGTGCGCTCACCGCGTTTGAAGGTCAGATTTTTAACTTCTACCAGATTTTTCATCGTGTGCATTCCAGAGCGCAAAAGTTGCTAGCCGTTCCATCTTTCTTCGAAAACTGTATCTATACAATATCGCTGACCATAAACTGTCAGTATTTACCGGATCTTTAATTTCAGATTACAGTCTTGTCATATTATACGTGATTGTTCTGCTAATTTTAGCCGAAGCCCCGATATAGGACTATTTTATCGACTTTCAAGGACCCAAAACAAAATCAAAAAGTTACAAGATATATACTATTACTTCGAAAGATCCTCGGTTGTAACCAGATGTATCCCCAAGATACTTGTGTATTCGAATGTATCGAACACAATCTTCGTTACTTGCATAGAACAAACATCGTTTATTTACAGAAACTTAGTTCAACAAATCAATGCAAATAGTTTAAACTTGTGAAGTCGTACCCATAATAGAGCCATTCCCTTGTCACAACCTTTCAATTTTACGAACGATATTTATTCATGTTGACTCAAATAGCCCTTTTTCTCGTTGGACTGGCCCTACTTAGCTGGAGTGCAGACCGTTTTGTTTATGGTGCTTCGGCGATGGCCAAAAACTTTGGTATTTCCCCCATGGTCATCGGCATGACAATTGTGGCGATGGGGTCTTCTGCACCAGAAATTATGGTATCTGCCACCGCGTCAATGGCAGGCAATCCCGATACCGCAGTAGGTAATGCTATCGGTTCGAATATTACTAACATAGGCCTGGTACTGGGTCTCACCGCATTGTTTAAACCCTTAATGGTTAGCTCTGGTACTATTCGCCGTGAAATGCCCATATTGCTAATTGTGTCTCTGATTGCAGCTTGGTTCCTTGCTGACCTGACTTTGAGTTTGCCGGAAGGCATTACTTTAATGGTGCTGTTTTTCGCCACTATCGGCGGACTGACTTGGTTGTCTATTCAGGCCGACCGCAAAGACCCCTACGGTACCGATACCGCTGAAGAAATTCCCTCAGATGTGCCAACTCATAAGGCAATATTCTGGGTGATAGTAGGTATGGTGTTTTTGCCCATCAGCGCTGACATTATGGTGGATTCTGCTGTCGTAATCGCCCGTCATTTCGGCATGAGTGAACTCATGATAGGTCTGACTATTATTGCGATCGGTACCAGTTTGCCCGAACTCGCCGCCAGCATCGCGGGAGTATTGAAAGGCGAAGACGATATGGCACTGGGGAACATTATCGGTTCCAACATTTTTAATATTCTCGCCGTAATGGCGATGCCAGGATTGATAGCGCCCGGTGTAATAGACGCCTTTGCGGCAAACCGCGACATTCATGTCATGTTGGGCTTTACCGTGTTACTCTTGCTATTCAGTTTTGGTTTGCGAGGCATTCGCAAAATCACTCGCTGGGAGGGGGCTGTGCTGGTATCCGGCTATGTTGGCTACCTCATGTTTTTGTTTTTTGCCTGATTAAGGATCACGTATGAATGTTGAGCCAGACAAACTGCTTGCCTCAGCGCATCGCGTACTTGATATCGAATTAGAAGCCATTGCCAATTTGAAGCAGGCTTTTGATCAACAATTTATCGCTGCATGCCAAATAATGTTGGCCTGTAAGGGCAAAGTTGTTGTGACCGGCATGGGCAAATCCGGACACATTGCCAATAAAATAGCCGCTACTCTTGCCAGTACCGGAACGCCGGCATTTTTTATGCACCCCGGAGAGGCAGGTCACGGTGATTTAGGGATGCTAGGTGAAGACGATGTTTTGCTCGCTATCTCTAATTCCGGCGAAACTAGTGAGGTGCTATCTCTGTTACCTGTGGTCAAACGCTTGGGTATAGAAGTAATAGCCATGACCAGGAGCCCCGAGTCTTCCATGGGGCGATATGCGGATATCCATTTGTCTATTGCAGTACCGCGCGAGGCCTGCTCCTTAGGGTTGGCTCCGACATCCAGCACCAGTGTCACTCTGGTATTGGGTGATGCGCTTGCAGTTGCATTGTTAGATGCAAAAAACTTCACCGCCGAAGAGTTTGCTTTATCTCACCCAAGTGGCTCATTGGGTAAAAAACTACTACTCACTTTGAACGATATCATGCACTCCGGAGACAGAGTGCCATTGGTTGCTGAAACCAGCAGTATCCGCGACGCACTTGTCATTATTACGCAAAAGAGTTTAGGTTTGGCAGGCATTGTCGACGCAGAAGGGAAACTGATCGGCATTTTCACTGATGGCGATTTACGCCGTGTTATTGATGCCCACAAAGATGTTCACAATACCCGCATCAGTGAAGTCATGACCCGCAACTGTTTTACCGCACATCGAGAAATGTTAGCCGCAGAGGCACTGAATGAAATGGAAAACCGCAATATCAGTAGCCTGATTGTAGTAGATGCACACAACCGCCCTGTTGGTGCCTTAAATATGCTTGATTTAATTAAATCAGGGGTTGTGTGATGAATACTGTAGATACACCTTATGGCAAGGTTGCAGAGAATACATTCGCCCTCTGCAAAAATATTAAATTGCTGGCCTGTGATGTGGATGGCGTATTCAGCGATGGTCGAATCTATTTGGGTAATGATGGTGAGGAACTGAAAGCTTTTCACACTAAAGATGGTTATGGCTTAAAAGCACTAATGGCCTCTGGTATTGAAGTAGCTATCATCACCGGGAGAAAATCCAACATTGTTGCCCAACGCTTTACAGCCCTTGGAGTCAACCACATCATTCAAGGTGAAGAACAAAAACAAACCGCTTTGCGCAATCTTCAACAGCAATTACAGATCCCCCCTGAACACACAGCAAGTATTGGTGATGATATTCCCGATACTGGCATGTTTGCACTTTCCGCTCTTAGAGTCGCTCCCTCAGACGCACACCCCACAGTGATAGCCGTTAGCAATTTTGCCACCCGAACAGCCGGAGGGTTTGGCTGTGTGCGCGAGCTGTGTGACCTTATTCTTTTGAGTCAGGGAAAATTGAATGGCATTCAGGCAAGTAGCGTATGAGTAGGATTCATTTCAGCATAGGGCTTTTATTTTTGGTGCTCATCACCATCTATTTTAATATGGTGGCCACTAATGATGCACCTCAAGTGACTGATGAACGTCCGGAAGCTTGGGATCCTAACTATCAAGCTCGGAATATGAAAAGTACGCTCTATAATGAATCAGGAAGTGTCAATCACGAAGTATTCGCGGCTTCAATGGAGCATTACGAGATTCTTGGGTTTACCTTGTTTGAAGAGCCGGAATACACTATTTATACCGACGAAACCGACTCGCCTTGGCAAATAGTCGCAAAGGAAGGCACACTATACAGTGATCAACGAATTGAACTTGAGCAGAATGTGGTAATCAAAAGTCTCAACGAACAGGACTTTGTACAAACCATAGAAACCAGTTTCGTAGAAATCGATTTGGGAAAAAATACAGCAAGATCAGACAACCCGGTGATAATTACGGGTCAGGATTTTGTCATAAAAAGTAACGGGCTTAGCGTCAATCTGTTAACCCGAAAATTGGAACTAAAAGAACATGTTGAAACCATTTATCAGCAGACTGTTGTTAATTAGTGGCGCTTGTCTGCTTTTCTCAACAACAGCGCTGGCAGGTAAGGAAGATTTTAAACTTCCCATTAAAGTAGACTCCAAGTCACAATTTGTTGATGGCAAGCGTAAAACATCGGTGTTTAAGGAAGATGTACAGGTTCGTCAGGGATCACTATCTATCGATGCTGACGAGGTACGCGTTAGTGCAGAGAATGGTAAGGGAAAAGAGATTTTTATCGCTATCGGAAAACCTGCTGTATATTCTCAAACCATGGACGATGGCAGTAAAATTACTGCAAAAGCTGGAGAAATACGCTACGAGGTAGAGTCGCGCACGTTGGAATTGAACGGTTCAGCAGAACTGCACCAAGATACTAGTATGGTGAGAGGCGAAAAAATCAGTTTTAATCTTGAGAAAGAACAGCTCATTGCCGGCGGTGATGAGTCAGACGGCCGCGTAACGACGGTGTTTCAAACTGACGATAAAAATTAAATACGCATAAACCGCAAAAGGAAACACTGATAGTGCCAACCTTATATGCTAACAATTTGGCAAAATCTTATAAAAGCCGACAGGTAGTGCGAGATGTAAGCATCCAGGTGAATACCGGACAGATAGTGGGTTTGTTAGGCCCTAATGGCGCTGGAAAAACTACCACATTTTACATGATCGTAGGTCTGGTCACCTTAGACAAAGGTGAAGTGTTCATAGACCAACACGAACTGACCTTACAGCCGATGCATATCCGTGCCCGGCACGGTATTGGTTATTTGCCTCAAGAGTCTTCAATTTTCAGAAAATTAAGCGTTTTCCAGAATCTCATGGCAATTTTGCAAATGCGTAAAGAACTGGATAACGAACAACGCGAAGAATTGGCAGACGAGCTGCTGGATGAATTTAACTTAAATCATATTCGCCATAACCTTGGCATGAGCCTGTCTGGTGGCGAGCGTCGTAGAGTGGAAATTGCCCGAGCACTAGCGGCCAACCCGCAGTTCATTTTACTAGATGAGCCTTTCGCAGGCGTTGACCCTATCTCTGTTAATGATATAAAGAAGATTATTCACCATCTGCGAGACAGAGGGATTGGTGTTCTAATTACAGATCATAATGTACGTGAAACCCTCGACGTATGTGAGCAAGCTTACATCGTCAGCCATGGGCAAGTTATCGCTGAGGGCGAACCGGAAACGGTTTTGGCCAATCAGCAAGTAAGAGATGTATACCTGGGTGAGCAATTCAGGCTATAGTTACTAAAACAATAACTCATAAGTGGATTGCGACAATTTCGCATTCTGGAGTCGGAAAAACCATTTTTAATGAAGCCGTCTTTACAACTAAAATTTAGTCAACAACTAACAATGACGCCGCAGTTGCAGCAAGCCATTCGCTTGTTGCAACTATCTACGCTGGATCTGCAACAGGAGATTCAAGACGCTTTAGACGCTAACCCGCTGCTGGAAGTGGATGAATCAAGCGATGGCAACAGTGACGAGGCTTTAGAATTACTCAAAGAGCCCAAATCCAGTTCAGAGCTAAACGGTGCTGACGGCGATAGTGAATTCAATGGCTCTGACAGTATTGATTCCAGCGACGCATTCGAAAAAAATGATCTCCCCGATGAACTTCCCATCGATAGTACATGGGACGAGTATTACAGCGCGTCTTCTGCACCCGCCCCTGTAGCTAGTATGGGTTCTGATGATGAACAGGTTTATCAAGGCGAAACCAGCGAATCAATACAAGATCACCTGCTTTGGCAGCTGCATCTGACACCTTTTAGTGAAACCGACGAAGCCATTGCACTTGCTATTATCGACTCCATTGATGAAAGCGGTTATCTCACCGCTTCGGTAGAAGATATTCTTGAAAGTCTTCACGATGAAGAAATTGAGCTCGATGAAGTGGAATGTGTCAGAAAACGCATTCAGCATTTTGATCCTATGGGTTCTGGCTCCATCTCTCCTCAGGAATGTTTATTGGTGCAACTGGGGCAATTTCCAGCTGATACTCCTTGGTTAAATGAAGCCAAATCACTGCTTTGCGATTATTCAGATTTGTTGATGGCCAAAGATTTTCGCACCCTTATTCGAAAATCAAAATTACGGGAAGAGCAGTTAAAAGAAGTATTCAAACTGCTGCAAACCCTCAACCCTCATCCCGGGAGCACTCTTAATACCAAAGAGCCGGATTACGTTATTCCCGATGTTTCTGTTACTAAAAAGTCAGGGCGCTGGGTGGTGGAACTCAATCCCGAATCAGTGCCTAAGTTGAACATCAATCAACAATACGCCGCGATGAGCAAAAACAGTCGCAGCAGTGCCGATGGTCAATTCATTCGCTCCCACATGCAAGAAGCCAAATGGTTTATCAAAAGTATAGAGAGTCGAAACGATACACTGTTGAAAGTCGCCAATTGTATCGTACAACAACAACATGGCTTTTTTGAGCACGGTCCCGAAATGATGAAGCCGATGGTGTTAAACGATGTGGCAGAAATGGTGGATATGCACGAGTCGACGATTTCACGTGTAACCACCCAAAAATACATGCACACGCCAAGAGGCATTTTCGAACTCAAGTATTTCTTTTCCAGTCATGTGGCAACGGAAAATGGTGGCGAATGTTCTTCTACTGCGATTAGAGCACTCATCAAAAAGCTCGTGGCAGCGGAAAATCAGGCCAAGCCACTCAGTGATAGCAAGATTGCGCAATTGCTTGCCGATCAGGGCATTATGGTAGCCCGGCGAACCATTGCGAAATACCGGGAATCGCTCTCGATTCCTCCATCTAACCAACGTAAGAGTCTAATATAGACTTCCCTACAAGAAGGACGACCAATTATGCAAATAAACTTATCAGGTCATCACGTCGAAATCACCGATTCTCTTCGCGATTATGTCGATACAAAATTTACCAAGCTTGAGCGACATTTTGATCACATAAACAATGTGTATGTCATCTTAAACGTTGAAAAACTCAATCAGAAAGCAGAAGCAACTCTGCATCTCGATGGAGGTGAAGTATTTGCCACTTCGGAGCATAAAGACATGTATGCTGCAATTGACTCACTAATTGACAAGCTGGACAGGCAAGTCATTAAGCACAAAGAAAAACTTAAGAGTCATTAAGGGGCCTAAACAAGGATGGAAATAAAAGACATCCTCTCACTGGACTGCACGCGTTGTGCAGTCCCCGTTACCAGCAAAAAACGTGCACTTCAAATCATTAGTGACATTGCCAGTGAAAAACTTGAAACACTAAACGAAGAAGACGTCCTGGCTAGTTTATTATGCCGGGAGAAGATGGGCAGTACAGGTATCGGACAAGGTATCGCCATCCCACATGGTAGAGTTGATGGTCTGAGTTCCCCTCTGGCTATTGTTATTACCTGCTCTCCTGGTATAGAATTTGACTCAATCGACAATCAGCTTGTCGACATTTTTTTTGCGATTCTTGTGCCTACTGAGCAAACAGACGGCCACCTTCAAACCTTGGCTCGTATCGCTCAAAAACTCAGTGATAAAGAGGTTATCAAGGTTATTCGCAATTGCCATTCAGACAACGCACTTTATGAAGCACTGGTATGAAACTAATTGTGATCAGCGGACGATCCGGATCCGGAAAGTCTGTGGTATTAAGGGCTCTGGAGGATTTGGGTTATTACTGTGTAGATAACCTTCCGGTCAGCATGTTACCCACGCTCACGCATGCTGTGGTGAGTGAATACGATCAGATTGCCGTCAGTATTGATGTGCGTAACTTACCTAAAGATCCCGATTTACTGGCTGAAAACCTGGATTTTCTGCCCAATAAAACCGATTTAACTACCATTTATCTCGATGCCAGTGACGATATGCTGATCAAGCGGTATAGCGAAACTCGTCGTCTGCACCCACTTTCAAAAAACAAGATTTCCCTTGCCGACGCCATTGTCAAAGAGCGAGAGCTGTTGGTTCCAATATATGAGCGGGCAGATTTACACATCGACACCGATAAGCTGTCTATACATCAGTTGGCAGAATTGGTCAGAGAAAGAATTTTAGGTAAAAAATCGTCACGCCTGGTATTGGTATTTGAATCCTTTGGTTTTAAAAATGGGGTCCCAAAAGACGCAGATTACGTCTTTGATGTGCGCTTTTTGCCCAACCCCCATTGGATACCTGAATTAAAACCCTACACAGGCCAAGATACTCCGGTAGCTCAGTATCTTACCTCACAACCCATAGTAAATAAGGTGATCGGGCAGATCCAAAACCTGATTGAAACCTGGCTACCACATCTGGAGCGCAATAACCGCAGTTATGTTACTGTCGCTATCGGTTGTACAGGCGGTCAACATCGCTCAGTGTTTCTGGCCGAAACGCTATCTCGTTACTTTTCAGTAGCCCATCCTGACGTGCAAACCCGACATAGAGAACTGAACAATTGATCCGTATCGAAAAAGAGCTAACCATCATTAATAAGTTGGGGCTACATGCACGTGCCGCCACGGAATTAGTTAAGCTTGCCACTTCTTTTTCGGCTGATATTCTGGTGCAAAAAGACGGTAAAAGTGTTTCTGCAAATAGTGTATTGGGTTTGATGATGCTGGAGGGATCTCAAAACAAGCAAGTCAAGGTAGTGTGTGAAGGTGATGACGCAGAAGCGGCAATGGAAGCGATTGAGGCATTATTTTCTGCACGGTTCAACGAAGATGAATAACAATATTTAGCTGAATCTCACAAATCGCGAATATTATTTATTGTAGATATCCAATATTCTCTTATTACGTTAGACTATATTAATAAAAACAAATACCTATCACGGTTTACAGGTAATACGCAGAGGAGTGTCGATAAGTGCCGCCAGCGACGCAGCTAAACTTCTTCATTTCTGACTTGGTAAGTTTCAACCCGTCTCAGGGTATCTCCAGTTATGTGTATTTTTTTAAACTTTTTATCTTATCATTCGCTGCGCAACCAAGGCTTTATTTCACAAAAATCCCCCTCTCTTTTCGGAGAAAAATGTGAAAGAGCAGAGCAAAATAGAACAAGAATACGTCACTACCCAGCTTGATGCCATTAACGAAGCTCTGAGCAATGGTTTATTTGTTCATGTGCGTAAAATGCTGCATAGCATTCCTCCGGCAGATGTTGCACTGCTATTAGAGTCAACGCCAGTACGCAATCGATCTCTGCTGTGGAAATTAATTGATACCGATTATCACGGCGATGTTCTGGAAGAACTCTCAGAAGATGTACGTAACGGTATCATGCGGGAAATGGTGCCTGAAAAGCTGGCGGATGCACTCGAGGACATGGATACCGATGATCTTGCAGAAATGCTGCACGGTCTGCCTGACAGAGTAGTTCAGGACGTTTTGGAATCCATGGACAGCATGGACCGGGCTCGTGCTGAGCAGGCATTGTCCTACGGCGAGGGGACCGCCGGATTCATCATGAATACCGATACCATCACTTTGCGTCCGGAAGTGAGTGTTGAGGTCATTTTGCGTTATCTTAGGCTTAAACAAGAGCTGCCGGAAGATACCGACATGCTTTATGTCACCAATCGCTACGACAAACTCATTGGCACGGTTTCCCTTACCAGCCTAATTACTGCGGCTCCGGAGATTAGTGTTGAAGAGATAATGGAGGAAGAGCCGGAAGTCATTAAGGTGGACATGGATGAAACCGAAGTGGCCAAACTATTCGAACGTCATAACTGGCTCTCCGCGCCCGTAGTCGATGCCAATAACCAACTGGTTGGCCGTATCACCATTGATGACGTAGTAGATATTATTCGTGAAGAAGCCGAACACTCCATGATGAGTATGGCGGGTTTGGAAGACGAAGAAGATACCTTTGCTCCGGTATTAAAAAGTACCCAACGTCGTTCAATCTGGTTAGGGGTCAACTTATTCACGGCATTAATGGCCGCTATGGTGAGTGATCTGTTTGAAGCCACCTTGAGCCAACTAGCGGTGCTAGCCATATTAAATACCATCGTACCCAGTATGGGTGGTGTCGCTGGTAACCAAACCTTAACTCTGGTTATTCGAGGTATGGCGTTGGGCCATGTCAGCGCCTCAAACTCTCGCTGGCTGATCAGTAAAGAACTGGCGATTGGATTTCTTAATGGTGTGATATGGGCGGTATTGATCGCCTCGGTTGTGGCATTGTGGAAACAAGATTATATGCTGGGTTTGGTTATTGCCTTCGCCATGCTGGTAAACATGATTGCCGCAGGTCTCTCCGGCGTTATTCTGCCAATCGTAATGAAAAAACTTAAAATCGATCCCGCCCTTGCAGGTAGTGTCATTCTCACCACCATTACTGATGTCGTCGGTATTTTCGCCTTTTTGGGTACGGCTACCTGGCTACTACTATAGATTCAATTTCGACCCACAAAAAAATTTCAAATCAAAATGTGCTAACTCATAATGTTTAAATCAGAAATATTCAGGATACCGCTTGGGTCTTGTAAACAGTTTTAATCAACGGACCTAAATCATGAAACAATTACTAGCAACTCTATTTATCCTGATACTCAGCTTTAACGTCTTTGCAGGCATCGATACAGAAACTGATGAGAACGGTGTTATTTTAGCGGGGCATGACGCGGTAGCTTATTTCACCGAAAACAAACCAGTACTCGGCATGGCAGAAATTACCGCACTTTACCAAGGCGCCATTTACCGTTTCAGCTCAGCACAAAACCGTGATCTGTTTAACGCTAATCCAGCAAAGTATGCTCCAGCTTACGGTGGCTACTGCTCAACCGGTACCAGCTTCGGTAAAAAGTTTGAAGTTAATGGTAAAGCTTTCAAAATCGTGGATGGTCAACTGTACGTCAATAAAGATGAAACCGTGCATGAATACTGGCTTAAAGACGTTGCAGGCAATATTGTAAAAGCTGATGACTTTTGGCCCGAAATTAAAGATGTGCCGGCAGGCGATTTATAATTTCAAATAGTTCGAACTATTGGTCATTACTGTACGCAGTAATCACGATATCTTCGAGTAGTTATGTTATTTTGCTGGGGCAGCGGCGGCGCCTTAGAGAATGCTGCCTGCGGCACTCCTTAAGAATCCTCCGCAGCCCTTGACACGCAAAGCGTAATCGTCGTATTCAGCACAATAATGACCATCAATGACAGTATGTCCCTATACTGGCATGATGATACCAATAAGTAGCCCCCAGCATTTGCTCAGCGACATCCCTGCGAGCTTAGTTCGAGGCGCGTGATTGAAAAAATACTGGTGGTCTTTTGAATATCACGCAAAGCTTCCCGCATCCTGCTCTCGCCCCTTACCAACATCCATGTTGGCAACAAAGAAATAAGCCGCTGGGGTGTCGTCTTCGATGGATTTGAAATGCTTTAATACTGTGTTAGATGTTATTAATTTAGCCCACTAGATCTTCAAGCATCTGCCTTGTCTAAAAGCATTTCAATTTCCACTGAGTAGCATTCTGAGGGCTTCTTATTGGTATGGGTATCTTCCCTGATACCTCTCATTATTGTGCCATCTGAATACTTAGCTTACTGCGTGTAAAGGGAACCCCGAACGTTACTCCGAAATAAGCTTAGACAGACTCTTAAAAACTCCCCTACTGAAATTTATTAGAAGGCGATCTCAACTTGAAGGCGACTGAATTTTTTGTTCGACAAACTCCTCGATTGCCAGTTCGAATAAACTATTGTCTTTCATGGTATTGCTCATCAGCATTGCGCCTTCCAGGAGCGCCAGTAATTTTACTGCTTCTTGCTTCGCTATTACTTCATCTAACTGAGACAAATTCATAAAAGCATGGGTTAACCAGCAAATATTACGCTCGAAGAATAACTGTGTTTCACGCTGTACCTTTTCGGGTAATCCGGCACTTTCGGCGCCAAATAAACCGCATAAACACATTTGCTGATCAATATTAAGTGCGCTGCGAAATGCATCAACAAAGCGCGATACAGGATTGCCTGCCGAACTATCAGGTTCTCCTAAAGCTGATATGAACTTATCTGTATAGGACGCCGCCAACTCTGCCCCCAAGTCTGCCTTAGTGGCAAAATGATAGTGCACACTGGCGCTTTTAATTCCGGCTTCATTGGCAAGTTCCCGGAAACTAAAATTGTTATAGCCGCCTTTACGCACCTTTTCTTCTGCAAGTTTTAGCAATTGCTGTTTTTTGTTCATAACAAGTCTGACTAATTTTTCTCTGAGATCAGTGACTTAATTATCTATCAGTAGATAGGCATTGACAAGCACAAACTTTAACCACAAACTAAACCTACCTACCGATAGGTAGCTTTAAACAGTAAAAAACACATTGGAGAAAATGATGGCAGATCAAATTGCATTAATCGTAGGCGGCTCAGCAGGTATGGGCAAAGCAGCGGGGCACAACAACTTTTAGCTGATGGGCACGACGTGCTACTGCTGGCAAGAAATGCCGGTCAATTGGCGGAAGTCAAAGCCGAACTTGAAGCCGACTTCAGCGGGAAAGTGGAAACTGTCAGTGTTGATCTTTATGACTTTGATCAGGTACAAAGCTTTATTACGACAGTAGAGAGTGACTCGCGTCACATCAATAAATTAATCAATGCGGCGGGGTTCTTTAAGCCGGTATCTTTTATAGAGTCCAGTGCAGAAGATTACAATGCCCAGATGGACATTAATAAAGCCTTCTATTTCATTACCCAAGCAGTAGCTAAGAACATGAAAGCCCATGGCGGTGGTAGCATAGTCAATATTGGTTCGATGTGGGCCCACCAGGCAGTCAAAGCAACTCCTTCCTCGGCTTACTCTATGCAAAAAGCAGGTTTACACTCCCTGACTCAACACCTGGCCATGGAACTAGCTGAGTATAACATTCGGGCGAACGCAGTTGCGCCTGCGGTAGTGCTGTCCACTATCTACAAATCCTTCATTGAAGAAAATGAGATAGAGTCAGCACTACAAGGTTTCAACGACTTTCACCCCATTGGCCGTATTGGTCGAGCAGAAGATGTGGCCAACGCGGTCAGCTACCTGTTGTCAGATAAAGCATCTTGGGTAACAGGCACTATATTAGATGTTGACGGTGGTGTAATGGCGGGACGCAATTGATCCAACCCAACTCAATCAGTCTAGTCAAAAAGATTAGAGAACCAGGGAACGGGAATAATCTGCAGCCGTTCCCATTAGTGATAATAAAATGCGGGGAACCACTATGTTAGACAAATATTGGCATGAACTTTACCAGAAAAGCCAATCGGTAAAACTTCCAGAGGCAGCCGTCGCACCAGTGAAAATAAATCAGGTGCTCACCGAGGATGCCAGTGTAGATTCCAGTCAATCTAACTGGTTGCCCTCCCCCGCAAAAGGCGTAAAACGCTTGATGTTGGAGCGTGATGGCGGCGAGCAAACCACCCGGGCAACGAGTATTGTTGCCTATGCGCGCAACAGCCATTTCGCGGCCCATAATCATCCACTGGGAGAAGAATTTCTGGTGCTCAGTGGCATTTTTTCAGACGAGCACGGGGATTATCCGGTTGGCACCTATGTGCGCAACCCACCGGGATCGTCACACGCCCCAAAAAGCGTCGACGGCTGTATGATTTGGGTGAAGCTGCAACAGTTTCAGCCTGGTGACAGGAAAAACGTTGTCCAGTTACTGTCTGACAATATCAAAGACCACAAGCCATTGCACATCGGCTTAACGGGTCAAATCCTGTTTAACGACTACGAACAGGTGAGCTATGTCAGAGTCTCAGACAAGACGACGGTTACGCCCCCTGAAACAATTAAAGGTATCGAACTCCTTTTATTAGACGGCGAAGCAAATATCAATGAACGAAAATATAAAACCGGCGACTGGCTGCGTATTGCAGCGGGTAAAGCAGCAGAACTCACTATTGCTAAAGGTAGCCGTTTATTGCTAAAAACAGGACACTTGTAGTGATAGATAACCTGATCATTGGTGGCGGTCTTGCTGGCTTGTTTTGCGCTTTTCGCCTGCAACAACAAGGCGAAAACTTTTTGTTGCTTGAAGCTAGTGCCCAATCCGGTGGAAGAATACAGCCAGCTTCTGAAAATTGTGCAATAGATGCAGGCCCCACCTGGTTTTGGCCTCATCAGCTTAAAATGCAAGCTCTGACGCAAGAGCTTCAGGTTGATGTGTTCGAGCAATACATTGACGGCGACACCCTGTTCCAGCCTGCCGAGCCCCATGCCCCTATTCAAAAGATGCATTATCAGCAAGGCACGAGTTTTCGGATTAAAGGCGGTATAACGCTGTTGATAAATGCCCTACAAGCTCAGTTACTAAGAAAAAACCTGCGCTTTAGTAGCCAGGTAAAAGCGCTGGAAAAAATCGATAATGGCTGGCAGGTATTATTAAACAACAATGAAAAGGTGAGATCTCGCAGGCTATTTTTGGCCCTGCCACCACGTATGATAGTTAAACACCTGACGCCAAAAAGCTGGTTATCTGAAAATGCCATTACCCACATGCAACAACAGCAAACCTGGATGTCGGCACAGGCAAAATACATTGCCATCTTTGAGACCTCATTCTGGCGAGAATATGGTCTTTCCGGATTTGCCATTAGTCATAGAGGACCATTAGTAGAGATACATGATGCCGTCATGCCGGGCCAAACCTCTGCCCTTTTTGGTTTTGTGGGACTTGACGCCCAGCAACGCAAGGATATACCTTCAGAAGATTTAAAAGCAGCTTGTAGGCAGCAACTGCTCAGTATTTATGGAAAACAGGCCGTCCCAACATCCGACCATTTGATGGACTGGAGCAACAATCCATATATTTGCAGCATGGCTGATATCGGTGAATCCCCCCTGCATAACCATGTCAATCTGCAGCAACTTTATCAAAACGAAGCGCTACCGAACCTGTACTTTGTCGGCTCGGAGTTTAGTCAATCCGAGCCAGGTTATCTGGAGGGCGCCTTGGACGCCGTAGACAGCGCCCTGCAATTAATCGACATAAGCTAGTCGATATCACTGTCTTGTGAGGCCATCCAGTCTTTCAGTTTCTGCAGGTCGTGCTCGTAAGCCTGCTGTAGTTCGTCTACCCAGTCGTAAACGTTTTGCCACCACGCAGGATGGTCTCCCTGTTGAATCTTATTCGCTACCTTTTGCACCGCAGCCAGTCCCACCGAACCCGCCGCCCCTTTTATTTTATGAGCATGGCCACACACTTCTGATTTTTCTTTAGCACTTAAACTCAATTGCAACAATTCCAGGTAATTCGGCATCATCTGCTCAAATACCGTCAAGCTGTTTTGCATCATATCGATGCCAATGGTATCCAACAGCATTTCCAGCAGTTCCATGTCTAAAGCCGCATGAAGTTGTTTGTCAGGCGCTACTACTGGTTCTGATAATGCCGCTTTTTGTGCTTGAGGCTCGTTCTCGGCAAATAGCTTATTAAATACTTCGATCACCCGGCTTTTCTTAATAGGCTTGGCGATAACATCGTCCATACCATTATCCAGGTACTCCTGGCGAGTTTTGATGACATTGGCGGTCAGTGCCACTACGCGGGTGTTTTTAATCAGTCCTTCTTCACACAAAATCGAGGCCACTTCAAAGCCGTTCATATCCGGCAACTGAATATCCAACAAAATAAGGTCATAGTGGTGATTGCGTACCTGCTCCAGAGCGTCTTCTCCGGTCATGGCTACCGATACTTTTTGACCGAGCTTTTCCAGCAAGGCTTTAGCCACCATCACATTGAGCTGAATATCTTCCACCAGCAAGATATCCAGTGAACCCGACATCAGTTGCTGGGTGCGAATACCTTGAGAACTCACCTCCATAGGGATTTCAACGGTAAAACTGGTGCCTTCCCCCAAGACGCTGTTCACCGAAATATGGCCCTTCATCATGGATACCATTTGCTGGCATATCGCCAGGCCAATACCAGTTCCGGTGGCACTTTTGTGATTAGGATGGTCCACCTGATAATACATGGCAAAGATTTTTTCTAGTTCCTCTTCCGGTATTCCCACCCCGGTATCGGTAATTTTAAAGGTCACCAGTGAGACACCATCTTCTGGCATCGTCGCTTCAATGGTAAGACTGACATGCCCCTGTTGAGTGAACTTGACAGCATTAAACAGTAAGTTCCATAAGATCTGACGTAAGCGAGTGCCGTCGGCTTCCAGAAAAGGGGGAATTGGTTCTATAAGATGGGTTTTGTACACCAGGCCTTTGTCAGCGGCCAGTAACTCAATGATACTACCCAGCTCCTGAGAGAATTCCTTCAGGTTAACGGTCTTGAGCTGCAGTTCGAGGCGATCCCGCTCGATTTTATCCAAATCGATAATGTCATTGAAGATATTACCCAGGGTAATGGCACTGGCATAAATAGTGCTGACCCAATTGAATTGCTCTTTGTTTAACTGGGTATCCCGCAACATACGGCTTAAGCCCACTATGCCGTTTAACGGCGTACGCAGCTCGTGGCTGATGGTGGCAATAAATGCGGTTTTGTCTTTACTGGCTTTTTTCACCGCATCGGCGGCTTGTTTGCGTTCGGTAATGTCACGCCCAAAAGCCAATAGCCCCAAACGATTCCCCTTCGGATCAAAAAACGGTACTTTGCGCATTTCGTAGTAACGGCGACGACCATCTGCAAAGCGCAGCCACAATTCTTCAGTGATGCTGGCGTTACTTTCCAATACTTCGTTATCGCTCATCACCACCTGACGTGCTAATTCTTCATCGTAAACCTGGTGAGGTGTCAGGCCCATGAGCTCTTCTTCAGTTTTACCTGTCATTTGCTCGGCAACGCGGTTACAACCCGCAAACTTACCTTCTTCATTGCGGTAATAGATTAGATCCGGAGAAGCATCAATAATAGAGCGCAGCAAAATAGAATAGCGCAGCGCCTGCTCTTCTTTTTCCGTGCGGTTGTGCATTTGGTTCTCCAGCTCGGCAAAGACTTTTTCTCTGTCCAATTGAACTTGCTGGCGCGCTTCGATTTCGTTGTTGAGACGATTAATATTATCCTGCAGCTCCTGATGCAGCAGCACATCGGCTTCTCGCATCCGCTCCATTTCAGCGACTGCAACCTGCATCTGTTGTCGCGATTTCTCTAACTGTTTCACTAAAGCGCTGAAAACCAAAAACACCATAGGTGCCAAAGTGCAGGTTAGTACAATAGCGGTGATTAAATCTTCCAGTTCAATGTGCGCACCTATCGCGTAACGGATAATCAAAGAGCCAATACAGGTGACCAGTAAACTAATAACAAAAAGTACCAACGCACTCTTGGTGGCACCACAATGGGATATCCAGCGGGCAGCTTTTTCTGCCCAGCTATCAATTTTTTCTGGCTTGGTTTGATCAGGTTGACTGGATTGGTGTTGCTGTTTTAGTGCCATTAAACGAATCACTCAATTTTTTGGGCATCCTAGCAAGGATTCCAGGCCGCCGCCACGATGCAAAAAAGCACCACTATTGTTTATTCAAATAATAAACATAAATATTCTAAACTATTCTGAATAAGAATTACTGGCAAGATAAGATATCCGTTACTTTTTAAACTAATAAACCAAAACATTTATCCTAGTTTGGATGGCTCTTTTGCAACATTTTATCGAATCAGAACTATTTAAACTGAAAAAACAGGATTTTTATCCCACTCTCCACCATGTAATATTATTACAGGAATTGATTTATTTTTGTAATCCAGTTATTTTGACCAGCCCGCTTGAAAATAATTTGCATAAAGATTCGAGCCAGACTGGATTACCCCTAAAACGACAAATATAAGAACACGGAAGTCGAACAATAGAAAGAAACCCAACACAGCGTTGGGTTAGAGAACAGTTACCCTGCCCAGTCTTAGGTTGAAGGAGTTGAGTTAATGAAACTATATAATCCCAATGATAGTAGGGACAATTGCGGCTTTGGCTTAATAGCCCATGTTAACGGTGAACCAAGCCACCGTCTTGTGCATACCGCAATCCATGGCCTGGACCGCATGCAACACCGTGGCGGTATCGCCGCAGATGGTAAAACTGGTGACGGTTGTGGACTTTTATTACAAAAACCTGACGCATTCTTTCAGAAAGTCGCCAGCGAACATGGCTGGACCTTAGCAAAGAACTATGCGGTAGGCATGATATTCCTGAGCCAGGACAATGAAAAAGCCCAAGCCGCGATGGAAATACTCGATGAAGAGTTAGAAAACGAAACACTGGCCGTTTTAGGTTGGCGCGAAGTACCAACTGACCCATCAGTTCTGGGTGATTTGGCCTCCTCTTGTGTACCTCAGATCAAACAGGTATTCGTTAATGCCCCACAAGGTTGGCGTGCTGTTGATTTGGAGCGTCGGTTATTCATGGCCCGTCGCCGCGCCGAAAAACGATTAGCCGAAGACCAGGATTTTTACATCGCTTCCCTGTCAAACCTGGTATCGATTTACAAAGGTTTGGTGATGCCGAAAGATCTGCCGCGTTTTTATCTGGACCTCGCTGATAAAGACCTGGCATCTGCGATTTGTGTCTTCCACCAACGCTTCTCAACCAATACGTTGCCTAAGTGGCCTCTGGCACAGCCATTCCGCTTCCTGGCGCACAACGGTGAAATCAATACCATCCGAGGTAATCGCGACTGGGCACAAGCCAGAACCTACAAGTTCCGCACGCCACTTATTCCAGATTTAAAAGAAGCCGCGCCTTTCGTAAATATGGAAGGCTCAGATTCCTCGTCACTGGATAACATGCTTGAACTGTTTTTAGCTGGCGGTATGGATCTATTCCGCGCCATGCGTTTGTTGGTGCCACCAGCGTATCAAAATGACAAAACCATGGATGAAAACCTAAGGGCATTTTACGAGTTCAACTCCATGCACATGGAGCCATGGGACGGTCCAGCGGGTATTGTGCTAACGAACGGCCGCCATGTAGCCTGTAACCTCGATAGAAATGGTCTGCGTCCGGCACGCTACGTTATTACCAAAGACGGGTTTATTACCCTTGCTTCAGAGGTCGGAATCTGGGATTACAAACCCACCGATGTGGTTGAAAAAGGCCGGGTTGGTCCCGGTGAAATGCTGGCTGTGGATACCAAAACTGGTAAAATCTGGCGCAGCAATGAAATCGACGAAGACTTGAAAGGTCGCCATCCTTACAAAGAATGGATCAGTAACCATATTCGTCGTTTAAAACCCATCGAAGAATACGAAGAAACCTTGATTGGTAAACGCACTTACTCTGATGATGAGCTCGGGGTGTACCACAAGCTATTCAATTACTCTTACGAAGAATTGCAGCAAGTCATCAAGGTGTTGGCTGCAGATGGTCAGGAAGCTGTGGGCTCCATGGGTGACGATACGCCAATGGCAGTCATGTCTTCGAAGCCACGTATTTTATACGATTACTTCCGCCAGCAATTCGCTCAGGTTACCAATCCTCCAATTGACCCATTGCGTGAAAATCACGTAATGTCGCTGGCCACCTGTATAGGTCGCGAAAAAGATGTATTCAGCGAAACCTCGGGTTATGCCGACCGGGTATTATTCAAGTCGCCTGTCCTCACCTACACCGACCTGGTGCAGTTAAGAGAATACGACCCAGAGCATTACTACTCAGAAGTGGTGGATCTAAATTACAAACCGGAAGAAGGTTTGAAACGCGCCATCGAGCGGGTATGTGACGAAACCGAATACCTGGTGAAAAAGAAAAAAGCGGTGTTTGTGGTGCTGTCTGATCGCAATATCAAAAAAGACCGTCTACCTATCCCGGCGGCGATGGCCGTCGGTGCGGTGCAGCGCCGTTTGGTGGACAAATCACTGCGTTGTGATGCCAACATCGTAGTAGAGACCGCTTCAGCCCGTGATCCTCATCATTTTGCGGTGTTATTGGGTTTGGGGGCCACAGCTATTTATCCTTACCTTGCTTATGAAACCATTGAGCAAATGGTAGATAAGGGCGAGCTGGATATGAGCCATATGCAAGCCTTTACTAACTTCCGAAAAGGTATTAATAAAGGCTTATTTAAAATCATGTCCAAAATGGGCATCTCTACTGTGGCCAGTTATCGCAGCTCTAAACTGTTCGAGCTGGTCGGTGTTGCAGACGAGGTAATGGAGGTCTGTTTCCGCGGTGTGCCTTCGCGCATCCAGGGTGCAGGTTTCAGTGATTTTGAACAAGACCTGGTAAACTTAAACCGCATCGCCTGGCTTAAGCGCAAACAGCTCAACCACGGTGGTTTACTTAAATACGTGCACGGCGGTGAATATCACGCCTACAACCCCGATGTGGTCACCAGTTTGCAAAAAGCGGTTAAGTCCGGTGATTATGCCGACTACAGGGTATTTGCCGATCTGGTAAACCAACGTTCCCCAGCGCATTTCCGCGACCTGTTAACTTTGAAAACAGGCAAAGAGCCGATAGCAGTGGAACAGGTGGAACCAGCCGAAAGCTTATACCCGCGCTTCGATAGCGCCGCCATGTCGATTGGTGCGTTAAGCCCGGAAGCCCACGAGGCCTTGGCCATTGCCATGAATACCTTGGGGGGACAATCCAACTCAGGTGAAGGCGGTGAAGATCCAAAACGCTTTGGCAACTCCCGCAACTCTAAGATTAAGCAGGTGGCATCAGGCCGCTTTGGAGTAACCCCTCATTACCTGGTGAACGCCGATGTTATCCAGATCAAAGTCGCTCAAGGTGCCAAGCCCGGAGAAGGCGGACAGCTACCTGGTGACAAGGTCAATAAATACATCGCGCAACTGCGTTTTTCAGTACCAGGCGTAACTCTGATATCACCGCCACCCCATCACGATATTTACTCTATTGAGGATCTGGCCCAGCTGATTTTCGACCTGAAGCAGGTCAACCCCAAAGCACTTATCTCGGTTAAACTGGTATCAGAGCCGGGTGTAGGGACTATCGCTACAGGTGTTGCCAAAGCCTATGCCGATTTGATTACGGTATCGGGTTACGACGGCGGCACAGGTGCCAGCCCTCTCACCTCGGTTAAATACGCAGGTTGTCCTTGGGAGCTAGGCCTGGCAGAAACTCAGCAAGCGCTGGTAGAAAACGGCCTGCGCCACAAAGTACGGGTGCAAACCGATGGCGGCTTAAAAACAGGTCTGGATGTAGTTAAAGCGGCGATCCTGGGCGCCGAAAGTTTCGGTTTTGGAACTGGCCCTATGGTGGCACTAGGATGTAAGTACTTACGTATCTGTCACCTTAACAACTGTGCGACAGGTGTAGCAACCCAAGACGAAAAACTACGTAGCGAATACTTTATCGGCTTACCTGAGATGGTGATGAATTACTTTAAATTTATCGCTCAGGAAGTACGCGAGATTCTAGCCAGCCTTGGTGTACAACGCCTGGATGACTTGATTGGTCGCACTGAGTATCTGGAAGTGTTGGATGGCATCAATGCCAAGCAGCACAAGCTGGATCTTAAACCGATGCTGGCGAAAGCCGAAGCAGGCTCTCACACCCGTTTGTTCTGTTCAGAGGTTACCAACAAACCACTGGATAACGGCGACATGAACCTGGCTATATTGGCCCGCGCCGAGTCTGCCGTGCAGAACAAATCCGGTATTAGCCTGAACTTTAATATTCGCAATACCGACCGTTCTGTGGGTGCGTCTTTGTCGGGCTTTATTGCCCGTCACTATGGCAACCAAGGCATGGCGGATTATCCCATCAACATCAATTTTAAAGGCACCGCAGGACAAAGCTTCGGCGTATGGAACGCGGGCGGCCTGGAAATGCGTCTGGAAGGTGATGCTAACGACTATGTAGGTAAAGGTATGACAGGCGGCAAGCTGGTGATCCATCCTCCTGCAGGCGTTGAGTACGACACCCACAACAGTGCCATTATCGGTAATACCTGTTTATACGGGGCTACGGGCGGCAAACTCTTTGCAGCAGGCCGTGCCGGTGAGCGTTTAGCAGTGCGTAACTCAGGTGCCATTGCGGTAGTAGAAGGTGCCGGAGATAACGCCTGTGAATACATGACCGGCGGTATCGTTGCCATATTGGGTAAAATTGGCGTTAACTTTGGTGCCGGTATGACCGGTGGTTTCGCCTATATTCTTGATGAGCAGGGCGATCTGGAAAACCGGGTTAACCAGGAGCTGGTAGAGATTCTGGATATCAGTGACAAGATCATTTTATCCGAACATCTGCGCGGCTTAGTGGATCAGCATTACGAAGAAACAGGTAGCGAACACGCTCTGAAAATTCTGACAAATTTCGCTGATTACCTGGGCAAGATCAGACTCATTAAACCTAAAACCAGTGATGTGAAAAACCTGCTTGGCCATATCAGTCGCTCATCCAATGAGCTACGAGTGCAGGCGCAGTAACGGAGTAAATTATGGCTAAGAATGTTTATCAATTTGTTGATGTTGAACGAATCGATCCACCCAAGAAGCCGGTGCACGTACGCCGCGCAGATTTTGGTGAAATTTATCATCCGCTATCGGCTTCGCAAACCGAAGGTCAGGCAGATCGCTGTCTGGACTGCGGTAACCCTTACTGCGAATGGAAGTGCCCGGTTCACAACTTTATTCCTCAATGGCTAAAGCTGGCGAATGAAGGGCGTATCCTCGAAGCCGCGGAGCTGTCCCATAAAACTAACAGCCTGCCAGAAGTGTGTGGTCGAGTATGCCCGCAAGACCGTCTCTGTGAAGGCGCTTGTACCCTTAACGACGATTTTGGTGCAGTAACCATCGGTAGTATCGAGAAATACATCACCGATACGGCCTTTAAAATGGGCTGGCGTCCGGATATGTCGGATGTTGTGCCCACCGGCAAGAAGGTTGCCATTGTGGGTGCTGGTCCTGCAGGTCTGGCATGCGCGGACATTCTGGTGCGCAATGGTGTTAAGCCCGTGGTATTTGATAAATACCCGGAGATTGGTGGGCTGCTGACTTTTGGTATTCCGTCTTTCAAACTGGAAAAAGAAGTGGTGCAACTGCGCCGCGAAATCTTTACCGAAATGGGTGTGGAGTTTGTACTCAACACCGAAGTAGGTAAAGACATTCAGTTCCAGGATTTGATCAACGAGTACGATTCGGTATTCCTTGGCATGGGTACCTACAAATACATGAAAGGTGGTTTCGATAACGAAGCGGCGCCGGGAGTTTACGACGCCCTACCGTTTTTGATCGCCAATACCAACCGCATTATGAACCTTGAAAAAGATCCTGCCGATTACATCAGCATGGAAGGCAAGAAGGTGGTGGTATTAGGCGGTGGTGATACCGCGATGGACTGCGTGCGCACATCTGTTCGTCAGGGTGCTGAGAGCGTGATCTGTGCTTATCGTCGCGACGAGGAAAACATGCCGGGTTCCCGACGGGAAGTCACCAATGCTCGTGAAGAAGGTGTGGATTTTCGCTTTAACTTACAGCCGCTGGATATTGCCGTGGATGAATCAGGCAAAGCCATTGGGGTTAAGCTGGTGAAAACTCAACTGGGTGCACCAGATACCGCCGGGCGTCGTCGTCCTGAGCCTGTGGAAGGTTCAGAGCATGTACTGGAAGCTGATGCAGTTATCGTGGCCTTTGGTTTCCAACCCAGTCCGGCTAACTGGTTCGCTGATTACGGTATTATCTTGGATGAAAAAGGCCGGGTTCGCGCCCCAGCCCAAGGCAAATACGCCTATCAAACCAGCAACCCGAAAATCTTTGCCGGTGGCGATATGGTCAGAGGTTCTGATTTGGTGGTAACCGCCATTGACGAAGGCCGCAAAGCCGCCGATGGCATTCTGGACTATCTCAACGTGTGATTCGGTTCAACACCATTAAAAAAGGTCAGCAGTGCTGACCTTTTTTGTTTTCGGAATAACCTGCGGCTAATGGGTTCAGCCACATTCATAGTAACCTGCTAGCCATTTATAACTGGTTTACTATTGTGCCGTCATTTCCATTAATGTTACAGGTGTGGCCAAAAGCGGAACATCCGCTTCGTTCTTCCCAAAATTCACGCGCTGAATTTCATTATCTGAAGAACCCAGGATATAAAACATATAATTGGAAGGTCTTCTTACCGCGACGTCAGCTTTGCCATCACCATCATAATCAGCCGGCACCGGGATATCTTGCTCCTGTAGACCGAAACTAACACGTTGAACTTCCCCATCGGAGCTATTCAGGATATACCACATCTGAGTAGAGGGCCGCCTCACTGCCACATCAGCTTTACCGTCACCGTCATAATCAGCCGGAACTGGAATATCCTCAGCCTGCAAACCAAAGTTGATACGCTGAATCTCCCCGTCTGAACTATTTAATATGTACCACATTTGCGTCGAGGGACGTCTTACTGCAACATCAGCTTTACCGTCACCGTCATAATCAGCGGGTACCGGAATATCGGCCTCCTGTAACCCGAAATTAATACGCTGAATATTGCTATCAGAACTGTTAAGGATATACCACATGTGTGTGTCGGGCCGGCGAACTGCCACATCGGTTTTGCCATCTCCATCGTAATCCGCAGGCACCGGGATATCCTGCTCCTGTAAACCAAAACGGATACGCTGGATTTGGTGGTCCGAACTATTCAGAATGTACCAGGTACTGTTTCCCGGTCGTCTCACAGCAACATCACTTAAGCCATCACCATCAAAATCCCCCAACACCGGAATATCGGTGTTACTCTTCCCAAAGTTATGCCGTTGAATTTCACCGTCTTGCGAATTCAAAATATATTGCATGAATATTGAAGGGCGTCGCACCGCGACGTCTGCTTTGCCATCACCATCAAAATCACCTCTGGTATACTGTATACCAGAATTGCTAAGCAAAGCCTCATGGAGATTGGGCACCACTAAACTCGCCTTGCCGTCAGTGGCCTCCCAGAAGTTATTCAGTCGTAAATAATCATCGTGTTCTGTTCGGGTAAAGTTATTCACTTGCAGGTGATAATTATGCCATTCTGACTGACTCAGCGGCGTTTTTGATAGCACCACAAACATGGTATTAAAGCTCGTTGCAGCTTCCCCTACATCAGGTACTCTGGCGCCGTTTTCCTGAATCACGGTATCCATGGAAATTTGATTAAAACTATCAATCACAAACAGCGGATTAATATCTAATTCAATTGGTGCAGTAGCTGGTTCTCGTAGTTCCCCAACTTCGGTGTCAGGTAACAGGCCCATCAAGTACAGTTCAAGATTACTATAACCAATAAAATTGTTACCCGGACCAATTCCCCGGAATCCAGCCGAACCTTCAGCTCCATCATTGAGGAGATAGGTTGCACTATTGTCATCTCCCATATTGAGATCTTCTTCATGCCAACCGCCAAGTTGACCACCATTACTCAATAACCCCCAATGATAAGGCATCAAATCAGGTGCCATACAGGCTACCCATCCCAGTTGACGCATCGCATCCAGACTGCCCTCTAAATAGTTCCCCCAGCGATGTCCAAGCTCATGTAAAGATGGCCCGTGAATAATATCGTCAGCGGCACCTAACACCACGATACTTTCCAACATATCGGCACTACCATAAGCCTCGGCGAAATCGAAGATACCTTGACCAATTCCCTCAATATCATTTTGAATCGGTGTGTGATAACCATAAGGCGCTGGATAAGGGGCATGTTCAGGCTCGTCGAATACAAAAAACATGAAGGTAAATTGATCCTCGAGATGGGTATACACGGACTGAGTAAGGCGTTTTAATGCAGCTTTTTGCGCCTCATCACCGCGACCATTCCAGACATCATCATAATCCTGCCAATCCGCCACCACCAGATTGGCTATTGTGCCAGCCTCGTTAATTGCTAGTACATCTCCGTTGTCGATGGCAAATTCAGTAATAGTTTGCTCTTCAAATGGCTGATATTCCTGATCTGCCGACGTACCAGTATTAAAGTCTAATCGATACACTTGTTTATTCGCGCTATCCCATGGGTTTTCTGCGTATTCGAAGTAATAAAGAGCATCACCTTCACTTGCTAAGGCGAATACCGAAGTGAGGTTCTCAGCATTAGGTAACGCTAATCCCTCGAACCATGTCTGCTCTCGCGTATCGAAAATATAGCTTTGCCACAACGAGTTAGACACCATCGACCAGTCAGTTAACCCATACACCAATAGCAGATGACCGACTGAAACCAGTTTTTTGCTCACCAAAGGCGCTGGTATGGTGAGAGTACTCCAATTTGCGGAATCGATTTCAAAAACATGCAACGTATCATTTGCCGTAACCCAATCAACTTCGCCGCTCAGATAGACAGTATCTTCAACAATGGTACTCGCCCGAAAGGGCTCATCAGTTGGCGCATCCCCTAATATAGACCAGGTATCTGAGGCAATATCATAAACCTGAACCTCTTTTCGCCACGTTGCGCTTTCTTCAACATCAGTATAAAACGAACCATCATCATTTAAGCGTACAATCGCTCTGTTAAAGCTATCGAACCCCCAACCGCCAAATGCATAAATCTTCCCGTTGTACTGCTCAGCCATGGCATTTTCACGGGCTAACGGAGCCGCATTGTGCTGTCGCCATTCTCCATTGCCAGTATCATAAGACATGACGTAATTGAGGTTGTGATTAACAAAATTGCCTGCTCCCCCCACCGACAACAAGCGACCTTTGTACTCCGTCGTAGCGTTACCACGCAAAAAATTAGGCCCCATCGTTGTTAACTCGGTTATTTCACCCGAGTTAAGATCCATTGCTAAAACCTGATTTGTCGCCTGACTACCATCGCTATATCCATTGCCCGCTATCCAGTATGCGGTATCCCCGATGATTTGCGGTAAATGAGGCTGATTTGGCTTCTCTCCAGCATAACGTTTTACGCCTTCTTGAGTACTAAGTAGCGTCCAACTCGCATCCAAAACAAAAGGCTCAAGCTCAGCTCCTTGTGCATGAAAAATGCCGAATGTAAGTGCAATTAATGCTATAAACGGGCGGGCAAAAACATTGGAAAAACATAATCGAGCATTAAATAAGCGCAAAATAAGTCCCTTTATTGTCTTAAAAAACAACATCTTAATGTGTTCCACAAGCAGCGTAAATGGTTGAGAAGGATAAATTTAGGAGAATTTTCATCCACAACCGTTCTAAATCCTCCCGCCCATGGGTTATGAGGCAACGAAAAATCATGAGCACTTGTATCTCACGCAAAACCTCATTTGAGTACAACATGCAGATATTTTATCCATCAGCTTATTAACGACGAAGGCCGCAAAGCCGCCGATGGCATTGTGGACTACCTCAACGTGTGATTCGGTAAAGCACCATTCAAAGAGGTCAGCAGTGCTGACCTTTTTTGTATACAGAGGAAACTATTTCGCTAGCAAACAATCAGTTTTCAGGCGTTTTGTGAGAAGGCTTGATTCGCCCGGGAGCAAACACTGCTATCAGCACCAGCAAAATGATGACAAGAAGCGTCACGAGCGCTGTCACAGGCTTATTAAATCCGTATCGCAATGCAGGGTGATAAGCTATCTGCAACAGCAACAGCCCTGTCATTAACAAAACTAACGGCACATTCAACCAGGCCATTGCGGGTGCAAAATCGGCAATGTTATGGGCCTTACGACCCACTAAAAAAGAAATCGCCACGATGATAACCATAAGATAATCACCTACCGGTTCGAACAGTGGGCGAACAAAAATCACAGTATTAAACAGCGCCAGCAGAATACTGATGTGTAACAAAGTTCTTTGAACTCTATTTGTCATGTTTTTAATCCAAATGCATCCATGTATTGATATGATTTGCCAACTCGCGGGGCTTTTCCAGTGGTAACATGTGGCCGTATCCCGAGGTAGCAATGACGGATAGCTTGGTATTTACATTGGCAAGCCCTTTGAGCCATTCCGAATTCACCAGCCTGTCGTTTTCGCTGTAATAAATGATTGTATTAAAAGGGAATTGTTTAAAGGCGGAAGCAAGATCGACTCTGTCCGATGTATAACGATACTGACTAATAAACTCAGCTTCCCCCAAATCGCTATCCATTTCCAAAATCAAATCAATCAGACCTTCTGTTTTATTAGCTTCATCCAACATATTCGCGGCTTTTTTCCGACTCATGCCCTTGTAGCCATGAGATTCGACGTATTTCAGTGTATCGCGACGCAGATTCAACTCCTCTGTCGACAGACTGCAAGGACTATTCGAGGTAACAAATAATTTTGCAATGCGCTCGGGGTATAACATTGCGAACCAGGTGGCAATATAGCCCCCCAGTGAAAACCCTATCAGGTTTACCCTGTCATCGCTAAGGATTTGGTGATAGTAAGCTGCAAGTTCATCGAAATTTTTACCTCGCGGTATAGCCAAATAACCCAACTCTATCGAGCTGTGTAAATATGGAACCACTCGGTCCCATAGCTTTTGATTGCACATGGTCCCTGGAATTAAATACAACTTTTTACCCACTGCACCTCCTTGAAAAATAAATGCTCGGCATTAATACTCTTGCTACCTCATAAGCCCGGTTTTGGGATTTGGTAGATATCCCGACTCAAGCCATCAGTAAACACAGCTCGTTTGACTTTTTTACCTCCGAGCTTTTCAACCAAAGCACGGGCAGCCCGGTTATCATCATTCATGTAAGTTTCAACCGTATCCCAACCAAACTCATTGTAAGCGTGCAATAGTGCCGCATTTGAGGCTTCAGTTGCGACACCTTGGCCTCGTCCTTGGGGTGCCACCCACCAGGTTAACTCCTTTGGCCATTCTTTACCCTGCCAAAATCCACAGGTACCAATATAGTTATTATCTGACTTGCGTTGAATCACCCAAACACCGAACCCCAGCATGTACCAGGAGCCAATATCGGCCTTCAATCTGGCCCAGACTTGTTCCGTTGTAATGGGCCCACCATAGGCTTTTGATGCTTCAGCATCGGTATAGAACCCTTCATATACACAAAAAGCTTCTAGTGTTGGCGGCACTAAACTTAGTTTTTCGGTTTCAATTGTTGGGATAATCATTTTTCGCGGGCGTAAATTTTTCTTAAGCTAAAAATGGTTTGTTCTGCTAAGCGGTGACTTTAAAAACTGGCAGCCTGGATGATTAGTTCTTTGAGATAGGCATAATCAATTTGATCCTGACTTTTGAAATTAACATGCCGTCGGTACTTTCCTGTTCCTTTGAGTATCTTGCGCTCATCTTTTAACAAAGGCCCATGACTCAATGACAACTGCACGTGGGCAGAATACACAAATACACCGCAAAATTGCCCTTCTTTCTCCTCGGGCTTTAAGGTAAATAGCGTACCGCCATATTTACTCACGCTGGTACTGTCAGGCACGCAGGTTTGCACGAATGCTTCAAGTTCATTGGCAATAGAAACTAAATCTATTGGGTGATTTTCCATGGTGGCAGCTCCCTTTTAAAAATGCGGTTAAAACACAAAACAAAAACCACCCCATTACACATGCTATAAAATCAGACATTATTGTATGCTGAATCTCATCAGGCTCGATTTTAGTTTCAGTTGTCAATGTTAACTTGCTGGAATGGCTTTCTCTGAACTAGAGTAAAGGACACCAAACCGGAATCAGAGAATACATCATCTTTTCATCTAACGTACGCTTAATTACCAGCAAAACATTGCTGGTATTGTTCGCATTCCTCCATGCAATTCACAGCAATGCGGAACCCGAAGTTTTGTTTGTTACGGAGAATTTACCACCTCTACAATACATGGAAAATAATAAACTTACCGGCGAATACTTCGATTTAGTACACAACTTAAAAATTGCATCTGGACTAGCGCAAGCCCCGGTAGAAGTCTACCCATGGGCCAGGGCTTATAAGATGGCTCAGGAACGCAAAAATACCTTTATTTTTTCCATCGTGCGCACGCCAGAACGAGAAGACAAATTCATTTGGATAAAAAAACTAGGAACCAATGCATTTGGTTTTTATGGGCGTAAGCCGATCAGTCAATATCAGATAAAAAGCATTGAAGATGCTAAGAATTGGTTAACTGTGGTGTTGCGCCAGGATCTGGTTTACGAAACACTAACCACCTTGGGCTTTGAAGAGCGACGACATCTCATAGTCAGCAGCAACCTCAACTCTGTGTTTAAGTTACTTTTTTCAGGAAAAGCAGATTTTGTGGTAACCAATAAGCATTTATTCAAAAGTAAAGCAGAGCTACTTAATCAAGACCCACTCAACTGGGATGTAGTATGGACGGTACCTGAATTGGCGCAAGGGTATTATTTAGCCGCTCAACTGGATACAGACCCAGCTATTATTGCGAAGCTTGTGGACGCCAAGAAAACCATTTCGTTGCAGCACTCACCCGACTGACAACCTTTGCTGGAATAACAATGGAATGGCGACAACGACTTAAACTGTTTACCTGGCAACCCTGGTTGTTACTGGCGGTATTGAGCTATTTACTGGCTGAAATCTATTTTTTAACCTTGTTAGTCAACAGTCTTTACTACGTCGAGCACTATAGCGACTTTAATCAGCTGGAGGTCACCGGACGGCTGATATCGGGTATCGGCCTGGGTTTGTCGGTACTGATTGGTCTGTCACTTAACAAAAAACTCAATACTACCAATACGCTCAACCGCGTTTCCTTGAAACTGGCGATCTTCGGTCTGGTGACCATGCTGGGCTATATCGGCATGAAAGAGTTATACCTGTTTATGGAACGCAATGCTTCAAAACAGATAATTCATTGCAGCATACTGGGCAACGCGGCAAATCGGGTGTTCAGCAAAGGAACGTTACCAGAATATAATACCTTTGTTGCATCAGGCGGATTGGTGGCCTATAGCCAAAAACAACTGGTGCGCTTGTACCTGCCAATGCACGTCTGCCTGAACGATAATTATCGCAATACCCTGGAAACATCAGCGACGATTGAAGTTGAGTTGGCTCAAATGGTGTCGGAAACGGGCTTACCGCAAAAAATAGCGCGCCCGGCAGAAGTTATCTATCTCGGATTTCGCGATAACCTGGATGAATTCTCTTCGGTGATGGATAAATTGCAACGTGTCAAAAATACCGAACTTGAGTCGTCGTTTATAAAACAAAACATCGCTAATTTTGAGCAGTTTTTACAATCTCAAAGTCGCTTTACCCGGCATGATGCGACGCGTCTCAGCGAGGTCTACCAATGCGCTCTCGAACGCGCAACAGAAGATTCATCAATGCACGCCGAACAACGCTTTTTACTCTCCGTCAGCCGTTGCCTATATGATGTCGCCAGGAACCGCTTCAGTTCCTTACCAGAGATCCATAAAGCGAAGGATATTTTTAAACTGGAACAAGATATCGCTTTTCATTGGGCACGACAATTTATCAGGGCACCGGAAAATATCCCGGAAGAAGCATTAAACCTGATGCGCAAGAGTTTTGCGCTGGTGTTTTTACCCACCTACGCAGTGTTAGTCAGTACCTTCATTGTGTTTATTTGCCTTGCTGCCTATGTCAGAACCCGCTTTTTGATACGCGCTGAAAAACTAAAAACACGGGTTAACCCAGTGTTAAACGCACTACTTTCACCCCTCGTGGTTGTACCTTTTATCTGGACAGCCATTTTTTTATGGCTACCAAGGCCACAGGTAGAAAGCATTATATATCCTGCTAATACCCAAACTAATTGGGTGAAGGTAATACAGGTAACGCAACGCCCGCTGTTTTACTATTACGATGTCGCCCTTGAGAGTTTCAAGCAACTGGCGATACCAGTGTCATTAACAACACGAACCTCGAATACCGGGGAATTTGCCAGTGGCACATCTGGATCAGGCATAACCGAATTTACCGGGTTCTATCATCTGAATTTGTGTGACCCCAACTGTCAGTCAGTTCGGCTTCACTTGCTACCGAGTGGAAAGGTGGCAAACGTGTATTATCACGATGGGCAATGCACCACCACGCTACTGCTGGACTCCAACAGGAGCCAGTCCTGGTATCACTATTTCGAAACCTCATCAGCAGAACCTGAGTGTGGCGAAAGTCGACTATGGCGAATAAAGCCCGGCGGCGATGTCTTAAATATTGCAATACAAACCAAGGAAAGCGTGTCACAACTACAGGCCCATAACCTGTTTTTGTAGCGCTGCATTGGTAACGGGTGCGGCCAATGGACTTGCGTACGGACTCGATTGTATAAGCGCTGAAAAGTATTTGTTACACGCTGCCTTCACGTTCAACCACCAGAATTCTGGCTTCGCCCTTAGGATGAGCAACATGCTCAGTACCAACGGAGGCAAAAAAGATATCGCCTGAATTCAGGATTGCAGACTTAACTTCATTATTTTCTTTGTATAGCATTTCCACGATGCCATCCATAACAACAAAAACTTCTTCACCGGCATTTACGTGCCATTTGTAGGGTTGATCAGTCCAATGTAAACGAGTGGTAATGCCGTTCATTTTGGCGATGTCCTTCGCACCCCACGCTCTATTTGCCGTGAATTCTTTGCTTCTAATGACTTCCATTACAATTCCTTCTTTATGAGATACTTCAAATCATATTACGGCTGGGATGCAGGACAAATTCTGACAGGTCAGATTTATTCCGATGAGTTTCAAATGAACATAAGCTTTGCAGCAAATCAAAGAGACTTTAACGAATCAGTTATACTATAAATTCAACCCTGTTCCTGCCGCCCTCTTTGGCTTTATATAACGCTTTATCTGCTCTGCAGATAACACTTTCTACACTATTATCTTGCTCACAATTAATCGAAGAGACCCCAAAACTTACTGTGAAATTAAATTTCTGCTTTTCAGTGGGTTTTATAGATAACTCATTGATACGTTGCCTGATTTTGTCAGAAATGAGGCATGCTCTTTCAACGTTTGTATCCGGCAACATTATCAGGAATTCTTCCCCGCCATAACGGCATAAAACATCACTTTTTCTCAAGCTGGTGCTTAGCAATTTTGACAGTTTTATCAATACCTGATCACCGACATCATGCCCATATGTATCATTAACTTGTTTAAAATGGTCAATATCTAAAATCACAAAAGACAACTCACTTTTGTTTCTTTTTGATGTGTTGAAGGTGGTCTTTGATATTCCGGAGAAATACCTTCTGTTGTATAGGTTTGTAAGAGGATCCAATGCAACTAAGGTTTTAAGTTCTGATTTGGTCTTTTCCAGTTGTTTGTTGGTTTTAACCATTTCCACTTCAGAGGTGGTATCCAATACGACTCCTGTGATACCAACCACTTGTTTACCATCATAAATAGGTGCGTAAGTTGCTTTATAATGATGTATAGAACCATCTAATTTATTAAAACTGCCATCTCGGACAACGATATTACCCTCCAATGCCTGGTTGTAATATTCTAAATTATCCTGGAACCCCTCTTCTCCAATAATGTCTTTGATATGTTTCCCGACTGCCTGCTCAAGGGTTACATTGTGTACGTGCTCATAAAAAGGGTTGACGTAAATCGTAATAAAGTCTCTGTCAGCAGCCAAACAAAGGACAGGGGCTGATTCAACAAACGCTTTAAAGGCTGCATCTAACTTATTCATATCAATACCAGTTTCTGCTAAAGCCGCCCAATGGGGCAAGTAAACCTTAACAATAGTTAGCTACGAGGGAACACAAACCGGATATTTTGCATCCTTTTAAGAGGCTTGTTAAGTAGTGCACTTCCACCAGGCTACAATATTTTCGTATTTTTAATTGACCAGTAGTACCAAACAAGTAATTGATAATGAGTGACCAAATAGCGAGTCGAATCAGAGTCAAGTATGCCTTTCACGGTCCCACCGCTGGACGTACTTGTTATAACCCACTTTGAACAGAGTAATCCATCACTAAGCCAACATTATCAATGGGTGAAGGCAAAATATCATCCGAAGTATTGAGCACGCTATCTCGACCGTAAGAACGAATATGGTATGAACTTGTATCAATTAACTTGTAATAATAAAGCTTGCCCTGAGCATTTACCTGGGCCGCATCATGTAAAAAAACCATAGAGTTTTCGGGAAGCGATTTTTGCAATATTTCCAATGATTCGGGGTAATGACCATACTGCACTTTATAAAACTCAATTGCTTGCACGACATTCGTTAGCTGCGTTTTGGTTAGCTCTCCGCGCAGTTCATCATAAATACCACCTTCCTGAACGAGGCCAATATAACCCAGCACACTATAAAGAATCACAGTAAACGCGATACCACATGCCCCCACTACCTTCAGTTTTGTGTGCTTGATGGCAAAGCCCCAAGCAATCGCAATGATACCGAATAGCACACCGAGCAATGGGATGAATGACATTCCACCAATAACGTAACCCAAGCACCCGGCGTCTTTAGTATTTGCGTTTTTATCTTCCATAGAGTATCGATAAGTTTCTTTATTCTCAACGCTTCGCCTGAGAGGCAAAAGCGAATGTATTGAACGTAGACCAGTGAGTTCTTGTCCGAGCCCAACTTGTCGGGCTAACCATGAAACGTTTGCTCGGAGTATTTAACTGAGATGTAGCCATGCAACCACTCCCTTTCTACTTCTGTTGCACCGCTGGCTAACTCTATCCTACTGGTGCCAGAGTCAATAGTCAGCCGATTACCGCTATCGGTTTCACGAAGTTTGATTGTGCTAACTTCGTTTTCTGTGAAACACCGTTGGATACGTTTAGGAAACATTCTTTTCCACTGTTGAGCCGGTGTTTGAAATCCAAAGTGCATAGTAAAAGGAGGAATTCCACTGTCGTAAGTTAATGACGCATTTTCCAACAAAAGTTTTTCTGGAAGGGGGGTTCTCAACAAGGTATGTAAAAAATAAATGGCAAAAGCACCACCTATAGTCCAACCGCCTAGCCAAAAAACTAAGAACGCTCCCCCTTCTCCACTCATAATTTCAGCAAAGGCGGAACCAAACCCCATCGCCCAACCACCGAGCCAAAATATTAAAAAAGCAGCCATAAAATAACGCATTGAACTGCCTTTTGATGAAGGAATGATTATCTCATCAACACTATCCGACTTTTGGATTTTGATGTTTGAATTAGATGGTAAATCCATTTTTATTGATACTCTTGACGGCCCGGTTCAACGCAGATAAGAACATTGGCTAGATTTTGCAAGGTACATACGCAGCCAACGTTTTTGTGTCCTTTTTCAACCGTTTTATTATACGCCACCCTACAATC
Organism: Planctobacterium marinum; assembly: GCF_036322805.1. Lineage (GTDB taxonomy): Bacteria > Pseudomonadota > Gammaproteobacteria > Enterobacterales > Alteromonadaceae > Planctobacterium > Planctobacterium marinum_A. Next base: position 793,708 of record NZ_AP027272.1, on the reverse strand, counting down.
CACACTTATTTAGTTGTTGAGCATCCAGATAATTTTTCAATATTTCATCAGTCTGCTTTAAATCTTCCATTAGTTCTTTAAAACGATCTTCAGGATAATCGGATTGCGAAACATCGAGTAGATACATTTCCCTTTGGGAGCAAATTATCGAAGCGAGAAACTCGGAAGTAAACGCTAAGTCGCGCTCAATTCCATCTAGTATAAATGCGTTACTCTCAAAATGAGCTATGGCCTGATCGCGCTTACCGGCAAGGTCATTTCTGATATTCTCATCAACTTCCCACCAAACGAACCTGGTACCGGTAAAGACCCCAAGTAAAAATACAATGAAAACAATTCCGATTGATTTTAATGTACTCAAAGGTTCTCCATAGAGTATATCGGCCGCAATAAACGGCGAAAAATTATTGGCTATAATGCCTGAGGAACAAAGGCTCGCCAACGGGTATTTGTCGAGTTTTATATTTTTTTGAGAGGTGCATTCGTAGCCATTTTTTAATCTTTATCTTTGATTTTTCTTCGCGAACGTCCTTCCAGAATTGAGGTTACGATAGCATGTAATGCCATAGAAAAACTTACTGCTGAAACTAAGAATAGTGGCACGTACATGAGGATCATACCACCTTGATATCCAGTTACTGCCATGCCCAAACTAATAACACCAACCAGTAGCTCTACCACAATAGCTTCCCAGTTAGTCCTGAAAGCAGCACCTGGCGTTTTCGCAGCATAATGTTTTACACGGTAGCTCAGAATTTGTCCCTTATTAATGATTCAACTAATGCTGCAGACACCAGCTTGGTATAGCTCACGCGCTCTAACTTGTTAAGCGCTGACACGATTGCATGCCTCAATTTCGATAGTTTTTAACTTCTGACAATGCTCAGTACCAGCCAAGGAAGTTAAATATGGACAATTATATAAGTCTAGTAATTCGAGACGACTAAATTGCTCAATGCCAGTTAATGACTCCAGTTTTCGAGATGTAAGATACAGTTGTTTAAGCGCGGCCATAGAAGAAATTGGCTTTAAGTTACAATGCGGATAGTTCTGGATATTTAGCTTCTCAATTGATGTTAATTCTAACAACGAAGCCAATCCCTTAGACCAGGTGACTAATGCGACTCTAAGTTCCGAGAACGCCGACAAATCAATTTTTTGAGTTGACTTGTATTGGAGGCCAAGCACTTCTAGTTGAGAAAGAGACTCTATGACCTTAACTCCTTTCGCCTCCCAACAATACAGTTCGAGACTTCGAAGGAAGCTCAATTCAGAAAGGAATGATATATCATGGCCTTTAAACCCAAAGGAATCTGTGAGCCTCAATGCAAATATATCGTTATCACGCATATAGATGCCGATATCATCGGACCATGTCCCCTTTAAGATAAGGACCTTTCCGATTCCATTCTCATCTTGTCTTATCTCAAAGTTACTCATGCTCTATCTTTGGTGAATAACGCTAAGCTAACGGGCAGTGGCGTCGCGACATAATCGCGAAGCGCCGTTGCGTTACTGTCCCAGTGTTCGAATGGAACGGGTTAAGCATCTTGTTATAATTTTCTGTGAAAAACTTCATTTGCACCCTTTACTGATTGCAGCAGCAGCTTGTCATTGATTACGCACACCTCATGAATTTGTATATCTAAAGGGATTCTTGGATCTTTAAGTTGTAGTTTGAAGCATTCACCACTGTCAGAAACAGAAATAAGGGAATATGGGGTATGAGTTGGCGTTCTTCCATGAAGAAACCCTGAATATACCTCTTCGGTTATTATTATTTCTGCTGGCTTTAATATCGATGAGAACTCCTTAACTTCGGCTTCTGTCATTTCTGAATTTTTAAAATTATCAATCGTTTCGCTCTTACTGAATACCCAATGCCCGATAAAAGCATATTTATGGTTTTCATGTTGGGCAATGCAACTGAATGATAAAAAAACTAAAGCACTGATTCCTTGAAACACGCTTTTCACTAATTTATTCCCCAAATTATAACGGCCCGAGGCAGCGGAAAACGCTAGCTACGAGTAGTTTACCTGTGGCTTTGTTTGTTAAATCTTATTAACCTCAATGTTGATGATACCCTCATAATTTGCGGGAATACCCTGATCGGCGACCGGCACGCTAACAAAAGTGCCGCCAGCCATAATTGTCAAATCTCCAGGAGTTGCAACATTACTGCTGCCCACAACAGCAGGATTGGTGTAGATAATCAAATATCTGGATTGAGTCAAAATCCCATTGATCGCTATGTCAGCCTCCCAACCAGAAGTAGAAAACCAAGACCCATACCGTAAGTTAAGATCTGATAACTTTTTGACTACATTGAAGTTTTCATCGAGAAAAAGAAGCGTAGGTTCCAAATAATGGACTGATAACAAGCTACTAGCAAATCCAGCTGTGTCGGTTTGCCATGTTTCAACGTTTAAAGAATATTCATAACCTAGATTGGGTAATTCCACAGCTCTGAAAAAGCTTTTTCCTTCCTCAAATTCAAATGCTTGAAACTGTTTTCCAACAACTAGTTTGTTTTGGCCTTTCTCTTTTAGAGATTCATATTTAATTTCAGAAAATGAAGAGCAACAGACAGTGGCTTTATCGTACGCAACTTTGGATGCTGCAAGATCTTTCGCTCTAGTCTGAAGAGCACTAGAAGCGCATCCTGAAAGCAATAACACTAAAATAACTAAAAAAAACCTCATAATTTCCCCTAAGATTTAACTTCGTAAATAAATGGCACAATTGAGCAGGCTAAACTTTGTGAGGCACGAACACAGCCGACGTTTTTGTGTCTGTTTTGAATCGATTTGTTAAGAGCTGTCTTTTAAGTTGCATTTTACGACACCAATTACTTCAGGAAAATCCACACTGACTGGGAAGTAGGAAACACCAGAATAAATGTTGTAGCTCTTTTTGCCATCAAAGGAAAATTCATGTTTATACGGTTTGCCTTGACATAATTCACTTGCTCTTTGGTGCCAAACTTTTCTTACACCATCTACCGTGGCAAAGCCATTTCCAGCATAGTAAAGTTCAAACTCCCCATCTGATATTTCCTTTTCTTTGTAGCCACCACCAAAACCAAACTCTTGATATGGAGGCACTGAACTACATCCAGTCAGCATTGCTAAAGCACAAAATACACTTATTAACTTTTTCATTCTTTGCTTGTCTCTTAAGGCTTTTAACGTCTAAATTGAAGGGCAAATACTTGCTGGACTTAGTAAGCGAGACACGAGCAGAGCTAGCGAGCATTTATCCATGTTTGATTCATATTGTTATTAGTCTTCACTTTTATAAAGTTTGAATAACAGTATCGAAATTAGTTGCACTGCTAATGCACCAGAAATAACTAACAAGTCGATCCTGATATTGGCCTCTGCATCAATAAATACTTGTTGTATAGCTACAATGGTAAGATTCAAAATAAGCAAGATAACCAAATGAATCAACTGTACTTTTCTTGCTAATTGAAGCGACAGAGCCTGTGCTAACGCCAATGAAGAACTGACAAGTGAAATGGCCAAAGACAACATAAAAAGTGATAAGAACATCCTATTAAACCTCCATTGTTTCTATCATTCTGACTTATAGCATCCTCGTTTGAAATTTTTTGTTAGTTTTTGCACTCAATTTCGCCCTTGACGTAGGGATGAGAAAAAGAGATTGGAATCACAGCAGATCCCGCCACACCCACCGCAGTGCTCTGGTTTGCACCTTCCTCGTTACCCACTTCGTCGTAACCATCGGGGCACAATTCGGATGCTCTTTTATGCCATCTTTCCAATACTAACTCAGGGCTGGTTGAGGCATTTCCTAAGTATTCAACCCAGTATCTTCCAACACCAATCTGTTGATCTTTATAGCCTCCACTCCACGTGTAAGCTTGATAACCTGTTACACAACCGGATGTAAATAGCATCAAACCCATTAAAAATAATATCTTCACCAATCCTCCTGGGAAACTAACTGCCGCGATAATCGGCGAAAATTTATTGGCTATAATGCCTGAGGGACGAAGGGGAGCCAATGGATTTTTGTCCGATTTGATTGCTTTTGCTGTGACTGAACTCTACAATTGTGGCAAATTGCTACAACGATTATATTTAGAGGAGAAACGATTATGGCTACAGCAAGTATTAGACTCGATGAGGATCTGGTTCAAAAAGCCAGCATAATAGGAAAAGCAATGAATCGCTCAACACCAAAGCAAATTGAGCATTGGGCTAAGATTGGCGAAATGATGGAGGACAACCCTGATTTGCCCTATGAATTTGTAAAACAAGCGATTATTGCTAAAGCAGAAAAAGACGCAGGAAAGTTAGAGGTTTATACCTTTGGCTAAAGTCACAAAAGTCTTGCAAACAAGTACTTTTAAAAAAGCTGTCAAAAAGCTCCATAAAAATCAGAAAGCAGATTTGGATAAAGCAGTTAAAGTGCTTATGCAAGAACCGCAATTGGGAGAGCAAAAGAAAGGTGATCTGTCTTTTATGCGTGTTTACAAATTCAAAATGGCGAAACAGTTAACACTTTTGGGATATAGCTATGAAAGTGGTTCAGTCGTTTTGGAGCTTCTGACTTTTGGTTCCCACGAAAATTTCTACAGAGATGCCAAAAAGATTCTGTAGGTTATAACTTCAAGTTAAACGGCACATTTATATTGGCTATAATCTGCGACGCAGGAGCGGAGCCAATGTAAATGTGTCCGATTGAACGCTTTGTTATACATCATCTTTGACTTTTTGATCAAACCACACGTGCTCAGAATCTCCGCCTAATACAAATCTGTAACCAATGGGGAGAGCCATGTATTGAGCTATTTCGGGTCTCTTTTCTGCGATATGACGGAAGTGCACTGTTTTTAGAGAACTCACATCACCGGTGTAAAGGTTTGTAGTAAGCCACCAACCAGACATGTGATCAGGTGAGTGATATCTTACCCCTTCGAGTTCGATATCCTCGAACGAATCAATAACTCCTTCGGAAATGGCAACCAATTGGTCTAGCTCAGGCGATTCGAAACTTTCTCCGTAATGCTCGCAACAAAGCCTTTGTAGTTCCGCTAAATTCAAACTCTACTTCCTAGATGTATAACTACTAAATTAAAGGGCAAATGCTTGCTGGCTACACTTGCCGAGGCACGAGGCCAGCCAACGACTATTTGTCCAAGTTTAAATTTTCTTGTTAGGTGCATAAATGTTAGATAAGTGGTCGTCTTGCATTGAGATTGTTCTTGCACTCTTTGCACCTCAACTCTACATTCATTAACCTCTTTAGTCCTAAGTTGACGATACCATAAAACAAAAAACCTAAAACAAGGAAAAGAAGATCGGGAGAGGACAGTAAGAAGAGAAAAAAGGTGAGCAGTGAAATAATCTGGAAAACTAGCAAAACACCATTGTTAATATCTCTTGAGTAAACATATTCGGCCTGACAAAAGCATGTGAGGCAACTGGCTATTCCTGATTGTTTTAATTTGTATGTAAAAGCCAATATGCACCTAACGCCCTGTTAATAGGCGGATTACGCTTGGCTAAAATTAGCGAAGAATGAGCGCCTGCCAAGCAGTAAGACGTCATTTTAAACAGTTTGTTAGCTATTACTTAGCAAGTAATTACGGGCCAAATACATGAAATGCGAAGCTACTATTATTGGTATTGTAAACCATATAGTTTTTGACTGGATGCCAGAAGCAATAGCAAATGCGAACAACGCTATAAAACCTAATAATGTGAAAACTCTCAACTTTTTCGGTGAAAGAAAAACTTTATTAGGTTCAAGAATATGAAGCAATACTGATATAAAAGCGAAAAGCCCAAAGAGGCCGGCAATTTCAATCATGAGTAGAACTAAACCGTAGTAATGGCCTTCTGATACCCAATAAAAAGAAGCTGGGATGGTTATTAATCCTAACCCAAGCAATATAACCAGAGGGCCAAAACCAACAATAGCTTCTAACAAAATCAAAATTTTATACCACGGTTTCATGTGTAATAGCTAACGGCCGTAATAAACGGCGAAAATTTATTGGCTATAATGCCTGAGGGACGAAGGTGAGCCAATGAATTTTTGTCCGAATTAATTGCCTTTGTTAGAAGTCGCCTTTGACAATCTAGCTTTTACAAAAAGCAACCATCTGTCGTTTTGGTTTCTGATTATCTCTGCTGACTTTACTGCTCCTAGTAAATCAGGAAAATACAAGTATTTATATCCTTTCTTAAACGTATGATCAGGCCCACAAATGCAACAAGGCCAGGTTGAACGGCCTATTTCTCTATCTGTGGCCCAAAATCTAATATCGTTGTGATCGCTGAAAGTTGAGCTTTCATGATCATTCGATCTAGATAGAAACACATATTTGTCTTGAGCTTGCCCTTTAATCGTATCAACAGATAGAAGCGTGTGCTCATAGCCTAATCTCTTCTTTGTTGTTGTCAGTAATTCAACAATAACAACGGTTTTTGCTTCGTCGATTAGCTCTTCTAATGCAAATCCGTATCCATTCTTAGGTACTGAACACGCTAAGGCTGCTGTGGAAAATGTAAAAAGAAAGAAAAATAGCACTTTCATAAGACTTCTAACGTCTTAAATAAACGGCACAATTGAGATGGCTATACTTTGCGAGGCACGAGCGGAGCCAGCGAGATTGTGTCCGGTTTTGATTTATTTTGTTATGTTGCATTAGTCTGAAGCCTTGTCTTTAGAGCATAAATAAACTGCACAGATAAAGCCACAAGAGAGGCTGATTAACACTGCCTGTAGAAATCCTGAAAATGTTAAGCCAGATATACCGCCTGAAAGGAGTGATTTTACGAAAGCAAGTATCAAGACTACACAAGATAAAACTCCAGTTACCTTTAGAACCTTTTGCCAAAATGTTTTTTCTCGAAAAAGTTCTGACATCATTGATTTTTTATAGCCCTTGCAACATAACTATTATTAGACGAATTAAGTTCGTGTTAAAACACGAACTTAATTCGTCTAACCTGCAAAGTCAATTTGCGACACTGCTCCCAAGCCCACTGAAAAAGCGAGTTAAACGACGTTTTAGGTTTTATGCGGTTGGCTAAATACGTACTTATGTCATCTAACTCCGCCAATGGTCAGGATTCACGTTTTCCCCTTTACTAATTATGATTTTTTCCTATCAATACACTTATTTCATATCGTTTTATTTGAACACATTATTGTCTCAAAATGAGTCTGAATAATCGGGCTGAGAAGTACTATCGCTCATTGAAAAAGAAGCTGGCTTTGAGTCCATCAATCACATGGATCCAATTACCCATTCTCATTCCCGTCGGGATTCGCTAAAGTGGTGCGTTGAAGTCACAAAAAAATATACGCCCTATAACAAGCCATGCTGACGCCTTCCCTGTTACTGATTGCCGCCCTGCTCTATTTGCTGGTGCTATTTGGTATTGCCTGGTGGGGAGATAAATCTAATCGTTGGCTCAAGGCTAAACCTGCCGTATACAGTTTAGGCTTGGGTGTCTATTGCACCTCCTGGTCCTTTTATGGCGTGCCGGGGCAAACCGCGGAAACCGGGTGGTGGATAACGCCCACCTACACGGGTGCCATTTTGGTGTATATCCTTGCCTGGCCACTGGTGCTAAAAGTAGCCCGTATCTGTCGAGACAATAATCTTACCTCCATGGCAGATTTTATCGCCACCCGCTATGGCCGTTCTATGCGTATCTCGGCCTTAATAAGCTTGGTATGTGTCATTGCCATTGTTCCTTATATCAGCCTGCAAATCCGGGCCGTTGCGAATAGCGTAAATATCGTTACCGATAGCAGTGGCATGGGGGGCAACAGTGCTCTATTGTTTACCCTGCTACTCGCGGTATTCGCTATTTTGTTCGGTACCCGCAGAGTACGCACCTCCGAACACAATCCGGGCTTGATGCTAGCCATCGCGTTTGAATCGATTATCAAACTATTTACCTTTTTAGCCGTCGGCATCTTTGTGGTGTGGATAATGTTTGATGGGGTTGCCGATTTAAGTGTGCAAAGTGGGCAACTAAATTTCAACAGCAGTGAATCCACTTCCTGGTTCACTTACGCCAGCCAGACCTTTATTGGCGTATTAATGATGTTTTGCTTACCTCGTCAGTTTCATGTCTGCTTTATCGAACAAACCAGCGAAAAAGCAATGCTGCCGTCTCGCTGGCTGTTTCCCATTTACATGCTGGCTCTCAACCTGTTTGCCCTGCCCATTGCCTCCGCGGGATTACTCTGGTTCCAGGGCAGCGATATCCCCCCGGATAACATTATGCTGCTTTTACCCATGGCAGCAGACAGCCCAATAATGACGCTAGTATCTTTCCTGGGGGGATTTGCGGCAGCCACCAGCATGGTGATCATCTCCTCCATTGTGCTAAGCATTATGGTTTCCAATGATTTGATCACCCCCTGGCTGGTAAGCCGAGCCCGACAAAGCCAGGTAGCAGAGCGGTTAAGCCCGCAAAAGCTGATTTTGATTCGACGATTGACCATCATCATTGTTTTGTTATCCGCCTGGCTCTATTACCAGATCACCCGCGATTATGGGCTGTTAGCTAATACCGGACTAATGGCCATGACCCTCGTGGCGCAATGTGCACCTGCATTGTTACTGGGTTTGTACTGGCGCAACGCCAGTGAAAAAGCCGCGCTGCACAGCATTTTAGTGGGAACGGCTCTTTGGGCTTACACACTGCTATTACCTACTTTATTGTATTCCAGTTATCCCGACAGCAGCATCCTGCATTCCGGATTTTTAGGTATTAATGCCCTAATCCCCACCGCGATATTTGGATTGCAACTGGATTTTATCAGCCATGGTTTGCTGGTGAGTTTAGGTGGCAACCTGCTGACTTTTTTCTGGCTTTGCTGGCTACGACGGCCGCTAGTGGCAGAACAATTACAAGCCTCAATTTTTATCAACAATCAAAGTTCACCAGACAACCCCAAAGGCAGTTATGACAACCTCAGTTTAGGTAGCGTACAAAGCCTGCTTTCCCGATTTTTAGAACCACAACGCGTGGAAGAATTCTTTGTCAGCCACATGAGCACCGCAGAGCCAGACTGGCAGCGACCAGCGCCAAAGTCACTGTTAGATAAATTAGAGCAGGAATTGTCTGCCATCATCGGCGGAGCTTCGGCCCGCTTAGTATTGGAATCAGCTAGCGGTAGTAACAATGTCGCCCTTAGCGAAGTGGTTGAACTGGTGGATGAGGCCAGCGAAGTATACAAATTCAACCGCGCACTACTGCAATCAACCATTCAAAATATCGAACAGGGTATATCCGTGGTCGATAAAGAACTGCGCATCGTGGCCTGGAATCGGGCCTATATCGATATGTTCAATTACCCCGAAGGCGAGATTTATGTGGGCCGCCCGGTTGAAGAAGTGATCCAACTCAACGCCAATCGCGGCCTGTTCGGTGAGATCAACAAACAGCAAATTAATGAACAGGTAGAAAAACGGGTGGCGTTTTTGCGTTCCGGTAAACCCTATAGTTTCCGCCGTGTGCATCAAACCGGTAAAGTGTTGGAAATGAAGGGTAACCCACTACCCGGTGGTGGGTTTGTCACTACCTATACCGATATCACCGAATTTGTGGAAAACCAAAAAGCCCTGGAAGAGCTCAACGTACACCTGGAAAAGCGGGTTAAGCAGCGCACTCAAGATTTAGAAGCCATGAACCAACGCCTCGAAGATGCCCGGCAACTGGCAGTGCAGGCCAATGAGGATAAAACCCGCTATTTTGCGGCTATAAGCCACGATCTTCTGCAACCATTTAACGCGGCGACCCTGTTTAACTCCATTCTCAAAGAAAAGCTACAAACGCCAGAACTGGCAGACCTGAGCAAAAACATTCAAAACTCACTGGAAAATGCCGAACAGCTAGTCAATTCAGTACTGGAACTTACCAAACTGGATGCCGGTGTTATTTCGCCACAAGTTGAAGATGTGGATATTTACCAGTTAGTCACGCCACTATTGGATGAATATCGCTTAATGTGTGAAAACAAAAACCTGCAATTTACGGCGGACATTCCCCATCAGCTCACCCGTACCGATGCCAGATTGTTGGTCAGGGTGCTGCAAAATCTGCTCACTAACGCTATCCGCTACACCGACTCAGGTTTTGTCTCAGTGCAATGCATAGTAGATCAGCAACTGGTGATCAGTGTTAAAGACTCAGGTGAAGGCATTAAAGAAGAGGATAAAGCCCGGATATTCAAAGATTTTGAGCAGGTGAGCCATCAGCAGACCGGCCAGGGTTTGGGCTTGGGCTTGGCAATCGCCTCCCGTATCTGCCGCATATTGGGGCATGAGTTAAGTTTTAACTCCACCTGGAAACAAGGTAGCGAGTTTCGTATCAGCCTGCCCTGTATCAAAGGCGATATAAATCCATCTCATAGCAACAGCACTAAAGCGGTATGTAAAACCGATATGCACGGTATCAGCGTACTGGTGATTGATAACGAGCCGGCATTACTGGAAGCCATGACACTGCGCCTTGAAGCCTGGGGTTGTAAAGTAGAAAAGGCCGAAAATGAATTCCAAGCTTTAACCATGTGTCAGCACTTTACCCCAGATATTATCGTAGCCGACTACCATCTGGATAATGGTAAAAACGGCATTGCTGTGGCGCAGCAAATTCACCAATCACTCACACGCAATGTACCGGTCATTATTAACAGTGCAGACCAGGCAGAAACCATTCGCGAAATGGCCATGGAACAAGGCTTTGGTTTTATTGCCAAGCCGGTAAAACCAGCCACCTTAAAGCGATTATTGAAAAAGAGCCTTGGCAGTTAAACATCAATGAATCATCGGATCACTGTAGCCCGGCACTGATGCGCCTTGCTCGCGCAAGCGGACTGTATTTTACCCAACGAAACAAATACATGATAAGCAACTTGGTAATTCCGCTGGCAACGGCGAGCACCATCAATGGCCAGCTGTTTGCAAGGCCCATGCTGCATGCGAATGCAATGGTGGAAACGTCCATCATCAAAATAAATTGGCTCATCCTGATATCCACCGCCCCCGTCTTTCCAGAAGTCACGATAAGCTTAATCTGATGGGCATAGCCTTGGGCCAGCAAAGCAGAGATGATTAATATCATTGTGGTAGCAATCCAGCGCCCTTCATCCTGATAGGTTTCGCCAAAAAACAGCCCCAACATCGAAACCACTAAACAAACAATGGCGCACCACAGAATACCCAGAGATAAACGAGTGCGTCGGTCACACCATATTTCCCACAGGATCATTGCAACCAGCATGGCGGCAATTAAACGCGGCCAGACAATATAATGATTAAATGGGGATATGGAATAGCCATAAACGAAAAATGAAAGATAAGCCAAAAAGCTCATACAAAATTGATTCAGAGACAAAAGCTCAGTGGCATGTCCCGAGCTAGCCGCCGATGACTTACGCCGCTCTACCGTTTGTAGTTGTGAATAAACACCATACAAGCTGATAAAGATAAAAGCAGTGTTAATTACCCCAAAGACATGATACAAAGTTCAACTCCCACACAACCCAAACTGTCGACAATATAAATTTATAATCGCTTTTTTACACATAAAAACTATTTATTTCGAAAATATTGTCGACATAAATAATATTAAAAGAGATGCAATACAGTCAACAGGAGACCTGAATGGCGCAAAACAAGGTAGTACTCATTACTGGCAGCAGCCGAGGCATTGGCGCCCAAACGGCGCAGCGTTTTGCCCAAGCCGGCTATGCCGTAGTGTTGAATTATCGACAAGCAAAAAAGGAAGCCGAAGAGCTGCAGCAACAGATACAAGCCATAGGAGTTGAGTGCTGCGCAGTACAAGCGGATGTGACCAAAGAATCTGATGTAAGCGAACTATTTGCGCAAGCGGATAACCTGGGACGCCTTTCAGTATTGGTAAACAACGCTGGCATACTGAAACAGCAAGCAAGAGTTGCAGACATTTCCGCTGAGCGTTTCATGCAAGTGATGGAGGTAAATATACTGTCTTGCTTATTATGCACCCAACAAGCCATTAAACGCATGTCAACAGAGCAAGGTGGAGCAGGTGGTGCCATCGTTAACGTTTCTTCTCTGGCAGCGAAAACTGGCTCACCCAACGAATATGTGGATTACGCCGCCTCAAAAGGGGCTATGGACAGTTTCACACGCGGCGCAGCACTGGAGCTGGCCGAAGAAGGGATACGTGTTAATGCCGTTCGCCCCGGTTTAATTTATACAGATATCCACGCTTCAGGTGGAGAGCCGGATCGCGTAAACCGACTTAAGCATAAACTGCCATTGCAGCGCGGCGGCGAGCCTGAAGAAGTGGCCGAAGCCATCTACTGGCTGGCATCAGAACAATCCTCCTACACCACGGGCACCCTGTTAGATGTAGCAGGAGGATTGTAAATAACGAAGAGTGTTATTCGGCAGCTTCCGGCTTTGCTACCTCTTTGCCAGAGTCGGCATTCCACTTATAAATGCCGCGAATAGTGCAAGAAGCCTGCTTATTCAGCTGTGAATCTGTTGCCAGTCTGTCGCCTGCACTCATACAACCATTGGCACCACGTGTAATCACCGCCACCTTGTTGATTGCCCAATCGGGGTTGCAGCCACCGATCAAATCAACTTTGTAAGTTTCTTTGTTGCGAATGCTCACTATCAAAGCATTGTCGTCATTGTCCACATTGCTCCAACCAGAAATATTTCGGGCGTAACACACCTGGCTCACTTCCTCGCCAACCCGTGGGTCGTTGTCTTTATCAAAGGTCGCTTTTGCTTGCTCAGCGGAGCTGGCACAGCCCAATAACAGCGCAGAACCCAACATAACTAACGATATTTTTAGTGTTTTCATAGTGAATTTCCTTTCGATTGTATGGGCTCATTGATGAGCCAGACATCCAGTATACAAAGAGCGTGACCACAATACTGGTAATTTTTTGACACTCAAATTCCACTTTAGTTCATAACGTATGTGTAATCAATGCCTCACATCCGTTAAAGCGATTCATGAAATACCACTTCCAATCGAATTGCTGAAGGCGTGTAAAAGAACACTTGAGTGATAGACAAGGCTTTCTGCGTCATGATTTTATAGTCAATTTCCAATGACTTTAATTTCTGTAAAAAATCACCTAACCCCTGCATACGCAGCGCCACATGATCTAAATGAGCGGGTTGCTCGGGTTTGTTATGAAGCTCACTTTCCATCAAGTGAAAGAAGGCATTCTCACCGTGATACAACCAATAGCCTGACCGGGAAAAGTCAGGTCGAAAACCTTCTTTCACAGCAAACACTTCACATAAAAAATCTCTTTCTTGTTTCAATAATGCCGCCGGGGCGCTGATATTAATATGGTCGAATTGCATTAGATTGACTTTGATAAAATATCTCTACAATCAATCTTGCCAGCTTTACCCCAATGTTGACCAGTTTTTTACGGTTCCCAATAGATAGAAAACGCCAAACAGCGTGCATACAGTGGAGCTTACCAACCAGAAGGTAACGGAGTTTTGGCTGATAGCGGGATGATTAGTTATAAAAGGCAGGATAAAGCCCGCAAGACCGCGTGCCACATAGATAAAGGCAATAGTGCAAAGGGCCAGTTTTTGCAGTGGTAATGGTGGAATGACTCCCGCCCCTGACAAGCCATACAATCCCCACAGAAATAAAATAGCAGCGATGATCAAGGTGGTTATGGCGGGTTGGTAACTGCCCATTTCCGCCAGCTTGGCCATGCCCTCCCCGGCCCCAAAAAAGCGATACCACTGCGGCCCGCCAAAGATAATGGCGATATGCAATATTGCAGCAACAAAACTCAAACCTGCGGCAATTTTAAGTAGCAATACCCCACTTAGATTTGGCCCCACAGTTTCCGGTGTAATTAGCATGGCAACTCCATAGAGAATGGCATAACAAACGTCGGTTATACCTGTCGTAGTTGTTGCAGTATTAAACCAGCTTGGGTGCGATTATTTACCTGGAGTTTTTCTAAAATGGCGGAAACGTGATGTTTTACCGTGCGTTCCTGAATCTGCAATTCCCAGGCAATTTGTTTGTTCAGCAAGCCATCGCTGAGTAATTGCAGCACTTTAAATTGCGCAGGTGTCAGCTTTTCCACTTTGGCGGCTAGTTGCTTTTCTTCGGACTCTGTTTCCGTTACCTGATCCAGATCGATGCCCTGCGGCAACCACACTTCTCCATTGGCAACGGTATCCACCGCCTCAGAGATATTACCTAATGAGGCAGATTTAGGAATGTATCCGCTGGCCCCCAGATGAATCGCGCGTGTGATGATGCTGGGGTCTTCGTTGCCAGACACCATGATCACAAGGATATCTGGCCAGGTGTGGCGCAGCTCAGTTAGGCCACTGAAACCGTCACAGCCGGGCATGTTTAAATCTAAAAAAATAAACTCTACTTCCGGTTGCGCCTTTAAGGCATCCCGCACCTCAGGAAAGCTTTGCGCCTCCACGATTTGGCATTGCCCCAACGATTGTAAAATCGCCTGGGTCAGTGCTGCGCGAAACAGCGGATGGTCATCAGCAACTATGGCTTTCACGGCATCAGGGGTTGTCATAGGTATTTGTCCCCATAATGTACTTGATGGTTGCAGTGGAAACAATCCACCTCACATAACAGAACAGAAAAACGGCGGGTGCCGGAACACCCGCAAACGTGCACACACATCCGCACTTAGAATCGATAGCCTACCGTGAGGGTAACAGTGCGTGGATCGCCGTAATAGGCAATCAGTGTATTATCTCCGCCAAGACCCGGCGTGTATAAACTGATGTCTGTAGGGTCAGATTGGTCTGGGGTTACAAACTGATAACCACCTACCATATATTCCTCATCCGTCAGGTTCTTAAGGTGCAGTCCTGCTGTCCAGTCGCCACTGGCGCTGTACCAGTTCAGGCTCATATTCAGCAGGCCATAACCATCTTGAGTTAACAGACTGTCTTCTTCGAACAACACATAATCGTCGCGATAGTAATAGTTGGCATTAAAGACAAAATCACCGAACTGATTGTCAAAAGCATAGTTCAGCCCCAGGTTATAGGTGAGATCCGGCGTGTTAGAAATGCTGAAGCGGTCGGATTTATCAAATAGCTCACCTGTAGTTGGATCGGTATCCAGAACTTCGGTGAAATCAGCATCAATCCAGCCGATGTTGAGGTTGAAGGTTAATGCATCACTGGCAAGATAAGTAAATTCGGCTTCAATACCTGATGCTTCTGATTTACCTGCATTTGTTAAACGCTGATTGAGATCCTCGTATCCATCGCCAGGTAAAATAGAAATGTACTGGCGATCTTTGTGATCAAGGGTAAACCAGGTAAGGTTGGCTCTGAGGTTATCCCCCCAATCACTCCTCATTCCTAGTTCAAAACTATCCACAATTTCCGGATCTGCTGCTACCTCAGGGACATCCAAAGCCTGAGCGCGAGGATTAAAGGTACCGGATTTAAAGCCTTGAGCATACGAGGCATAAAACATAACGTCGTCGCTGTGTTGATACTCTACACCCACTCGTGGGGTGAAGCGTGACCAGTCGTCTTCATCATCCAGCACAGTAGGCACGAACGCAGCAATGGTAGCTTCGTCGCGCACATAACCCGGCACCCATCCGGATTCCGGATAAATAGTCTCGAAAACTAATCCATTGTTTACCGTGGCTTCGCGCTCATCTTGGGTGTAGCGTGCGCCTAGTGTCATAGACCATTTATCAGAGAGTTCAAAGCTACCTTGGGCATAAACTGCCTTACTGGTGGAGTTACTGCAGCCGGATACTTCGCGAGTCAAACCTGGCGTACCAAATACTCCTACACCCAGTACTTCAAGAATCGCCTCAAATTGACCACAGGATTCACCATCGTAGTGGTACAATCCCGATACCAGACTAAAATCACCGTTGACGTAATTGAGCTGTAATTCGTGGGTGGTTTGCTCATCGTCATAAATGGCCGGCACATCAAAGATACGCAACGGAGTATTGTCAAAGTCGATATTGGTGGGGGAATAGCTTTCGCGGTCAGAAAACACATACTTTAATGTGGTGCTATCGCTCACATCCCAGGAAGCGGTAAAACTCAAACCTTCCAGTTCTACTTTGTTCCAGGTAGGTAAACTGGTGTAGGAGTCATAAACGCTATCCGGTACCGGCGCATCCGTCAATATACTGGGCAACAAGCGATAGCCGCCTTTAGCATTGGAGTCATCATCGGTTTTATCCCACGCCAGGCGAAAGAACAAATCGTCGGAAGGTTTGTACTCCAGGGTGATGCGGGCCGCGGTCACTTCTTTATTGTAGTTTTCTCGGTCTTGACCGTCTAAGTCAGACTGTAAATACTCCCCAAAGCCATCACGATTTAGAGATGCGTAACCAAAGCCCACGTACAACTGTTCGCTGATAGGGTATTGTCCAGTCACTTTTAAATCACGTTGATTGTAGCTACCTATTGATCCTTGCACGGAAAACTCTGGATCACCAGACATAGCTTTAGTGACATATTTAATTGCGCCACCAATGGTGTTTTTACCATATAGCGTGCCTTGCGGGCCGCGTAAAACTTCGATGCGTTCCACATCCAGAATATCCAGCACCGCACCTTGAGGACGAGCCAAATACACATCATCAATGTAAATACCGACGCCTGGCTCATAACCCCAAAGCGGATCTTGCTGGCCTACGCCGCGGATGAAAGCGGTAAGGGTACTGTTAGTGCCACGACTGCGCTGTAAGGTGGTATTGGGAGATAAACTTTGGATTTCGGTAATTTCTGCCAGACCGTTTTCCGCCAATTCGTCAGCTGAAACCGAGGTAATAGCCACCGGTACTTCCTGAATACTTTCTACCGTTTTTCGTGCGGTAACCTGAATCTTTTCCAGACCTTTGGTTTCCTGTTCAGCCTCCTGAGCCAATGCATTGCCAGACAATCCACTGCCTGCCAGCGCCACCAGCACGGCAAGTGACAGTTTGCTGCGTCGACCTTTGTCAGTCTGCGTTGCTTTAATCGTTGTGTTGTTCATAGTACATACCCTTTGCTATGCCATATCCACGAAACGTTATTTTTTATAAGAATTAACAAGTTAACGTCGTTGATATAAGCGGTGTTAAGCCCGCCTTCACTCAATGTCGCAGCTACATTAACGAATTTTTTACATTTGGTATGCTGTACTTAAGTACCATATGCAAAAATTCAATCCTGTTTCAGAATCCATTCGAAACTCCTCCATCTCAATGTCCGTTTTGCAGGGTTTTACAGCCTCCATAGCAGCTTCAACGCTATGGAGGCTGTTTTCAATGCCGTTACCACAATCCGGGGATCCGGGTTTGGGCATGGCGTAAGGAGTATGAGATTTTGACAGACTTTATCGGAATGATGGGCCTGATCGGCGGCTTGGTACTGCTGATTGTACTAACTATGCGGGGCATGAATTTATTCATCAGCGCACCATTATGCGCCGCACTTGTGGCACTTACCAATGGTTTACCACTGCTGGCCAGCAGCGACGATCTGGTGAGTTTCTACATGTCGGGCTTTACCAGTTTTATTGCTGCCTGGTTTTTTATGTTTTTGCTGGGCTCCCTGTTTGGTAAGTTTATGGAAGATACCGGTCTTGCCGACAGTGTCGCCCATTGGATTGTAGGCAAGCTTGGCATGCAACACGCAGTATTTGCGGTAATCGCCGCTTGCGCCATCTTAACCTACGGCGGGGTTAACTTATTTGTAGTGGCTTTTTCGGTTTATCCGATGGCGCTCAGTCTGTTTAAAGATGCCAACTTGCCACGTCGCTTTATTCCTGCGGTACTGGCCTTTGGTTCGGTGACCTTTACCATGACATCAGCGGGCTCACCAGAAATTCAAAACTGGATCCCCATTAAATACCTCGGTACTACCCCTTATGCCGGCTGGCAGGTGAGTTTGGTAGTGGCGATTTTTATGGCCACCTTTGGCTACTGGTGGCTGAAAAAGATGATTGGCAAAGCCGTTGCCAACGGTGAATGCTTCGAAAGTCGCGAGGATGATCCGGGCCTTAGCAGCCCACAAGACAAAGACACCTTGCCCCATCCCGCCTTAGGTTTTATTCCCCTTTTGGTAGTGTTGTTGCTGTCTTTCTTTTTACACGATGCCTTTGGTCACAAAGCCCTGATTCTGGCGTTAGGCGGCGGCGTTTTGAGTATCCTGGTCCTATGCTTCAAATATTTCAGAAGCCTCAACAATGCCATTAACGAAGGCACTACTGGCTGCTTGATTGCCATCGGGAACACCGCTGCTGTTGTGGGTTTTGGCGCAGTGGTAAAAAACACCGAAGCCTTTCAGGTAGCTGTAGATGTGATGACCCAAATTCCCGGCAATGAGTTGATTGGCGCAGCAGTAGCGGTATCAGTAATTGCAGGCTTAACTGGTTCTGCATCCGGTGGTCAGGCAATCGCTTTACCTTTGCTGGCTCCCCACTACATTGACCAAGGCGTTGATCCGGAAGAATTGCACCGAGTGGTCGCCATCAGTTCAGGAGCACTGGATACACTGCCCCACAATGGCTATGTAGTCACCACGATTCGTGCTATTTGTAAAGAAACCCACGCCAGTGCCTACTGGTCCATGTTTGCCATGACAGGTATTGTACCCCTCATAGGCCTGGCCCTGGCTGTCACCTTGTTTATCCTGTTTTGATTATGAGATGTGTATTATGAATCAGCTATCCTTTATCAAAAAAATCAGTGTGTTGATTCTCTGTCAATTGCTGTTCTGTCAATTAGCTCAGGCCAGTTTTTTAGTGGAAAAACAAACCCTGGAGCTTGAAAGTTTTAACACAACCAATGGTAAAACCATTCCTCAGGTTACACTTGGCTGGGAGTCTTACGGTGAACTCAATGCCGATAAATCTAACGCGATTCTGATCACTCATTATTTTACCGGCAACTCCCACGCCGCCGGTAAATACACCGAAGATGACGTTAATCCCGGCTATTGGGATGCCATTATTGGTCCGGGCAAAGCCATCGACACCAACCGGTATTTTGTGCTCAGTATGGATACCTTGGCCAATGTCAGTGCCTATAGCGAACAGGTTGTCACCACCGGGCCTGCCAGCATTAATCCGGCAACAGGTAAACCCTGGGGACTGGATTTCCCGGTGGTAACCATTCGCGATTTTGTGAATACCCAAAAAGCTTTGCTGGACAGCTTAGGGATCACAAAACTGCATGCTGTGATTGGCCCTTCGATGGGCTCGATGCAGGCGATTGAATGGGCAGTGGCTTATCCCGATATGGTAGAGCGCATGGTTTCTGTGATTGGCGTTGCACAGTCAGATGCCTGGCTGGTAACGGGATTACAAAAATGGGCCAATCCCATACTTAGCGACCCGAACTGGCAGAATGGCGATTATTATTCCAGCTCAGCCCCGCTGGAGGGCTTAACCCAATCACTGGCCATCATCACCCAGGAAGCCATGCATCCGCGCATTTTTAATCAGCTTAATCCTGAACATTCAGCACTGGAACAACCACCGGCACTGGACATCCGCAACAATTTCAAAGTGGTAGATTGGCTCTACCAGGCGGCAAGCAAGCGCGCCACCAGTATGGATGCCAACCACATACTGTATCTGGTTCGGGCCTGTCAGTTATTTATGGCTGGCCACGATGGTAACCTCGAAAAAGCCTTAAACAAGGTTCAGGCAAAGTCGCTTTTTTTGCCAGCCAGGGGCGATTTATTATTGTTCCCTGATATGGCAAAGCAAGCCCACAAGATGCTACAGAGTGCTGGTAAAAGCTCACAATACACCGAGATAACTGGCGACTGGGGTCACCTGGATGGCATCTATAACGTGCAGCAACAGGCCGACACCCTGAAACAATTTCTGGAGCAAAAAGTATGAAACCCTCTCTCCCTTCCTTACAGGCAGCGTTTTTGAGCACAGTATTGTTAACGGGCACCAGCCTCGTCTGTGCAGAACAAAGCCCTGCAGCCTTAAACCTCGGTGAGCAGATAACCGTGTCAGGGATATCTTCTGGCGGATACATGGCCAACCAGTATCACATTGCCCACTCAGATACGGTAGCAGGTGCCGGTATTATCGCAGCCGGGCCTTATTATTGCTCCGAAGGCAATTTGATGGTAGCCATGAAACAATGCCTTGCAGACGGCAGCCCTTTATCAGAAAAAGAACTTATTGCCCCTATGCAACAACTTGCGTCGCAAGCATCCATCGCTTCCCTCGCTAATCTGCAACAAGATCGGGTCTGGTTGTTGCACGGCACGTTGGACAAGCGAGTTGGGGCCGATGTCAGCAGTGCTCTTGCTCTGCAATACGGTGAAGTCACCAGTAACAAAAACATTCGCTTCATCAATGACAAACCTTTTAATCACGGTCTGCCCACGGCCGATTTTGGCCTGGATTGCAGCGTCAGTGCCACACCTTTTATTAATAATTGTGACTTTGATGCAGCCACAGAGCTATTACACTGGCTCTATCCACAAAAGAAACAAGCAAACCCTAATAACAAGCCGCAAAATACCAACAAAGGTACCCTCTACACTCTATCGCAACCGAGCCAAATAAACGGCAGAGCCACCGGACTGGACGACAGCGCATCATTATATGTTCCCAAACAGTGTGAATCTGGTGCTTCCTGCGATTTACATATCAGCTTCCACGGCTGTCAGCAAAACGCTGCCACCATTGGCAATAAATATGTGCAAAACAGTGGATTTAATGCCGTAGCAGACCAGCTCGATCTGGTGGTGCTGTACCCGCAAATTGCCTCCAACAATCCCCTTAACCCGCTTGCTTGCTGGGATTGGTGGGGCTATACCGGAGACGATTTCGCACAGCGTAGTGGTCCACAAATGAGTGCGATTGCCACTATGGTAGAGACACTCAAACAATCACCCAAAGACGCCCTTAGCGTCGCTGCAGGAGGTAAGTAATGCAACACAGTGTGCTCATTACAGGTGCCGCCAGTGGTATCGGTTTGGGTATCGCCAAACATCTGGGTGCCAGCCATAAGTTGATTTTGACCGATATGAACGAGGATGCACTGCAACAAGCGCAGCAAACACTGGCAGAGCTGAACATCCATTGTCAAACTCATGTGTTGAACGTCACCTCACAAACGGATATTGATAATCTTGTGGCGTCACTAGAGCAACCCGTTGATACCCTGATCAACAATGCCGGAATTCAGCATGTCAGCCCGCTGGAAGACTTTCCCATGGACCGCTGGCAGCTTATCGTTGATATCTTGCTGACCGGCCCGGCTCGTCTGACTCGTGCACTATTGCCTGGTATGCGTAACCTGGCATTTGGCCGAATTATTAATATCGGCTCTATTCACGGTTTAATTGCATCGCCCTATAAATCCGCCTATGTAGCGGCAAAACACGGCCTGGCGGGTTTTTCTAAAGTACTGGCGCTGGAAACTGCTGATACCGATATCACCATCAACACCATCTGTCCTGCTTATGTCAAAACACCCTTAGTGGAAAAGCAAATAACCGATCAGGCCAAGGCTCATGGCATTAGCGAAGAAGAAGTGATCAACAATATTATGCTTGAGCCGATGCCTAAAAAAGCCTTTATCAATGTAAGCGAAATTGCCCATACAGTGCAGTTTTTAATGGCCAAGGAAGCTTGCAATATGACTGGCCAATCATTAGTTCTGGATGGCGGCTGGACCGTACGCTGATGTGTTTCAAAAGTGGCTCTTTGATCCCCTTTACGCGCAATAAACGAAGATATCAGAAAAAACAACTTTGATGAGCAACAGGGATGTTGCCCAAGCCAATGCCAGCACAAGGATGTGCTGTCATTGGTGTTCAATGTTGTTCTGATAGCTAAGTTTATGTCTTTGCGCGTCAGGGGCTGCGGGGGATTCTCAAGGGGGGCGCAGCCGCTCCCCTTGAGGCGCCGTCGGCGCCCCGACAAAAAATCTAAAGATTATCTACAGCCTATTTCCCGTCACGTTTTTAGTATAAAACCTTACATTAAAAATAGTGCTCTATTAGCACTGGGCCGATCAAATCAACGAAGTTATAGAAAAAACTTTATCAAAACTCAGCTAAACTTTTTGCCATCTCTCACGCTATAATTGTGCTCTTTATCCTTAACGCAATACATTATGGAATCCGTACCTCGACTGTTACCTGAATGGGTTTCCCAGGAAGCGATTTTGCTGAGCTGGCCAGATGCCAAAACTGATTGGGCAGACTGGCTGGAAGAAGTGCAAGAGACTTACATCTCCCTCATTAACAAAATAAATACCTATTCTTGTCCGGTGATCCTGCTGGCCCGCCCTGATCAAATTGCTCAGTTACAGGAGCGCTTGCATCCTAGCGCTAAAGTGCTGCTGGTACCGGCTGACTACAACGATACCTGGATACGCGATTACGGGTTTTTAACCTGCGATCTGGGTGGTCACCGCTATCCTGTCAGCTACACCTTTAATGGTTGGGGTAACAAGTTTGACGCCAGCAAAGACAACCGCGTGAATTGTGCCTATCTGGCGGATATGTGCCGTAAACAAATCACTGAATATGGCCTGGTGCTGGAAGGTGGGGCCTTGGAAATCAATGCCGACGGAATACTGTTATCTACCGCACTGTGTTTAAGTAACCCCGAGCGCAATGGCGAGATACGTCTCAGCGACTACGAAAAACAATTTGCCGAGCAACTAGGCGCCCGCAAAACACTGATCCTGCAAAATGGTCATCTTGAAGGTGATGATACCGATGGTCATATCGATACCCTGGTGCGCTTTACCCACAAAAATAACCTGGTGATACAGTCGGCCTTTAACCGCCCAGAAGATAGCCACTTTGCCGGTTTAGCGGCACTGGTGGAAGAGTGTCGAACTGCCCTGCCGGAATGTGAAATATTTGAACTACCGCTACCGGAAATATTTAATGAAGATGGAGACAGATTACCCGCGTCGTATGCTAACTACTTGTTGAGCAATAAGCATGTGTTTGCCCCCATCTACGGTGAGCCAGAAGATAGACTGGCGATTCAAACACTGGAAAAAGCCTACCCGGACTATAAGGTTGTACCGATTGACTGTCGAGCGCTGATACAACAATACGGAAGCTTGCACTGTATAAGTATGCAAGTACCTACAAACACCTTAAAGCCTGAAATTATTGAACAATTACATCTTGGAGTGTCGGTTTATGAGTGAACGTATGCTTACAGTAGGTCTGGTACAGCAAGCTATTGCTGACAACGATAAAAACAAAAACTGGCAAGTCAGTAAACTACAGATTGAGCGACTCGCCAAAAAAGGTTGTCAGTTGGTGATGTTACAGGAGCTACACAGCACCCTGTATTTTTGCCAGGAAGAAAATACAGATTATTTCGATCTGGCTGAGACCATTCCCGGCCCAGCCACCGATTATTTTGCTCAAATAGCCGCAGAGCTAGACATCGTACTAGTGACATCTTTATTTGAAAAACGTGCAGCAGGTCTTTATCACAATACGGCTGTAGTATTTGATGGCAAGCAGGGGATGGTGGGTAAGTACCGCAAAATGCACATACCCGATGATCCGGGCTTTTACGAAAAGTTTTATTTTACGCCTGGCGATCTGGGTTTTACCCCTATTGATACATCTGTAGGCCGCTTAGGGGTGCTGGTGTGCTGGGATCAATGGTATCCGGAAGCGGCACGCTTAATGGCTATGGCAGGAGCAGAAATTCTCTTATACCCCACCGCTATTGGTTGGGATAAAACCGATACACCAGAAGAACAACAGCGCCAGTTTGGTGCCTGGCAAACTATTCAAAGAGGGCACGCGGTTGCCAACTCACTCCCGGTAATGGTAGCTAATCGTACCGGATTTGAACAATCGCCGATTGAGGGTGATCCAGGTATTCAGTTCTGGGGACAAAGCTTTATTGCCGGTCCTCAAGGAGAGATTTTAGCCAGCGCTCCTGCCGATAAAGAAGAAAATCTGGTGGTAACCTTTGATATGAAACGCTGCGAGTCAGTACGTCGCATCTGGCCTTACTTCCGAGATCGTCGCATTGATGATTATCAGGATCTCACCAAACGCTGGAGAAGCTAAACCAGTCCGAATAACGGCTCGGGAGCTACCAGGCTCCCAATTTTGCCATTGTTTCCATAGCCAGATAATGCTTTAACACTTGCAACACCTCTTCTTGCTGCCATAGTTTAAAACCTCGCCTTTCCAACGTCTCAAAGTGTTGCGTTTCCGGTAAACCAAAATAATGCTGTTTTGATACATCTTGCGCTCCACTAGCAAGCGACTGTCCCTGAGCAAGCTTTGCAATCGCATTCATTATCATTTTGGTGCCTGCCGGGTACAGCTTTAAAACATGACCAAACAGGGACCGGGATTTGTCAACATCAATACTGGCCATTTCAATGATATTGCCAGTATCTATCTCCTTCGAGTCAATAAAATGCAGTGTACAGCCCACCTGCGATTCTCCCGCGATCAATGCGTGTAAGGTGGTTAAAATGCCTTGATATTGGGGCAACAAGCCGGAGTGTAGATTCAATACCCCAAGCTTGGGGATAGCGATAATCGGCGCTTTGATAATCTTGCCAAAGCGAATAGAAAGCACTAAATCAGGCTGTGAGGATTTAAACACATCAAGTCCTACAGGACTATTTATATTCTCCAGCACCCGGCAACCATTGCCACTCAGCGCACCTAATTCATTAAAGGAAAGATATCGGTGCTGATGCTTTTGCTGCTCCACTAGTGGCGTTATAACTTGATTAAATACTCCTTGTTCAATGAATTTAAGCTGTTGTAGCGCCTGTGGTATTCGCCAATCAGGTTTTGCCAGCCCCACAGATTCAGAAAGAAATAGCGTGATTTGATGCTGTTTAAACAATGGCCGCATCAGGTTAAGGGCAATGTTGGCGTGCAAATCGCGGTTTGCCAGAATGGTGATATTCATCTGTGCCTCTTAAAAAAGTATTCGATTAACCATAGCGCAAAACATTCTGTAACCATAATCTACAACATTGGTTAATAATTTATACGCAAATTGCGTTCACTTCCAATTCCCATTAGGGTCATTCCAGGCTATGGTTTTGCCTCAAAATAACAACATTCAAAGGTTAGCCATGCTCAAACGACTTTGCACCTGTTTTGGCCTGCTGTTATTGATGGGTACAACCCTCAATGCTCACGCCACCATGTCTCCCGAAGACGTGACCAAATTCACTCTTAAAAACGGAATGACCATCATGGTGATGGAAGATCATTCCATCCCCAATGCCAATATGTACATCTTCTGGAAGGTAGGTAGCCGCAACGAATATCCTGGCACAACCGGCATCGCCCACTTTTTTGAGCATATGATGTTTAACGGCGCGAAAAAATACGGTCCTAAAATGTTCGACCAAACCATGGAAGCCAATGGTGGCGCCAACAATGCTTACACCAGCGAAAACCTGACGGTTTACACAAACTGGTACCCTGCAGATGCCATCGAAGTGATGTTTGATTTGGAAGCCGACCGCATCCAACACCTGGCACTGGATCCGGACATAGTAGAAAGTGAACGCGGCGTGGTAACTTCTGAGCGTTCCACGGGCCTGGAAAACAGCAACTTCCGGACTATTTGGGAAGAAGTTAAGAACGCCGCATTTCGCGCCCACCCCTACAGTTGGCCAGTGATTGGTCATGCTTCAGATATTGAAAACTGGAGCATGGAAGATTTGAAGTCCTTTCACAAAACCTTTTATGCCCCTAATAATGCCGTCACGGTTTTTGTAGGAGCCGTGGATACTGAAGAAGTTAAGCGTCTGGCGGAAAAGTACTTCGAGCCGATTCCAGCTCAAGAGCCGCCGCGTAAGATCCATACGGTAGAGCCCGAGCAAAAAGGCGAGCGCCGGGTTTATGTGCAAAAACCTTCGGTGACCAGTGCCAATATCATGATGGGTTTTCACATGCCGCCTAACCCCCATGAAGACTATTATCCGCTATTATTGCTCAGCGATATTCTATCCTCAGGCAATAGCTCGCGTTTAATGCGCTCATTGGTGTTCGAACAGCAAGTAGCGGACAGTGTTTCGACATTCGCTTTTGATAGCTTCGACCCGAACTTGTTTTACGTTTATGGCGTGGCCAGTCAATCTGCTGATGCAACAACGCTGGAAAAGGCCATCATCGCAGAGCTCAACAAGGTAGCCAAAGAAGGCGTTACTGACAAAGAATTGCAAAAGGTGAAAAACCAGCGTCTTGTGGATTTCTACCGCAACGTGGGCACCATCAATAACCGTGCCGATATGTTAGGTCGCTACGAACTATTCCACGGCGATTACAAAAAAATGTTCAGCGCTCCGGAAGACTTCGAAAAAGTCACTAAAGAAGATATTCAGCGGGTTGCCAAAACCTACCTGATTAAGAAAAACCGCACAGTGGGTGTTTTAGATTCCAAGGAGGACAGCCATGAAAACGATCTATAAAACTTTACTTTCAGGATTCATCCTCTGTTTTTTCGGGCAAGCGTTTGCAGCTTACACCCTGCCTGAATATCAAAAAACAACACTAGATAACGGCCTGACAGTGTATTTAATGGAACAAAAAGAAGTGCCATTAATCGACGCCACTGTGGTATTCAATGCAGGCGCCACCCGAGATGGCGAACTGGCAGGTTTGGCCACCATGACCACCGAGAATATGTTGTTCGGTGCCCGCAAACTCAATAAAAACGCTTTCGAAGAAGCGCTGGAATTTGTCGGTGCAGAGTTTGATACGGATGTATCACTGGACGACAGCCGTATTTCAGCGTCGTTTGCCAAAAAAGACCAACAACAAATCCTCGGATTATTAGCTGATGTAGTTAAAGCCCCCTCATTTGACGCCACCGAATTTGATAAATATAAAACCCGTTACCTGGGTGCGTTAAAACGTCAAAAAGAAAGCCCGCGCAATGTCATTGCCTCTTACAATAATCAGTTGATTTACGGCGAGCACCCCTACAGTAACCCTGTTGGTGGCGATGCAGTGTCCACTGAAAAAGCCACACTGGACGATTTAAAATCCTTTTATCAAGGTTGGTTCCGGCCGGAAAACGCAGCGTTGGTGATTGTGGGAGACTTCGACGCTAAAGCCATGTTAGCCAATATTGATGGCTTGTTTGCTGACTGGAAAGGCGCCGGCAAAGCCGCAAAGAAAACCGCATTTCCGGTGGTGGAAGGTTTTGACAAGGATCGCGTACTGCTGGTAAATAAAGACGACGCCCGAGAAACCACCTTTTATATCGGTGGTTTGGGGATCCCGCGCAGTAATGTGGATTTTGTGGCATTGAGTGTGATCAACACCGTTTTAGGCGGCCGCTTTACGTCCTGGTTAAACGATGAGCTTCGGGTTAATTCGGGTTTAACCTATGGTGCCAGAAGTCGCTTTAGTGCCATGAAGCATTCCGGTCACTTTTATATCTCCACCTTTACCGCCACGGAAAACACCGAAGCAGCGATAGATTTAGCCTTAAGCACCTACGCCAGATTGTGGGAAAAAGGTCTGGATGATGCCACCTTAAAATCGGCTAAAGCTTATGTAAAAGGCTTATTCCCGCCCCGCTATGAGACTTCAGGGCAGCTTTCAGGTTTACTAGGCGACATGTTTATCTACGGCTTTGATGAGAGTTTTATCAACAACTTCCAAAGCAATGTAGACAAACTCGATAGCGAATCAAGCAAAGCACTCATTGCTAAGTACTTTCCGCAAGACAATCTGCAATTTACCATCATAGGTAAAAGCTCAGAGATCAAAGATATTGTTAAAAAATACGGCGATGTTACTGAAGTGGATATTACCGCTCCGGGGTTTTCTTTTTAATCCAAGAGCGTTGCTTTTTGACAGATTCAAGCCCGGTTCGCCGGGCTTTTTTACGCCCCCGGTGATTTAAATTTGTACCCTCTGGCAATAACCGGGATAATCCCCGCCAAATCTGTTTTGTCCATTCAAAGGTGTTTCGTGTCCAATCAATTTAGTCAACTCCCACTTACTCCCGCTCTGCTTGAAGCATTGGATAATCAGCAATTTAAAACGATGACGGAAATCCAGCAAAAGGCGCTGCCTGATATTCTGTCGGAGAAAGACGTACTCGGACAGGCAAAAACCGGCAGTGGTAAAACCCTCACCTTCGCTCTGGGCTTGCTACAGAAAACCGATACCAGCAGCTTTGGCGTGCAAAGTTTGGTATTGTGCCCTACCCGCGAATTGGCTGAACAGGTAGCTGAAGAAATCCGCAAGTTAGGCAAACGCATGCCCAACCTGAAAGTACTCACTTTATATGGCGGCACCGCAATCGGCCCGCAAATACAGTCTCTGCAACACAGTGCCCATGTGATTGTTGGCACTCCCGGACGCATCATGGATCTTATCGATAAAGGCCACCTAAACCTGTGGCACGTGAAAACCCTGGTACTGGATGAAGCCGACCGCATGCTGGATATGGGCTTTGAAGAAGAAATGACCACCGTTATCCGGGAAGTACCTCAAGAACGCCAAACCTTATTATTTTCCGCTACCTTCCCCGAGAGTATTAAACGCATTAGTCAGGACATTCAGCGCTCTCCCGTTGAGGTCACGGTGACCACCACTCACGACAACAAGAAGATTGAACAGACTTTCTTCGAAGTACAAAAAGAGCATAAAACCAAAGCCACCGCGGCGGTACTATCCGAATACCAGCCGGAGTCTTGCATTATCTTCTGCAATACCAAAGTGGCTTGTCAGGAGCTGGCAGATGATTTGCGGGAAATGGGATTTAGCGCCATCGCACTGCACGGCGACCTGGAGCAAAAAGAGCGCAATCAGGTAATCGCCCGCTTTAGCAACCAAAGTGAATTGATCATGGTAGCCACCGATGTTGCCTCGCGCGGCCTGGATATTGATGGTGTGAGCCTGGTTATCAACTATCAGGTAGCCATGGAATCCGAGGCCCATATCCATCGCATTGGTCGCACTGGCCGCGCCGATAGTGAGGGAGTAGCGGTGACACTGGCAGCGCCAGAAGAAATTCACTTTGTGCGCGCCATTGAAGAGTTACAGCAACAAAAAGCCAAGTGGAAAGGTATTCAGGCCCTGCGTTTTCATGCCAACCGCATCATTGAGCCGAAATATCAGACAGTGGCCATCGACGCTGGCAAAAAGAACAAACTGCGCCCCGGCGATATCTTAGGAGCACTAACTCAGGACGCAGATATTCCCGGTGATGACATAGGTAAAATCAAGATCACCGCCACCCACTCCTTTGTGGCGGTAAAAGTACGTAGTGTAAAACGCACCCTGAACTATTTTAAAGAGGGAAAAATTAAAGGGCGTCGCTGTAAAGCCAGAAGACTGGCCTGATAAACAATGTGCCTGACCGGGTCACTTACTCAAGTGACCCGGTCTCATCACGGGCCAGGTGACCATATTTCAGATTCATAATCATACTTTGGCTGCGCTTGCTGATCATACGCATTAATGCCAGCGCTTTATTGGAATCCTCCACGAAGCGCTTCAAGAAGATTTCTTTAGTCATGACCATCATTTGCAATTCACTTTTGGCCACCACATCGGCACTACGACATTCTCCCGTTATAAGCGCCAGTTCACCAAACATTTCTCCCGGTTCAAGGGTTGCCAGTACTGAGTTTTTACCAGGTAACCTCACCTCAGCACTACCATCGATAATAATAAACGCTTCAGTTCCATCATCTCCGGCTTTAACGATAGTTTCGCCCGCCTTACAGAACCACCTTTGATAATCCATGATGAAATCATGCAATTTATTCTGGCGGATAAACTCCACAAAAAAGTCTTTAATATCAGCCATATCCATCAGCAAAGGTAAAACCTGGTAATCAAGGTGAGGATCGTGAAATTGCTCCCCCACCTTTTTGAAACCAATACGCCTGAGTAAGGGGGCAATAGTGGGGTTAATGGGGGCAACAACGTGAGTAATATTATTGGACATAGCGTAATAAGCAGCCATCAATATGAGTCCCATCGCAATTTTTTCACCACGATAGTCCTTATGAACGCAAAACATGCCTGAATGCATGAGTCTCGCGTTTTTGGGGACGAACGGACGAAAGTCGAAATAATCATCTGCAGGTAATCCACAGGTATCGTCCAGCGAAAAGCGAAATGCCCCCACTGTTTGCCCGTTGTGCTCGGCGAGCATTTGCACCGAAGAAGGGAACGCATCGAACCTGTCGTATAGTCGTTTTTCACTGTTGCCCTGTAATATCTTTTCCTGTTCCACAAAAACTAAATGTCGCAATCGGAAAACGCTGTCAAGCTCTTCCGTACTGTGTGCCAGTCGCATACATATCGGCATAACTAAGCCTCCCGTGTTGAGCAAGAGATAGCACAGGCTCCATACTCTCCCTTGTGTAAGCGCGCTGCACAATCGGGGACAAATTGCCGCCGAAAAGCTTCGCTGTTGGCGGTTTCCTGCAATTTAAAATCTGATTGCTCAATAAAGGCTTTTAAATGATTTTCATCACACAACCAATTCAACGGCTCACCTTTGAGTTTCAGGTATAACTTCAATAATGGTCCGTAAGATTCCGGGTGATTGCTGGGCGGCTCTACTGCGGTAAACACCAGATGTCTGGGGCTACTATCAAGCAAATCCAGCAAAGATTGTAGCAAACTGTAAATTTGCTCCGGTGTCAGATACATGAGCACCCCTTCGACAATACACACGGTGGTTTGTTGCGGGACGAAGGCACTAAATTGCTCAAGTTCTTGCTGTAAAGTTTGGTGAGTAAAATCTACTGGCAAAAAATGCAGATTACTCAGCGCCATTTGACCGGAAGTTAACGCCTTCTCTTTTACCTGATGCGTTGCGGGATGATCGATTTCAATACAATTGAGCTTATCGTTTTCTTCTGCAAGACGATACAACAAAGTATCAAATCCCGCCCCTAAGTTAATAATTTGAGTAGCGCCAGCGTCAATTGCTTCCCGAACCTTCTTTTCGATATATGCTTTACGCAATGCGTAATGAAGACCAATAGAGGGTAAAATTAAACGCTCCATTAGCGGCAAAAGTATTTTACCGACAGTAGAATGGATTTGTTTAAGTCTTTTACGCCCCTGCTCAGAGCTTTGCAGAATGTGAGTCCCCAGCTCACGGTTTCGGGCCGATACCAGGTGACTAAACTCAGGTTTTTGCGCTACAAAAAGCAAACCCTGCAAAACGGTATAGGCGGTAGAACTCGCTTCATTGTCTTTCACTATATTTTCCTTCTTCTGCGTTTCCCGGACTTAACCACTTGTGACAACACACCACCGCGACGTGTAATTATGGTTATTCTATTTCCTTAATTGAAAGTTAGAGCCCAAAAGCCAAAAAGTCTATGGTGTTGTGCACATAAACTTAACGTCACAATCCGTACCCACGGGCGAAGTACTTGAAACCTAAAAAATTGAAGTAAGTACTAACCTTTTATACAAAATCTATCCTCCAATGCTTTCGAAGTGAATACGTATGCACAACATTGCCTTGTCAGCTTGGCGGTAGCTATAGTTATAGGCTAAATTTTGGTCCATCTGAGCTGGGGATATTGGCTATGGCTAACCGACTACGTGTGCTTTTTACTTGCGTCCTTTTGATTTTACTCGTCGCCTGTAGCGCAACCTCTGAAGCACCGAACCCCTATCAACCTCAGCCTTACGTAAAAATTACCCCTCCAGACTGGTCCAAAAACGCCGTGTTATATCAAATCAACACTCGGCAATTTACCCCCGAAGGCACCTTTGCTGCCGCGCAAAAACAATTGCCTCGGCTGAAAGAACTAGGGGTGAACGTACTTTGGCTAATGCCTATCCACCCCATCGGTGAGGAAAATCGCAAAGGCACGCTGGGCAGCCCTTATTCCGTAAAGGACTACCTGAAGGTGAACCCGGAATTTGGCACCCTGGAAGATTTAAAGGCCTTTGTAGCCGCCGCCCATGACATGGATATGTATGTGATTCTGGACTGGGTGGCCAACCACACAGCCTGGGATAACTGGATGCGTTTTGAGCATCCTGAATGGTATGACCGGGACTACAAAGGCGACTTTCGTCCCACACCGTGGTGGGATTGGTCAGATATCATTGATTTAGACTTTAGCCAACCTGCTTTGCGCAAATACATGACAGAAGCCATGAAATTCTGGGTAGCCGAAGTAGGTATCGATGGCTATCGGTGTGATGTGGCGGGTTTCGTCCCGGTAGATTTCTGGAACAACGTGCGCAAAGAACTGGATGCCATTAAGCCTGTATTGATGCTGGCAGAATGGGAGTCTCGTGATTTACACGCAGAAGCCTTTGATATGACCTACGCCTGGTCCTGGTCTAAAACCATGCATGAGATTGTTAACGGCCACGCTGATGTAGGCGGTTTGTTTGTTTATTATTCATGGAACGAAAGCGCCTTTCCCGCAGAGGCTTACCGCATGGTGCATGTGGCTAATCACGATACCAATGCCTGGGAAGGCACCATGTTTGAGAATTATGGTGAAGCTTTGGATGCAGTGATTGCCCTATCCGTTGTGGGGGAAGGTTTCCCCATGATGTACAACGGCCAGGAAGCCGGAAACGCCAAGCGTTTAGCTTTCTTTGAAAAAGATCCTATTGTCTGGAAACCCCATCCCATAGGTGAACTTTACAAAACGCTGTTCGCATTAAAACGAAACAACAAAGCGCTGTGGAATGGTCAGTATGGTGGCCGCATGGTGCATATACCCAATACTGCAGCGAAACAGGTACTGAGTTTTGTAAGAGAAAAAGACGGCGACAAGGTTTTCGCAATATTCAACTTCTCGGACAGCGCCCAAACTGTGTCTTTCGAAGAAACCCTGTATCACGGTGAGTACAAAGATGTGTTTTCAGAGGCACAGTTAAATTTCAATGAAAACAGCGAAATGACCTTACCGCCTTGGGGATTTAAAATTTTGCAGAACTAATCTGCGTATTTGCGCGTATACTTAACTTTTGCGCAAAACGTGGAAGGTTTTATGAAACAGAAAGTCCTGCTTCTTGCAGTTTTGACAGGTCTTTTCTCCGGGCAAGCGATGGCCCAAAATTGTCAGCGTCTGGTGGCATTGCAAAACAGTGCGGTGGAACAGGCTAATAACATGTTCAACGGCCCCGATAATCGCTTTGCCATTGTGGTGTGTAACGATGCTACGGAAGTGGTTTATGGGCAGTTTTACGCGCAAATGCAATTTCAACGCACCCGCTCCTTTAGTGTACCTACCGCCGGGTTGTCTCCCGTCAACGCAGCCATACAGCCTGATAATCGCGCCAGAACCACCGGCATGATTGCCGCCGAAGATGAAAACAACGATATCTTCAGCATTAAATTGCGCACCCGTTTTACCAGCGGTGAAGCCGTCGATTATTCTTCTGAGCAAAAACTCCCCCCAGGTAAAAGTGCCGTATTTCAAGACCAGGGCTTTACCGTAGGAATCGTGCGCTTAGGAAAAGGCACACGACGGTAAATTATAGCGCCTTCAGCGCTCCGGTGTGTTTGAGCGCTTTGATATTGCTTTGAGCTGTCAGCCCCAATCGACTCACTTGCGCAAACAACAACTCCAGGGTCGCGGCGGCGTCATCTAATGCATTGTGAGCATGAGCATTGGGTAGACCGTGGCGCAATCTTGCCCGGCTTAAATCCACCGGACTATGGGTGTCTCCTGATTTAGCCAGTAAGTAGCGCTCCAGCAACAAAGTATCCACAATCACCGGCTTCGGAGATAACATTTGTTGTTCCATATAGCTTTTATGCAGCATTTGCCAATCCAAAGCACAACAGTGCATTACCCAGATGTGACTTTTTGCATAATTAGCTAACACTTCCAATGGCGCTTGTAGCGGGACTCCTTCGGCAATTTCTGATGCCGTTATCCCATGAATAATTGGACTTTGTTTGAGTTGCTGCGCGCCCTGAATATGGGTGTGAAACGCTGAAGACAGCGCCATGCTACTACCAACACCTTCAATCCATCCAACAGACACAATTTTATCCTCTTTCGGGTTCAATCCTGTGAGTTCCAGATCGACTGCCAATAACGGCAACTGAGACCATCCCAGGTTAAGCAATGTGTTGTGGGATTGTTCTGGCTTCAGATACTTTTTCAGGAAGCGCCACGGCAAAACACTACCCTCCCAAGCCACTACTGAATTTCACTAGTAGCGCAGACTGAGTACGTTTAATGCTTTGCAGGGCTTTTTTCAACTGATATTTCTCCAGCGGGGACAGCACTGTGACATCCACCAGGTTGTCAGGATGAGTCTGATTTAGCTGGCTGGTGAGGCGCAACTCATTGAGAAAGAACCAGATACTTTTCAGGTTGGCACAATCTTTTGCTGCTAACATACCCGATTCCGATAACGCGGCTAAGCGGTCCGGTGTGCTGGCATATTTAATCCCTTGCGCCAGGCTGTACAAGCGCACAATGCTATTTACTACCGCTACCGCCTTAACTTTAAGATTAATCTTTTTCCCTTCAATATGCTCTTCATAAACAAATCGCTGAAACAGGTTAAGCGGTAAGTCGTTGCTATTAACTTCTCGTGCTAATGCCGCTAAAAACAAAGGCTGTTTGAACAGCTCAGCACGCCGGCTCTGTAATTGCGAGAACAGCTCCTCATTGCCCTCCACCAGGCGCACATCTAAAAAGATATTGAAGTGTAAAAGCCGGTCATTATTGGGCTCAGTGACACACCGCCGGGCTTCTTCGATTGCTTCATCCAATGAACACCTGAGTTCCGGGTTACTGGCCATGATATTACCATTGCAGAGGGAAATACCGCATTTTGCTAAGCCATTGCAAACATACTCTCCCATCCCTTTAAACCAGACCGCCTGTTCTACATCTGGTGAGTCTGCTAACAACAGGCCATTGTCCTGATCGGAAGTCAAAAGTTGATCCTTGCGCGCCTGACTGCCATACACCAGCCAACAATAAGCCATGGGCGCCGGACCGTGGCTTCTGACATAAAACTGTATCAGGCGCCGAGTCATAACATCGGTGGCTCTCGCCAACCATTGACCAACAGTGGCAAAGCCTTGCTTACCTTGCATATTAAAACGAATGTAATGAGGGATTTGCCAGGCCTGTTGGATGAGTTCGTAAAGATTATCAGCGCGAGAAAGTGATTTGATAAGCCAGGCGATATTGGATTTTTGCTGATTGATAACATCAGACTTGGTCATAATACCCAAAGGCTTGTGCCGTCTGTCGACAATGGGCACATGACTAAAACCTTGCTCCGACATCAAACAAACGGCATCCAGCCAGTCCTGCTCAGGATAAGCCACCTCGGGGTTAACTGTCATAACCTGCTTTACAGGTAACTCTGCCGATAGGTTTTTAGCTAATACCCGACTGCGCAAATCTTTGTCAGTGAGAATACCCGATAACAGCTGTTGCTGGCACACCAGTACCGAGGACACTTGCTTGTGGGACATGATTTGAGCGCACTCTGCGATAGTCGTCTCTTCTGTGACGGTAATCAGATCACGCTGACACAACTCAAAAAGGTTAGCTTCCTGCCAGTTTAACTGTGAAAAGTGCAGCTCTTCCTTGCGCAGTGATTTGAGTAATTCGATGAAGAAGCTTTTGATTGCTTTTTTTTGTTC
Organism: Planctobacterium marinum; assembly: GCF_036322805.1. GTDB lineage: Bacteria > Pseudomonadota > Gammaproteobacteria > Enterobacterales > Alteromonadaceae > Planctobacterium > Planctobacterium marinum_A. The sequence goes on along the minus strand of NZ_AP027272.1, from coordinate 758,072 downwards.
TGCCAATGTCTGCAAAATCTGAATATCCAGGCAAAACACCAACCCCGGGGTGTGTATTTTGGTGATTTGTTCAGTGTTAAATTGAGTCGCTTCTGTAGAAAGAAATTCTGGCTTGTGCAGAAAAACGTATTCAGATTCACTGATAAAGCGCCGCGAAGGCGCAGCGCCAGGATTGTCACTGGCCACCTCAAATTCACCACTTTGAATCAATAAAATACCATGTTGCAGTCGCTGCTGTGTATCCAACAGCGGCAATGAATCCTCATTCAGATAGACCAAATTGGCAGATTGGATCAGACTTGATAATTCCGTTTGAGACAAAGAATCCCACGGGGCAACTTGAGTAAAAAAATCAATTGTGTGTTTGGGTAAATCTGACATGCTCAGGTCTCTCGTGAAACGACAAAGCGGCTCGATACCCATGAGTACCGAACCGCTGACTTAGAATAATAATTAGTGAGCCTGTGCTTCACCTGCTCCTTTAGGATAGCGGATATCTTCCACCATTTGCTGCACATCAGCGGGCGCTTCCTCACCCAATTTGTACACGATAAAGGCCACGGTAAAGTTCACCACCATGCCAATGGTACCAATACCTTCGGGCGAAATCCCCAGGAACCAGTTATCCGGAGTGCTCGCGGCAGGGTTAACAAACTTAAAGTAAATGATGTAGGCCGCGGTAAACCCGATACCCGCTAACATACCTGCCACTGCGCCTTTGCTAGACATACGTTTGTGGAAGATACCCAAGATGATAGCCGGGAAGAAGGATGATGCCGCCAGACCAAAGGCAAAGGCCACCACTTGCGCCACAAAGCCAGGCGGATTAATACCCAGGTAACCCGCAATGGCAATTCCGATAGCTGCCGCCAGTCGGGCGTAAAACAGCTCTTGTTTATCCGTGATTTGCGGCATCAGGTTGCGTTTCAGCAAGTCGTGGGACACCGATGTGGAAATCACCAGTAACAAGCCTGCCGAGGTAGAGAGCGCCGCCGCGACACCACCCGCTGCCACCAATGCAATAACCCATACTGGTAAGTCAGCAATTTCAGGATTGGCCAGTACCATGATGTCGCGGTCCACCTTCATTTCGTTGCGCTCATCACCAGAATAGAACATCTTGCCGTCACCGTTTTTGTCTTCCCATTGGATCAGGCCGGTTTTTTCCCAATTCTTAATCCAGGAAGCGGCCTCAGTGTATTCGGTACCGGTTTGCTCCTTACCATTAATGGTTTCAATCATATTCACCCGAGCAAATGACGCAATGGCTGGTGCGGTAGTGTATACCAAAGCGATGAATACCAGCGCCCAACCCGCACTTTTGCGCGCATCTCGTACTTTCGGCACGGTAAAAAAGCGCACGATAACGTGAGGCAGACCTGCAGTGCCCACCATCAATGCCGCGGTAATACAAAATACGTCAATCATACTCTTAGTACCTGAGGTGTATTCGGTAAATCCGAGTTCGGTGGAGAGTCCATCCAGTTTTTGCAGCAAAGAAACCCCTGAGCCATCGGCCAGATCACCACCAAAGCCAAACTGAGGGATAACATGCCCCGTCATAATGATGGAGATGAAAATTGCAGGCACCAGGTAGGCAAAGATCATGACACAGTATTGTGCTACTTGCGTATAGGTTATGCCCTTCATACCACCGAGAACGGAGTAGAAGAAAACGATACCCATGCCTATTAATACGCCCATGGTGATATCCACTTCCAGGAAACGACTAAATACTACCCCAACACCGCGCATCTGCCCCGCCACATAGGTAAAACAGACGAAAATCGCGCAGACCACGGCCACCGTTCGGGCAGTTTGTGAATAATATCGGTCCCCGATAAAGTCCGGTACCGTGAACTTGCCAAACTTGCGCAGATAAGGTGCCAGACATAAGGCCAATAGCACGTAACCTCCAGTCCATCCAAGTAGATACACTGAACCGTCGTAGCCCATAAAGGAAATTAATCCCGCCATTGAAATAAACGATGCTGCAGACATCCAGTCTGCGGCAGTCGCCATACCGTTGGCCACTGGATTAATACCGCCACCGGCGACATAAAATTCTTTGGTAGAGCCGGCGCGAGCCCAGATTGCAATACCGATATACATCGCGAAGGTAATACCTACCACGATGAAGGTCATTGTTTGAATACCCATGCCCTTCTCCTACTCTTCACTTACGTTAAATTCTTTGTCTAATTGGTTCATTTTCACCACGTAGACGAAAATGAGCGCCACAAAGACATAAATCGCACCCTGTTGTGCGAACCAAAATCCCAACTTAAAACCAAAGAAGGGGATTTGATTAAGTACATCCACCAGCAATATGCCGCAGCCAAATGAGACGCCAAACCACACCGCTAGTAGGGTAAGCATTAACTGGATATTGCGGCGCCAGTACGCCGTTTTTTGTTCTTCTGATTCAAATGCCATCGTTCTATCTCCAAAGGTACAGGGTTAAGATAGTTGGGATTATGGGTATTAGAAATGGGACCTTGGTCCCAATAAGACTTTAGTCCTGTTGTGCTGTGCTAAACTGCACAAAAAACAAAACGCATATCTCATGACATTTATATGGTTTGCCTTGGCTGCTGCGTATCTCGGATTTATCTTTTGGTTGGGTAGTTGGGGAGATGGACGCAGCCCGAAAGCTAAACGCTTAAGCTCTCACCCGTTCGTGTATGGCTTCGCCATTGCTATCTATTGCACCGCCTGGACTTACTTTGGTGCCGTTGGTGAGGCAGCGCGCAATCAATGGAATTATCTACCAATATTACTTGGTCCAATTCTGCTTTATCTGTTTGGTTATAAACTGCTCATTAAGCTGATCAACGTCAGTAAAAAACAGCACGTCACCACCATAGCCGATCTGGTATCTTCCCGTTACGGCAAGCGACAAATGGTGGCTTTGATGGTCACCGTCATTGTCTTGCTTGCCACCATTCCCTATATCGCCTTGCAACTGCAAGCCATAGGCACCGCCTTCAGCCTTGTGTCTGGTGAGAAAAATGCCACTCTGATAGTGCTTACCGCCACTCTATTTATCGGGGCCTTTTGCATAATTTTTGGTACCCGAAAAACCGACGTAACCGAATACCGCCATGGACTAATGCTGTCTATCGCTTTTGAGTCTATTTTGAAAATAGTGGCGCTGAGCTTAATTGCCTTATTTGCAATGTGGACCATTAATTTTGACGGCGTATCTATCAGCGAAGCTTTTTTTAACCAGGCTGCGGTGGATAATAGTTTTGCCAGTATTCCATTTTGGTTGCAAACCCTGATTGCAGCCATTGCCGTGCTGTGCCTGCCACGTCAATTTCACGTGGCCATTATCGATAATTTAAACATTAATCACGTGTATACGGCACGTTGGTTATTTCCGGCTTATCTGGCCCTTATCGCACTGCTGATACCAGTCATTGCAACAGCAGGTGAGAATTTATTTATGGGCAGCGACGTTTCCCCTGACAGTTATGTTTTGGCCATCGCTAACGAAGCGGACAATGTGTTTATGCAAGCCATGGTATTTTTAGGCGGATTAGCCGCCGCCACTGCCATGATTATTGTCTCGACGTTAACCCTGAGCACCATGGTTAGCAACGATGTCATCTTGCCAAAACTACTGAATAGATCGCAGCGCTTAAAGCATAAACAATCCCATATCCACTTTATCTTGTGGCTGCGCCGGGGCGTCATCGCCGGTATTTTATTATTAGCCTTTAGCTATCACATTTTCCTGTCGGGGGATATGCCGCTGTCCAGCATTGGGTTGCTGGCATTTTCTTTGGTGATACAACTGGCCCCGGCAATTATCGGTGGTCTTTATTGGCAAAGGGCTCATGCCCATGGCGTGATTGCCGGCTTAATCGCCGGGATCTTTGCTTGGGTATTGTTGTTATTATTTCCGTTACTCACAGGCGCAAATCATCCACAATTGCACGGCGGGCTGAGCAGCGAACTCATCAGTATTACCGCGTCGTTGGCATTGGCAGTAAACTTAGTATTTTTTGTGGTGTTCTCACTGATGGCAGAACCCAATTTAATGGACAAATTGCAGGCCCGCAGCTTCGTGGCATCACAGGAAAGCAGCCAGGAAGTGATGAGTCCGAGTCAAACGGGCATCAAAAACGAAGATTTGATCACCGTCTTAAAAACCTTCCTGGGCAACAATCGCACTCAACAGTTACTTTCTGATTTTGAACATTCGCAGCAGCAAAGCATTCACCCCGACGATACCCCACTACAAGACTTTGTTCTGTTTTGTGAGCGTTCATTGGGCGGGGTGATTGGTGCTTCCAGTTCCAACTTACTGATTAATGCCGTGCTGAACAATCAGCAAATGAATTTTGAACAACTAGTAACGGTATTCGATGATACCACCCAGGCCATCCAAGCCAATCAAAACACCCTTTTCGCTTCCCTTGAAAGCCTCGCCCAAGGCATTAGTGTGGTTGACAAAAACCTGTGCCTGATTGCCTGGAATAAGGGCTACCTGGATATTTTCAACTACCCCGACAACATGGTAAAAGTGGGCACTCCTATTGAAGAACTGGTGCGTTACAACGCCCAGCGCGGCGAATGCGGTGTTGGCGATATCGACAGCCTGGTACACAAACGCATGGAACACCTTCGCGCCGGTAAGCCCCATAAGTTCGTGCGTCAGCGCAGTGATGGCCGGGTGATTGAAATGATCGGTAATCCACCGCCCCATGGTGGCTTTGTCACCAGCTTTAACGACATCTCAGAACACATCGAGTTTCAAACCGCACTAAAAGAGGCCAACATTGACCTGGAAAAACGCGTTTCTTCTCGTGCCGATGAAGTCAAAGCCATCAACTCAGAATTACATCGCGAAATTGAACGCAGGGCAGAAGTGGAACAACAACTGATGGTTGCACGGGAACAAGCAGAACAAGCCAATGCCTCTAAAACTCAGTTTCTGGCACTGGCCAGTCACGATATATTACAGCCCATCAACTCCGCTAAGCTATATCTCTCCGCCACCGAAGATATGGACATGTCTGAAGATTTAAAAGCGACGCTGGGGAAGCTTGGACAAAGCTTGCAGGCGGGTGAAACGCTGATCGCTACGCTTCTGGAAATTGCCCGATTGGACCAAGGCGCCCTCACCCCCAAACTCAGCGCGCAAAATCTCCGAGAGTTATTGTCAGGGCTTGTCAATGAATTCACATCAGGTGCAGAGCACAAAGCACTAAAGCTTAATTTATTTTGTCCAAATGACTACTGGGTGATGGCTGATCCGGTTTATTTGCATCGCATTGTACGCAACCTGATATCTAACGCGTTGAAATACACGCATCAAGGCGGTGTCCTGGTTGCCGTGCGCAAGCGCGGCGAAAAGCTCTTGCTGCAAGTGTGGGATACTGGCGAAGGGATATCAGAAGCCAATCAAGAAAAGATTTTCCAGGATTTTTATCGCGCTCATCAAGGGCAAGAGTCGGGATTAGGCTTAGGGCTTGCCGTGGTGGCACGCCTGAGCAAGCTATTGAACATGCCGCTGACAATGAGATCTCAGTTGCGCCGTGGTAGTTGCTTTTCGCTGACCTTGTCGGTTACAGAAAAACCGCAAATTACTGCAACTAAAACCGACAGCAACCTGCAGAAACTCAAGCAACTCAATGCGCTGTGTTTGGATGACGATGCTCATAATCTGGATGCCATGCAAACCTTGCTGTCCCGCTGGCAAATAAAGACCCTGCTAGCCCAAAGTTTTGAAGAGGCCACAAAGTATCTCAACGAAAGCCCGCCGGATGTACTTTTAGTAGATTACCAATTAGGCGAGCAGCGCACCGGACTGGATTTTATTGCATACGCCCGCAAACACACAGACAAAATGATTCCCGCGGTGCTTATCACTGCCGAGCGAGATGAAGCCATCATCAATGCTGCCAAAACAGCGCAGGTTAACTACCTGCCAAAACCGGTAAAACCGGCTAAACTAAGAGCGTTACTGAAGAGCTTTAAAGTTTAAATGGCCAGAAAAATACGGAACTGCTCACAACCAATCAGACTAAAGTCGAATATATCAGGCTTTTCAGCTTGTTACAGTCATTGGATTTTAGCCCAATTTCCCCCACTACAATGGGCCTTAGTTGGAATCTGAACTCAACAAATATCGGGGTTGAATACATCAAATGGCTTATCCGAGCACTTATGAATACTATGTGAGCTTTATCAGCCGTTTAGCTACTATGGCCATTAGTATGCTGGCACTGATACTCTTAATTGGGGTTTTTATCGAATTGCCGGCCTTTTATCGCCCTTTAATCAATGGCCAGGCAACCCACCCGCTAACCGCTTTATTAGTGATTTTCGCCAGCGTGCAGCTATTTCGTATTTCCAGCAACAAAGCAACGGCTTTGCATAGCATTAATTGCTGTAGCTTCTCGATTGTAATGTGCTTTCTGGTACTGCTGGACAATTGGTTTAATTTGTTATTTGTCGAGGGACTTACGGATCATATCGGGGCTTTTGAATACGAAAAAAGCCTTGGCCTTGAAACCCGAGTCGGGAACAATACGGCCGTCATGTTTACCTTCCTCGCCCTGAGCCATTTATGCTTTTTAACTGAACGTCGTAAATTGTGTTTGAGCTTCGCAATTGCGGCCTTAATAGTCATAACAATCTCTCTGTTGGGATATTTTGTCGACCACTCAAACCTCTATGGTGGTACATCACTGATGACGGCATCAATCGGCTTACAATTGTGCTTATTCACAATATTAATGGGATTAACGCAACTTTCAGACAGTAAGCACTTCCATCGGTTATCTAAGAAATCCGTATTCTGGCTACTCTGTCTGGCCACCATCATCCCATTTGCTCTGATACTGACAGCCTATTCCGGGGCAAAAGCTCGCCCATTCTCCTTCCTGTTGATGGGTTCGCCTTGGCTTATTGCCTTCACAGGTTCACTATATCTGTATGTTCTGGATAAAGTTGAAGTAGTGAGAAGTTATGAGTCAAACTAATAAGTTCGACTGAAGTCCTCCGCGCGTTAATTAGAGCCAATAATATCTCACTTTAATTAAATCCCTCAGAATTCCCGCCATTATACTAAGATTAAATTATCTTCTATAAAATTGCTCCCGGTAGTGAAAACAGGGAGACAATAACTGAAAATTTGACAGGCGTTAATATGACTCAAGATATAGCATTGCACCGTTTAGCTTGGAACGATGCATTATCTGAGATGGATAAATACAGGGCTCATGATGTTGCCCAAAATGCCATCAAAGAGTTAGGCATAGAGGTATTTGGTGACGAAATTCTTACACCATCTCTCGAAAAAACGGGGAGTGAATGGGAAACGGGAGCCTCTTCGCTGGCTGAAGTATATATGGCCGGAAAAATAGCGGCTGAGATACTATCTACTCATGCCCCCCTCGGGATAGGTCAATGCGTTCCAGAGTAGCAGTTGCGATGCTGGACGACCACCACGCACTGGGGAAAAACCTGGTTCTGTGCTCTCTTCGTATTGCTGGTTTACCTGTTAGAGATTTAGGTACTCTCAGCGCGCGAGACATTGCAGATATTGTCCGGGACGAGAATATTGAGTTACTTTTAATCTCTACTCTCATGTTGCGTTCAGCTTTAAGAGTAAAAGATCTGGTTAGTTACCTGCAGGCCGATGATATTCAAACCAGAGTTTATGTGGGCGGAGCCCCTTTCCGGCTGGATCCTGAATTATGGAAAAAGGTCAATGCACACGGAATGGGTGAAAATAGCACTGAAGCGGTTGCACTCGTTAGGGCATGGATGGACGAACATCATGAATAATATTGTAAATTCTGATCCTGGAAGAGTGTTAACCTCACTTTCTTTCGAGCGTCCAAGCCATCCAGCAATTTGCCTGTCACTTGCGATGCAGGCGAGTAGAACAACAAACCTACCTTTGTCAAAGATACTGCGTGACCCGGAAAAATTTGCTCAAGCTCAAATAGACATGCATGAGAGGTGGCAGCATGACGTCGCGATTGGAATGATGTACGCCGCCGCAGAAGCAGAAGCTTTCGGCGCCTCTGTTGATTTTTTTGAGGATGGTCCACCTAATGTTGCCTCAATTCTGGTTGAAACGCCATTTGACCTTGCAAAAATGCCAGAGGTAAATTTTTCTCAGTCGGTTCCTTTGTCATCCACTTTACATGTTATCAGCAGCATGAAGTCAAAATTACAAGGCAAAGCATTAGTATCCGCTGTGGCGGTGGGCCCTCTCTCCGGTCCAGTCATGTGGATGGGTATGGAAAGGTGGATTGAAGTACTGATGACTGATTCAGTATTTACCAAACAAGTGTTTGATAAATATTCTGCGTTTTCGACGGCTTGGGCTAGAAGACAAATTGAGGCTGGTGCAGATTTGCTGACATGGTTCGAGCCTTTCGCTTCAACATCCATTCTGCCACTTAAGCTAATTACACAGATGATCGGCCCCTCTCTTAAGTCCATTTGTAGCTTAGGGGTCCCCGTTGCTTTGCATCTGGCCTCGGCTCCAAGTTTTGATATTGCTGAATTGGCATATTCTAGTGGCGTAAAGGTACTCTCCATTGGGCTTCATGACGATGCCCATAAGCTGAGAATGACAACTGATAAAAAACTCACCCTCATAGGCCCAATAGATGGAATCGGTTTGCATCACTGGAAAGGTGAAAAGATTGCCGCAAAAACCAGACAAGCAGTTGACGATTTTGGTCACAGTGGTGGCTTAATTCTTTCTGATGCCCACGGTGAGATTCCATGGCAAGTGGCACCAGAGAAAATAGATGTGCTTGTGAAGGCGGTGAGAAGTGTATGAGAGTAGTAGTACATGGATGCCCCGCGATCATTGAGGAATTACAACAGGCAGCCTTGTTGCTCGACAGGCCAAACGTGGAAGTGCAACCACTCTGTGGTGGACCAGAAGAAGCACATTGCAAAATATCGCTGGAAGAACTGGATACGGTTAATGAAATACATATTCTTGCAGGGAGTTGCCCACTAAGCGGGGATATTCCCCTAACTATCCAAAAATCAAACTGGATAACCTGTTACGAAGCCATTGCCTCGGGCTCAAAAATCAACGATTGGCTTGATAATGGTGCCCACTTTCTGACCTCAAGTATGTTGCGTGATGATACTCCCATTTGGAAAAAGTGGGGTTTCAAAGATAAAAAAACGGCCTCGGAGTACGCTCAAGAAAGCATGTCGAGCTTGGTCTTTATCGAATTTAAAGAAGATCCTCAAGTGCGCGAAAAAGCCCATAAAATTGCCAAGGATTTGGGAGTGTCTCTGATTATCCAGCAGGGTGACCTTGAACGATTGGTCTGGTGGCTGAAAGGCTCGATTATCGAAGCTGAAGGAAGACTCAAATTAAAAGCGATGAAAAACCTCGCGGCACAAAATGCACTCATATCGAGTATTTCAGAGATCTTATTTAAATCCAATGAGCTCGCTGAACCCTTAAAAGAGATTGAAAATGAAATAGCTATTATCCTGGGTGCAAAAATACAAATTACCATCGACAATTCAGAAGTTCCTGTTCTTCATAAGAGCAATATGACAGAGACTATAACTGCTCTAGTAAAAACCAATTCCACGTCTCTTGAAGGACAAGAAGGATTCCAAGTTTTAGCCTACTCAGGTGATATTGAAATTCTTAGTATTTCGGTAACGAATATTCAGGTTAAGTCTGCCATTAACCAGTATAAACAGCTTGTCGAGAGTCTTATCCCAACGATAGCTACGTCGGTTTTACTTCATATTGAAAAAAAACGTTCTGAGCAGTCAGACAGGCTAGCGAGGTTAGTATTTTCATCTACGGCTGAAGGTATTGCTGTAACAGATACAACTCCCTGCATAATTGATGTAAACGCTTCATTCGAAAGGATAACTGGCTACGAGAAGCATGAAGTATTAGGAAAAAACCCCAGCATATTAAAATCGGGACGCCATTCTAGCGAGTTTTATAAATCGATGTGGACAGAACTAGACGATACAGGAAGCTGGACAGGAGAAGTATGGAACCGAAAAAAAACAGGAGAAACCTATCCTGAACTTTTAAGTATAAACCGAATTAGCGATGAAGGCGGCACAGTAAAAGGATACATAGCAGCCTTCTCTGATATCTCCACAATCAAGGAGTCACAAGAAGAGCTCGCGTTTTTAGCCCACCACGATGCGTTAACACAGCTACCTAATCGATTGCTTCTATCAGAAAAACTGCGAGAAGCAATTAACAGAGCAAAGCGACGTGGAGCACTGTCTGTATTTTTTGTAGACCTTGATAATTTTAAAAATGTAAATGACAGTTTGGGACACGAATATGGTGATGAACTCCTTATCCTTGTGGCAGAAAGATTAAAAAAAGGGGTTCGGTCAGTGGATGTGGTTTTCCGAATTGGGGGAGATGAATTTGTCATCCTTATCGAAGGATTACTTACCCAGAGCGCTATCACGTCTGCAGCGCGAAATATTTTAGCATTGTTTAAAGATGTTTTTGACGTGTTAGATAGCAAGCTGAGAGTTACATGCAGTGTAGGTGCAGCCGTTTATCCACAAGACGGTGAAACACCGGACGCTTTATTAAAAAGTGCCGATGCGGCTATGTTTAGAGCAAAAGACGCCGGAAGGAATTCTTTCGCTTTTTATGATTCGACTTTGACAGAAAAAGCCGAACAGCGTTTGAGAATTGAATCTGACATAGAGAGAGCATTGGAAGAAAAACAGTTTTCATTGTATTACCAACCCCAAGTTTGTTTAAGAGAAAACCGAGTAATAGGTGTTGAATCATTAATTCGATGGCAGCACCCTGAGTTGGGAGAGATTATGCCTTCGGAGTTCATTCCCATTGCTGAACAGAGTGGCCAAATAGAGCAAATTGGTTTGTGGGTGCTATCCTCTGCAGTAGAGCAAATTATTGAGTGGTCAAACGAGGGAATTAATTTCAATAGGGTTGCGGTAAATGTGTCTGGTTTGCAGTTACAAAAAGAGAGTTTTATGAAGACACTAGACTCACTATTACGTGAACATAACTCGCTATATGATAAGTTAGAAATCGAAGTAACTGAAACGTTTCTAATGAAGTCTGCAGATAGTGCGCTTAACAAATTGGAACGATTGAAAGATAGAGGATTGCATATTTCTATTGACGATTTCGGTACGGGCTACTCTTCATTGTCGTATCTCAAAAAGCTCCCAATAACTAACCTAAAAATTGATATGAGTTTTGTCAAAGGTTTACCCGGCAATAAAGATGATGTTGAAATATGTAAGGCTATCGTTGGTTTAGCTAAAGCCATGAATCTGGAGGTTATAGCCGAAGGAATAGAGACTGAGGAACAGTTTGTTATGTTGCGGGCACTGGGCTGCGACTTTGGCCAAGGTTATCTCATATCCAAGCCACTTACGCAAAATAGTGCAAGAGAGTTTTTGCTTTCTGAAAGCAAAAGACGCTCTTGTTTTTAGCGTTGCTTTTTATTTACAACTGAAGAATATTTACCTAAACCAATCCACTTAAACTTGTGTCAGAATACCTGCCGGTTCAACTCACATACTCTCCAGTTATCAGCACATTCTATCCTACTTAGTCTCGCAACTATCATTTAATTTGCCCTGGTACTAGCGAAAGCTCGTTCATTCTCGTTCCTGTTGATGAGTTCGCCTTGGTTTATTGCCTTCACGGGTTCTCCATATCTATATGTTCTGGACAAAGTTGAAGTAGTGAGGAGTTATGAGTCAAGCTAAGGATATCTATCGAACTCAGCGAAAAGTCGTAGACAGTGAATAGTTGCTATCAATAGACCTCTATAACTCAGATGTTTGACTTACATAATTTAAAACAGTCCACAAACAAGGGAGCCCTCGACTCCCTCTGCTATGTAATAGTGGCACCTCACTCGGAGGTGCTATTGCGCATGGTGATCGCAGAATTGTCCAGCACCCGCACTTCACGTTGTGGGAAGGGGATTTCAATATTGTGCTCTCGAAGCGTTTCGAACACGATCAATAACAAATCCCCACCAACGCGGTTCTTACCATCGTCGATGCCTATCATCCAGAACTCTACAAACATGTTCACGCCAGAGTCGCCGAAAGAATCAATCTCACAATCGGGGCGTTCTTCAAAAGGGATGTCTTCGCCGCTGATCACTTGTGGATGCTGACCCACAGCCTCTTTAATAATGTCGCACATGGCGCGGATATCGGTTTTATAGGCCACACTAAAATCGATGCGGTAGCGCTGCTTGGGATCTTTGTGGGTCCAGTTGATCATTAAGGAGTTAATGAACTTCTCATTGGGTACCAGAATGTCCTTGCCATCATAGGTTTCTAATACGGTATATCGCATCCGAAACTCGCGCACAAAGCCTTTACTGCCATCTTCCAGTTCTACAAAATCGCCGATAGTCAGTGAACGGTCCAATAAGATGATGATGCCGGAGATAAAGTTCGAAGCGATACTTTGCAAGCCTAAGCCCAGGCCAACACCGACCGCACCACCAAAAACGGCAAGTGCCGTCAGGTTGATGCCCATGATGTTTAACAGCAGCACGAACATCACACAAAACAGTGCCACTTCAAACACTTTGGTGAACACTTCCTTGGTGGTGACGTCCAGCTTTTCGTGGTTGCGGATCAGTTCCTTGCCAACGTTGCGAGAGGCGCGACCCAGCCAAAATAAAATTACGCCGAAAATCAGAACTCTCGCCACCCCATAGCTGGATACCTCAACATTACCCACGTTAATAGACATAGACTCCATCACCGCCACAATGCCCGGTAAGATCCCCACCAGGTGTAAGAACACTACAGGTAAAACAACCCAGCGCATGAAGGTAGCAATATTTTTACTGTCTACCAGTGCCCGGACCAACGTATTGAGGAACAACAGCACTGCAACCACAAGGGCCACATTCAATAACCAGTCGTCAAACTGATATTGCTCTCCCAGCACTGTGGAAAGTTTGAGGAAGGAAATCGACAATATTGGAAAAATAATGCCGGTTAATTTATGGGCCAGAATCTTTAAGGTATGAGCACCTTGCTCCGGTGGCTTATTAATGGCCCCCAAACGCAGTCGGATTTGCCCGGCCAACAAAAACGCAAACAAATAAATGGTGAGGATAATGGATAACTGCACCACAAAGCCCATGCTCAATACTGCCTCTTGAGCCACAACGACATAGTTGTTTAACGTGGTACTTAAGGATTGAGTTGTTACTTCGAATGACTCAGCGTGGTTTTCGTTGCTATTCATAATGTAAATGCCAAGGGCTTCCTGTCAGGTTAAATAAAAAACAATTTTTATTTATTGAAATAGTCATAGAGTAGTTATACATGATAACGCAAGAAAAACGCGTAAATAATAGTGGAGGATATTAAAGGGTGACGAATTCTATTGAGGCGCTTGCAGCTTTAGCTGATTAGCTATTAGCACGGCTTGAGTGCGATTGGTAATTTCCAGTTTACGTAAAACCGATGTGACATGAGTTTTTACTGTTTTTTCCGCAATACCTAACTGATAACCGATCTGTTTATTGAGTAAACCATCTCGTAACAAGCATAACACCTTGTATTGCGAGGGCGTTAGCGTGGCGACTTTATCTGCCAGTGCGCTGAACTCATCATCGTTGTCATCTACTTGCCCGGCCACTCGTTCTGGCAACCAGGTTTCTCCCTGTAACATTTGATTGATGGCGTCTACCACTTCTGCAGCAGGCGTTATTTTTGGGATAAACCCCATAGCCCCTGCGTTCATAACCTTGCTAACAATCTCTACTTGTTCAAGACCAGAAACCACAGCAACAGGCACTTCTGGGTGTAGTTTGCGAATATGCAATAAACCGAACAGATCATCGCTGCCAGGCATGTGCAAATCCAGTAGCAATAAATCTAGATCTGGGGTTTCTTTTAACTGCTTCAGGGTGCTTTGCATATCCGCAGTTTCAAGAATATGGGTGCCGGGCAAACGCGCATCCAACGAGATGCGTAGCGCATCTCGATAGAGAGGATGGTCGTCTGCAATGAGTATAACCGACACCAGTGAACCCCGATTAGCCGCGATTCATACGGTTTTCAATCAGGGTGTCCACAATTCCCGGATCTGCCAGTGTAGAAGTATCCCCTAGACTGGCGAAATCATCTGCAGCTATTTTGCGCAAAATACGACGCATAATTTTTCCGGAACGAGTTTTGGGTAATCCGGGTGTCCACTGCATCAGATCTGGCGAAGCAATTGGACTGAGCTCCTTTCGTACCCAACTTACTACTTCTTTGCTTAACTCGTCAGTAACTTCAGTGCCCGCTACCGGAATAACATACACATAGATGCCTTGGCCTTTAATATCATGGGGATAACCCACTACTGCCGCTTCAGCAATAGCAGGATGAGATACTAATGCGCTTTCGATTTCGGCTGTACCTAAGCGGTGCCCAGACACATTGAGCACGTCGTCAACCCGCCCGGTAATCCAATAATGACCATCTTCATCGCGACGAGCCCCATCACCTGTGAAGTAATTCCCTGGATAAGTGGAAAAATAGGTTTGCTCAAAACGCTCGTGATCACCCCACAAGGTGCGAGCCTGTCCCGGCCAACTGCGCTTAATAATAAGGTTGCCCTCAGTAGCCCCTTCCAGGGCCTTGCCCTCGTTATCCACCAGCTCGGGTTCAATGCCAAAAAACGGATTTGTGGCTGAACCTGGCTTCATCTCAGTAGCACCTGGTAATGGCGTGATCATCATGCCACCGGTTTCAGTTTGCCACCAGGTATCCACTATCGGACAGCGGCTATTACCGATAACGCGGTGGTACCAGTGCCAGGCCTCAGGATTAATGGGTTCCCCCACAGAGCCTAACAAACGCAAACTTTCTCTACTTGAACCTTCGCCGGCAAACTCACCTTTTGCCATCAATGCACGAATGGCAGTGGGTGCAGTGTAAAGAATATTAATATTGTGTTTATCGACAATCTGCCCAATGCGGCGCTCATCAGGGTAAGTGGGCACGCCTTCGAACATGACCGTAGTGGCGCCATTGGCCAGTGGCCCATAAACAATGTAAGTATGGCCAGTGATCCAACCCACATCTGCCGCACACCAGTATATTTCACCGGGTTGGTAATCGAAAACGGCTTTATGGGTCGCCGCAGCGTATACCAGATAGCCCCCCGTTGTATGTAATACCCCTTTCGGTTTACCGGTAGAGCCGGAGGTATAGAGAATAAACAGCGGATCTTCCGCCGCCATGGGCTCAGGTTCACAGTGGCTATCGCACTCGGCAAGGATAGTAGCTGCATCTACATCGACACTGCCCATAGGCACATCAAGACCCACGGCATTAAAGACCAAAACATGGGTTATACTGGGACAAGCGTTATTGCTCAACGCAGCATCAACGTTTGCCTTCAGAGGTACCGATTTAGTACCACGTCGACCGGCATCGGCAGTAATCACCACTTTCGCCTGACAATCATTCACTCGGTCAGCGATGGCATTTGGCGAAAAGCCGCCAAAGATCACCGAGTGCACCGCACCAATTCTGGCACAGGCTAGCATGGCATAAGCAGCCTCGGGGATCATGGGCATATAAATGGCAATTCTATCGCCTTTTTCCACACCCAGCTTTTTCAAGGCATTGGCCAGTTTGCACACTTCATCGTGCAACTCCTGGAAACTGATATGTTTATCTTCGTCGGCGCTATCGCCTTCCCAAATGATAGCGGTGTCGCTGGCGCGCTGTACCAGGTGGCGATCAATACAATTAGTACTGACATTTAACACACCATCGGCAAACCATTTAATATTCACATTCCCCGGTTCAAACCCTCCTTCAAACCCTTGAGTAGGGGCTTTCATCCACTCCAGGGTTTTGGCTTTTTCCAACCAAAAAACATCGTTTTCCTCTAAAGAGCTTTGATAAAGCTCGAGGTAATCCTGCTGTTTAATCTGATAATCGCGCTCTATGGCTTGCTGATCTACGGGCATGTTCATAACCAACCTTGCTTGTAATAATGAGATGTTAACAAAACTTTAAACCAACTCACCAGATTTCTGTATAGGACCTTGGTCCCGTATGCACAAAAGTTGCGTTACATCAAAAAATGCGCGGATGTCGAAGGCCATCCAGGACTTTGGTCCTATTGGGACCATAGCCCTATATGCAAATTGCGTTTTCAGGTTCATTTTTTAACGGTGTTCCACTGACTCCGGAAAAAAAATGAAAAAAACAGCTTCAGCCCTACCCCTGTTAAGTGCCGTCTTGCTCAGTACCTCGTTCCTGTCAGGAACGATTTCGGCTAGTCCACTTAAAAATACCGATTTCAGCTTTTCAGGCTACGTCAAACTGGATGCCATTGCCAGCAGTTACAGCGACGGTACGCTAGCCTCAGGTAATATCGGAAGAGACTTTTATGTACCCAGCTTAACCCCGGTTGGCGGCGAAGACGAAGATACCCAGTTCGACGCCCATATCCGCCAATCGCGTTTCCGTTTTGCGTCCGACACCACATTATCTAACGGCGAACACATCAAAGCCGTAATGGAATTTGATATGCAGGTGGTTCCTGGTGGCGACGACCGTATAAGTAACAGTCATCAACCCAGAATACGGCATGCTTTTATCACCTATAAAAACTGGCTGTTCGGACAAACCTGGACCACATTCCAGGACGTTAGTGCGCTGCCGGAAACGCTGGACTTTATTGGTGTCACAGATGGTACGATTTTCGCGCGCCAAGCCATGGTGCGTTATACCAATGGAGCATTTCAGGTTGCTTTAGAAAACCCCGAAACAACTGTTAGCCCTTATCAAGGCGGTGGACGTATCGTGGCTGACGACAATGCCGTGCCCGATTTAGTATTGCGCTACAACCACAAACGCGATTGGGGTCATGTTACGGTTGCCGCATTAGTAAGACAATTAGCCTACCAAAATCAGCAAGGCAGCAATGACATTGACAGTACAGAAACCAGTTACGGTATCAGTATCGGCGCTAAATTAAAGTTGGGTGATGATGATTTGCGCCTGATGTTCAATACCGGGACGGGACTGGGTCGCTATTCCGGCTTGAATATTGTTAATGGTGCGGTACTGGATGAGAATAATAATTTGCAGGCCATCGACTCTACAGGCTTTGCTATTGCTTACCGACACATGTGGAATGAACAGTGGCGCTCCAGCTTCACTTACTCCGCTTTTTCGGCGGATAACGAAACCGACCTAACGGGATTGAACACTACTGAATCCACTTGGAGTACGCGCGCGAACTTGCTTTACTCGCCGAGCAAAGAGCTTACCTTTGGTGCAGAATATGGCTTTGCCAAACGTGAAGTGGAAAGCGGTCTGGAAGGTGATATGAATCGCCTGCAATTTTCAGCGAAATACGCTTTTTAATAAACGTTATGCAAAATTGCTCATTGTGTGTTTGACGATAACTCCGGTTATCGTCTTTTTTCGTCTTACGGAATTTGTTTTACTGAGCACATTCCATATTCGTGAAATCGTCACGGGCAAACAGCATTTCGTACTTGCTTTCCAGGTATCGGGTTTGCGCTACCCACTCGTTGGTTAGACTGATTAAACGCACATGTGACTCCCGCTTATTCTCTTGCAATGCTTCACCGTGATTAAAAATGGCGGCATTAAGACGATTAATAACGGGTTGATAACTGTCCTTTTGAAAATCGATGACCGCGCCTATCTCAGTAGCTAATTCGTAATTTGCATGCAACATGTATCCCGATTCACCAGCCAGCGACCAAGCGGAATAACGCAGCGACTCCTGAATTAACATAGACTCCAGATTCATATCAATTGACCGAGCTTGATCACCTTGACGTCCCATAGAAATCGCCGCGCGGATGGTGGCCAATAAGCCTTGCTGTTTCGGCACGTAACCGCGTTTTATCAGTACCCGATTAAAGGCCAGTTCGGATTTAACGTTACACATGGCGATGTGGGTGCGCTCTTCAATATCTCTTTCTTCGTCCCAATCCTGCAAGGCAAACGCCAACAGAATACTGGCACCAATAAAAGCGGATTCGGCAAATACTGCCCGCCACTTAATTGCTTTTGCGGTGTTAATTTGTAACATGCCCTGGGGTGTCCTTGAAGATTGTCTCTCTTTTCTGGCTGAGTAAAAAGCTGTTGCCTTTACCCCAACCTTTCCCGAAATCCCATGATACCTAAAATAGTCTGATATCAACAAATTGATTCATGCATGTAAGACGCTACAATAGCCGCTCTTTGATTATCAATAACAATAAATCTATGTATCTGCATCCATCTTGGAGCGCACTCACTATTGGTGATGGCGACCTGTCTTTTTCACTGGCATTAACCCAAAAATACCCAGATTTGAGAGTTTGTGCCAGTGTCCTTGATACAGAGCAAGAGGTAAGGGAGAAGTATCAACTCAATGCCATCGATGCACTGCGAAACACCGGACATAAGGTGTGTTTCGCACTGGATATCACCGCGCCTCATAGTTTTCCGTCTGGGCTGGCCGCGGATTTTGATGTGACTATTTTTCAATTTCCATTGGTGCCCAACAATGGCCCACGCAAGCCCGGTCAAAGCTGGCATCAAGGTGCAGATAGCAATCTTTTGAATCGACGTTTACTGAGTGATTTTATCAAACACTCCGCCAGTTACTTTTTGTCCCCCCGAGGGGCTCGCCTTTGTTATATCACTTCAAAGGATGTAAAGCCCTACTGCGACTGGCATATCGAATGCTTAGGTGCACAAAGTACATTGCAGTATTTGGGTGATATGCCATTTACCCCGGTTGACTTTCATGGTTACAGAGTGCGCAATGTGGACAGGGATAAGCAAGTAAAAAGTACCGCCGCCCGAACTTATGTGTGGTCGGATAAAGCTCTTTCCGAACCTATACCACAACTAAGTCCACCAATTACAACAGCTCAATATTGTTCATTATGCAAAGTGGGCCCCGTGGCCGACGAGCAAGATTGGTTCAATCATTTGAACTCCAAACAACACAAGCGCCGCGCCGAATACCAGCAAAACTGGGAAAATTATCTGGTAGAAAGTGACTGATTTGTTGCTCTAACGTTTTTCTTCCGCCATTTATCGAATCCCTATTGTGTGAAAAGTCCGTATTGATTGATGATGACAAAAGAATCGCTCCAGAGAGCGCCTATGAAATTTCGAAAATTTATTCTTCTGTTTGTTATATCTTTTTTGTTAGCAGCCTGTTCGGGCAATAACTGGCGCACTGCCAGTCGCGCGCCGGCGGGCATCGCTGCTGATCCGTTATTACATAAGGAAGCCGTTATCGAATTTTATGCGGCCAACGCGTTTAGTTGGAGGGGCTGGTTCGCAGTGCATACTTGGGTGGCAATAAAAGATAAGGATGAGCCTGAATACACAGTTTATGAGGTAGTGGGCTGGCGCGTTCGACATGGTCAACCCGCATTAAGAGAATATAAAACAGCAACACCAGACCGCTATTGGTACGGAGCAAAGCCAGAAAAATTCCACACTATCAGCGGCGAAAAAGCTGAAGCTTTAATTCCGCAAATTACTGCCGCTGTAGCTAATTACCCTTGGGCAGATGAGTACACCCTGTTTCCTGGTCCCAACAGCAATACCTTTCCAGCTTGGGTGGGTTTGCAGGTACCAGAGCTGGGGCTGGACATGCCCTTTCGCGCCATTGGTAGTGGTTATGCGGATTAAACAAAAGCAAGGAAGTTAAAATCGCGGAACCCAAAAACAAAAAACGCAGCCGAAGCTGCGTTTTTCTTTTTAATCCGCTAAGGGATTAAAGTACTACAACTTCAGCAGCCTGAGGACCTTTCTGACCTTGTTGTACTTCAAATTCTACGCGCTGACCTTCAACCAACACTTTGAAACCTTCAGATTTGATGGCACGGAAGTGAACGAATACGTCTTTGCCGCCTTCTTCTGGAGTTAAGAAACCGTAACCTTTGTCTTCGTTAAACCACTTAACTGAACCTGTCAATTTAGACATAAAAATAAACCTATAAAAATATTAAATGTTGACGCAAATGCGCCGGTAGAGCCTTGTTTAATTACTAATTTGGAATTGCTGAAGGTACATGGTCGTCAAACAAGTTTGACGGGTAAAGCAGAACTTAAGCGGATAACAAAAATATAACTGACCACAGGCCGATCATGATAATAGCACTATAAGTGCCTGGATGCGAAGTAATTTTTTGAGGGTCTGTCGAAATTGTGCACAGCAGTGAAGACTGTGGCAATAACTCTCAAATAACAAAAACGAGGCTTCAAGCCATCTTCACTTTGGGCAAAGTATGATTGTCAGCAGATTAAAAATGGGCCGGCGGAATTTTCCCTAATCGCTTGATAAAATCCACGGATGGCGCGAAATAGGCGGCGCCTGTTTCAGGTGTAGTGAAGTCCAGTAATTTATCGTATGTCCCTGTTTCATCGCCAAAAATCATACTTTCCAGCATTTTGGTAAAGGGTTTGCTGCTCTTGCAGCAAGAAACAAAAAACAAGCCCTGCACCTTCATATTACCGTACGGCATACTTTGCCGCAGAATTTCCAAACTATTGCCTTCGTCGTCTTTCAGACTGGTGCGTTTAGTGTGAGCAAAGCGGGCTTTTTTGTGGGACAAAAACTCGACATCGTCAGATTTTGTGCGGCCGATGATCTTCTCCTGCTCTTCCACTTCAACCTGATTCCAGCGATCCAGGTTGTGCCGATAGCGCTGCACATGGATATAGCTACCACCGGTAAAATTGGGGTCTTCATCGGCTACAATAGCTACATCCAGCTTCTTCATGCCTTTAGGGTTTTCGGTACCGTCCACAAAGCCGGTAAGATCTCTGCCATCCAGATAGCGAAAACCTTTCACTTGCTCTACCAGCTCCACGTGAATTTTCAACAACTCATAAACCTCAACGCCAATGGCATGGCAGATATCTGCTCTGTCAGCCCGGATTTGAATAAACAAATCACTGGGAACCACAGGTGCACTGCGGTCTTCGCAGGACATGTCAGGAAAAGGCGCCAGTTCAAGAGGTAGCTCTCCGGGATACAGCTCCATCCAATAGTTGCTACCAATCGCCACAACCCCCGAAATCATGGCTTCATAATGCTCTTCGTCGTAGTGATTGAAGACATCGAGGATTTTAGCCAGCTTTTCTCGAATCGCATGATCTTGCTCATCAATCACATTGAACATCAAATATAAGGCATGCAGATTTGGCTCTGCACAGATGCCTTTTTGTGGTTGTGGCATAAGATTCCTGAATAAAAAGCGATACTTAAGAATATCTCATATTTTTTAAAGGGTGAATATTTGCGTTAATTTCGGCACAAGATAATCAATATCCTGCCGCCTGACCGTCTTTACGGCTCTCAGAAGCACCGTAATATACACCGGTTTTCGGATCCCGCATGATGGCCTGATAACCACCAAACCAACCCGAGACTTCACGCAAAGAATGTCCCTTGCCCAGCAATTCCCGTCGCGTTTGCGCTGAAAAGCCATTTTCCAAACTGACATAACCGCCATCTATCATCATTTCACCCGTTGGTTGGCTGGAACCACTGTGGAGAATACGCGGTGCATCGCCAGCTTCCTGTAAATTCATGCCAAAATCAATCAGATTCATTATCACCTGGGCATGCATTTGTGGTTGTGCGCCGCCCCCCATGACACCAAAGCTAATCCAAGGTTTACCATTGCGAGTAACAAACGCCGGGATAATTGTATGGAATGGACGCTTACCGGGGGCATAGGCGTTGAAGTGATCCTCCTGCAAAGCGAATAGCTCACCTCTATTCTGCAACACAAAGCCCAGGCCTGTTGGCGTCATGCCCGAACCCATACCTCGATAGTTACTCTGGATAAGTGACACCATGTTGCCCTCACTATCTGCGGTAGTGAGGTAGATAGTGTCTCCTTCGTAAGGGCCTGCATCATAGCGCTTCGCCGCTTTATTCATATCAATAAGCTGTCTGCGGGTTTGCGCATACTCTTTAGAAATCAGCATATCAATAGGTTGTTTGTTAAAGTCCATGTCGGAATAAAAGCGCGCCCGGTCTTCAAAGGCTAACTTTTTCGCCTCCACAAATGCGTGAACATAGTCGGAAGAACCAAAGCCCATCTCTTCTACATCAAATAGCTCCATAACATTCAAAATTTGCAGTGCCGCTATGCCTTGTCCGTTAGGCGGCAACTCCCAGACGTCATAGCCACGATAACTGGCGGATAGAGGCTCTACCCAGTCGGAGGTGTGAGACGCCAGGTCTTCGTATTGCAAAAAGCCCCCCTGCTCTTTCATGTAGGCAGCAATAATAAGGGCGATATCGCCTTTGTAAAATGCGTCACGGCCACCTGTGGCAATCTTTTCGTAAGTGGCAGCCAATGCAGGGTTGGTAAAAATGTCACCTTTTTTTGGTACGCCACCATTAACATAAAATGTTTCTTTGAAGCCGGGATAATGGCCTATACGAGCTTCGTTTAGGGCAAAATAATGAGCAATCAACTCCGATACGGGAAAACCATTTCGGGCGTATTGAATCGCCGGACTCAGTAATTCCGCCATTGGCATGGAACCAAATTTGTCATGCAATTGGTACCAACCGTCTACCGCGCCCGGAACCGAAACAGGTAAGGGCCCAAAAGACGGGATTTTCGCTAACCCGAGCGCTTCAAAATGACTCATTTGCAAACTTTGGGGTGAGCGGCCTGAAGCATTCAAACCGTGCAACTTTTTAGACTTAGCATCCCAGACTATGGCATACAAATCACCGCCGATACCACAGCCTGTAGGTTCCACCAAACCCAGCATAGCATTCGCGGCTATCGCGGCATCAATGGCGTTACCACCGGCTTTTAAGACATCCAATGCCACCTGAGTGGCCAACGGTTGACTGGTTGCCGCCATACCATTTTGAGCAATGACTTCCGATCGACTGGCAAAGTGTTTTCCGGTGATTCGGTCAAAAGCATTTCCGGAAAAACTAACGAGCAGCAAAGCGCTGAACAAAAACGAGTAGGATGTGCGACTTTTCAAGACAAGCTCCTGAGTAGATTGAAATTTTTATTTTCTACTGCAATACAATACTACAGGATCTCAGCTGACAAAAATTTCCGCAATTAAAGCTAGAACATTAAATGAAAAAGCCCCGGCAGTGCCGGGGCGAAAAAGGGCATATAGCATATGAAGCTATTTTGGGGTTTCCCCCGGTTCCTGAAGGAACTCTGGTAGAGCGAGTCGGATGTCAAACGAGCCGCCCAAATTTGTTATTATTAAATTTCCTGATTACAGTGAAATTAGCTTTTCACGGTAAAATCTGGGTAGGCTTCCATACCACACTCAGTGGTATCAACACCTTCGTACTCTTCTTCTTCAGTTACACGGATACCCATCACTGTTTTCAGGATAAACCAAACTACGAAGCTTGCTACGAATACCCATAAGAAGATGGTTAACGCACCAATTAACTGGCCGCTGAAAGAAGCACCACCGTCTTCAGTAAGCGGGTTAGTTACTGGGACGAGTAACAGACCTAACAAACCAACAGTACCGTGCACTGAAATCGCACCTACTGGGTCATCAATCTTGAATTTGTCCAAAGCCACGATAGAGAAGACCACCAATACACCGCCCAAGGCACCAAATAATGTTGCTTGCAGAGGTGTAGGTGTTGAGGGCTCAGCAGTGATAGCAACCAAACCAGCCAAAGCACCGTTTAAGGCCATGGTCAGGTCAGCTTTCTTAAACATGAATTTCGCTACGGCAAGAGCAGCAATCAAACCACCAGCGGCAGCAGCGTTAGTGTTCATGAATACAACGGCTACGGCATTAGCACTTTCAACACTTGCTGTTGCCAAGACTGAACCACCGTTAAAACCGAACCAGCCCATCCACAGGATGAATGTACCCAGTGTAGCTAGTGGCAAGTTGGCACCCGGAATAGCATTAACTTTTCCGTCGGCGCTATATTTACCCTTACGAGCACCCAGTAAGATAACACCAGCAAGAGCAGCTGCTGCACCCGCCATGTGTACAATACCTGAACCAGCGAAGTCGGAGAAACCTAAGTCTCCTAAGGTGTACATACCAAATACAGCTTCGCCACCCCAAGTCCAACGACCTTCCATTGGGTAGATAAAACCAGTCATAACAACGGCAAAAGCGAGGAATGCCCAAAGCTTCATACGCTCAGCTACTGCACCAGATACAATAGACATTGCAGTTGCAACGAAGACCACCTGGAAGAAGAAATCCGCAGACGGAGCATAGGTAGCCGGATCTTCAGCGCCAGTTGCACCATCACCAGTAATACCACTTAAAAATAGTGAGAAATCACTACCGCCATACATGATTGAGTAACCGCAAATCATGTACATTGTACAGGCGATTGCATACAAGGCTACGTTCTTAGTCAGAATTTCGGTGGTGTTTTTAGCGCGTACCAGGCCAGCTTCTAGCATGGCAAAACCCGCGGCCATCCACATTACCAAGGCACCACATACCAAAAAGTAGAAAGTATCCAGTGCGTATTGTAGTTCGAATGTTGTTTCCATTGTGTTCTCCTAATGTGACTTAGATAGCGTCGCTATCAGTTTCACCGGTACGGATACGAACGGCGTGTTCAAGATCGAAAACAAAGACTTTACCGTCTCCAATTTTCCCGGTTTTAGCGGCATTAACGATTGCTTCCACCAGACGCTCAACCTGGTCGTCTTGCACAGCAATCTCTAACTTCACTTTAGGTAAAAAGTCCACTTGGTATTCGGCACCACGATATAACTCGGTGTGACCTTTTTGACGACCAAAACCTTTAACTTCTGTCACGGTCAAGCCGTCAATCCCGATGTCCGAAATCGCTTCACGGACATCATCAAGCTTGAATGGCTTGATAATGGCACTGACTAATTTCATATATTGCTCCCCATATTTTGGCTATTTTAAAAGCGGTGTGTTCCACGTCATTTGATAATCAAATCCTGTGCCAGAGAAAATAATTTATATTTTTCATAAACTTAACTATTTTAAAGTAAGAAATGAAATCATTATTTGCACTTTATTGGTGCATTGATCGAGATGGAGATTCAGAATGGTGCAATAAAAAATAACCCTAACGCGACAAAAAGTGGTCCATCGCGATGACGGTATTAAGGGCGGTATCTACCACACCAATATAAAAGGGTCGAGACAGCTTATCGATGGTATCTCTTGGGGTGTGGTAGTATTTGTAATCCTTTACTCCCAAGTATAACCAAGGAATATCACGCCGTGCGAACTCCCAGTGGTCGCTGGCTTTGCGCCAGTCTATTCGGGTTTTACGATCATAACTACGGGATGGCTTATCCAACCCCATTTCAAAACATACAGGAGAGGATGTGATCACTTGCTCAATCACGGGCTTAAACTGGGGTTGCTGATGAGTCCCGGACGCATAAAGAGTCCAGTATCTGCCGGGTTGAGCAATCATATCTAGATTGATATTCAATTTAATATTTTCTGGCGCTATCAGGTTATCTTCAAGAAATGCTGCAGCACCTTTCAATCCCGCCTCTTCGTAATCTGTTGCCAGGAATATGATGGAAAGGGCGGTGTCGCGCTTGCCTAATTTGTGCGCAAGATAAAACAGGGCTGCAACACCAGAAGCATTGTCATTGGCACCAGAGAAAACGTGCCGGCCTTTTTTGCCCAGATGATCATAATGGGCAGTAATGACAATAAATTGGTTTTGGGTCTCTCCGGGCAGATAACCCACAACATTTACGCCCTTTTTGACAGAAGACATACTTGTTGGGGAAAAATAATGATGCCAAGCGAAATCTGCCTCTTGGTTATCTTGCTGAGAAGCGAGCTGTGCGAGAGGCTGTAGTCCCGATTGTGCAAAGCGCTTTACAATGTAGTCACGCGCCAAACGAGCCCCTTCGGTCCCACCTTTGCGCCCTTGCATATCAGGATCACTAAGATAGGAAAGATCCTGCCAGAGTTGCACCTGCTGCGGCGTGTATTGCTGATTTAGAGCGCGACATTGCTCTTCGGCCAATACAGGCCTCGAAATAAGGCCAAGTATACATACATAGCAAACAAAGAAAATTGACGCGGGCGAAATGCCATTAAAGTTTGGCAAACAAATCCATTTTATGTTGATAGCGATCTTTCAGGTCATCGATTTGAGTATTTCTCTTGGCTCGCTTGAGATATTTCATAGCTTGTTTGCTATTGCCCAAGTTGGCGTGGGCTTTAGCCATACCAAAATAAAACTCATGATGACTCTCATCTATACTAATGGCTTTCTTGTAATGGGCCAACGCCTCCCGGAAGTTACCCGTTTCCAGCTCTTGCTCGCCCAGAATGAAGTGATAGTAGGGGTTGCGTAAGCGTTTTTGAGTCACAAATTCCTGGATGTTTTTTGCCAACTCATAGCGTCCCTGATGCTCATGCAAAATTGCCAGATTCTCCCATATTGTCAGGTTGTCCTGATTGAGTTTTAACGCTTCTTCATAGGTTTTTTCGGCCCAATCGTGGTGCCCGGCCATCCGATATAGAATTCCTAAATTGGTCCAGGCATCTTGAAACATGATGTCAGCCTGCACCGCTGCTTTTAAATACGAATAAGCAGTGAGATGATCCCCATTTACTAAGGCCTCCGCGCCTTTGTTGTTATAAAACATAGACACAACACGCTGCTTGTTTACCTCAGTAGATGGGAAATACTTTTTCGGTGAAAACGGGTCAAAGTCTACTACCATAGTGCGGTTTTCTAACAAGATCATAGAAGTATCACTGACATCACTAATGCGCAAATTAATATGCCCATTGATCAGACTATAACCATCTTTTCTCGTCCAGTATTCTGGGATATCAATCTCCTGAAACCTCACGTCAAAGCCCGCTTGTTTGGCAAGCGCATAGGTCATTATCGACAAAGACAAACAATTGGCAGCTCTATTATTGAATGTTTCACTTGCAGTGGTATTCGCACCGTTGTCGTAGATCATATTGAAATCAGAGCGATTGAAAATGGCTCTTATCAAACTCTCCATGACCTTATTACGATTCTTGGCATGCACCATATTCTTAGCAACAGTAAGATTATTTACAAACACTTTAGCGTCAGAATCTAAGGCAAATATCTCCTGTTCAGATTCTACAGGAACGGCTTGGTAGCCAGAAAAAGCAGTATCCAGAAATACAGGTTTAAGATCCACCTGAGCTTGTTCAGTACTTTGACAACCACTCAAAAACAACAGAATGGCAAAAATAGTTAGAAGACCAGAAATACGCATAGTCACCCCCTATCTGTTAAGATTAGATTAGACCGGGTCTACTCTCAAGTTAGTTCAACGCAGATATCAGTTTGTTCAACCTATGTTTTAAACCCGCTTAACAATCTATCGCAATAGACGGCTTTACCTTATGGAGTTTTACGCCTTCCTTTTGTAATAGCTTGATAAACAATTGCTGGTCTTCCAGATTTAAAAACTCCGCAACAGGTACAGATTTGCAATTATCTCTGAGCAATAATTCCAGGGTATCTTCTGGATGGCGGGGTTCGTAGGTAATCAAATAGCTTTGGCTGTATTCAAATAAATAGCCTTGCAAACGCTTGCCATAACCTTTTTGCAAGGAAATATACTGCGGACTGAGCAATACTATTTGGCGCTGGTAAGTGGACTTTGATACTAACCAAGTCAGGAACAGAAGCAGTCCCACTTCCAAACCAGCAAAAGGTAATATTAGCCAGGCTCCAACGAAGGCCCAGATAATAGCGATGGACAAACAGAATAAAGCCAAAGTGCCCATGATTAGCTTACTTTGTTGCCATGTTAAAGACCGATTTGGTGCAATCGTAATCTGCACCTTGCCGGGTAAATGTTTAGCCTTTACCATCGCTGAGATTACAGTTCAAAAACTTTGCAAAATCCCCACTACCCATTGGTTTGGCATAATAAAATCCTTGAAAGTACTGACAGGTACGCTGTTTCAGAAAAGCTTCATGTAACTCTGATTCAACCCCTTCAGCCACCACTAAGAGTCCTAAATTCTGTGCCAGTCCTAGAATGGCTTCAACGATGGTTTCATCTTTCTCATCGGAACCGATACCCGCCACAAAACTTCTGTCCAGTTTCACTATATTAAGAGGCAGCCGTTTTAAATAAGCAAAAGACGAATAGCCAGTACCGAAATCATCCAGCGCTAACTGGACTCCCAGTGACTGAAACCGCTGCATCGTGGTTATCGCTTTTTCAGGATGCAACATCAATGCACTTTCCGTCACTTCAACTCGTAAAGCAGACGCTGGCAATTGATATTCATCAAGCACACTCACCATACTCTCGGCAACACCATCCTGCTCAAAGTGAGTGACTGAAAGGTTGATAGACAGATAAAAATCAGGCACCACTTTTCGCCAGCCTGCGGTATCAGATAACCCTCGCCGTAATGCGTCATTGGTCATAGGAATGATTAAGCCAATTTGTTCTGCCATGGGAATAAATTCATTGGGTGGCACGATGCCGTCATTTGTGACCCAGCGCAGCAGCAATTCAGCGCCAACAACACGGCCACTATCGGAATCCAAAATGGGTTGATAGTAATTTACGAATTCCTGGCAAGCTTGAGCTCGTTTGATTTTGGATTCTTTCTGCAGTTTTTCGCGCACCTCCACATCCATGGATTCAGTGTAAAAGTGATAACATTTACCGGGATCTTTTTTAGCGTGATACATGGCAATGTCGGCGTCGCGTAACAGCTCTTCCGGAGCCCGTGCATCGCTGGGATACAGTGCAATGCCGATACTGGGAGTAATGCTGACATTATGCTCACCCAGTTCCATGGTTTCGGCGACACAGTGACTCAATTCCTGAGCAACTTCGCCCACCTGAGTGACATCTTTGAAAGACTCCAATAACACCACAAACTCATCACCTCCTAAACGCGCTACGGTATCTTGTTTGCGCACACGCTCTTTTAACCTGATTGCCACCGCTTGCAGCAATTTATCGCCGTAGTCGTGTCCCAAAGAATCATTGATTTGCTTGAATCTGTCCAAATCTACAAATAACACCGCCAGCGTGTTTTTATTGCGATCCGCCACCTGAATAGCATGCTCCATTCTGTCCAACAATAAAGTGCGATTTGGCAATTTGGTTAAGGTGTCATAGTTGGCTAACAGCTTAATTTCTTCTTCTGCTTTTTTCTGCTCAGTGATGTCGGTAAAAATCACTACATAATGGTTTTTTTCTCGATTCTCGATACTGATCAAACTGATATTAATTAGTACATCGCGGTTCCCCAGACTTCGTACATCAATATTATCTTCTCCGTGCCAGTGCTCGCCCACTGTCATTTGCACCATGATTTGACGATACTTGCGCATTTTGTCAGTCAGGCCATTGAATACCTCATCGTGCAGGGATACTTGAGAATCAAGATCAAAATTAAACGCCTTGTAGAAAGAGTTATTCGCCATCACGCCATTAAAATCGGAATCAATGATCAACACCCAATCTTTGGTATTGCGGAATGCTTCTCCAAAAACCATAGCACTCGCAACGGCCGTTTGCGCTTCATTAACATCGGTAAACAGACCGGAAATGAAAACTGGCTTGCCCTTGTCATTGCGTTTCAGGATTTGACCGACATTGCGATACCAGTGATAACTGTTATCTGCTTGCTGAACACGGTAGGTAAAACTAAACGCATCCACTGAATCGGAATCAAATAAGCTTTTCCATTCCCGCATGAATTCGCTTCGGTCATCGGGATGAATTTGTTGACAGTGTTGCCTGAATGTCTGCCCTGTGCCCATATTCTTCTGGTTGGCACTACCCACAAAGCTTATCATTTTGTTTTTGTCCTGCCATTCCCAGGCTTCGCTCTGACTGGATTTTAACGCCATACGTAAACGCTGCTCACTGTCCACCAGTTCTTTATTAATGGTGAGCAATACCTGCTGTTTTAACTTGCGACGGTAAATGATGGCAGTCACAATCAGTAGTACCACAAAGGCATATCCGGCTTTGGCAAGTGGCGAATTCCAGGGAGCGTAAGCCACTACAAACTGTACTTTACTGGGCCTTGTGGTAAATCCTGTCACTGGGGAAATTGCGCGCACGACAAAATCGTATTCCCCCGGGGGAAGCTGTGAGAAACGAGCGCTGTTATCTGTTGTAATGGGATAATCCACAGTCTCTTTACCCTGCAAAGAGTATTGGTACTGAACTTGATCCTGCTGCTCAAACCCCAATGTAGAAAAACTAATATTGATACCTGCATCGTTGTATTGAAGCGCAAAGGACTGTTCAGCCAAATCGGTGTAACTTGATGCTAACTCTCTATTGGCCAATGAAATGCTATCTATAATGACACTTCGGTGTGGATCTTGACCTTTGGCAATAATGTCGGGGTCAAAAATCGTTAAGCCTTTAACGCCACCATAGGCTAATTCACCTGATTTCAGTTTTTTCCACGCGCCACCATTATATTCCAACGCCGCAAGACCATAAGACAAGTCAAAGTTCATCAAGTGCGCATTGTCTAGTCCGTAGCTGAATATGCCTTTGTGAGAGCTAAACCATAGGCGACGATTATTGTCTTGAAGCAAGCCATAATTAACATCGATCTCTTTAGCTTTTACTGATTTAAAGCTGTGTACTTCATGCCAGTCATTGTACGCAAGTGCCACCAATCCATTACTGGTGAAGCTGAGCCAAACCAGGCCTTTTTCACTGTCCAGACTCCAGTTATCCACATAAATAAATTCTTGCGGAGAATAGCTTTCAAGTTCGTATAATAAGCGCGGCTCAAGGGTTTCGGTATTTACCCCCCAAAGCTGCCCTGAAGCACTCAAGAGCATCATGTGGGTGCCGGGCACCTCACCAATAAATCCAAAACTAAAATAGGGATTAACACTGTCTTTCAGTTGAGTTAGCTCTTGCAAAATTCCAGTGTCGGGTTGATAAAGGTAATAACTGTCCAGTGTCGATAGCCACACCTTCTCCTGTTGATCGATATAAAAAAATGACTGTTGGTCTTCAAATATGGTGCGCTGCTCTTCGTTCGCTAAGGGCACTGGTTTTAGCGCTTTCGTATCAATATCAAACAACCGAACACCTTCGCTCGTAGCCAACCACAATCCAAGACTCTCATGATGTGCCACCTGATAAACCTGCGACAATAACCCTTCTTGGGCCTCTTCAGTAAACCAAAACTCAGAAAAGCTCTGTTCCAAATCGAGAAATGTTAGTCCGTTCGATGTGCCAATCCAGAGTTTACCGGCCTGCACTTCCTCAATATCCCAGATTTCATTACTGCTGAGAATTTTCCCGGTTGTACTGCTGTTGAAGTAATTCTTAAAGGCTTGAGTTTTTGGATTCCAGACATACACCCCACGAGCATTGGAGGCCAGCCAATAATTATTATTCTTATCTCTGAAAAGCTTAATGATGCGATCGTTAAAAATGTCCTGATTAGAATTAGAAAATTTAAGCAATTGCCGGGACTGCAGAGTATCCAGTTGCACTTCCATCAACCCCTTGTTTGAAGCTGCCAAAATGCGATCTTTTTCAAGTAATAAGTCATGAAACTGCTGGCCTGCAATAACGGGTTTAACAAACAACTTTTCTGGTTTCGAGTCATCTCGATTTGGCAGTTGTTGTTCCGTTAATAAAAACAGACCATTTGCAGTAGCCACCCATATCCGACCTTGCTGGTCAGTGATCAATTTTCGAATACGCTGTTGATATTCATCGGCGCGCTCCGGGTCAGAAATCGTGGAAAACTGGATTAACTTGGTCTCACCGGACAGCGGGGAAAATCGCATCAGCCCCTTGTTGGTACCGAGCCAGGTGTAGCCGTTAAGCGTTTCAGAAGTCGTGATAAACTGCTCTTCCAGGAAATTATCAAGCACCTGTGGTTCAGCGGCTAACGAACGGCTGTGATGAGAATATTTGAGGACATTGTCAGAGGTGAAAAACCAGGTGGTATTAGTGCCTTCATCAAACTGAAAAGCCAGCACGTCTCGGTTCCAATCCTCACTGCTATCCCAATGCAGTTTTAATTCGTTTGTTTGAGCATTAAAGCTATACAAGCCGTGCTCAGATACAGATATCCAGAACAACCCCATTTTGTCCTGGGTGACAAAATAAAAATAAGCTCCCTTTAACGAGCCATCTGCTGTCTCGAAAGGTCTGACACTGTAGCCATTGTATATGTTCAGCCCTTCTGCAGTACTCAACCAGATAAAACCGGTATTATCCTGATAAATATCATTGATAGTCCCCTGAGTGAGTCCTTCTGCTGTAGATATACGTTTAAGGGTAACAGGTTGATTAGCCTCAAAATTATCGCCATAAGAGGCAGACACGAGCAAAAGAGGCAATAGAGCCCAAAGTAAAATGCGGCGACAAAGAAACAAGTGATATAAACCCGATAACTAAAATTCTCATTGAATATGATAGTTAAAAATCAGAATTTACGCACAATTCGCAAAGGAATTAGAGAATTAAAGAGCCTTTTACATCACCATGAGCGACGAGTTGCTAATCCTGCGATAGACTCAAGGACTCTGCGGCTTGGGTTGAGCCAGCACGAAGTTCACCAATGCAAATAAGATGGTTGTTATCGCCAGCAAGAAGCCGACAAAGAACATTCGGCCTGTCCAGTCGAATTCAGGGGAATTAATAGCGCTTTCAGCGTTGGCCAAAAGCGAAGAACTGTTGAATAAAAACACCGACAAGAGCAAGCCTCGCCTGAAGCTATTTAATGAATCGGCCATTGCTCTATTCCCGACGTTGAGTTCATAAGATAGAGACTAAATTGAGCAGGGTTTCGTAGATGAGCAATACACTGCATAATGTAAGCATATTCATCAGTTTCGGGCTTTACAGCGGCAACTGCCTGCAACAGCTTATTACTCGCCTGAGCACACACTTGCTGGGCAAGTTCCACTTGTTCCAACTGCTCCAGGCAATGATGCAATAACACCGTTAAACAACCCAGCCGGGTAATCAAATTGAGATGTTCCGTACCATAAATATCCAATAGAATTTGACTGGTTTCCCACGCACAGCCTAACTGAGGTAGAGCCTCCTGCCAGCATTGCTGCTCAGCAAGTATTTCTCCTTTAAGTTGCATCTGGTGTAAATAATCTAACCCCAGGTGTGAATTGAAATACAACCAATCGCGATGATGGGTACACAGAAAGTTGATAGTTTTATTCTGGGTTTGAGCGTCGGTATGTGTAGCATCGCATTGAATGTGTTTTAGTTGAGATTTGAGCATAATGGTTAACTTTTTTTGCAGATGCCGTTATCCTGCCTTAAGCTGAACCCAATATCAAATGATAATCATTATCATTTGTATAACGAGTTTTTATTTAGAAACCACATATGAGTATAAAAAGCTCTAAAGCGATGACAGCACACTGCAAATCCGCACCTGACTATTGTAAAAGTTTTGCTCGAAATGAAATCGCCATCAGCGTATCTTTTAGTGCACCCAATCTCACAACCTCCATTGTATAAACTATTTAGCTGAGGCACATTTTTGGCTCTACAAAAAATAACCAAGATAATCTATATAACGTCTGGATGGACTTGCATATTGTTAGGTGTACTAGGTGCTTTTTTGCCTTTATTGCCCACCACGCCTTTTTTACTTCTGGCATTGTGGCTATTTAATCGCAGCTCACCGCGATTTCACGCTATGCTGTTAAATAACCCATGGGTTGGCAATACTTTGCGACAATGGGAAGAGTCAAAATCCATCACTTCTTCCGCCCGTCGCCGGGCAGTGGTCATGATCGTTTTTGTATTTTCTTTGTCTATTTATCTGGTGAGGGACACCTGGCAGCTGCAACTGATGTTGGCACTCTTGTGTAGTTTGCTATTGCTGTTCATGGCGAGAATTTCAATCCAAGATAAGCTTGAGAGGGCCTCTAAGCAGCCGGATACGAACCAGCAATAATGCTGCGAACAGTTGCGGCTCTGGGGAGATCAGGAAAACACCGCTATCTAATGATTACGGCGTTTTGATACACCATTGGCGACGATCAGCTTTTACACTCTTTGGGTTGTAACAGTAGCTCTAATGCACTGAGGTAAGCATTACTGGACGTTCTCAATACGTCTTGCTGTAGTGATTCCGAGGCTTTGTGGGCTCGCTCCAGATCATCAGCAATCACCACCAGATCCTGCTGTAGTCGCTGTACGGCGTTTTCTAAGGTATAAGTGAGCTCGTGCACTTTAACCATGTCTTCAACTTCGATTTGGGGTTTATTCAATATCGCTTGTAACTTGGCGTTAAAATTATTCAGATTGCAGATAGCAACGCTGGTATCAGTAGCCTGCAAGGCAGGGAAGTGATTGTACTCTTCGTCCGCAAATAGAGTGGGAGCCATTAAAAAAGAAACGGCGATAGAGCTTAACAGAAGTTTTTTCATTGAGAATCCAGCAATTCAGTTTTCTGGATGTTAATGGTAACTATTAGCATTTGCAACAATAATGATGTGTGAGATGCCGCTATTAGCTCGACATTTTATTCCAGCCCCAGAAATCCACCCGTTTGGTGCTTCCATAACCTCGCATATTGGCCGTTTAGTGCCAATAACTCTTGATGTGAGCCCATTTCAACAACCTTTCCTTTGTCCAATACGATCAACCTATCCATCGCTGCGATTGTGGACAATCGATGTGCAATCGCCAAAACGGTTTTGTTGTCCATTATTTTGTTCAGACTTTCCTGAATGGCCACTTCAACCTCGGAGTCTAGTGCGGAGGTAGCTTCATCCAAAATCAAGATGGGTGCGTCTTTTAACAATACTCTGGCTATAGCAATACGCTGTCGTTGCCCCCCTGAAAGTTTAACTCCGCGCTCCCCTACCATAGCATCGTAGCCAGAGCGACCTTGCTGATCCGCCAAACTCTGTATGAACTCATGGGCCTCTGCCTGTTTTGCGGCAGTGACTAACTCAGCCTCTGTTGCCTCCGGTTTACCGTACAAAATATTTTCGCGAATGGAGCGATGTAGCAAACTTGTGTCCTGTGTCACCATACTAATATTGGCTCTCAGACTCTCCTGTTGCACCTGGCTGATATCCTGACCATCAATCAAAATTGTGCCCGAATCAACATCATAGAAACGCAACAACAGATTCACCAGGGTAGACTTACCGGCACCGGATTTACCCACAATGCCAACTTTTTCCCCGGCCCTGATGTTCAGTTGCAACGCGTCAAATACCGGAACCTGCTGAGATGATCCTTTGTAATTAAAATTGATTTGCTGAAAGGTAATAGCGCCGTTATCAACACGTAACAGCTTTGCCGCATCGATATCTTTAACTTCTGTAGGCAGGGAAAGCGTGTTCATACCATCTTGCACCATTCCTATGTTTTCGAATAGTCCGGATATTTCCCACATAATCCATTGCGACATGCCATTGAGGCGCATTGCCAGTGCTACGGAAACTGCGATATCTCCAGCAGTTACGG
Source organism: Planctobacterium marinum (assembly GCF_036322805.1). Taxonomy (GTDB): domain Bacteria; phylum Pseudomonadota; class Gammaproteobacteria; order Enterobacterales; family Alteromonadaceae; genus Planctobacterium; species Planctobacterium marinum_A. The sequence continues at coordinate 722,592 of NZ_AP027272.1, read as the reverse complement.
AGCCTTGTTGCCAATAGAAGAGTCCAGCAGCTACCACGGCAAAGACCAACAGAGCATTACTCAGCCAAATGCAACCATCCAGCAGTGTTACCAGACGCATTTGCGGATACACCGTTTTCAGAAATGTATCCATACTACTTCTGGCATACTCAGTTTCTTGTGCGCTGTGAGAGAACAGTTTCACCGTCTGGATATTGGTGTAACTGTCTACGATACGACCAGTCATACTGGAGCGGGCATCAGCCTGTTGCTGGGAAACTCGTTTAAGACGAGGTAAGAAAAGGCGCAGAATCAACACATAGACGGCGAACCAAACGACGAAAGGGATCGCCAGGTTGATATCCATGGTCATAACCAGGATGACAATACCCACGAAATAGACACTCACGTAAACCATCAAATCCAACATTTTCAGCACAGTTTCCCGCACTGAAAGGGCCGTTTGCATAACTTTCGTGGCTATCCGACCGGCAAAGTCGTTATAGAAAAATGACAGGCTTTGATGGATCAAATATTGGTGTGCAGACCAGCGAATCCGCATTGGGAAGTTACCCAATAGAGATTGATGGGAAAACAGAGCCTGCAGTACCACAACAGCAGGCAAACCAATAACTAATAATGCAGCCATCCAATACAGGGAATTTTGATGTTGCTGAAAAAACCTATCTGGATCGCCGGCTGCGACAGCGTCAACCAGTGTGCCGAGATAGCCGAATAAATATACCTCCAGTATGGCCACCGCTGCACTGAGTAGCGACATCATCAGCAATGCAAACCACATCCCCTGACAATAATGAAGACAAAAAGCCATGAGGGTTTTGGGTGGCTTAACGGGCTTTTTATTGGGGAAAGGTTCGGTTAACTTCTCAAAAAACCTGAAAATCATAGAAGCTCAAATACTCATAAAATGAAGAGGGTTAGCCAATACAGGCAAATCCCTAATTGCACCAAAAAGAAGGCGAGACGCAATTGCACCGCAATCACAGCAGTGGATAGGATATGAACACAGGACTGCGCAAGACGGGCGGCAAATACCGCCAATGCCAAAGAATCCGTTAGTGCCTGTTGCTCTATGGCCAGACTTAATAGAAGTGTTCCTCCCACTATGGGGAAGCTCTCAATGCAGTTAGCTTGTGCTCTGGTGAGGCGTAACCCTAACGCTGTCACATCATCACCGCTGGCACTGAACTCGTTTGCCGCTTTTTGCCCTTTGGCAACAATCACTGAACGATACCCGATAAGGACCAACGTTAACAAAATAGTCCAGCCGATATAGCCGGCAAGTGCGATAATGGTGGCAGACATAAAACACTCCAAATTATGATTTAGAAACCAGACCCGAATAAATGAGAAAATGTTCCAACGCAGCACCAGTTTATTGCTTTTAACATAAACAAAAAAGGCTCCCGATGGAGCCTTTCTCTTTAAAAACACAAATTATGCTTCTTTTGCCTTCTCACGAGAAGCTCGTTTGCGCTCATTCTCGGTAAGTAGCTTCTTGCGAATGCGAATGCTCTCTGGTGTTACTTCCACCAGCTCATCATCATCGATAAACTCCAGTGCTTGTTCCAGAGACATAACAATAGGTGGAACTAGGTTCTGCGCTTCATCGGTGCCGGAAGCACGCACGTTAGTTAACTGCTTGCCTTTTAGCGCATTAACTGTCAAATCGTTATCACGACTATGAATACCGATAACCATGCCTTCGTACACTTCAACACCATGACCGATGAACAAGCGGCCACGCTCTTGTAGATTAAATAATGCGTTCGTTAACGCTTTACCTGCAGCATTAGCGATAAGAACACCGTTTTTGCGCTGGCCAATGTTTCCACCTTTATGAGGACCGTAATGATCGAATGTGTGGTAAAGCAGACCAGAACCTGAGGTTAGTGTCATGAACTCAGTCTGGAAACCGATCAGACCACGGCTTGGAATGATAAAGTCCATACGCACACGGCCTTTGCCATCTGGAGACATGTCGGTCAGTTCACCTTTACGCAAACCAATCTGCTCCATAATAGAGCCCTGGTGCTCTTCCTGGCAGTCAATAGTCAGTGTTTCAAAGGGCTCTTGTAATTCACCGTCAACGGTTTTAAGAATTACTTCCGGACGAGATACGGCTAGTTCATAACCTTCACGACGCATGTTCTCAATTAAGATACCCAAGTGTAATTCACCGCGTCCAGACACGCGAAACTTATCAGGGTCATCCATTTCAGTAACGCGCAAAGCAACATTGTGTACCAGCTCGGCTTTTAAGCGATCGAGAATATTACGGGAAGTAACAAATTTACCTTCTTTACCTGAAAACGGAGAGGTATTTACCTGGAAGGTCATGGTTACAGTTGGCTCATCAACCGACAATGGCGGTAATGCTTCGACCGTATTGACGTCACAAACAGTATCAGAAATTTTCAGCTCACCCAGGCCAGTGATAGCAATGATGTCACCCGCGTAAGCGGCCTCCACTTCGTGGCGCTGCAAACCAAGGTAACCCAATACCTGACCCACTTTGCCATTGCGCTTTTTGCCATCAGCTGTGACAACGGTAACCTGTTGGTTGATTTTAACGCTACCACGTGTAACGCGACCAACGCCAATAACACCAACGTATGAGTTGTAATCCAATTGAGAGATCTGCATTTGCAGAGGACCATCCACATCAGCGTCAGGAGGTGATACCTGATCGACAATAGTCTGAAACAGGGCAGTCATATCTTCCGCAGGCTGGTCAGCATCCAGTGAAGCCCAACCATTAAGTGCCGAGGCATAAACCACCTGGAAGTCCAGTTGCTCATCGGTGGCACCTAAATTATCAAACAAATCAAATACCTGGTCCATTACCCAATCCGGGCGCGCACCTGGTTTGTCAATTTTGTTGATAACAACTATCGGCTTCAAACCTTGAGCAAACGCTTTTTGCGTTACAAATCGCGTTTGCGGCATCGGACCTTCTTGGGCATCAACCAGCAATAGTACAGAGTCAGCCATAGACATTACACGCTCAACCTCACCACCAAAGTCAGCGTGTCCGGGAGTGTCTACGATATTGATTCGATAATCGTTCCACTTAATGGCCGTATTCTTCGCCAGAATGGTAATTCCACGCTCTTTTTCGATGTCGTTGGAGTCCATCACGCGTTCTTCAGTCTCACCAGTGCGACTCTCAAGAGTCCCGGACTGCTGAAGAAGTTTATCTACCAGGGTGGTTTTACCGTGGTCAACGTGGGCAATGATTGCGATATTGCGCAATTTTTCAATGGCTACCGGATTGGCTGTCATGTATTGATTTCTCTGTAACTTATTAAAACGATGACTGGCAACAGTTATCCTGCATATTCTGTACGGTTTTTAACCGGACATTGCCAGCGAGGCGCGGATTTTACAGGTTTATCAACAAATAAGCGATGGAAATCTAGACTTTCTATTGAATATTCACTGGATTGTCACAAATTCTATGGAAATAAAGGGGTAAATTAAGTTGAGTCCAGAATATCTTGCACCAATCTGGAAATAGTCTAGCTTTAAGACAAATGACAGGATGCCAAAAGCACCAAACAAGTGCACCAAGCACCTTTATAGTGCAGCGATAAACCTAAAACAGTGCAATGCTTCTCAAAGGCTTGCTCTAATCCTTTGTTTTATAAGGATTAATATGTTTTATTTGAATGGCATGAATTTAGCTAAATACATCTGTTACTAAATTACGATATGATTTCAGGATTATTTTCTGGTGTTTCCTGACACCAACCATGACCTACTCAATTGGAGGACACTATGTCAGTAGAATCGGCTTTAGCCTTAATCGCGGAAAGTGAAGCGAAATTTGTTGATTTAAGATTTACCGATACTAAAGGTAAAGAGCAGCACGTATCGATTCCCGCAGCACTTATCGACGAAGATTTTTTTGAAGAAGGCAAAATGTTTGACGGCTCTTCTATCGCTGGCTGGAAAGGAATTAACGAGTCTGACATGATTTTGATGCCAGATCCTGCAACAGCAGTTTTAGACCCGTTCGCAGAAGAAGCACAGGTTAACATCCGTTGTGGTATCGTTGAACCTTCTACCATGCAAGGTTATGACCGTGACCCTCGCTCTATCGCTCAACGCGCCGAAGAATACCTGAAATCAACGGGTATCGGTGACAAGGCGTTCTTTGGTCCTGAGCCAGAATTCTTCTTATTTGATGACATTCGTTTCCACACTGAAATGGGTGAATCTTTCTATAAGATCGACGCCGTAGAAGCAAAGTGGAACTCAGGTGCTGAATTCGAAAACGGCAACTTGGGTCACCGTCCTGGCGTTAAAGGTGGTTACTTCCCAGTGCCTCCAGTAGATTCTGCGCACGATATCCGTACTGCTATGTGTTTGGTTATGGAAGAAATGGGTTTAACTGTTGAAGCTCATCACCACGAAGTAGCAACCGCGGGTCAGAACGAAATCGCCTGTGAATTCAACTCTATCGTTGAAAAAGCAGACGAAATTCAAATCTACAAGTACGTTATCCACAACGTTGCGGACGCCTATGGTAAATCAGCCACCTTCATGCCTAAGCCATTGGTAGGTGACAATGGTTCTGGCATGCACTGCCACCAGTCAATCAGTAAAGATGGCCAAAACATCTTCGCTGGCGACAAGTATGGCGGTTTATCAGACGAAGCCCTTTACTACATTGGCGGTATCATCAAGCACGCACGTGCTATCAATGCCTTCACCAACGCTTCGACTAACTCATACAAGCGTTTAGTACCAGGCTTCGAAGCCCCGGTAATGCTGGCATACTCAGCACGTAACCGCTCTGCATCAATTCGTATCCCTTACGTAACCAGTGCCAAAGCGCGTCGTATCGAAGTACGCTTCCCTGATCCAACAGGTAACCCTTACCTGGCCTTTACAGCAATGCTGATGGCTGGTCTTGACGGTATTAAGAACAAGATCCACCCTGGCGACGCTATGGATAAAGACTTGTATGATCTACCAGCAGAAGAAGCAGCTGAGATCCCAACTGTTGCCAGCTCTTTGGAAATGGCATTAGAAGCGCTTGATAACGACCGTGACTTCCTGAAAGCCGGTGGTGTTATGAGTGATGATATGATCGATGCATACATTGAGCTGAAAGCTGAAGAAGTAGAAAGACTTAACATGACGACTGCGCCTGTTGAGTTTGATATGTACTACAGCTGCTAATTACCTGCTTACTTATCCAATCAAAAACCCGCTTAGTCGCGGGTTTTTTTGTGAGCATTTTCACAATCACTATTGAGAAATAGTTAAGAGTCATCAACACTAGAGATAACAAAACTCATCTGGCCAAAAAAGTCATGCTGCGAAAGTGTTTGCTCATTATTTTAATTGCCACAGTATCTATAGCCGCCTTAGCGACTACCAAAATATATAAAGTGGTTAAGCCTGATGGTACCGTCATCTATACCGACAAACCACCTCCGGGAGCATCAGAATACAAACTCCTCAAAAAGCCTAATTTGATACCATCAATAGTCACAAATCCGAACTCTAAAACCAAACAGACTCAACTAACGCCAGTCGTTAAACCAATGCTAGAGTTGCTTACACCAGCCAATGAAGCCACGGTAAGAAACAATGCAGGTGAGGTAACTATTGAGGCCAGCCTTGTACCTGAAATGACCGGTCAATTCATACTCTATTTGAATGGCCAACTTCATGCTCGTCACAGTGCTCCGAAGTTTGAATTGGAAGGCCTGAATCGAGGCAGTTATAACATAAAAATTGAGTTTTTTGACCAGTCAGGCAAGCTACTTGCATCTACCCAGCCAAGCACATTTTATTTGCATAAAGCTTCTGCATTAATTCAAGCAAACTAGATAAATCAAAGGCTTGAAGGTAGAAGCAGTTCTTCTATAATTTTTTATATGCACCAATAAGGTGCGTTGTGGTTAAATGCTCTTATGAATGAAGACATCAAACTCAATAATTTGCTCGACAATCTGTCCACGGCTATTTTGTTGCTGGACCAGGATATGCGGATCTTGTTTGCCAATGTCTCATCAGAATCTCTGTTTGAACACTCTCGTAATCAATTATTCCGCCACCCTCTCAGTGAATTCCTGATTGGCGACTGCATCAAAATTGAACGCTTTTACAGCGCTTTACACAACAGGGACAGTTTTTCAGAAAACGAAATACAATTGATTTTCAAAGATGGACGCCACTGTCTGGCCTCGATGATCGTGACTTATTACGAATCAGACGAGAATGGCATGCTGGCTTTGGAAATCAATCCCATCGATCAGATTAAAAAGCTCAGCCAGGAAAGCCATCAATGGGCGTTGCAGCAAGCCTCACGGGACCTTATCAGAGGCCTGGCTCACGAAATTAAAAATCCATTGGGTGGCATACGAGGCGCGGCGCAGTTATTGGAAAGGGAGCTGCAAGACTCCAACCTCAGAGAATTCACACAGCTGATCATTGAGCAATCCGATCGCTTACGAAACCTTGTAGACAGATTATTGGGCCCCAACAAGCCACCTGATTTTCAGTGGGTGAATGTGCATCGCGTTATTGAGAAGATTCGCACCCTGTTAACTATTGAGCATCACGGCATTATCATCGAGCGTGATTACGACCCCAGTATACCCGACATGTATATTGATTCAGATATGTTGCAGCAGGCGATATTAAACATAGCCCGTAACTCTGTTCAGGCACTCAACGGTGATGGCACATTAAAATTCAGCACCCGAATTCAGCGCCAATCGACTATTCATGGCAATCGCTTTCCATTGTGTGCCCAAATAAAAATAATCGATAACGGACCAGGTATTCCTGACAGCATTAAAGATACATTGTTTTACCCCATGGTTTCCTCAAAACTTGAGGGCACCGGGCTTGGCTTGTCTATATCGCAATCTTTAATTAATCATCACAAAGGCAAGATTGAAGTAGATAGCTGGCCCGGCCATACCGAATTCACCATTTTGATCCCTATTGCAAAAAAGGAAGATATTAAATGAGCAACGCACCTGTTTGGATAGTCGATGATGACAGCTCAATCCGTTGGGTATTACAAAAAGCTTTACAGGGTGCAAATATAGAATGTTTCAGCTTCGAAAATCCGGAAGACCTGTTGTTACAACTAGGCTCCGGCCAGCTGCCCGAAGTCATTGTTTCGGATATTAGAATGCCACAAATGGATGGCATGCAGTTGCTGGAAACTGTACATCAGGAACATCCAGATATTCCCTTTATCATCATGACCGCTCACTCGGATCTGGATAGCGCTGTTAACGCCTATAAACAAGGTGCTTTTGAATATCTACCAAAGCCTTTTGACATAGACGAAGCTGTCACTCTGGTACAGAAGGCTTTGACCAAAGCCCGTGAAAACAATTCTCGAACAGGTGATAACGAGACCAAAGTCAAAACCGAAATAATCGGTGAAGCACCTGCAATGCAGGAAGTTTTCCGTGCGATAGGCCGTCTATCTCGTTCGAGTATTAGTGTTTTAATCAATGGAGAATCTGGAACAGGTAAAGAGCTGGTAGCTCAAGCGCTTCACAAACACAGTCCAAGGGCAGACAAAACTTTTATTCCATTAAATATGGCTGCCATCCCCGGTGATCTCATTGAATCAGAGTTATTTGGTCATGAAAAAGGCGCTTTTACGGGGGCGCAGTCTACCCGTGTAGGACGTTTTGAGCAGGCTAATGGTGGCACCTTATTTCTGGATGAAATTGGTGATATGCCACTGGACGTGCAAACAAGATTGTTAAGAGTACTGGCAGATGGTCAGTTTTATCGCGTTGGCGGACATGAACCCGTTTCTGTTGATGTAAGGATCATTGCAGCTACTCACCAAGACCTGGAGAAGCGGGTAACCGACGGTAAATTTCGCGAGGACTTATATCACCGTCTTAACGTGATTAAGATACACCTTCCTAAACTCAGTGACCGCAGTGAAGATATCGTGCCACTTGCCCACCACTTTCTTGGTTTGGCGGCTAAAGAGCTGCAAGTTGAAAGCAAAATTCTGAGTAAAGATTCACAAAAAATTCTCAGTAAACTGCCCTGGCCAGGTAATGTAAGACAATTAGAAAATATCTGTCGCTGGCTAACAGTTATGGCCAGTAGTAAAGAAATCCAACCCTCTGATTTACCAGCAGAGATACACAAACAGCAGCCATTATCTCCCCAAGAGCAATCAGAACTTTCCTGGCAAGAAATGCTCTCACGATGGGCTGATGCACAATTGCTCTCTGGAAAAAATGATATTTTGAATGATGCAACCATTGAGTTTGAACGTATTTTGTTAGATAGAGCCCTAAATCATACTCATGGGCATAAACAGGAAGCTGCGAAGAGACTAGGTTGGGGCCGCAATACCCTCACCAGAAAACTGAAAGAGCTTAATTATAAGTAGCTGTCTCCTGTCGCTTCGCCTTTGGCGAACGGCAGCGTCGAATTATCACAAGGTGCCGTCAGCCACTGACAAATATCTTCAATTAGACATAAGGTGTTGATTTTTTTATCGTTGTCGAGCTCGACAATTTACAAGAGCTTTTGCTGGACGGCGGTGGATACATTTCAATAACCCTGTCGAGATAAATCTCGACCTGCAGATACAAAAAAGGCCGCTTGCGCGACCTTTTTTAACGTGTGGTGTTAACCATCGATATTAGTACTTCGGGCTATCCCTGCCCGAATTACAGGGAGGTAATGAATGTCGATTTTGTCGGGAACAAAAATCGACGACGCCCCGAAATGCAAGTTCCTCATGTAGAGAGTGGTGTATAGATTCCAACAATCTTGTCCGCCTAAAGGCGAACCTACAGATACAAAAGAGGCTGCTTGCGCGACCTTTTTTAATGTGTGGTGTTAACCATCGATATTAGTCGATGATTTTAGAAACAACACCAGCACCTACGACCGCCATGGATGGCGGAAGTGTCGAAAATGCAGGAGCAGTTTTCGACCTGTACGACCACGTTACTCCGGGCTGTCCCTGCCCGAATTACAGGGAGGTAATGAATGTCGATTTTGTCGGGAACAAAAATCGACGCCGCCCCGAATTACCAAAGGCTCATCTGCAAAACGATAGATACCTTCAACAAATTTCGTCCGCCTAAAGGCGAACCTACAGATACAAAAAAGGCCGCTTGCGCGACCTTTTTTAACGTGTGGTGTTAACCATCGATATTAGTCGATGATTTTAGATACAACACCAGCACCTACTGTACGACCACCTTCACGGATTGCGAAGCGAAGACCTTCGTCCATCGCGATTGGAGCAATCAGTTCTACTACGAACTTAAGGTTGTCACCAGGCATTACCATTTCTACGCCTTCTGGAAGCTCAACAGCACCTGTTACGTCAGTTGTACGGAAGTAGAACTGTGGACGGTAACCTTTGAAGAAAGGAGTATGACGGCCACCTTCGTCTTTGCTCAGTACGTATACTTCTGCTTCGAACTTAGTGTGTGGGTTGATTGAACCAGGCTTAGCCAGTACTTGACCACGCTCTACTTCGTCACGCTTAGTACCACGAAGAAGAACACCAACGTTCTCACCTGCACGACCTTCGTCAAGCAGCTTACGGAACATCTCAACACCAGTACAAGTCGTAGTTGTAGTTTCTTTGATACCTACGATTTCTACTTCTTCACCAACCTTGATGATACCTTGCTCAACACGACCAGTTACTACTGTACCACGGCCTGAGATTGAGAATACGTCTTCGATAGGCAGGATGAACGGCTTGTCGATGGCACGCTCTGGCTCTGGGATGTAAGAATCCAGTGCTTCACCTAATTCGATAACTTTCTTTTCCCACTCTGCGTCGCCTTCAAGCGCCTTAAGAGCAGAACCTTGAATTACTGGCAAGTCGTCACCAGGGAATTCATATTCAGTCAGAAGTTCACGTACTTCCATTTCTACAAGCTCTAACAGCTCTTCATCGTCAACCATGTCACACTTGTTCATGAATACGATGATGTAAGGTACGCCAACCTGACGACCTAACAGGATGTGCTCACGAGTCTGAGGCATAGGGCCGTCAGTCGCTGCTACAACCAAAATCGCGCCGTCCATCTGTGCAGCACCAGTGATCATGTTTTTAACATAGTCAGCGTGTCCAGGACAGTCTACGTGTGCGTAGTGACGAGTAGGAGTATCGTACTCTACGTGAGAAGTTGCGATTGTGATACCACGCTCGCGCTCTTCTGGAGCGTTATCGATTTGATCGAAAGCCTGTGCAGAACCACCGTAAGTTTTTGCTAATACAGTAGTAATCGCTGCAGTCAGAGTTGTTTTACCGTGGTCAACGTGGCCGATTGTACCTACGTTTACGTGCGGTTTCGTACGTTCAAACTTTTCTTTTGCCATGACAAAAATTCCCAAGCATTGCTAGTGATTAAAATAAAACTTTTGGATGAAACGATCAGGAGTGGTGCTGATAGGCAGATTTGAACTGCCGACCTCACCCTTACCAAGGGTGCGCTCTACCAACTGAGCTATATCAGCTTTTTGGAGCGGGCAGCGGGAATCGAACCCGCATCATCAGCTTGGAAGGCTGAGGTAATAGCCATTATACGATGCCCGCTAAAACATACATTCCAGAATCCTGGAACCACCTCATCCGAAACTTTTGTGTCGAGCTATTCTAATCACTCAACACGAGCTCAGGTTTCCCCGAACTTTTTGCTGCAAGCCGAAGCTCACAACAGAATATGGTGGAGGGGGCTGGATTCGAACCAGCGAAGGCGGAGCCGTCAGATTTACAGTCTGATCCCTTTGGCCACTCGGGAACCCCTCCGAGATTGATGGTGCCGGCTGCCGGAGTCGAACTGGCGACCTACTGATTACAAGTCAGTTGCTCTACCAACTGAGCTAAGCCGGCACTGCATCAAGTGGGTGCGCATTCTAGTGGAATGCGATTGTGTGTGCAACCAATTATTTGGAAAAAAAACGGATAATTTAACCGATTGGTCATTTTAAAAGCAGACGGGCGCATATTTAGGCGAATTATGCTTAAACAAAGCGCATCAACCCCTCAAAAATAAGATTTTCATTTACTTCAATATCGTCGAATTCAGAGAGATCTAATAAGGATATTCCCCCACCACACACCAAAATTTTTAATTTTGTAGAATACTCTTCAGCGCATTTAATGCCTTCTTTGAGTAGACCATTAACTTGGGCACGACAACCGAAATTGACACAACTCTCGGTATTATCACCAAACGCATTGTGGTTTGGGTAATCCGCATTGCCAAACACATTTGCGGTTTTCTGAAACAATGCGCTTTTCGCCAGATCAAAACCAGGCGCTATCCATCCACCTAAGTGCTGCTTGTTGTGCACTAAGTCTAACGTCATTGCAGTACCAATACTCATCACCAAAATTGTGTCTTCCGGGCGAGCTGCGGCGGCCAAGATCATCATCCAACGATCTACCCCCAAGGTTTGGTAGTTTTCATAAGCACAGGCGGTACCAAAAGCACTTTCAGAGGTAGTGACTTCTCTAAACCGAATTTGTTTGTCAAAACAGTACTGCTGTAGATTTTCGCTATAGCTTTGTGCACGAACGGAAACCAGTAGAACACGCGAGATTTTATTTGTGTTGATCAAGTCTCTATCCCGCAACGGATCGCCTAATCGAATCGTTTCACCATTAGCTTTAACTACGCATGACTTTACTGACGTATTGCCAGCGTCGACCAGTAACAGATTACGCGCTTCGGACACTAATTTCCCCTCCAAACAGCTCCTTCGTTTTAGTGATGCCGTCTTCCATTACCTCAACGACTAGTGCCCCTGAAGAAGATATGCCTCTAGATACACAGCTAGTTTGATTCTTACCGTTAATCACTAATATCTCTTTGTCTCTGAAATGATCATGAGCCTCCCATTCCGAAACAAAAGGCGAGAACCCCTCTGTGGCAAATTCGGAAACGATAGTCCTCAAATTGTTGACGAAACTCGCTGTTAAGCGATTGATGTTGATAGCATCTGAAGTATTGGACTGCAAATCTGTCCAGGGCTGATCGATTCCTTCAACTTGCGGCATATTCACATTAAGTCCAATACCGATGATCGCATCACAACTACCATCAGGGTTTCCGGAAACTTCAACTAAAGTGCCACTGACCTTTTGTCCATTAATATATACATCATTCGGCCATTTGAGTGTAACGGGTAGTTTTACAAGGGGCTTGATGGTTCTTACTGTAGCCACACCTATTGCTAAACTGAGTCCTGATAAGCTTTGAAAACCCAATTGGAAGCGCCATTTCATTGTCAGGTAGAGGTTACTGGCAAACGGCGATATCCACTTTTTACCCTGTCTGCCCCGACCCTGTTTTTGACCTTGAGCAATACATACAAAACCATCCTCCAGGGTAGATACTCTCTCTTTTACGAAATCATTAGTTGAATCAATTAAAGATTCAACACACAGCAACGATGACTGCTTATTCGCCAGGCCCTCTATGACTTGAGATTTCTCGATTAAAGTCACTTCCCTTCCTAATTTATAACCGCTGCGCTGTACGGAAAAGATATCGACTCCGTACTCCTGTAGTATTTTCACTTGTTTAGCAATAGCTGTGCGAGAAACGCCAAACCGCTGCGCCAACTCTTCTCCGGATACAAAGTGTTTTGTTGATAGCTGATTCAGCAAATGTCCAGGTTCAATCTTACTCATAGCTTTATAACGCCTTGCTTTCCAATGAGTAGCACTTCATTCTCCAGTTTTACCGAGAACAGTGAATAAACTCTGTCTCTTATTTCATGTACGAGTCTCAATAAAGCTCTACCGCTACCCGAACCATAGTTGATAATAACAAGTGCATGTTTTTCGTAAGTGCCAATCCCATCCATTTGTTTGCCTTTCAGACCCGCGTTTTCTATTAGCCACCCAGATGATAACTTACTGTAGTGTTCATCAATCTCATAAACTGGCATGGACGGGTATTGCTGTTTAAGGCCGTTTGCTTGTTGACGACTGACAATCGGATTCTTAAAGAAACTGCCGGCGTTCGGCAATATATTGGGATCTGGTAGTTTTGACTGGCGAAGCTCAATAACCCTCTGCATCAAGGTTAAGGGTGTTAGTTCGCCATTGATATCTTCAAGGCCATTGTACTTCTGGACAGGGCACCAGTTTTTATCTAAACGAAGAATGATTCTGGTTATTAGCAAATGGCGGTTTTGGCTTTGTTTAAATAAACTATTGCGATAATCAAATCGGCATTCATGATTTTGATAGCGTTTTTGCGCCCCTGTTTTAACATCATAGCTTTCCACAGCATAACAAACATCCTTAAACTCGACTCCGTAAGCCCCGATATTTTGGACGGCGGCTGCACCGCAGGATCCCGGAATTAATGCCAGGTTTTCTAATCCACCAATTCCTCTTTTTACACAACGTACAACCAGGTCATGCCAAACCAAACCCGCTCCAGCTTCCACTAACCAATAACCCGGCTGATCGATTATTTTGACAGATTCGTCTTGGTAGGTGAGGATATCGCCGTCGTAATCTTCGACAAAAGCGACGTTACTTCCTCCACCCAAAATTAAGCATCTGTCCAGGTCCAAATTGAGATGACTAAACTCTTCAATGCTTCGCACTGTATATAAGTTATTGCAGTGAGCGTCTAACGCCAGTGTATGTCGGGGTTTCAGGTTAACCAAGGATTGTTCTCAAATGCAGTAATGAGCTACAAGTTTAAAGGCACAAATAGCCAGATCAAGAACTTGATTTATTTAACTGATAAAAATCATTTTAAGGAACGGGAACCAGCGACAAAAATGAAAGTCGGATAAGTATTAACTCATTTTCAATTAAACTATTATGAACAAAATAATCTTGGCCTCTGCGTTTATTCTGATATCGACTGGATGTAGTAATCGAGCAATGTATGAAAGTTTACAATCTCATGAGCATCAAAAATGTATCGAAGACTCAACTATCCATATCCAAGACTGTGAAACAATAAAAGAACAGTCCTATGATGAATACAAGAGGTTAAGAGAGCAACAAGTGAGTAAAGACAATTAGCAAGAAAAGTCTACTTGCCTTAGGGTTTTGCTAAGATTTAAACATTTAGATCTGAGCTAACTGCGTTCAATTTCTTCAGTTAGCTCATCAATAGTAAATTAGCGTTACATAAATGGCTCTTTGTACAAGATAATCACTGCAACCACTAATATTGCTAAAGAAATGAATACCTTGATTGAATCATTTAGTACCTTTGAAACTGCATCAGACATGTATACCTCACATGAAAAAAACCGTTTTCAGAGCGCAATATTAATCCTAAATGAAGTCCTCAGCACTAAATTAATATCATTGAAATTCAATATCTTACATGGGTTTGTGTGAAGATTCTTCTACTTAGTAACGACACATCTTAATAAACGCTGATTGTGATATTATGCCGGATCTGACCCCGTATGCTGGCAGGTGATATTGTAGGTTCGGCTTTAGCCGGACAAAGACGAGGACTTGTAACTAATTTGTCGAGATAAATCTCGACCTACAAGTGTGTCTTACATGGGGGTGAAGCCCGTCTCGGACGAAGCGAATATCTGGAGCTTTGTCAGGGCTGAACGACCCGACAAGGATGCCGGGGCTGTGGCACACATGGATGTGTGACATTAGAACAACGCAGGAGCAGTTGTCGAGAAGCCCCTTCAGGGACGATTGTTACTCGTGCTCTAATCAGAACAATCATGCTGAAGCTTTCCAGATGGGTTAGGTATCTCATCTAGATTAGCGCAGCTAATCGCTATTTAGGGGAAGGGCTATCCGCTTGTATTGATACAACAGCAACACTTTTCAGAATCGCAAATGCAAAAAAGGGCTACCCTTTCGGATAGCCCTTTCTCTAACCTGGAGCCTGGCGGGATGCGACCGCCATGGATGGCGGCAGTGTCGAAGGATTGTAGGGAACAATCCCGACCTACTTTATTCGTCTCATCCCTGAGACTCTCCCCTTCGGGGCCGTGCTAAAGCACGTTCAAATTTGTTCCAGACAAATTTGTCACATGGGGGTGAGGCTGGATTCTTTAGGCGCGCAGCGCCGCCCAGCCGAACGACTGCACATGGATGTACAGGCTGGATGCCCTCACAGGGACGCTTGTACCCCGTACGCTAATCAGAAAGATAATATAAAAGCATTCCCGATAGGTTAGGTTTCCCCATGAGGTAGCACGGTAAGTTCTATTTAGAGAGGAGGCTACCCGACATGAACGCCAGGAATGATAATGTTTACTGCCGCAGAAACGAAAAAAGGCCACCCAACTGGGTAGCCTTCTTTCTAACCAGGAGCCTGGCGGTAGCGACCGCCATGGATGGCGGCAGTGTCGAAGGATTGTAGGGAACAATCCCGACCTACTCGAGCATGGGGACATTTCACCGCAAGTAGTGACACCAACCTTCGATTTGATGAAGGGTTACCTTGGATAAAAATAAATGAGCTGGTCTGAATAAATCGCAGGCAATAAAAAAGGGTTACCTTACGGTAACCCTTCTTCAAATTGGGAGCCTGGCGGTGTGCTACTCTCACATGGGGGTGAAGGTGGATTCTTTAGCTGCGCAGCAGCGCCCGCCTGAACGACTCGCCATGGATGGCGAGGCTGGATGCCCCTTCAGGGACGATTGTTACTCGTGCTCTAATCAGACAATAAGTAAAGCCATGTTCAACAATGGGTTAGGCATCTCTTGTAGATTAGCGCAGCTAATCACTATTTAGGGGAAGGGCTATCCGTTGATGCTGATACAACACCATGACTTTTCGGAATCGCAAATGCAAAAAAGGGCTACCCTTTCGGATAGCCCTTTCTCTAAATAGGAGCCTGGCGGTGTGCTACTCTCACATGGGGGTGAAGGCGGATTCTTTAGCTGCGCAGCAGCGCCCGCCTGAACGACTCGCCATGGATGGCGAGGCTGGATGCCCCTTCAGGGACGATTGTTACTCGTGCTCTAATCAGACAATAAGTAAAGCCATGTTCAACAATGGGTTAGGCATCTCTTGTAGATTAGCGCAGCTAATCACTATTTAGGGAAGGGCTATCCGTTGATGCTGATACAACACCATGACTTTTCGGGATCGCAAATGCAAAAAAGGGCTACCCTTTCGGATAGCCCTTTCTCTAAATAGGAGCCTGGCGGTGTGCTACTCTCACATGGGGAAGCCCCACACTACCATCGCCGCTAATACGTTTCACTGCTGAGTTCGGAATGGATTCAGGTGGTTCCGTATCGCTATGGCCGCCAGACAAAACTGGAAACAAACTTGGAAATTCTGATAAATCGTGTATGAGGGTAAGCGCGTCTTACTCTTAACATAAGCAAGTGCTTGTTTGTCACAACACCAAATAATACCGGGTGTTGTATGATTAAGCCTCGCGGGCAATTAGTACAGGTTAGCTTAACGCCTTACAACGCTTCCACACCCTGCCTATCAACGTCTTAGTCTTAAACAACCCTTCAGGACAGTTAAACTGTCAGGGATGACTCATCTTTGGGCCGGCTTCCCGCTTAGATGCTTTCAGCGGTTATCCGTTCCGAACGTAGCTACCGGGCAATGCGATTGGCATCACAACCCGAACACCAGCGGTTCGTCCACTCCGGTCCTCTCGTACTAGGAGCAGCTCCCATCAATCATCCAACGCCCACACCAGATAGGGACCGAACTGTCTCACGACGTTCTAAACCCAGCTCGCGTACCACTTTAAATGGCGAACAGCCATACCCTTGGGACCGACTTCAGCCCCAGGATGTGATGAGCCGACATCGAGGTGCCAAACACCGCCGTCGATATGAACTCTTGGGCGGTATCAGCCTGTTATCCCCGGAGTACCTTTTATCCGTTGAGCGATGGCCCTTCCATTCAGAACCACCGGATCACTATGACCTACTTTCGTATCTGCTCGACGTGTCTGTCTCGCAGTTAAGCTAGCTTATGCCATTGCACTAACCTCACGATGTCCGACCGTGATTAGCTAACCTTCGTGCTCCTCCGTTACTATTTGGGAGGAGACCGCCCCAGTCAAACTACCCACCAGACACTGTCCACAACCCGGATTACGGGTCAGTGTTAGAACATCAAACATACAAGGGTGGTATTTCAAGGATGGCTCCACGCTATCTGGCGACAACGCTTCAAAGCCTCCCACCTATCCTACACATGTAGGGTCAATGTTCAGTGCCAAGCTGTAGTAAAGGTTCACGGGGTCTTTCCGTCTAGGTGCGGGTACACAGCATCTTCACTGCGATTTCAATTTCACTGAGTCTCGGGTGGAGACAGCATGGCCATGGTTACACCATTCGTGCAGGTCGGAACTTACCCGACAAGGAATTTCGCTACCTTAGGACCGTTATAGTTACGGCCGCCGTTTACCGGGGCTTCGATCAAGAGCTTCGCTTACGCTAACCCCATCAATTAACCTTCCGGCACCGGGCAGGTGTCACACCGTATACGTCATCTTTCGATTTAGCACAGTGCTGTGTTTTTAATAAACAGTCCCAGCCATCTGGTCACTGCGACCCCCATCTGCTTACCACGCGAAGTGTTCACAAACAGGGGCGTACCTTCTCCCGAAGTTACGGTACTATTTTGCCGAGTTCCTTCACCCGAGTTCTCTCAAGCGCCTTAGTATTCTCTACCTGACCACCTGTGTCGGTTTGGGGTACGGTTCTTATATACATACGTTTAGAGGATTTTCCTGGAAGCCGGGCATCAACTGCTTCGCTACCGTAGTAGCTCGTCTCGTGTCTCGGCCTTAGGAACCCGGATTTACCTGAGTCCCCAGCCTACGCACTTTCACGTGGACAACCAACGCCACGCCAGCCTAGCCTTCTCCGTCACCCCATCACTGTATATAAAAGTACGGGAATATTAACCCGTTTCCCATCGACTACGCATTTCTGCCTCGCCTTAGGGGCCGACTTACCCTGCCCTGATTAGCATGGGACAGGAAACCTTGGTCTTCCGGCGTGGGGGTTTTTCACCCCCATTATCGTTACTCATGTCAGCATTCGCACTTGTGATATGTCCAGCAAACCTCTCGATTCACCTTCATCCACTTACACAACGCTCCCCTACCCAGCACTTACGTGCTGCCGCAGCTTCGGTATATTGCTTAGCCCCGTTACATCTTCCGCGCAGGCCGACTCGACTAGTGAGCTATTACGCTTTCTTTAAAGGGTGGCTGCTTCTAAGCCAACCTCCTAGCTGTCTTAGCCTTCCCACATCGTTTCCCACTTAGCAATATTTGGGGACCTTAGCTGGCGGTCTGGGTTGTTTCCCTCTCCACGACGGACGTTAGCACCCGCCGTGTGTCTCCCGGATAGTACTCATTGGTATTCGGAGTTTGCATGGGGTTGGTAAGTCGGGATGACCCCCTAGCCCAAACAGTGCTCTACCCCCAATGGTATTCGTCCGAGGCGCTACCTAAATAGCTTTCGGGGAGAACCAGCTATCTCCCGGTTTGATTGGCCTTTCACCCCCAGCCACAGGTCATCCCCTAACTTTTCAACGTTAGTGGGTTCGGTCCTCCAGTTGATGTTACTCAACCTTCAACCTGCCCATGGCTAGATCACCGGGTTTCGGGTCTATACCTTGCAACTACGCGCCCAGTTAAGACTCGCTTTCGCTACGGCTCCCCTATTCGGTTAACCTCGCTACAAAATATAAGTCGCTGACCCATTATACAAAAGGTACGCAGTCACAGAACAAGTCTGCTCCCACTGCTTGTACGTATACGGTTTCAGGTTCTATTTCACTCCCCTCGCCGGGGTTCTTTTCGCCTTTCCCTCACGGTACTGGTTCACTATCGGTCAGTCAGGAGTATTTAGCCTTGGAGGATGGTCCCCCCATCTTCAGACAAGATAACACGTGTCCCGTCCTACTTAATATGTGCTTTATGTTGCTTCGTGTACGGGGCTATCACCCTGTATCGCTCAACTTCCCAGAAGATTCCACTACAACATAAACCATCGGCTGTTACCCGTTCGCTCGCCGCTACTAAGGCAATCTCAATTGATTTCTTTTCCTGAGGGTACTTAGATGTTTCAGTTCCCCTCGTTTGCTTCTGTAACCTATGAATTCAGTTACAGATGACCTAAAAGGCCGGGTTTCCCCATTCGGACATCGTAGGTTATAACGGGTTTTATCACCTTACCTACGCTTTTCGCAGATTTACACGTCCTTCATCGCCTCTGACTGCCAAGGCATCCACCGTATACGCTTAGTCACTTAATCATACAACCCCTGTATCACTCAATGTTGCCATCTTATGAACAGACGCTGCTGTTGACTGTAACTCGCCTATGTCAGATAGAGTAAAACGCTATCGTTTACCCTAAATTTTTTAAAAATACATACTTGGTTGATATCAAATGCATTACTTTTGCAATACATCAATATCGATGATTTATCAGCTTTTCCAGTTTGTTAAAGAACAGTTTAAGGCAGACCCGAGGGTCAAAAAAACCTTAACAGATAAACTTAAAAGCAAACCTATCTGTTAAGGCTTTGTCGAGCTAAAGCTCAACCTACATACAATAAAACAATCTGTGTGAACATCGAATTGAATTCAATTCGACACCTTTACGTAAGGAGGTGATCCAACCCCAGGTTCCCCTAGGGTTACCTTGTTACGACTTCACCCCAGTCATGAAACACAAAGTGGTAATCGCCCTCCCGAAGGTTAGACTAACTACTTCTTTTGCATCCCACTCCCATGGTGTGACGGGCGGTGTGTACAAGGCCCGGGAACGTATTCACCGCAGTATGCTGACCTGCGATTACTAGCGATTCCGACTTCATGGAGTCGAGTTGCAGACTCCAATCCGGACTACGACAGACTTTAAGGGCTCCGCTCCACATCACTGTCTCGCATCCCTCTGTATCTGCCATTGTAGCACGTGTGTAGCCCTACACGTAAGGGCCATGATGACTTGACGTCGTCCCCACCTTCCTCCGGTTTGTCACCGGCAGTCTCCTTAAAGTGCCCAACCAAATGCTGGCAACTAAGGACAAGGGTTGCGCTCGTTGCGGGACTTAACCCAACATCTCACGACACGAGCTGACGACAGCCATGCAGCACCTGTGTCAGAGTTCCCGAAGGCACCAATCCATCTCTGGAAAGTTCTCTGCATGTCAAGTGTAGGTAAGGTTCTTCGCGTTGCATCGAATTAAACCACATGCTCCACCGCTTGTGCGGGCCCCCGTCAATTCATTTGAGTTTTAACCTTGCGGCCGTACTCCCCAGGCGGTCTACTTAGCGCGTTAGCTTCGCTACACACAGAAATGAATCCGCATACAGCTAGTAGACAGCGTTTACGGCGTGGACTACCAGGGTATCTAATCCTGTTCGCTACCCACGCTTTCGCACATGAGCGTCAGTTTTT
This sequence comes from Planctobacterium marinum, assembly GCF_036322805.1. Classification (GTDB taxonomy): domain Bacteria; phylum Pseudomonadota; class Gammaproteobacteria; order Enterobacterales; family Alteromonadaceae; genus Planctobacterium; species Planctobacterium marinum_A. The sequence continues at coordinate 702,191 of NZ_AP027272.1, read as the reverse complement.
GGCCAGGGAGCCGCCTTCGCCACTGATGTTCCTCCAGATATCTACGCATTTCACCGCTACACCTGGAATTCCACTCCCCTCTCCAAAACTCTAGCTATACAGTTCCAAATGACTCTCCCAGGTTAAGCCCGGGGCTTTCACATCTGGCTTATATAGCCGCCTGCGTGCGCTTTACGCCCAGTAATTCCGATTAACGCTCGCACCCTCCGTATTACCGCGGCTGCTGGCACGGAGTTAGCCGGTGCTTCTTCTGTTGCTAACGTCACAGCTGACAGGTATTAACTACCAACCTTTCCTCACAACTGAAAGTGCTTTACAACCCGAAGGCCTTCTTCACACACGCGGCATGGCTGCATCAGGGTTCCCCCCATTGTGCAATATTCCCCACTGCTGCCTCCCGTAGGAGTCTGGGCCGTGTCTCAGTCCCAGTGTGGCTGATCTTCCTCTCAGAACAGCTAGAGATCGTCGCCTTGGTGAGCCGTTACCTCACCAACAAGCTAATCTCGCTTAGGTTCATCCCAGGGCGAGAGCCGAAGCCCCCTTTGGTCCGTAGACGTTATGCGGTATTAGCCATCGTTTCCAATGGTTGTCCCCCACCCCGGGGCAGATCCCTAAGTATTACTCACCCGTCCGCCACTCGTCAGCGAAGTGCAAGCACTTCCTGTTACCGTTCGACTTGCATGTGTTAGGCCTGCCGCCAGCGTTCAATCTGAGCCATGATCAAACTCTTCAATTAAAATCGAAAATATAAATTTTTTGGGTCGACATCAAAATCAATCGATGCCCACACAGATTGTCTTATTGCTGATTGTTAAAGAACGTTGCCGTTTCCGGCTGCTTGAGTCTCTCCTCAAGCGGGATGCGCATTCTACACTTCCCTTTGTGACTGTCAACATTTTATTTGAATTTATTTTTTCAAGTAACTTGTTAAAGTCCGCTTCACTAAAGGCCTGTAGAGTTTTTACGCAATTCAGTTTTTGTGCCTTTAGCAGCTGCTTCCGAGTGTTTCCCCCTGAAGCGAGCGCGCATTCTCAGACATCATCTTCACGGTCAACACTTTATTGCAGATTTTTTAGATATTTATTTCAACTGCTGAGTTTTTAATCTGTTATTGATCTTATTGTTAACATACTGTTTAATTTGAACACTTTTTTTTACAATTTGAACTTTTAGCCGATACAACAGTCATATATTGGCTAAAGGTTAAAATTAAAAGAGATCTTCAAATGAAACTCAGAATAATAAGTGCGTTATTAATATCCATGGCTGGAAGCACACACGCATTTGAAGGGAATACAAATGACTCTTTTTACGTAACGTCAGAATTTATAAATAAACAAGTCCAACAAAACATGTCGGTAGGGCGGGCAGTTAAAAGTGTAGTTGAACACTATCCGCTACATGCGGCCAGAATCGTTGATACCACATTGGACCTATATCCCGAAAAATATAAAGACATAGTGTATGCCGCAGTATCAGCTGCTCCCTCTCAAACCAAAGAGATTGTGGAGGTAGCGATAGATAAAGGCGTTACCAGTTGCCCTAATATTGTTGAGATAGCAATTAATGCAGAGCCCAGCTATGTCGATTTTGTAGTCCATGCTGCCGCTAATACCACACCTGATGAATTGAAGGATATTGTACGTGTTGCTGTAGTCACAGAACCCGACTCGGCAGATCGGATAGTACAAACCTTGGTAGAAACTCATCCAAACGATGTTGTCGATATTGTAAAAACTGCTGTTGGTGCCGTACCTTTTGTTGGTGAGTATATCGTAGATGCGCTGTTGGCGGTTTTCCCCGCAAAGGCAGAAGATGTCGTTACGACTGCCTTACAAGAGTCTTCTAGCAAAAAAGAATACGTACAAAAGATAATTGAATCTGCTCAGAATGCAGGCTTAAGCGAAAATACCTTGAAAGACTACGCACTTAAAGGTGGAGTAGATGAAGCTGAATTAGCAGCAATAATGAAAAACTTAGAAAAACAGTAATCTGAACAGATTTTTAAGACTTAAAACAAAAAACCGGGCTTTCGCCCGGTTTTTTTATTCTGCTACAGCTTCTTCTGAAACTGCTTCAACTTCTGCTTCTGGTCTATCTACCAGCTCAACAAAAGCCATAGGTGCGTTATCACCAGTACGGAAGCCACACTTCAAAATGCGAGTGTAACCACCTGGGCGCTCTGAAAAGCGAGGACCCAACTCATTGAATAACTTACCTACTACCTCTTTATCACGTGTACGAGCAAAAGCCAAACGACGGTTTGCAACGCTGTCTTGCTTAGCAAGAGTAATAAGAGGTTCAATTACGCGACGTAGCTCTTTAGCTTTTGGCAAAGTAGTTTTAATTACTTCGTGCTTAACTAGTGAGCTAGCCATGTTACGAAACATTGCCTGACGATGGCTGCTGTTTCGATTTAACTGACGACCACTCTTACGATGGCGCATAATATCACCCTTCTCTTTTAATCAGAAAGTTGCCTGATTAATCCTTCTCGACGATGCTTTCAGGCGGCCAATTTTCAAGGCGCATACCCAAAGACAATCCACGAGAGGCCAACACATCTTTAATTTCAGTTAGCGACTTCTTACCCAAGTTAGGGGTTTTCAGTAGCTCAACTTCGGTGCGTTGTACCAGGTCACCAATGTACTGAATTGCTTCTGCTTTCAAGCAGTTTGCAGAACGTACTGTCAATTCAAGATCATCAACTGGACGCAGAAGAATCGGATCAAACTCTGGTTTTTCTTCTTTTTCTTCTGGCTCAGTCATATCGCGCAGATCAACGAACGCTTCTAATTGCTCAGCTAAAATTGTAGCTGCGCGGCGAATCGCTTCTTCTGGGTCGATAGTACCGTTAGTTTCCATATCGATGATCAACTTGTCTAAGTCTGTGCGTTGTTCAACACGAGCAGACTCAACATTGTAGGCAATACGATCTACAGGACTGTAGGAAGCATCAACCAACAGACGACCAATTGGTCTATCATCATCTTCAGAGGAACGACGAGTAGAAGCAGGTACATAACCGCGACCTGTTTCAACTTTGATGCGCATGCTGATTTCAGAATCACCAGTTAGTGTACAAACCAAATGATCTGGGTTAGCAATCTCTACATCTCCGTCATGCTGGATGTCTCCAGCAAGTACAGGACCTGCACCTGATTTCACTAACGTTAAAGTAGCTTCAGTTTTACCTTCAAGACGCACTGCCAAACCTTTTAGGTTTAACAGGATTTCAATTACGTCTTCCTGAACGCCTTCCTTAGTGCTGTACTCGTGTAACACGCCGTCGATTTCGACTTCGGTTACCGCACAACCAGGCATTGAAGATAAAAGTATTCTGCGTAAAGCATTACCCAGAGTATGACCGAAACCACGCTCCAGAGGCTCTAAAGTAACTTTAGCGCGCGTACCAGTAACGTTTTCGATTTCTACCAGTCTAGGTCTTAGGAATTCAGTTACAGAACCCGACATATATCCTCTCTTTAACTTTTAACCTTTACTTACTGTAAAGTTCGACGATAAGTTGTTCGTTGATTTCAGCAGACAAATCACTACGCTCAGGTACACGTTTAAAGGTACCTTCCATTGCTTTCGCATCTACTTCAATCCAAGTAGGCTTTTCACGCTGCTCAGATAACTCTAATGCAGCAGCAATACGCGCTTGCTTTTTCGCTTTTTCACGAACTGATACAACGTCTTCAGCAGATACATTGAATGAAGGAATGTTTACTACTTGTCCGTTAACCATAATTGCTTTATGGCTGACTAACTGACGAGCTTCAGCACGAGTGCTGGCAAAACCCATTCTGTATACAACGTTATCTAGACGCTGTTCTAATAGTTGTAGCAGGTTTTCACCTGTGTTGCCTTTACGGCGAGCCGCTTCACCGTAGTAATTACGGAATTGCTTCTCTAAAACGCCGTACATACGACGTACTTTTTGTTTCTCACGCAACTGAACACCGTAGTCTGATAAACGACCACGACGTGCACCGTGTTGACCAGGTGCAGTTTCAATATTACATTTTGAATCAATTGCACGAACACCGCTTTTCAGGAACAAATCTGTTCCTTCGCGACGGCTTAATTTGAGTTTAGGACCCAAGTATCTTGCCATGATATTTCTCCAACAATCCGTCGATTAAACGCGACGTTTTTTCGGTGGACGACAACCGTTGTGAGGAATAGGCGTCACATCTGTAATGTTTGTAATGCGGTAACCTGCCGCATTTAAAGCGCGGATCGCAGATTCACGACCTGGACCGGGACCTTTTACAAACACTTCAATGTTTTTCAAACCATATTCCTGAGCAGCAACGCCAGCTCTTTCTGCAGCTACCTGAGCAGCAAAAGGAGTAGATTTACGAGAACCACGGAAGCCTGAGCCTCCAGAAGTTGCCCATGAAAGAGCGTTACCTTGACGATCAGTGATAGTCACGATTGTGTTGTTGAACGACGCATGGATGTGCGCCATACCATCAGCAACTTGACGTTTTACGCGCTTACGAGCACGAGTTGGTGCTTTAGCCATAACTTACTCCCCCGCTTACTTCTTAATTGGCTTACGAGGACCTTTACGGGTACGCGCATTAGTTTTAGTGCGCTGACCACGTAAGGGCAAGCTACGACGGTGGCGTATGCCACGGAAGCAACCAAGGTCCATCAAACGTTTGATGTTCATTTGAACTTCACGGCGCAGGTCACCCTCAACAGAGAATTTAGCTACCTGATCACGTAGTTTGTCCAAATCAGCTTCTGATAATTCTTTAATTTTTGTACTTTCCGGAATACCTGCTTCAGCACAAATCAGCTTTGCACGAGTCGCACCGATACCATAGATCGAGCGTAATGCAATTACAGTGTGCTTGTGTTCCGGAATGTTAATGCCAGCTATACGGGCCATTAACAGCACTCCTCTAAGTTAGTCGCCAGATAAAAAGCCCGTAAGGATACTTATCCGGCATAAAATTGCAAACTATTTCTGACTTTTGTCAGAAACGATTAACCTTGTCGTTGCTTATGCTTTGGCTCTTTACAAATCACACGCACAACACCGTTGCGCTTGATGACTTTGCAATTACGACAAATTCTCTTTACGGATGCACGAACTTTCATTTCATCACTCCGTTATGCCACTTAGCGGCCGTAGCCTTTTAAGTTGGCTTTTTTCAATACAGACTCATACTGATGAGACATCAAATGAGTTTGTACCTGCGCCATGAAATCCATAATTACCACTACGATGATTAGTAGTGATGTACCGCCGAAATAAAACTGCACATTCCAGGCGATCATCATGAACTCAGGCACTAAACAGATAAAGGTTATATAAAGAGCACCGGCCAGTGTCAGGCGAGTCATTACCTTATCAATGTACTTAGACGTTTGCTCACCAGGACGAATCCCTGGAACAAAAGCACCAGACTTTTTCAGATTATCTGCAGTTTCACGCGGGTTGAATACCAACGCCGTGTAGAAGAAGCAGAAGAAAATGATAGCCGCTGCATACAACATTACGTACAAAGGTTGACCTGGAGACAACATCAAAGAGATGTCTTGTAACCAAGTCATAGACTCGTTTTGTCCGAACCAGGTCGCGATAGTACCCGGGAACAAAATGATACTGGAAGCGAATATAGGGGGAATTACACCCGCCATATTCACCTTCAGCGGTAAGTGAGTGCTTTGCGCAGCAAAAACCTTACGACCTTGTTGGCGCTTCGCATAGTTAACGACGATACGACGTTGACCACGCTCTACGAAAACTACGAAGTAAGTTACTGCCATGACAATCACACCGATAAATAACAAGAACAACAGGTTCAAATCTCCGGTTCTGGCTTGTTCTGCGGTTTGACCTATAGCTGTCGGTAAACCTGCAACAATACCAGCGAAGATTAGAATTGAAATTCCGTTACCAATCCCTCTTTCGGTAATCTGTTCACCTAACCACATCAAGAACATGGTACCGGTGACCAGACTTACCACTGCCGTAAAGTAGAAACCAAATCCAGGATTTATTACCAAACCTGACACCAAGTTAGGTAAACCAGTCGCAATTCCTATCGCCTGGAAGATTGACAATACCAGCGTGAAATAACGCGTGTATTGGCTGATCTTACGACGACCTGCCTCGCCTTCTTTTTTCAGCTCCATCATTGGCGGATGGATTACTGTCATCAAGTTAATGATGATAGATGCTGAAATGTAAGGCATGATTCCCAGTGCAAAAACTGAAGCACGTTCCAAAGCACCACCGGAGAACATGTTAAACATCTCTACGATAGTGCCCTTTTGTTGCTCAAATAATTGAGCAAGAACGGCAGAATCAATGCCAGGAATAGGGATATAAGAGCCTAGTCTGAAAACGATGATCGCGCCCAATACGAACAGCAATCTCGCTTTAAGCTCGCTCAAACCACCTTTTGCTGAATCCAATCCTGGTTTCGCCATTTAGGTTATTCCTCTACTTTACCGCCAGCCGCTTCGATTGCTTCTCGAGCGCCTTTAGAAACCTTTAAGCCCTTAACAGTTACTGCGCGAGTAACTTCACCGCTCTTCATCACTTTAACGTGCAGCATGCCTTTTTTAACAAGACCAGCAGCTTTCAAAGTTTCCAAAGATACAGTGTCGCCTTCTACTTTAGCGATTTCAGTCAGTGTTACCTGGTCAGAAACCAAAGATACACGAGACGTGAAACCAAACTTAGGTAGACGACGCTGGATTGGCATTTGACCACCTTCGAAACCTGGTTTAACGCTGCCACCTGAACGAGACTTTTGTCCCTTGTGACCACGACCACCAGTTTTACCTAGGCCAGAACCAATACCGCGACCTACGCGCTTACCAGATTTTTTGGCTCCTGGAGCAGGAGCAATAGTGTTTAAGTACATTACTTACTCCCCTACCACTTCTACCATGTAGTAAACTTGGTTGATCATACCGCGTACCGCAGGTGTATCTTCCAGTTCACGAACATGGCCAATTTTACGTAAACCTAAGCCTTTCAAAGTAGCTTTGTGCTTAGGCAAACGACCAATAGAGCTCTTAGTTTGTTTGACTTTAACTGTTGCCATTGTCAATTACCCCATAATCTCGTCAACAGACAAGCCACGCTTTGCAGCAACTTGCTCTGGTGAGTTCATGTCAGTCAACGCTTTGATCGTTGCACGAACTACGTTGATTGGGTTAGTTGAGCCATAGCACTTAGACAATACGTTTTGTACACCAGCTACTTCAAGAACTGCACGCATTGCACCACCAGCGATGATACCCGTACCTTCTGAAGCAGGCTGCATGTAAACTTTTGAGCCTGAGTGACGACCCTTGATTGGGTGTTGTAATGTGTGACCGTTAAGATCCACTGTTACCAGGTTGCGACGTGCTTTTTCCATTGCTTTTTGAATAGCAGCAGGAACTTCACGCGCTTTACCGTAACCAAAGCCAACGCGACCGTTACCATCTCCAACTACAGTCAATGCTGTGAAGCTGAAAATACGACCACCTTTAACAACCTTTGCTACGCGGTTAACAGCGATTAATTTCTCTAACAGCTCACCACTTTGTTGAGGTTCTACTCTAGACATAATCTACTCCTAGAACTGAAGGCCAGCTTCGCGAGCTGCTTCAGCCAGTGCTTTAACACGACCGTGGTACTGGAAGCCACTGCGATCGAAAGCTACTTCTTTAATACCTTTTTCAATTGCGCGTTCTGCAATTGCTTTACCTACTGCAGTTGCAGCGTCAGTATTACCAGTAGACTTAAGATCTTTACGCACATCTGCTTCAACTGTAGATGCAGCAGCTAAAACTTCTGATCCAGTTGGCGCAATCAATTGTGCATAAATGTGGCGAGGTGTACGGTGTATCACCAAACGGTGTACGCCAAGCTCACGCATCTTAAAACGTGCACGAGCGGCGCGACGTAAACGAGATGTTTTCTTATCCATCGTACCTACCCCTTACTTCTTCTTAGCTTCTTTACGAAGTACAGCTTCATCAGAATAACGAACACCTTTACCTTTGTAAGGCTCTGGCGGACGGTATCCACGGATGTTTGCTGCAACCTGGCCAACTACCTGCTTGTCAGCGCCTTTAACGACGACTTCAGTTTGGCTAGGAGTTTCAACAGAAATACCCGCCGGCATTTCATATACAACAGGGTGAGAGAAACCCAGAGTCAGGTTCAGTTTGTTACCCTGTGCTTGCGCACGGTAACCAACACCGATTAGCTCTAACTTTCTTTCAAAACCAGTAGTTGCACCGATTACCATGTTGTTCAGTAGTGCACGAGCAGTACCTGCTTGCGCCCACGCATCATCAAAGCCTTCACGAGGAAGGACCTTAGCTGCGTTATCTTCCTGAACGATTTCAACTGCGTCGTTGAATACACGAGTAAGCGTGCCGTTTTTACCTTTTACTGTAACTTCCTGACCGTTGATAGAAATCTCAACGCCCGATTGAAGTTCTACAGGTGCTTTTGCTACACGTGACATTGAATAATCCTCCGTTACGCTACGTAGCCGATGATCTCACCACCCATGCCAGCTTTACGCGCAGCACGGTCAGTCATCACACCTTTAGAGGTAGACACAATGGCAATACCCAATCCACCCAATACTTTAGGCAGCTCATCTTTTTTCTTATAGATGCGCAGACCAGGGCGGCTGGCGCGTTCGATAGTATCGATAACGCTCTTGCCTTCGAAGTATTTCAAAGTAACTTCTAAGGTCGGCTTAACGTCGCCTTCTTTACTGAAATCTTCAATGTAACCTTCTTGCTTTAATACATTTGCGATTGCAACACGAATCTTAGAACAAGGCATAACAACAGATACTTTACCTGCCATTTGACCGTTTCTAATACGTGTGAACATATCCGCGATAGGATCTTGCATACTCATATTTGCTACTCCTTACCAGCTGGCTTTTTTCAGACCAGGGACTTCACCGCGCATCGCTGCTTCACGCAGCTTGTTACGGCTCAGGCCAAATTTGCGTAGGAAACCATGAGGACGGCCAGTGATACGACAACGGTTTTGTTGACGTGAACGAGCAGAATCTCTTGGTAGTTGTTGTAGCTTAAGTACTGCGTCCCAACGCTCTTCATCAGATGAATTAACATCGCTGATGATTGCTTTAAGTTCAGCACGCTTAGTTGCGTATTTGGCTACTAATTTTGCACGCTTTACTTCACGCGCCTTCATTGATTCTTTTGCCATAACCCTACACCTTATTTACGGAACGGGAAGTTAAAAGCAGATAACAGTGCTTTACCTTCTTCGTTTGTGTTAGCTGATGTGGTGATAACGATATCCATACCGCGCACTTTATCTACCTTATCGAAATCGATTTCAGGGAAGATAATTTGCTCCTTGATACCCATGCTGTAGTTACCACGGCCGTCGAACGACTTAGGGTTCAGACCACGGAAGTCACGGATACGAGGAATTGCGATAGAGACTAAACGCTCAAAGAATTCCCACATACGATCGCCACGCAGAGTTACTTTGCAACCAATAGGGTAGCCTTCACGGATTTTAAAACCAGCAACAGACTTACGAGCTTTAGTAACTACAGGCTTCTGACCAGCAATAAGCTGCATGTCATTAGTTGCGTTTTCTAAAACCTTTTTGTCTGTTAAAGCTTCACCCAGACCCATGTTCAGGGTGATCTTTTCTATCCGAGGGACTTGCATGACGCTCTTGTAACCAAACTCTTTAGCGAGTTGAGGAACGACTGATTCTTTATAAAAATCATGCAGTTTCGCCATCGTATTCTCCAATTAATTAAATCTGTTCACCGTTTGATTTGAAGATACGGACTTTTTTGCCATCTTCAAAACGGAAACCTACACGATCTGCTTTACCCGTTTGAGGGTTAACGATCGCTACATTTGATACATGAATAGATGCTTCTTTTTCTACGATGCCACCAGGAACGTTCAACTGTGGGTTGGGTTTCTGATGTTTCTTAACCAAATTCACACCTTCGACGATTACGCGGTCTTTGCCAGTGATAACCTTGAGGACTTTGCCTTGCTTACCCTTGTCTTTACCTGCTAAAACGACGATTTCATCATCACGACGAATTTTACTTGCCATAATCGCGACTCCTTATAGTACCTCGGGTGCCAATGAGACGATCTTCATGTTATCTGCACGAAGCTCACGGGTCACAGGACCAAAGATACGCGTACCTATTGGCTGCTTGTTAGCATTTAACAAAACAGCTGCGTTGTTATCAAAACGGATAATTGAACCGTCTGGACGACGAACGCCTTTTCTAGTACGCACCACCACCGCATTCAAGACATCACCTTTTTTCACCTTACCGCGAGGAATTGCTTCCTTAACAGTAACTTTGATGATATCGCCAATGCCTGCATAACGGCGATGCGAGCCACCAAGGACCTTAATACACTGAACCCTGCGAGCGCCGGAATTGTCCGCCACATCCAGGTTAGTTTGCATTTGGATCATGTTAGTGCTCCGCTAATTTAAGGCTCTCCCGAGCCGTTATATCGTTGTAAAAAAACAGCTTTTGCCGCTCTTTTATACATACCCCCATAAAAAGGGCGCGCAATAGTAACAGAAAAGATTCTGTAACGACAGCTTAAATTTAAAAAAAGTTTAAAATATAGGCAAATCGACTTGCGCATAAAAAAAGCCAGTGGCGAACACTGGCTTTTTATGAGGTTCTTAGCCCTTAAAGTATGACTGACTCGCCTGGTTTCAAGCTGTATTTTTCGCCCAGTACCAAAGTTGCGTTGTTTAACTTATTTGTATGTTGTCCTTTTAACTCTGCAGGAACGGAGAACTCTGAACTTTCGGCACTAGATAGGTTAACAATAACTACGCGAGATTCATCACCATTGATACTCTGCACTAACCAGACGTTTTGATTATCCACCGGGTAATAACGTATCTCTTGTGGAAACTGTAACGCCATAGACCCCTTGCGCACTGCAATCAGCTTCTTATAGTGATTGAGCAAGGAGTCGGGATTTGCCGCCTGAATATCTACAGATGCCTTACCTGAAGGTCTTTGGCTTTGCCAGTAAGGTCCCCACCAAGGCTTGTGCTCTTTAACCCAAGGGAACCACTTACCCTGATCTAACCAAAATGCGCCAGTGTCGTTAAAGCCTGCAGAGTCGGTATCCTCCCATTGCATTATGGCACGGCGATATTGATCATCCCCTGTAGTGTACTGCGACAGGCCAATCTCCTCACCATAATATAGATAGAGTGTACCCGGTGTGGTCATTAATAATGTGGCGGCGGCTTTCGCTTTGGTCCAATCTTCGCCTAAGGTGTGCATGATGCGGTTCTGATCGTGGTTGGTCAGGAAAGGCGAAAAGAAAGACATTGGCGCGTTATCTTTGCGGCTCAGTAAATTTTGCCATAACGCCTCGCGAGTGTTGTCATCTTTAGATTCATCCACGGTACCAAAGTCAGCGGTGCGTGTTCCGCCCGCATTGAGAATACCACTCACCACATAGCCAAAATCAAAATCAAAGGCTGAATGCATACCATTGCCATCATCGTAATACTTACCTATGGTTGGCATGTCAGACCAGGCTTCTGCTACCAGCATGGCATCTGGATTTATGGATTCCACATGCGCAGTAAATTGTGCCCAATAATCAATTGTGGCCTCTGTATCGCCCTGGTCAGCATCATTCCAGTCTTCAGAAACGTCCTCAATGGCATAGCGCACGGCATCAAGTCGAAAGCCATCCACACCTTTTTCCAGCCAAAAGGTGGCCATCTTATTCATCTCTTCCACTACTTTGGGATTTTCAAGATTGACATCAGGTTGTGTAGAGGCAAAAGCACCGTAATAATATTCTTGGCGGGTTTCATTCCAGTGCCACACTGCAGCGGAATCATCAACATCATCACTCCAGGCTTTACCCCAGCTAGTGGGCATTTCTTTACGCCAGATAAAATAGTCTTCATAACCGGGCTCGCGGGCAGCCGACTTTTTAAACCACTCATGACCATCAGAAATGTGATTGATCACCAGGTCCAGAATAATCTTAATGTCTTTTTCATGAGCCGCCGCTACGAATTCCTCAAAGTCCTCCATGGTGCCATAGTCAGACTCAACGTTGTAAAAGTCCTGGAAGTCATAACCGTGATAAGAAGGTGCCTCGAAGACCGGCGTCAGCCAGATCCCGTTGACGCCTAAGTCTTGTAGATAACCCAGTTTGGCAGTCATACCGTCAAAATCACCACTGCCATCACCGTCAGCATCATAAAAGGAACGGGGCCAGATTTCGTAGAAAATAGCATTTTCCCACCAATTGGAGGGACTACTTTGCAAAGCGATGTGTTTATAAGATTTTGAGGCTTCCGCTGCCTCATGCTGGCTCGCAACCACAGGTTCTTGGGGCGCTTTTGAGCAGGCGGACAAGGCAAGTACAGATGCCATGACGGCGGATAAATAACGAAATTTCATGTGATGATAACCTATCTACATTAACAACGACTTGGTTATCAGTATAAATATTAATGGCTTTTCTGGTAGCAAAGTTGTAATGAAAACGTATGCATTAGGTTAATGAAAGGTAATGGACGGAGATAGCCGGCACCTAAGCACCGACTATAAAAAGGTCTACTACTACCAGGAGACATTCACTTGATAGCCACCGGTTTGCTGTTCTGGCTCAATAGTAATCAAATAAACAGCATCTTCATTAAAACTGATGAGTTCTGAACGGTATAACAATGACTCTATTCCGAGGTTATCCTCATAAACCACCACGATAGAATAGTAATCATTGGGTACTGTGATAGTGCGACTGTCCGCATAATCCAGGCCCGTCATAAAGTGGTCAGCTGAATCTTTGGTTTCATCGTCTCGCACAAAATAAACATCGAGATTGCTAAACTCTGGCAACAAGTTAGCCACAGCCACCTGATGTTCAAAGTCTTGTGGTAAGTTGCTGTCATCCAGTGTTAAGGAGGTTAAGCCCACATCGGCATCTTCAAACATGACAATGGTTTTGCTTTCCCCTTGGTTAAGCGTCATTAACCTGCCATCAAAACTATAATCCCCCTCAGTGGAACTGGCGCTTATTTGATAGTCACCAAATTCTACTGAAGTATAGGCAGACAGTTCACCGCCTTCTACAACAGTTGTAAATTGCTCGTCGGCATCATCTACGATAACGGTTAATTCCACCGATTCCTGCATGGCACTATAAACCCGGTACTGTGCTGTTGCCGCAATATCTTGTTCGGCGCTAATATTGGTAGAGTTTAAGATGATATCTACCACAATATTATTCTCGTTGGCACCGGAGGTTTTACGCACTGACAAAAGGTAATCAGAGGCATAATTGAAAACCAGCTCCTGGCTTTCAAACACCATCTCTCCGCTATCGGGATCCACCAGAAAGATTTTGTAATCTTCCGTTGGCCAGGCAAAGTCATCATCTTCGGGTTCCCAATAGCCCACCTTTTCGGGCTGAAGGTAACTAAGGTTGGCAATATAATTGGCATCCTCAAATGGCACACCAGACTCAGCCATATACAGGTCGTAGTTGCCTAAATCAGCAGCCCCCATCATGGCGTATAAATAAAACTCGTCCTCTAATTCAGAACGCTGAAATGCAAACTCCACCACATCAGGGGTTTCAAAATCGCCCCCCAACAGCATTATGGTTTTGTAACTGCTATCTAGTTGCATCTCTGACTCAGTGATGCTGTATTCCTGGCCGTCGGAATCATACCAGGACAAACCAATATCGTAGCTATCAGCATCGTAACTATACAGTGCCGTCACATCGCCATAAGAACTGGAGCTGATGGAAGCATCATCCACCATTAAATGCACCTCCGGACTATCAGGCGAAACATTGTAAAACTGGATGTACGCGTTGGGGTAAGTATCGGAAGCGGAGTCAGAGCTGCTGCCACAGCCCGACAACAGAGTGATGCCTGCGCAAGTAAGTAATAAAGAATCTCGTAGGTTCAATTTAGCGTGTCCTTAATAGCAAATGATAAACAGAATAGGAGCACAGACTCACCTTAAACCTGTTTAGTTCTGGCCTTTACAATAACTTTGCATTCATTACATTGCGCTGCGTAAAGCCGCCCCCTCAGCAAGAAAGAAGCGGCATTAACGGAAAAATCCTGAAACAGATAATTTTGTTTTGTCAGTGCGAATCCGGACATTTACGGTTAAACTAGGATGACTAAGGCAAAAGTATTTGGTTATGAAGCGACGACTCTTTATTGCATCATCATTGTCACTGGGGTTTCTCGGTGTATCTGGACTTACTGCGTGGAATCTGATCCCGCGCAACAATGAAGATCTAAGCATTGCCACCTTATTAAAAGAACTGAGAAGTATCGATACCTCTGCTCTTTCCATTGAATCTAGTTGGACGGTAGGGCAAAGCCTGGCTCATATGGCGCAGAGTATTGAGTATTCCATTACCGGCTACCCTGTGCACAAATCAGAGATGTTTAAATCTACCGTGGGCCGTGCCGCCTTTACTGCGTTTTCCTCTAAAGGTCAGATGAAGCACAATCTGAAAGAAGATATCCCCGGCGCTCCATCGGTTGCCAATATCAACGCTGAAGATGGTATGACTCGACTGCTAACCGCATTCGAAACTTTTCAAAGCCATCAGGGCGAACTGGCCGAACACTTCGCCTATGGTCCGTTAGGCCACGAAGAATACGCCCTGGCTCACGTATTACACGTCAAAGATCATTTCACCCAGTTAGTTTAAAGGTTCACTTAATGCCGCGATAGTCGGCTTGGTCTGCTCCTTCAACCAAGACTCAAAAGCCTGTACTTTAGGGAAGTTGAAATGAAAATCAGGGGCAACCAGATAACAGGCATAGTCACAAATATGAGAAAAGCCAAATAAGGTCACCAGCTGATTGCTGGCGATATAATCTTGCACTAGAGATTGTTTAACCATGGCTATCCCCTGTCCCGCCAGGACCGCCCCCACTAAAGCTGGTGTGGCATCGCGAATTTCAAAACGATTGCGAAAATCGTCAAAGCGAAACTGATAGCGGTGCAAAAATACCTCCCAGGCATCGTCCGTATCGCTATAGTTTTCGGTTATCACCGGAAGATGACGCAAGTCATCTGGCTGCAGGTCAGACTGAATCAAATGGGGATGAGAAACCATCACTACACGATCAGTATAAAGTAGTCGGCTACTTAAATTGTCGTACTTGCCCGGCCCAAAACGAATCGCCAAATCCAGATTAAAGTCTTCGAAAGCAACCACATCCGGATCGGGGATCAGTTTCACTTGCAGATCAGGATACTCATTGCGAAACAGATGCAAGCGAGGAATTAGCCAAAAAGTAGCAATGGATGGCAAGACATTGAGCTTCAATATATTGGGATGGTTATCCTCTTGTAGTTGTGCAATGCCTTTTTGAAACTCACTAAACCCCTTTTGCACATAGGGCAGCAACAGCTGCCCCTGCGCTGTGAGTCTCACCTCGCGATTTTTACGGATAAACAGTTTACAACCCAACTGACTTTCAAGAGTTTTGATATGTTGGCTAATAGCCGCCTGGCTAACAAACAAACTCTCTGCAGCCAGTTTAAAACTCAGGGTTTCTGCTGCAACCTTAAAATATTTCAGTGCTCCTAAGGAGGGTAGGCGAGCCCTTTCACTTAAGTTTTTCTTAACCATGCGCAATTATTGATCGTTTGTTGAAAGTGTTTGTTAAACGTACATTCCTGTCAAGAGATTTCCTCTAAACACCACAGGAGAGAATATATGAAAACTATCTCGAACAAGACTGCGATTGCCATCACGGCACTTTTCAACCTTGCGTTTAGCAACTTATCTTTAGCTGAAGTTAACCATAATGCGGACTTATATGTCACTAGCGGATACCCATACGAAAACCTGGTGGAACGCTATGACAGTGTCAGAATTCGCTACGTCGAATACACCGCCAGAAATGAAATCCAGTGCAAAGTAGAATTAGACTTGGGAGGTCATATTTCCACAACTCCGGCCATTACCACAGAGCAAAAGGAATTCATGGCTGCCCCCTTAAAAGCCTGCCTCCGCCGTGCGGATGCCAGGCAAGCGCTAAGCACAACTTTTGAGTAATCTGGCATACCAATAGATTTAGCACGATTGCCACGGAAGGCATTTTTTAGAATGGTGATCAATGTTGGCCTTGCCGCCAGATACCGGGAGATTCCCCAACCGATTTGCGAAAGCGATGAGAAAAGCTCGTGCCATCATTATAACCCACACAATGTGCGATCTGCTCGATACTCAAATGACTGTGCTTTAGTAATTCCCGAGCATGCTGTATGCGCAACTCAGTGAGATATTGCATCGGCGACTTGCCCACATTGGCTTTAAACAGCCGAAACAGATGCGGCTCAGACAAATGCAACTCTTGCGCGATTTTTTCTGTGGTCCAACGAATGTGAAGTCGACCAGAAAGACGCGTGATGAAATCCCATACGCGACTATCGGCCCCCATAATTACTCGCCGATTGCCCAATGCCTGCTTAAGATAGCGATACAAAATATCCATCAACTCACTTTCAATCTCTGACTGAACGCCTTTCGCCAGTTCGTGCTGTTGATGTAACAACCTCAATGTTGAATGCACCACATTTACTTCCTTGCAGTGAAAGACATCCTGTGGCATCAGTCTCAACCCCTTCCATTGCGGACTATCTGCAAGTATAAACCAGCAGGTTTGCCAGCTATCGTCTGCTAACTCAAAATAAAAGCCCTTACCCGCCGGCAATACGGTGAGAGTTTGCGGTCCGATCTCGAAGCAGCCTTGTTCGGTTTTCAATCGGCCATAGCCGCTTCGGGTAAACAGCAACAGGTGAGTTTGATTGGCAACACGGCCAATCTCATAGCGCTTTTTTAGCTCAGAAATACCAGCCAGCTTCACCGAGTTTGGCGACAGGCTGTGAAATTCGCTGAGACATATAAACAACTCGTTACAGTCTTCATGGATGTTTTGAATTTCCTGAAACAAGCTTCACCCCACACAATGATAGTTTTAAACATAAGCTAGATAACTCTAATGCTACTCTCAAAAATGTCAAAGACTACAATGCCCGGCAATAAATATTCATCCGAGGTGAGGTAGAGATGACAACGCTAAACTCAGAAAACATAAACAAAGGCAATATGAGTTCGCCATCAACACTACTCAGGTGCCTGCAAATTGCCTGGCCTGTTTCCTTGCAAAGCGTATTAGCGGCCGCCTTAGGCATGATAGATATTATTATGGTAAGCCACCTTGGTGAGAGTGCTGTCGCGGGCATTGGCCTGGCGAGTCGAATCCAGTTTGTACTACTGATGGTGGGGGGCGCTTTTAGTGTTACTGCAGGTATTGTAGTGGCGCAATACATCGGTGCCCAAAAAGCCCATGCGGTTTCTTCAATTATCGCGCAAATTCTGATAGTGGCCGTCGGCTTAATGCTACCACTCATTCTGCTTTGCAATATTTTTGGCGTCGCCCTGATAGAACTGGGAAGCGACGATATGGATGTGATCACCATCAGTAGCTCCTACCTGACTATTACCCTACCATCGCTGTTAGTTTTGTTGGTATATCAGGTATTCGAAGGAGCACTACGAGGCTTGGCTCAAGTGCTGGTGCCTATGATGCTTGGCGCAGTGGCTATGCTTATCAATGTGCTGCTTAACTATTTGCTCATCAACGGAGTGACTCTTGGGGACAGCACCTTAATTACAGCCATGGGTACCGATGGTGCAGCATGGGCCACCAGCTTATCCAGAGGTATATTACTGTTTTTGTTGTTGGCCTGGTTGGTACAACAAAAACACCTTTGTTTGCCTCGCAACAAAACCATAAAGCTCAAAAATCCAGAATGTGACTGGTCCAGTATTATCAAAATTAGTTTGCCGGTAGCTATTAATTTTGCCGTCTGGTCGCTGGGGACTTTCGTCTATCAGATTATTTTTGGCAGTCTGGGCACTCAGGCATTGGCAATCATGAGTATGCTGGCCCCGATTGAAGGCACACTAATTTCGTTGTTTATCGGGTTTTCAACCGCATGCTCAGTATTAACCGGGCAGAAATTGGGTAACAACCAAATGGACTCAGCCTACCGACTCGGTAGAAACCTGACTTATATCATCACGGGTATTGCGCTGTTGACCGGTGGCCTTGTTTGGTTGTTTCAAGAATTATTACTTGCCCCGTTTGCCAGCTATGAACAGCACACATTGGAACTGGCGGCACAAATATTGTTGATTATGTGTTTAGGCATCGCCATCAAAACCGCAAACATGACCATGTCCTTGGGGGTATTGCGCTCTGGTGCCGACAATCGATTTTGTTTAATGACCGATACGTTAGGCATGTGGATGGTGGGTATACCACTGACCTGGTATCTGGCTGGTAGCACGGGTACTCTTCTGTGGGTGTTTATCGCCACTTACAGTGAAGAAGTCACCAAATACCTGCTATTTGCATGGCGTATGCACAGTAAAAAATGGCTACGTAACATCACTCAAAAACCCGCCGATATTCCCTGTGCAGAAGCACAAATGCCATAATTGTGGAGTGTGCCGGGATGTCAGCCCGGCATGAGCATTATTTCTGCCAGACTAACTCACCATTCACCCAGGTTTGCAAAACCGGTATTTTCCATAGTTGCTCGGGAGCAATAGCTAGCGGATCCTTTTGCAGTAAGACGAAATCGGCTTTTTTACCTGGCTCAATGGAGCCGATACTGTTTTCTTGATGCGCTGCATAAGCAGCCCCCAGAGTGAACATGTGAAACGCCTGGTGCAGAGAAACCCCTTCTGTAGCATACCAGCCGCCTTCAGGCTGATTATGGCGATCTTGTCGGGTAACTGCGGCGTGGATCCCGAATAAGGGTTCGGCTGGCTCAATAGGAAAGTCCGAGCCGCCTGCTAATAATGCATTATTGCTTAACAACCGCTGCCAGGCGTAAGCACCTTTGATGCGCTCACTGCCCAAGCGATCTTCCGCCATATTTTTATCACTGGTGGCATGAGTGGGTTGAACTGAAGCAATAATATTGAATGCCTGAAACCGCTTAAAGTCATCAGGATGAATAACCTGAGCATGTTCAATACGGTGCCGAAGCTCCTGACTTTGAGTTTGCTTTATGGCTTGCGCGAAGGCATCCAATGATACCGTATTAGCCTTGTCGCCAATGGCATGGGTATTTACCTGAAATTCAGCTTGCATGGCCTGTAGCGTTAGCTTGTTAAGATTGGGAATATCGTGTAGCAGCAAACCAAAATGTCCTGGTTTATCGCTATATTCTTCATGCAACGCCGCTCCTCGACTACCTAATGCGCCATCAGAAGATATTTTGACACTGCGGATCACCAACTTGCCATCTTCAGAATAGATATGGCCCTTTTGCAGCATCTTTGCATAGTTGCGGTCCGTGACATCCAGCATCACATAGACGCGAATGGGTAGTTTCCCCTCTAGACTCAGCTCTTGATAAGCTTGCCAGGTTAAATAATCAATTCCGGCATCGTGCACCGAAGTTAGCCCCAATGAAGCAAGTTTATTTAAGCTGGTTAACAAGTCTTGTTTTACTTCTGCTATACCCGGCTCGGGGATGAGTGAATACACCAGATTCATGGCATTATCTATCAGGATCCCCGTGGGATTACCCTGTGCATCTTTGATTATCTCTCCACCTTCAGGAGACGGCGTATCTTTGTTAATTCCGGCGAGTTGCAACACCTCCTGATTCACCCACAGCGCGTGACCATCGATCCTGCCCAGTGCCACCAGCTTACCCGACGATATCTTGCTCAGAGCTTCGGCATCAGGAAATGCTCGATCGGGCCACAATTCCTGATTCCAACCTCTACCCCGGATCCATTTGTTGTCTTTATGCCCAGCGATAAACTGTGCAACTCGCTCCAGGGCCTCATCTTTCGACGTTGCTCCGTTAAGTACCACTCGATTCAGTGCCTGGCCATAACCCAAAACGTGACCGTGAGCATCAATCATACCAGGAACCAGCGTGGCGCCTTTGCCATCTATAATCTGTGCAAACTGCTTGTTGTCGGGCACAGTTTGATAAACGCCCGTTATTTTATCGTCCTGAAAAGATACGGCAGAAAATCGTGCCGGGCTATCATGATGAAACGAATAGCCCTTGATATTAGTCACCAGGGTTTGTGCATGCAGACCACCGGCTAGCGCAACAGCAATACTAAATATTAAGGTCCCCAAAGGTTTAATTGTTCTCATTCCATTCTCTCAGCAAGCTTTTGATAAGCCTCTAATTTGACCCGGATCAAAGAAATAATCAAATCCATTAGCACTGCACCCAAGTTATTGCGCCAGATCAAAAACCCCACCACCACACACTCCATAATGGCGCTATCAACTTGACGGAGAAACACATGAAATTATCAAAACTAGCAATGGCAGCAGCTCTTACACTATTGCCTTTAAGCACCATTGCCGCTGAAGCAGGCGACTGGTTAGTAAGAGGCGGTATCACCAGCGTTAACCCTGATGACAGTAGCAGCAATGTCTTTGTTGCCGGCGCAGACTTAGGTGTTGGGGTAAGCGTCGACAACAACGCACAATTAGGTTTGAATCTGGCTTATTTTTTTAACAAAAACTGGGCGGTAGAAGTATTGGCTGCGACACCGTTTAGCCACGATATCGATTTGGATACAGTAGGTGCCCTAGGTGAAACAAAACACCTGCCTCCTACGGTATCAGCGCTTTATTATTTTGATATGGGCGACAGCAATGTGCACCCCTATGTTGGTTTGGGCGTAAACTACACCGTATTTTTTGACGAGGGGTTCACCGCAGCAAATGAAACTGCCGGATTTTCTGACTTGGATTTAGACGACTCATTTGGATTTTCTACGCAAGTGGGTGTCGATGTTGATATCAACGAACAATGGTTTTTCAACGCCTCAGTGCGCTGGATTGACATTGATACCGAAGCCACCTTTAAACTGGGCGCTGATACGGGCAAAGTAGATGTCGATATCGACCCTTACGTTTATACCCTATCTTTAGGCTATCGTTTCTAAAGAGCACTTCCTCTGCGTGTATGAGCAAAGGACTGCTCACTTTTTATCTGCAAATGGAAATATCGCTGGCGCCGGCTAACTAGTGAGAAGAAACATTATTTCTTTGGAAAGTGTTTAGCCAGGCGTCTATTTTGCCGCTTGCACGATATTGATTAATAAGTTCATTCACCTGTTCGATATATTTACCGCAAGCCGTTTTGCGACTAAAGGCAATGTGTAAAGTATTCATATCTCCTAATTCAGGCACTACAGATACTTCTTGTAATGCATTCATGTCAGTTAACACATGATGTGCATCCCACTGCGCCGCAACAACGTAATCTAATCTGTCTGCCAGCAGCATTCTGAACAACTCTCTTTCACTGGTGGTATAAAATAATGCTAGTTGCTCTTTGTGCTTATCAATAAGCTCGCCATAACTACTGCTGTTTATCGCGCCTCCGCGCAGCCCTTGCAAGTCTTGCAGGCTTTTGACACTGGAAATTTGGTTACTAAGCATGAAGATACCACTGCCCTCTTCCAGAAAAGGCGCACTTAACAACCATTTTTGTTCTCTTTCGGGGGTACTGTAAACTCCAAGCAATACGTCTACCTCACCGACATCAAGCCAGGCATTAGCACGGCTCCAGGCAACACCCGCAAGATATTGCACTGGCACTTTCAATTCCGAAGAAATAGCGCTAAACAGCTCAAATGCGACACCTTGTGGTTGCCCTGACGCCTCATCGGTATAAGCGATAGGCGCTGCGTGATTGCTACCGACGGCATAAAAGTTGTCACATTCGTTGGCAAAAGCGATGTTGCAGAGGGACATAGCCACTAGTATGCCCTTACTATGCTTTATGATTCTAAGCACCCACTTCCGCCTAGTTTTTCCCATCCAACATGTCACCAATACCGCCCAAGACACTGCCTTCGCCTTGTCGACTTCCCCCCATTTGCGGAGCATGCTGAATGATTCGATCGGCCAGGCGACTGAAGGGCAGTGATTGCAGCCAAACTTTGCCATGACCGCTTAATGTAGCCAAAAACAAACCTTCACCACCAAAAAACATACTGCGTAAGCCTTTGGTCATTTGAATATCGTATTCAATGCCACCGGTAAATCCGACAATACAACCCGTATCCACCCGCAGTGTTTCACCATTGAGTTCTTTTTCGATTACCGTGCCTCCGGCATGGATAAAAGCCATACCATCGCCTTGCAAACGCTCGAGAATAAAGCCCTCGCCACCAAAAAAGCCGGCCCCTAGCTTTTTATTAAAGGCGATATCGATTTTGGTACCCAACGCCGCGCAGAGAAATGCATCCTTCTGGCAAGTTATTTCCTCCCCCACTTGCGCCATATTGACGGGAATAATAGTGCCGGGAAAGGGCGAGGCGAAAGCGACACGCTTTTTGCCGTATCCATGATTGGTAAAGTGGGTCATAAACAAACTTTCACCGGTGATGACGCGCTTACCGGCACTGAATAATTTACCCATAAAGCCTTGTTCTGCCTCAGAACCGTCACCCATTTTTGTTTCAAACTCTACACCATCTTCCATGTAGTTCATGGCTCCGGCTTCCGCAATGACGGTTTCCTGCGGATCTAACTCCACTTCAACCATTTGCATGGAAGCCCCAAGTATTTCGTAATCAATTTCATGACAGCGCATCATCGTTTCCTTTTATCGTTCAGATACTGCTTAAGCAAAGCGTTTTTGATAACTGTGTAACTTTAGCTCTGGTGCAGATTTATAGCAAAAATTGCTTGTTTAAAACCGATAAACGTAGCCAACAAATAAGTTACTACTCTCACCCTCTTCCATCAGTGGGCTATCTTCTATTTCACTGCCTAAAATCGAATAGTTAAATGCGGCGATAATATTTTGATTGTCGGTAACCGGCCACATACCTGAAATACCTAAACTCACGTTTACTGTATTGTCAGCGATGTATTCCGGGCGTAAATCAGTGGCTTCTGAAGTGCGAACACCATAATAATAATCCACAAGACTATCACTCAGATAGCTGACTTCCAGCGAAGGCGTCAATCGACCGCCAAGGGCTGGAAAGCCTTTACTCAATGTGGCACTAAACTCATAACCTTCGTGCTCAGACAATACATCAGCCTGGCCGGATAGGGTTAAATCCACTAACTTAGTTTCGAACTTGTAGGCCGCCCCCAGATCTAAGCTTCCCTTGCGTTCTTCCATACCTGCAAAAAAGTCTGAGTCATCCAGTTCAAACCCGTCAAAGCGATATTCGGCAAATAACGTGAAGTTATTCGCAACGCGATAGCCCAGTTCAGGTCCTTGCCAGTAAAAATGTTGGCCCTGATAAAACACCATTGGAAATATCTGGGTTTCGGCATCACCGCCGCGATATCCCTGATCCTGTACAATTGCTGCTAAACCGACACCCCAGCCCATGTGTTGTTGTTTGGCCTGCGATTCAGTACTTAGCAATAAGGCGGCACTTAACAAACCTGCGGTCAATATTCTCATTGGTTTTCTACTCTTCGGGTTGAATAAAGGTGACCTGCTTAATTCCAGCCAAGGCCACTAAGATGGGTTATTTTACGAGTAAAAAATTAATGTTCATTTAATGAAACATGACGTTTTTGTAACGATTTATTGTAAGAGTGGCTTTTTCGTCAGGTTTGTAAGGATTTTACTAACAACCTCTAATTCAGCGCCTTATTTTTGTGATGCACTATGGCGATTTTGCGTTTATTGGGAGAAATCGCCAGGCGTGTAATGCCGGATAATTGAATCGACTCGGGCATGGTAACCGGGAACCAGGATTTTTGTTGTTGATCCCACCAAAGTAGCTGCTCACCATCAGAAGTAATGAGTTGCTCAGTATTAAGCCAGGCATAATCCTGGGATTGCTCTGGTAATTTCATCAGTTCAGCAGAAGAACTGTCGGAAAAATCCCAAGTTCGCAACTGGTGATAGCCCTCTTCTTCGGTGGTATAGGAAATCTTGCTACTACCCGGTATCAGGGCAAGACATCGGCCAATATTGTCATCCACCAATTTAGTGGTTGCTTGCCCCAGAGAAGTGACTTCCAGGCGGTGGGGTTGCCCCAGTACAAACAAAGCGACGTTGTCTTCTTGCCAAACGTGATAGCCCACAGGTTTAACGTCACTGAACAGCAGTTCAAAACTGCCATCGCTGTTTATTTGCCACAGACGTTGGGTGCCATCATGTTCCACCCGGACAGTGGACAAGGCCCCTTTTCGAAGAGGAATAGGAGTTGGTGAGTATTCACTTTCGAGGGTTTTTGTGATGGCCACTTCGTGCCCCATTTGCCACAGCCAGACATCGGCGTTGACATCATCCATTCGCGTAAAATAGAGAGAGTTGTTATCAATGAATACCGGTTGATTTTCGTAGCCACGGCGATGAGCAATGGCAACGGGATTAGCTATAGCAAAAGTGTCTGCGGTGGCAACAAGGTCAAACATAGTGATATCGTGGTCAGGCATTTCTTCTTGCGCCTTAGCACAGAAGCTACTGATAAATAAAAGACTTAGCAGTAATCTTTTCATCTCACTTTACCCTCTACCTTCCAGATATCTTACCAATTATCAAGCTAAGCGTTGGCGCACGATTTCATACAAACAAATACCTGTCGCCACTGATACATTGAGGCTGGACACCGAGCCCGCCATAGGCAGTTTTATCAGTTCATCACAAACTTCTCGAGTTAGCCTGCGCATGCCTTTGCCTTCAGCTCCCATCACCAGCGCCATTGGCCCAGACAATTTTACATCATAAATCAGTTGTTCAGCCTCACCAGCAGTACCTATGACCCAAACTCCCGCTTCCTGCATCTGACGCAACGTACGAGCCAGATTTGTCACCTGGATTAGCGGTGTTGTCTCAGCGGCACCGCAGGCTACTTTTCGGGCAGTCGGGGTCAAATTAGCCGATTTGTCTTTCGGCACTACCATAGCATGCACACCCGCGGCGTCAGCACTGCGCAAACAAGCTCCCAAGTTGTGCGGATCCGTCACCCCATCCAGCACCAGAATAAAAGGGTTGTCTTGTTTTTCCAGGATCTCATCGAGATCTTTTTCGTCCAGCACTCGTCCCGGCTTAGCTTTGGCAACAATCCCTTGATGTTGCTCGCCTTTAACTTTGTCATCTAATACCTTGCGCTGACAAAATTGTATCGCAACACCAAAGCGTCTGGCTTGGTTAATAATGTTACGTAATTTTTCATCATCGCGGCCTTTCAGAACATATAGTTCAATCAGACGTTCCGGCTCTCTGGCTACCACAGCCTCCAGTGCATGAAGCCCGTACAACCATTCTTGCTGTGCCATCTATTTTCCTCGTTTTTTACTTTTACTGCTGGACGTTTTAGCGCCACTCGCCGCTTTTTTACCGGGCTTTTTACGACTGCTTTTAGCAGCAATACGCTTCGCTTTAAGCTGGTCAGATTTGCCAGATTTCGCCTTAGAAGCCCGGCGAGATTTGCGCGTTGGTAATGGCATATCCAAAACAAAATCGATTTTTCGCTCATCAAGGTTCACAGCGATAACTTTGACTTCTACCTGATCACCCAGTCGGAATATCGTGCCACCAGATTCACCAATTAAATACTGACGGGTTTCATCGTATTGATAATAATCATTAGTCAATGTGGTGATATGCACCAGACCATCGATGTGGAATTCGGATAAGCGCACAAAAAAGCCAAAGTTGGTTACCGAAGCGATAACCCCTTCAAATGAGTCCCCCACATGGGCTTGCATAAACTCACATTTCAACCAGTCTGATACATCTCTCGTGGCATCATCGGCCCGGCGTTCGGTCATGGAGCAATGTTCGCCCAACATGCCAACTTCATCTTCGTTGTAGGCATATCCGCCGGTTTTACTCTTGCGCTGTGCCTGCTTGTCTAAGATGGCTTTAATAGCCCGATGCACCACTAAATCGGGATAGCGACGAATGGGCGAAGTAAAATGCGCATAGGCCTCCAGTGCTAAACCAAAGTGGCCGACGTTATCCGGATCGTAAATCGCTTGCTGCATGGAACGCAGCAACATGGTCTGGATGAGTTCCTGGTCCGGTCGCCCCTGAATTTTCTTCACCACATCGCAAAACTGTTTCGGTGTCGCTTTACCCGTCAGGCCATGGGATATCCCCACTTCTGAGAGGTAGCTCAAAAACGACTTCAGGCGCTCCTCGCTGGGCTCCTCATGAATGCGGTACAATCCCTCGGCTTTGTTGCTTTGCAACATGTCGGCCGCGGCCACATTAGCCATGATCATGCACTCTTCAATGATCTTATGAGCATCGTTACGTACCACAGGCACGATGTGGTCTATCTTGCGCTCGGCATTAAATACAAACTTGGTTTCCTGGGTTTCAAACTCAATAGCTCCGCGTTCGGCACGGGATTTCTTCAGTGCTTTATAGAGCTTATAAAGGTTTTGCAGATGAGGCACATGATCAAAATAGCGTTTATATAGCTCCGGCTCCCCCTCTAATATGGCCCACACTTTATTATAGGTAAGCCTGGCGTGAGAGTTCATCACCGCTTCGTAAAACTGATAGCCTTGCAATTTGCCGGATGGGCTAATGCTCATCTCACACACCATGCAAAGTCTGTCGACATTAGGATTTAATGAGCAAAGGCCGTTTGACAGCACTTCTGGCAACATAGGTACCACTTGCTCGGGAAAATACACGGAGGTACCGCGATTTTGCGCTTCATCATCCAATGCTTTTTTAGGGCGAACGTAATAACTCACGTCAGCAATGGCTACCCACAGCTGCCAGCCACCATCTTCTTGCGGCTCACAAAATACTGCGTCATCAAAGTCTCGCGCATCCTCACCATCAATTGTAACTAAGGGCAGTTGACGTAAATCAATACGGCCTTTTTTAGCAGCCTCATTGACTTCTTCGCCCAAACCACTGATTTCATTAGTGACTTTAAGAGGCCATGCATGGGGAATATCAAAATTGCGCAGCGCCATTTCAATTTCCATACCAGGCGCCATGTGCTCACCTAACACTTCAATGATTCGCCCTATCGGCGATACTCGCTTGCGCGGGCGCTGTGTCATTTCGGCCACAACCACATGACCTTGTTTCGCACCATTAACGCGTTCTGGGGGGATAATAAGTTCAAAGCGTAAACGACTGTCGTCCGGGATGACAATACCCACACCGCTTTCCATAAAAAAGCGACCGACAATTGGCTCATCTCGAGGCTCTACAATTTCGATATTCCTGGCTTCGATACGGCCTTTTGAGTCTTTCTTACCCGCAACGGCAGCGACCTTATCACCATGCAACAAAAATTGCATTTGACCGCCAGAGATGTACAGGTCCCGTTCACCGTCATCGCGCTTTAAAAATCCAAAGCCATCGCGGTGACCAATCACCGAGCCGGTAACGTGAGTAATAACCGAACCCACTTCGTAGCGTTTCTGGCGATTGAAGATGACCTGCCCTTCTCGCTCCATTGCCCTTAAACGTCGCTGCACCGCAATGCGGCTGGTTTCATCGTTAGCGTTAACTTTGTGGCAAATATCGAGAAACGACAGCGCGCGCTCGGCGTCGTTAATGAGCTGCAGAATGTATTCTCTGGAAGCAACAGGTTGTTCGTATTTGGCCTTTTCCCTGGCGTAGTATGGATCGTCTTGCATATCTCTCGACGGAGCAGCAGCTCCCTGGCTGTATTATGCCTCTCAGTATATCAACATGCCCAAAGATTGCATTGCTACATAAGAATTAAATTTGTAGATTCAACTGGCTATGGCCGGTTAAGACTCCAGAGGTCGTCTGGCACGACGCACACTCTTGGGATGCATGAGTTCTTCTAGTGACGCCATGCAATCGGCAATTTTCTGATGTAACTTTTCATCATTAGTAATGGCGTTGTACAACCAATGATAGGTATCTTCATAATCGTATGGGCTGCCGTGCCCTTCAATGAATAGTTCTGCCAGCTGGATTTGCGCTTTGAGGTTACCCAAAGAGCCGGCTTCGCGAAGGTACACGATGCCACGCGGGATATCTTTTTGAACAAGCTTGCCAGCAGCATAATAGCGACCTAACTGCTCCATTGCCGGTGCTAAACCTTGCATTGCCGCTTCTTCCATTAACGGAACACCGCGTTCAGGGTCAGCCTCAACACACACACCCCAAGCCAACATGTCCCCCCAAAGAAATTGGTAGGCTGGCACTTTTAATGTCTCAGCACGAGCTTCTATATCTTGCACCAACTGACAATCATCCAATACCACGCGAGACAGATGCTCATTGCGATTGATCAGCCGTAACAATTCATCTTGAGAGTAAAGTTGCACCGCTTTTATCTGTGACTGCGCATTAACGGCACCCACCCAAAATCCCAAAAGCAACAACAGTAATCTTTTCATGGTATATCTCTTCAATTCGTTAGCTTGTCTATCGGCAGCTCTGCCCAAAACTCAAATGTCTCTCCTGGTAAGCCGCGTGCCAGACTAAAACTTCACCCATGCCTTAAACTTTGCACTACAATCTTAATGGCATGAGTTCCGCAGAGTTGACAAAATAGCGTCGTATCATTTTGTTATGCATATTTTATGCACGAAAGTACTTGCAACCAAAAATAACTGATTTACGATTGCAGCCCCGTAAAATAAGGCCCAAGCATGTCTACATCCAGTCAATTCACATTGTTACGCAACGCTAACGTTTTTGCTCCTGCGGCATTGGGCTTAAAAAACATACTAATTTGCGGCAAAAAGATTCTGTACATAGGCGAGGATTTGCCGCAACTATCAGACTGCCTGACGGTGCAAGAAATTGATTTAACCGGAAAAGCTGTGCTCCCCGGTTTTATTGATGCCCATACTCATATTACCGGCGGTGGCGGCGAAGCCGGTTTTGCTACACGAGTACCTCCGGTGCCTTTGAGTCATTTTACCAGCGCAGGAGTCACCTCAGTTGTAGGCTTATTAGGCACAGATGACGTTACCCGTAATACCCAGTCAGTGGTGGCACAGGTATATGCCTTGCGAGAAGAAGGCTTGTCGGCCTGGTGTTACACCGGTGGTTATCACCTACCGCCTACTACGCTCACTGGCTCAGTAAAGTCAGATATCGTATTTATCGAACCTGTTATTGCCGTGGGCGAACTTGCCATAAGTGATCACCGCTCCAGCCAACCAACCTTTGACGAGCTGATAAAAGTAGCCGCGGAATGCCACGTGGCACGTTTAATGACGGGCAAAGCCGGCGTACTGCACTTACACCTGGGCGATGGTGAACGCGGTTTAAGCTTGGTTCGACGCGCGTTGCAGGAAACTGAAATTCCGGCGCGCACCTTTAACCCAACGCACGTTAATCGCCGCCGCGCATTGTTTGAAGAGGCTTGTGAATTAACACAAAAAGGCTGTTGGATTGACATCACCGCCTTTGAAACCGGCCCCGACGGCTACGAACCTGATGAAGCTATATTGCACTTCCTTGAGCAAGGCTTTCCCACGGATAAACTCACCATCAGTTCTGACGGTGGCGGATGCCTGCCTTGTTTTAATCAGCAGGGTGAACTCACCAAGATGGACTTTGCCACCTCAAAAGCCATGACGGCGATATTTTTTCAGTTACTTCAACAAGGGCAATCTATTGATAAGATTTTGCCCTTTTTCAGTCAAAACGTTGCAAACCTTTTGCAACTTCCTAACAAAGGGCAACTAACAGTGAACGGCGACGCCGATCTGATAGTGCTCAATACAAAACAAGACGACATTGACCATGTAATGGCGCTAGGACGCTGGCACAAGTTCAATGGCGAACAAATTAAAAAAGGTACATTTGAGGTTTGAACATGCCATCACCAGCAGTAGACGGACAAAAGCGCGGCTATGTAATTCCGATAGGCGGCGCAGAAGAAAAAATCGATAACCCGGAAATTCTCAGTAAATTTGTAGAACTGGCTGGCGGCCGTGAAGCAAAAATTTGTGTTATCCCCACCGCATCAAGACTGGAAGATACTGGCTCCCGTTATGAGACCTTATTCCGCGATCTGGGTGCTGGGCAAGCAGATTCTTTACCAATTGCAGAGCGCTCAGATGCCCAAGATGAAACTCATCTGGATATTATTGAAAATGCCACCGCTATCTTTATCACCGGCGGTAATCAACTGCGATTATCTACCATTTTAGGTGGCACGCCAGTAGCGAAAGCGATTCGCCAGGCTAATGCTCGTGGCGCTCATGTAGGTGGAACATCCGCTGGTGCGGCCATTATTTCGCAGCACATGATCGCCGGCGGAAACGTGGGTATTGTGCCCACCGAAGATGGTGTAAACCTGGCACCCGGTATGGGGCTCATCAATACTGTCGTAGTAGATCAGCACTTTAACGAGCGCAATCGCCTCGCAAGGTTACTCAGTGCCGTTTCTTACAACCCTTTTTTAGTGGGTGTAGGCCTTGACGAAAATACTGCGGCATTCATTGATGAAGACAACATTTTTACCGTGGTAGGCAGTGGCGCCATCACAGTAGTTGACCCATCGGATATTGAGTATTCCTCCATGGCTGAAGCGCGTCGTGGTGAAGCCCTGACCTTGCTCAATCTCAAAGTACACATTCTGGCTTCTGGCGCTCGATACGATATCAGTAATCGCATCGCCCATATCGATTGATTGCTTACTGAGCAGAGCGCGATAATCATCAGAAAAAAGTGGCATTCGCCACTTTTTTTGTTTATACCTAGTGCTGTTACAGACTTTTTTCTGTAGCCAAATAAATCATCATCTTTGCACACCCTCGCACTTTTCCAACATGCGGAAAATAAGGACGTACGACCCAATGAAAATTACCACTTCTAATGTCTATGTTGGCCCTAATGTTTATGCCAACTTTCCCGTTATTCGCCATCAGATAAATTTGGGTGAATTAGAAAACTGGCCATCGGCAAAATTAGGCGAAAAGTTTATCAATGGTTTGTTAGAAGCAGTGCCTAGTTTGCACAGTCACGGTTGCTCTTATGGTGTTGAAGGTGGACTTGTGCGCCGCCTCCGGGAAGACGAAGGTACCTGGATGGGACATATCTGGGAGCATGTTGCTCTCGAATTGCAAGACCTGGCTGGCTCTAAGGTTACCTTCGGAAAAACCCGCGGTACTGGCGAACACGGTTGCTACAACGTGGTGTACGAATACAAGCAACGAGATGTCGGCCTGGCAGCAGGTGAGCTAGCCATGAAGCTACTCATGCACTTGTTACCTGAGCCAGTAAAACAGCAAGTGCCATTTGACTACGAAGATGATTTTGACTTCAGCGACGAATTACAGTCTTTTGTGCGGGCTGCCCAGCGTAAAGAGTTTGGCCCCAGCACTGGCTCTCTGGTAAAAGCCGCAGAAGAGCGTGATATCCCCTGGTTACGTCTGAACAAATATAGCCTGGTTCAATTTGGACACGGTAAATATCAACAGCGTATTCAGGCTACCGTTACCAGCGAAACCCGTCACATTGCAGTAGAGATATCTTGCGATAAAGAAGACACCCACAATTTATTGAGTGATCTTGGTTTACCTGTTCCGATTCAACATATGATTTACAGTGAGCGCCAGGCAGTGAGAGCTGCCAGACGCATCGGTTACCCGGTTGTGGTAAAGCCGCTTAATGCCAATCATGGCCGTGGCGTCAGTATTAATTTAACGTCTGATGAGCAAGTGCAAACAGCATTTGCCGAAGCGCAAAAGTTTGGCACCAGCCGCGCGGTTTTAGTAGAAAGTTACCTTACTGGTTTTGATCACCGCATGCTGGTGGTGAACAACGAACTGGTAGCGGTGGCAAAAAGAGTCCCCGGTCATGTGGTGGGTGATGGCAAACATACCATCAGCGAATTAGTGGATATCGTTAATGAAGATCCTCGTCGTGGTATCGGTCATGAAAAGGTGCTCACTCGCCTGGAGTTGGATAATCAGGCCCAACGCTTGCTTGAAGAGGCCGAATTATCGCCAGAATCCGTATTGGAAGAGGGCAGAGTATTTTATTTGCGCTCGACCGCCAATCTGTCCACTGGGGGTACGGCAATTGACGTTACGGACATAGTGCACCCAGATAACCGAGATATGGCGGTACGGGCTATCAAAGCTATCGGTTTAGATGTGGGTGGTGTGGACTTTCTCACTGATGACATCAGTAAGTCCTATAAAGAAATTGGTGGTGGTATATGCGAGTGTAATGCCGCTCCCGGCTTCAGAATGCATGTTGCTCCCAGTGAGGGACAATCGCGTGATGTGGCTGGTAAAGTGATGGATATGCTGTTCCCGGCGGGCAGTCAGGCAAAAATTCCCATCGCAGCAATTACGGGTACCAATGGTAAAACCACCACCTCCAGAATGCTGGCCAGCATCATGAAAGCAGCCAACTTTACCACCGGCATGACCTCCACCGACGGGGTCTATATTGATGGCCATTTAACCGTTAAGGGGGATATGACCGGTCCCACATCGGCACAAATTGTATTGCGCGATCCCAATGTAGATTTTGCCATCATGGAAACTGCTCGTGGCGGTATCGTAAAACGCGGCCTGGGTTATAACTGGTGTGATGTGGGGGCTTGTCTGAACATTAGTGCTGATCACTTGGGACAGCGCGGCGTCAACACCCTCGAAGATTTAGCCCAGATTAAACGGGTTGTAGTGGAAGTTGCCAAAGATTGTGCGGTACTGAATGCCGATGACCCGCTGGTATTGCAAATGGCAGACTACTGTCAGGCAAAACGTTTCTGTTACATCACCACAGATTCAGGCCACGGTCTGGTGAGAGAGCATATTCGCTCTGGTGGTATGGCGGTGGTGCTGGAAAAAGGCATCAACGGCGATATGATCACCATATATGACAAGGGTGCGCACATTCCGCTACTTTGGACCCACCTGATCCCCGCAACCATCGAAGGTAAAGCCATGCACAATGTGCAAAACGCTATGTTTGCGGCGGGTATGGCCTACGCCTTTGATACGTCTTTAGACGATATTCGCCAAGGACTAAGAACCTTCAATACCTCTTTTTTCCAGGCACCGGGGCGCCTCAATGTATTTGATGAACATCCATTCAAAGTGGTACTGGATTATGCTCACAACCCGGCGGCCATTCAAACCATAACCGACCTGGCCATGCGTCTGGAAATTAAGGGCAAACGCCGCATTGTTATGGCGATGCCCGGTGACAGACGGGATGAAGATGTCATCGAAGCTGCGAAAATTGCCGCTCAAGGCTTTGATGAATTCATCTGTAAGGCCGACGACGACCGACGTGGTCGCGGTCCTGATGAAATCCCCACACTATTAGCCACACAGCTCAAAGCCGAGGGTATTCCGGAGCAGGCCATTCAGATTATCCCGGATGAACAAACTGCCATTGAAACCGGTTTACAGATGAGCAAGGAAGGCGACTTATTGATTGTGCTGGGTGACAACATCTCCCGCTGCTGGAAGCAGATTGTGCACTTTAATGACGTTAACAAAACCGAGACTTCTCAAAGTAGTACACCTTCCCAAGACTTCCCGGAAAAGTTATTTGAGCCCAAAGAGCACAAATACGAACTCACCGCGGGACAAAAAATGGTGTCGGATGAGCGCGGTGTGCGTATTGTTATGGAGCATGACGAAGAGGCTGACTAGCCTCTCGTTTACTGAACCGGACGAATAGACTATGAAACTGGAACTGGACGAATCGCGCCGTTTAACGGGGCCCAATTTACTGTGGAATTTTCCCGGCGCAATTATTGACGTGTTTGTGGATGAAGTTGATAAACATCAGGTGGCGCAAACCTGGCAAAATCAAGCCAAATCGCTGTGTGATGAATTGGGCTGGACAGCGGCGCAAAGCACCTACCGTATTCATACCCACGGCATCAGCATGGCCATTAGTGCCCCCATGGATGCCCTCTATACCGCCTGTGAACTGGCCCAACACGCATGGGAGATAGTGGTAGCCGAGCTGCGCAAAGAAGAGCACCCTGACAAAGGCGCAATCATTGCCAAGCTCAAAGAGGAATTACAGCGTGAAGTGAATCCCAAACTGTTGCAGATAATTCAATGTGCCCATGAAAAAGGGGTCACATGCATCACAGATGATGACTATCTGTCCTTGG
Organism: Planctobacterium marinum; assembly: GCF_036322805.1. GTDB lineage: Bacteria > Pseudomonadota > Gammaproteobacteria > Enterobacterales > Alteromonadaceae > Planctobacterium > Planctobacterium marinum_A. The sequence goes on along the minus strand of NZ_AP027272.1, from coordinate 668,036 downwards.
GTATGGGAGCTACCGTAGATACCTGGCCAGTAAAAGAACTCCCCGATAGTGACGCCATCTGCTGGTCAAAATATCAGGATGTGCCACTGGCTTTTATCACTGGCACCAATGGTAAGTCCACCAGCGTACGACTTGCCGCTCAAATCGCAAAATGTGCCGGGCTCAGTGCCGGCGTCACTTCTACTGACTTTATAAAAGTGGGCGAACATATTATTGATACCGGGGATTATTCTGGCCCCGGTGGTGCGCGCATGCTGGTGCGAGATTCCCGCACGGAGATCGCCTTTTTAGAAGTGGCTCGTGGCGGAATTTTGCGTCGTGGCTTACCGGTAAATCGCGTCGATGCTGCGCTTGTCACCAATGTGGCCGCCGATCATTTAGGGCAATACGGTATCGATACCGTAGAGGAATTATCCGAAGCCAAATTTGTTGTGGCGAAAGGGCTAGACAATACAGGCACATTAGTACTCAACGCCGATAACGAATTATCAGTAGCACAGTCTCAACATTACAAAGGCACAATTTGCTGGTTTAGCGAGTCAGAAAATAATTATCTGGTGCAGGAAAACTTAACTAATGGTGAACCTGCGGTATTCAGCCATCGCGGCGATCTCGTGTATTTTAACGGTAAAACCTTAGACAGATTGTGTGCCATCGACAGTGTCCCCATGACATTTGGCGGACACGCTCACCACAATATCCAAAATGCGCTCGGCGTTATCGGTTTGTGTTTTGCTTTGGGTTTTGAGCGACAGCATATCATCGCGGGTTTACAGCAATTTGCCAGTAATGCCCAAGATAATCCCGGTCGCGGTAACCTGTATGATATCAATGAGGCAAAATATATCGTTGATTTTGCTCATAATGAGCACAGCATGAAAGCCGTAGTGGCTATGGCCAGTAAAATCCCTGCCACCCAACGCATTGTAATGTTTGGCCATGCCGGTGACCGTACTGATGCCGAGATACAGCATCTGACTGAAGCCGTTGCGGGATTAGATGCAGAAATTTACATTACCTCGGAAGTTGGTAAATACTTGCGTGGTAGAGAGCCCGGCGAAGTGCCCGGGCTATCAAAACACTTTCTGATGCAAACGGGTATTGAGGAAGATAAAATTCTGTTTTCAGCGTCGCCATTGGCTGGTGCTCAAATGGCACTGGAATTGGCTAAGCCCGGAACCGTAGTACTGCTCTTTACACTCTGTGATAGAGAAGCTGTACAACAATTGCTGGAACAACAACCTAAAGTGTAAACAAATCGCCAGTTTCCATGGTGGAAACACTATGGAAACTGGACTCAGCCAGTAAAAATGCTTACTCTCGTTGCCTAAAATTAAAAGAGTAACGATCACGCCCATTGGCGTGACCAGCTACGAGGATGAGTTTTGAGTACATCTAACGACACCACTCAAGCGGAAAATAATAATCAGAAGCCGTCTGGCGCCGCCGCTGAGTCACAATCGGGCTTGTTTTCCCGATTTTTAGCCACAGTTGAGTGGCTGGGGAACCTGCTCCCCCACCCTGTTACCTTGTTCGCCATGTTCGCCCTGTTTATCGTGTTGTTGAGCGGTATATTGGGCTACTTCGATGTCAGCGTTATGGATCCCCGTCCAGAGGGAGCCAAAGGCCGTGAAGCCGATGGCGTCATCGAAGTTATTTCACTAATGAATGCCGAAGGGCTGCAACGCATCGTCACCGGACTGGTCACTAACTTTACCGGATTTGCACCATTAGGCACCGTATTGGTGGCACTGCTGGGTGTATCGGTAGCAGAGCACAGTGGCTTGTTACAAACTGCCATGCGTTCCATGGTGGTCAATGCCTCCCCCAGAATGGTAACCGTCGTGGTGGTTTTTGCAGGGATAATTTCCAACACCGCTTCTGAATTGGGTTACGTGGTACTGATACCGCTAGCGGCAATGATATTCCATTCCCTTGGGCGTCACCCCATTGCTGGATTGGCAGCCGCCTTTGCAGGCGTATCCGGGGGATACAGCGCCAACCTGTTATTAGGTACGGTTGATCCACTGCTATCGGGGATAACCGAGGCGGCAGCCCACATGATAGATCCCGAGTATACTGTAGGACCCGAAGTCAACTGGTACTTCATGTTCATCTCAACCTTCGCAGTGGCATTCATGGGCGCCTTTGTCACTGAAAAAATCGTTGAGCCGCGGTTGGGTAAGTATGACCCCAGTGAAGCCGCTGTTGAGCTAGAGCAGCCGAAAATTGAAAAGCCAAGCGCACAAGAAAAGAAAGCCTTAAAAATGGCAGGATTGGCGTTCTTGGGTCTTTGCGTATTGCTAGCACTCACTATCGTTCCGGAAAATGGCATTTTGCGTCATCCTGAAACTGGCGCAGTCGCGGGCTCACCATTTTTAAAAGGCATTGTTGCCTTTATCTTTATCACTTTTGCTGTTCCTGGCTTTGTCTATGGCCGTGTTGCCGGCACCATGAAAAATGACAAAGATGTAATCAACGCCATGGCCAAGAGCATGAGCTCGCTGGGCTTATATATCACCTTGGTATTTTTTGCTGCACAGTTTGTGGCCTTCTTTAAATGGACCAACCTTGGTACCGTGCTAGCAGTAAAAGGCGCTGCCTTTTTACAGGCAGCCGGATTGGATGGCCCGTCTATTTTTATCCTGTTTATCCTGATGTGTGGTTTGGTCAATCTGTCTTTGGGCAGTGCTTCAGCACAATGGGCGGTGACAGCACCGATTTTTGTCCCCATGCTGATGCTGGTAGGCTACGCACCAGAAGTTATCCAGGCGGCTTATCGAATTGGTGATTCCACTACCAACCTCATAACGCCTATGATGAGCTATTTTGGTTTAATATTAGCCGTGGCAGCCCGCTACAAAAAAGACTTGGGGATGGGGACGTTAATCGCCACCATGCTGCCCTACTCCTTAGTTTATATCGTCGGCTGGACCGCCCTGTTTTATATTTGGGTATTCTTGCTGGGGATGCCAGTAGGGCCGGGTGCCGCCACCTACTACAATCCATAAACGACAAAGACGAAGGCAATGCCTTCGTCTTTTTTCGTGCAAGGCAAAACCAAAGCGCTGCCGATTGCGTATCGCTTGTAAACCGTTAGTTATGAATCTGCAATGAAGTATAAAAACAGTCAGCACTTTAGCCACGCTCAACAAGATAAAACAGGTGTCTTAATTACCAACCTTGGAACACCGGATGCACCAACGAAAAAAGCGCTCAAGCCCTATCTAAAAGAGTTTTTATCCGACCCAAGAGTAGTGGAAGTGCCGCGCCTGATATGGTGGTGTATATTAAATTTCATCATTCTAAATATCCGCCCAGCCCGCAGTGCTAAAGCCTATGCCACAGTTTGGACTGAACAAGGCTCACCACTGATGCAGCACACCCAAAACCAATGTACTGCATTAGAAAAAGTGCTAGGCGAAAAATACGGTGATAACGTTGTTATTGACTATGCCATGCGTTATGGCACCCCTTCGATTTCCTCGGTAATGGACAAAATGTTCCAACAAGGGGTGCGCAAACTGGTGGTACTACCACTCTACCCACAGTACTGCGCTTCCACTACAGGCAGTACCTTTGACGCCATTGCACAAGACTTTACCCAAAGACGCTGGCTACCAGATTTCAAATTTATCAGTCATTATCACGACAACCCTGACTACATTGCTGCCGTGGCAGACAAGATAAAGGCACATTGGCAAAAGCACGGCAAGACCGACAAGCTGTTATTTTCCTACCACGGCATCCCCAAACGCTATCTCACTAACGGAGATCCCTATCACTGTGAGTGCTACAAGACATCGCGTTTAATCGCAGAATACCTGGAGCTGGATAAAGATCAGTACATGACCACCTTTCAGTCTCGTTTTGGCCGGGAAGAATGGCTTAAACCTTATACGGATCACACGCTCCAGGCACTGCCCAAAAAAGGCGTAGAATCCGTGCAGGTGGTTTGCCCTGGCTTTTCTTCAGACTGCCTGGAAACCATTGAAGAAATTGGTGAGGAAAATCGTGACTACTTCCTCGAAGCGGGCGGCAAGCGCTATGAATACATCCCTTGTCTCAATAGCGATGACGTTCATATTCAGTTACTTGCGCAAATGATAGAGTCAGAACTGGAAGCTTGGCATCCCACCAAACAAGAGAACCTTGATGAACGTCAAAAGCGAGCTAAAGCATTGGGTGCCGAGCAATAACAGGCACACTGCCAGTTTAAAAATAGAGGAATAATGTCGGGACAGGTATTAGAGATCATCCATATAGGGCAGGTCATTCAGGCCGCCGTTGCGCCGGTGTTTTTGATAACAGGCATTGCAGCTTTGCTGGGTGTTGCTTCGAATCGCTTAATGCGAGTTATGGACAGGGCCCGTGAATTAGAAAATAGTTTACAAGATGCAACAGACGTTGCTATCAAGAAAGTCCAATCTGAAGAGCTGCGTTTTTTGTGGAAACGCATCTCGCTCATCAATAAAGCTTTCAGCCTCTATACTTTGACCGCCCTGTTGTTGTGTGTGGTGATAACAACCCTGTTTATCAGTCATATATACACTATTCAATTATCTTTAATGATCTCCATTACCTTTATTCTCGCATTAGCAGTATTAATATTGGCCTTACTGCTCTCCCTGAGGGAAATCTTGCTCACTACGCGATCGCTAAAAATCAGATTAAAGCTACGCAAGCTTAAAATTCCCGAAGATTAATATGTCATAATGGCCACCTGGCGATTCAGGCTTCTTCTTTTAGCGACTGATAGCGTTTAAGCAACTTGCTATTTTTATTTATCTCATAGCGTGCCCACCAGCCCATCAATAGCGACATAACAGCAATCAGGCCGGTTCCTTTCAGTACCTTTATCAGGTATTCATAAGGTACGGGTTGGTAATAAAAGTAATAGGCGATGGACCAGAGGGAGAAAAACAACGCGATAAAAATTCCCATCCAGATACACATTCTGGCGATACAGATATTGTTGATTTTTTGCTGTATCAAACGACCCAAGTACTCATTGGTAGGAACGTTTGAGCGCAAGCTGGCCAAACGTAAACGCAAGCTCCAGGGTGTTACCACGATAATCAGCACCAAGAATACCCCCAGCCAGATCTGACGGAACAAATTGTCTTCCGTTTGCAGGAAGTAACCACACATTATGACACCGGCCAGTAAGCCAATAACATCTGACAGTGCCCACAACCATTGCTTGCGGCGGTTCTTCTTCCATAGCGCTTTTAATTCTTTGACATCAATGCTTTGTACCGGCTGACTTTGCCATAAATTAGAAAGCGGATCATTTTGATTATTCATTGTGCAACACCTCGGATAAGTGTTTTCTGATGCGATTAATGGTGACACCAACATTGGATTGACTAACACCACATATTTCAGCAATTTCGTTATATTGCATACCTTCGAGATAAAGGGTAATGAGCTGCCTGTGTTTTAGCGGCAATTTGCGTACTGCGCCCAACAACTTATCCAACATTAGTTGCTGTTCAGCTTCCAGAGGTTTTGACGTCAACGGTAAAGCTTCTTCAGACAATGAATCGGCTTTGGGTCGCTTGCTCTCAGCAAGTACATGTTGAACACAGCGGTTATGGGCTATTTTGAGCACATAGGTTTTTAACTGGGCATCGCCGCGAAAACCAGCAAGAGCCTGCCAAACGTGGAGCGCGATCTCCTGAGTCAACTCCTGACGCATTGCCAGATTACTCTCATAGCTACCCGCCATTCGGCTAAACAGCGGACCATAGTCCTGTAATACTTGTTCGATATGTATTGGGTCCATGTCGCGCTTAATTTATTTCTGATACAGGCTTTAGTATGTAGAGCGCCAATTTTATTACAAAAACTAAAAAATAAACTTTTTTCGTTTTGTTTGTAACAAATCAGACGAGATGAACACTACTAATTTCAAAATCCTAATCAACCTTGGAGTTAATCATGGACTTATTGATTTTTACCTTACTATTTGTCGGCATTTTAGCCCTGTGTGTTTTCGGTTACTGGCTGGACAGCAGATACAATATGCAAATTGTAAAGTGGATGAATATGGAGGTATCTTCGCCTTTCAAAGAAAAACCTCAGAAATACACTGACGCTGATTATCTGCAGCTGAAAACCCGTGTCGAAAACTTGGAAAAAATTGTCACCGAGCCCAAATGGGAGTTGGAACAAAAGATCAAGAATCTGTAGGAAAATACGGAGTTTTATGGTGCTTGGCAAAAGGATGTTTATACCATTCTGATTAAATTGAGCTATCTTTAAAGACTTTCGCAACAATCGAGATTTTTAATGCTGGTACTCAAATCCACTTACGACGAACTTGCTCAAGACAAAGCACGCTTGAATAAAGACCTGGCGGCAGCGCTAGATGAAAACGAGTTACTGCGTCGTGAGCTGGAGGAGCTTAAATCAGACCTGGCTTCGGGAGCAATACAAACTCAAGAGAATCATCAAGACAGTATGTTGCGCTCAGCGCTTGATTGCATTAGTCAGGTAGAGGGGATCAGAGAAACGGTATTAGCTTCGTTTGAGCGCATTGAAACAGAGAGCCAATCTGTCACCGAAATCAACGATTTATTTGATGTAGCTAGCGGCGCTCTGGATAATATCGTATCAGGCATGGCGGGACTTACCGGCAAGATGTCGAATATGACCACCAATATTAGTGGTCTGTCAGAGATGGCCGACAATATTAACTCCTTTGTGACGACCATTTCTTCAATTTCCGATCAAACCAACCTGCTAGCCCTTAATGCCGCCATCGAGGCAGCCAGAGCCGGTGATGCCGGTAGAGGGTTTAGCGTTGTTGCGGATGAAGTACGCTCATTGGCTAATAATACCAGTGAATCCGCCAATGAAGTGGCCGAACTTGTGAGGAAAATCATCAGTTCGACTAGCGAAACCGTGACGACAGTGGATGATATTCAGAGTAACAATCAGTCGCTTGCTGACGGTGTCGACAAACTCAATGAGTTTTATGGCACCATTGTTGAGCAAACCAATAAAATGAAAAATGTTATACAAGATGCCGCGATTCGCTCTTTCATCCAAACTGTGAAATTAGATCATATCGTCTGGAAGGGAGATATCTACGCCATTGCCTTCGGCACCAGCAACAAAACCAGCGCGGATGTGGCGGATCAGGTGTCGTGTCGACTGGGAAGTTGGATGGAGGGCACAGGACGAGACACGTATGGAAAGGTTCCGGCATTTCAGCGGCTGGAACGCCCTCATCGAGCTTTGCACGAAAATGGTGTAAAGGCCCTGGAGTATCTTAAAAAAGACGACAAACAGGGCGCATCGGCGCACATGCAAAAAATGGAAGCCGCCAGTCAGGAAATCATGCAGTGTCTGGATGATATCATCCGCTAAATAAACAATCAGCAACGATTGAACAATGGGGCCAACCTTGTATGTTAACACCTAACAGTCACATAACCCGTCAACTAATCGCATTAGTTCCGATATGGGCGATGCGACTGGAAACAACCAAGGTGCAACGGTAAGCTGCAACAGAGAGTCGTCTCCTTGGGCGCTAGAATAAATGATATCAATGGCACCCGTATTTTCGTGGTACACAGCCGGGTCGCTTAGCCCGTCGCCATTGTAATCAGCTACGATAGGTAGAGCATCTGAAGCACTGTCAAAAAGCTTTTCAACGACCTCGCCCGTGTCTGACAATCTGATAATGAACCGGCTAGCACTTGCTCGCCAAACAGCCATATCAGTAATACCATCCCCATCAAAATCTGCTGGTACCGGAATGTCTGCTTCTGCTAACCCCAGACGGATCCGCTGGATACTGTCTTCGCGGTCACTATTGTAATTGCTACCGCTGGAATTGTTCACGTACCAGGTTTTATCTTCAGGACGACGAAACGCGACATCGTCTTTACCGTCGCCATCAAAATCTCCGGTAACAGGAATATCCGTGCTGCGCAGCCCAAATTTCACTTCGATTATCTCTCCATTACTGGATTGGCGAATGATCCAGAGGCGAAGTGAAGGTCTTCTCACTGCTAAATCGGCAATGCCGTCGCCATCATAATCGGCAACCACCGGAATATCTTCTTCTGCAAGACCAAAGCGGATGCGCTGAATACCATCCTGGCGATCACTGCCATAATTGCTGTTACTGGAATTTAAAATATACCACATTTTTGTGGCTGGTCTTCTAACCGCAATATCAACGATACCATCTCCGTCATAATCAGCAGGAACGGGAATATCGGTCTCCCGCAAACCAAACTGAACGTCGCGAATTTGCTCATCTGACGATTGATAAATCGTCCACGAGCGTTGATAGGGGTCTCGCAGCGCAATGTCAGCCACGCCATCCCCATCAAAATCCTGATTAATTGCCTCTCTGGCACCATTAATCTCCAGTCGGATTAAAGCAGACTCGAAATGCTGTCCCTGCTGATTCACTGTGCCCGGTAAGAACAGATCTCCGGCAAAGGCTTCCAGAAACAACATATAATGAACATCAGTTGGTACAAATGTACCATAGCCAAAATTCATCAATGGCTGAGCAACCCCGCCTTGCCAAAGCTGCATGTCGCTCACTTGTCCTTGATAAGTGGATTGCATATAACTGATAAAGTAAACCTCACCACTCAGCTCTGCGATTTTAAACAAACCAGGTACAGTCACATCACCAGTGGTATCGTCACTGCCAAGCGTTGCCAGATGATTCAGTAGTATTAATTGTTCTTCAGCAGGATTGTACTGCCAAATGCCGTAGTTGCTGTCTTCACCTTGCCCGGCATAATAAAAATTGCCATTGAGCCATGCCCAGTCGTCTTTGAATCGCACAGGGCTCACTTGCTGCAGCTGATTTTGTTCATTGTTTACCTGCCAGAGGCTGGTGCGGCGAAATCCATCCACAAAACCCTCTTCTTTAACTACAAGCAATTGGGACGCTGCCGGTAACAGGTGATGACCGCATCCCAGCTGCACAAAATCCTCGGTTTCTGGGTTGTAACGCATTACATCCCCCCACCGAGAAAAATAGAGGTTGTCTTTGAATGCAACACTCTCAACCATTTTGGTTTTCTGGCATCCCTGTATGGGTGACGTCTCAATCTGATGATATTCTCTGGCAGTTCTGTCCCAACGCCACAATCCGTAATAAAAATCCACATCCCGGAATAAATACAGATTGTTTTCATCAACCCAGGCGACCTGGCCATCCCCCCAAAACAAAGTGCCAGTTTCAGCTGTTTGCAGGTCATAAGAAAATACCTGTGAAACATTACTGCGACTTCTGTGCCTGAAAAACACCTTGTCACCGGAATGTTGGAATAGCGATAGTTGCAGCCCCCTGTCCCGCGCAATCTCATTCAGGTCCTCCAATGGCACAATACTGTCATCGCGGCTGTCCAGTCGAAAGTAATGTTTGGTGCCATCAACCGGCACACTAAAAAACAAATACTGATTGATGGCTTTTTCCAGCAAAAACTCTTTGTGGTAGGGGGAAATTATGGCTTCGGAATTAAAATCCAGAAGTTCAGGCTCTCCCGTTTGGCCAAGCCGCCATAAACCTTGTCCTTCGGTTCCGGAATCGGCAACCAAGTAAAATTTGTCACCAACAGTGATGCCTTCATTTACATTTGAAGCTCTAAATCGGGTTCCCTGAATGTCTGTGAGTTGTTGCCCCACCAGTTCCTGGTCCACCCGCCAGAGCTGCTCATTGGCATAAGATGTGCCACCAACAGTGATGATCTCATTGTCCAAAAGGAACATACCACGACAACTCAAAGATTGACCGCCATAGTCAATGGTGCGCATTGTATTTGTCTTAAGATCCAAGGCCTTATTACACGCCTGAGAACTACCCCAGGTGTACCTGCGCGGCTCAAAGAACAATAAATCGTCTTTAATTTTTACGCCATCAGCGGACGGCTTATCACCGAGGTATGTAAACTGACTTTCAGATACGTCGTCGGCAAGGTTAAAACTGTATACCGAGTCAGATCGCCAGGAGAAGTACAGGTGTTGCTCGGAGACATACAGGTTATTAATTGGATTGTATGCGCACCAACTATGGGTGCCAATGTGAAACTCGGCATCGGTGATTTGTACCTTATCACCGCTGGCTAAATCATAGCGCCAGACATGGTAGCCAGGAAGCTCACCACCCACCTGGTTGAACCCCGAGGTATCCTCAATATTGACATAAAAAACGTAGTTACCTGAGGTGCCTAACAGTGTCTCTCGCTTGTAAGAAGGAGAGTCATCACCATCGCAATCAAAGTTAAAAAACAAGTCGGTTATTTTAGAAAGGCTGTTTTCATTGACATCCAGGGACCATAGCTCTCCCTCGAACTCAAGGTCAGGTGTGCTATTGGTGGTATCCACATAAAGGCGGTTTTGCTCTACTTTAACCAATCGCGGGCTGGTTCTTCCCGAATTCGGTGCCAGTAATTCGTCGAGTGGTGTAAGTGCATAAAATTGGTTTTGGGTTTGATCATATTGCCAAAACTGCGTCTCATCCTCTGATGAGTTGGCGATAAAATAAAAAGCCGTCTCACCAAACTCAAAATCACTAAAAGAACCACTTAATGCTTCCTGGCTGGCACTGCCTGCCAAAGAGAGGGCATCATTGTCCGAATCCACCAACCAGATTGAATCCGTTGAATCCGCATCTCTGCTGTGCATAAACAGCTGCTGATTAAACTGAAATAACCAACGAGTGCGCTCGGATTCCCCATCCACAACTGATACACACTCACAACCTAAATCGTAGCTCCAGAGCTTTTGAACACCACTGCCATCCTCGGCCAGGAAATAGGCTTTGTCACCTATCACCTCGATATCTGAGAACTCAGAATAGGGTAAATCCGGTCCCGAAAAGGTTATTTTGCGATAATCGTTCGTTTCTTTCTCTAACTGCCATAACCAGTTACTACTGGAAGCCCCAAAGGCATCAGAGCGCTCAAGAGCAATAAAAAAAACTGTCTGTTCGTTGGATGCCACATCCGTGATGAAAAAATTGACATCCTCAGATTGTGAGTTCAGTTGATAAAAGGTGGAATCTATTTTCGCGCCTGCGGAAAAAGAAAACTGAAGAAACAGACAAGTAAATAAAAAAAGCGAGGCCTTATACATTGGATGATTGGTAAGCATTGGTAAAATTCCTTTGCAAAACTCTTGTGCAAAATTGACGAATCTACCGAGATTAAACGTTCCATTTTGCGAACTCAGTGATATGACTGCGACGTCCGTCAGTGCAGTATTATTCCCTAAAAGACGATCTTTTTCACGATATCGCATACAAAAGTTCGCAGACACATCATAAGATGTTACAGCTCATGCGCTAATATGGTCAAAACAAGCAAAATGCCAATTGCATTCCCTCTATTGAGAATGAACTGGTCCTGTCCTTTTTTTAAATTTGAGTTTATCCATAGCAATAGCATTACCGATAAGAATAGCAACGACTCCTGTCAGCCCCATAATGCTCCATTGGTAGTTTTCAAAGAGCGTAGATATCACCAGAGCCACTACTGGACACACCAAGATCACATTGGAAGATTTATCTGCCCCCAGATTTTTCACCAGTTTCATGTAAGCGCCAAATGCCAAAACGGAGCCAAATACAGCAAGATAGGCCAATGTCAACCAATAACTGCTGGCCTCCGGCAAGACAAAAGGTTCATCAGTGTACAGAGCATAGCCAAAGGTAAAGAGCAAACTATAACTCATGGCCCAAAAATTAAATTGCACCACAGGTACTTCTTCAGATAGAGCGTTTTCCGATATCACATTACCCACTGCCGCAAAAAAGAAGGATATAGTGGCGAAAATTAATCCAAGGGTTAATCCTTTGGACTCAGTCAACCCTTCCATCTCCGGGGAAAACAGTAAATACAAGCCAACAGCGCTAATGGCGGCACCAATAACCACTTCCATTCGCACTGGTTTTCCCAACATAAAGCGGCGCAGAAAAATAGTAAAATACACAACACTGGCGCTAAACACCGCCAACAAAGCACTAACAATAAACTGCTGACTCAAATACAAAAATACATAATCAAGGGTGTAAAGACTGAATCCCGCACCTAGCATTTTGACGTGAGCCCGCCAGCTAAACTTCATGTTCAGTTTATGCCAGAAACACCAGACACCTAACAGCAGTGCCGCACAACAAAAACGCATACCTACGGAGTAGATCAGCGACATCTCACTGTGTTGAAACGTTATAGCAAACCAGGTTGTACCCCAGATAAAGGCACACAAACAAAACAACAATCCATTGGACATTGGGTATCCTTTTGAAAAGAAAGGCTAATCTGAGCCCAGTTTAGCCCTTTACAGACCAGAACTTGTCAGGGATAAAAAACAGCCATCTGTAAACAGTTATCAGCTGCGTATTTCGCCGTCTCCCTGTACCACGAACTTTTCAGTTGTGAGAGATTCTGCTCCCATTGGCCCATAAGCGTGCAACTTACTGGTGGAAATACCAATCTCGGCACCTAAGCCCAGTTCGCCGCCATCGGAAAAGCGCGAAGAAGCATTCACCATCACGACTGAGGAATTGATTTCGCGTACAAAGCGCTTTGCTCTCGAGATATCTTGAGTGACGATCACTTCAGTGTGTCCTGAACCATAATTAGCAATATGCTCAACGGCATCTTCAAAATCGTTCACCATTTTAACGGCAATTTCTAAGGCTAGATACTCGGCATGCCAATCTTCTTCAGTGGCCAAATCTGCAGCAGGTAAATAGGCTTTACTTTGCTCACAAGCGTGCACTTTAACTCCGTGTTTAGTAAACAATTCGGCTACCATCGGCATAAATGATGAGGCAATATCCTTGTGTACCAGGAGTGTTTCAAGGGCATTGCACACACCCGTGCGCTGAGTTTTGCCGTTTTCCAGAATGGCGATGGCTTTTTCAAGGTCTGCCGCCGCATCAGCAAAGAGATGACACACGCCTTTAAAATGCTGAATAACTGGGATACGGCTGTTTTCAGTAACAAAGCGGATCAGCCCCTCTCCGCCACGAGGAATGATAAGATCGATGTCCTCACTCAGGGTCAATAACTCGTTCATAATAGCGCGGTCAGGGTCGGGAATAACCGTAACCGCAGCGGCGGGGATTTGTTGCTGAGCAAAAGCGCGATGAATACAGCTGGCTAATGCCAGATTAGAATGCAGCGCTTCTTTACCACCTCGTAAAATCACTGCATTGCCAGCTTTGAAACACAACGCTGCGGCATCAATAGTCACGTTAGGACGCGATTCGTACACCATCGTAATAACCCCAAGTGGAATGCGCATCTTAGCTACCTCAATACCAGAAGGCAGTTTTCGAGAGCCACTGGTACTGCCCACCGGGTCTGGTTGGGCAGCGATTTCCCGCACCGCATTCGCAATAGCTTGTAGACGAGCTGAATCCAGCTTGAGTCGGTCTAACATTGCGGCACTCAAGCCGTTTTGCTCGCCTTGTTGCAGGTCTTTATGGTTGGCCTCAAGAATGTTGCTTTCGGAGTGGTTTATCTCATCGGCAATTGCCAACAGTGCGTCTGCTTTTTGTTTGTCTGTGAGTTTAGCGGTATCTCGGGCGGCAAGTTTTGCGTCTTTTGCGGCTTGAGCAACGGAAAATGTCATACTACACCTGTAAGTTTATTAGCGATAAAGAATAAGATCGTCTCTGTGAATTACCGCCTCACCTAAAGTAAAGCCCAACAGAGACTGGATTTGCTGGCTATTGCACCCGGCAATCAATTTCATTTCTTCCGCACTGTAAAGTGCTAATCCTTTGGCAATAACCTGCCCCTGATGCTGTACGTTAACGGCTTCACCGGGACTAAACTGCCCGGTAACTGCAGTAATCCCAGAAGGCAACAAGGATGCCCCATTGTGCAACAGCGCATTAGAGGCACCGTCATCGATATCCACTGAACCTTTGGCGCTCAAAGTATGGCGCAACCACTGGGAGCGGGCTTTTTCCTGAGATGCGGCGGCGCGGAACAAGGTCCCCGGACAGCGCCCTTGTAACAGCGCATCAAACGTTTTGGAGTCACGGCCATTTACAATCAGGGTCTGAATACCACTTTGAGCACATTTTTCGGCTGCCTGTAATTTGGTCACCATACCGCCTGTGCCCACTGAGGTGCCAGCTCCCCCTGCCAAGGCGTGAATTTCAGGTGATATCTGAGCTACCTCGGGAATTAATTGTGCTTCTGGATGTTTTCGAGGGTCTGCATCGTATAAACCATCAATATCAGAACAGACAATCAAGGTATCTGCCTGAGCCACCAATGCAGTGTAAGCGCCCAAATTGTCGTTGTCACCCACCTTAATTTCGTTCACGGCGACGCTGTCATTTTCATTTACGATGGGCAAGGCCTGATGCTGCAATAGTTCGCGCAAAGTATTTTTGATATTCACATAACGAGTACGATCTCTGAGATCGTCATAGGTCAATAAAATCTGAGCACAGGGAAAATCGAAAAAGCGCGCCCAATTGGCCATCATTTGTGATTGTCCAATAGCGGCCATCGCTTGTTTTTCAGCAATAGTAGGCTGATGGGTAACCGGGATCTGGCTGCGCCCCGCTGCTACACTGCCAGAAGAAACCAGCACCACCTCTTTACCTTGTTGGCGACTTTCGGTAATGAATTTGGCAATTGCCAATAAGTATCGAGCGCTGCAACGCTGTCCATCAGGCGCGATAAGTGCGCTGCCAATTTTAATTACGGCACGTTGCCACTGAAATTCAGTCATAAACCTGTTAAACACATCAAATAGAAGAAATCGGGGATGCTGGCAGATTGGCAAAAAAGCCGCTCTAAAACAAGCGCTAAATGGTTATTACTCATAGCGGTTTTAATAGAGGTTAGTGTTATTTATTTCAGTCTGAAGCAGATTTCTCCTGGTACGATTACAAAACTAAGGGCACTTATGTTATAAAGTCACAGATTAACACCAACAATTCTTAAAAACCCGCCAGGAACAATTAATGAAAACACGCACGCTATTTGCCCTCGCATCATCGTTGCTGCTTAGCATCGGTGTAGCTCAGGCTGCTATCAAGCAGACCAAAGGGGATTTTGAAGATAAATTCAGGCAACTGGATGAATCGCTACCAACACCCAATGTTTATCGCAACGCCGCTGGCGAGCCGGGCCATCAATACTGGCAGCAAAAAGTAGACTACAAAATCAGTATTGCTTTAGACGAGGACAAGCGTCGTGTTACCGCATCAGAAGAGATCGTTTACACCAACAACTCCCCTGACACACTGAAATATCTTTGGGTTTACCTGGATCAGAACCGCTTCAAAGATGACTCCATGGCCCGTATGACACAAACCTTTGGCGGTGTTGGCACACGTGGTCCTGTCACCAATTCAGCGTCTGGCTCCAAGCCCGCCAAAATGACCATGGACTTCCTACGTCAACAGCAGGCTTTTGCTGATCGCCCACTGGGTTTTGAAATCAGCAATGTTAAAGATGGCAAAGGTGACGCCCTGAAGCACACCATTGTGGGCACCCTAATGCGTATCGACTTGAAGCAGCCTTTGAAACCTGGCCAAAGCACCGAGTTTTCATTGGACTTTGCTTTTAATGTGCTGGAAGAAAATGCCGTATCGGCGCGCTCTGGTTTTGAGCACTTCCCGGATGACGAGCGCGAAGGCGGCAACGATATTTTCCTTTTCGCTCAATGGTTTCCGCGCCTGGCTGCTTACACCGATTACGAAGCCTGGACCAATAAAGAGTTCCTTGGCCGCGGAGAATTTACCCTGGAGTTTGGTGATTATGAAGTGGAAATGACAGTACCGGCAGATCACATTGTCTCTTCCACTGGTGTACTGCAAAATCCAAAAGACGTCCTTACTAAAGAGCAAAGAAAGCGTCTGAAAGACGCTGAAAAAGCCAACCGCCCGGTGTTTGTTGTCACCGCTGAAGAAGCGCTGGAAAACGAGAAAGAAGGCACCGACAAGCAGAAAACCTGGCGCTTTAAAGCAGAAAACGTGCGCGACTTCGCTTGGGCCACTTCCCGTAAGTTTATGTGGGACGCTAAAGGTTATGAGCAAGGCGGGGAAGACCAGCCATTTGTTATGGCCATGTCTTTCTATCCCAAAGAGGGGGGTGACTTGTGGAAAAAGTACTCCACAGAATCCGTTATCCACACTATGGAAGTGTACTCGCGTTTCTCCTTTGATTACCCCTATCCCACAGCGCAATCAGTCAATGGCCCGGTAGGTGGCATGGAATATCCCATGATCACTTTTAACGGTCCTCGTACAACCTTGCAAGATGACGGTTCGCGCACTTATACACTCGCGGAAAAACGTTTCTTAATTGGTGTTGTCATCCACGAAATTGGTCACATCTATTTCCCCATGATCGTTAACAGTGATGAGCGTCAATGGACCTGGATGGATGAAGGTATTAACAGCTTCCTGGACGGCGTGGCCGGACAAGAATGGGATCCAGATATTCCTTGGGGCGTGGAGCCACGTGATATTACCGGTTACATGAAAAGTACCAACCAGGTACCTATCATGACGCAATCTGACAGTATTTTGCAGTTTGGCCCTAATGCTTACACAAAACCCGCTGCAGCCTATAAAATTCTCAGAGAAACCATTCTAGGTCGCGAACTATTTGATTTTGCATTGCGTGAATACGCACAGCGCTGGAAATTCAAGCGCCCTACTCCCACCGATTTTTTCCGCACCCTGGAAGAAGCTAGTGGTGTTGATTTGGACTGGTTCTGGCGCGGTTGGTTTTATTCTACCGACCACGTAGATATCTCCATCGACAAGGTATCCAAATTGCGCATTGATACAGAAGACCCAGACATCGATTTCGACCGCGATCGTCAAAGAGAGTTGGATAAGCCGATGCCTGTTACCGTTGAGCGCAACATGCAAGAAGGCAAAACCTGGGTTGAGCGCAATCCTGATATCCGTGATTTTTACGACGAAAACGATCGCTGGACTGTTACCAATAAAGAGCGCAACGCCTATAAAAAATTTCTTGATGGCCTGGAAGACTGGGAGCGCACCGCTTTTGAGCGCGCTGTTAGCGAAGATCAGAACTACTACGTGATGGAATTTAGTAATATCGGCGGACTGGTGATGCCGATTATTATTGAAGCGACATATAAAGACGGCACGAAAGAGCGTATCTATTATCCTGCTGAGATTTGGCGCCGCAGTCCTAAGCAGGTACAAAAGCTGTTAGTCACTCCCAAAGAGAAAGAACTCGTTAGTATTGAGGTGGATCCTCGTTGGGAAACTGCCGATGTGGATGTCACTAACAACCACTATCCGCGCAAGATCATCGAGTCGCGTATCGAAGCCTACAAAGCCAAGAAACGTACCGGGAACGCTCGTCGTGATATCATGCAAGATATCAAAACAGAACTGAAAACTGACGACGAAAACAAAGAAGAGCAAAATTAAGGAGTCGCGTTACACAATGCGCAAACTCGCTATTTTGATCATATTGGGCGCCTTCATGGCGCCTTCTTTTGGTCACCAAATAAAGTCAGCCATAACCACTGTATTGTTCAATCACAATAGTACTAATCTGGAAGTCATGCATCGCTTTTATCTGCACGATGCCGAGCATGCGGTGAGTGTCATGGGTGACGGTAAAGCAGACATCCACAGCAACCCTGAAACCCAGCAGCGCTTCATGGATTATGTGGTTCAGCGCTTCGAACTGCAGATAAACAATGCGCCTGTTGCACTGAATAACATAGGCTATGAAATTGATGGCAAGTTTCTCTGGATTTATCAAGACACGCCATTACCTGAGCAGGTAGAAAAAATTGCGGTACAACACAGTGCTTTACAAGATATCTGGTCAGAGCAAATCAACACCGTGAATATCGAAGGTGATGCTGAAGGTAACAAAGCCATCAATACGCTCACTTTCCGAGAATCTGCAAAGCTGTTAGAAGTTGAATTTTAACGACTCTATTCACCATTGGCTGTCAGAAATACGACAGCCAATCTCGCAATAATGTTGCCTTTCTCTCCTTTTTTCGAAACCCTTGCGCAAACGGTTTACGGATACCGCTAAAGCACCTAAACTTTTACGGTAATGGAACTCAATTGGATAAATGTCTCTGCGAAGAGCCTTAAAACGACTCAAGGATTTTCGGCTTTATGTTTACCGGGATATCACTAAAGCTAGCGTTATTTGCTCTGACTATGGGTATATTGACATGGTCCAGCGCCACGTGGGCGAAATTCAAAATTGCAGTTATAGGCAAAACCAAAAACGATAGCTTTTATATTCAGTCCTTTGAGGGCTGCAAACAATTTGCCGCACAAAAAACCGACCTCAGCTGTCTATATGACGGCCCGCAAGACTACCAGGATATTCGCTCCCAGGTACTGATCATTAACGAGCTATTGACTCAGAATGTTAACGGTTTGCTGGTTTCCACCACAGATTCAAAACATCTTGTAGATGGTGTACTCAAATCCATGCTGCCGGGTATTCCAGTGATCACCTTTGATTCAGATTTATTACCTGAACACGAAGAATATCGGCTTACTTATGTCGGCACGGATAACTTTGCTTTTGGTGTGGCATTAGGCGAATACGCAAAAGTCTTCAAAACCGAAGCTGAGCAGCAGATTTGTATTCAATCAGGATTTGATTCAACGCCCAACCTCAATGCGCGCATTGCGGGTGTCAGGCATGCGCTGTCGGGCCAGTCAACGCAGCGCTTAATGGGTCACAATGGCTGGTCTGAGTATCCCAGGTGTCCACTCTATAGCTTGGGCAAGCGCGACGTCGCCTTATACCAACTCACTAAGATTCTGGAACGTGAAAAAGCGCCTATCTTTCTGGCCGTTGCGGGTTTTGCCCAGTTTAATCCCGACTACATCAGCACTATGAAGAAACACCAGGAGGCCATTGACAAGCAGCACAAAGTGATTATTTCTGCCGACACAGAACCCATGCAGTTAAAGGCATTGGGCGAGGGTTTATCGACAGCCAATATAGGCCAAAACCCCCACGAAATGGGTCGTTTGGGCGCTGAGCTTATGTATGAATATTTAAAACACGGTAACGCACCTGAGCAGTCACATTATTATCTTGGCTTTCACTACTGCCGCAGTGATAACTATCAAGAGTGTACCCAAACAGGAAACTAAACATTTGTCTCGTTTTGTTTCTGTTGAGTAAGCAGCTGGCACAAAAGCTCCATTTCTTGCTTTCGCTTCTCATCTAGCGGCCAGCCACAGTTCAATCTGAAGTATTCCGAGTAGAAGTCTCGAGTAGAGAACAAGCCGCCCGGTCGGATAATCACATCGTATTCAGTTAGCTTTTTAGCGAGTTCAAAACTATCTAATCCCGGGTAATGACACCACAACACCATCCCGCCCTCTGGCTGTGAAAAAGCGGCATTGGCTCCCAGTTGTGTATATAAGAAATGACGATACTCCCGTATTTGCTGACTGACACACACCTGCAATTTTTTGATGTGCTTGCGATAGTTTCCACTGGCAATGAAATCTGCCAACACTAACTGCAGTGGCATATTAACCCCCAATGACTCTATACGGCGTTTGTCCTCCATAGCCCGGTGAAAACGTCCGGGCAAGCACCAACCAATTCGATAAGAGGCACACAGTGTTTTGGAAAAGGAACTGCACCACAGTACATAGCCACCTTTGTCCCAATGCTTAATAGGTAGTGGCAGCCCACCAGAGAAACACAACTCCTGATAGACATCATCCTCAATTACCGGAAAATGGTAACGGTTGGCCAGTTCAGCGATAGCGGCTTTGTGTTCATTATTAAACTGGTGACCAAGCGGGTTTTGAAAGTTTGCCGTCAGTAACAAAGCCGAAGCACGCCCCTCCTTCACGATACTTTCGAGGCGCAGCAGGTCGATGCCTTGGTTACTACTGGGGATCTCCAGGATTTTGCGATTAAGGCTTTTCAGAATTGACAATAATCCGGGAAAACAAGGTGATGCAACGACAACCGTATCTTCTGGCTGGGTGGTAACCTGCAATGCCATTCTGACACTGTCCAGACAACCATGTCCTATGATGATTTCATCGCTGGTAAACTTAAATCCTTGCTCTGAATAGTGGCCTGCCAGGGCTCTGCGCAAACTTTCATGGCCTGTAACGGCACCATAATGCAATTGGTGGAGACGAGGGGTTTTAAACACCCGACTGGCAGATTTCGCTAACTCAGCTTGCGGCAAAAGTGCCTGAGACAATTGCGCAGTCGCTAACGGATGCTGACTTACGGCAAAGTGGTATTTTGCCCCCCGGGAAGTAACAGGAACAAAATCAGCCAGGGGAACACGAGCGATGTCTAACATGGGCTTTTGCGCAAAATAGCCTGAACGAGGCCGACTGTGAGCATAGCCGCGTTCAATAAGCAGGTGATAACAATTGAGTGCCGTCGTCATGCTCACCTGATGCTGGCGACTAAAATCTCGCACCGATTGCAATTTGTGACCGGGGGAAATTTTGCCAGTATCAATATCTGACATCACCTCACTGGCCAATTGCTTGTATTGGATCACTTAATATTTCACTCATTAAACTACAATGCATCGCGAATTTACCCCCTTAGCGCCTCCTCTGTATACTTTTTATTTTCTTTTTTTGTATCTGTAATCTTTTTTACCGTGCGCTTATGATGCATCACATAATGAATGAAGGGGAACACAATGAGCGATTCAACCTTGACTTATTCACAACCCGGAGCGGAGGAATGGCAACATACTCTGTCAGAATTTCAGCAAAGAGCGACACAATGGCTACATGGTCTTGAGCACCATCCTGTTGCCACGCTGAATGCCACATTGCCTCAATCGCCGTTAGCCGCACAAGGCGCAGGCAGCGAGATTACCATCAAAAAAGTGCACTCTGAGTTGGTGCCACAGATGTCTGCCAGTCGCGGACCGCGATATTGGGGTTTTGTCACTGGCGGAGCCACGCCTGTCGCCACTTATGCTGATTGGTTAGTCGCCTTGCTGGACCAAAATGTCTCCAAAGACGGCGACTCCATCGCATCAATGGTGGAACGTCAGGCAATACAATGGTTGGTAGAGCTATTTAATTTGCCAGCCAGTTTTACCGGGCTGTGTACCACGGGTGCAACGGCTTCAAACTTTCTGGCAGCAGTGACCGCGCGACAATTTGCCGGTACACAACAAGGTATCGATGTGGCCAAACAGGGAATGGCAGGATTAGATATCGAGATTTTCAGCGCCTGTCCTCATGCCAGTATGATTAAAACATTGGGGCTGGCGGGTTTTGGCCAGAATAATATTACCCAGGTAAAAACCAGCAAGGATTCAGAAGCCATGAGCCCGCAGGATCTGGCAATAAAACTGAAACAAAGCACAGCGAAAAGTAAGATAGTGATTAGCTCTGCTGCCACGGTAACGGGCACTAGTTTTGATGATTTACAGCAAATTTCAGCGCTGTGTCTGCAGCACCGGGCATGGCTTCATGTAGATGCTGCTTTTGGCATTTTCGCTCGTTTACTGCCCGATATGGAACAAAACACTGCCGGAATTGAGCAGGCAGACTCGATCACCCTTGATGGACATAAGTGGTTAAATGTGCCTTATGATTGCGGCATGTTTCTGACCCGCCATCAAAGCTTACTCAAAGACAGTTGTCACGTAGCAGCTCCTTATTTAGTGCAGTCTGGCAGTGAACCCGATTTTATGTCATTGGGCATGGAGAATTCTCGACGTTTCAGGGCTTTGCCCGTATGGATGACACTACATGCCTACGGCAAATCAGGCATCAGGTCATGGGTGGAAAAGAATTGCAGGCAAGCACAATTGCTAGCGCAATTTATTGCGGCCAGCACACAATGGAAGTTAGTGTACCCTTGTAACCTTAACGTGGTGCTATTCCGTCCATTGGATGACGAAGTGGATTGCGACAGCGTGTTGCGGCACATTAACGCCAGAGGAAAAGTATTTTTTAGTCCGGGAAAATGGCAAGGACAAGCAATCATCCGGGCCGCGTTTAGCAACTGGCAAACAGAAGACAGTGATGTGGCCATTGCAATCAAAGAGCTACAAACCATGGCTGCAGACCTTTGACATCCGTAAAATCTGTGGCAGCTACGCTTTGTTCTGCGTAAATTGCAATGGAAGTACCATTTGATTGGCGGCTCTGGGCGGGTTGCCAATCATTTCATCATAAGGTGACTCATGTACTAGTTCTGCGCTGCGGACGTCGCTCTCACTGAACAGCTCTTTTATTTGTGCCACACTGTTAAAGCGCTGTGGTCGCCCGTCCTGAGCTCTGAGCAGCCCACTAAATTCACCTTGATGGATTTCCACAAGATAGATATTCATCTCAAAAGATAAGATTCTGAGTCGCTCAATCGGGGCTTTGTTATTCAAAAGTTGTTCTAATTGCATATGCACAGAGCCAGTTGCTGTAGTTTTCTATATCTGGTTACGGAACTACCGCAGCTTTGGTTTATCACTGCGAAAATTAGTTCAGTTTAAATTAATTTTACTAATGTCATGATTTAGCTTGAAAAACTCATTATCAGACCAAACTTCTTTATTATCGCTATAGAGTTTTTCCGTGCAAAATCAGGCGGTTTGCATTATTTTTATAGTTGATGCCCCATTGCTCCGTTTGACGCAACAAAACAGGAAACCGGTACCGTTATGACAGACAACGACTCTTCTCAAAATGTGTCGAAATCCCCTATGGTTCATGTGGCAATAGCCGCAGGTGTCATTATCTTATTATTGGTCGTTTATATGGTGTTCTCGGGTTCCGACGAAGAGCCTGTGGCTCCTCAACCGGTGGAAATCCCCATCGTCACAGAACCTGATCCTGAACCTGTCACGTTACCAGAACCAACTCCAGAGCCTGAGGAAGTGTTACCACCCGACCCGGCACCTATGCCAGAGCCTATTCCCGAGCCAGAGCCAGAGCCCATTGATATCAGTGACGCAGCAGTTAAGACCGCTATTGTTGGGCTTGCAGAAATGCCAACCGTGGCACGTTTTTTAGTAGACGAAGACCTGTTGCGCCGCTTTGTGGTTTTTACTGAGAATCTGGCCAATGAAGAACTCGCCACAAATCACCACTTGTTGCGCGCACCTGAAAATAGCTTCAGAGTGTACCGCCAAGCAGGTAAAGAATGGATAGATTCCTCCAGCTACCAGCGCTACAGCGGCTATGTGAATGCCATCGATAGTATCGAAGCGGAAGATCTATTGGATTTGTATGAAGTATACAAGCCCACTATTAATGAAATATTCGCCGAAATTGGTAACCCGGATGACGATTTTGATTACCGCTTAGTGGATGCCATCGATCACCTGCTTGACACACCTGAAATACCGGTTCCGGTTGAAGTCTATACCGACAGTGTGATGTACAAATATCGTATCGATCAAATCGAAGATTTAAGCGCTCCACAGAAGCAACTGTTGCGTACAGGTCCGGAAAACATGCGCGTGCTTAAAGCTAAGTTACGAGAAATAAAAGCGTTACTGGAGCAATAAGGTCGCCGTCCTATGGACCTGACAACACTGCAAAAAAGTCTTCACAAGGAGGGCCAAAACCCTCCCGTAGAAAAGTGGAACCCTGCATTTTGCGGTGATATCGACCTGCTAATAAAACAAAATGGTCAATGGTTTTACATGGGCTCTCCCATCGGTCGATTGCCACTGGTAAAGCTCTTTGCTTCGGTGTTAAAACGGCAGCAAGACAGTTATTTTCTGGTAACCCCCGTAGAAAAAGTCGGTATTCAAGTTGAAGATGTGCCCTTCATCGTGACCGAGTGGCAACAAGAAAATGAGTTTTTAGTTTTACAAACCTCATTAGGCGATAAGCTGGTTGCCAGCCCCGACAATCCGGTAGAACTCAGATTTAATCAAGCGCAGCAAACCTGGTTACCCTATGTGCTTGTGCGCAGAAATCTTTGGGCGCGATTGCATCAAAATGTCTATTACCAGCTGATAGAATCCGGTGTTGAAAGCAAACACTCTATCGACGGAAAAAGTATAGATATACTGCAAGTTTTCAGCGGTGATTACCCGGTTGCTTTGGGTTACCTATAAAACCACCAAGCTAGCAGTGCATCCGCTGCAAAAACCATATAGCATGAAGCAATATCAATCAGGGACATGCTATGAAGCCCACTGTCGGTATTACCACCAAAATATTCGCCATTTCGGTGAGCGTACTGCTGTTGTTACTGATCATTGCTATCAGCACCCATCTGAAAATTCGCACTATCAATACCGAGGTCAAATATCTTGCCGAGCACATTTTACCCACTGTTCGGTTGATAGACGAAGCCACCATAAACATGCTGGAACAAGAAGTTCACGTTGAACGCTTACTCAAGCTGTACCACTCTCCACAGACCAGCAATAACAGTGTTGACCACGAGCGTGAGCAATTAGAACTGCATTTTCAACGAGCCAACCGCAGTTTATTGGCGGCAGAGCAGCTGTTGGCGCAAGCGCTGGTCGCCATGCCTGTATGGTTATCTGACACCTTAACCGGTAACTCGATAGAAGGAGTCATCAAAGTACGGGAAGAAAATCACCAGTACCACGAACGGGCAGTATTTCTCATCCAACACCTGGACGATGAAACTCTCACCAACGTAAAAGAAGTGGAACTGAAGCTGGCCACAGCCGAAAACGAATTAAATCGAGATGCAGAAAATGTACTGAGTCATCTACAAAACTTTGCGATCACCACGGCACAACAAGCTGAGCGCCATCAAGAGGCTATTCTCTGGCAAAACTTGGTACTCAGTGTGATCGCCATCCTGGTGGGGCTAATTTACGCTGGATTCCTGTCCCGCAAGTTGAGTCAACCTGTGCGAGAACTCAATGAGCAGGTTTGCCGCGCTCTGGAGGCAAAAGACTATCAAGACGTAACTGCGCGAAGCAACGACGAAGTTGCGCTGTTAACGTCTCGCTTTAATCTGGCCATGACGACTTTGCGCCGCTCAGAACAATTTAAAGATATGTTCGGTCAATACCTGGATCCAAGACTGATATCTCAACTGGAATCTAATGTCGTTTCAGTGAACCTGGACGGTGAGCGTCAAAGAGTCACGGTAATTTTGTCAAACCTGGAAGGATTGACGTTACGCTCCGGTGCTCTGAATCCGGAACAACTGGTTATGCTGATCAATCGCTACCTGGAAATTCAATTGTCAGCCAGCAGTGAATACCGGGGAATACTAAACTTTACCCTAACCGAAATTCTCAGCTTTTGGACTCACCCATTCTCCGAGCAACAACAGCAGTCGGATCACGCCTGCCACATGTTGTTGGCCCAGATTCAAGGTGTTGGTCAATTTAAAGATTTTCTGGCGCAATCAGAACCCCACATTTTTGCAAATGACGAGCTTGAATTCAGAGCAGGTTTAGCCTCCGGTGATTTGGTGGTGGCCAATATGGGGCCTTCCGGAGCACGAGCTTTTACGGTTATCGGCGATGAAGTTAACGCTGCCAGTCGACTTAAAGGGGTAGCGCGCTTTTTTGCCATTAATGCCGTGTTGAGTGATGAAATCGTGCAATCCTTGTCAGATAAATTTGTCGTGCGTCCTTTGGGCTGGGTGAAAGTACCAGGCAAAGAAGATCCCATAAAAACCTGGCATCTGATGGGCTATCAAAAAGACTTGTCGCAAGGCCAGCTCAATGCCCTAGCGATTTTTAATGAGGCTTTCAACAAGTTTGAACAACGGGATTTCGCAGCTGCATCACAAGGCTTTCAGCAATATTTACTAGAAACCCCAGAGGATTCGGTGACAGTTAAGTTTATCGAACTGTGCCAACAGCTATCAGTGCAAGCCAGCCACGAGGACAGGCTTATCCAATGGGAGATTGGGCAAAAATGATTAATCGCATCTACATCCCACTCAGCGCCAAAATCTATGGCATCTGTCTGCTTATGCTGTCACTGCTGATAGTGGTTGCCACTGGCAACTATTTGCGCATGACCATTATTAAGGAGGAAGTGCAGGACGTAGCCGAGTTCATTTCCCCCATCAACAAACAAGTTACGCTCATTTATGCCCATGTGCTGGAACAAGAAATTGCCTTTGAGCGAATGCTGCGCCTGATTCAGGAACGCCCGGAAAACACCAGTGCCATAGAGCAACAACAGGGACAAATCCTACAACTTGCCGAAGTTATTCAAACTCAAATAAGAGAAACTCGAGTTTTGTCGGAACAAGCCACTGGAGAGACACAGATAAAAGAAGACATTATCGCGCTGGCCAGACTCTCACCCGAGTTACGCATGCTGGCAGAAGACCACCTGGAATTTGCCACCTTATACGAATCACTGGTCAAGGCAATCAAGCAACAACAACTTGCGAAAAGTCGTCTTCTGGACGAGCGGCTGGAGCGTCTGGAAACCATATTCAACAATCGAATCGATAGACTATTACACGAACTGGTGACTATCACTGAAACCAGTGTTGCTAAAATTCAAGCGCAAGACAAAGCACTGCTGTACTTCAATTTACTGCTCAGTATCATCGCCACCATTTGTGGTATTGTACTGGCTGCACTTATTTCTAAGCGTGTAGTCAGGCCTTTAAAAGCATTAATTTCGGGCACCGATGCATTGCTGGCTGAGAACTATCAGCATCAAATTGCCATTAGCAGCCACGATGAAATCAGTGAACTGACCCACTCCTTTAACCAGCTAATGCGTGATGTAGATAAAAAAGAAACATTACGCGCCTCGATGCAAGAGTACCTGGACCCACGTGTAATCAAACTACTCACCGAATACCCCCAATATCTCAAAGGCACCAGGCAACAGGCCAGCGTCTTGTTTTCGGATATTGCTCATTTCAGCAAGCTCAGTGAAACCCTGTCACCCGAGTCATTGGTAGCCGTGATCAACGAATACTACAACTTGGCTGGCAATGCGATTTTGCAAATTGATGGAGTCGTGGATAAATACATTGGCGATGCCATTGTTGCCTTCTGGAGCGCACCTTTTACTGAGCCCTCCGGTATTGCGCGCCTCGCATGCCGCGGTGCATTGAAGCAATTAGACCAGTTAAATCACTTACGACTTAATCTACCGGACTTGGTTGGCATTCGAAAAGGCTTACCCGATATCAATATCCGAATCGGTATTGCCACCGGGGAAATTGTGGTGGGCAACGTGGGTACCAGACAAAGTCGCTCTTTTACTATCATTGGGGAATCACTCAACATTGCTGAACAGCTTGAACAGATGAACAAGCAATTGGGCACTCAAATTCTGGTAACCGAGGCGACAAAAGTCAGAGCTGGGGATGAATTTATGTTTCGCCTGGCAGGACAACTGCCTCCTGAAGACGAAACAGATAATGCCCCGCCGGCGCGAGTTTACAATCTGCTCGGTTACAAAGAAGCCTTTACCGAACAACACATTGCTGCCTTGCAACAAGCGGATAGTGCAGTGGTGGCCTATTTAAACGATGACCTGGAGACGGCCAAAGCGGGATTTGAGGAATTTCTCAGCAAAATCCCCAAGGACAACCTATGTGAATACTATCTGGATTGTATAGCAAGAGCGAAATAAACGCGGGTTAGCAATTGTGTTGTCTCCGAATTTGCTTTATTTGCCCGCTATTGATACCGTTTCCGCTGGAATCAATTCCGGCAATCAGATGTGACCCCCCTGGTGCCAATTTACGGGAGTACGTAGTGTCGTTATCTGTGGTGGGTATTTTCCATACTCTTTTTGGGCTTTTTGCACTTTTTGCGGCGGCCTGGCTGATTATCAAATTTCAGAAAATCGCGATTAGTCATCCTTTGGGCAAGCTGTATATGCTGGCTACTGCCATTACCGCTGCTACCTCGTTTTTTATTTTTAATCACGGGGGATTTAACATCGCCCATGGATTGGCTGCCTTAACGTTAGCTGCGCTATTTGTGGCGATATTACTGTCATTTTTCAAGATTTTTGGCACACTTACCCCCTACTTTCAACTAGTTGCCATGAGCAGCACTTTACTTTTCCATCTTATTCCAGCGGCAACAGAGGTGCTAACCCGTTTCCCGCTTTCAGAGCCAATGGTAAAAAGCTTTGATGATCCGCTTCTACACAAAACCTTTTTAGTGATATTAGTACTGTTTCTGGTACTACTTATCTGGCAAATAGCGCGTTTAAAACGCAAAACCATTTACATACGGTAACGCTTAACTATTCGGAGATTTGGTTTGAAAAATCGTATATGGCATAAACTGATTGCACTCGTGCTTATCTTGACCTGTGGCCAATCCCAGGCCCTGACTTTTATTCATGCCGGTAAAATCATTCCGGCGGATTCCGATGAAATCTTATTTCGCTCCACGATTGTTATAGACGGCAATAAAATTGTGCGTATTGAAAGCGGTTATTCCACTCCTGACTTCGAAGACACGCTCATTGATCTAAAGGACGCCACCGTGATGCCCGGACTGATGGATATGCACGTACATATCTCATCACAGCATGGACCGGGCAGCTATGTTGAACGATTCACTAAAAACGAAGCCGACTATGCACTGAAAAGCGTAAAGTATGCTGAGGTGACATTAATGACGGGATTTACAACGGTGCGCAACCTGGGTGATCGCTACAACGAAACCGTAGCGCTAAAGCGCGCCATTAATGCCGGTGATATTGTTGGTCCTCGCATTTATACTGCGGCAAAAAGCATTGCGACAACAGGCGGTCATGCTGACCCAACTAATGGTCACAACAAGCAGTTGATGGGCGACCCGGGCCCCAGAGATGGGGTTGTAAACGGTATAGCCGATGCCCGTAAAGCCGTGCGACAACGATACAAAGACGGTGCGGATCTCATCAAAATAACGGCAACAGGTGGGGTGCTGAGCCTGGCAAAAAATGGTCAAAACCCACAATTTATGGATGATGAACTAGAGGCCATCGTTGCCACGGCAAAAGATTATGGTATGACAATAGCCGTACATGCCCATGGTAAAGAAGGCATGGAAAGAGCCATCAAAGCGGGTGTTTCGTCCATCGAACACGGCACCTATATGGATGAAACCACCATGGAGCTGATGAAACAATACGGTACCTATTATGTGCCCACCGTGCTGGCAGGCAAGTGGGTGGCGGAAAAATCTCAAATAGACGGTTTTTTCCCTGATATGGTGCGCCCGAAAGCAGCAGCAATAGGTCCATTAATCCAGAATACCTTTCGCAATGCCTACCAGGCAGGTGTCAATATCGCCTATGGCACCGACTCCGGAGTTTCCGCCCACGGTGATAACTGGCAAGAATTCATTTACATGGTTGAGGCTGGTATGCCAGCCCTGGACGCCATTCGCAGTGCCACCTACCACGGCGCTAAACTACTTAATATTGATGACCAGCTAGGCACTCTGGAAGCTGGAAAGTTAGCTGATATTATCGCCGTTTCAGGCGACCCACTGCGAGATATCAACGCTATGGGTAATGTTATCTTTGTTATGAAGGACGGTAGAGTCTACAAGAACACCGCCGATTGACTCACTGACAATTTATACCTTTGAGAACGCCCCACAATTGGGGCGTTTTTTGTTTCTATTGAAACTGTAAAGTTGCCACTAATGCGTCTATCTTTGGTGTATAACCTTATGCAGTAATGCGCCCAATGACGGACAATCCTGAAATCAATAAACTCAAGCTGCGTCTTGCTAGAGAGAAAAATGCCCGTAAACAGGCTGAGCAACTTTTGGAAGAGAAAAGTCTGGCTTTGTTTAACAGCAACAAGGAATTAAAGGACCTCACTCAGCATCTGGAATCCCTGGTTGAGGAACGCACTCGCGCCCTGCAATGCTCCATGCAAGAGGCGCTACAATTGGCCACAGCAAAAAGCCAGTTTTTGACCAATATAAGCCACGAGTTAAAAACGCCGCTGAACGGCATTCTCGGTTCGCTCAATCTGCTCAAGCAGACCGCGCTTACTGAAGAACAATTGTACATGGCCGACACTGCAGAAAACTGCGGCGAAAAGCTAGTGCAACTCATCAACAACGTGCTGGATGTAAGCCAACTTTCCAATGGCAAGGTCACATTGTTGAATGTGCCTTTCAGCGCCACTGAGCTGACCAACCAGGTACTGCAAGAGCTTCAATCAGATATCGAATCAAAGGCACTCACCGTCTCAGTTCAGGTACAGCAACTGCCAGTCTTGTTAAGAGGCGATCCACAACGAATCAAACAACTACTGACCCATCTGCTCTCAAACGCCATCAAGTTCTCGCAGAATGGCAAGATAGAGTTGATATTGAGCTACTCGCAGGCGGGTTTCACCCTAGTGGTTACAGACCAAGGCATTGGTATCAGCGAACAGCAACAAAAGGATATCTTTAACCTGTTTACCCAGGCAGATGAATCCCTAACCAGATTGCATGGCGGTGTTGGCCTGGGTTTGACCCTTTGTCAGAAGATTTGTCACCTGTTTGGTGGCACAATAACACTACAATCCACACTCAATCAGGGAACGAAAGTGAGTGTCACCTTGCCTCTCGCTCAAGATTCAGAAGAGATGCAGCAGCATGCTCAAGTGCTCGCCTCTATGGCGGGTTCCACAGAGCAAACTGAATCGCAAATACGCTTTCAAGGGCAAACCGTTTTGCTGGTAGAAGACAACATCATTAATCAACAGGTTATCAGCGATTTACTACGCGCCATGAATGTGGAAGTCATTATTGCTGAAAATGGTAAAAAAGGCGTTGATCTGTTCCTCAATAGCACACCGCATTTGATATTAATGGATATTCAAATGCCAGTCATGGATGGGCTTGAAGCGATGCGCACCATCCGCCAATCCGGACGCCCCAACGCTACTCTGCCCATTTTGGCGTTAACAGCTCATAGCCTGGCAGAAGACCTAAAACGCAGCTTTGAAGCAGGCGCCGACGAGCACCTTACCAAACCCATTAACTCGGCCACACTTGCCAAGGCTCTGGCGTCTTATTTGGCCCATGACATTGGAATGACGCATCATGAAAAAACCATTCAATCTGATTTATCACAAGAGGTTGAGGAGCTTTATGGCATTGACTTGCCTGGTGTTACTGAGCGGTTAATGCAAAACGAAGACCTGGTTGCCAAGGTATTTGCTATGTTTGTGGAGCAGTACCGGGGGTTTGTTGAACCCCTGCAAACCGCCATAGCAGCTCTTGATCACGAAACAGTGCAGCGAGCCCTACACACACTTAAAGGCAGTGCCGGTAACATCAGTGCTTTAAAAGTCGCGGAATACAGCGCAGCTCTGGAAAAGAGCTTAAAGAACGCCACGCTGAGTAACGCCTGGCAAGAACAACAGCAAGATAAACTCACGGACTTATTTTGCGAACTAGACAAGGTTATTAAAGCACTGCGCAACAGGCTCAACCTCGATGAAAAAGCTCAGAGTGATGGATCGCCGCAAGGAATATTCGACGCTAACAAGACCCAAGTCTGCATTGAAAATATTGTGCAACACATTTACGTAGACTTGAGCGAAGTAGAATCAGGTTTAAAGCAATTGCAAAGCATGCCAATGCATCCAGCGCTGTCATCTCATGTTCAGACTTTGCAAAACGCTTTGCAAAATTTCGACTATGATGAAATGGAACAAAGCTGTTCTGACATGCTAGCTATTCTTCACGAGGTACCCAAGTGACTGACAAAAACGCCACAGTGCTGGTCGTCGATGACTCCGCCGCCGATTTACAAATCACTATGTCTGCAATCAGTGGACAATTCAAAGTGCTTGCTGCAAAAAATGGTGAGCAGGCCATTGCCATGATGGATAAAATCAAAGCGGATATCGTGCTACTGGACGTCAATATGCCGGGTCTTGATGGCTATCAGACCTGTGAACAGCTCATCACGAAAAATGAAGAAGTAGATATCATCTTCGTCTCCTCTAACGACTCCACTGAAGAAATTATGAAGGGCTATGAACTGGGCGGTAGCGATTATATCGTTAAGCCGATTATGCCCGAAGTATTACTGAGTAAAGTCAGTAAGTTAATCGCTAGCAAGAGCCAGAAAAAGGCCCTCAAGGATGAAGCCAGCAACGCCTCCATGGTGGCCATGACGGCCATGTCCAGCTCAGGCGAATTGAGTGTGGTGTTAGAGTTTTTACGCAACAGTTTTAAATCCAAATCCGAAGCGGAACTGGCAAGTCTGATTATCAATAGTCTGCATGGCTACTCGATACAAGCGTCATTCGAAATCAGGATACTGGAAGAAGTGCATCATTACAGTACTGCTGGCGAGGTGTCCCCCGTTGAAAAAGCTTTATTAGGTCGAATTGCAGATATGCCGGAAAGACTCTCTGAGCATGGCCAGAGACTGTTCATTAACAACGGTTTGGTGAGCTTTATTATCAAAAATATGCCAGTACAAGATGATGAAAGAGCAGGTCGCTTGAGGGATTATCTGGCCATACTTTCAGAAGGGGCTACCGAAAAAGTAGAAACCATGGCCCAATTAGCCAAAGCCGCAGAGCAGCGTTCCGAATCCATGACCGCCATCATCGAAGAAGCGAACGAAGCGCTGGCTTACATTCATCAGACCCAACAAGACATTGAAAAACAAAATGTGGCGTTGCTAGATGACTTAGTGCAAGGCGTGGAAGAATCGTTTGTAGGCCTGGGACTGACAGATGAACAGGAAAACAGCATACTGAACCTGCTCAACGACGCACAGGAGAAATCCACCACGCTGTTTCACCAGAACGCACAACTGGAGAACGCGCTGGAGAACATCGTGGCAAAGTTCAAACAACTAGTAGACTAGAGTGAAGCTACAAGGTGGCCACTACCAGGTTTATCCACATGGCCACCACCACAAAAAAGGCCGCAAAAAAGCTCAACATGCGGTGCAATACATGGTTGTAGCTCAAGTGTATTAAAGCGTGTAAGTAGCGCAGTGCGACGAATGTCCAGGCCAGATACAAACCCACCCCCTGCTCCAACTGCAACACAATATGCAATATAGCAGCGGCATAAAACAGCGTTGGCACTTCAAATTGATTGTTAAAATTGCGTCCGGTTTTGGCCACGTATTCAGGCAACTCCTGACCTTGCATCAACTTGTAATAGCGCGCTTTAACATCCCCCGCTCTTACACTTTTAAAACGGCTGGACAGAGTGATCACCCCCACTACCAAGGTCAATAGCACCATGGCAAACATCGCTAATAGCATAACGCACATCCTTTTCTTTGATTTGTTTTAATCAATTCCAGTGTATTGCGCCTGACAGACTGGCGCAATCCCCACTTGTGATTCATAGTGATATGATAAATTCAGCAAACACTGCCGGAGCCCCCATGCAAAAGAGCTTTCACAAATTTTCTAATCATTTTATGGGCCGTGAATTTTACATGTGGAGCTATGGTCATTATGGGCAACCGGTTTTAGTGTTTCCCTCCGCTTCTGGTATGGCCCACGAGTGGGAAGCGGAAGGTATGATTGCCCTGCTTTCCCCCCTCATCAATGACGGTAAAGTAAAGCTGTATTGCCCAGAAAGTAACGTTTCACAAACATGGAATAACAAACACACCCACCCGGCGGATTTTATAAAGGGGCATCAGGCTTATGAGCACTTTATTATCAATCACATCGTGCCTTGGATTTACCACGATTGCCGCATGGATAAGCTCCCCCTTGCTACCACAGGAGTCAGCATGGGGGCCTATTACGCGGTTAATCACACCCTGAAATATCCCCACATATTCAGTACCTGTTTCGGTATGAGTGGTCGCTACGAAGTCTCCAGTTTCACTCATGGTTTCAATAACCAGGATATCTATTTCAACAATCCCATTGCATATCTGTCCAATATGGACGGCGAAGTGCTGGAACAGGTGCGCGCACAATGTGAGTTTATCCTCACCTGTGGTCAAGGAGCCTATGAGGATGGTTGTCTCGAAGAAACCGTGCAGTTGGGCGAAATCATGCAGCACAAAGGACTCAAAGTTTCATGCGATATATGGGGTAAGGAATCAATACACGACTGGAACGCCTGGAAGCAACACACGATAAAGCACTTCAGTCACGTTATTGGGTATTAATCGTTTTAGCGATTATACTCCTGCAGTCACCAACTCCATTAAAGGTATAACAATATGAGACGGAGTCATCTCTCCCTACGCGCAGTTTTATTGCTGGCGGCTTGCTATACGGCAAGTACTTTTTCCAGTGAAAAAGAGCCTAAGCCAATTCCCGACCCCGTTATGTCCATCACTCAGCACAAGGGCACCTTTAACGGCCAGCGCATGTCTTTTACTGCAAAAGCAGGCGAAACCCCGCTGAAGGACAAAGACGGCGATGTAACTGCCCACATCTTCTCTATGAGTTATATAAAAGATAATGTGAAAGACAGTGCGACTCGCCCCGTTTCATTTATTTTTAACGGGGGACCGGGCTCGGCGTCAGTGTGGTTGCACATGGGTGTATTTGGCCCGAAAAAAATTGTGATCCCAAGTGATGCAGAAGATGATGGGGCGGCGCCTTTCAGTCTGCTGGACAACCCTGATACGGTGCTGGATGTTACCGATTTAGTTTTTATAGACCCCGTTGGAACTGGTTTTAGTCGAGTAGTGGGCGAAGGAGAAAACAAAGACTATTGGGGCGTAAAGGAAGATGCAAAGTCCATCGCCCAATTTATCCGAATCTGGCTAAGAGAAAATGGTCGCTGGAACAGTCCCAAATTCATCGGTGGTGAAAGTTATGGCACAACCCGCTCAGCAGCGTTAATAGAAGAACTCGAAGGCCGCTGGGATGATGTCTCGATTAACGGTATTTTACTGATTTCCACCATATTAGATTTTACTATCGACACGTATGACCAAGGTAATGAAATGCCTTATATGGTGCAGCTTCCGACAATGGCCGCTACAGCCTGGTATCACAAACAAGTAAATACAGAGCTATCGTTAGAAGAATGGGTAGAGGCAGCTCGCCAGTTTGCACTGCGAGAGTACGCACCGGCTTTATTGCTAGGCCCAGCTTTGCAAGGCCAAGAACGTGATGCAATCAAGCGTAAACTGGCACATTTCACTGGTTTAAGTGAAACCTACCTTGAACGAGCGAACTTGCGGGTTCACTTTCAACGCTTCAACAAAGAACTCTTGCGCGAAGAAGGCGTTGCACTTGGTCGTCTCGACAGTCGATTTAAAGGCGAAGAATACGACAATGCTGGAGAATATCCTGAAACAGATCCTTCGTTTTATGGCATCGACGGCAGCTATACCGCCGCACTTAATCACTGGGTAAGAGAGGGATTGCAATTCAATCCAGACCGCGAATACACCATTATCGGTGGTGTTACTCAATGGAACTGGTCATTAAACGGCGAAGGCAGACGACAACCCTATCTCAATGTCGCCCCTTATATCGGCAAAGCAATGCGAGGCAATAAAGACTTACGTGTGTTTAATGCAGCCGGGTACTACGACTTTGCCACTCCTCTGCTGGGGGCCGAGTATGCACTGCAACGCAATGGTATCGATCCAGAACGCGTGACTTATAAATACTACGAAGCTGGCCATATGATGTACATACACCATCCAAGCTTTGCGCAATTCTTAATTGACGTGCGGGAATTCATCTTGGCTCGTTAAGCTTACTTGCACCTGTATTGCAAGCTCCAGTGCTTGCAATACAGGTAAAAAAATGAAACGCTTTCAGACAGTAATTTGAAAAGGATTTTGCTGTGCTGCAACGAATTTCCGCCTGTGCGTTACTTTGCTTTCTCTCTGTGTGGCCTTACGCCAACTCCTCCGAGCTAAGCGAGCTGGATGAAATTCTGGCACTCATGCAAGAACACCTTATTAACCGTGAAACGATTAATTGGCCAGAGACAAGCAGTACAGCCCGAGCCATGTTAACTAATGAAAATGACGCCGAAGGGAAGTACCGGGCAATACACTACATACTGGCGCAAGCGAATACTAATCATAGCTTCTATCGCTCGAATACACCGCGAAGATTCATTTTCCCCAATAACTTGAATTGCAAACAAGAAATAGCGCCACTAATTGAAATCCCAAAGGGCATCGGGTACGTCAAAGTGCAGAGCTATCAGTCAGGTTCATGGCCAGAAAATCAGGCATTTGCAGAAAAACTAAACCAACAAATACTCGCCCAAGATAGCTCTGATCTGAAAGGCTGGATTGTGGATCTACAGACTAATCGCGGCGGCAATATGTGGCCCATGCTCACCGGTTTATCTGCCTTGCTTGGCAATGGTACCCATGGTTATTTTTTCAAACCCGATGGAGAAGCCATTCCTTGGGGCATATACAAAAACAGTAGTTTTTTAAAGCGACAGATTATGATTCAGCTATCAAGCAGCTATGTACTGAAAAGCACCAACAAACCTGTCGCCATACTAAGCAGCAAACGAACTGCCAGTTCCGGCGAGGCAATCTTGATTGCATTGCAAGGACTGGAAAACAGCAAGAGTTTCGGTCAACACAGCTGTGGTCAATCAACCGCTAATCGCGTCTTTGCATTAAAAAGTGGCAACCAGTTAACCCTGACCGTTTCGTATATGGCAGACAAAAACAAACGACGACCAGGCGGCTCGGTGCTCGTAGATCAAGTCGCCGACAGCCCAGTTAAAAACGCCATTGATTGGATTACATCCAGATAAACTGCAACAGTGCAATATCCTGACTTCACCTTGGCTTTATCCTCGTTAAGGTAATTTTTAAGTTCCATCGTATAATATTCCTACCCTCACAAATAACCCATCCCCCCTTTGAATGTAATACAAGGATGATCATATGAAACTCTCCGTGCTGACAAAAATATTGTCTATTTTTTTACTTACCCTCACTCTGCAGGCTTGTGGTGATGGATCGTTTTCAATTAGTACCGGCAATACTGCAACACCGCCAGATGATCAGTCGGAACAAGAGGATGATGATTCGTCAGATGATGAAAACGACGGTGGCAACTCAGGTGTCTGTGATGGTTTTGGTTCAC
The DNA here is from genome assembly GCF_036322805.1 of Planctobacterium marinum. Classification (GTDB taxonomy): domain Bacteria; phylum Pseudomonadota; class Gammaproteobacteria; order Enterobacterales; family Alteromonadaceae; genus Planctobacterium; species Planctobacterium marinum_A. Next base: position 631,077 of record NZ_AP027272.1, on the reverse strand, counting down.
CTTTTATCAATGTGTTTGTTTATGATTCCACATCAGGCGAACTCATCAGTGGCAATGCTATTGTCGACATCTTCATGATTGGAGAAGACAAAACCAAAGTCGAGCACGCTGTCCATATTGTTGCAGATGATAATGACCTCGCTACCCAGACGGGCGCCTGGTACGCACCTTTATCTCTGAACAGCGCCAGCTTTGAGGTTGGTGTTACTGTGTCTAACGAGGGTTATCATACATTTGTTACCAGAGGCATTAACTTTGAAGTTAACACGCAATGCCTGGCAGACAATAGTGTCGAATTGACAGCTTATGTGTGCCCGCTGGGTACTAATTGCATGTAGCACTGATTAAACCGATGGGTATTATACCAATTGATATTACTCATCAACTGCAATAAAAAAACCATCATCACCCTGTTTTTGATAACAGGGTAAAACCACCCGTCCGGCAAATGGCGATAATACTTCATCGCCTTTGTCCAAAGCGAGCAATTGACCGTTGTCTATCGCCTGCAGATTGCGAAAGCCCGGCTGCATGTCGAAATAACCTTGATGTTCAATGTGATAGCGATATTTAACTCGGGTAAAAATTTGATCGGTACCTTCTACATGGAAACGCAGGAATTGCTCAGCATCCTGGTAACACTGCTCATTCACCAGACAACCTGTGACTCGTAAAAAGCAAGCAAGGGCATTTTCCCCCACAACCTGAGTAATTTCAGCATCGTGCTGGCCACATTCCACTACCATAGTGGTAGTAACTTTATCGGCGTAATAGGCGGTGAGTGTGCCCGGTAGTATCTCCACCAGGTCAGCAATGGCTGGTAACGGCAATAAGTGAGCAATACGCTCGTTGGCGGGCGTGTGGGGAAAACAGGTAAAAGGCGTGCCATGGCCCGACATGGAATGCATATCTAATAAATGCACAGGTTGGTCCTTCGGGTATCCTTCAATCAAGACATTGATATGATCGATTAAATGCCTTGCCTCATGCCATTCAGGCACATCAGAATGGCTTTCGTTGAGATAGTCCGACAGGAAGAAACGATTTAAGTCCCGCTGGATAAAACGCGAATTGCGATTAGCAGCAATGAGGTTGCCGGTCACGCCAACGATTTTGCCAATAAAATCTCCGTGCTTTAATGTTACCGCCAGTCTATCCATTGCCCGAAACCCCACATGCTCATTGCCATGCAGGGCTGCTATAACAATGACCAGGGGACCAGGTTGGCCACTATCTAGTTCAGCAAAAATGCGTTCCAAAAAATCTCCAAAGTCATTTAACCCGCGTTCCCATTAAGTGGGCACGGATGGAAAAACTTCAACTGAATTAAAATAGAAATCAGTAGTTATTTTGCGGTGACGGCTTTTCGGGCAGAAAACCAGTGGCTCACCAATAGTAACAGCATGCCTGTGATGTAGGCAGGATGAAGTATCAAACTGCCACCGTCTTTAAGTGCTGTCCAAACAGCGCTGAATATACAACCCAGCGCAATCACAATGCAAAATCCGAAGAGCCAGTTGCGAGGTAAACTTTCCTTGTTGTCCATATATTTCCCTAAGCATAAACTTTCCAGAACAAGACTATAATAGGCGCAAAAGACCCGCAATGCATAGTCTGAAAAGTCCAGTTTTAATGCTTGCTAATTGCCTTTTTCCAGCCACTTAGAAAATTCATCCATCAATTCGGCTTCTGTCAGCATTCCTACCAAGCCATCTTTAGACAGCACAGGCAAACAGCCTACTTTGTGTGTGCGCATGAGCGCCATCGCTTCTTCGATAGTATGCGTCGGCGTAATGGTAACCGTAGTTTTACTCATCACTTCTTGCACCGGCACTAAGTGCACATCACCGCGGGCAGCGTACTTGCCGTAAATTTGCAAAATACTGCGATAAGATACCACGCCAATGAGTTTACCGTTGTCTTCCACCGCCACATGGCGAATATGATTCCAGTGCATTATCTTAGCCGCGAGATCGATTAGGTCGTCGGGGTGTACTGTGAAGATATCAGTAGACATCACCTGCTCCACCAGCTGATTGTGCTGTTTGATGGCGCTAATTTCTGGCGGTGTGATATCTTGCCAGGTGTGTACCGGCTCACCTGAGGCCTGACGATTTAACATCGAAGAAGTTAACACCCGACAAGCGTTTTCCTTTTTCAGTCCCTTATCCAAAATGGTGTTGTAATTGCGCAGCATCCAGATGGCACCATTTTGGTTGTGTTTGGTGCGCTCTTCAATCACGCCCAGATAGCGGTCAATGTCACCTGAGTCGATACCGCGATCTTTAAGCCCCTCTTTAGCAAGCGGTAACAGCTCCTGCAAGATTAAATCTTCGAAGCCGTATCTTTTGCCTTTAAACCAGTGAAAGTCAGTCTCCATGGAGTGCTTTGCGGCATTGTTGAAGTTGAGTTTGGCGTCGGAAAAGTCCATATGTTTGGAAATGTCACCCACTTCCTTAGCATAACCGCATAACAACCCCAGATAAAATGCACTGTTCGCCATGGTATCCAGCGGTGTTGGCCCTGCTGGTAAAATGCGATTTTCGATACGCAAATGGGGTTTGCCTTTACTGATGCCATAACAAGCGCGATTCCAGCGATACACGGTACCGTTATGCAAACACAGCGCTTGTAACTTAGGTACCTCTCCTCGTTCTAAAGCATCAAACGGGTCGCAGTCAATGTCCTGAGCAAACAGCACTCTAAAGCGCGCAATGTCTTCCTGAAAGAGCTCTAAAACCGATTCTTTAACCCAATGATTGCCGAACCAGACACGTGGTTCCTGTTCGCGATTGGCTTTGTTAGCTGAGCGGGTATCAATGGCTTGTTGAAACAAAGCAATTCGAGTTTCATGCCACAGGCGCTTGCCCATCAGGATTGGACTATTGGCTGCCAGTGCCAGCAAAGGTCCACTCACTGCCTGAGCAATGTTGTAATAAGTGGCAAAATCTTCCGGTGTTACCTGGAAATGCAATTGAAAGCTGGTATTACAGGCCTCAATCAGCACGTTGTCATGGGTAAACATCAGCTCGTCTAAGCCTTCAATGTTAAGGCGACTGTCTTCACCACGCATGCCACATAGCACTTCGTTGATCATGCGGTAACGCGGTTTGGGAGTAATATTGTTGAGATTGAGATCAGATTTACTAATGGTGGGCAAAATACCCGTTTGAGCAACATAAGCCCCCATCTCGTTGGCTCTATCACGGATCTGTTGCGTTAGCTCTTTGAGTTGCGCTTCGATTCTGCGCAAACTCAAGGCATCAAACTCCTGAGGGTCGAGATTGGCCTCCAGGTTAAATAAAGCTAATTCCGGAGTAAAATAATCTGAGTCAAGAGCAGTAAGTAAATCATGGCCCACTGAAGCGGGGCGCATTTGGGAGTCCACCAGGAAAAACTCTTGCTCTGCGCCGATACGACTTTTGTCCTTTTCGAACATGTCGTTTTCCAGCATTTGCTCCAGTGCCTGAATATCTCGAAGTAAATGACGCATGAACAAACGAATGGCGTCTGCGGAACGATTAATACTGACTTCATGCTGGCCCATCCCAGCCTCCTTGTTTTTATGATCTCTTTGGGTGCGAGTGCGAGTGCGACTCGACCTTGTTCACATTTAATTGGCTCGCAATCTTCATTTTCATGAGCGATGCAAAAACCACATTCAATGCACACTAACAGGGGTACTTTGACTATACGCACAAAAAAGCGCTTTGTTAAAGTTTTTTTAAGCTCACATCCCTTGTAGAACAAAGGCTAGAGCGGGTTTCAGTTTACGTAAGGGTAAACCTGAAAGATGACAATATGGTTACTTGATGAGCATTTAACTTACCTTCTGTCATCATTTAACTGTAGCCTGTTGCACTCGATGAAAATTAGGTCTACACATAGAGGTTTAATTCATACGATTTAAATTGCCAAACGAGTAGTGAGAGCTAAATGAACCACAAAAGACTGGGACTATTGTTAGGAGATGAGGAAGATTGGCCAAGAGCCTTTGAGGGATTGGCACGTTGGATGGGTGGCAAGATTGTCTGGCAAAACAAGCAATCTCAAGTGGATGTTGAGCGCGTGCGCATACACCCTTTTAGCTTGCAACACGGTACCAGCTATGATCTGGTGATTGACCGCCTCGCCTACTGGCACTTTACGCCACGCGAATGGCTAAAAAAAGCGGCATTAATGAACGATCTCTATTTACTCAATAATCCGTTTACCTTTCAGAGCATGGAAAAACACAGTGCCTATTGCGCCATGATGCGCCTTGGCTTTAATGTGCCAGAAACCTGGTTTTTACCCCCCAAAGTGGGTCCCGACAACAAAAAATACAGCACTACGGCTGCCCGCTACCACGATTTATTTGATTTGCCGGAAATCGCCCGCAACATCGGTTATCCGATATTTATGAAACCCTTTGATGGTGGCGGATGGCGAGGCGTGACTAAAGTGGATAACGAAGCCGAATTGATGGCCGCTTACCACGAATCCGACACCGAGCTTATGCACATCCAAAAAGGACTGGATAACTTTGACGTGTTTGTGCGCTGCCTCGGAATTGGCCCCGATGTGCGCAGCTTCAAATACGATCCGGCCCAACCACAACACTTGCGCTATGTGCTCACCGATAAAGTCGTAGACGATGAAACCAATGAAGAAGCCTTGCTTACCACCAAAGTGATCAACGCCTTCTTCCGCTGGGATTTCAATTCCTGTGAAGCCATCTATAAAGATGGGCGCCTCTGGCCAATGGATTTTGCCAACGCCTGCCCGGATATCGCACTCACCAGCTTGCATTACTACTTCCCATGGGCCATTTCCTCTTTGTACGCCTGGTCGCAGTTTTGTTTGGCCACCGAGCGTCCAATGCATGTCACCATGGATATCAAGCCCTATTATGACATTGCTGACTCAGACAGAAGCTTCAAAGAGAAGCTAAGAGAATATGCCAAACTCGCCGATCAGCACCTGGATACTGAACGCTATTGGGAATTTCGTCATACCGCGTTGAGTAATCTTGATGAAGTGATGTGGCATTTCACTCGCTCAGAGGAATTTGACCAGATCATCGTCTCTACCGTACAGGAGCTCTTCCCGGCTCACGAGCACGAACAGTTCATTGCTCATTATCGCGGCTTAATCGCCAAATGGGTTGAGGACAATAATCGCTAAAAGCACTTGGATCAATGTTGATTATCCGTAATATGCTGGTGAGAGAAATTTGACACAAAAGCGACCCAAAATGACAACTAGCACCATTAATTTTGCAGTTAATGCCGGACAACCTTGCCCGGCATTATGGATTACTGGTAATCACAAAAATATTGGCAATTGGGATCCGGAAGGCTTGCCCTTGCACAATGATAATGGCGTCTGGAAAAGCTCACTGGAGGTCCCTACAGGCACCCGGTTGGAATTTAAAATCACTGATGGCACCTGGGAAAAAGAAGCCATTGTCGAACGCTTTCCCGCCAAGGAAAATATCCTGGTGGTGGCAAACCAGGATATGGATGTGCAGTTATCGGTAGCGCACTGGCATCAAAATCCACCCGCTATGCCAGACCATATCCAGGGGCAAGTGGACTATTTAGGACACATGAGTGGCAGTGGTATTCGCGACCGGGAAGTGATCGTCTGGTTACCCACCGCGTATCTTGCAAGTCCTCGTAAAAAATTTCCAGTGTTGTATATGCACGATGGTCAGAACCTGGTTGACCCTAACACCGCCTTTTTACACAGTGACTGGCGCATAGATGAAACCATTGAACGGTTGGCCGCCGAGGGGCGCATCACCCCTCCCATAATTGTGGGGCTTTACAATACCGAAGATCGCCTTGAAGAGTACGCTGATACTGAATCTGGACGGAATTATTTGCGCTTTATCAAGCAGCAGGTAAAACCGCTGATAGACGCAAATTACCGAACCCTGAAAAGTAAAAAGCACACCGCAGTGATGGGCTCTTCCATGGGGGGCTTAATTTCGTTTCTGGCTGCCTGGTATCATCCGGAAATCTTTGGTCAAGCGGCCTGTTTATCGCCCATGTTTTGGGGTAAAAAAATGGTGAATGTAAAAGCCTGGCAAATGGTGGAAGCCAATCCAAAACAGCCGCTTAATGCTCGTATTTATATGGACAATGGCACTAAAGAACTGGAGCGTTCTCTAATGCCTGGCTGTGTGCACATGTTAAGGGTGTTGGAAGATCGAGGTTATCAACAAGGTAAGAATTTAATGTGGTTTAAAGACGAGGGCGCCTGGCACAACGAAGCCGCCTGGGCAGCTCGCGTCTGGAAACCACTGGAGTTTATGTTCGGCAAATAATTCACTAAGGCGCGTGGCGATGAAAAGTTACCACCGTGATTAGTACTAATCTGAGGGGTCGTTATGAATTTTATCTTTCTGTCACCGCAATTTCCGCCTAACTATTACTTGTTTTGCGAAGGGCTGAAAAAGCGCGGTGTCAATGTCATAGGCTTATCTGACGCGCCCTTCGAAAGCCTCTCGCCCCAATTGGTGGCGAATCTGTCAGATTATTACCAGGTAACTTCGCTGGAAAAGTACGACGAAGTATACCGCGCCGTCGCCGCATTGATTCACAAACACGGACGTATCCATCAAATCAACGCCCATAACGAGCATTGGCTGGAACTGGAAGCCCACCTTCGTACGGACTTTAATATCCCCGGCATCAATCAAAGTATTTTGCCCGACGTAAAAAATAAGTCCGACATGAAGCGCCGCTTTCGCCAGGCAGGCTGTAACGTGGTGGAAGGCGCCGTGGTAGACCATCCTGAACAGGCCCATGCCTTCGTAGAGAAATTCGGTTATCCGCTAGTGGCCAAGCCCGATAAAGGCGTTGGTGCATCGGGTACCTACCGATTAACCAATCACGGCGATCTGGAAGAGTTTTTGCGGGTAAAAGGAGATGGCACCTTCTTTTTTGAAGAATTTATTGAAGGCGATATTTACACCTTTGACGGCATGGTGGACTACGATGGCAATCCACTGTTTTTGATGTCTTGCACCTACTCGTCAGGCGTCATGGATATCGTCAATAAAGACCTGGATCTATTTTATTACTACGACAGGGAAATTCCAGAAGACCTGATCACTGAAGGTAAAAAACTACTAAAAGAATACGACCTGCGTATGCAGTTTTTTCATTTCGAATTTTTCCGGCGTTATAAAGACAACAAACTCATATGTCTCGAGGTCAATATGCGTCCACCGGGTGGCCGCTCTATGGACATGTTCAATTTTGCCATGGATGCCAATCTCTACGACGAGTGGGCTAATGCCCTGTGCCACAATCAGCCAACCCAGCATCTTAGCATTAACCACTATTGCGCTTATGTAGGTCGCAAGCTGCATTTCAATTACAAAATGCACCACGACGAAATCCTGAAACAATACGGGCACCTGATCCGCTACAAAGGAGAAGTACCGCAAGTATTTTCCCGCGCCATGGGCCATTATTGTTATATTTTCTGCTGCCATGACAAAGAGGAAATGCTGTCCATTTGTCACGCCATGTTAGACAAGCATTAAACCGGAGGCTGTTATGCATATCGAGTATCACAAATGGTATAGCGAGCGCCTCGGGCGTGAAATGGAGCTGAAAGTTTATGGTCACTATGGCAAGCCCATTTTGGTATTTCCCAGTTCTGGCGGTCGCTTCCATGAATTTGAGGACTTTAAAATGATCGAAGCCGCCTCAGGATTCATCAACGAAGGTAAAGTAAAATTTATCTGTATCGACAGTATCGACAAAGACACCTGGCTGAACAAAGGCGCCAGTGATGAGCATATCGGTGGTCGTCATGAAGCTTTCCACCGTTATGTTACCGAAGAGGTAGTGCCTTTTATCTGGCAAATTTGTGGTGGTAAGGTGGGTATAGCCACTCACGGTTGCAGCATGGGTGCTTATCACGCCGCCAATTTTTTCTTTAAAGAGCCGGGTATTTTTAATGCAGTGTTAGCCTTTAGCGGTGTGTATAACATCAAAAAGGTGTTGAACCGCAACTACGGCACAGAGCAAATCTACTTCAACTCGCCCTTAGATTACCTGCCTAATATGAACGATCCTTGGTATATCTCCCGATACCAACAGAGCAAAATTGTGATATGTGTGGGCCAAGGGGCATGGGAAGATGAAATGATTGAGGATACGGCTGAGCTAAAAGGGATTTTAGCGGCCAAGCAAGTGGATGCTTGGATTGACTTTTGGGGACACGATGTCGAGCACGACTGGCCCTGGTGGCGCAAACAAATCGTGCATTTTTTACCTCATATCTTGGCATAGAGACCAACAGTAACTGGTTACAGTTTTTTTCAACAATCCATGATTAACAGGTCTATACTGGAAATCAGAAGTCTATAAGGAGTAGTTGCAATGAAAGGTGTGGTTTTTACCGAATTCATGGATATGGTGGAAGAGGTTTTCTCAGATGACGTACTGGATGAAATCATCGAAAAAGCCGATTTACCCAACGATGGTGCCTACACCACGGTGGGAACTTATGATCACCAAGAAATCGTGCGCCTGGTGGTGGCACTTAGCGAAACCAGCAACATGCCTTTACCTGACTTACTGGCAACTTTTGGCAAACACCTGTTGGGCCAATTTGTAAAGGGCTATCCACAGTTTTTCGACGAAGCCAAAGACGCCTTTGATTTTCTGTCCAATATTGATAGTTATATTCACGTTGAAGTATTAAAACTCTACCCTGATGCCGAGCTGCCTAAGTTTTACCACGAACAGCATTCCGACAAGCACCTGTCCATGTACTATCAATCTTCCCGTCATTTTGAAGATTTAGCCGTGGGTTTGATCGAAGGCACTTTGGCACATTTCAATACGGAAGGCACTGTCAGCAAGTCAGAAGCACAATGGCAAGGTGAAGACGCTATCAAGTTTGATATTCACTTAAATTAATACAAGGCTACTGACAGAAACGGGTATTTCTGTCACTTAAACTACAACGACGACACCCAGTTTATATTACCAGCGTCATGAAAAAAGCAGAACGGCTGTTCAGCCTGTTTACCTTACTTGCCAGTCGCCGAACTGCTATTACGGCTGAGGCGATTGCCGATGTAATGGAAATCTCCATTCGCACTGTGTATCGGGACATTCGTTCACTGCAAATTGCCGGAGTCAATGTGGAGGGCGAGCCGGGTGTGGGCTATTTACTGGGTCGACAAAATCAACTTGCGCCCCTGATGTTTACCCCACAAGAGGCGTTGGCATTGTTAGTAGGGAGTCAGATGACTCAGGCCTTTACTGATCCCGACCTGCAATTAGCCGCCCAAAAAGCCACCGATAAATTTAAAGCCGTGTTACCTGAATCCACCAAGCTCATGCTGGAAAAGCAACCCTATTGCATTCCAGTGCTGCACAGCGATGATCACTACCGCGATATTCATGCGATTCTGCGCAAAGCCTGCGAACAACAGCAAAAGATCCGCGTGTGTTACTGTGACAAAAAAGGTCAACACAGTGAACGCACGCTATGGCCATTGGGTATCATCGGCTGGTTCGGCAAATGGACATTACTGGCCTGGTGCGAATTGCGCAGCGGCTATCGCAATTTTTTGTTTGATAGCTTTTCCCAAATCACGCCACTGCCCGAGCACTTTCAACCTGATGACCAATGCTCACTGCAACATTATCTCAGCAGTATTGATGCACAATGCAAAAACTCACTGAGTTAGTTCAAAACCTTCATCTAACCAACCAGTGACACCACCGATCATTTTTTTCACTGGTCGACCTGCTTTCGCAAGGCGAATGGCCGCTTTTTCGGTGGCATTACAATGGGGCCCGGCGCAATACACCACAAAAAGGGTGTCTGCCGGGTATTTAGCCAGGGTATCCGTACTGATTTTCCCATGGGGCAGGTTCTCAGCACCATCGATGTGCCCTTGGCTAAATAGCGATTCAGCCCGGACGTCCAACAACACAAAGTCCTGGCGCTGATTGCTGATGGCAAAATGTACATCCCAGCAATCGGTTTCAAACTCCAGCAGCGCCTCAAAATGAGCGAGCGCACGAGTAGCAGATGCCGCAGGAATTCTGGCAACGGGTGAAGCCATAGTTATTCTCCATTTAAATTAATCAGAGCTTAGTATGCTGAATAAATAACGAGCAAAAAACTGACTTATTTAACACAGTGCGTTAATATTAAGCCAAACAAAATGTTGAGCAGGCAAGCATGAAAAAAGTCGCCATCCTGACCTTTGATCAGCAAGCGTTATTCGAATTGGGCTGCGCGACAGAGTTGTTCGCTCTGTCGCGACCCGATATTGAGAATTGGTATCAAACCGAAATAGTAAGTTTTGAATCTGGTCTGTTAGCCGCTACAGGCGGTATCCAAATACAGAGCAAATCGGTGAATCATCTAAATGAATACGACATGCTGGTTATCCCTTCATGGAGTGCTAAACCTCGCACCATTCAACCTGAGTTAAAATCAGCCATTATGAAAATGCACTACCAGGGCAAGCGCATACTCACCTTTTGCTCTGGCGCCTTTCTGTTAGCTGAGCTCGGCTTATTGCGAGCCAGAAAAGCCACCACTCACTGGATGTATAAAGATGCCTTCACTGCCAGGTTTCCCGACTGTGAATACGTGGAAGATGTGCTTTATGTTTACGATGGCGAAATTGGCTGCTCAGCTGGCAGTTCAGCGGCGATAGATTTGGGCATTGAAGTAATTCGCCAGGATTATGGCCATGAGATTGCCAATAAAGTGGCGCGTCGACTGGTGCTGGCCGCTCATCGCAGTGGTGGTCAATCACAATACGTAGATAAACCCGTACCCAAGGGTCGCAACCTGTTTTCTGAAACCCTGGATTGGGCGGTGGAAAACCTGGATCAGAAACTGGACATCGATACGCTGGCCCGGCAAGCGAGCATGTCCCGAAGAACCTTTGATCGCAAATTCCGCAAAACTTTCAACATGAGCGCCAATGCCTGGTTGATAGAACAAAGAGTGGCTCTTGCCAAGCAGTTGTTAGAGGAAACAGCGCACAATATAGAGCGCGTGGCCCAATATGCCGGTTTTGATAATGCCATGACTCTACGCCATCATTTCCGTAACTTGGTGAACATCACTCCAACTCGCTATCGCGAGCAATTTAAAGATCAGAATAAAGACTTGCAAAAATCTGCTTAAAGGCCATACTAAAGACTGTATATATTCACAGTATCAAACAGTTGAGGCTTACCTATGGCGGTAATCACTAAGTATGTCGTTGAGCACAAAGGGGTGGAAAAGTTGGTAACCACTGATAAAAAAGAAGCTGATAAATATGACAAAATGCTGGAGGTCGCAGACAACCTCGCGATTTATCTGGAAGCCAAAGGCATTAAACTGGAAGAGTCACAAATGGAAGACTTATCCATTACCCTGTCCAAAAACAAGGACAATCTCAACAAACTGTTTAAAGGCACCGAAGCCAATACCCTGTTAGAAGAAGAAAAAGCAGAAGTGGTCGCCCTGCAATCCAAAAAAGCCTGATCCTATAGGTTCGACTTGAACGCCATGGATGGCGTGAATGTCTTCTTTGCAGGGAGCAAACGAAGACCAGTCGGACTGGCAGAAGTTAAAACAAAGCACCTTGTCCAGCTAAAGCAGGACCTACATTCACTTCTTAGACAAACAATACACCCCTATTAAAATAGCGAGTGCGCCCAAATAATCGGTTGGCAATATGGACTCACCGACAATAACAGCGCCTATCAATAGAGCCACCACAGGCGGAACATAAGTAGAAGATGCGGCTTTGACCGCACCCAGTTTATTTACCAGGTAGTAGTAAAGCAAATAGGCAAATCCAGTCCCCAACACTCCCAAGCCGACAATAGTGCCCAACAGGGTATGGGTTTCATCTTGCAGTTGCTCTATGCCATCAAAATCAGTGATCAATAATAAAAACAGTGCACTAAAACCTAATTGATAGGTAGTCAAAGCCGACGCTGGAATGTTCAGGGGTGTTAAATATTTTCGGGCATAAACAAAGGAGCTGCCGACACACAATGCCCCCACCAGAATATAGCTAATACCCTGCATGTTATTTTGCAAAGTCACCACATCAGCAAATGGATTCGCGATAAAAATCACGCCACAACAACCAGAGAGTAATCCGGTTAAACGAATTAAGGAAAAACGCTCTTCGGGTAAAAACACAATAGCAAACACGAAAGAAAATAATGGGATGGCAGCACTTGCAGCCCCGGCAATAGCTGAAGGCAAAAATTGAGTAGCGCTGGCAAATCCATAGTAGTACACCACAGTTGCTAGCAGTGCCATAACCAGAAAGTGTGGCGCATATTTGATGTGTTGTTGTTTCAGATCTCCCCGCCACCAGGCATAGAGAGCAACAGGTAGTAGACCACACAGCACCCGAATGAATACAGTCTGCAATGGCGTGATATGGGCAACAGCCATCTTCATGTATATAAAGTTTGCTCCCCATACCAAACCCAACACCCAAAATGCGGCGATTGGGAGCACATCACTGTTACTGCGTAAATTAAACACCGACATGCAGCAATCTCACTCGCCTTTCAACTGAGTTCGCTGCTTGTTGGCATAATATCCTGCTGCCGCTGCAAACAGAAACGCCAGGGCATAAACAGGTAACAGCGTCTCATCAAAAAACAATACGAGGTAAATCAATGAGATCAAGGGAGTGGCAAAAGTAAAAGTGGTAGCAAAACTCATATCGGCTTTTTTAATGGCCCAAATCCACAACAAATAGGAAATGCCATTCACAAGCGCGCCATTGAGTAAAATGGCAAACCACGCCTGTTGGGCTGGCCATTGCCACTGCTCGGTTAAGAGCACTTGTAAACCAGACATTAAACAAGCAACGGCGAAGTATAATGTGGTGAGAGTGATTGGTTCGTAATGGAAGTATTTACTGAGCACGGAAAACAGTGCAAAACAACTGGCTCCGATAAATACCCAGAATAGCGCAGCAGGCTCAGATATTTTCAGTGACGAGAAATCGCCTTTGCTCAAAACTAATACCACCGAGCTAAACCCCAAAACCACAGCCAGTGTCGTATAGCGATGCCAAGGCTCCTTCAAAATAAATACCGCCAATACACAAATGGTAACGGGCCAGGTGTATTGCATAACCAACACCTCGACACCATCGGCAAGTGAGTAACCTTGATAAAGCAAGAAGTAATAAAGCCAGGTACCTAATAAGCCATTGAAAAAGATCTTAATGCTATCTTTAACGTTCAGTTTTTTGAGGCTTCGCCATTTACCAGTACATAGACATATGCCAGCCATCACCGCAAAAGATACCAAGCTGGATAAAAACAGAAATTGAATGCTGCTCAGTCCTTGCTGCCCTAATTTGGCAACTACCGGAATAAGGCCCCACAATGCGATACAAAGCATCGCCAGGATAGCAGCTTGAAGTTTGTTACTCATATTCGGTTGTTGGCTCCTGGATAGTTGCGGCTATTATCACCTGACTTTAAATTCATTTATATTAATATCTTTCGAACCCTGATATCATTTTTTGAGATACTTCTTAGGTGGTGTTATGGATTTTAAAAAGCTTCGAACCTTTCGCATAGCAGCCCAACTGCAAAATTTTAGTGATGCATCTTCGCATCTGGGTTATGTGCAATCAGCCGTTACCAGTCAAATCAAGTCACTGGAAGAGGAGTTAGAGACTCCCTTGTTCAGACGCAATGGTCGAGGAGTGAGCCTGACAGAGGCGGGTAACAAACTACTGGAATACTGCGACAAGCTGTTTTCATTACGTGAGGAGGCGACGCTTGCAGTAAAGGGGCAGACACTAAGCCGACAACTCATTCGAATTGCAGGTTATGAAACCATACTCACCTACCGACTACCATACATCATCCACGACTTTAATCAGCAGTATCCTGAGGTACAATTACAAATTCAACCCGTTGGGGTGAAACAGCTGCGGCAACTGATCCTCACCGATCAGGCTGACATCGCCTTTATCTTCGATGAACTGGTTGCAGGCCAAAGCCAACCCATTGCAGGTTTACAGCAAATCAAACTCGGCTCAGAAGAAATCGTGGTTATTGCAGCTGCCGATCACCCGCTTGCACAACAGCAGAGCCTGACAATTAATGATCTTGCCGGACACACACTACTACTTACCGAGCAAGGCTGTTATTACCGTAATCATTTTGAAAAAGCTTTGATTCAGGCAGGCGCTTTCACTGGCACCTTGTTGGAGTTCACCAGCATCGAAGCCATTAAAGCTTGCGTCAGAACCGGTACTGGCATCGGCGCGATTAGTAAGGTATCGGTACAGCCGCAATTAGACACAGGAGAAATTGTAGCTTTACCGATTAAAGACCTGTCACTCAGCGTCGATTTATTACTAGTCAGCAAGCAAGAGCAACATAACGAAATAGTGCATGCTTTTATTCAGCAAACACAAAAACTGTACTACAAGTAGAACGGATAGCATTACCAAACACGCCGCCGTAATCGGAGAGCATTTTTCACCGTAACTTGCATTTTTTCATCAAATAAGGACTTTTTAGCCTGGTTTTCCTGCATATCAAACAGTTTTTTACTACACTCTAATATTACATTGTCAAAAATGCCAGATTCCGTTGCACTGGCCTTGGTATTGAGTCATGGGAAACGGTCGCAACAACAATAATAATTCTGGTACCGGAAGACAGCGCTCAGGGGCTGTCGTCCAAAAACCTCATTTGACCCGTTTTGACACTAAAAACGAGACTACGCCAATCCAAAACATGGGTCGCTCTAAAGCGCTCTCAGCTCCTTCAAGAGATAAACTTGTGGCAAGCTTCAAGGCTAACCATAGTGGCGTCAGCAGTAACAATAATGAAGAAAAGCGACTGAATAAGGGGGCGCTTCCCTCACCCAATTTGCTTCAGACTTCGCAACAACACACAAACTTGCTGTCGAATGCACTAAACGCTGGTCGCACTGATATGCATCATGCCAGTCAAGAACGATATGAGAAGCGCAACGAGTCCACGTACAACCAAATGAATCGCAATCAAGTATCGCGCAAATTACACGAGGCAAGTCAGGGCCTTTCGCAAGTTAGTTTAAAACCCGGCCAGTTTAAAGAGTCTCTTAATCAAAAAAGATTAGAAAGCCAACAAATCAGTCAGGACACGGAAAAAGCCCTGTCGGTAAAATCTCGCATAAAAGAGAACAACCAGGAAGCGTGGCAGAAAAAAACCTCTGCTGAAAACTGGTCAACCTTAGCCACAGCAGTAACAAGAGGAGGCAAAATCGGTGCCGGCGTAGCTGCTGTAACCGGTGCTGGTGCCGCATCAGGATTGATATCCGTCGGTGCCAATGCAACCTCAGCTGCGGCTAATGAGAGAGCCGCCAAACAATTCGGTAAATCTGCCGATTTATTTAATCAAAACGTAGATGACTCAAAACAAGGCACTGAGTTATTGGACAGCAATATTTCGGCAGGCATGTCAGAACTTTCCAGAGCACAAGCAGATCAGTCTCATGGCAAGGCCAAGGGACAAGCGGTTGGTGCCGTAGTAGGGGCATTGGGTAGTGCTCCCGGCGTCGATAACGCCTTGCAATTCGGTATCGAACAAGTGCCGAAGCAACTCAATAGAGGAGTACAGATAAAATATGGGCTGGATTTGTCCTCTTCCAGTTCGTCCTCTTCATCTCTCAGTAGCGAAACCAAGATAGACAATGCCGAAGCCAAAATTGCCAAAACGTTAGGCACTAGAGAAGCGATAAAACGCGTTACTAAAAGAGAAGAAAGCAAGACTAACTCTACGCAAAGGATCCGGGAAGGCAAAACCGATGTGATCAACAATATGCTGCATCAAGCAAGTAGAAAAGGTAAATGAACTGCCACATAAGACGAGTATAGAAGGGACAGACGAACTCTGTTACAGCCCCTTCTTGATCAAGAATTGGTAGGGCATGCTATCAGTTTGCTGCGCCACTAAGGTGTGATCCATAAAACGGCAAAAACTGGGGATGTCGCGTTTTGTAGCAGGATCATCGGCATCAATCAACAAGGACTGCCCCTCTTCCATATTACGGATTTCCAATCGCACCATCATCACCGGCTCCGGGCAGCGCAGCCCCAGCGCATCTAGTTTTTTGTCTGCGCTTTGGCTGAGCTGTTCGGTTAAAATCTGAATATCAGACTCAGATGCCATAACTGGCCCGATATTGAGTGATGTTTTCCAGGTGCTGAGACATCTCTGGCTTGTCTTTGAGATACTCAATTAAATCCGCAAGGCTGACAATAGATACCACCTGAGTGTTGAAGTCTCTTTCCACTTCCTGAATGGCAGAAAGCTCACCTTTACCCTTTTCCTGACGATCCAATGCAATCAATACTCCTGCCAGCGACGCACCACACTCATCCAGCAATGCCATGGATTCACGGATGGCCGTACCCGCGGTGATCACATCATCCACCAGCATTACCCGACCTTCCAGTGCGCTGCCCACCAGGTTGCCACCTTCGCCGTGATCTTTCTTTTCCTTGCGATTGAAGCAATAAGGCGTATCGACGTTGTGTTTTTCCGCCAGGGCCACCGCGGTAGTCGTGGCAATAGGGATCCCCTTATAAGCAGGACCAAACAACACATCGAACTCAATATTGGCGGCCACTAATGCTTCAGCGTAATACTGGCCCAACTTGGCTAGATCACGCCCGGTATTAAACAACCCTGCGTTAAAAAAGTACGGGCTTTTACGGCCTGATTTCAGAGTAAACTCACCGAAGCGCAGTACATTGCGCTCCAGTGCAAATTCGATAAAGGCTTTTTGATAATCTTGCATTTTGAAACCTCCGAAGACTCAGGCCAAGGCTTTTTTCTGAGCGTCAAACACTTCAACCAGGCCTTGTTTGGCCAGTTCTAACATTTGGCTCATTTCTTCAAAACTGAAGGGCTCACCTTCTGCCGTGCCCTGCACTTCAATCAATTTTCCGGTGTCGGTCATCACTACATTCATGTCGGTTTCGGCGTCAGAATCTTCGATGTATTCCAGATCAGCCACAGGCTCACCCTTGTAGACACCCACAGAAATCGCGCCAATCATGCACTTCATAGGGTTATTGTTGATGATGCCTTTTTTACGCATCCAGGCCAGTGCATCGGCAATCGCCACACAAGCGCCAGTAATAGAGGCCGTGCGCGTTCCACCATCGGCTTGAATTACATCGCAATCCACGGTAATGGTGTTTTCGCCTAACATTTTTAAATCAACGGCGGCACGCAGGGCGCGGGCAATTAAACGTTGAATTTCCATGGTACGGCCACCTTGTTTACCACGAGCAGCTTCTCGTTGTGAACGAGTATGGGTGGCGCGCGGTAACATGCTGTATTCAGCCGTTACCCAGCCTTTACCTTCGCCTTTCATAAAGCGCGGCACACCTTCTTCGACGGTGGCATTACACAATACCTTGGTATTGCCTACCTCGATAAGTACCGAGCCCTCGGCATGACAGGTAAAGTTACGGGTAATGGTAATGGGTCGGATCTGACCTGCGGTTCTGCCACCTGGACGCATTGAAAAACTCCTGTTTAATAAGAGATAAAATTGAAAAAGGGTAAACTGTGCCTAGTTTACCCTTTGGTCAGACAATTATAAATTTTTTAACGCAGAAAGGCTTAATTTAAGTGTTGCTCGAGAAATGAAGCCACCTTTTCAAAGTATTCACTGCGGTTTTCCTCATCGTAAAATCCGTGAGTCTCACTGCTGCGCACAAACCACTCATAGTCTTTATTCGCTTTATCCAAAGCATCACGAAGATCTGTCGCTTGAGAATAAGGTGCCCTGCGGTCTTTTTTACCATGAGCAATTAACACAGGGATGTTTAATTTATGCACATTATGGGTTGGTGAAAACGCAATGAGTTGCTCCTTTTCTGTTCCTACCACAGTTTCAAGAAAGCTATCACCCCAGAAAAACTCCGGTATATCCCCTTCCTCAAACAAGTTTTGCAAATCGTATACTCCGGCATTACCGATAGCACAATCGAATACATCGTCAGTCATGATGGAGGACTGCAGGGCTGAATAGGCACCGAAGCTTGCGCCCATAATGCAGACCTTTTCAGCATTGATCTGGGTTTGTTCCCTCGCCCAATTAGTCGCATCGATTATATCTTGCTGGATACGACTGCCCCACTTACGGTGACCAGCCTCTTCAAATGCCGTACCATAGCCGCCTGAACCGCGGAAGTTTACTCGAAGCACGGCGTAACCTTCGTTAGCTAACATCTGCACTTCGTTGTCAAAGCTCCAGTAGTCACGAACGCCGTGTGGTCCTCCGTGAACCAGTGTCACCAGAGGAACCGGACCTTTTGGACTATTTGGCATTGTTAAATACACCGGTATATCCATGTCATCACTGGCTTTGATTGTGTGAGCCGTTGTTCTCGCCATGTCCTTTTCAGGAAGATGACTAAAAATAGGGAACAACATCGAAATATTCATCTTTTCTCTATCAAACAGATAAAATGTACCGGCATCGCTGTCAGAACTTACCAGGATGATCCATTTGTCCCCAGCCTCTGTGCCGCTGGTGAGGGTTACCTTCATACCGGAGAATGTCGCCAGAAGTGATTTAAATACCTGTGCTTCTTTGGCTTGTTTGTTAAAGATTAAATATTCGGGATAACCATTATCAATTCGCATTCCGTATACCGAAGAAAGGTTGTCACTGAACTCCAGATCAGTAATATCCACAGCTTCATCCGTGTAAACCTCGTGCACCTTACCCGTTTCTACTTCATACCTGTGAACCCCAATAAAGTTTGCATCACCATTATTGGCGATAAACACATTTTTCCCCTCTTTATCTAAGGTTAGCGGATTAAACTTGGTGCCGATTTTAAAGTCGGTGACCAGAGACCAGTTGTTTTTCTCGGCATCGTATTTGTGAAACAAAAAGCTGCCGTCATCGTCCAGACCTCTGGCAAAGCGCAGGTTTCCCGTGCTGTCAGCGATAAATTTCGCCTGAGGTGCAGGCGCTTTGGCAATATTGGTCATTTTGCCACTGTAGATATTTAATTTTTCCACGGTAGAAAGACGTTTACCGTCTTGTGACATGGGCGTAGAACTGATCAGAATATGTTTGTCGTCATGGGGCAAGAAACTAACAATGTCAGCAAAACCTATCGTGGATTCTTTGCGTTTTAACCTTGTGCCGGTACCACCACCTGCAGCGCTATAACCATAGATAGACTCACCGTCAGAGCCGTCAAAATTAACGGCAAACAATTCCCCCAAATAGGTAGGCTCACTGTGCCAACTTCTCGTTTCCACCGATTTAATCACCAGGCGTTCATCATTCGCCCAGTAAAAGGGGCCCACTTGTTTGGGGTAAACAAAACGCGTCCCCCCCAACGTCTGGAAAGTCTTGGTATCCAGTACCACAAGCTGGCGGCGATCCTCAGCAATGATACCCAGCGCAATGTATTCACCTGTGGGAGAGATCTTAACGTCAAAATATTCCGAGCCCTTTGCAAAATGAGCTGGCGAATAAGATGTCGACCAGACGTTGGTTGAATGAAACAGAAACAGAATTAGAAAATACAGAGCGGAACGCATATAAGTCTCCTTTGCTTGCCCAATAAAAAACTCAAGTCTACGTCAGGCCCTCGCGATACACAATCTGTTACATTTCAAATTCAGGACAATCAATATTATAAATGAGACAACAAGACGAGGTTTGAGGGACAACATTTTTCAGATAATATAGGCAATTCGCCATTTCAAAGTAGAAGTAGAGAATTATGATCCACAGTATGACCGCCTTCGCCCGCAAAGAAATCAAAGCCGATTGGGGCACCGCAGTTTGGGAAATCCGCTCTGTGAATCAGCGTTTTTTGGAAACTTATTTCCGTCTCCCTGAGCAATTCCGAGGTCTTGAGCCTGTGCTTAGAGAACGCTTTCGCGCCAAACTTGCCCGCGGTAAGGTGGAGTGTGCTTTGCGCTTCAATACTGAAGATGCCGCGGTGAATAATATCACCCTGAACAAAGACCTGGCGAAACAGCTATTATCGGCAGCCGACTGGGTACAGTCTCACGGTCAATCAACAGGAGTTAATCCGGTAGACATTCTGCGCTGGCCTGGCGTGGTGGCCACCGAAGAAACCGACATGGACGCCATTCAAAACGCGTTATTAATTGGCCTCGATGAAGCTCTGCAAGACTTCCTGCAAGCTCGTGCCAGTGAAGGCAAAGCCATCGACGCCATGATCAATCAGCGTCTTGATGCCATAGTTGCCGAAGTAGACAAAGTCTCAGCTCACATGCCGGAAGTGATCCAGTGGCAAAAAGACAAACTCATCGCCCGTTTCGAAGAGGCTAAAGTAGAGCTGGAAGAAACCCGCGTTGAACAAGAAATGGTGATGCTGGCACAAAAACTGGACGTAGCCGAAGAACTAGACAGATTAAAAGCGCACGTTGCCGAAACCCAAAAGATAATGAAAAAAGGCGGTGCCTGCGGCCGACGCCTTGATTTTATGATGCAGGAATTCAACCGCGAATCTAACACTCTGGGCTCCAAATCCATCAACGCCGACATTACCCAATCCGCAGTGGAGTTAAAGGTACTGATTGAGCAGATGCGCGAGCAGATCCAGAATTTGGAATAATTTTTATATTTTACTTAAATATCAGTAACTTAAAGATAAGAAAGCACTGGTAGCTTGCTAAAACAATTATTCCCTATTGTTTTTGGATTCAGTATTATTGACTTTACGAAATTGATTTTCGATTATTTTTGCATAGGCAACAGCATCATCTAATTTTTGATATTTGTGCCCTTGAAAGTGATAAACAGTTTCAATTGAACGTGTTATGTCATAATGTGACATGATGCTTTGCTCTTGGTCATCATTCATAAATTTTCCTTAGAAACGTGTTTGGTTGATTTGGAAAGTTGATTATGGCCTTTGCAAATATGTTATTGGTCAACATAGCTTAGCTCACCTTATTCTATACCTTTTAAAGGTCTGTAGAGTTCAATGTCTGAAGACATGAGCAAGAGAGTGTTTTTATCGATTATGTCGTTATAAGCGGTCATTGTGCGAGTAAACTCGAACAATGCTCTCGCTTCTGAGCTTTGATTATAAGATGCAGCATAAATTTGTGCCGCTGTGGCATCAGCTTCACCACGAATTTCTTCAACTTTTTGATACGCTTCAGATTGAATGCGGCTGAGTTCTCTTACGCGATCCCCCATTATCCTCGCCGCTTCGCCTTTTCCCTCTGACAAGAATCGTTCCGCTATCTGACGTCGCTCACTGATCATTCGATCATATATTTTAGGTTTTACACTAGCATTGTAGTTGATTCGCTTGAAACGAATATCAAGCAGTTCAATGCCAAATACTTCTACCTTGGTCGCTGCAGCCTCCAATATTTCAGATTCAATTACTTTTCTACCTTTCTGAATCGGAACCAGCTTTCCTATTGTAGGTGAATTTTCGTCACCAATCATTACCTGTTCAAGCTCAGGAACACGATCTTTAGTTGTTCTGATTATTTCTATGAGCTTATGTTTTGCCACTGCATTTCTTGTTTCGCTGCCCAAAATATCATCAAGTCGAGACTGGGCGCTCATTTCGTCCCGCAAGCGCAAGAAATATTGCAAGGGGTCAACAATTCGCCATCGCGCAAAAAGGTCCACCGAAATGTATAATTTGTCTTTGGTGGGCATATCTGAAGGACTCCCATCCCACTCAAGAACCCTTTTTTCGATAGCATTGACTTCTTGAATAAAAGGGAGCTTAAACTTTAAGCCCGCGTTAGCGATAGGATCACCAATGGGTTTACCAAATTGAGTGATAATAACCTGCTCGATTTCCGAAACCGTATATAGTGCACTCTGCGCAATAAAAGTAACTAGCGCGACAATAAAAATGACGGCGGGGACAATTTTATGTTTATTTTCCATCGGGCATACTCACTTTTTCATTGAGGTTCAAAAACGGAAAGATGCCGTTCATTTCGCTGTCCAAAACAACTTTTTGTTTAACTTTAGGTAGGACTGTTTGCATTGTTTCAATATATATTCTGCGTTTTGTTACCTCAGGGGCATCTAAGTATTCGCTCAATATCGCATTAAACCTTGCAGTATCGCCTAAAGCTTCATTTACCCGCCTGAGCCGGTATCCATCAGCTTCTCTAATGCGCTGATCCTTCTCACCTTCTGCTAGAGGGATCACTTTGTTGTAGTCCCTTCTAGCCTCATTGATTAACTTTTCTTTTTCTTGTTGGGCTTGATTAACCTCATTAAACGACTCCTGCACCTGATTCGGAGGGTTAATATTTTTCAATTGCACCTGATCAATACTCAGCCCCATGGCATATTTCGTCGATGTCTCTTGCATTTTCAGTAGTGCTATAAACTCAATTTCCTGACGACCAATGGTGATCACCTCATCGACGGTCCTGTCACCCACGACTTCACGCATTATCGATTCTGAAACGTAACGCAAAGTTTCACCCGGCTGTCGAACTTCAAAGAGGTATTTCACAGGATCTGATATACGATATTGCACGACCCATTCAACCAAGGCCGCATTTAAGTCACCAGTGACCATTTGAGTTTCGTTCTGAGAGTTAAACTTGCGAATGGTTTCTTCCATGTCACCATTGCGGGACGAAACTGTTCTATCAGCAGTGTTACGCGTTAAAAAGCCAAACTCTTGTTTTAACTGACGTTTAACCGGAACCACGCGTACAACGTCAATGAAAAATGGAAACTTAAAATGAAGTCCCGGAGTAGTTTGACCAACATATTTACCAAAGCGTAAAACAACAGCAACCGAGTCGCTGGGGACCGTATAAACAGAATGCCAGCCAGTAACGACTATCAGAATTACCAACAAAACAAACTTAATCCCCCCCCACTGTCCACCCGGCAAGAACGATTTCAAACGATTAATCATGGACTTTATCAGTTGATCGAGGTCTGGCGGTGAGTTTTTTGGATTACGCCACGGATCACCCGATGGCTTATTGTCATTTGTCATTGCAATCACTCCTATTTGGGTACGAATATTCGTTAGGAGAGGTGCAGTAACTGTAAATCACTGACTGAACACCATTCGGCTAACATGTTGTGAATTGAATTTTTGATATATTTTATTTAATACGCTTCTAACCTATCTGTCTCGTGCTTAACAACTTCATAACACTCGCAACACAGCATCTGAAGTTTTACTCTATCTAATACTTCAATGTGCCCACGTTTATAATGGATGATTCCAAGCCTCTGCAGTTTGCCTGCCGCTTCAGTTACCCCCTCACGACGCACCCCCAGCATATTGGCAATCAGTTCTTGCGTCATGGTTAGTTCATTTCCTGTTAATCTATCCAGTGACAATAACAACCAACGACACAATTGCTGGTCGATACTATGATGGCGGTTACATATTGCTGTTTGTGCCATTTGAGCAATTAGAGCCTGGGTATAGCGTAACAACATCATTCTTGTGTGTTGGCAACCATTGAATTCTTCTCTTAATATTTGAGCAGGTAATTGCCACGCCCATCCTGCGCTTTGTACAACTGCTCTATTAGGGGTACTTTCGCCTCCCATAAAAACTGCGATACCCACAACGCCCTCATTACCCACCACAGAAATCTCTGCGCTCGCACCATCAACCGTGTAGTTTAACAATGATACAATGCAATTCGCAGGAAAGGTGACACATGATACTGCCTGTCCAGCTTCATATAACACTTTCCCAAGGGGAAGATTGGCTCGTTTCAAATGTTTAAATATCCGCTTTTTGCTATCTTCTGATAGCCCATTTAAAAGCCTATTGAGTATTGGTTCATTCATTTTATTCGAATACCCTAAATTTTAAATTACCTTTGGTGATAACTCATTGCATAGGGAGAAAACTCTGAAAAGTTGCAATTCAAATGAAATTACCAGGAAATTTAATCTCTAATCTGCCTATTCAATGTGCTACCAACGAGTACAAACTTACACTAAGGCGCATTTTATGTATGTTCGCTGGCGTACATACGAGAAGTTATATTAAACGTGCAGTTGCAGTTAAACCAACACATCGGATTTTTGAAACACTTACAGAACCTCAAGTTTTAGATAGCCATTAGCCATGATGTTTGAAAAAATCCGCCTGTTGACTATTTTCAACATTAAGCTTATCCCTGTAATTCCATCGGGGCTTAAGTTTTAACGAGCCTTTACCTGTTTAGTGAAATCATCGCGCGCGGGGTTTTCAACCCGAATAGCTATCCATAACACAATTAAACCGATTAGTGCAGAGAACAGAGATGCAGAGAGTATACCTAGTTTTGCGGTATTAATATTTTCGATACTGTAGGCCAGGTTTGCAATAAACATAGCCATGGTAAAACCAATACCCGCCAGCATTCCCCCTCCTGCAATCATCAACCAAGGTAAATCTGTTGGTAGCACAGCTATCTTCAAGCGCACAGCAAGCCAGCTAAACAAGCATACTCCCAAGGGTTTGCCTAGCACAAAAGCAATAAAAACGGCTGTACCGATTGCCCCTGAGAGCTCCCCCATCGCCAACGGGACGCCAGCATTGGAGAATGCAAATAGTGGCATGACAACAAAACCTACCCAAGGATGCAATATAAACTCTAGTCGCTCAACCGGAGAGAGTGCTTCGCGAGCTGCAGCTTCGGCTGTTTTCAGCACTTCACGATCAACACTGCGATCAGCCCTTTGATCACCGGTTGGATAGGCTACTACAGAATCCATAATCAGGTGCAGCCGATCTGCACTTACCCACTTTGTCGTGGGCGTCATTAATCCCAGAATTACACCTGTAACTGTTGGATGTATACCTGAAGCATCAACCAACAGCCAGATGACGCCACCGCCAATGAAAAACAAAGCAATGCTGCGAATTCCGATCAGAGACATAGCTTTAATCATTACAAAGCCTGACAAGGCGGTAACAATATAAAAAAGATCGAGTTGTTTGCCGTATCCCAATGCGACAACGATAATCGCACCCAGATCATCCACAATGGCCAACGACAACATAAAAACACGCAAGCTTTTGGGAATACGCTTGCCAAGTAACGCCAGACAACCAATAACGAAAGCTGTATCCGTTGCCATAACGGTCCCCCAACCGTGCTGTCCGACTTCTCCAAATTGAAACGACAAATAAATCCCTGCGGGAACAACCATTCCGCCGAACGCAGCTGAAACAGATAACATCGCTAACCGGGGTTTGCGCAATTCTCCCAATACTAACTCGCGTTTTAACTCTAGCGCTATCAGGAAGAAAAAGAGGGTCATTACGGTATCATTTATCCATGCGTGCAAAGACCGTTCAAACGCTATATCACCCAAATTGATACCGATTGAAATAGCCCACAATGACGCAAAATCTGGACCAAATGGAGAATTAGCCAGAAAAAGCGCTAACAACGTAAAAAACAACAATACCAGTCCGGCGGCGGCCTCAATCTTAAAAAACCGACCAGTAGGATGCGTCAACCAATCAATGGGGGACTGAGGTAATTGTGCCGCCCCCCCTCTGGTATCTGCAACTAGCCAACTAGTGAGTTTTTTAAACCTGATCACGTTCTGACTCCTCAGTAATTTCTGACATTCTCTGCGCCTAAATTCCGGCGTAAAAAATGACAATTTGTAGTTTGCAAATTTGATAAGGCATACCGAGGCCAAACTTGTCGTTACACCGATAATTCCGACAGACTTCAATATTTGATTGCTTCCGCCACTCATTTTGTCACTCGCCAAAATGTAACTAGCAATCCGGAATCCGTTGAAATTAACCACCATCACCTTTTATTTAACCTGATAGCATCAGCAATTTCGTGCCGACGCTATTCGGTTTCTGTTCCTTCGTTGCAATGCCATTCACTTTAGCTGTCATGAGCGGGCACAGTAGCGCCTTGGGTGCTTGTGCCTTTCTTCTTTGAATAGGGCTTTCATTTGTTGAGCCTCAAGCGAACTGAACAGTTTTATTTTATCTAGCGCTGAATTAAGGACTTCATCCCTACTTCTCTTAACAGGGATAGAGAAAAGCTGTTTTTCCATGTAACTATCAGAGTCAGCACTCAAACAAGCTATGCTCAGTATGGTAGAAAAGTGCTCCCCTTTTTATGGGATGGAGTTTGGACATTGAAGGCCAACAAACAATGAAATAATTCTGATTTTACTACCCCTCAAATCATTCAAGATTACCTGAAGTTGATTTTCCTACTCTTCCATTGCTAGTTAACATAGTTGGCTTCTGATCTTGATGAGAAGATTGCTAGCATAATATAACAATTGATTTCTGTTGGTTCGATATCGAACATATGCATGAGTAATGCCCCTTCCTAATGGAGCAGTTGACCTTTAGTTTGAGGGGCTAAAACCGCAACCTGTTTCCAAAGGTGAAGAAAAAGGGAAGCTATGATTATTAGCGAGCAGAAATCTCTCGAACTATTCTAATAGCAATTAGTAACCCTATTTATTGTTGGCTAAGTTTGTGCTTTAGTAACACCTCAAAATCATCGATACTAAATAAGCCCAAGGATTCGGCTGACTCAGCCAGAGATAGGTGTCGTTGCTTTGCGTCTTTAACTATGGAAGCTGCTATGTCATAACCAATTTCTGGTGCCAATAGCGTAATGGAGGACAAGTTATTCATCATATTTATTTCGATTTGTGCATTGTTCAGCGTCAAATCACGAAGGCAATTTCTGAAAAAGACATCATTGCATCAGACAATAGCTCAATACTTTCCATTACATTATGAATAATAACCGGGCGATAGGTATTCAGCTGTAACTGCCCGCCAGAGGCGGCAAGTGATACAGTTAGATCGTTGCCAATTACCTGCATACAAACCATACTTAAGGCCTCACATTGGGTCGGATTCACTTTCCCCGGCATAATCGAACTGCCGGCTTCATTGGCGGGTAAATGCCATTCATTAAAGCCACAGCGAGGGCCACTTCCCAACAAACGAAAATCATTGGAAAATTTAAATAATACCGATGCTAAAAGTTTAAGTGATGCGCTATATTGCAGCAGTGCATATTCTCCAGACACTGCGGCATAGAGATTGTCATGCTGTTTAAATGGTAAATTATAGTGTTTTGCCAGGCTGCCAATGACCTGCTCACCAAACGTTGGAGATGCGTTAGCGCCGGATCCAACAGCAGTGCCCCCCAAAGCTAATTTGAAGACATATTGCAAACTTGCCAAAATTTCAACTTTGGCGTGTTCCAACTGATTTAGATATGCCGATAATAACGCCCCTGCAGGCAAGGGAATTGCATCCATTAAATGAGTTCTTCCCACCGTCGAAATACCTTTGAATTCCATTTGCTTATCCACCAAATACCGACAAAGTTTGTTAAGCGCGGGTAACAGTTTTTGCGTTGTTTGCTGCGCAACGACAATATGCATAGCACTGGGGAATACATCGTTTGACGATTGCGACATATTGATATGATCGTTGGGGTGAATGTTTTCCAATGCATGTAATTTTTGCACTTTAACCTGTTCAGAGATATGGGCGCTAGCAAGTGAAGCTATCACCTCATTCACATTCATATTGGTTTGAGTTCCGGATCCTGTTTGCCAAATCCTAAGTGGAAACTGATCACGATAGTGCCCTTTTAATATTAACTTACAGGCAAAGAAAATGGCCTTGTATTGTAATTTACTTAAGTGCCCTTCAGCGAAGTTAATTTGAGCGGCAGCCCGTTTGATTGTCACAAGAGCGTCAATAAAACTATCTTCAAAGCAGTGCCTGCCAATATTGAAATAGGTTAGTGAACGTTGAGTTTGATATCCCCATAAAACGCCTTCATTGAGTTTTATTTCGGTAAAATTATCGGCGCTAACATTTCCCTCAGACATGAAATTCTCAACCTTATATTTTGTAGCGATTTAGTCTGTCAACATTATGAGAAGTCACATAATTCAAGACCCCTCCCGAAAGAAAATATTTAAGTTCACGTCCATTGTCGATGCGCACAATAACCGAGAATATTCTCTGTTTAATAGAAGAACCTCGAATCATCAGCGTTACTACTTGCCCCGGAGATAAGCCTCCATCCCAATCAATGTGAACCGTTTCATTTCCCGTCAGTTGAAGATCGCTGACTGACACATTCTGACTGTAGTGACGCATAATATTTTCCTAAAATATACGCACAACCAAAGGCTGTTCGCTCAAAGTAAAATTGAAATCATCTGCTAACTTAGCCAATGACCAGTACTGATTTAATCCATTCGTGGTGGACATTGAATCTAAGTACCTTTCTCGCCATGTAATTTTATTGGTGGGGAACATAAGTTAAGTTCCTAGTGTCAGGTAACTTTTCGGTGGAATAAAGAACCTGGGAAAATGAATTTTTTTAAATGGATCAAACATTATGGGCGACCTTTTTAATTAAGTCAGAGTTAATTGATGCGAAATTGTAAAAGCACCAGGTTAAAAGAATCGTCAAAAAAGTGCATAACAGGACCTACCAGGAACTAAAGTTGATTCCACCAATGCACTCAAAGTAACTATTTTAATAACCTATCGGACTACTTTTGGTTCTTTTGCTTTTGTTCTTGTTTGGAAGCTTGTTTTTTTTGCTCACTTTCTGATGCAAGCTTCTTTTCTGGTTCAGGCTTTGTGTCTTTCGTAGGGTTCTGCATAAGTACCTCTGGTTTAAACTATCGACCTAATTGCCGATAGTGGAAAAGGCACTATAACTCTTGATTCACCATAGTTCCGTGCGCTTACACACACTGAATTACATTAATGTGAGTTTTTCGTCAGATGTGAAGTAACCAAGCAAAATGGTTGGCCAAGACCTTCACCTCCTGGCGAAAACCATTACCAGTTACGTTGCGGTATCGCAAATGGAATGACTTGATTGAAAGGGCAAGGACAAACGTTAAATTTTATCTCGCAGAGCACAACGCGTTAGATGTTTTACAAGCTATAGCTTAAAAGTATTAGCCTTTATGGATGAGATGAATAAATTGACAGAGTAAGACCATTGTCAGTTTCTTGTATCATAGCGCCAATGGCCATGATGTTTAAAAAAATCCTCCTGATGGCTTTTTTCATCTTCATAACACGGACAAGAAGCCCTTATCAAAGCAGATTGAGATGAAAGAAAGATATGGCCTCTGCTATAGCTAATTAATCCTTCTTTTTGTAGCGCATGAGCGAAGCCAGTCACAGTATTTCGCCGAATACCGAGCAAATCACCCAGGTCGCTATGAGTTAAGCTTAGCTCACTTGAATGTAATTTTTGACCAAAGGTTAACAAGCATCGTGAAAGACGTTGTCTTGCATCATGCAAGTAACAACAAGCTGCATTTCGAATATTTTGATGCATCGTCATGGAAAAATAATGCCTGATTAAACTATCCGTCTCTTTACAGGCAGCGACATACTTCAGGAACAGTCGCTTATTTATAGACAGTGCCGTTCCAGACACAATCACTTTGAATTTTAAGCGCCCATTTTTATTGGATGGTATAAGATCAATTCCGAGCATCCCTTCATTACCAATTAATCCTACACATAAACACTGATTATCGTCCAGTTCTGCAACAGAAACTATTACTGAGGTTATTGGAAAATAGATACATTCTAGCGAACTTCCAATATGACTAATTGAATTGCCGGAAGTTAAAGTAACAAGGCTAGCATTATCCTGAACCCAGGCTTTCATTTCGTCACTGAAACAATTAAATAAATAGTTCTGCATATATTTTATACACCGAAAAAATTGACCAATCCTGCCGAAATATATCGTTCACTGATAAGTACAATAGCGTCTCAAATTAAGACCAAATACATTGATTCGTCTGACAACCTGTGTTGACGTTGGAAATACAATAATTAATTGTATAGGTATAAGAGTCTGAGCAAAAAAAATAGTGTCATGTGGAGCCAATGCAATTACTGATTTGATTTCTTCTTTTAATTTTTCTAACTCGACATTTCCTGATTTTGTTCATTCTTTCTGCCGTTCTGCATCTGTTTTTCATTTTGCGGTTCGCAACTGAATCTTTCTTTGAACCTTTCATATAAACCTCCAAATTTATACCGTCAGCCTATAGGTTGTTAATGCAGATCAGAGTAAAACATCCGGATTCTACTTTCTGTTCGTAAACGCACTTAACGTGAATATCTTTTCTCGTAACCTATGTTACCTGGCGTACATTCATCATTATTCGACAATGCTATTGTACCCACCTATGGCAACCCATAAGCCTATGTTGTTGTCTTCCATCTAAATCGGAGGTTCCAATGTTACATAGTTCAAAGGTAGCAAAGCATCTAACACGCAGTTCAAACAGATCTCAGGAGGATAAGCTTGTGAGCACGGAAAAATATAGAACGGCTCGTTACAAAAAAAGCACATTAAATTCAAGAGCGAAATACAAGGAGATTTGCAATGAATACTGAAGCAGTTGCAGGAAGTCCTAATAAGGAAGAACGTGTGTCAAAAGTAGTACGTCAATATAGAGTAAATAAACTCGGTAATTACAATATCGTTGATAATAAAGGGGCTCGTGTGGGGAAATTAATTGACATGATCGTATCATACCCCTCCGGAAGAATAACCTTTGCTGTGATGTCTTGTGGTGGCTTTCTTGGATTTGGGGAAGTTATGTTTATGGTTCCTTGGCAAAAAATTGAACTGGATATAAAGAAACAAGAATTTTTTTTATCGATTTCCATCGACCGCTTAAAAAAAGCACCGTCATTTAACGGCAGTAGTTGGCCTGATTTGCACGATAAAGCCTCGATGCAGCACGTACTGAAATTCTACGAGAATGACTCTGGTGATAATCCAGAAAAAAACTTAACGCCCCCTTTTTCCAGGCAATGAAGTACTCACTATGATGAAGAATGAACCCGCCGGGCTACTTAATTCTCTAGGTATAGCCATAATAGGATGTAATCAACATGGTTTGGTTACATTCCTAAATAAAAAAGCTGAAGTTGTGACAGGTCTAAACCATGCAGCAGTATTTGGCACCCCAATTTCAAACCTTGTTGGTTTTGAATTCGAAAGCGAAATTAGAAAAACGTTGCTCCGATTGGATTCACTAAACTCGGCTCAGAAGCAGCTTTCTCAACTGTTGACACGGGATATTTGGTTTCCCTCACATCACCATACAATGCAAGGAACCATGATCCCCGTTTACAATACTGCTGGAGAATGCAATGGATTTGCAATTGCGTTGCATCCAAAAGCAATCGATGAAGCTCATTCGGAAGAAACATACTATCGCGCAAACTATGATTTACTTACCTGCCTACCGAATAGATTTTTGTTGATTGATCGCATTCAGTTCGCTATGAATTTAGCAAAGCGACAAAGCACGCAAATAGGATTACTTTTTCTGGATTTAGATAGCTTCAAACTGGTTAATGATTCGCTTGGGCATTTGACCGGAGACAAACTGCTGCAATCCGTGGCAAAAAGAATAATTAACTGTATCAGATCGAGTGATAGTGTAGGTAGGTATGGAGGAGATGAATTTTTAGTGTTGTTAAACGAAGTTGTCAGCCTACGAGACTGTGAACAAGTCGCAGAAAAGATTTTATCCAGTTTTGAGCAACCACATAGAGTCAACAATAAATCGATTATCGTTACAGCGAGTATAGGAATTAGTACCTTTCCTGGCGATGCTGACAGTGAGGAAAGCTTGATCGACCATGCAGATAAAGCCATGTATATGGCTAAAAGCAAAGGACAAAATAAATATGAGTTTTACAAATAGAATTTAATTTTCATTCAATTCCTTCTTGTCAGTAATCTACTCCGTTATTTCCACATCCTATTCCAATGCTCTGAACATACATTTTCCGCTAATATCATCATAGAAAACACTCAAGAAAAGTTTTAAACTTGAATGATGCTGATTGGTGAAAGATTTGGTGACTGAACGAGTAACTTACGCTTTATTACACCTATCAAGGTCTTGTTTTATTTGGATTTATTGAACCTCAATCGACGAGCAGATCTAGAATATTGAATAGTATCTAAAACAAGGCGACTTGGCTCGCGGGATACTTTGATTCGCTTTGGCACACAACCCAGAAACTAGATGTCACATATGGTCAGCACGCCGTCAGGTTCAAAACAGAAACGAATCAAATAAGGCTGCAGCTGGATTAAATGCTCTTTCAGAAAGGGGCTAATTGCCAGCTTCAGCTGACCGCCGCCGGGTGTTAGCACAATATCGATAAGCTGTGCTTCTTCAAAGCCAAAATACTCCCCCACCTGGTTGTAAATAGCCTTAAAAAAGCTCTCTTTGGCCGAAAACAAGGTGGTAATGCCTTGTTGCATTGAAAGGCCAGATTGCATTAACAGCTGGTGTTCATCCTGGTTCAAAACCAGTTGTTGCACTTTGTCCAGCTCAGACTCTGCTATCCATTTTTCGATGTCTACACCGATAGCGTCAGTGGTGCTGGTTTTGTGCTTAGCCATAACAATCGCATTATTACAGTCATGACTAATGGCCCCCACCACCCCATCAGGCCACAGCGGACTGCGATTTTCACCAATTCCCACCTGATGTTGAGCGCACCGCAACGCTTGAAGCGCCCGACCAGCACAGTAGCGACCGGCCAAAAACTCTGCTTTTCGCTTGGGAACGGCGTTTTTTAGTGCTTCTGGAAAAACAATGGCAAACTCATTAAACAGCGAATCGTCATAACGACTCAGGTCGAAATGGCACCTGGAAACAATCGTTTTTTGTGAAATCTCTGGTGGTGCTTTGAATGGTATCTCTTGTATAAATCCTATGTCGGTCATGTCACTGTGTCGTCTATTGTTTTAGGTTTTATCTGGCTGTGTTTTTATTTTATGTGCCCTGATTTTATGCGCCATTCACTTGCTCTTTCCTGCAATCAACAAAGAAACGAAAAGGTAAATATTTAGGGCAATAAGAATAACCTATTGACGATGATTTAGCAGCCCAGTCCTGTTCTTTTTAGTTGTTCGATTATTATCCGGAAAAGCGCCGTAGGCTTGGTCATTTGTGATATTGTGTCATTGTTTCTATTCCTTGCCTCGCACAAACAACCCATCCAAATATTAGTTCGCTTAACAGCGTGCCTTTCAACTCCATTTATGCACTTTTACGCCCATATTTTTGGCTTTGGTAAAGCTCTGTAAATTTTAGGTAAAGTCGCTCAAATTAAGCACTTTTTGTCTGATAGCCTACAGGTATTGATGCATTTTTTAATGCGCAAAAGAGGACAAGATATGATTGATTCAATTTCTTCTGGTGGCTTTACGCCACCGCCACAATTAAGCCGCTCTCTGACGGATGAGCAAAGCAGCACGGTAAGCTCCATTCTGGAAAACTACGATGCCGAAAACCTTAGCGCAGCTGATGCAAAAGACATTGCAGCCCAGTTAAAAGACGCCGGTATTAAACCGGGTAAAGATCTCGCAGATGTGATGGCCCAAAATGGTTTTGATGCCAAAGAAGTGGGTAAACTGGCCGGGGTTGAACCGCCTCTACCACCAGCAAGCCAACCAAGCGGCAATCAACAAGAAAGCGGTGGCGATTCTGGAAGCACTATTTCGATACTGGTTTAGTCCAAACTCTCGCTTATAAGCAGAACAGGTTTACAAAAATTCGGTTTTATTTTGTAAGCCTGTTACATCACCCTCTTTAAATTTTAAAACAAGATAACTCAATGTAAATCATACAGTTATCTTATTAACCAAATATCCCCATTACCTTTCTGGCAGTCCTTAATTAAAACCATTTGTTAATTTTTCGTAAATTTTTTTAGCGGAAATTTAACCGCCCTTCGTCTTTACCCCTGACGTGAACATTGACACAGCTGACACGGCTTTTTCAGTGATTCACAGCATTGTGTTGTTTCTTCTCGTGTTGTGTTTTTGCCAGCTTTACCTCGTAGAGCTGGCCTTTTTCCAGCAGCCACGCCCGGCGTTTATTGCTGTTTTGCACAACCTGACTAAGCCACAGCACAACAACAAACGCTTTTTCAGGACACACATCATCATGTTAAAAAGAACTAAATTATCTGCCGCTGTTTTAGCAGCAATGGCTTCGCTGAGTACCACGTCGAGTGTCTCAGCCCAAGAGGCGGCATCGGGTGACGGATTTGAGCTAATTCAGGTGCGCGGTATTCGCGGCAGTATGGCCCGCGCCATGGATGTTAAACGCGAATCCGGTGGCGTTGTGGATGCCATATCAGCAGAAGATATCGGTAAATTTCCCGACACCAACGTAGCAGAATCACTACAGCGTATCACGGGTGTTTCAGTGGACCGCTCTGGCGGTGAAGGCCAGTTGATCACTGTGCGAGGTTTCGGCCCGGAGTTTAATACCGTATTGGTGAATGGTCGTCAGATAGCGTCTGAAAATAACTCTCGCGCCTTTAGTTTCGACACCATCGCCTCTGAATTAGTACGCAGCCTGGATGTACACAAAACCAGTACGGCCACCATGCAGTCGGGGGGCATTGGCGCCACCATCAATATCGAAACCGCTAAACCCTTTAACATCGATGGCTTTAAAGTGGCAGGCAGTATAAAAGGTGTCTATGACGAAAACAGCGAAGAGGCGACACCGCAAGTGTCGGGGCTGATTTCCAATACCTTCAATGATGAAACCTTTGGTGTACTACTGGCAGTCTCTCATCAAGAGCGGGAAACCCGCTTAAATCAGGCGCAAATGGACGGCTGGTTAGAAAATGTCGGAGTACCAAACCCGGTTACTCGCGATGGCACACCCTGGGAAGGCACCATCTTCTCTCCCCGAAACTACGACCACAAAGTCACCTTTGAAGATCGTACCCGTACTAACGCCAACCTAGTATTTCAATACGCCGCCAGTGACGATGTGGTGGTTACCGCTGATTTCCTGTATTCCGATTTTGACGTGCGCACCGATGCCACCTCTTATGGTCATTGGTTTACAGCACCTAATATTCAAGGCGTTGGCGATGATGGCAGTCTGTTTGACGGCAACGGCAACCGCCGCTCCGCTATCGTGGACGAAAACGGCACCGTAGTGGATCTGTACCAGGAAATTGGTCTGGCGACGGATATGCACTCTAAAAAGTTTGATCGCCTCACAGAAACCTCTGATATCGGTTTAAACATCGCCTGGAACGTCAATGACAATCTGAAACTAGATTTTGATTTACACCATTCCAGCGCAGAGCGAGAAGCCAATAACGGCGGCGAAAACCAGTTATCGCTGATTGGATACTCCAACCGCGTGCGCTTTCAAGTAGATAACAGTATTCTGCCACTGGCCACGATGTTTGCTTCGCCTAATGGTAATATCTTTAGCGGCCAACAAGAGATTGATGTGCAGGCAGGCGGTCAGCCCCTCACGGTTGCCGATCCCAATAACCCTGGCTTCGTAATGTATAACCCATTAATTGGTGGTGCCACAGGTGCTGCTGGCGTAGGCGATCACCTGGATGAAGCCAATAGCCGCGCCCACGTTATGTTGCGTCGCGGCTGGGCAGTGGAAGATGACGTTACCCAGTTCCGCCTGGACGGCGAATGGGACGAAGGCCAGGATACCGGACTGGTGAAAGCCAAGTTTGGTTTGCAATACTCTACAGAAGAAAAATCTCTCACCCGTTGGGACAACGAAACCGGCGTACATTGCTTGTATTGCGGTTATCCCGATGCACCTGTGGTACCCGCAGATATGCAATATGTGTTCGATGCCGGTAACGATTTTTTAAGTGGTGTCAGTGGCAGTGGTCGCATGCCCACCCAGTGGTTGGCCCACAATGGTGAAGCCATGTTTGCCTATCTTGAGCAAGTATCCGGGCAAAGCTTTGATGCCGTGCAAAAAGACAATTCCTTCGACGTAGAAGAAAGCATTATTTCTGCTTACCTGGAACTGGATTTTGTCGGTGATTTAGCCAAGCGCCCTATATACATTACCGCGGGTATGCGCCTTGAATCGACGGATGTGGACGTATCTGGTACCCAGGCGGTATTAGAAAGCTTAACTGTGTTAGATGCCACTGAACTCAATCAAAATTACGGTACGCCTGCCACAATTTCTGAAAGCTCAAGCTATGATGCTGTGTTGCCCAATGTCGCTATTAAGTGGGACTTTACCGACGATTTAATCATTCGCGCCGCAGCATCACGCAGTCTTACTCGTCCAACGCTGGAAAGTATGTCACCGGCAGTAGTGATCACCACTACCCGTCAGGGCGGCGATTTGCGCTCCTTCTCGGGTAATCCGGCCTTGCAACCATTTACTTCAGACAATTTCGATTTATCAGCTGAATGGTATTACGACGATGCCAGTTATGCATCGGCAGGCTACTTCCGCAAAGAGGTCTCTAACTTTATCGTCAATGGACAAAGCGCGCTAACCTTCGATGCGCCGGGAGGTGGCTTGGTGCAAGATCCATCCTCTGGTAGTGACGCAGTATTCACTAATACGCTACCCAGCAACGGTGAAAATGCCTCAGTAGACGGTCTGGAACTGGCGTGGCAGCACACCTTCGACAGCGGTTTTGGCTTTATTGCCAACGCCACCTTTGCCGACAGCAATGCCGAGCTTGACCCAACCGATACCACGCAAATATTCGCACTAACCGGTCTAAGTGATTCCATGAACCTGGTGGGTTTTTATGAGCAAGGTCCGTTTCAGGTACGTTTAGCCTGGAACTGGCGTGATGAGTTTGTGCAGTCGCTTACCCAGGTACAGGGTAATGGCCCCACTATTGTGGAAGATTACCAACAACTGGATATGAGCGGTAGTTACGACATCACCGACAACATCACCCTGTTCTTCGAAGGTATTAACCTCACCGAAGAATATGTGCACAAACGAGGCCGATTCGACAACCACCTGCTCTTGGTGGAAGATAGCGGCAGGCGCTTTGCTCTGGGTGTTCGAGGCAATTTCTAAACCTCGCTATTGTGCCGCTACCTCGGGTAGCGGCTTTGTTGTTTAAATAAGTTTAACAAGACGCGCATTGAGATCATGAACAAACAAGATATCAGACAGGTAGTGGTGGTAGGTGGCGGCGCTGCTGGTTGGCTTACCGCAGGCCGTATCGCTGCTCACCATCACAGTAAACAAGCAGGCGCAATACAGGTAACTTTGGTAGAGTCTCCTAACATACCTACCATCGGCGTCGGCGAGGGCACCTGGCCTACCATGCGGGATACCCTGTTAAAACTGGGTATTAGCGAAACTGAATTTATTCGCGAATGCGAAGCCAGTTTTAAGCAAGGCGCCAAATTTTGTCGTTGGGTAACCGGCCAAAGCGACGATTTTTATTATCACCCTCTAGTATTGCCGCAAGGCTTTAATCAATGCGATTTGGTGCCCCATTGGCAGCAAAGCCAATCGGGGCAATCCTTTTCAGAGTCAGTGTGTTACCAGGAGAGTATCTGTGAGCACGGTCTGGCTCCCAAAACCCTGCAAACCCCGGAATACGCAGCAGTAGCCAATTACGCCTACCACCTTGATGCAGGTAAATTTACTAAGCTACTCACCCACCATTGCACCGAGAAACTTGGTGTTAAGCACATTCAGGCGGATGTCGTAGATATCAAAAACCACGCCAATGGTTACATCCAGTCTCTGCTCACACAACAGGCGGGCGAAATCTCTGGAGATTTATTTGTCGATTGTACGGGTTTTCAGTCGCTGCTATTAGGCAAACACCTGAAAGTCCCTTTTGTGGATCGCAGTAATATACTCTTTTCGGATACCGCACTGGCGGTACAGGTACCCTACGAACAGGAAGACTCGCCAATTGCCAGCCATACCATTTCCACTGCACAATCTGCTGGCTGGATTTGGGATATCGGTCTGCAAACACGGCGCGGTGTAGGTTATGTGTATTCCAGTGAGCACTGCACTGAAGCTCAAGCCATGCAAGAACTGGCAAGCTATGTCG
The DNA here is from genome assembly GCF_036322805.1 of Planctobacterium marinum. Taxonomy (GTDB): domain Bacteria; phylum Pseudomonadota; class Gammaproteobacteria; order Enterobacterales; family Alteromonadaceae; genus Planctobacterium; species Planctobacterium marinum_A. Next base: position 593,147 of record NZ_AP027272.1, on the reverse strand, counting down.
GGCCGCAGTTTGATAACCTGAAGGTGCGCAAAATTCCTATCCACTGCGGACATCGCCAGCAGTTTTGGCATAACAATGTGGTGGCGGTCGGGTTATCCGCGGGCTTTCTGGAGCCATTAGAGGCCTCCGCTCTGGTGCTGGTAGAAATGTCGGCCACCATGATTGCCGAGCAAATGCCGGCAAATAATGAAGTGATGGCCGTGATCGCCAAGCGTTTCAATGAAACCTTTCTCTATCGCTGGGATCGCATTGTGGATTTCCTGAAACTGCATTACCTGTTAAATCAACGCAACGACAATGCTTTCTGGCAGGACCACCGCAATCCACAAAGCGTGCCGGATTCGTTGCAGGAGCTGATGCAATTATGGCGCTATCATCCTCCTCAGGATCACGATTTTACCAGTAATAATGAGGTATTTCCGGCTGCCAGTTACCAATACATTTTGTATGGAATGGGTTTTAAAAGCGAATTTCAGCATCGCTATTTAAGCGCCAATACACGCCAGATGGCCGAACAACAGTTCAGCATCAATCAGCGCAATATCCAGCAAGTTTTATCTCGATTGCCGCATAATCGCGACATTTTAAATAAAATTAAACAATACGGCCTGCAGGCCATTTAACCGAGTTTTAAGGAGTTAACCATGTCGAAACTTGTCGCGCTAAGTCGCCAGACACATCAGCAGGTTCGTATTGATAAAAGCAAGGTGGAACAGCAAGCCAGTGAATTGCATATGATACCCGTAGTGCTGTCCGAGTTTCGCAAGTTACTGGTGCACTACCCCATCGTATTTTCAAAAAGCGGCGAAACAGGACAGTTTATGTGTTCCGCCCTGTTAGGCTTTGAACAGGGAGAAAATCTGTTCTGGCAGCAAGGGGCATGGCAAGGCATTTATGTACCGCTACAGGTGACACGTCAGCCGTTTTTCTTGGGGCAGCAGGAGACTGGTTCGGGGCAGGAGCCCAATTCAGCAAAAGAGCCAGTAATGTGCATCAACGAAGCCCATCCGGCTGTGGGCAACAAAGGTGAAGCCCTGTTTGATGCACAAGGGCAGCCAAGTCAGTACCTGCAAAACCAGCAACGGGATTTAATGACATTGTTGCAAGGTGAACAGCTCACGCAACAATTTATTGCACGATTATTGGAGCTGGGGTTACTCACCGCCATGTCGCTACAAATCCAGTTTGCAGACAACAGCAGCACCAAAGTTAATGGCCTTTACACTATTGATGAAGACAAGCTGGACGCACTGGATAACGATACTTTGGCTGAGTTGCAACAAGCCGGTTATCTCTCAGCTATTTATGCCATGGTGCATTCCACCGGGCAAATCTACAATCTGATTGATAAGAAAAATCAGCGCCTGAATCAGGCACAAAGTTGGTTTAAAGCCGCCGGGCAAGACTAGTAAAAAAGGTGGGGAACAAAAAACCTGATGCCAGAGCCGATGCTGTTTAATCCACAAGCCAAAGTGCAATTACACTGGATTGCACCAGAGAATGCTGTCGAAGGGGAATCCCTGGCAGCACCGCTGCTGGTGATTGATGACTGTTTATCTTCGCCAGAGAGTTTGGTTAATGCAGCTTGCCAGGCGACGTTTGAGCGAGATAGTGGGGATTTTTACCCCGGTGTGCGTGCCCCTTTGCCGCAACAATACATTGATGCCATGAGTACTACCCTGAGTGAAAAACTCAGGGCGATATTGGGCCTAACACACTCAGATGCAAAATGCGTATTTTCGGCTTTTTCAGTGGCTAATCAGGCGGAAAAATCCTTAAAGCCCATCCAGTGCATTCCCCATTTTGACGATACTTGTGCCAATAAATTCGCCGTTGTGCATTATTTGTTTCAACAAGACCATGGCGGGACTGGATTTTTTCAGCACCGAAAAACAGGCTATTGCAGCATTAGCGCGCAAAATCAAAATCACTATATGAAGACCTTAGGCACCCAGGCCACCACTCAAGGTTTACCCGCCTTACAATACATTCAGGGCAGCACAGATCTGTTTCAGGAGTACCACCGGGTTGCGGCACGATTCAACAGGGCGATAGTGTACCCTTGTAATTTGCTGCACTCGGGTATTATCAATCCCGATTTCGCTCTCTCAAGCCTTCCTGAGCAAGGTAGACTTACTGCTAATCTGGCCCTGCAGATAGATGCAGGATAGTCGAATTTGCACGCAATTAGAGACAAATGACTACAATTTACCGCGAATACCGAAGGAGTATCGAGTGCCTGTGTCCTGTATCAACAATAGTTGATTGGCATAGCGACCGTGTTTGTGCACCACTTCGTTACTGAGGTTAATTCCCTCTATAAACAACGATATATTAGGATTAATATCAAAGCTCATGCTCATATCCACTTGCTGATAAGGTGCCACAAAGGTGGGCTCTGAGCTTTGACGCTGTACCAGCGATTGCAAAAAGCTCTCCCGCCGATTCCAGGCCAGGCGCCATTGCCAACGGCCCTTTTCGTAAAACAACACCAGGTTCGAAGCATCGCTTAAACCCGTCAGGGCAAATTTATTGCTGACGTCATTGCGATCCAGCTCGGCATTACTGTCCACCATGGTGGTATTGCCCAAGATACTAAAGCCACTTTCGCCAAACTGATGACTGATGCTCAGTTCAATGCCCTACACTTTGGCCTGCTCGCCATTTTGCGGTTGCACCAAATCGAATTCCGCCAGACTATCGTTATTATCTGGAGCCGCCGGATCATCGCCAGTACTGGGATCGGTTACATCACCAAACACCACCGTGTTGGATTGAGTAGTAATAAAGTTACTAACCCGCTTAACAAAAAAGCCCAAAGACAAATAGCTGCTTTGCTGGTAGTAGTATTCCAGTGCAATATCCAGATTTTCAGATTCGAAGGGGTGCAACTGAGTATTGCCAGAGCTGGCTCGCAAATCGCCCCCCTGGCGCGTGGTATTAAGAGTAACTCCCGGTGACAATTGTGAGATGGTGGGCCGGGTTAGTGAGCGCGACCAGGCGAAACGACTGGTGAGCTCATCGCTCAGTTCCCATTTGGCGTTGAGAGAAGGCAACCAATTGCGATAACGATTTTCAAAAGTTACTGGTTGCAGCGATCCGGTGACGGGCCCCAGCTCTGTTTGATCCAGAATATCGAGGCGCTGTAACTGCTCAATGAAACCGGCGATATGCACCTTAGTATGCTCAAAGCGCAGCCCGGCATGCAAGGTAAACGGCTTGTTCAGCAAAGGTTGATTCAACACAAAATCCACATAAGCCGCATTTATTTGTTCTGTTACCGCGAAAGAACTACCGCGTTTTGCCACACCCAAGTCGCTATTACCATAGCTTTCAAGAAAGCTAAATAACGGCTCACTATCGTGGCGCAACCACTGCTTGGGTATCCAATGATGACCAGAAACACCACTGAGAAAATCTTCCCCGGCACTGAAGACGCTCTGAAAATCATCAGGAATGTCAGGCGTATCGAAGTAACCACAATACTGGCAATGGCGAGCATTGGCCTCGTTGTCATAGCGGGTATTCGTTTTCATTTGCTCGGTAAACTGGTAACCAAAGTCCAGATAAAAGGGTTGAGCGAAGGCATCATCCCAATTGCCATCAATGCGAAATTGCTGCACCTCATCCTGAATATGCCAACCACGCCGCAGCATCACATGGGCTCTTCCATTGCTCGGGTCGAGATAATGACTCACCCCAGAAGGAAAACCATTGGCATCCACCACGTTAGGTTCAGCCGATTCAAAGCCGTCAATGCGCGGTAACAGGTAGCCCTCTTGCAGGGCAAACCGGGAACGATTCAAATAGCCAATCAGCGAGAGCGCATTGGCTGCCCCCTCCGTATCAGCGATCTCAGCACGTGAGAGCGACCAATCCAACTCCCAGGCAAAAGCACTCTCGGGTTGCCAGTCCACATTGAGCCCCACGGCATCGATTTTGGCAGGTCTGTCAAAGGTCCGGGCATGAAAATCTGTGGCATGGCCGATGTTTTGTACAAATGAGACTGCGGTGCCCTGCTCATCCATACTCACCTGTTCCAGGTTACTGGAGGTAAACCAGTGCCCCATCGAAGTAGCGTTGGTGCTGACATCTAAACGGGTATGTAGCGCATCAGCCACCAACTCCAGGGTGTCGTCTGGTCGATACTGTAAAACCAAGGTGGTGCCGGTGCGCCTGCGTTCATCAAAACGCACGCGCTGATCGTAATTACGCGGTACAAAAATGTTATCTGACGGATTACTTATTTGCTCTGCAGGAATATTGGTGTTTACCAGCCAACCATCGATTTGCGCTTCATCAATACGGGCATCCCGCTGCTGTTCGTTAAACGCCAATAGCGCGCCAAATCGATTGTTGTGCCAGGTGTTAGATATGAGCGCGGAATATTGCGGTGAAAAATCACGACTATTGCGGTCATATAAGCCCTTAACACTGCCCACAAACTGAAAATGGGGAATAGAAAGCGGCCTTGCCGTTTGCACATCAATGGTTGCCCCGATACTGCCAGATTGCTGCTGCGCATTTTGGGTTTTGTACACGTTGACGCCACTGACAATTTCCGATGCGAGAGTATCAAAACTGAACTCGCGCCCGAGGTTATCCGTTGCCATCTGACGGCCATTGAGCAATACCCGATTAAATTCCGGGCCAAACCCACGAACCGTAACAAATTGCCCCTCACCTTCCGCTCTATCAATCGCGACACCGGCAATGCGTTGCAGGGATTCAGCGAGATTTTGATCCGGCAGCTTTCCAATCTCCACCGCCTGAATGTTATCCAGCACCACATCTGATTCGCGCTTGATGTTTTGAGACTCGCGGATACTGGCCCGATAACCCCGTACCATAATGTGTTCATAAGGACTGATCGCTTTGGCCGGTTCTATTTTGATGAGATTGTCATCGCCGCGCACAAAGTCGATAAAACGTTCAAACAGCGATTGCGGCTCAGGCGGCACTTGCGGCTTTTCGCTAACGATGATCTGATTATCTTCACTGATTTGTGCCTGCAAACGCGTATCGGCTAACAAACGGGTAATGGCGTCAGAGGCCGGCAAATAGCCCTGCAGGGCATTAGCCTGGATATCCTTAACCAGCGAATAAGGAAATACCACCGTGAGATTACCTTGCGAGGCAAATTCGATTAACGCCTCATCAGCGGGTTTACTCTCAATCTGAAAGCGGCGCAGCTCCTCTTGCTCGGTGGCAATGGCAGGCGCAGTGATCAGTAGCAATGCCGAAGCCACCAGCTTCATAGGAAAACCACTTCGAATGGATTGATAAGCGCGCTGCACCATAGGCAATTCAAAAAGATAAAGCCTGAACAAACAAATCACCGCTATAGGCAACGACGCCCGCCGCGGGATTTATTGACAAGGCGGCAATAGCAGCGCCTTGAGTCTCGAGGTCGTTCATAGATTTATCTCTTTCATGTCTTCTATATTAAGCCACAGACGCTTGTCGTCTAGTGGCGTTTGTGCACTCATATTCGGGTTTTCCAGGCGGATCACCACTCTCTCATCCAGCCGAGCAAAGCTTAACGCATCTTTTATCATGGGGTGAGCATAAAACAACTGATCGTAGGAGCCATCTTCAATAGCACGCATAAAGCCCTGCTGAATATCGCTGGCCAGTGCGCGATTATCTGGGGCCACAAAATAGTACATAGCAAAAGGATAAATTAATAATACCCGAGGCTCGATGGTCAGATTAAGTTCTGGTCTTGCGGCCACTTCACTCCAAGGCTCGTGAATGGCCCTGGGAAACAAATCAAAGCGCCCGCCTTCTAGCATGGGAAATAAGCTGGCGTACTTTACCGGTGTGACAACATTTAAACCCGCGTGTTGCAGTACCACAGTATCTCCCCAAAAGCGTCCCTGTCCGACGGGAAAACGCTGCAGATCCGACAAACTATCTATGTTGGAAAAACGCGATTCTTCGCCTTGTCGAATGATAAAAATGCGATGTCCCAACATGCCTTTTAACACCGGAATACGCACCGGCAGTAAGGTTTGCTCATACTGTATTTGGGTCCCTGCCCACATCACCGACATGCTGCCTTCCTTGAGCATTTCCATAGAGCGTCCTTCGGTTTGCGCGTTGGGCAAGGGCTGAAAGCTGTAGGAATCACCATTGGCGGATTTACTCAATGCCAGTTTCAGAATTTCCGCGATCAGGTTCTCTTTCGGGTCATTGGATTTGGGGTGAATAATGGTGCTGGCTTGAACATTAATCAGCAGACCAACTAAGAATAGCAGGACGCAGACAGTAGAAAGAATAAAGGCGTTATTTTTGAACATCTGAGAATGACCATTTACTTCGATGCTCAGCATCGGATTTGTTATAAATATGTTAAATTAATGATGGGACGAATCAGATTTGGAAATCCCCCAGAAAAAATTTAAAAAATTTTTGCGGGGCTACTGGCGGATTTTAGTTTGTGTTTCGTTTTACTCAGTGATTGCAATCAAGAACAGAACACAATGCCATTAGACTCTACAATTCACGATGCTTATATGGCGGCCAGAAATGGCCTGTCACGCATGGTATCGCGTCTGGTGCCACCTAAAGAGGTGGAAGATATTGTACAAGAAACCTATGTTCGACTTTGTCAGGTTGAAAAGCCTAAGTCGATCTCTGAGCCCAAGTCTTTTTTGTACCGTACCGCCAAAAACCTCGCTCTGGATCATTTAAAAAGAGCGGAAACGCGTCTGACTGACTGCCCCGAAGACAGTTTAGACAGCGTATTATTGGAACAAACGGTCGATAACACCTTACAAACTGTGGTGAGCGATCAGGAATTTGGTCATTTTTGCGAAGCAGTTCGCCAACTCCCTGTCACTTGCCGCAAAGTGTTTGTCTTGAAAAAGGTGTACGGCTATTCCCAAAAGGAAATAGCAAAAATGATGAATATTAGTGAAAGTACTATCGAAAAACACATCGCTCAGGGAATGAAACGCAGTATGCTCTACGTTATGCAAAAACAGCAAAATGCTGAAGCCACGGAAACCGAATTCACCAAGGGAGGAAAATCCCGATGAAGGACAATGTGATTTCCATTGAAGCTGCTCGCAAGGCAAATGAAACAGAAGTGTTGGATGTCACTGCTGACTGGATTGCCAAAATGGACCGTGGTTTAAAAAGCGATGAAGAGCAGGCCCTCAAAAACTGGCTTCAGGCCGATGAACAGCACCGCGAAATGTTATTCAAAATGGCGAAACTGTGGGACAACATGGCGGCACTGGAAAGGTTAAAGTCGCTGTTTCCCGAACCTCCGGTTAAACAACAAAGTCGCGGCCCTCATGCCATCGCAGCTTCATTTTTCTTATTGGCGGGATTGCTGGCTTTTATCTGGAATAGCTCGGATTTGGGTTTCCTGGTAGAGGATGAGCTGGTGGTGCTGTCAGAACAGCGCTTTGAAACTGGCACCGGGGATTCCAAAAAAGTTACCTTGTCTGATGGCAGCCAACTGGCCATCAATACCAACACCTCGGTAAAGGTCACCTTTACAGCACAACAACGGGTAATTGAGTTGTATCGAGGTGAGGTGCATGTGCAGGTGGCACATGATAAACAGAAGCCCTTGAGTGTGTATGCGGCAGGACAAATTATTCAAGCCGTGGGCACCGCTTTTAATGTGGAGTTGCTCACCGACCAGGTTGAGCTGATTGTGACAGAAGGCAAGGTGCGGGTCGGCAAACAAACTGAAAACAATGACAACCCTCTGCAACCCCAACAGATAAGATTAAAAGATAGCTTGCCTGCATTGGAGCAAGGACAAAAAACGCTGCTCAGTGAGCAAGCGCTGGTCATAGAATCGGTAGCCAGCTCAGAAATAGACGCGGCACTATCCTGGCAACAAGGCAATCTGGTATTTCGCGGTGAACCACTGGCACAGGTGTTAGCCGAAGTAAGTCGTTACAATGCAGTAAAATTCGAACTGACCAACCCACAGCTCAATCAAATTCAAGTGGCGGGCCTGTTTAAAACCAATGACTTATCGGGCTTTTTAAGCGCCTTGCAACAAAACTTTGATATCCAGCATCAACGCGCTGCTGACAATCGTATCCTGTTGCGCCAGGGCAGTTAATGGCGCAACAGCATCTGGTCACACCAGTAGATAACACAGTTTATTTAATAAACTGTGTTATTGTCCTTAAGAAACCGCTTTCTTGACATCAACCCGAGAACCAAAACATGGCAGAACACAATAATAAAAACAATTCGACACAGGACAGTGTCGCCCCGGCTGCACAAATCGCAGCTGCAGAGGAGCAAGCTGTTTCCGTTGCTTACGTAATCTTTATTTCTGCGGTCGCCGCCATTGGTGGCTTCTTATTTGGCTTTGACTCAGGTGTTATCAACGGTACGGTTGGTGCTCTGGAAAAAGCGTTCAACGCCAACGATGTGGCCACCGGATTCAATGTAGCCTCGGTTTTACTCGGCTGTGCACTGGGTGCACTTTTGGCGGGTCCCATCGCCGATAAAGTCGGTCGTAAACCCGTAATGATAATTACCGCGATCATTTTTGCGGTCAGTGCATTCGGCTCGGGCATTGCCGAGAGTTCTCCGGAATTTATCTTTTACCGCTTATTGGGCGGCTTGGGCGTGGGAGCAGCCTCTGTACTAGCGCCTGCCTATATTTCTGAAGTGGCTCCAGCAAGTTTGCGCGGTCGCTTAGCCACTTTGCAACAGATGGCGATTGTTTTGGGGCTATTCGCCGCATTTTTAAGTAATTTTACTATTGCCTCTTATACTGGCGGGGCCAGTGAGGCAGGTTGGTTGGGGATTGATTCCTGGCGCTGGATGTTCTGGATGGAGATCATTCCCGCTACGCTGTTTTTTATCGGTGTGTTATTGATCCCGGAATCACCGCGCTTTTTGGTGGCGCAAGGTGAAGACAACAAAGCCAAAGGCGTATTCGAACGCATCGCACCCGGCGTTGCGACCGCCCAAATCGATGAAATCAAACGCTCACTAAAGAGCGATCACAAACCTGCATTGCGGGACCTGTTTATTGAAGGAAGCCGCAAAATTCATCCCATTATCTGGGTAGGGGTCGCCCTGTCAGTATTCCAGCAATTTGTGGGGATTAATGTGGTGTTTTATTACGGTGCGGAGCTATGGCAAGCAGCCGGATTTGACGAATCACAATCACTGTTTATCAATGTCTTAGGGGGAGTCACCAATGTTGCCTCTACCTTTATCGCCATTGCGCTGATAGATAAAATCGGCCGTAAACCCCTGTTGCTTATCGGTAGTACTGGTATGGCCATTATGCTTTCCATTCTTACCTACCTGTTCAGTACTGCAGGCCTGGACGAAGCCGGAAAACTTGCCTTGACCGACGCCAATGGCACCTTCGCTCTGGTGGCGGCAAATCTCTACATCGTATTTTTTGGCATGAGCTGGGGCCCGGTGGTCTGGGTGTTACTGGGGGAAATGTTTAATAACCGTATTCGCGGCGCGGCACTGGCATTAGCCGCCAGTGCGCAGTGGCTGGCTAATTTCCTGGTGACCATGACCTTCCCCATCCTGCTCACCCAAACCGGCTTGGGTGGTGCTTATGGCTTGTATGCCTCCAGCGCCCTTATCAGCTTATTCTTTGTGCATCGCTACGTTAAAGAAACCCGCGGTAGACGCCTTGAAGAAATGTAATAACGATTGACAACCACACACAGAGGGACCCTTTGGGGTCCTTTATTTAACGTGAGTTGCCACAAAGTTATCCAACTGTGCCACGGACCGGATGACATGCAATGTTTTGTCGCTGGTTAGCGTTTCCAGCCTTTGCAAAAATTGTGCATTCCAGAATTTGGGGCAAAGCTTTAACACCTTGTAGCTTTGTAAAGTCCCATGCCAAATCGAGCTCCCTTCGGGCCAACCTTCTGGTTTTTTAAACAATCCTTTCAAAAAGCGTTTTGTCACCAGCCAATAAGTCGTTGTGTAAGGTAAATCAATATAAATTACTGTATCGGCAGCTTCTAATCGTTTGTTAAAGGAGTGCAAGGAATTCATAGGCCCAAATCCCTCGATGATCCACTCTCGCGCAGCAATGATATCTTGATGAATCGCCTCATAGTCGGCGCGTTCAATTTCCGCACCATTGGCCTGATACAAAATTGAATCCAAGGCGTGTAACTTGATCCCCGTAGCCGCAGCTAACTTTTTGCTGAGGGTGGATTTACCGCTTGCAGGTTTACCAATGATGGCGATTTTTTTCATCTTGCTTCCTCCATGTTGCCCAAAAGCGGAAACAAAAAACCCGCCTTCAAGGCGGGTTTGATATGTTAGACAGCACAAATCCCACCATTCCTAAGGAATGATGATGATAATTCGAGCTATCGGTAACGATTCAATAGTAGTCATGTTTTCCATAGTCTTGCAGCCGCCAAACAATGTCAACGGCTAACTGCCCTCCACAGAATCAATAATGTTTCAGGGTGTTACAGCACTGAAACGTTGCCCTGCGGTAGTTGTACCAATTAGACTACTTTGGAAAATCGCTGGGCGGCTTTGTGTTTTGCCATGTATTGATCAAACACCATACAAATACTGCGCAGCAATAAGCGCGAATCTGGGTTCACTATAATGGCTTGTTCCGTCATCTTGATGAGATTGTCCTCTTCGAATGTCTTTAACAAGACCAGTTCCGTTTTAAAGTGCTCAGCAAAGCTCACTTCAAATAACTCTTCCACATCTTCAACATCGAGGCGCAAATTAGTCATCAAATGGGTAATAATATACCCTCGCAGCTGATCTTCCTCAGACTTTACCAAGCCTCGCTCAATCGCGTGCTGTTGTTCATCCAGCATTTGATAATAGTCCACGGGATTTTTGCTGTTTTGGCTATAAACATTACAGACAGAGCTAATGGCACTAACGCCAAAACCCACTAAATCAGTATATTGCAAAGTGGTATAGCCTTGAAAATTACGTCCAAGACGCTTCTCATCAAGGGCAATGGCCAGCTCATCATCGGGCTTAGCAAAATGATCGATGCCAATCATCCGGTATCCGGCCTCAGTGAAGCGCTCAATGGCAAGACGCATCAGCTTTAACTTGTCTTCCGGACCGGGCAACCAGCTGTCTTTAATTTTGCGCTGCGCTGCAAATTTCTGCGGCATATGAGCATAGTTAAATAAGGAAATTCTATCGGGATTAATGTTTAATACATCCTCGATGGTTTGCTCAAAACCTGGCGAGGTTTGCAATGGCAAGCCATACACCAGATCCAGGTTAATGGACTTGATACCGGCTGTTTTTGCGCCCGCGCTTAAACGGGACACCAGCTCTGTAGGTTGAATCCGATTGATGGCAATTTGCACCTGCTTGTCGGTATCCTGCACCCCCATACTGATTCTATTTACCCCCAGAAACGCCAATCCACTGATGTATTCAACAGTGGTTTCCCGAGGGTCAATCTCCAGACTAATTTCTGGTAACTCATCCAGTTTATAATGGCTTTTAATTGTCGACAGAATGTCTTTAACTTCCTCCAAAGACAGCATTCCCGGCGTACCACCACCAAAATGAATCTGTATTACATGATGATTTTTAAACAATTCTGAGCGCAAGATTATTTCTTTTTTCAAATAATCTACATATTGCGCAATCTTGTCCCGATTCCGAGTGATGATTTTGTTACAACCACAGTAATAACAAAGGCTATGGCAGAAAGGCACATGGATATAGATAGCCAGTTCAGGATTGGCCGCCAGCAATGCCGCCTTGCGAAACTCTCTGTCAGTGAACTCAGTGTTAAATTCCAATGCGGTGGGATAAGAAGTGTAACGAGGCCCGGACATACCATATTTATCGAGCATTGACTGGTTAAATAGTCCTTCGTGTTGACCTTGCATCGCATCCACCTTTTTAAAACGCCATCTGAAAAACGAGAAAACAGAGGCTGCAAGATATCAGTAAGGTCGTTTACGAAGCTTAATCTAAATCAAACTATCCAATATTAGCAGGTAAAAATCTGATATCTCGAGGGAAACCTGCCAACACAATTTCACGGGTAAATATTAAACCCACTTAACATTTGTTTCAAAAACAAAATATGCACATAAAAAAGCATGTAAAAAGATAAATATTTTCTATAAAAATTGCGTGATTTTCAGGCGCAATTCGCTACAATCTGCGATCCAAATTATGACGCTCAGATGACAAAACAAAAGTTTTGAATTCTGAACCTGATTTAGCAGTTTTATACAGGAATAGTGTTGCAATGGCGGCAGCTGTCTTTAATTTATCTGATATCAACAACCTGATGCGTGAGCTTCAGGGAGATGTGGTGTTATACCCAACCTTCGAGCACATTTTTATGGAAAGCCTGTATCCGGATGGCATTATTCTGGATGAATATGGACGTACCCGGGCTCAAGCGGAAGCAGCGGAAGAAAAATTCCGACCTGATACCAGCCGTATTATCACCAGTAAAATCCCTAGAGCGCTGATCATGAAAAACGACAAGGGGCTTTATATCTGTAACAACCTGAAAAACGAATTAACGCCATTCAGACGCGGTGCTATCGCGTTTGCGAAAGGTTGTAACCCCATTACTGATGACGACTGGGCTAAATATACCCGCCAAATCGCACCGGGTGAGATCAACCAAATTGTCCCTATTGCCGACGTTGTCGCAGCAATTCGCTCGAAATCCGATACCCTGGTGGTAGAAATTGGCCATCAAAGCCAATCTGCTGCATAAATACCACAAACAGCGCCAGATTGCTGGCGCTGCTTGCTGCACCTCTTGCTCCTGATGCCTCTTTTTCGCTTTCAAAAGGCAAAAAATCACCAAAAAACTCAGCTCCTCTGGCAAGAACAGTGTATCCAGGTTACGCGCAAAACAATGCAATCTGTTCGCCTGAAAGTGCAGCAAGACGGGCAACTCATGGTCAGCTGCCCCTATCAGGTAACGGATGCACAAGTTACTGAATTTTTGAATCAAAGACTCAACTGGATTACGCAACAGCAGCAACGACTGGCAAGCATCCGGCAACAAATTACTGCCACAAGCCCTACACAGGGTATGCATTTATGGGGGCAGTACTACGCCTTTGAAGCAATACCGCCAGCGAAGCGAAAATATGAAACCTGCCACAGCGGATCGAAAGTCTACTTGCCTCGACTCCCCGAAAACCTTGATGCTGCAAATCTATTGCAGCAACAAATTTGGCGCGATGAGTTAAAGCACCTCATACAGACCTTACTACCCCAATGGCAAACAACAATGAATGTTGAGGTGGCTTTCTGGAATGTAAAGAATATGAAAACCAAGTGGGGCAGTTGCAATGTCACCAAGCGACGTATCTGGCTTAGTTTAAAATTGGCTCATTACCCCAAAGAGTGTACTGAAATGGTGCTGGTTCACGAATTAACTCACCTTTTGGAAGCCTCCCACAATAAGCGCTTTTATCAGTTAATGGATAGCTTCTTGCCAAACTGGCGAGATGCAGACCTGAAACTAAAAAACCGAACGTTTCCTTAGCGAAAATCTACAACAAGTTTATTACCTGAAATATCTGATTAATGTGAACTAAGCCACAATCCTGTCTGTTCTGCCTGATTTTCCATTGCCGATAAACAAAACACATGGGTATGATGGGCTATACAGAGTTATCTAATGCGATAACTGTGTTTGCAGCAGGCTATTGCCGGAAGTTCTCAGGCAAAATCCGGGTTTTACGCCATACTGTTGAATAGGTATCGCGCAAGATCGGGTGGCAAGATGCACTCGAGTGACAACTTATTGTGCCCAAACTTTAACTTACGGGATTGCTTAAGTGTCTGATTTAAATAACCAATATGATGTAAAAGACGTGGAATTTCTGGATAATTTTTTAACACACTGTACAGTCAAAGAATATCGCCGCCACTCGGTGATTGTGCGCCAGGGTGAACACACTCAAAAGCTGTATTTTTTGCTTAAGGGCTCCGTATCGGTTATTCGTCAGCATGAGGACGATAAAGATATTGTATTGGCATACCTGAACCAAGGCTCTTTCTTTGGTGAGATGGGGTTGTTTGACGACAAGTCCGAACGCAGTGCCACAATTAGAACCCGTACCGTGTGTCAGATCGCTGAAATTGCCTACGACAAATTTGAAATACTGGCCCGTAGCCGCCCCGATATTCTCATGGCGATTTCCAAGCAACTAACGGCCCGTTTACGCAAAACCTCCAAAAAAGTCACAGATCTGGCCTTTTTGGATGTCACAGGTCGAGTTGCTGGATGCCTGCTGGATTTAATCAACCAACCGGATGCCATTACCCATCCCGATGGCATTATGCTCAAGATTACGCGCCAGGAACTCAGCCGGCACGTCGGCTGTACGCGAGAAATGGTGGGTAAAGTACTCAAAAGTCTCGAAGAGCAAGGATTGGTCACCTTTGAAGGGCACAGCATAGTCGTGCTGCAATAAATATCGGATTTTTTTAATTCGAGTGTCGAAATTAGCTCAACCGGTTCGTCAGTGTATTGAAACTTTGCACTAAACTGGAGATACCTGATGAGCAATTCATTTCAACCTAACCACTTTTCCTGGTCAGAATTAATGACCACCTCTCCCGAGCAAGCTACCGAATTTTACAGTGGCTTATTTGGCTGGCAATTTGATGTCATGGATATGGGCGGCGATAACTATTATGTCGCCTCTCAAGATGGCGAAAAGATTGCCGGTATCATGGCAAAGCCCCATCAAATAATAGCACCGGGTTGGGGTCAGTATGTGACGGTAAACGATATTCAGGCGACGGCAGAGCAGGTGGAAGCCTTAGGCGGTAAGCTACTTACGCCTCCAACTGACATACCAGGCGTAGGTAAATTTATCGTATTTCAAGATCCGCAAGGCGCGCCACTTTCTGCTATACAGTATCTAGAACAATAGGGAATGCAATAAATGAAATACTTGCTAATGATTTATGCCAACGAAACTTGGGAGCAGGCGCAACCACAAGGCTGGGATGACGCCTTGGTTAGCCGCTATATCGCCGTCGCTGAAGATCTGCAAAAACAAGGAGTGTATCTTGATGGACGCAGGCTGGCCCCCGTCGAGACCGCCACCAGTGTGCAAGTGCGCAACGGGGAAACGCTGATCTCCGATGGGCCGTTTGCAGAGACCAAGGAACAACTTGGCGGATTTTTCCTGGTGGATTGTCGCGACCTGGATCACGCCACAGAGGTAGCAGCCATGATCCCCAGTGCCGAATATGGCACGGTAGAAGTGCGCCCGTTATTTTATCAGGACTAACGTGGCAAACAACGACACTACAACTCTCTCGCTAGAGCATCTATACCGCCAGTATTCGCAACCCATACTGGCTTATATCATGAGCTTGGCGCAGGATTTAGAGTTAGCTCAGGAAATCTGGCATGAGACGTTCTTATTGGCTATGCAACATTGGCAAACCAGCCCTCCTGAAAACCCGCCAGCCTGGTTCAAACGCACGGCACGCAACAAATTTATTGATAGTTACCGCCATAAAAAAATGGCAACGGATAAAGCCGTGCTAATCAAAGCTCTTGCCGTTGACGACGATATAGCCGATGAGGACATGGCAGACATCCACTATGGCGACGAGCAGTTGAAGCTGATATTTACTTGCTGTCATCCCGCATTGGATTTTGATAAACAGGTGGCACTGACCCTGAGTATTGTTGCAGGCTTGAGCACGGAACAAATAGCTCAGGCCCTGTTACTAAGCCAAACGACACTGGAACAGCGTCTTACCCGAGCCAAACGGAAAATAAAGCAGGCAGCAATTCCTTTTGTCATTCCAGAGTCCAGGCATCTTGCAGAGCGACTCAATGCTGTTTTAAAAACCCTTTACCTGATGTTTAATGCCGGAGTAAACCAACAGTCGGACCCACTTGATCTCGCCGGCAATGCCATGAACCTGGTGAAACGACTCGATAGCCTGTTACCTTACCAGGCCGAGGTAGAAGGCATGCTGGCCCTAATGTTATTCCACCAATCCCGGCAATCTGCCAGATACGACTCTAAGCACCAGATTGTACCACTCTCAGAACAAAACCGAGCTTTGTGGCAGGCTTCACTGATAGCAGAGGCCGAGCGGCTATTGCAACGGGCTATGGCTCGGCAAGCCCTCGGTGTATATCAAATACAAGCAGCCATACAAGGCATGCACTGTCACAGTACTTCGTGGCAAAGCACCGACTGGGCAGAAATTGAAGCTTTATACAGAGTACATATTGCCCTGGACAACTCCCCTGTCGTCAAACTCAATAGTATTTATGCCATCAGCATGTCCCGTAACGTTGCAGAGGCAATGAGACAATTGACTGTATTAGAAAAAAGCGGAGCCCTTGCCAGCTACGCACCCTTTTATGCATTGCAAGCCGACCTTCATCAACGGGCAGGTGATTTAAAGGCTGCTCACGCCAGTTATTTGCAAGCCGAAGCCCACAGTAATCACCCTCAAGAACAGTCCCATTTTTGCCGCCAGGCTGAAAAAATAAAACAAATCCTTGCAGAACAATAAATTTTGCATGTATTTCATTGCGGATTTATAGCGCTGCTTTGTCTGTGTGGATTAAAAGGGGTATCTCAGTCGTTAAAGTATGTAAGTCCTGTAGTCGATAACACAATAGCAAAGGGTTACAAAAGCCCGGATAGTCAGCTGCAAAGTAGTATTCAGTGGAAATAGTAGTATGTCTTGTTTAACCAGAAGTATGCAAAAACAACTTGGTAAGTATATAAAGCGCAATGCTCAGGAGGACTGGCAAAATCATCCTGACAAGGTGCATTCAGAGTTGGTGAGTAAAGGGTTATGTCCCTCCGATGTCACGGTAGATCAGTTGGCTGTAATAATACGTGATGTGCAGGAGCACTAAGCTTTCTTACCTGTCAGGTCTAGTAACTCAGCTTAAATAGCAATTCACTGAGATCCGGTTGCCATTGAAACTCTCGCAGTTTCACCCTGTTGTTCAGCACCACAACGCCCTCTTCCTGCAGTTGGCCTTTCTGCTTTTCCGCCAGCTCACTACCTGCAGGAAAAGCGATTTTACCGTCTGCACGCAACACTCTAAACCACGGTACTTGCATCGTTTTCGGTGCCAATCCCATGGCTTTTCCCACTAATCGGGCACGTCCCGGCAAACCGGAAAGATCAGCAATCTGACCGTAGCTAGCGACACTACCAGCGGGAATTTGTAATGTGGTTTGCCAGATTCTGGCGTAAACTGGATTCATTTTTGACTGTAAAATTCTGTCTGGTTATGCCACGAAGCGTCTGTTCAACCTGCCAACTGCCGGAAAAAGCCTGTATTTGCCAATTAGTGGCAGAAACCAAGCCAATGCACTATTCCGGTGAACTACACATCCTACAACACCCGCTGGAGCAGAACCACAGTAAAAACACGGCTCGCTTAGTAAAACAGCTTTTACCGCAAACTATAATTTGGCCGGGAGAATCGGAGTCTGACTTTGCTTATTTAAAAGCCAAAATAGCGCAGGAGCCACAAGCCTGGGGCTGTATTTATCCCGCCCATGACAGCGCAATACAAACAGGAACTAACCCGCCATTGCCCACCACCCGATTGCTCTTTATTGACGCCACGTGGCGCAAAGCCCGTAAAATCTGGCATCTTAACCCTTGGTTACACTCGATGCCATGTTACCGACTAAGCAACATTTCAGATGCACAATATCGTATTCGCAAAAATCATGCGGATCACCAACTATCCACTCTTGAGGCCGTTGCCTGCAGCTTAAGTAGCTGCACTGACGTAACACCGCTGTTAGATTTGCTACATCGATTCCAGCTACATTTCGAAAATATTCAACCGCGCCATAACTAATTTGGAGAATGTTTTCTATAATCTAATTGCTTGCCGTTACAAATGTTGTAGCTCGCAAATTGCTACGCACTATTTTAAGTTTAAAGGATTAATAATTTGGCTCAACTTCAACGTCAAATCATTTATGGATTGCTGCTTATTGGCTACCTCTGCTATGTGCCGTTCACTTTGGCAAACACAGAACTGAACACCTTTGAGTTGAGCCACACTTCTAATGTGTTACCCGTGGAAGACCTGACTTACTTCCAACTGGAATCATCTGAATTACCCAACTCCCGGGCGCAGCTAATGAGCTGGTTAAACAGCCTGTCCGCACTTGAAACGCCTCAGGCGGCTGAAGATCGTCTGGTGGCAGCAACAAAACTATTAAACACGACACAACACACCCGTTGGTTTATTAATCCTTTTAGCCCAGTGGCAGAGACTGTGTCTGTGTACTTTTACCAAAAAGACGGTCTACAGACGGGAACGAGTGGATTGCACCACACCTCTGAAATTGCTCTACAACAAGGCAGCTACATTGATATTCCAACAGGTGTGACAGGGACTTTGTTATTGGTTTTCGATAGCGATTTTTATTTGGCACCGGTTAAAGTTAATCTGTTTAGCGCAACAGAAGTGGATGAAAAACTAAAAAGTAAATCAGTAATCCAGGTATTAGCTTTGGGTATGTTGATTGCCTTAAGCGTCTACAATCTGTTTTTGTATTATGCCAGTCGAGCCAAAGCCTATCTGTATTTTACCCTTTGTTCCGCAGTGCTGGCTTTTGCGTGGGCTAATATTATCGGCATCATCAAGCTCTTTTTTCTGATATTGCCAGAGTATTGGCTTTTACCTCCCTTTTTAATCAGTGCGGCATTTTCGATTTTATTCACTCGCGACTTTCTTGATTTGAATAGTATTTCAAGTCGACTAGACAGTACCCTGATGCTGTTTTTCTGGCTCTGTTTCGTCTTAGTACCCATCACCGCTTTCGCGCCCTACTCAGGCATACTGGTGGTTTACGCCACAGTTTCCATAGTGATTATCACCAGTATTGGTGCTGGTATCATCGGCTGGCGACGGGGTTATCATCCATCGCGCTTCTTTGTTTTCGCCTATTGTGCCTTTGCCATCCAATCAATATTGTGGACATTGGCATTTCTGTTACCTGAAATCCATATCGCGGTAAGCATCAATTTTATCGGCCTGCTATCCAGTACAACGGGCTGTATTTTACTGTCTCTGGCCCTGGCGGCTAAAGTGAGTCTGATAACCGGTGAAAATCGACGCCTGGCCAGTAGTCTTGAACAAAAAGTCTATGAGCGCACCGAGGCGTTGGCCGAAGCCAATGTTGCGCTTGAGCATCTCATCAGTGAGCTGCAGGAAGCCAGTAGTGCCAAAAGTCACTTCCTTGCCAATATGAGCCACGAAATCAGAACGCCTTTAACAGCAATCATTGGCTACGCTGAAGGCATATTACAAGGCGATATCAACCGCGATGAGCAAGAAAGAGTGCTCAGGGTCATCGCTGAGAATGGTAACCATCTACTGCACATTATTAGTGACATTCTGGACATCAGTAAAATCGAGGCGGATAAACTCGAATATGAGATGCAACCTTGCTCCGTGCTTGAGGTATTAGCGCAAGTTGAGGGAGTCATGGCTAAACGCGCCAGAGACAAAGGTCTGGACTTTGCCCTGCACTATCATTTTCCATTGCCCTCTGAAGTGGTCACCGATCCTTACCGATTCCGTCAAATCTTACTCAACTTGAGCAATAACGCCATCAAGTTTACCGAATTGGGGAGCGTTACCGTCAATGTCGCATGGTTAGAAAACAAACTCTCAGTCAGTGTTGAGGACACCGGTGTGGGCATGTCTGAGGAAAAGCTTGCCGCCGTTTTTGATCCCTTTGAGCAAGGCGGCGCCTCCATCGCACGTCAATTTGGTGGAACGGGACTAGGGCTCAGTATTTCCCGCCGCCTGGCCCAAGGATTAGGAGGGGATATATCGGCTAAAAGTATCCCCGGAAAAGGCTCCGGTTTTACCGTCAATATTGCCGCTCCCCCAACGGCAACCAGTGAGATGCTGCATACTATCGCAGCGATAGACGATTCTGTGGTAGCGTCCCCTCAGGACACTTCTGATGTACCGGATTTTTCTGGTGCCAAAGTACTATTAGTAGACGATCACCCCAATAACCGCGATTTGATCAAAATAATACTGAATCGCATGAATGTTACCGTCGTTGAAGCAGAAGATGGTGATATTGCCTTGCAAAAAGTACTAGAACAGGAATACGATCTCATTCTGATGGATATACAAATGCCAAGAATGAAGGGAGACGAAGCGACTGAACAGTTGCGTAGCTATGGCTATGAACTGCCGATTATTGCGTTAACGGCAAACAATATGAAACATGAAATTGAGTCGTATCTGAGCAAAGGTTTTAATGATCATCTGGCCAAACCCATTGTCAGACAGGACTTTATTGCCACACTCAGTAAATATCTGAACGCCAAAGGGAGTACAGAAAGTTTGTTTTCCAACGATGAAATGCTCGGCTTAGTGCGAGATTATCATGCTGATCTGCTACAACAGGCGGTTGATTTAGAGCACTGTTGGTCTGCCGGGGATTTACAAAAAGCGGAAGAAATTGCCCATCGCATAAAAGGTGCCGCGGGCTCTTTTGGTTTCGGCTTGTTAGGCGATAAATTCGCACTTTTAGAACAATTACTTAAAGAACAAGAACAGGAAAAAGCACAAACAACCTATATCGAGGCGATGTCTTTAACCAATCTGATTTGCAATGTATCAAGTGTGGATATTCCCCGAGGTGTTGTGAGTTGTGATATGGACATAGAATTATTGCTGTCAGAACTACAAAATTTCATCAATCGACTCAAAGATGAATTGGAGCAGATTTTCTCCTGTCTTGCTCGTGGCGAGAACAATATTGCTCGCCTTTACCTGAATAGAATACTTCCTAAAGCCTCTAAACTCGGCTGGACTCGGCTGCAAGAGGAGCTGCAAGAACTCTTGAGTCTGGTACAAAAACCCACAAGTGAGGCAGCGCAATTCAGCGTCATCGAAAAAGCTATATGGCTTGAGGTAGATCACCTGAAATCTGATTTGGCAAATCATCACTTTTAAACTGAGTTTTTGCCACATTGAACTATGCTTTAATAAAGTTTCATTTGGGATGGCAAAAAAGTAATGGGTTGGGTTTACCTACACATTATAAAACTGCTGGTGATATGCGCGGTTTGGGCTGGTGCTAATGCACAAGCAGAAACAAGCACTAATATCACCACCTTGCGTATGTGTTATGAGGAGCAAGAACTCACGCCTTTTTATACTGGAACCGGACTTAAGCCACCTGCTGAGAACCCCGGTGTTATGATTGAAATGCTGCAGCTACTAGACGCGGCAATGCCACAAGTACGCATCGAATTTGAACGTGTCCCTTGGCAGCGTTGCCTGAATCAACTCGCTAAAAACACATCTGAGCTTGTCATCGCGGGTTATCAAGATGAAAGAACTAAGATTGGTGTCTATCCCATGAAAAATGGTTTACCAGACGCAACTCGAGCCATCGCAGCCACTCGCTACTGCCTGTTCACCCACCGAGACTCGTTATTAACTTGGGATGGCGCACAATTTAATATGCATCCAGCTAAACCTGTAGCCGTTCCTCAAGGTTATACCGTTGTCTCGGTTCTGGAAAAACACGATATTCCCTTCGTTAAGACCAATTCATCGAAATCCGCTTTGAACCTGCTACAAAAATCGCTGGCTGAAGGCGCGGTCACTCACTGCCAGTCAGGAGGTTATTTTCTTTATCAAAACAAAGAGCAGCCCTTAAATTTTATTGCCCACTCTCCACCTCTGGTAAACCAGTACGGCTATTTACTGTTTAGTCAAGATTTCTGGCAACAACAGCAGCAACTGGTGAGTCAAATTTGGGACCAGGCAGCTGTAATTAAAGGCCAACACTTCAGTCGGCTATTAGAGAAATACGACCAACTGGCCTATCAAAATTAGTCAGCACTCATCACACTATTGCTGCTTCTCCATAAGAGGGTTAGAACCTAACGCCCCGGTTTGCATTAATTCGCTCAGTTCCGATTCATCTAATGCCAATAACTCGGTCAGAACCTGATGATTGTGTTGGCCAACCTTGCCACCGGGCCAATCTGTTTTTCCGGGGGAATCTTGTAATTTGGGTAAAATAGCGGGTATTTTTAACGGTTTGCCATCGATTTCGACGGTTTCGAATAAACCGCGCTCGTTAAAATGGCGATCTTGCATCATATCTTCAACGTTATATATGGGGCCAGCGGGTACTCGATATTCTGCCAGCACATTCAATATGGAATCGGCAGGCAAGGTAGCACACCATTTAGCCAATACTTCATCAATTTCAGCTTCGTGCTCAACTCGTCCTGCGTTGCTACTAAGCCTGGGATCCTGTGCTAAATCTTCGCGCTTTGCAGCCTGCATCAGTCGCTTGAAAATAGAATCGCCATTACCGCCAATTACCACATGCTTGCCATCCTGACAGGTGTAGGTATTGGTGGGCACTATGCCGGTAACCGTTGTACCAGATGCTTCACGTACTACACCCGCACCAGAATACTCAGGTATTACCGCCTCCAGCAGATTAAACATCGACTCATAGAGTGCCACATCTACCACTTGCCCTTGGTGGGCAGGATCTTTTTGTCGCTGAATAATGGCCAGCGCGATTCCCAACGCTGCATGGATACCAGATATGGTATCTCCGATACTCAAATTGGGACGTACAGGAACATCTCCGGGGTGACCATTTAGATAGCGAAAACCACTAATACCCTCGCACACAGAGGCAAACCCCGGCTTTTTTGAGTAAGGCCCGGTTTGACCAAAGCCTGAGATACGTGCATAAACCAGCCCTGGATTGCTGGCTTTCATTTCCTCCGGACCTAGCCCCCAATTCTCCATCACACCCGGCCGAAAATTTTCGATTACCACATCCGCTTTTTGCACCAGCCGCTTAGCGATATCTCTGCCAGCCTGTTGTTTGAGATCCAAAGTCACTGACTTTTTATTGCGACCAATACTACGCCACCAAAACGAAGTGCCATTTTCCACCTCACGCCAACCACGGATCGGATCCCCCCCCTCTGGTGGTTCAATTTTTATCACTTCGGCACCGAAATAGCCCAAAATACAACCTGCAAATGGGCCCGCGAGCAATTGCCCAAACTCAATCACCCTGATACCTTCTAACGGTCTGATATACTGGTTTGTTGTGTCTTTATTCATTGTCGTTTTCCTATCAAAATCCCTAAAAAAAACTGTCACATTGTGCATTTTTCAAGCAAACAACTGTAAAAGTTACAGAAATGTTAAATTTTCCATATTTCCTGCACATTTGCGGCATAGTTTGCTGACTTCCTTGTATATGCCCACGCATGAGTCCACGACTGCAAGGAAGGCATGACAAACGTTCCAGGGCGGCTGTCAAAGATCCTTACTAAGAAGAAGAAAAAAGACAACAAGAAAAACAAAGATGATTGTGGATGTATACCATTTAATGGTGATCAATTCAGGGGGACACCAGGAAACGCATGAATTGCGGGTCCAGGCTGACACAAGTCCGACTTTGGTGTCCGTTATTTCTGATGCCTGGATGAGCCGCAATAACCGCAAGCGCGACTCTGACAGCACAATTCCTATTAAACCCTATTCTTATCAATATTCAGAACTGGCAGAATATGAAACTCGTCAGTCAATTGCCAGACAAGGATTTTGCATCAAACTCCTTGAAGAACCCAAAATGTCCTTAGGCATCATGACTAGTACCCCACAGCAATTGTCTTCAAAGTTCAACTGAGTCAGTGTTTTACAGCGATATTGCCGGAGAGCGCCGCGCATATCTCAAAAGCCATAGACTGAATAGCGCAACGATAAAAAAGCACAAAGCCACCGGATAAGCATTGCCATCATAAAAACGTCCCACTAAAACCGCCAGGCCTACAGCAGTTAAGCTGGATAGCGAGCCCACTATAGAGTTACCAATGCCTGCCATGCCCCCTAACCACTCCATAGACATGGCATTGATGTTGCCAAAAATGAATCCCATGAAGAATAAAATCAGCATGAAGCATGCTAAAAACAGGGGCATAGGCGGTATACCTTGATTTAACCAGGTAACCAAAAGCAGTAATAAGCTACCAGCGGCAATACCCAACAATGCCCATACAGATACGCGGTGCATACCATATAACACCACGATTTTGCTGTTTATCAGTGCTGAGGCGCCTACGCCCGCAGCTAAAAGGGCGAAGTATAGTGGGAAATCCTCAACCACATCGTAAAAATCCTCGAACATGGCTTGTGAAGTGCTCAAATACACCAGCATGGCACCGAACGTAAATCCGGTAACCAGGCAATAGGACATCACCCTGCGATGTCTCAGTATCAACTTCAGGGAATTAAGAATGTTGCTGAAGGACAATGGAATGCGCTTTTCCAGTGTCAATGTTTCCGGTTGTCTGATAACAAACCAAGTCACCACAACCAGGGCGAAGATCAGAAAGGCCACAAATATTGCACGCCAGCCAAAGTGCAGCATTACCAGCTGGCCCAAAAAAGGCGCCATCATGGGCACTAAGATGAACAACACCATGATCACCGACATGATTTGAGCCATTTGCTCGCCTTTGTAGAGATCTCTGATCAAAGCTCGAGAACCAATTTTACTACCGGAAATACCAAAACCTTGTAACACTCTTCCCAACAAGAGCAGCCAAAGGCTCGTGGCAAAAATCGCAATAACTGTCCCGCATAGGTATATTGCTACTCCCGCTACCACCGTTTTCTTACGCCCAAAGGCATCAGCAAATGCACCAAATAGTAGCTCGCCAAACACTGTACCCAGGATAAACAAGCTAATCACCAGCTGCACGTTGTTACTATTTTCGATGCGTAAATCGCGCGTTATATCAGGAAGCGCAGGCAACATGGCATCTATGGTTAACGCCGTCAACGACATCAACAGAGCAAAGAGCGCAATAAACTCGCCCTTACCCAAGGATTGTTTGTCCAATCTCGAATTTCCTTGCTGAATGAATATTAAGACGGGCCCAACTAACAGGAATCGGGTTCCGAATCTGGTTAATCGGCGCTAGTCGCCAAAATGCCGGGCATGAAACAACAAATGTTTTTCAATGAATGTGGCAATAAAATAATAGCTATGATCATAAGACTCGTGGCCATGATACTGCAACGGCACAGCCTTTTCTTCCGCCACGTGCCATAAGTTCTCTGGTTTAAGTTGTTCTTCCAGAAACTCGTCAGCTAACCCTTGGTCAATCAAAATGGGGAGTTCACTGCCATTTTGTCCAAGCAAGTAGGCGGCATCATATTCACACCAATCAGCCGGGTCTTCCCCCAAATAACCAGTGAAGGCTTTTATTCCCCAAGGGCAATCCATGGGGTTAGATATGGGGCTAAATGCCGAGATACTGCAATATTGTTGTTGATTGCGCAATCCGATAACCAGTGCTCCATGGCCGCCCATCGAATGGCCCATTATGCTTTGCCGACCATTACAAGGAAAGTACGATTGCACCAGTTCTGGAAGTTCTTTGGCCACATAATCATACATACGATAATGGGTATTCCACGGTGCTTGTGTGGCATTCACGTAAAAGCCCGCGCCTTGACCAAAATCATAGTAATCCACATCCGGTACCGACTCACCTCTGGGAGAGGTGTCTGGCGCTATCAATATCACACCAAGCTCAGCGGCGATGCGCTGAGCCCCCGCCTTTTGCATAAAATTATCTTCGTTGCAGGTAAGTCCTGACAGCCAATAAACCACCGGGCATTTCGCCCCCTTTAACGCTTGAGGAGGTTGATAGATAGCAAAACGCATTTTACAGCGAGTGGCAACGGCCACATGCTCATAGCGAGACAAGGTTCCACCAAACACTGTGGTTTCAGAAAGACACTTCATAACCGCCACTCCTGTTATTCTGCAACTTAGTAGTATTCAATACCGTTAAAAATGAATCACCGTGCGAATGCTCTTACCTTCATGCATCAGGTCAAACGCTTTGTTTATCTCATCCAGCGAAAGTGTGTGAGTAATAAAATCATTTAACGGAATTTCCCCCGCCAAATATTGCTCCACAATACCGGGTAACTGCGAACGACCTTTCACCCCACCAAAAGCAGTACCTCGCCACACTCGGCCTGTCACCAACTGAAATGGGCGGGTGGAGATCTCTTGTCCGGCCCCTGCAACGCCGATGATCACCGATTCGCCCCAACCTTTATGACAACACTCTAGTGCACTGCGCATTACATCTACGTTGCCAATGCACTCAAAGGAGAAGTCCACACCACCATCGGTGAGTTCCACTATCACCTCTTGAATGGGCTTGTCGTAATTTTTTGGATTGATACAGTCAGTTGCGCCCAGTTTTTTAGCCAGTTCAAACTTAGACTCATTGATGTCAATAGCGATGATGCGACTGGCTTTAGCCATTACCGCACCAATAACCGCCGACAACCCAATGCCGCCCAAACCAAAGATTGCCACAGTGTCCCCTTCCTGAACCTTGGCAGTA
Organism: Planctobacterium marinum; assembly: GCF_036322805.1. Taxonomy (GTDB): domain Bacteria; phylum Pseudomonadota; class Gammaproteobacteria; order Enterobacterales; family Alteromonadaceae; genus Planctobacterium; species Planctobacterium marinum_A. The sequence continues at coordinate 566,714 of NZ_AP027272.1, read as the reverse complement.
TTGAGTACCGCCCCCATACCTGTGGTAACACCGCAACCCAACAGGCATACTTCTTCCAGTGGCGCTGCCTTATTGACTTTGGCCAGCGAAATTTCAGGTAAAACAGTGTATTCAGAAAAGGTTGAGCAGCCCATGTAGTGATAGATGGGTTCGCCATTGATGGAAAAGCGCGTGGTGCCATCTGGCATCAATCCCTTGCCCTGGGTTGTGCGGATCTTTTGGCATAAATTGGTTTTACCCGAAGTGCAGAATTTACACTCACCGCACTCAGGCGTGTACAGTGGAATGACATGGTCACCGGGCACGACACTGGTTACGCCCTCGCCCACTTGCTCAACGATACCGCCTCCCTCATGACCTAAAATAGCGGGGAATATGCCCTCAGGATCATCACCTGATAGCGTAAACGCATCAGTATGACACACGCCACTGGCTAAAATGCGCACCAATACCTCACCCGCTTTGGGCGGCATAACGTCAACTTCTTCGATAGTCATTGGCTTGCCCGGCCCCCAGGCTACGGCAGCGCGAGATTTTATGGTATTGGTCATGACACTTTCCTTCTTGTGAGATCTTTACCGGGGTTCTCAAAATCAAAACTCTTGGTAAAGCAAAGCTTTTTAATTGTATATACCAACGATGGCATTGCTATGACTTTTTTGTTACCCACCTGTTCGTGAGAAGATCAAAATAATCGCCATGCAAGATAAAAAATGGCAAAGGCGGAAAGACAGGCGAGACAACATTGAGTGTAAATATTATACCCTGATGTCACTCGGCTTGCGACTGGCATATTGGGTAAAGTCAGTGATTTCATGTTTAACCAGGCAAACCAGGGAGCCGACAAGAACGATACCGTCGTGGCAAAATCCACCAAAGACGTTAACTGACCGGCAAACAGCAGGATGATAGCAAGACCACCGATACCGATAACGGGAATACACAAATGATAAGCAAGTTTGTGCTTACTACCATCAAGATTAAATTGTTGTTCGGCAATTCGAGTTATCACCTGGCTAAACCCATCCGCCACTGCAATACAGGTGGAGAACATGGCAATGAATATCAACCCGGAAACTACGGGTTTACTCCAGGGACCTAAAATGTCGGTGAATATGGCAATTAGTTGCGCACTAAAGCCAATAGCACTGTCTTGCAAAGGAATGCCGCGTCCAAACAACACTTGCGCCCCCAAAGCCACAAACAGTAGCGCCAATAAACAACAAAACAGATAACCAATATTAAAATCCAGCAATCGGATTTTTACCTTTGAAGCTATGGGAGCTGTGCCAGAAGAATTTAACTGACTGGCATTCACCTCATCCAGCTTTTGCTGCTCTACCACCCAAAACGAATGCCAGATGGAGACTTCGATGGCTGTAGGCATCCAACCCACGAGGGCCACAATAAAGGCAATACTAGAGACGCTTAACAGTTGCGGGGCTGTGGCAAGTTGCTCAGGTCTGTCTGACAGCAAAGATGCGCACAAAGTGGTAACACATAACACCAGAAAAACCAGCATCATGGCTTTCATCAAATTTTTCAGGAGTCGATACCCGCCCGTGATCAGCAATAACATGCTGGCGAGCAATACCACTAGCGACCAAACTCCAATGCTCCATCCGAAAGGCAATATATTGGCTAATACACCTGCAGCCACAATCGTAACGGCCGCTTGAATAATGAACATGGTGGCAAAGGTGAGCAATACCACGGAAATGTAATAGCCTTTCCCCAAGCGGAGATAGGCATCTAACAAGTTTTCCCCTGTTGCGGCCGCATATCTTGGACCCGCCTGGAAAAAGGGCAACTTGATCACGTGTGCCAGAATAATGATAGCCACCAGCGCATAACCAAAATCGGCGCCGGCGCGAGTAGATTGTACAACGTGAGAGACACCGATACTGGTGGCGGCAAAAACCAGTCCGGGTCCGAGTAATGAAATAAAGTTGCGCATGACCATGTTAGTTTTTTCAGCAATGATAGCATCCTGACACAGATAAATTCGAAATACGATCTCCTCTTACAACATGGACATTTTGTTTGCATTAAGGGAGAATTCTGCGGTCAAAATCGTTTAAGTCTATTCATGCCAGCCAATAAAAAAGCGCTCAATCTTAAAGAAGTGTCAAAAATACTGGGGGTCTCTACCGCAACCGTATCTAACGCTTTTAATCGCCCGGACCAGCTTTCAGAGTCTCTCAGGCAGCGCATCTTAAAGGAAACCGCAGAGCTGGGGTATCACGGTCCGAACCTGGCCGCGCGCTCGCTGCGCAAAGGCAAAACCGATGTGGTAGCCGTGGTATTGGCCGATACCCTGAGTTATTCCTTTTCCGATCCGGTTGCCAGCCAATTTTTACAAGGCGTGTCAGAAATACTATCGGAACAGAAAAGACAGTTATTGTTACTGAGTAGCCGACTGGCTTCAAAGGAACAAAGCAGTGCCGAGTCACTACCAGACGGCTTTATTTTTTATGGTGCACCTAAAGGCGATGCCTTCGAACGAATTAGTCGCAGCGGTAAACCCCTTATCGCGGTCGACTTTGAAAAAGGCACTGTACCCTCACTTAATATCAATAACCGCTCAGCTGCAAAAGATGTGGCCAATCACGTTATCAGGGATGGTAACGACAGAGTTGCCGTAGTCAGTTTGCGCTTGATCAGCTCAGACCGTGTTTGCCGCTTGGAAAAAGCGGACCTCAGGGATGATTGTCAGGAAATTATCGCCTTCAACCGCTTACAAGGTTATATGGACGCTTGTAAGGAAAAATCCGCTGAACTGCCGCCACACATGGTTTGGCATACGCCTATGAACACCCCGGAAATGGCAGAAAAAGCCGCCTATGAAGCGTTGACCATTACCCCTCGCCCCAACGTGATTTTGTGTATGAGCGACGTTCTGGCGTTGGGCGTGTTAAGAGTGGCACAATCGCTAAAAATCAAAGTACCAGAAGAACTGCGTATTGTGGGGTTTGATGATATCCCGGAGGCAAGTCGTACCGTGCCGGCTTTAACCACTGTATGTCAGCAAAGCATTGAAAAAGGACGCATGGCAGCTAAAGCCCTGTTTGAGCAAAACCAGCAGAAAAATCGATTAATGGAAACCCGCCTGATGGTGCGTCAAAGTTCCGGGGACTAACTTGATTTCACGTTGAATGAAAGGCTCAATGAAGCCAATTTTTCCGCCCTTTCTTGCAGAGCTTTAGATTCTACCTCAACAATTTCAGCTTGCTCCAGATTCCCAGAAGACGCATCATTAACATTAACAATGTTGCGACTGATCTCCTGTGCCACAACACTTTGCTCTTCTGCGGCCGTTGATATTTGAGTAGCCAGATCAGAAATATCAGAGATAGCTTGGTAAACCTTCGCCACAAGATTTTGAGTTTCTTGGGTTTCTGTGACACAATTTTCCGCCGCGACTTTACCACCTTCCATGGTTTTTGACCAATTAAGCAGCGTTGTTTGAATTTCTGAAATAGAGGTTTGGATCTGTTCGGTAGCATTATGCGTTCTACTAGATAGCGCTCTCACTTCGTCTGCAACCACGGAAAATCCTCGACCATGCTCTCCGGCTCGGGCGGCTTCAATAGCGGCATTTAGTGCAAGCAAGTTGGTTTGATCCGCGATACCTTGAATTTCTTGCATGATCCCCCCTATTTTTTCCGCTTCTTCGGCCAGCTCATGAGCGGATGAGGCTGAACGTTCCACTTCTGCCGCAAGAGCAGACACCTCTTTTAACGTATGGGTCATTGCATTTGAAGCGCCCTCACAATCTTGGTGAGCAAGCTGCACTTTTTGGTTAGTATCAGTGGTGTTTTTTGCGACTTCATCAATTGTCGTTACCATCTGCTCTACCGCAGTAGCTACCCGGTGCATTTCGGCGGTTTGACTCTGCGCTCCCGTTTTTGCTTGTGTAGAAGCGTTTAATAACGTGCCAGCCCCAGCCTTAAGACTTTCAGTACTATCACCTATTCGGCCTACAATCGTCGTGACTTTGCCCTCTAACATCTTTATGTGAAAGTCTGCAATGCTCAAACTACCGGAACCAGAAAAAACCAGCCGCGACACGCTGTCATAGTGATCTTTCAGTTTTTGGGTGAAGCCTCGAACTTCGAACAATTCAGAGTAAAAAAAGACAAAGGGTAAAATGAGAAAAAACCCTGCGAGCCAATTACTGAAAGTACTTGCCCACCATACTAACAATCCCGAAACGGTATACAGAGGAATATTAAATTTTCGGAATAACTCCGCAGCTTGATTTCCAGGAGATTTACCAAGATTAATTGCCGCGTAACACCTCTCAGCTCGGGCTCTATATTTAGGCGATAAAACACGGCGAACGGATTGATAGCCGGTCTTTTTGCCCTGTTCGTAAATCGGCGTGACAAATGCATCTACCCAATAATATCCACCGTCTTTACATCGATTTTTCACCGCTCCTCGCCAGGGTTCATCGCGTTTCAAGTGCTCCCACATATCTGCAAATGCGGCTTTGGGCATATCAGGGTGTCTGACCATATTATGGTTACTGCCTACCAGCTCTGATGAACTATAACCTGCAACGTGGCAAAACGCTTGATTCGCGTAGGTAATAACACCTCTCAAATCGGTGGTAGACACCAATTCCTCATCTGCGCCAAACGTGACTTCTTTGTTGTTGACTTGCTGATTCCTTCTGCCCAAAACCCCAACCTCAATTACAGATAATTTAGTACCTAAGTTATCTGTCAAGATAGTCATGATTATGAAGCAAAGCTCGTCACTTTTGGTCGTAGAAACAAAGTAGATATATTAATTTTACACAACTTAGCAAACCGGTAATTTTATCACTCTAGCTTGAGCCACATTACCTGATAAGGTTCGAGGTTTAGCCAGCAGTTCACTTTTTGCTCAGCGTTATCCGCTAACAAGTCGCGATAAGTTTTGCCCTCTCCCTGATACAGATACTGGCTATTCACGCTCTGCGCATACTCACTAAAGTTAACCAATGCTAACAACTCATCCCCGTGCTCATTAATGCGTTTATAAACAAACACGTGCTGGTTACCTGATTCCAGTATTTCTGTTCTGGCCACACCGAACACTGGCAGGGATTTGCGGATCTGCACCATTTGACTAATACCTTGCAAGATACGATGGCTCACTGTACTGCTGTCTTGAGCTGCTTCTATGTCTTGATCGGTCAACGCAATGCGGTTTACCCAACGGGCGTCGTGGGCTTTGCTGTTATCCTGCTCATAGCTGTAGTCATTTAACAGGCCCAATTCATCTCCGGAGAACAGCAACGGAATGCCGCCAATACTCAAGATGACACTGTGTAACAACAAAATGCGATCAATTGCTGTTTGTATGGCGTGTTCATCACCGGATTCCAGCGCCTTTTCAAGGCCCGCCAGGCTGGCTAAGGAGCCACAAACCCGGCAATCACCATTGGAAGGGTTTTCCTGAAAAGCCACTCCTTTAGCAAAGCTACCTTCGAATCGGTCTACATAAAATTGATTCAAAAAGTAGCGATGGTCATGTCCATTAATGCCCAACTGTCCGGCCACGGCATCATCGAATGTCCAGCCAATGTCATCATGACAGCGCACATAGTTCACCCATGCGCAGTGGGGGTCAATACTAAAACTTTTCTGCATTGAGGCGGTTAACAAACGGGTTTTACGGGTTGCCAGGCTATTCCACAGCAACGCCATTAACAACGGGTTGTAGGATAGTTGGCACTCCTCTGGAGCAATGTATTTATTCACTTCATCGGGATGAACAATGGCTTCTGATTTAAATACCACTGCCGGCGCTGAAATTTTCAAACAAGCGTTAAAGGCCTGAATTAAAGCATGTGCCTTAGGCTGGTTTTCACAATTCGTACCTAATTCTTTCCAGATAAAAGCCAAGGCATCGAGCCGCAAACCGCCACAGCCCAAGTTGGCGAGATACAGCATCTCATCAGTTATGGCATTGAATACCTCAGGATTACTGTAATTGAGATCCCATTGAAAACTGTTGAAGGTAGTCCATACCCATGTCTGGGTTTCTTCATTGCAGCTAAAATTACCGCGCCTCACCTGTGGAAAAATCTCTCGCAAATGTTGCTCATAAGCATCCACTTTATGTCGCTCATTGAACATGTAATAAAACTGCTGGTACTTTTCGTCACCTGATTTTGCCAATTTCGCCCACTCATGCTCATCAGATGTGTGATTAAAGACAAAATCTAACACCAGACTGATACCCGCTTTATCGAGTTCTTGCGCAAGCGCTTTTAAGTCTTTGGTGCTGCCTAGTTTAGGATCCACCTTGCGATAATCAGACACGGCATAGCCGCCATCACTATCTCCTTCTGGTGATGAATACAAGGGCATCAAGTGCAGATAGGTGATGCCCAATTGTTTCAGATAAGGAATGCGCTGGCGCAATTTTTTCAGATCGCCAGCAAATAAATCCACATAGCAGGCCATACCCAACATGTCCTCACTCAGGTACCAATGGGGATTTTTCTGGCGCTCTAGATCCAGCTTTTTAAGGGCCGCAGAACGAGATTTATAACCGCTGGCTAATACCAAAACAAGTTGCTGCAAGTGATAGAAAAAGTCGTATTGCGCACCATAGATTTGATGATACAGGGTAAATAACCCTGCAAAGTTTTGCTCAAGACGCTGCACAAAGACCTTTTTCTCCTGGTCAGAGAGTCCTTTTAACTCAGCACTATAATCTATTCTCGACAAGCTTAACTTCGCTGCTTTTTCAACATTTTCCACGATCACACCTTAACCGTTTAAGTTTTAACATCTACATAATGACATCAATAAACAATCTATTGCAATAGGCCCTGTGAATTTTTCGTTAACATGGGTTTTACATTTGTTAATTGATCTGTTAACTTAATCTTAATCGTTTAAGTTGCCAGGTCAAGTGTTGTGTTTTTGACCCACAAACTTAAGCAATTTTGAAGACACACACTATGCTATTTCTACAGGAGAAAATAATGAGCAAGCAACGTTCCCCAATTGCACTCGCTATCGCATTGGCATTTGCCGCTAGTCCGGCATGGGTCCATGCACAAGAAACCGACACTGCCGATAGCAGTGCTGATGTGTTAGATTTTGAAAAAATCATGGTAACAGGCTCAGCCAGAGCGACATCGAGAATGGACTCCAGTGTTTCCTCCAGTACTTTGAGCCCGGGCGACTTTGCCGTTGCTACCCCCAGAGCTACGGCGGAAATTTTTCGCTCCATACCTGGCATTCGCTCAGAATCAACCGGTGGTGAAGGTAACGCGAATATTGCCGTAAGGGGCTTACCCGTAGCAGCAGGTGGCGCGAAGTTCTTGGTATTGCAAGAAGATGGCTTACCGGTGATGCAGTTTGGTGACGTGGCTTTCGGTAATGCCGATATCTTTATTCGCGCTGACTCCACCATCTCCGGTATTGAAGCCATCCGCGGTGGTTCATCTTCCACTATGGCCAGTAATTCTCCTGGTGGCGTAATCAACTTCATCAGTAAAACCGGTGACTTCGGTGGCGGCAGTGTGGCCACCACCTTTGGTTTAGATTACGACACCTTCCGCACCGACTTTGAATACGGTGATGAAATTAACGATTCTACCCGCTTCCATATTGGTGGTTTTTTCCGCGAAGGCGAAGGGCCCCGCGAAACTGGTTATAACGGCAATTCAGGTGGTCAAATTAAAGCTAACTTTACTAAAGAGTTCGACTCGGGCTATGTGCGTGTTTATCTGAAGCACCTGGATGACAAGAGCACAGGTTATTTGCCAATGCCAATGTATGCCGATGGTGATTCTATCGCGGGATTTGATGCTCAATCAGATACACCTCACTCAGTATACCTGCAAGATACCTTGCGCATAAACGGTGATGGCCAGATCAGTCGTGGCGATCTGCGCGATGGCATGCATCCGGTGGTTAACAGCATTGGTTTTGAAGCTAACTTTGATATGGGTGATGACTGGCAATTAGTTAATCGTTTCCGCAAGTCCAGTGTTTCCGGTGACTTTGTCTCACCTTTCCCTGCTGAAGTGGCCAGTGCTTCCAGTGTTGCACAAAGTATTGCGGGTGATGGCGCAGGCTTAGTTTATGCTAATGGACCAAACGCAGGACAGGCATACACCGACAGCACAGGTAATGGTCTGGTAATGCGCGTGCACACTTTCGATGTGGAAATGGAGGACTTTGATTCTTACGCCAATGACCTGCAGTTATCGCGTGACTTCGACAATATTTCACTCACCTTAGGTTTCTACAAAGCCAGACAAAACATCAAGATGTCCTGGTTGTGGAACTCCTATTTAATGGAAGTGAAAGGCGACAATGCCGCGCTACTGGATGCAGTAGCCGCAGATGGCACGAATTACTCAGACAATGGTTTGTATGCCTATGGCGTGCCATTCTGGGGTAACTGCTGTCAGCGCAACTATGACACTCAATACAACATCGATGCCCCTTATATCGCCGTCTCTGGTGAATTTGGCGACTGGACATTAGAAGCCAGCTTCCGCCGCGACTCCGGTGACGCTACAGGTACATACGCTGGTGCAGTAACCAGCAGCATCGATATGAATGGCGATGGCGTGCTTTCCATCCCGGAACAAAGTGTTGCTTCTGCCGATCAAGCCAATGCAATGCCCGTAAACTATGATTGGGGTTATAACTCCTACTCTTTTGGTGCTAACTATCGCATTGATAATGACATGGCAGTATTCGCTCGCGTGAGCCAGGGCGGTCGTGCCAATGCAGATCGTTTGCTGTTTGGTAAAGTGCGAGCTGATGGTTCCGTAGCTGATGAAGATGCTGTCGATATGGTGGACCAATACGAATTGGGCCTAAAGTATCGCCAGGATGGTTTGGGTCTTTTCGTCACCGGCTTTTATGCTGAAACCGAAGAGCAAAACTTCGAAGCCACTTCGCAAAACTTCTTTGATCGCGAATACGAAGCTTTGGGGGTTGAAGTTGAAGCTGCCTATGTAGTGAGTGACTGGACCTTCAAAGGCGGTTTTACCTGGACTGACGCTGAGATTGCCAAAGACGCACTTAATCCTGCGGTTGAAGGTAATACACCGCGCCGTCAAGCAGATGTTATTTATCAGCTAACCGGTACGTATCAGTTCGACAATGGCTCAGCCGGGTTAAACCTTATCGGTACGACAGATGCCTATGCTCAGGATAATAATGACCTGAAATTCGACGGCTACACCCAAGTGAATGCCTTTGTGGATTACAGTATTACTGAAAATCTGTCGGTGGCATTAAACGTTAACAACCTATTTGATACGGTGGGTATCACGGAAGCAGAAGAAGGTAGCGCTGGTCCCAATGACATTATTCGGGCCCGTACTATCAATGGTCGCACTACGTCTGTGACCATGAAGTATCAGTTCTGATAGCCGTTAATTCAGGCCTGTTGAATGCGGGCCTGTTACCCCGAATTTGAGGTTGAGGAAGAAAGTCATGTCCCCACAAGATATACAGAAGCAACGCAATTTGCAGCTGATACGCTGGTTAACTTACTTGATGTTTATGATGTTCGCGATGACCTCCGATTCGGTGGGCGAAATCATCAAAGAAGTAAAACGCGAATTTGATGTCAACAATACCCAGGCTAGTTTGATGCACTCCCTGTTTATGGTGGGTATTGCCTTTTCCGGGCTGTTTTTGGGCTTTTTGGCGGATAAGTTTGGCCGCAAAAAAACCATAATGCTGGGTCTGGCACTCTTTGCCCTGTCTTGTTATTTGTTTCTGGTAGGCACTTCTTTCACCTTCATTTTAGGTTTGATCACCTTATCTGGTCTCGCTGTAGGCATTTTTAAAACCGCCGCACTGGCGCTGATTGGTGATATTTCAACCTCCACTAAAGAGCACACAGGCACCATGAACGGTGCCGAAGCCTTTTTTGGTGTGGGAGCCATTATCGGGCCATTGATTGTGGCTTGGTTAATTCGAGAAGGCGTCCACTGGACCTGGCTCTATGTTATTGCTGGAGTTCTGTGCACTCTGTTAATTTTGATGGCCTGGAAAGCAGATTATCCAGACCACAGTAAAGGCCAAAAAGCCGACGAACCCATTGACGTTCGACGCAGCCTGAAGCTGCTTGGCAATCCTTATGCTATGGGGTTTTCCATAGCGGCTTTCCTGTACGTAGCTGCAGAAAGCGCCATTTATGTTTGGATGCCCAGCTACCTGATGTGCGATGCTACCACCCTTGAAGCCACCTTTAGTTGTTACTCTGAAGGCCCGGAGCAAATGCTGGCCATGTATGCCGTTTCCGCTTTCTTCTCCTTGAGAGCCATTGGCCGGTTCGTGGGTATCTGGATGATGCAGCACTTTAACTGGGCACTGGTAATGCTGATGTTCAGCTTCGCCATTATGGTTTGTTTTATTGGCGGTCTTTGGGGAGGCCGTGAAGTAGCCCTCTATATGTTCCCTTTGTCTGGCATTTTTATGTCGGTGATTTATCCCACGATTAACTCCAAAGGCATCAGTTGTTTCCCGAAACACGAGCATGGCACGGTAGCAGGAGTGATCTTATTTTTTACTGCCGCAGGTGCAGCTGCCGGACCACTGGTGATGGGAATCGTTAGTGATGCGTTCGGCGGCGATGCCATGTACGGCTTTATCGTTGCCACCGGGTTTGCCACATTTCTATTCATTGGTTTTCTCTACAACTTTTTAAGAAACCCAACAGAAACCAGGCTGGCAGAAATTGAAAAAACTGAATATCAAAACTAATTGATAAATTAGAGAGAATTGAGCATGAACAAGCTTTATGCCGCAATTGAAGCGGGTGGCACCAAATTTAACTGCGCAATCATCGACAATTCAAGAAACATTATTGCCCAGCACCGTATTGCCACCACAACGCCAGACGAGACCTTGAGTGCTTGTACCGACTTTTTTAAACAACAACAAACAGAATTGGCTTTTGACGCGCTGGGACTGGCTTGTTTTGGCCCGGTAGATCTCAATACGGATTCAGCGACATGGGGCAATATTACCGCGACGCCAAAACCTCACTGGAGTGACACCCCGATAACTCAAATTCTGGCTGAAGCACTCAGCTGTCAAGTCGCCATCGACACCGATGTTAATGCCGCTGCCATGGCAGAACATCTTTGGGGAGCGGGCATGGGTTGTGACACGGTGGTGTATGTCACTATCGGAACAGGGGTAGGCGCAGGTATCGTTATTAATGGTAAGCCCGTGCATGGCCTGATCCACCCGGAAGCAGGGCACATGATCATCGGCGAAATCGATGGCGTTAAAGGCGTCTGCCCTTATCACGGTAGCTGTGTCGAAGGTCTGGCGTCCGGTTATGCCATGGCGCAAATCTGGCAACAACCAGCAGAAACCCTACCAGAGGATCATCGCGCATGGGATATTCAGGCACAGGTGATAGGTACTTTTTGCCACAATCTTTTAGTGAGCTATAGTCCGCAAAAAATCGTCTTAGGTGGCGGTGTGATGCAAAAACCCGGACTACTGGAAGCGGTAGTTAAGTATACTGAGCGTAGCTTAAATCAATACCTAACCTTGCCTACGGATATCGCATTCAAAGATCTCATTTGTTTGCCTGGATTAGAGGATAAATCAGGATTGTACGGAGCCTTGGCATTGGTTTTAGACAACTAAACAGGGCTATTGAAAAAGCTGCAGATAAGACGCCTGCAGCTTTTTAACCACCTCTATATCAGAATCAATATTGGCCCCCAAATATAGGTGAGTGCTGAGATCATGAGGTTGAAACCAGGCGCGGATGCGTTCTGCGTCATAACCTTTTTGGGCGGCGATAATTGTGATTACCTCTTTATTGACTAATAGTCCGTCAATTAAGCCTTTGTAGAGTAAGTCTGCAAGCTCCGACAAATCACTGCGCACCACGAAATGCTTGTCCTCAGAGAAGCCTTTGCGCAATAACCAATCGTGAATAAAGTCATTGCGCACCGTGCCCAATATCCATTTTTGCGCATCTTCGACGGAGTGTATCTGAATTTCTTCCCGATCTGCCAAGGCAATAAAACTGAATTGGATCTCTCCCATACTGCCAATCCAGTGAAAACTCTGTTCTCGAGAGGCGTATCGGGCCATGGAAAAAATCAGGGTATTGGGACGATTTTTAGCCAACTCGTAAGCGCGCGCCCAAGGATATACCTCGATGGGCAGTTCCAAGGCATTGGCCGCCAGCAGAGCACGTACCCGTGTTACCGCTTCACCAGCAACATTCTCACCTTGTTTTATTTGCAGTGGCGGTAAGAGCTCTGTCACCACACGCCATTCTTGGGCTTGAGCTGGAACAGCAATAAAGAGCGACAATAAAAAATAGAAGGTTTTTGATTTGAATACTTTCCTGTTAAACACACTTGCAACGGCTAACACTAAAATTCCTTAATCATTACTACAAACGTATTAAACGCATTTCATTTACGCGGATCCATAGCTAAAGGTAGACCAGGAAATCAGGATTGCAAAGTATCAAATTCTACCCAATAAGTGCGCTGTTTTGGTAAAAAGCGCGCAATTTAATTTGCCATTGAAAGCATAAGTTAAGTAAGCTGGTCTATGAGCCTGAAACAGAAAAAACTAAAAAATAATGATAGCAAGCCAACTGGAAATAATAGCTCAAGGCAAGCAGTACCTGCTCAAGCTCACTGATGCACAATACGTCAAAATCGTAAAACCTCTATTTAACAGCAGTGCCGGTGCCCACATGCGGCACATCATTGACCACTATATGGCGGTAATGGATGCCAATGAAGCTGTAGTCAACTACAACGTACGCCATCGCTTTTGCGATGCTGAAAAACACCGCGGCAAGGCCCTGGAGCAACTCACCGAAATAGAGACCTGGCTTGCTGAATTGAGTGAAGAGCAACTAAACCACCCAGTCAGCGTTATTTCTGAAATATCCATTAGTAGCCAACAAGACTTTGCAGGCAATTCGACATTGGGGCGAGAGTTGGTATTTGTCTCCAGTCACGCCGTGCACCACTATTTCACACTGAAGCTAATTGCTAAATCTCAGGGCATCCAGCTGGATGAAAGCTTTGGGCTGGCACCGGCAACGGCAAGCTTCCAACGCGGTGAATTAACTGGCTAAATGGCCTGAAAAGTGACTTTCGACCACTATTGTTGATGATATTCTTTGTAGGACTGCCAGCCTTCAGCTAAATATTGCTTACCCAACTTTTCCGGCATATTGAGCAGATCAACACAAAGCAGCAATCCCGGTGTATCGGCAAAATTGCTATCGAGCCCCAGGCAGTAGAACTCCGCACCAAGCTTTTGGTAATGCTTGAGTAAAACGGGGATATCCTTGCCGTCTGCTTCCAGTGTTTTCAAAAATGAGGTCAGATGCTCAGCCAAATCATACTGCTGAGCAAACGCCTGCAGATCTGGCTGTAATGGTATATTCCAGGGTGTTCTGGCACGCACTGTAGAAAGGGGACGAACCAGCGCCTTTTCCATCAGCGCGATACTGCGCTTGTCATATAACTTGCTTATAGACACAGTGCCATATAAGCGGCGATATTGAGGGAATTTGCAAACAAATGCACCGATACCGCGCCATAGCAAATACAAACCGTAGTAACTGCGCTGGTATTCGGGAATGAGAAAAGAACGCCCCATTTCCAGGCACGGCTCTTGTTGGTTGTAAAAACCCGTATCAAACTCGAACATCTGCGATAAATACAAAGATGCTACACCATTTTGCTGCAATAGTTTGTCGGTTTGGCCCATGCGATAAGCACCGATGATCTGTCCCTCTTCGCGATTGACAATAAACAGTTGCGTGTAAGTGGCATCAAATTTGTCAGTATCCCTTGGCTCCCCACTGCCTTCATCGTGTTGCCTGAACACCAACTCTCTGAGGCGAGCAATTTCATTAACCACTTGAGGAAGTTGAGATTGAAATCCGTAATAAACATCAAATTGTTTATAAGTGACCAAATGCTGTTCTGCAGGTAGATTGGCAATTTCGGTCAGGATAGTCGCTTTGTCGACTGGCTCGGCAAGTGATGAAAAGTTTGCCGTATTGAGTTTGGGCCAATCGTGACGCCATTCATCAGTACAAGCCACACTCAAACAGCGCGCCAGGTCAGCCTGCTCCTGCCCCGCTTGTTGTGCCACCAAATACTTAGCCGCGAGGCTATTTCCGGTATTTAACTTAACGATAGCATTAGTTTTGTTGAGTAATTCTCGTCCTAAAAACAGCATCCGCAATGGATAATAAATAGATTCGATACGATAAAACATGTCACTGTTTTGTCCCTCAACCCAGACAGGTAAAAACTGCGCTTGTGATGACTGCACGAGTTTTGCCACCAGGCGATTCCACGGATGTTCTACCACACGATTTTGCTGGCGCTCTTTATAGCTCACTTTACCTGAAGGAAATAGCAGCAACGCCCCACCCGCTTTAACGTGCGCCATGCTGGTACGCAAAGAAGGTCCGTTGCGGGGATCTCGCTCAGAAAGCGGGTTGGTAAAGATAAAGTAGTCCTGCAGCTCAGAAAATATTTGTAGCCCGACATTCGCCAGTACTTTTATATCCTGCCTGACTTTGCCCAACAGGCGGGCCAAAATTACCCCTTCAAGTCCACCGAAAGGATGATTACTGGCAATCACCACAGGTCCGGTTTTAGGCACCTTGGAGAGCAACTCTTGCTCACCCTCGATAGTCACATTTAAAACCGATAGTAACTTATCAGCAAATTCCTCTTTAGCCAGTCCCTGCATATTGTTGGCTTCGTACAAGCGTTGCATTTTGGCAAGCCCCATAATTTTATCAATCAAACGAATGGGCAGTGTGATGTGTGTTTTTTGCTTTTCCGGCGGCAGCAAAGAGGCCAGACTAATCTGTGAGGTCATGTTGTTCGTGAGCTAAGAGGTAAAATTTAATATAATCTGTATATGTGACCGACATTGGCACAATTTTATGTCAGACACCATAGGGTTAAGAAAAATTTCATCTCCTTACCTGTCGGAGGGTGGTAAAAAAAGTAAATCTACCCATACTAGAGCGTGTTGACCTAATTTAAAATTCACTATTTGGACAGTCCATGAGCCACCTTACAATTACTACGCCGGATGACTGGCATCTACATTTCCGTGATAACGATATGCTTGCAGAAACGGTTCCTGCAACTTCCCGCTGTTTCAATCGCGCTATTGTGATGCCGAATTTAGTACCACCTGTCACCGACCTGAGCCTGGCTAATAGCTATCGGGAGCGCATAGAAAGAGCGATTCCCTCTGGTCAAAACTTCACGCCGTTAATGACCCTCTATTTAACCAATAGCACCAGTCCTGAAACTATCTTTAAAGCCAAAGAAGGTGGAATTGTTGCTTCAAAACTCTATCCAGCGGGAGCGACTACAAACTCTGAAGACGGTGTTTCATCATTACAGAGTCTCTACCCGGTATTTCAGGCAATGTCCGATTGTGGCATGTTACTATTGGTTCACGGCGAGGTAACGGAATCTCACGTGGATATCTTTGATCGCGAGAAAGAGTTCATTGAACAACACCTGACACAAATCGTAGCTGACTTCCCCAAGCTTAAAATCGTTCTGGAACACATCACCACCAAAGACGCGGCTGATTTTGTGGCTAACGCAGGCGACAATATTGCAGCCACGATCACACCACAACATTTACTGCTCAACCGCAATGATCTGTTAGTGGGCGGTATCAAGCCACACAACTATTGCTTACCTGTACTGAAGCGCAATACCCATCAACAGGCGCTCCGCGCTATGGTGCAATCTGGCAATAAAAAGTTCTTTCTGGGCACCGATTCGGCGCCTCACGAAAAAAGCAAAAAGGAAAGTGATTGTGGCTGTGCTGGATGTTACAGCGCCTGGAGTGCTATCGAGCTCTATGCACAAGTATTTGAAGAACTGGATGCGCTGGAACACTTTGAAGCCTTCGCCAGTTTCAATGGTCCGGATTTTTATGGTCTGCCAAGAAACTCTGGCAGCATAACGCTGGTGCGGGAAAGCTGGACGGTTCCAGAATCCATCAATCTGCCCAATGGCAATCCTATCGTGCCATTCTTTGCGGGTCAGGAACTGCAATGGAAACTCAAAACTGACTGAGTTAACGAACTTAAAATACAGCAATAAAAAAGGCAGCCTTGCTGCCTTTTTTGTGTCTGCTTTTTGATTGCGATTAATTAGTTAAAAATATCGCGGAAATGGGCACCAGGAAAAACAAACCAACGATATATGCCAATCCCCACAATTTTTGTTCAGCCACCTTCATAGATAAGCCATGGGAAGCTTTGATGGGAATTTCACGCAAAAACTTAACCCCATAAATCACTATCACTCCCAGGAAATTATACAAAAAGTGCACTAAGGCTATTTGCAGCGCGAAACCAGCATTGGCCCCCGTTACTGCCAGAGCAGCGATGACGGCGGTAATACAAGTACCGATATTTGCCCCCAATACGAAAGGATAAATATCGCGATGTGTCAGTACATTATTGCCTACCAGCGGCACAATTAATGATGTTGTCGTTGAAGAAGATTGCACCAGTACCGTAATTACAGTACCCGAAGTAATACCGCTAATGGGACCCTTACCAATACTGCTGTGCAAAATATCTTTGGCCTTACCCACCATCAATGACTTCATAGTTTTACCCATAAAGGTGATGGACAAAATAATTAAACCAACGCCAATCATGGCCATTAATGCCCCAGCCCACTCATCCGGCAAGAAAGAAAACAGGCTTTTCAGTAAGTCCGCTCCCGGCGCAGTTATTGCCTTAAGCGGATTAAAACCGCCCAACGACAAGCCACCACCAATGTGGAAGAACTCCATCAAAGTAGCACTGATGCGCTCCAGAAGATTAAAGGCGATTTCCAAAGGCAAGAATATCAAGACGCTGAGGATATTAAAAAAGTCGTGGATGGTGGCTGAAGCAAAAGCCCGTTGGAATTCTTTTTTATCCGCAACATGCCCCAAGCTCACCAAGGTGCTGGTAATACTGGTGCCGATATTGGCCCCCATGATCATGGGTACGGCTATGGTAATGGGTAAACCTCCCGCCACCATGGCAACGATAATTGAAGACACCGTGCTGGAAGACTGAATAAGCGCAGTACTTACCATACCGATAATCAAGCCCATTATCGGGTTAGAGGCAAATTCGAATAATTCTCGAGCGTGGTCACCTGTTGCCAGTTTGAAGCCAGAACCGATGATGGTAACGGCCAATAAAACGCCATAAATCAGAAGTGCCAGAAAGGCCCACTTCTTGGCTCTGTTTGAAGAATCTGAGGGAAGTTGCACTTCCTTATTCTGCGATTCTTCAAGATTTGAATGAGTCATCTATAATTCCAACAATACACAAGCACACAGTACTTATAGGGTAACTGAAGCGCTTAGAATCAAAACATGCCACTTGTATTTGAACTTTTTCAAACAAGTTGGATGAAAGCTCTCACAATTGTCTTACATTTTCGTGAAAATTCATTGATTCAGCACAGAGTTTTGCAAAACTGCGGCATTATATACAAAAGCAACGGACTTGTGGCAAAGATAATCGTGACGAATATCTATGCCATAGCGAAATTTGTAGGGGAAAATATCAGGAAAATTCAGATCACCGAGTATTTGCGGGAATTATTTAAGTGGATTGCTAGTTTAACCATGGCG
Source organism: Planctobacterium marinum (assembly GCF_036322805.1). GTDB lineage: Bacteria > Pseudomonadota > Gammaproteobacteria > Enterobacterales > Alteromonadaceae > Planctobacterium > Planctobacterium marinum_A. The sequence continues at coordinate 549,036 of NZ_AP027272.1, read as the reverse complement.
TTGTGAGGTATCATGCGCATTTTTTCCAACAGGCAAAACCGAGGTATTCATGGCAAAAGTCGCGATTGTGATGGGCTCAAAATCTGATTGGCCAACCATGCAAAAAGCAGCGTTAATGTTACGGGATTTAGGTGTAGAGTTTGATGCCAAAGTGGTATCGGCGCATCGTACCCCCAATTTGTTAACCGAATTTGCCGAAGGTGCCGCTGAACAAGGTATTGAAGTGATTATTGCCGGCGCTGGCGGTGCTGCACACCTGCCAGGTATGATTGCCGCGCATACCCACCTACCTGTATTGGGCGTACCAGTGCGTTCTTCACAACTCAGTGGTTTGGACTCATTGTTATCCATCGTACAAATGCCAAAAGGCGTTGCCGTAGGGACGCTGGCTATAGGCGAAGCGGGTGCCGCCAATGCCGGACTATTGGCCGCGCAAATGCTGGCAAACCACGATGAAGCGCTAAGAAAACGCGTAATTAACTTCAGAGAAACACAAACAGCGACCGTGCTGGAGCAAGGTGAGCTGGAGTTACCTGAATGAAGGCGCTCGTCTATGGCGGTGGGCAACTAGCCCGAATGATGTATCTGGCTGGATGTCCATTGGGTATTCACGTCAGAGCCGTCGATGTCAATAAAGATCAGGTTATCAACCCCATCAGTAAAACACCTGCCAAAGTAACATTAGCCGAAGCCGTTGATGATGCTGATGTAATTACTGTTGAGTTTGAGCACGTTCCAGAGCACTTGCTTAAACTCGCTGATGAAACTGGCAAACTCAAACCCGGCATCACCGCTATTCGCGCCGGAGCTGATCGCGTTAAAGAAAAGAACCTATTGGCCAGTCTGGACATTCCCACCAGTGAATTCCGCGTTATGAGCAACGTCAGTGAATTGCCAGAAATCGTTGAGCAGTTGGGAACACCATTGGTACTTAAAGCCAGTCGCGATGGTTACGATGGTTACGGTCAATGGCGCTTAAAAGACAAATCCGACATTAGCGAATTGAGCCTGGCACTATCCAAGCTGGACTTGCACACCGTGCCGATTATCGTGGAAAAGATGATCAACTTCTCCAGAGAAGTCTCACTTGTGGGTGTTCGCTCACAAACAGGCGAATTTGCATTTTATCCCTTGGTGGAAAATCACCATCACGAGGGTCAGTTACACCTGACTATCGCTCCGGCGCCTCAAATCACTGAGAATCTACAAGCTCAGGCTGAAAATATTTTCAAAAAGCTCGCGGAAGAACTGGACTATGTGGGTGTGTTAGCAGTGGAATTTTTCCAGGTTGAAGAACAACTTCTAGTGAATGAAATTGCCCCACGAGTGCACAATTCGGGTCACTGGACCATGCAGGGAGCTGACACCTGTCAATTTGAAAACCACCTGCGGGCGGTTTGTGGTTTACCACTGGGCTCAACCGAATTACGCTCGGCAACAGCCATGGTGAATATTATTGGCTGCGGTAGTTTCAGCCGAGATATGTTGGCTATTCCCGGTTGCCATATTCACTGGTATGGGAAAACCGCGCGTGCTAAACGAAAACTGGGACATTTTAATGTCAGCGCGTCAGATAAAGCGACGTTGTCTAGCCGTTTACTGGAACTGCAAAAACATCTGCCAGAAGAGAGCTTCCCGCTACTCAAATCCTTGGCGGAGAATCTGCAATAATAAAACTGCAATTATTATTCAATTTAGTACGTGATTGTGCTTGACAAAATAAAGGGCGTCGCTAAAATGGCGCCCGCTTCGATGCATAGCATCACAGCGAAAAGGTTTTAGTGTGCCGACTTAGCTCAGTTGGTAGAGCAACTGACTTGTAATCAGTAGGTCGCCAGTTCGACTCCGGCAGTCGGCACCATTCCTTCTCTTCCCCGATTCTTTCTATTATTCAAATCTTGTACTTTATTTCAGATGTCGAACTGATCAGTTCGATTATTCGTATCATCTCTGTTACTTCAAATTCCAACGCCAAACAAATAAGTTTTATTTACTCCCCCCTACCCAAGCTTCTGAATTCAGGTTTTTTGGGCTAAATTTATAGTCATCCATATAGATTGGTAAGGTCTGATGCTGGAAATCACTGCCATTGATCACATCGTACTGAGAACCTCAAAACTCCAGCAGATGCTTGAGTTTTACTGCAATGTACTGGGCTGCACTGTCGAGAGAGAAACCTCTCCAGAGAACGGATTAGTTCAGTTACGAGCCGGAAGTGCTTTGATTGACCTGGTGACTGTGAAGAGTAAATTGGGCAAGCTTGGCGGTGAGGCACCGTCAGCAACGGGCAACAATATGGACCATTTTTGCCTGCAGCTCAAACCCATATCCGATGCAGCTATCAAATTGCATCTGGCAAACTTTGGTATCACCGAAGGGGATTTCGAACAACGCTATGGGGCTCAGGGATTCGGCAATTCCATTTACATCAAAGATCCGCAAGGCAATACGGTAGAGTTGCGCTCAATGATTTAAGATTAAGTTCACCGGGCCCGATAGCAATGAAAAGCAATCATCTTTGTGTATAAAATGACGTGAATAGCAGTTTAAACTCAAAAAGAGAATTGTGATGTCCCCTCTCCTGTTAAGTTGTTTACTGTTTATCTCTGCAGCTTTTGTCATGGTGTTCGCAGGCGTTAAATTAGTAAAACAAGCCGACACTCTGGCCGACCAAACTGGCATGGGGGAAGCGCTGTTTGGTATCGTTTTCCTGGCCGGTATCACCTCACTGCCAGACTTTGCCTCAACATTGAGTGCCGCATTGGATAGTCGGGCAGATTTAGCCATAAGTAATATTATGGGTAGCATGGTGCTTAACCTCGCGTTTTTGGGGGTAGCAGACATTCTCTATCGCAAGGCCAATCTGGAGCACGCTGCCGCATCTCCCGTCAATCTGATGCTTGCCGGTTTACTGATTGCGTTGTTGACCCTGCCTATGTTTGCCGTATTTACCCCTTTGATAGCGGGCTTTAACGTGCATCCTGTAACGCCAATAATCATTGTTGCTTATCTCTTTGGTTTACATCTGGTACAAAAAACCCAAAAACGCCCCATGTGGTTTCCTCGCAAAACCCATCAAACAGTGACCGATGATATATCTCCGAATAACGAACAGAACGCAGCACTGCTCTGGTTTTCATTTCTCAGTCTTGCACTCATTACTGCTGTAGCCGGCTGGGTATTGATGGGAGCTGCCAAGGAAATAACCCACCAGACCGGGCTTCCTGATACTTTGGTGGGAGGGGTCTTTACGGCCCTGGTGACATCACTGCCCGAATTAGTGACCACCATCGCCGCGATTCGAATTGGCGCACTAACGCTGGCTGTGAGTAATATATTTGGAACTAACTGTTTTAATATACTGGTGGTGGCCGCCGCAGATATTGGCTATACCGATGGCAGCATTTACCACGCAATGGACCCACTGCAAATGACATGGGGCCTGGTAGCAATACTCATGTCAGCAATCCTATTGTTGGGCATGATTTTACGGGAAAAGTACGGTATCGGCCGAATCGGCTTTGAAAGTGCCCTGATGCTCGGGGTTTATGTTATCGCCGTTGTTTTAATCACCAGCAATGTATAAGGATTCCAAGGGAACTCAACACCTTTCCCCTTAAAACTTGATTTTGCCGGTCAAAATATCCTTATACATCACCCAATCTCCCAACAAGCTATAAAACGGATAAGTGAAGGTAGCAGGGCGATTATGCTCGAAGAAAAAATGCCCTACCCAAGCAAATCCATAACCTATGACGGGCAATAGCCAAAGCAACATCCAATTGCCAGTGAATATTGCCGCAGCAATACAAACCAGTACCAGTGTTGAGCCAACAAAGTGCAGACGTCGACAGGTTTGATTGGCGTGTTCAGAAAGATAAAAAGGATAAAATTCGGCAAAAGAGGCAAACTGTTTTGGCGGTGTAACCTCAGACATAGCGCTCACTCATTTAGCATTGCAATATGCTTAACTTAGCACAATATAAATAAAACTCTGTCAATCAGATGACAATTGAGCTTGTGTTGACCCTGACAGCCCATACATAGTTAGCAATTCAGTTAGTTTAAGGAATTCCTGTGGAACAAGTGACCAGTAACATCGTAAATATGACGCCGGATAACTTTCAGCAGATCGTGCTGGAAGAATCTCAACAACGTCTGGTGATGATCGATTTTTGGGCCGATTGGTGCGAGCCATGTAAATCTCTAATGCCCGTACTGGAAAAGATCGCTGCAGAGTATCCTCAAGACTTGTTGTTGGCGAAGGTAAACTGTGATGAACAGCAAGCCATTTCCATGCAATTTGGTGTGCGCAATCTGCCTACCGTGATCCTTGTAAAAGATGGCCAACCCATTGATGGCTTTGCGGGTGCCCAGCCTGAAGGTGAAATCCGAGCATTATTAGAAAAACACCTTCCGAAAGTAGAAGATGGTCTGCTTACCAATGCCGGTGAACTGATGGCGGAAGGCAAATACGATGAGGCCTTTCCTCTACTGAAAACCGCATTCGAAACCGCGCCAGACAGAACCGATATCAAGTTTGCGCTTATCCATACCTTATTAGAGCTAGGCCGTTTGGCACAAGCCAAAGAGTTACTGGACAGTGTCATGTTGGTGGATCAAGACGCTGACTACCAAACGCTGAAAGGCAAACTGGAACTGGCAGAAAAAGCCTCACAATCGCCAGAAATTTTAGCCTTAGAAGAAACCGTAGATAAAAACCCTGAGGATCTGCAAGCCAAGGTGGATCTCGCCGTGCAATACCAGCAAAACAATCGTCAGGAAGAAGGTTTGGCACTACTGTTAAAAGTGCTACAACGAGATATTAACTTTGGCGATGCTAAAAAGCTGATGATCGATACCATCAATGCACTGCCTGAAGGCGACAGTCTGGCCGCCACTTACCGCCGCAAGCTCTATGCCATGCTGTATTGATATTGACCCTGTATCAACAATATTTATCGCGCAGGCATCAATGGCTTGCGCGGCAACCTTTCCATTAGCACTGCTATATAAAACTCTCGAATGGATTCGCCACCAATTCGTACCAAATCGTAAAACTTTCGTGATACTTTTGGGATAAATGGCTTCCATACTTTTTCTCGTGTTGTAAGACCACTATTAACAATTCGAGGAAAACCATGAAACTACGCACTACCCTATTCGCCTCTGCAATGATGGCTACAGCCTCTGCAAACGCGGCAGAACTCACTATTGAATTTCAAAATCTAACTCAGGGCATTTATTACACGCCAATACTGGTGTCCGCTCACCCGGCGACAGCATCCTTGTTTGAAACTGGCGAAGCCGCCTCAGCTGAATTGCAAATGATGGCCGAAGGGGGTGATGTCAGTGGCCTTGCAAGTATTGTGGCCAGTGTTAACGGCAATAGCGCAGAGATACAAGCAGAGCTTACCGCTCCCGGTAACAGCCGCACTTTTATGTTGAGCACAGACACAGATAATACCGTATTGTCGCTAACCGCCATGTTATTACCCACCAACGATGCCTTTGTAGGTTTGGATAATTGGGTCATTCCTGAAGAAGCAGGCACCTACACTGTTTATCTCAACGCCTACGATGCGGGTACAGAAGCCAATGATGAGATCCGTGGTGGTGGTGCCCCCGGTGTGGCCGGCATGCCGGTGCCTCCACCTCTCGAAGGCCTGGTTGGCACTGGTGGCACCGGGGTTACAACGGAAGAAACCAATACAACAGTACATATTCACAGAGGGAATCTGGGCGACAGCATGCAAGATGCAGGAGTTAGCGACATCAATAGCAGTGTCCAGCGCTGGTTGAACCCAGTGGCGAAATTAACTGTCACTGTACAGTAGGTGACCGCCATGAAAATTAACAGCACAAAAACTGCCAGACATCTGGCCTTGTTATTGGCCTCAACCTTGGTGCTTTCAGCCTGTAGTGATGATGACGATCCCGTTGTGGAAGAGCCTGAAGTGACACCGCCAGCACCGGTTGTCAGCAGTTATGACATTACCATAACCAACCTGACGAGCGCCCAACCTCTTTCTCCAGCAGCGATAGTTTTGCACTCTGAAGGACGACTTTGGACATTGGGGGAAACCGCCTCTGAAGAGTTGGAATATCTTGCCGAAGGTGGCGACAACAGCTTTTTACTGGCACTTCCTGTTGTTGCGGCGGGTGAAAGTGGTTTGGCACCTATAGCCCCTGGCGGCTCTGAGACCATTTCTATCAGTATTGAAGACAACGACATGCCACTGCTATCTGTCGTTACCATGTTGGTGAACACCAATGATGCTTTTACAGGGATCAACGCTCAGAGCCTGGCCCAACTGGCTGTCGGAGAGAGCTGGAGCAGCACAACGCTGGCTTATGATTCAGGAACTGAAGCAAACTCGGAAGTAATGGGAACTATCCCCGGTCCTGTGGATATGGGCGTTGGATTTGATGCCGCCAGAGATGATGTGGATTTTGTTGCCATGCACCCCGGTATCGTCTCTGTCGATGATGGTTTGAGCACATCGGTATTGAGCAAACTTCATGGCTTTGACAATCCAATCGCCAAAATACAGGTTACTCGCACTGAGTAATGATAGGCAGCACAATGCCACTCTTTAAGGGGCATTGTGCTTAATTGAACCATCTGATGAGCCAATGACAAATAGAATACTTATCGTTGAGGATGATCTCGACATCGCAGACTTAATACGGGTTAACCTGGCGGAATTAGGTGCCGAATTAAGACACTGTGCCGATGGCGAAAAAGCATTAAATATTGCCCGCTCGGAGACATGGGACTTATTAATTTTAGATGTCATGCTGCCCTCACTCAGTGGCCTGGATATATGCCGTATTATTCGCCAGGAAAAACCGGCCCAAGCCATTTTGATGCTCACTTCCAAAGACTCTGAAACCGACAGAGTATTGGGACTGGAACTGGGTGCAGATGATTACATGAGCAAACCCTTCAGCGTTCGCGAATTACAAGCCAGAGTGCGGGCGCAGTTACGCAAGGTTAGTCTGGTACAGCAGCTTGCAGAACAATCGACACAACAAGCGGAAGAAAACAAGCTAATCACAGGACAATTGAGCATTGATCACAAATCGCGACAAGCCTGCCTCAATCAACACTTCTTAGACCTGACAGCCACGGAGTTCGATTTACTCTGGTATCTGGCAAAACACCCGAATCAGGTGTTTAGTCGGGCGCAATTATTAGAATCCGTGTGGGGCTATTCCCATAATGGTTATGAGCATACCGTCAATTCTCATATCAACCGTTTAAGGGCCAAAATAGAACAAGACGCGGCATCACCCACCATAGTGCAGACTGTTTGGGGGGTCGGTTACAAGTTTAACCCTGAAGGGGTTGGTCTGACGTGAAGTTGTGTTTTTATCAGCGCCTTTCTCTGGCTACCATTAGTGTATTTTTGTTAATCACCAGTATCTTTCTTTGGTGGTCTGATAAAATGCAGGCCACCATCAGCCACCAGGCCGAACAGCAACTACACCTCAATCTGGCAAAACACCTGGTGGAAGACAATCCGCTGTTAAAAGAAGGCGTTTTTGACTACCAGGCTTTGAGCAATCTCTTTCATACCCTGATGGTGATGGGGCCTAACTTTGAATTTTATTACCTGGATCACTTGGGAAACATTCTTACGGATAATGCCAAACCCGGTAAGGTAAAACTCACTCGCATCGACCTCGCGCCTATCAAACAGCTTATGAACTTCCCCAAATCACTACCAGTGTATGGTAGCGACCCAAAAAACCCGGAAAAACAAAAAATCTTCTCGGTGGCACCGGTCTTCAAAAATCAGGCACTGCAGGGTTACCTGTATGTCATTTTAGGTGGCGAGCAATACGATACCATCGTCAGTAAACTCAGCCACGACCGAAACTTCGCCCAATACACCCTGTTGGGTGTCAGTACCCTGATCTTGTTTCTGGTATTAATGGTGGTCTTATTTGCCTGGCTTACCAAGCCCATGAAAAAGCTCACTCTTGCTATGGAATCAGTGCGCGCCGCAGATTACGATTTAACGCGTTCAGGATACAGCCCAATGCCATGGAATCGAGATAGCATCGACGAAGTGCAAAAACTGGGATGTGCCTTTAATGACATGGTGGCCCACATACAAGGACAGTTTGAAGTACTCCAGGAGCTGGACAATCGCCGGCGCACTTTACTGACAGACTTATCCCATGACTTGCGAACCCCCCTCGCCAATTTACAGGGTTATATTGAAACACTGGCATTAAATCAGCAATCTTTGAGCGACGAAGATAAAGCGCGTTTTATTCAAATTTCATTAAATAATGCTCAAAACCTGAAACAACTCATCGATCAGATATTTGAGCTGGCCTATATTGAATCAGGCCAGGTAAAGGTGAACAAGGAAACCTTTCCGGTAGCAGAGCTTATCCATGATGTAGTAGCCAAATTTACCCTGAAGGCACAGGATAAGGCGATACAACTCAGTGTCAGTCCGGACAGCAAAAATGCCATGGTGTCTGCCGATATTGGCAAACTGGAACGAGTGTTAACCAACCTGATTGAAAACGCCATCCGCCACACCCCTGGTGGAGGCCATGTTACATTGAGTATTCAGCCGCAAGCCGATGGCATAGCAATCTCTGTAGCGGATTCGGGCGTAGGTATCCCGGAAACGGAATTAAACGCGATTTTTGACGCTCGCTATCAAGCCAGTAATAGTCAAAAGGACAGAAGTATACACGCAGGACTAGGACTGGCCATCTGCAAAAAGCTTATGGAACTCAACAGTGCTACATTGCAAGTCTCTAGTGTACTGGGCAAAGGTACCTGTTTTAGCTTTGTGTTACCTGTTCCAGATTAATCACAATTTGTGGCATATCTGAAAAGGTGAGACAAGCACTGCTAACGCGATGGAGCCCTTTCACGCAAATAACCACAGAATGCAAAATCAGCATCATGGCCTAAGACTATTCCAGGTCCGTATGGAGTGCAGTACTGATGGCCTTTAACAACTTCTCTGGAGTAAAGGGCTTGTACAATACCGATTTAATCAAGTCCTCATCCAGCTCGGGGATGAGTTGGGTATCGAGATAACCACTCATCATTAAAATGCGCGTTTCAGGGTAACGTTCTTTAACCAGTTTGGCCAGCTTAAAGCCATCTATCTTAGGCATTACCACGTCACTTATTATCAATTCAAATGACTGCAGTTCCAATACCTTCAGCGCATCCTCCCCAGAGTTAACAGTTATGGCGTTAATTCCTTCGCTCTTCAGGATGGCACCAATAACATCAGTCAATCCGGTTTCATCATCCACTACCAAAATCTTACTGCTTGCCCCAATTTTTAATGGTGTACTTTTTACCGGCGTAACAGCCTTAAGAGAAGCGGTGCTATGAACAGGAAATTTCATCTGGAAGCGTGAGCCGCCAGCATCACTCTCTACTTCAATTGTTCCCCCGGAGCGCTTAACAAAACCATATACCTGGCTCAAACCCAATCCGGTACCCTTGGCCCCTTTTGTAGAAAAGAATGGTTCAAAAATTCTATCCAGATTTTCTGCTGGTATTCCCGGTCCGTCGTCACGCACCTCACAAACAGCACAAGAGACCACATCACTACCTTGAGCCAGAATGACGTTGTCTTCTCGGTACGTGGTAATGCTGATAGTGCCACTGTCAACAATCGCCTGATTAGCATTGATTACCATGTTCAGTAGCGCATCTTCAAAGTCGCCGACATCCAGATTGATTTTAAGTTGCTCTTCGCTGAGCTTGAGCTCTAAATCTACTCCGGGCTTCAGGGATTTTTCCAGGATTACTTTGTTATCCGTCACCAACACATTTAAATTGGCGGTTGTTGTAACACCACTGCCTTTTTTGGAGAAAGTCAGAAGTTTTGTGGTGAGATTAGTGGCTCTGTCTCCTGCCTTCCTGATTTCAGATAATGCTTTTTTGTCCGACTCTCTGAGTTCGTTATTGAGTAATAATAAATCACAGTAACCCAGCATAATACTGAGGATATTGTTAAAGTCGTGGGCAATGCCCCCGGTTAATTTACCCAAGGCATCCATTTTTACTGCACGGTTGAGCTGTCGCTCCTTGTCTTTGAGTACTGTTAGGTCAACGCAATTACCGATAAAACGACGAATGCCATTGGCTTGCAACGGCAACTCGCTAATGGACAAATACATGGAAAACAATGAGCCATCCGCTTTAAGGCCTTGCACTTCTCGACCTGTGCCGATGATGTGTTTCTGGCCAGTATTGAGGTAGCGCTGGATAAAACCATCGTGATGTCTAGCAACATCTCGAGGCATCAACATATTCACGTTTTGTCCGATCACCTCTTCGGCCCGATGCCCAAACTTTTCTTCTGCTGCCTGATTAAAGGTGAGCACGGTGCACTTCTCATCAATGGTGATCACCGGCTCCACCATTGAGCGCAATACTTCATCTTTCTCAGCTTCCTTTAAGCAGAGGTTGTGGATCATCTCCTGCATCTGAGTCACATCGGATACCAATGACGCAAAGCGCGTATCCTGCTGCTCGCCACTTACCTGAAAACTGGTCCACTCGGTAAGCACGGTGCGATTATTCAGGTCAAAAGGCAGTGCTCCTGAATCGTCTTTAGCGTCTTCGATGGTGTTGTTGAGATGGGCTGTAAATTTGCCTTTATCACGGCAATTAAGCACCTCATGAAATTCACGTCCCACAACGCTCTCAGCGGACTGTGCGAAAAGCTTTTCCGCCGCCAGGTTCCAATAGGTAATTTGAAAGTCGAGATTCCACTCTATGATAGGGGTGGGAGAATTACTGACAAAAGACTGCAAATGTTGTTTTGAACCCAGCAACTCGTGGCGATTGCGCACTTCTTCACTGATATTCAGCATGATACACGCCAGCAGCGACTCTGAATTTGAGCCATTAATCACCGGAAACAGAGTTACGGAAAAGCAATAGTGTTGGTTTTGAATAACAAAGCTTAGCTCTTCTCGTTTAAATAATTGTCCCTGATGAACCCCCTCCTCTCTTATCAGTAAGTGTTCTCTGAGTACATCAGGTAATTGGCAGTCGGGGAAGAGAAAATTAAATCCTTGCGCATTGCCTCCGAATAAAACTTTGGCGTGTTCGTTACAAAACTGCAATTCTCCCTGATGTTGATACACCAAAACGGGACCGGGAAGGTTTTCCAGAATACGACTCAGCTTTTGTTCGTTTTCCTGAATTTTCGCCTGCAATTCGTATTCTTTTTGTTGCTCCTGAATAAGGACGATTTTTTCGACTCCTGAGCCATAAGCTTGCCCTAGCTCGGAAACCGTAACACTGACCCGCAATATAGTGCCCTGCTGCTGCAAAAAACCCTGCACTGGCAACTTATTAGCATGCTCTCCGGGTTGCCATTGCCCCACTTCCTTACCATCACAGGTGATCACAAAAAAATCCGAAAAAGCACTACCGGGAGTAATATCCAACTGCTGCGCCAGCCGGTCAGCTCTATCATTACAGCTGAGAATATGATTGTGTTCATCAACAATGATGGCGGCAGTTGCCATATTCTCGAATACGGCGGCAAAATATTCCTTTTGTTTTAGCGCCTCAAGACGACTGGCTTTGATTTGTTCGATGAGACGATTCGCTTCATTGGAGAGATGGCTGATTTCATCATTGCCATATTGCTCTATGGGTGTTTCCAGTTTGCCGGTGGCAAAATTGCGAAGAGAATGGGTTAAACGCGTTAAGCGTATCTGAACCGCGCGATTAAACAAAAACAGAACCACCATTGCTGCAGTTAGCATCACTGCCATCTGGATCAAAAAGTGGCGCATCGAACTAAAAGTGATTTGTGACTTGCGCTGTGACAAATCTGCCAGCAAAAACAATCGATACTTTTGCTTTTTTAAATTAAATCTTGAAAACTCTACAGGTGCTTTTAAAAGTAAAACGTTGTCGCTTTTGCGAAAGTGATGAAACAACGCACTTTGTTCCTGACGAGCGATATCTAATTGTTGCTCTAATGCACTAAGATTGAAGTCTTTTAGCAGGACTTGCTTTTTGCTTTCACGATACTTCGAATCCGTCGTTATCACAATATTGTCCTGCTCATCCAGCAACGCCACCAGCGTGACGTACTCATCCGTATTGAGCAATAACAACAGCTTTCTAACTTCTTCCTCCCTGCCATCCAGCACCAAATATTCAATTGCATCTTGGGTTAGCGAAAACTTATCGCGAATCGCTTCGATGCTTTCTTGCATTTCACTGGTGATGCGCTCTTGCTGGGTAAACAATTGCAGCACCAACAATTGCATAAATACCGATACCAGCAAGATAACCAGAACCTGCTTTACGACGGTAAATCTGGAAAAAAGTTTGAGCATGATAGGGGTTACAGCGGTATATCAAAAGAAGGCATTAAACTATTGGATGCAACTGGGCTAGTAATTTCGCCTTGCTCAGTTAAATACTCACTGAGCTGCTGGATTTGTGCTTTTAATGATGGTTTATCGCTATAAAGCATGGTTCTGACTTCCTCAATATCCGGGATATGAATATTCTCAAGCATAGACAGCATTTCCGCTTGAGTCACACCAGTGCGTTTTACCAATAACTCAACAGCACGTTGATCTCTCGCTTCGATTAATTGTACCGCACTCAAATATCCAGTTAATATTGCTCTGTACTGTGCCTCATGTTCTGCGTATGTCGACTTTTTAACTACTAAGACATCGACTATCTCTCCGGGTATCATCTGGCTGGAAAACAGCTGATTAGCGCCTAGTTCCAGCAAGTGGGTTTTGATGGGATCGAAAGTGACAAGCGCATCAAGATTCCCTTGGGTGAACTCCCGTTGCTGCTGATTTAAATGCACTGGCACGATTTCAAAATCATCAATGCTCATTTGATGCAATTGTGCCGCACGGGTTAGCAGATATTTGCTCACTGCACCTTCCTCAAGCCCCACTTTCTGACCTTTAAGTGCTTCAATTGAAGAATAAGATTGCCGCGCAATGATGGCATCGCCGCCATTAGAATAGTCCATTACCCAGAGGATCTCGTAATTGTCATCACGAAAGGTTAAACGAATTGCCTCATCGAGGGTTAATGCCGCCACATCAATGATACCTTGTTCAAAGGCCTTAGCGACCTGACTGGCAGAGGACAATTCTGCAATTTTAACATTGGCCTCCTGATAAAAGCCCAGATCCTGCGCTACATATAAGGGCTCATAACCGATCCAAGGGTTGCTGCCCACTTGCAAGGTTTTTTCATTTTTCGGGACGCAAGCCAACACCAAAAAAAGCAGCAATAGAACAGTAAGTCTCTCCAAGATATTACGAGGCATCGCGATAACATTCTTTGATTTGCTCAATGTTCATCGGTTTGCCTATGTAGTAGCCCTGCACAAGGTCACAGTGCATTTCTTCAAGCGCTTTTACCGTGGCGAGATCCTCAGCTCCCTCTGCCACTACCTGTAAGCCGAGCATTTTGGCTAAAGCTGCACAGGTTTTAACAATCGCCATGGCTTTTTCATCATGTAGTAATGACGAAACGAAGCGCCTGTCGATCTTTAATTCATTAAAAGGAGCGTCGTGTAACTTAGAAAGGGAAGAATAGCCAGTTCCAAAGTCGTCAACCGACAACCTGTAACCCCGTAAACGCAAGCGATTCAAAATCTCCAAAGATTCGGCCAGGCTACCCGTCGCCGCAGTCTCAGTGAGTTCCAACATTACTTTTTGAGCCGGCACCTGATACTGTGCTTCGCATTCAGCCAAATATCCGGGCAAATCCATGCTTAACAAATCTTTGGCAGAAATATTAATCGCCACGTGCCAATATTGTTTTTGTTCTTGCCACTGTGCTAGTTGCTGGAACGCCATGCTAATTACATTTTTTGTTAAATCACTTATCAAACCAGATTCTTCAGCCACCGGAATAAAAACGTCAGGATATACAGTACCGTACTCCGGATGCTGCCAACGCACCAGCGCTTCAAAACTTACTATTTGTTGTTTCTTGAGACTCATCTGAGGCTGGTATTCTAAATATAACTGCCCCTCGCACAGCGCCGTTTTCAGGGTTTCTTGAGTAATTAATATTTCATTTCCAGGGTGATTATGATTGGATTTCACTTGAGCACTTGAGTCATCCAATACCCGTTTTAGTTTGTGCACATCTATGGGCTTAGTGAAAGATGCTAACACTTCAAGACCCAGTGCTGCGGCGAGGGTTTTAGCAGAATTAAGCACGCCATCGTCATAGCCGCTCATCAATATTAGTTGCAATTTTGATTTCCGCTCTGCCAACGTGCGGATCACTTCTATGCCATCACAATCAGGCATTTTAAGATCCAGAATCAAAACACCGCTTTGGGGGGAATGTACCAAAAACGCTTGGGCGCGATTAAAAGCTCTGACCTTGTAGTCAAAGCTCTCGGCAATTCGTTGCAACATGCCAGTAAACTGCACATCATCGTCCAGAATGTATACGTCTAACTTCACCTGACAAAAATTCCCAATCTAGATTGCCATTGAACAAAAACCCACCAACCATTGCTTGAGTTTAGCGGCTTGTTTCTCAAAAGGAATTAGACAAAGGTTTAATGGGAATATCTGATTTCTTACAACATGGAAAAGAAAAGTATCGATATGCAAGGAAAAGGCACTAATATTCATCGAAATATCAAGACTGAGCTCCAAGATATCGAAACAATAGAGAAATATTCACTGAATCTCACATTACTGGCTATGTGCATCAAAACAGCGTTATCCTCATCACTTACTAGTTGGCATTCACCAATTTGAGCAACCTTTGAGAGCCTTTACCTGCAACACGCCTAATTTTCCCTTCCGTTTCCAGATGCAATTTTACTGTAGTGGTATACCAGGTACGCGAGCCAATTGCCTGCATTTTTGACTCTCCAAGATAATCCGCCACCAGGTCAGGTAAGTCTGTAAACGCTAATCCGTCACCTTCATCCGGCAACACATTTAAAATTGCTTCAGCGACTTGTCGGTATTTATCGAGATCAATTTTAGTGGGCGCTTTACCCGGTGTAGGTGTATGGCAAAGCATTTTCTTCATCGTGTCCCCCTATCACTATTGTTAAACCCGCAACTCTTGCACCTTTAATCAGAATTTGACTCGGGTATATCAATTTATACAGGGATCGCCAATTTCATACTAAACATGTCTACATCCCGCTAGCGCGAACCACAAAAAAGCTTACGCCAGTGCAAATATTAGACTAAAATCTAACTAATAATTAAATTCTAACCATTGTCCTGCCGACAATCGGTAAGCTGTCAGATCCAAGTGAAACGGAGTCATCATGCCAGACATACACGCTGGAGAGCGTATCGATGTGAAAAACCTCGATGTGGCTCTGGATAGCGATATCTTTTTCCGAAAGATGATCCGAACCGTCGCTGGCACGTTAGAAGATAGAGTGGGTATGGATGAGGCATCAGGCTTCATTGCTGTTCTGGGGCAAGAGTTAGGTAGAAGAATTGAGCTGGCCTACGAAAAATCCCTGAACAGGCGACACTTTGAGAAAGAAACTGTTGCTGACATCCTGGTGGATTTGAAGCGACGCATCGGTGGCGAATTCAGTATTGAATCGGTCAACAGCAACAGGATGGTGCTCACCAATAAGCGCTGCCCATTCGGTGAAGAGGTGTTACAACGCCCATCCTTGTGCATGATGACTTCTAATGTATTCGGTTATATCGTTTCTAACAGCAACGGCTATGCCGCAATTAAGTTACCGGAAACAATCTCACAGGGGCATGGCAGATGCCGTGTGGTAATAGAATTAAAAATGTCTGACGAATTCACAGAAAGTGAGGAGTATCGTGAGTATTTTAGCCAATCCTGAACAGTTAAGCCTGCCGAGGTTTTCCATACAAAGCCTGTTAAACGGTTTTAATGAGCCGGCTTTTTTGTGTGATAAAAACGGCAATATTCTGCATCTGAACAATCTTGGAAAAAGCCTGATTCAGGACAGTATTCATGATCATGATATTAATGTTAACCTGCCTGAAGTGTTGGGGCTCGAACCGCTGAAGTTTTCCCGTGTCGCCAAAGGTACGCTGCGCACCACAGCCATCATCCCGGCGCGCTTTGAAGTTGTATCGGATGACCATTCAGAACCCAAGGTTATAAGCATTACGCTCTCTTCTGTGAGAACAGAGGAAAGCGCCTACCCCACTCATTTGTTAATCAGGCTCACCAACAGTAATGGCATTCTGGAAAGTAAATTCCGCCGCTTGAAGGACCAGGTGGAACAAGTGCAGGCCGAATTGCAAAAACGCATTGCGCTATCGATGACGGATCCGCTAACGGGTTTGCTAAATCGTCGAGCCATCAGCAATGAATTTTCAGACAACAACTCTTTATTTAACAACCGTAGTCAAGTTCATAGTATCGCGATTATCGATATTGACGACTTCAAGCAGGTAAACGATAACTTCGGGCATCGTGCCGGTGATGAAGTGCTCAGAGGCATTGCCAAGCTACTTAAAAGCCATTGTCGTGAGGAAGACATTTGTTGTCGTTGGGGTGGTGAAGAGTTTGTTATTGCGTTGTTGGAAAGCGATAAGGTTGTGGCCATGGATACAATGCAGCGTCTACGCCGGGCCATTGAGCAACATGTTTTTAGTGTGGGAGAGCAACAAATAAGCGTTACGGTCTCCATCGGTGTTAGCGAGTTTACTATCGGCGATGATTTAGGAGACATCATAGACGCCGCTGATAAAGCTATGTACGAGGCAAAAAAATCAGGTAAAAACAACGTACTACTAAACGATGACAATCCCGACCTGGAGTTTTAAACATCGCGCTTGAACGCTGCGGCTAAACAAGCTGCTTTAACTCCGCAAGCGCGCCAAGTGCCACATGAGGTAATTGTTGGGTCGCCTCATGGTTGAGATTCATTGGGCGATTTTCAGCATACCATGCCGCTTGAAAACCTGCCTTAATAGCTCCGCCAACATCTTTTTCCAGATTATCCCCCACATGCAAAATGTTGCGAGGAGCAACACCGCAGGCCTTGCTGGCAGCATCAAACATGTCTCTATAGGGTTTACTGCGCAGCACAGTACTGGCGTGAAAGACATGGTGAAAACAGTCCTTGAGCCCTACCCGCGCAATGTCGACATTACCATTGGTAATAGCGATTACCGGATATTTAGCAGCAAGTTCCTGCAATAAGGCTACATATTCCGGGTTTACGACAAAATTACTGCGATGAAAATAAAACACATCGTAACTTTGTTGCGCCGCATCTCTGAGGTCCTCTCCCTGTAACCCAATAGCGCTAAACATTTTGTCTAAAACGCTTTTGCGTAAGGCAATCATGTCGTGGGCATAAAGCGGATTTTCAACGATTGATCGGGCGCGAAAGCGACGCCATGCAGGACGGCCAAGCTCAGCGACTTGCGGCCATTGGGTCGTCATAAAAGCAAACAGTTGTTTTTCCGCCTCGACAATGTAAGGGTGGTTGTCGTAAAAAGTATCGTCCAAATCAAAACTGAAGGCCTTGACCGGCGCTAATCGTCGAAAAAATTGCATGGATGTCCTTAGTTGTTTGCCTGATTATTGGCTTGGTTATTAGTTGTATTAATTACCCGTGTTCTTTTTCCGCGCCCGTGGATGAGCGGTATCATAGATTTTTGCCAGATGCTGAAAATCAAGATGAGTATACACCTGGGTGGTGGATAAATTAGCATGGCCCAACAGCTCCTGCACGGCACGCAAGTCACCACTGGATTCCAGCATATGGGTCGCAAAAGAGTGGCGTAATTTATGGGGATGAACCTGTTGATCAAGGCTTTGTTTTTGCGCCCATAGCTTCATGCGTTTTGCGATTTGGCGCGAAGAAATACGCTTGTGCTGCATACTAACAAACACAGCCTGCTCATCCGGCCCGACTAATTGCCCGCGTACTTTCAACCAGGCCTTCAAAGCACTTCTCGCCACCCTCCCCATGGGTAACAAGCGCTCCTTGCTGCCTTTACCGCGTACTCGCAGCTGTTGCATACTTTGTTCGATGTGCGCCAAATCAAGGTCGGTTAACTCTGCCAGACGCAAGCCACAACCATAAGTGAGCTCCATCATGGCTTTGTCTCTGGTGGCCAATAGCGACTCTTCATCGATATTCAGTAGTTGCGACATTTCATCAACATTGAGTTGTTTCGGTAAAGGTCGCCCCTGTTTGGGCGCGCTCACGGCTTTGGCGGGATTTTGAGTCAGCACGCCTTGGGTCACCAGATAACGACAAAAACTGCGAAGCGCTGATAACCGCAGGGCAATGCTTTTTGCCGATAAGTCTTGTCGACGCCCTTGCGCTAAAACGCGCTTCACATGGGCCACAGTGAGTAAATGCCACTGGTCGATGGTAAGTCCCTCGGCAATCACCAATAATTGCCGCTGGTAATTTTCGATGGTTTTAGCGGAGAGATTGCGCTCGTATTTGAGATATTCCAGAAAGTCTGTGATGGGGCTCAACAAAGACTCGGCAACCGACACAACTTATTCCTGCAATGTCGGTATAATGAGGCTCAAAAACTGCTGTAATTGGGTGATCAACAAAGTGTCCATTTGCGGATTAAAGTGTCCGTCATTGTCACTGCCAATCACCAACAGGCCCAGTTCATCTTCATGACGAAGGCGCATAATAACCACAGACTGCGGCTGACTATCACTAAACAGCATACGATTTTCTTCTTGCGTCAAACGACCAAAAAAGAAATCCGATTGTTTAAGGCGCTTGTCCAGAATCACTTGCCGGTCTTTTTCTGCGATTGCGCTGTCATCACCGATGAGGTGCAACACCACATCCTTTAACTTTAACTGCTGGCAGACCGTCTCTTGCAGCGCCTCGCGAATATCCGACAACTGTTTGCAGTGAAACAAACGCAAGTTAAGATCAGCATAGATACGATAGATAGCTTCATTCTGACGGGCAACGGTCATCAGATCGGTCAGTTTCTTCTGCAGTTCCGCCACTTTCTCCCGCAATTGCTCGGCCTGTAACTCCACCAAAGACACTGAGCCTTTCTTTTGATGAGGTATTCTCAGCTCTTCAGCCAATAGCGGATAGCGTTGAAAAAATTCAGGATTGGCTAAAAGGTAATCTTTAACTAGCTCCGGGGTTAACCAGTCAGCTGACGGCGTGTTTATTTCGGCGGTGTTATTCGGTGTGTCGGTCATATTTCAATACTGCCGTCAAAAACGTGTTCTGCGGCACCTGTCATTTTTATCATTGTGTCGTTGCCCTGCCATCGTATTTTAAGGGAACCACCCGGTAAGTCTACCCTGACATTCTCATCCAACTTGCCTTGCAATTGTCCGATAACCGCAGCGGCACAAGCGCCACTTCCGCAGGCCAGGGTTTCCCCAACACCACGTTCGAACACCCGCAAGCGAATGTGTTTGCGATTCATAATCTGCATAAAGCCCACGTTTACGCCTTCGGGAAAGCGTTCATGGGTTTCAAGTATCGGCCCTAGCGATTGCACCGGCGCGGTGTCGATATTATCAACTTCCATCACACAATGAGGGTTACCCATGGAAACCGCTCCCGCCATCACGGTGTGCTCCTCGGCACGGATCAAATAGATATTTTCCTGTTTATTCGCCTTGATGGGCACCGCAGAAGGCTCAAAATTGGGTCGCCCCATATTCACCGTTACCATGCCGTCGTTTTCCAGATAAAGTACCATACGACCATTTTTGGTGCTCACGGATATCTTATTGCGATTGATTAAGCCTTTCATTTTAACGAAGCGGGCAAAACAGCGAGCGCCATTACCACATTGTGTTACCTCAGAGCCGTCGGCATTGAAGATGCGATAATGGAAATCCTGATCCGGATCATAGGGGGGCTCCACCAGCAACATTTGGTCAAAACCGATACCAAAATTACGATCCGCCAGTTGAGCGATCTTCTCTTTTGAGAAGAAGACGTTCTGGGTAAGATTATCAATTACCATGAAATCATTACCCAGACCGTGCATTTTAGAAAACTGCACTAACATTGATTCAATTCAAAAACTTCTATTAGGTCTATATTACGGGAGTTTGCGCTCGAGTTTCCACAATTCTTGCAAAGTTTCCCGTTCTCGCACTAAATACACTTGCTCACCGTCCACCATTATCTCCGGTGGCCTGGCTCGGGTATTGTAATTGGAGGCCATAACAAATCCGTAAGCACCAGCGCTGCGCACCGCTAATAAATCACCTGCCGCGATGGCTAATTCTCGCTCTTTACCGAGAAAGTCGCCGGTTTCACATATCGGTCCAACCACATCGTAAATCGCTTTGTTGCGTTCCAGCGCCGCATTTACCTGGATGATATTCATCCAGGCCGAATAAAGCGCGGGACGAATGAGATCATTCATGGCGGCATCGACAATGGCGAAGTTTTTCTCGGCACCGGATTTTAAAAATTCCACTTGGGTAACCAAAATGCCGGCATTGGCCATGATGGCGCGCCCCGGTTCAAACACTAAGGTTAGCTCTTCTCGCCCTTTTAAACGCTCTGCCAGTGCGGCGGCATATTCATTTGGATGCGGAGGTGTTTCGTTTTGATATGGCACGCCTAAACCGCCTCCCACATCCAGGTGAGAAACCTCTATACCGTTTTCTTTTAACTCATCAATCAAGGCCAGTAATCTGTCCAGGGCATCAACAAATGGGGCCAGATCCGTTAACTGTGAACCAATGTGGCAATCAATACCTTTTACTTGCAGGTGGCTCATGGCCGCTGCTTGCTGATAAATCGCAATGGCTTGCTCGCGCTCAATACCAAATTTGTTAGCTTTTAAACCCGTAGAAATATACGGATGGGTTTTGGCATCAACATCGGGATTCACCCGGATAGAAATGGGGGCTTTCACATCCATTTGCGCTGCGACTTTATTAATGCGCTGCAGCTCCGCCGGCGATTCTACGTTGAAACAATAAATATTGTGTTGTAGCGCCAGTTGGATTTCTTGCTCGGTTTTACCTACGCCGGAAAACACCACTTTTTTCGGGTCGCCACCAGCGGCGATAACCCGCAATAATTCACCGCCGGAGACGATATCAAATCCGGACCCCAGCTTTGCCATCACAGACAATACACCGAGATTAGAATTCGCCTTAACCGCATAACAAATCAAATGGGGCTGTTGGCCCGCCGCTTTATCAAACGCTTGCCAGTGACGCTCAATGGTAGCCCGTGAATACACATAACAAGGCGTACCGAATTCACTTGCGATATCTGCCACAGCAACCTGCTCGGCATGTAGCTGCTCATTTTGATATTGAAAAAAGTCCATAGTCGAAACTATTGCTCCTGGTCTTCATTTTGTGGATTTGTCTGTGGTGGGTTCGCTTCATTACCATCCGATTCACCGGCTGAGGTTTCACTTGAAGCGTCATTAGTTTGTGGCTGCGCAGCATCTTGGGGCAAATACAATGGACCGCGTTGTCCACAAGCCGTAATAGATAGAAGCAACAGGAAAATGAAAGAGAACTTGCACATGTATGGTTCTTAATAATGGTATTTTTGTCACATATTCGCATTGCCACCGACGATTGCCAATTAAAACCTTATAAAGAAAACCCATAATTAAAAATATTCCAGTGACAGTATAAAAAGCCATCACCCTCAGCCGATAATCAAAGAAGGAGAGGAGGGTGTGAAAATGCAGGTGCAAAGCGCGCAAATTCAATTTGCGCACCATCATGAAAAGCAGGCCAGTTATACCCGGCATGAGTCATTACTGGCACAGCGGAAAAGCGCTGAAGGTGAAGCAGGGACAAGCAGAACCTTGCTCATGTCCTCTGCTACCGCCATACAACAGCATGAACAAACCCTGTCCGCTTCCCGAAACAGCACAGGCGATTCTGGATCAGCAGAGATTTCCAGACGTGGCCGTGCCCTGGCGGCGCAACTGGAACAACCCTCACAAACACCACAAGGGTTGCAACGCTTCCTTACAGAATCGGAAGACAGTGATGAGTTGGAAAACACCCTGGATGCCAAAACCTGGCAGTTAAAGTCCATTGTTGAAAGCTTTACCGGCCGTGAAATTCATCTAAGTCACCTGCAAAAAGACAAGTCCGAAAATCAGGCAAACGAAACAAAAGCGACCAGTAGTGAGCAAACAGACCCTCCCGCCAATGCCAGTGCTAATGCCACTACTACGGCAGAGTTGATTTACCAGTACCGGGAAAGTTATCAGGAGCAGGAATCATCACTTTTTGTTGCCTCTGGCCAAATAACCCTGGAGTCAGGCGAAACCATTCAACTCGATCTAGCACAATACAACGAGCGCAACTTTTACATTGAGAACAGTTTAGAGATGCGCTTAGGAGAAGTGGAACTCACCGACCCTTTGGTTTTGAATCTCAAAGGGGCCGGAGCAGAATTATCAGCCCAAACATACAAGTTTGATCTCAACCAGGACGGTGAAGCTGAGCAACTTTATTTCGCTACGGGGAATTCGGGATTTCTTGCGCTGGATCGCAACAACAATGGCATTATCGATGACGGCAGCGAGCTATTCGGTGCCAAAACCGGTAACGGCTTTGTCGAATTAGCGCAATACGACGAAGACCAAAACGGCTTTATTGATGCCGGTGACAGCGTCTTTTCACAACTGCTTTATTATCAAAAAGACGCTTCCGGACTCGACCAACTGTCCCGCATTCAAGATATTGGTATCGGCGCCATGTATCTGGGCAGTGAACAAACCCCATTCGACATCAGAGACAACGACAACCAGCTCAAAGCCAAAGTGCGCAGCAGCGGCTTTTTCCTTAATGAAAATGGCACCGCCGGAAGTTTGCAGCAGATTGATTTAGCGGTATAAATTTTTTTGGGGTAACTCGTTCCCCTAAATCCTTTTTTATATTGCACGTTGGACAATATTGCATGTGTAGGTTGAGCTTCAACCTCAAGAATCCCCATATCTTTTTTAACTTCAATGTACCCTGATAGACGCCATCCATGGCTTTTCTGAACCAAATCCCTTTGGTCCACATACCATTTCTTTTTGCCAAAAAGAAACCGTATGCGAAAGAAAAAAGCTACCCGCATTACGCTTAGCCCATTAAAAAACTACAAGTTTCCGTCGTCACGATGCGCGTCCATGCTTATGCGTGACTTGATTTTCATCCCTGAAAATCACCGGAAACTTGCTTAACGTTTTTCAATGGCGCTTCATGAGGGGAAATGGGGTGGTTTATTCAATTCCATGCGAAACGACATTATTAGACTTCGTTAGCAAACTTATCCTAAGTATATTAACTTATTGGTGTAACACTTTAACTTGATAACCCTATGAATTTATTAGTATAAATATAATTTTATGGGACAGCAGACTGGCAAAGTTTCAATAAGTAGTGGAGATCCGTGAGCATTTATGTCGACACAGCCGTCCAATTAGAGCACCGCTTTCAGCTTAGTCTGTTTGTTACTCCCCTAAAACCGGTTTTTCCCGAGGTGCGAGACAACATTACATGTGTAGGTTGAGCTTCAGCTCGACAAGCAATCCTGTCAAATCATTAAATGTTGATACCATCACTATTGTCCAACTGAAGTCGAACCTACATCATTGACTTGGGCAACATCCCTGTTACCCATCTTCAGGTTTTGAACTGCTCTTTCGGCTTATCTCGCGCATGGGCATTAAACCTATGGACTTCGAACATGATTTCACAGGGTTATATTAAGAATTTAATATCCAGCCATATCGAAATTCCGGCCGTTCTGATTTTTGGGTTGAGTGATTACTACATGAGTAATGTGGTCATTCGATTTGCAAATTGTTGCATTCAGCTACTAGGCACTGTTTTTTTCGCTGCTTTCCCTTCCAGTGACTTGTTAAAACTTTTCTTGTTATAACTGATCAACCTGAAATCTTCAGATTTTGTAATACAGATACTGTTATCCTTAGATGAGAGGGTAAACAGCTTACTCCCAATTACTCCGATATATCTGAACCTTTCATCTTTTGAGGAGGAACAGAAACCATTGCTAACAACATAGTGGCCAGAAGCATCATGGTCCAATGCTATCTCGCCATTTGAATATCCTTTGCTAAAGGATGCAGTAGGCAAAAAGCACACTAAAGAAACAATGAAAACTCTCAGATTAACAGGGAGGTTTAACAAGTATTTATTGCTGAAAATGATATATAAAAACAAGACTAGCGAGATCAATGGATAAAGCCCTATAAGGCGAAAATACCCCGTTTCCATAATTGCCATGTACGCTGAATGTCCAAGTCCTAAAAAAATCAACGATACACAATAGAACTTTAGAAAATATGTAAACCCCTTATAAAGCCCCCCCGCCTCAATATACTCATCATGTTGCTTCTTTGACATTGAATTTGCGCCATCCATCGCTGAATAAGCTGCAAGAATACCTATTGCTGGCAGTGCAGGATACACAGAAGCTTTTACAATCTCAGTTAAGGCCACGTAAGAAAGTATATTAAGATCAAAATGGACCCAAAAACCCCAAAGGTAGGAAATTCCTGAGAAAAGAGCTAGTCCACAGATAACTATTGAGATATTAACTTTTGAATTCATTGCTCCCTGCATTGACTCTTAAAATTAAATGAACCCATCCGTCAGAATGAGAGCTAGTCAATGAACTTATTGATATGAAAAGACCTGATGGTGCTCTGACTTGTAAAACACAAAGAGGCCGCGCGGCGACCTCTTGAATATTCGGCATTTATTGCCATCGAACTTACTTCATCAATAAACTGGCCATGGCTTTGTTGAACACCGCCATCCAGCGTTCGCTGTATTGGCCGTCGGGCATGTTGTTCATTTCGATAACGGCGCGTTTTTTCGGACGTTTGCGATGAGTATCATGGGCGCGCTGATGAGTTAAGGCATCGAAAGTATCCAGAATAGCCAGTAGCTTTGCACCTTCGCAGATATCTTTTTCCATTAACCCTAATGGATAACCGGAGCCGTCACAGCGCTCATGGTGCTGCATCACTATCTTGCGCGCTTCGTTCCATTGGTCCAGGTGCTCTAACAATCTGGAGCTTTTGTATACGTGGGAGCGCAATAAATTAAACTCGGCAATTTCCAGGCGGTCGCGTTTGTGCAAAATATTAAGCGGCATAAAGGCCATGCCGAAATCGTGAACATAACAGGCTACCAGTAGCTGGTCAGCATCAATGGGGTTGCCTTCCATCTTGTTCATTAACAGAGCCAGCTTGGCGATGCGGTCGCCACGTCCTGCCCAGTACATGGAACGGGCTTCGATAGGCTCCATCAAGGCTCTGAAGAATACGATATCGGTTTGGCGCTCTTTACTGAGATGGGCCACGGCATTATCTGAATCCAGCGGGTTGGACTCTTTATTAACCGCAGAATCGTCCTCTTCATCCACCACTTCATTTACCGTATTGGCAATCTCCGCGGGCGGATCGTTTTCCGGTTTCGCATCCAAAGTGGGATCTAATAATAGTACTGATTCCGCCAGCAACTTTTCGTGCTGCGGACCGTTATCCGGTTTTATACGGCTGATGTGTTGTACCAGGTGTTTAAACAACTGGTCGTCGTACTGCGCGGTGCCGCTGCTGATACAACTTTCCACAAAAATTTTCACTCTATCCAAGGTCAACAGCACCAGGTCGCTCATAGTACTGGTGTAATTGATTTGACCGTTGCGCAAAAAATCCAATAAATCTTCAACGTGCTGTAATAGCGGGATCAGCGGCGAGAAGTTTACCATGCCCAGATCACCCTTGATGGTGTGAATTGAGCGAAATAGCGCGCGCTGTAATTCATTATCCTTGGGCTTGATCTCAAGCTCAATCAGGGTTTGCTCACTGGCCTCATACAGTTCATTGATCTCTTCCAGGAGATCACCAAGAATTTCTGAATCCAAATCATCATGGGTAAAGGTTTGCATCAGTCAGACAGCCCTGCTCGTTGTTATTTCTCTATGCATTAATACGATCCAACTCCTGTAAATCTGTTCACAGGAGGCTGGGATCAGTATAGGTTATAACGGAAATCTTTGCATGACCATAGCGCAAGCAGTTTACCGCCTGGAATAATTGTTAGCTGATCAGACAAGATTTTGCCAAAAAACCGCTATACTATGCGGCCTTTTGAATGAATTGGAACTGAAATTGTTAGCCATACTGCGCATTATTGCGATGTTCGTTAGTTTTTTAATCATTAATGCTATTTTATTTGTAGTGTGCTTGTTGCGTCCTATGCATCGCAACAACGTCCACATATGCGGTAAGTTCTATTCCAGCATGTCCCGCATACTTGGCTTGAAAATCGTAGTCAAAGGTATGGAAAATGTACCAGATGAACCCTGCGTGTTTATCGCCAATCATCAAAACAGCTACGATCTAATGACTATTTGCAAAGCCGTTGCGCCAGGAACGGTATCGGTAGGCAAAAAAAGTCTGGTGCTTATCCCGGTTTTTGGCTGGTTGTACTGGCTATCCGGCAATGTACTGATCGACCGCAAAAACGCCAGCCGAGCTGCAGATACACTCAGTTCCACCATCGCTAAAATTAAAAAGCGCGGGATTTCAGTGTGGTTTTTCCCGGAAGGCACTCGCAGTTATGGTCGCGGCTTACTGCCCTTTAAAACTGGTGCATTTCGCATCGCCAACGCAGTAGATATGCCTATAGTGCGAGTTTGTGCCAGTAATCTGATCGATAAAATAAAGCTCAATCGCTGGGATAATGGCACCCTTATTATCCATGTAAGCGAGCCTATGAAAATGGATGACAGCAAGGGTATTAAAGAATGGTCAGTGCTTTTCAGAGAAAAAATGTTAGAAGATTTTGAACAAGTGAATTCTGAAGTCGCACAGCTTCCAAAAGCGCGATAAACTGTTCACCATCAAAATAAGAAAGAGTCTTCTATGCCACATTCAAACAGTTTGCAGGACTGGTATCAGTTCAATGAAGAAATTGTCGAGGCCCTTACTAATGATGGTAGTGCTGTCGACAAGCCCCACATCATAGAACATCACATTGCCAGTAAAGACTTTGAGTTGCTGGAAAAAGCCGCCGTTGATGCCTACAAAGCAGGCTTTGATGTGACCGATGCTGAAGAGCTGGTGCTGGATGACGGTGACGAGTTGTTTAGCTTTGATGCCATTATCGAGCGCAAACTGGATTTAGAGCTAATCAATGCCGATACCGACAAGCTGGTGAGCATTGCCGAAAAACACAAAGTATTTTACGACGGTTGGGGCACCTACTTCGTTGAATAAGCTCCTCGCAATTCCGTTTTAATCTGCGACATTATGCTTAACCTTATCTGGTTAACCTTCTTTTTTATTGCCGCACTGTGCGGCTTTTATCAGTGGCTGGTGCTGGGTAATCAGGAGATCTTTACCGAACTGGTCAATGCCATGTTTGATATGGCCAAACTCACCGTTGAACTGGCATTGGGTTTGATAGGCGCATTGTGTCTCTGGTTGGGTATCTTTAAAATCGCCGAGCACAACGGCTGGATTGAAAAGCTGTCAAAAGCACTGACCCCCTTATTTCGCCGCCTGATGCCAGACGTGCCCGCCGGTCACCCTGCCATCGGCTCTATAACCATGAACCTGTCGGCCAATGCCTTGGGTCTGGACAATGCAGCGACGCCGCTGGGTATCAAAGCCATGCAGGATTTACAAACCCTGAATCCCAACAAAAGCGTGGCCACCAACGCGCAAATCTTGTTTTTAGTGTTAAACACCTCTTCGGTGACCCTGTTCCCGGTCTTTGTCTTTGTCTACCGGGCTCAACAAGGCGCGGCGATACCCACAGACGTGTTTTTACCCATATTACTTACCACAAGCTGTTCTTCTTTAGCCGGGCTTATTGCCGTGGCAATGGTACAAAAGATCAACTTACTACAACATACAATTTTATTGTACGGCGCACTGTTTTTCGCCCTGCTCGGCGGCCTGTTGGTGTACTTTATCAGTTTGCCTGCAGCGCTTGTGGGTACTCAATCATCATTGCTGGCAAACCTGTTAATTTTTAGTTTTGTGATCGGAGTTTTGTTCAGCGCCTGGCGACAAAAACTGGCCACGTATGAGCTATTTATCGAAGGAGCTAAAGAGGGTTTTCAGCAGGCTATTAATCTCATCCCCTATTTGTTAGCCATGCTAGTGGCCATAGGCTTGCTGCGTGCCAGTGGGGCAATCCAACTGGTGGTGGATGGAGTGGCCTGGCTGGTCGCCTTAGCAGGCGGCTCTACGGCGTTTGTGGATGCCCTGCCAACAGCCTTGATGAAGCCCTTAAGCGGTAGCGGCGCACGGGCCATGATGGTGGAAACCATGCAGGTGCATGGGGCAGACTCCTTTGCCGGACGCCTCTCCAGCATCTTTCAGGGCTCCACCGAAACGACTTTTTATGTACTCGCGGTGTACTTTGGCGCGGTGGGTATCAAACACAGCCGACACGCCATTCCTTGCGCGCTTGTGGCAGATTTCACCGCCATTGTAGTAGGTGTTACGGTGGCCCTGTTCTTTTTTGGGTAATCGTCTTTTTTGGATAGCCTTTAATAGCAAGGTTCTTTTTTAGAAAATGGAAAATGATGTTTAGAATACTTCTTCTGCTCAGCAGCGTGATAAGTGCACTTTCAACTGCCCACCCTTTAGCCGGGAACTTCCATGTTTTAAAACAGGAATTCACCATTCCAGGACTGGATCGCAAGCGTACCATTCGAGTTTACCTACCACCGGGTTACAAAAATCTGGAGCAGCATTTTCCGGTCATTAATACCCAAACCACCTCCAGATGCCTGCTTCAGAGCTATCACAGCGCTTTCAGTACAAGGCGCACTTGAGAAGGAATGTCGGCTACCTTTCAAACAAGTGCAACACAGTAATGGAAGCGCTGTGAAGCTCCCGAAGGGCGGGGCCTAAAAGAATTTATGCTGCGTTAAATTGGCTCGACGTGAGAACAACCATGCCTTATCCAATTTGCCTTGCCTAAATCCTTTTATTCTCCCGCTGAAGTCGAGTATCTTGAGGTAGTTTGGGTATTTATGCACGACGCGCAAAATCTGTTCGATGAAAAAACATCTTTCGCCGGAGAGTGGCGCGTTGACGAAAGCCTCAATGCCCTCGCACAAGAACATGACTTACAGCTCATCGTTGTAGGTATAGACAATGGCGGCGAACACCGCACTCAAGAACTCAGTAGCTGGGATCATGAAAAATATGGTAAAGCAGAAGGTGAGCAGTACACCGACTTTATCGTCAACGTACTCAAACCCTACATCGATGACCGTTATCGCACTCTGCCTGATGCCACCAATACCGCCATTATGGGTAGCTCCATGGGGGCACTCAGCAGTCACTATGCCATTCACACTTACCCTGAAATATTCAGTAAAGCAGGATTATTCTCCCCCCTCTTATTGGTATGCAGACCAGGTGTTTCCCTTCACTGAGCAAAATCCATTACCCGCACAGCACAGGCTCTATTTAATTGCCGGACAAGAAGAAGGCGAGATTATGGTAGCGCCGTTCAATAAAATGGTGCGTAGCCTGGAGCTAGCAAACCACCCGGCTGACAATCTCCATGCACAAGTGATCCCTGAGGGGAAGCACAATGAAGCATTTTGGGCTGCGCATTTTCAACATGCGGTACAGTGGCTGTTCAAACAACCCTGATTTGTACAGCTACCCTTGCCAACTGCTGCTTGATGGGGTACAAGCCTTTTTAAGCGCAACAAAAGGTTTTAACAATTGCACTCCTACAACCATGATGAACAAGAATGGAGTACCGCCTCAGAACAGGTACACATTCTGCAGCCAGATTTTTTTATTCCGGAATTAAACCGGGATCGCACTGTGCGTGTTTATCTGCCTCCTGGTTATGCCACCACCGACAAACATTACCCGGTGCTTTACATGCACGACGGACAAAACCTGTTTGATGAAGCCACTTCTTATTCGGGTGAATGGCGGGTGGATAAAAGCCTGAACCTGATGGCTCACAAAGGCGAGCTGGAGCTTATTGTGGTGGGTATCGACAATGGTAAACAACATCGCATTACTGAGCTCAGCGCCTGGGATCATCCTACCTATGGCAAAGCCGAAGGCGAGCTCTATCTGAACTTTATCGTGCAGCAACTCATGCCTCACATTAATCAGCACTACCGTATACTACAAGGACGCGAGTTTACCGGCATTATGGGCAGTTCTATGGGGGGATTAATGTCCCACTTTGGCGTACATCGTTACCCGGATGTATTTGGTAAAGCGGGCATACTGTCACCCTCCTTCTGGTACGCCAATCCCGTGTTTCAATTTACCCAACAGCATCCTTTGCCCAAAGACACCCGACTGTATTTTTTAATGGGCGGCGAAGAAGACAAACTCATGGTGGATGAGATGCATATCATGGTGAACCAGATTGTTGCTGCTGGTCACCCTACCTACAACATCTTTAACAAAACCGTCCCTGGTCGCGGCCATTCGGAATCCTTCTGGGCTGAAGAATTTCCGCAGGCAGTAAAATGGCTCTTTTGCTAAATTCTAACGAGTGTCTTACGGCGTTAGTGTCAGATTAATTTCGGTGTAGTATAAATCGGTCAGGCCTTCATAGCCCGAATCTGTGCCTACCATCAACCAAAAAGTACCTTCGGTGGAGCTTTGAATTTCAAAACCATCTTCAAGTGCCACCGTAATGGTTTTGCTGCCGAAGGTATTACCATCGCAGCTGGCATCCTGTGCCGCGACATTGCCAATCACAATGGCATCATTACCCGATTGTGATTGCTGCCCTTTATCGATATTTAAATAAAAATCCACCTGTTCCGGTTCAATTTCGCTGGCGCCCAACTTCATATAAACAGATTCACCCGGTGAGCCTCCAATTCCGATACAATCTACTCCGGCGTTAGATAAAAAAGTGATGCTGCCGTGCACCGTGTAATTAGTATTTGGGGACAGGCGAATCACTTCTCCCTTGAGGTACATAAATAAATCGTCGCTGCGGTTCATGCCTTTCAGGCGAAAACCTTGTTGTCCTGAGTCATCGGGTAAATCAGCAATGCCCGACTCCAGTTCATAAATATCAGCATCGGCCACCGGATAATCGGAAAAACCAGCCGACCAGCCTTGTTCTCCGTCGTTA
Source organism: Planctobacterium marinum (assembly GCF_036322805.1). Taxonomy (GTDB): domain Bacteria; phylum Pseudomonadota; class Gammaproteobacteria; order Enterobacterales; family Alteromonadaceae; genus Planctobacterium; species Planctobacterium marinum_A. The sequence goes on along the minus strand of NZ_AP027272.1, from coordinate 517,916 downwards.
AAGTCGGTATTTATGGTCACTGGCTGTGGTGTTGTCACCAAAGTAATATCGTCGGCATCACAGCCACTTAAGAGCCATACGGCTGCGGGAATAAAAAGATAACGTTGCATTATGAATCTCGGTTAATTTGTTTAACCGAGATACTAATGACATTGCACAAAGTTACCGTAAGAGTTTGTTTTCTAAATGCATTAATTTGTTATCGAGTTTTCACAAAATACGTGTAGATGGGTAACAGTGAGTTAGCTTTCGGAAAACACGGCATAGCCGTTTTTACTGCTGCGTTTAACCTGATAAAGTGCCTGGTCTGCTTGCTTAAAAAATTGTTCATAATTTAGATCTTTCGCAGGTACCTGGTTGGTAATACCAATACTGAGTGTAACTCTGTCACTCTGGGCAGATTGACAGTGGGGAATGTTTTTGTCTGCCAGATTGGAAAGCAGGTTTTGCGCCACAAGACAGCTTTGTTCCACATCGGAATCTGGCAAGATAATAGCAAACTCTTCCCCACCAATTCGCGCTACAAAATCGGTGGCACGAGATAACGTTTTTTTCATCACCTGTGCAATACTTTTAAGGCAATCATCCCCAACCGTATGCCCGTAATGGTCATTAAAGGACTTAAAATTATCAACATCGATGATCATCAGAGACAATGCCTTCCCGTCTCGCATCATCCGCCGAATCTCATCTGCCAGCCTTTTATCAAATCCGCGACGATTGGCAATGTGGGTTAAGCCATCGGTAAATGCTAGCTCTTCTAAAGCCTTGTTTTTACTGACAAGCTCTAACTGGGTTTTGACTCGAGCTTTTAACACACTTGGCGAAATTGGCTTAGGAATAAAATCAGCAGCGCCGATGTTAAATGCGAGTAATTGATCGGCATCATCAATACGGCCGGAAACAAATAAAATAGGAATGTTTTTGGTGGCTTCGATGGTCTTCAATTCCCTGCACAATTGAAAACCATTCATATCTGGCATGTTGATATCTAATAGAATCAAGTCTGGCCTTGGAAAAGTCGACGCGAGTTCTTTGCCCTCTTTGCCACTCGTTGCAAAACGAATGGCAAAATCGTCTCCCAATATATTACAAAGAATCCTTATCTGGACTGGATCATCATCGATGATCAATATCTCTTCACGACACACAATGAATAACGTTTACACAATACATAAGATTTACCATTGCACATTCTAGCCGAAACGGCGCTATTATCTATTAGACTATAGTTGCACAATTATCAGCCAACGCTTAAAGATTTAATGCATTTATTTTCTGCATCGCCAGGTCATAATCAAAGCGAATAATTGCCGTCTTGAATTCTTCTTGCTGCTGAGCATTCCACTGAGCGCTCACCAGCTTTAAAAAGTGAACTATTTCATCCTCATTGATAATACGTCTGGCTTGTATTTTTTCAGCTAAGTTTTTGATTCCTTCCGCGAGTAATTCCTCAGAAAACTTTACTTCAGGCACACGCGGTGATTGCTGATCCAACCAATTTCTCAGCGCTAACAGGTGTTCATCTAACTGAGTGACAAACCGGCTAAATTCACGGCTATTGAGTAATTCATCGGACATTTCTATGGTGCCTGCCACATCAGCTATGTCTTGAGCCCCCAGCCCACTTAACACGCTTTTAAGGGTGTGGCAGTAACTCCGTAACGATTGTTTATCTTCGGATTCAAACAAATCCGTCAGTTTAGCGGTCGCATCTTTATGCACCACCAGTGTAGATTCGGCCATTTTGTGCAGCAGCTTAATATCACCACCCAAACGCTTAAGTGCAGAGTTAAAGTCAAAACCGGTTGGTAGGCTCCCCTCAAAAGACTGTAAAGCTTTTGCCTGCTGGTGCGTGTGTGATGGGGATTGAGCATTAGAACTTAGGTTAGTACCAAGCACTTGGGCAAGTTCACGGATATCAACTGGCTTTGCGATATGACCGTTAATACCCGCCGCCTTCACTTTTTCGCGATCGCTTTTTAGCACCGCAGCCGACATGGCAACAATAGGTATATGAGTGCTGCGACTGTCGGCTTTAATCAGTTTGCTCGCCTCAAAGCCATCCATTTTGGGCATCTGTAAATCCATCAAGATCAAATCCAACTCTTTTTGGTTTTGTTTTACGTAATCTACGGCTTCTAACCCATTACAAACCACGACGGCTTTAATACCAAACTTTGCCAAAAACTCTCGCGCCACCAATTGATTGGTTTCGTTATCCTCCACCACCAGTACGTGGGCACCCTCGTAAGTTGGCTGATAATCATCATCGAGTGCTTGTTTTGAAACATTCCCTGCAATTAAGCTAGAGTCTTGATATTGAATCTGCACTAATGCATCGTGTAATGTTGATGCCAGAAAGGGTTTATCCAATACTGCATCCACCCGTTGCTCAGTGATGGATTGTTGTACAAAATCTCGCCCAAACGCTGTCACCAACAAAATTGTGGGTTGCGTACTTTCAGTGCTGTTCAATCGACTCTGTATTTGCTTTATCAGCTCAAGCCCATCCATTTTTGGCATTTTCCAGTCAATCAAAAAGAGTTCGAACGGCTGATTTTGACTTTCAGCGGTTGCAGTAAGGTGCAGGGCTTCTTCGCCCGAGGAAGCCAGCTCTACCGGAAAACCCCAGGAGCTCAACATACGCTGAAGTGCCAGTCTGCTGGCTTCATTATCGTCCACCACCAGGGTTCTTTTACCCGCCAGTTGACGCTCTTTGCTGGATTCTGAAGAGCAGGTTTTGAAGCATAAACTGAAACAAAAACAACTGCCCTGCCCCAACTCACTGGAGATTTCCAGATGACTCCCCATCAACCCCAATAAGTGATTCGAAATAGCCAAACCCAGACCAGTACCGCCAAAACGGCGATTAATGGAAGCATCTACCTGGTTAAAGGGAGAAAGCAGGCTATCAAGCTTCTCATGTGCAATGCCAATCCCGGTATCTTCAACACAAAAACGCGCCTGTAACTGGTCATTTTCCATTTTTTCAATATTCAGGGATACTTTTACATAACCTGAGTCAGTAAACTTAATGGCATTGCCCACCAGGTTATTTAACACCTGAGTCAAACGCATTGAATCTGCATAAACCCAGCGTGGTTCAGCAACAGGATAATCTATCACCAGCTCAATGGCTTTGTTCTCAGCGGTAAGACTGAACAGTCCGGTAACATCAGAGAGGACTTTTTCCAGGTCAACAGGTTCATTAACAATGCTCAGTTTGCCAGCTTCCAATTTAGAGAAATCGAGGATATCGTTAAGTACATTTAGCAGTGAGTGCGAGGAGTTTTGAACCTTCTCCATGTACTCGGAAGCCTTTTTTTCCAAAGGCATTTCGCTAATCAATTGAGTGAGCCCCAGTATGGCATTCATGGGCGTTCGAATTTCATGGCTCATATTGGCAAGAAAATCAGATTTGGTTTTTTCTGCCTCAACAGCCTGATTTCGGGCTTCGATCAACTCTTGTTCTTTTTGCTTGAGTTCGGTGATATCTCGCCAACAACTTAAAAAGACCTCTTGACCTTCTATAGCGACATAAGAAACGCTGACAGACGCAATAAACGTTTCGCCATCCATACGGTTGTGCTTCCACTCAAACTGTACACTTTCTCCCGGCACTAAATGTTCAGTAATTTTCGTGTAATAGTCCTTGGAACTCTTGTTCACGTGTTCCTGAAATTCTGGTGAAATGTCGTATTTGGTGAGTCCAATTAGTTGCTCACTGCTGGCGTTCATCATCTTCTCAAAGGCAGGGTTACATTTGATAATCTTGCTGGATTTGGGATCAATCACGAAACAGGGATCAGGCAAGTTTTCAAACAGCGACTTGAAACTCTCTTTCTCCATCTGCAATTGCTGCGCTTTCTCGGCTCTTTCAAGTTCAATTCTGCGCCTTTCTGAAATATCCATTACCGAGGCATAAACGACCTTCTGACCACCGGTTTCGCCCACGTTTAACACTATCTCGACAGGCAACTGTTGACCATTTTTAGTGACCCCCATCACCTCCCTTTCTGGTGCCATCTTATACTGCAGAACAGGAGAGGCAAAAAAGGAAGCCAGTAACTGATCGTGTTTCTCAGCCTCAACACCACCAACGAGCAGGCTGACGGGCTTACCTTCCAGGTCCTCTTTGCGGTAACCAAACATCTCGCAGACGGCCAAATTAGCCATCAAAATATCGCCACTATCATTGACCACCAACACCCCAATATGGGCAGCGTCCGTGGATTGTCTTAAAATTTCATCTTGTTTTCTCTGGTATTCCAGTTTGATCCGCTGCTCTTTTTCAAAATTCGCCTTTTCAAAAACCCGTTTAATCTCTCGTGGTGAAGGGATTAATAAGGCTTGCGGTAACATTCTGCAAAGCTGAATCGCAGTCATTACTGACACAACGGCAGTGGCGAACTTTGCCATACCATGAATGCCATAAGCACCATTCCAAACCGTGACTATCCCGATTAAATGGGTGATACCGCAAAGCGCAATAAACAGTGAAAAAAGAATAAAAATCCCTTTAAATTCCAGATCTTCTCGTTTCCAGACAAAATAGTACAGGGCCACCGGGATGGAAAAATAAGACAGCGCGATGAGGGCATCGGACAACACATTCAGCCACAGTATTTCTGGTTTCCACAGGTAACAATGACCGTGTGGCATAAAGTCGACACGAAATAAGTTTTCTAGAGGGCTATTCATTTAATGGGTCTCGCAGTCTGCATATTTTCATGCGTTAAAAAAGCAATAGAGTTATTGTGTTGCGGCTTAATGTCAGAGCACTCCATTTATCTCACGCCAGCCGTATCCAAATATTCCGTAATCAGCACTCGTCAGTAGAACCAGAACGAGCCAGACACAGGAACACTTGAACCTTGACATTACTGGCATCGTAGGGCTTTAACAGGAAACCATCAGAAGCCACACTCATGGCGCGCTGTAGCGTATCCTCATCAGTAAAAGACGATGTAAAAACGACGTGCTCTACACCTACGCCTTTACACAAACTGGCAATCTCAATACCCAGGTCCTGATCCTTCATTCGAATATCTAAAAAGGCGATATCCGGGCGCTTTTGCTGCAGTAAAGCGTCCGCTTTTTCCGCATTAGTGATCACGTTAATTTGCTGTATTCCCAGCTCCTCTAAACACTCTCTGAGGTACAGGGCTTGAACATATTCATCTTCTAAGATCAGTACTTTTAAATTTTTGGTATCAAACATTATTTTGCATCTTGGTGAGGTAAGGCCAGATTATTAATTGCCGTGATAAGCATCTTGTCGTCATAGGGTTTTTGAATTATCTGTACCGAAGGAAATTCCTGAGTAATTTGTTCGAACTGCCCATAACCGGTGGTAAAGATAAATGGAATACCTGAATCTGCCATCATCCGAGCAAAGGGTAGTGACGACTCAACCCCCAGATTCACGTCAAGTAGCGCTAATTCTACAGAATTGTCAAAAACACTGTTGGCCTCGTTAATATTGGCAGCTCGACTGACCTTTTTTACTCCGGCGTTTTCTAATATCTGGACGGTATCTGAAGCAATTAAAAAATTGTCTTCCAGCACCAATATATGCTGCAAGGCTTGGGTTAATGACGGCGCTTCACAAGTTGAAGGTAGTTTTTCTATTTTAGATTTCGCAGTGCGATTCCAGTCAAGGTATTGTTGGTGGATTCTGATGGAGACCTCTAGTCCATCTGGTCTGAATTCAACACTGACGGAGCCATTGAGCTCATGGGGTATCGATTTTTCGATTAACGTGGTTCCAAAACCTTTTTTAACGGGAGGTAAAAGGTTGTTAAGGCCCATCTCTTTCCAGAGAAAATGTAAGCCATCACTATCATCTTTGCGCCATGAAACGATAAGCTGGCCATTTGGCACCGATAGAGCTCCATATTTCACTGCATTAGTAAATAATTCATGTACCACCAGCACCAGGCAGGTGGCAGCCGTGGGTTTGAGACCGACATTTTCGCCAAGAATATTAATGCGATTCTCATCGCGATGCGTCCCGGTTTCATTTTCTATTATTGTTTTCAACTCAATGGCGTTAAAAAAACTGCTGGTGAGCTGATCATGGGCATTGGACAGTGATTGAATTCTTCCTAGTAATAATTCAGTAAATTCCTCAACAGATTTGGTGCTTGTACCAGACTGTTTAACAATAGCTCTTACCAGGTTAAGAATATTTCTCACCCGATGATTAAGTTCAGATATCAATACCGACTTATTTTTCTGCGATTCGGTAAGCAACAACTGTTGTTCATTTAAGTACTTAAGCAAGATTTCTATAACGACAATTCGAATTGCATCAGCCAGTTTTACATCCAGCGTTGTCCAACTTTCACATTTATGTTGATGCTCATCCTGCCATGCTTCAAAACTTTTGCGAGGCGTTAAGGTTTCATCTTGGTTTTGTACCTTGGCTTGATTGGGATCCCCGCCCCACTTGACAGTTTTAGTGACCGATTGACGGAACAAACACAAGAATTCAGATGCATCCCGGGCCAAGGGAATAAACATTGCGCCCGCTATCGCATTGCTATCGACAACGTCCAGATTGCAATAATTTTTTAGTGATTCGATATCGATTATCGCATTTGAATCAACTTTTAACAGCGCAGCTCGAAGCTCAGACATAACCCTGTTGTCCGGAGTGATGCCTTCGTAATACGCTTCATTAGCTAAGCAAAGGGCAATACCATCGCATTTAATAATTTCAGCGATAGCGGAAAGGTGTGTTATCAATTTGGCGGGCGTTGTTCCTCGTAGGTTAGACTCTGTCATAACCCGGTGATTAATTGCAGCAAGTTGATCTTTAAGTAGCATAACTTGCTTGCGCTCTCGACTAGTGAGCTCGAGTGCGTACATCTGAGCAAAAAGCTCAAGCGACGTCCTGACGCTAAAAGGCAATATTTTTGCAGAGCTATGATGACAGGCGAATAATCCCCACAGTTCTCCTTCCACCACAATTGAAATGGACATCGAAGCGCCAACCCCCATATTCTTCAAATATTGAATGTGAATTGGCGATACCGCCCGAGTTACCGCAGAGGACAAATCAAGCGCTTCACCGCTGGACAACCCAATGATATTGGCACCTTCATCGTGCACATCAGAGATTATCCTGAGGAGTTGCTGTTTGTATAATTCTCGCGCTTGCTTAGGAATGTCAGAGGCGGGATACCTCAGTCCTAAAAAGGAGCTCAGCGCAGGTTCTTTCTCTTCAGCTATTACCTCGCCACACCCGTCGGGCAAGAAGCGATACAGCATAACGCGATCAAAGCCTGTAAGGTATTTCAAATGCCTTACCGCGATATCATATATACGTTGTTCCGCTAACTTTTCGGTAGAAAGCACCGCTGCCATGGCAGCCAGAATATCCTCGACAAAACGCTCACTTTTCCCCGTACTGTTTTCAAATTCTACGAGCACGATGCCTTCTTTTTGACTCACTGAAATATCCAAGAACCTACTTTTTTCCAGCGTTACGCCAAGCAGGCGCTCATTCTTTCCGGTGATTTTTGCTTGCTGGAGCGCACCGCGTAACTGATGTAAAAAACTGGCGCTAAAGATGTCTTGGGCATTTAGACCGGGATTGAGTGGCACATTAAGAGTTAAAAAGTCGTCAATATTTTCAGAGAAGTGAGTGACCTTCCAATCTTTGTTGAAAGCCAGCAAGCCGCCATATTTTTGCACTTTACCCAGTAAGTGGATGGGTTCTTTATCACACTGGCTTAGTTGTTCTTGGGAAACAGTTTTTGTGTAATTCGACACGGTTTACTCTGCAATGTTGCTACTCAATTAAACTTAGACTAAAACAGCCATCGTGAACAACAGGATACGCTGCGTTTTTGTTTATGTTAGCGGTATAACTGCTTACGCTTTTGCTGGTTGATTAGCTCACATTTACCAAGGTAATTTGCTGTAATAATTTAAATGCGCTTTTAGCACCTTTTACCGCGCTCTGATGATCAATTTGGGAACAGTGGCTACGCAAGTAATGGGTAAATACACCCCACTTCCGCAATCGAGACGTCATTTCGGTATAATAAAGATGTGGCTTGTGTTGCAGAACCGGGTGCTTGTTCAGATGCTCTAAAATTACCCGAGCCCCCATTGCGGCCCCCAGAATAACGTATAGAGCTCCAATAGCCTCATCTCTACTACCGAGCTGAAATTCCTTGCGGATTTGAGGTAATTGCGTCTTACCTTCATCGAGGTCTTGCCTCAAACTCTTAGTGGACTCATTCCACTCAAGTGCTTCCAGCAGTTGTGCTGGCATCATTTGCAGTACGTTACTTTCTAATTGCTGATGCCAGCGAAACAGCAAAGCGAGCGTTTGTTGATACTCCTGAACCTCAAGTGATGGCAGCAACAACCTGTTAAAGGGGTAAGTCCCCTCAATGAGCCCATGCTCTGCCTGGGTCTCCTTTCTTAATTGAGCCAGTAATTCCATGTTGAATGCTTGTTGCCTTTTAAAATCATTGTTCTTAGAAAATATCGCCCTGAGAAATGATCACACATAAACCGCTGATGCGAATGAACTGGATTGTTATAAATCGAAATAATTGGTGAAACACTTATATAACTGGGTTCCCCCCAATACACTCGCCGAGGGAAAGTGCAAAATCGGGATCAGATCACAGGGTGCGCTAATCTCACCCACAGCTCTATTATCTTCCAGTTCATCTACATTGAGTACGCGTGCTAACAATTCGTGCTTTTTCACTATTTGACCGGGCTTTGCCAGATACTCCACGATACCGCCCTGCTGACTGAATAAGGTCTTATAATCTCGCAAGAAAACCGCGTGGCGTTGCATCACATCCGGCGTAAACAATGGTTCAGAAAAACAGCCTTTGGCGGAAAGGTAACTGAGAATACTGCGGGCATCGTGCTCACCAGCGTTAAAATCAATCACCTCTTGCGAACCCATTTCGACGGTAAAGGCCTCCACTCCAAATTGCCAGTGTCTTTCGGGATATTTTTGTTGTAGCAATTCGCTGAGCGTCCACCAGGGGCAAAAAGTGGCCTCATCCAGTGCTCCGGCAAATTTATTAGGTATCAGGATAACATGGGGAATATTGAAAAATTTTGCCGACTCGCGGGCGTATTCCGGCACATAAATATGTCGGGTAGAGACAGGGCCATTGTGCAAATCCAGTACGATATCGGCGTCAAAAGCGAAGCGTTGCAGCTTTAAATTCAGCTGTTGTGCCAGTCCCACGCCCCATTCAGAGGTAAGGACCTCGTCAATTCCCTGCTTAATATGGTCGCGAAATAGCCCTTTCAACTCCGCCATATCTGCTTTGGGATCCACTTGTTCAACAAAGCTATCCAGCAAACTCTGGTCGAAATGATAAGCGCGATTCCAGTTCTGACCATTAACCGGATCAAAACGGCCTAAGGTGTATTCACCAGATTTCAAATTACTGCCCACTGGATTGCAGTTGGGCACCAATATAATCTCGCCCTTGAGTGGCGCACTCTGCAAAGCCTGAATCAGATGATAAATCACTACATTGCCTTGCACTTCGGCACCGTGAATTGAGCTTTGCAGATACACTTTGGGGCCGGGTAAATCACTTTTAAAACGGTAAACAGGTACATTGAGATTGCGTCCGGAGGCATTTTGGGCCACAACCAGATATTCTTTATTAAACTTTACCTTGGGTTCCATCGATTTATTCCAGTCTCTATCAGCTGTGCGTATCCACAATTAGTGTGCAAAAAAAGTATCTTCAGAGTACATTAGTCTGTAACTCGGCCCATCAATATACAACATCCGGTTCAAAACCGGTCAAATTACCTAAGTATTTCATCCAAAAGTTGTATTTGAGCGTAGCATTGGTTCTGGCAAGCTAAGCTAGCTAGGCTAGAATAAACTGATAATCTAATGACTAAGGATAAGGCAGCATTAGTGATAAAACCTGATATCCCTGAAAACGAAAGCAAACGAATGGAACTGGTCAATCAGTTGCAAATTCTCGATACGGAGCCTGACGCTCAGCTGGATAAAATCACTGCCGAAGCTCAGGCGTGGTTCAACGTGCCTATTTGTCTGCTGACGATAGTGGATACTAATCGCCAATGGTTTAAATCGAATGTTGGGTTAGATGCCTGCGAAACTTCCCGAGACGTATCGTTTTGCGGTCACGCCATCAATTACGACGAGACCTTGTATGTGCCAGACGCTCAAGAGGATTTTCGCTTTAAAACTAATCCGCTAGTCACCGGTGAGCCCCATATTCGTTTTTATGCTGGCGCGCCTTTGATAATGAAACCGGATCTGCGCATCGGGACTTTGTGCATCATCGACAGAGTGCCGAAAGAATTGGATGATGAGCAATTAAATAAACTGCGGGAATTTGCCGATAGAATACAAGATTTACTCTGGCAGATTACCCATTAGCAGGTAAATTGGTGTTAATTATACCAATCACCTCGATAACCCAAGAACCATAATAATAGGGGATGATTGATTGAAACTGAGCAAAGACACCGGGATATGGCTGACGCTCACCTGCACTATTGTAATAACAGTGTTATTGCTGTTGCACTTCAGTGGCCTGTCTTTACTGACCAACCTCAAACTTCAAGAATACCTGACTCAGAGTAACACTGAACGGCAGGCTGGATTTGTTATTGTCAGTCTTGATGATCCTCTCTCTAACGAAGCTCAGGCTTTGGTCGCAGATTTATCCGAGCAAAACAACGGCAGGTTATTTTGGGTCTTACCTGATGAACCTATATCACCCCAGATCCAACCGATTCTTAAACAGTTTTCCTTTAACACCATCAAGATCCCAAGCACCCGATTCTCGTCAGATGGTCAATTAGATTATGTGCAACAGAGTCAGTGGCAACCCACAGCAGGATATCTAATTCAGCCGGAATTACTCAATGGCGTGGCCAGAACCCTGCCTTTACTAGCTCACTCGAATTCAGATGCATTTAAATCACCATTGGCTTCGCTACACCCGAACCATACAGAGCTACAACTACCAAAGCAGTTTATCGACTTCTCAGAGGTCTCATTAAATTCCCCTATTATCACCTCCTCTTTGCTGCAAGAAACCGATGTGATTGAACGCCTACAGCAAGGCAAAGATGTCTATTTCATTACTGATATGGAGCTGCAGCACTTTGCCTTACAAGTACCGCTTCATCCAAACCATTTAGGTTGGCACTTGTTGCAATTTCACGCAGGCGCACTGCTTGCCTGGGAGTCTGGCGATGTCTCTAAGGAGCTGCCGCTGTGGTTACGCCTCTGTCTGGTACTGGTATTCTGTGCCGTATTATTCATATTGTTCTTTTATAGCTCGCCAGTCACTAAACAAAACCGAGTATTCGCAACCGGTGCGTTGTTGTTATTACTATGTGTACCGCTGTGCTTAGTATTGAAAGTAATCCCCCCCTTTGCCGAGCTGTTGAGCGGCTGGGTAGTGATGATATCTAGTCTGCACGTACTTATTACCCGAGCGAAAAACCTCTCACTACACCATCTCGAAGAACAACTTAAGTCTGTCATTAGCAATTTGTCGACGCATCAGGACCACGATGCCTTCTGGCAAAAAATCGCGGGGATGGTGACTCAAAATCTGCAACTGGAACGTTGCATATTTTTAGAGATAACCGACGACGCTAATCGCCTGAAGGAAATTTCGGCGGTGAACTGTAGCTTGCAAGATATCGACGAAATGCGTCGCGATATGCGACGAGAGCCTTGGTTACAGGCCATTCAAGATAAGCAAGCCGTGCGTTGTTCCAGATCCTTTTTTAAGAATCAACAAGAGAACGAAACAGAAATTCTGGTGCCCTTCTATCGCAGCACCCAAATTCTGGGCTTTTGGGCTCTCACCACGATGGAACAAGAACCGCAAAAAATGACGGCGCTGTTTGAACAAGTTAACCTGTTTGCACTGCAAATCAGCACACTGCTGCACTTACAGCAACAAACGGAACAGAGCCGCTACGCACAGCGACGCCTACATCAGCAATTAGGCAACGAGCAGAATCAGCGCTTGCAAGCCATTCAAACCGGTACAGGTCAATTATTAACACAGCTGAATTTTCAGCGCTCTTTACAAAACTCCACCTCATCACCGCTTATCGTGTTTGATATCTTTGGCCGAATTGCTCATCGCAACGACGCTATGCAACGTTTCGCCCAACGCAATAACCTGGATATTGAAACCAGCAGTGTCTTAAGCTTTTTAAAACAGATTTTGCACTTAAGTGACGACAGCCTGAAAAACCTCATCCGGCAAATTACCTTGCAGCAAAAGCGCCAAAGTGTGCGACAGTTTGTCAGTATTGAAGGGCAGAGATACATCACCGTTATCTCGGCCACCAACCACGGCGATAACGAGCAGCAACAACAAGAACTGCATCTCAATCTAAATGGTATTCTGGTGGAAATTATCAACCTAAAAGACGTCCAGGCCTATCTGCAAATCGAGCGAGGGCTATATGATAACTATTTGATACATATAAAAAATCACCTTTCCACATTGCAAATGGGACTGTTGCAAATTGAACGTAAAGCGCAAGAACCTTTCATCAATCAGCTTGCCACCTACCTCAATATTGAGTTGAAAAAAGCCGCCGATAGCACCCGCCGAACTCACTTCTTCATGGACCGACTGAGTGTTCGAGAGGACATCAATACGATCCCATTCAATCCACTGGAATTATTGGCAACCCACATCCAGAGCAAGCGCAAAAGTGCTGCCAGCAACGTCTTTTGGCGCGACGTGACTTTTGATGTCAATGTGCCCTCTTATGTCATTCTTGGCCTTGGTTCACCGGATGCTTTTACTCAGCTGATAAAAAGCGGCATTAAATTGATGGCAGATGACGCTATTGCGCCGAAACATATAAACATCATCGCCAAACACCTGAAACGCGATGACACAGACGTGCTGTATATCAAAATTGAGAGTGAAGGCTACGGCCTGCCCAATCAAGAACTACAAAAGCTTTATCAACAAAATGCCCTGTTGGGTGAGCAAAACCTGCTATCTGATTTATTGGTGGCGCTTAAAACCGCGAAAGATGCAAACATGGACTGCCGTCTTAAATCTCGTGTTGGCAAAGGCTATCGTTTATCCATATTAATTGAGGGGATAAATCTCAATGAGTGACAGCAATAAAACCGTATTATTGGTGGAAGACCAACCTATGCTGGCCATGATGACCAAGATGTGGTTGAACGATTTGGGGCTGAACGTGGTCACTTCTGACAACGGATTATTGGCCAAGCAACTACTGGAGAGTCAGCAGTTTTCCTTTATTGTCACCGACCTAGTGATGCCCAAACTGGATGGTGCAGGCTTATTGGATTGGATGCAAGAAGAGGGGATCACCACACCCACAATTGTGGTTACGGGCATCAATAACGATGAGGAGCTACGCAAAATACGCGCCGTGCCCTTTGTAAAAGCGGTGTTGGAAAAACCGCTTACCCCTGATCAACTTATTGAGGCGCAAACGCTACTAAATGCCTGACTTTCTGCAACTCAGCCTGTTTCCTGCTGGTGCATTACAGAGCTCTGTAATTACCACCGTGTGGGTGGGCGTCTGTGTTGTTGTTTTCCTCAACGCCCGATTTGGTACCACTTTAGCAGGCTTGGTAGTGCCAGGCTATTTGGTACCTTTATTCTTTGTCAAACCCGCCAGCGCCATCGTAGTGCTTGCGGAAGCTTACATCACTTATGGCTTAGCCTGGCTGTTAGCCAATAAACTGTTGGTGCGTTTCGGCTATTCTGAGATGTTTGGTCGAGATCGCTTTTTCGCGTTAATCCTACTTTCGGTGCTAGTGCGAATTTGCCTCGACTTTTTTCTGATCCCTTTGCTGATAGCTTCCTCTGGTGACCTATTTGCCCAATACGACTTGCAAAATAATCTGCAAAGCTTTGGCTTGATAATCGTCGCCTTGATTGCCAATCAAATGTGGATGGGTGGTGTTGTTAAAGGCAGCAAAGCCTTGTTTTTATACCTGGGTTTAACCTTTATTATTATTAACTGGCTGCTCATTCCGCTGACGAATTTCAATATTGGTGGCCTGAATTACATGTACGAAGACCTGGCCACCTCCCTACTGTCAAGTCCCAAGGCATACATCATCTTGCTCACCACCGCCTTTATTGCGTCGCGTATGAACCTGCAGTTCGGTTGGGAGTTCAACGGTATTCTCATCCCTGCTCTACTGGCGTTACAGTGGTATCAGCCCGAGAAGTTGCTCTTCACCTTTGTAGAAGCGGCCGTTATTTTATTCCTCGGTATCATGGCCCTGCGCACTCCGCTGCTACGCGGCATCACCTTTGAGGGAGGGCGACTGCTGCTGTTGTTTTTCAATATTGGTTTCGTCTACAAAATCCTGCTGGGATTCGCCCTAATTGAGTATCTACCCACGGCCAAAATTTCCGATTATTTTGGGTTTGGTTACATTGTGAGTACCTTAATAGCCGTCAAGGTCTACCAGAAGCAAATTGCCCTGAAAATGGCTGTGAGTACGGTTTTTACCTCGTTCGTAGGGATTTCCCTGGCCACCATTGCAGGCTTTGCCCTCACCTTTGTTGGCGACAAATCTCCTGCAATTGAAAACGTCTCCGACTTGCGCAGCGCGGTGCTAAGTCAACAAAGTGTGCAGGAAATTTACGCTGAAATACGGCCAGTTTCATTCTTCTCAGAGGTCAAACCCACCGAGGTAGATGAACAAGAAAGACAAATGTTTGTGCAACTCTTAAACGCCTTAAAACATGCCAGTCCCGAAAACATTTCTGCGCTATTACCCACCCTCGAAGAGCAGGCAGAACAGAGCGATATTGATATTTGGTTACTGGGCGCGAAACAGTTGGTTTTGCACAAAGAGGGCATCGGCTTTTATGCCATCAATTTACAGCCTGAATCTGAACTGGTAATTGAAGTCACTCGCGCCAGGGCGGAATTAGGTGCCGCCACATTTGGCCTGGCATTATTTCAAAAGACCCACGCCAATGCCCTGTTTATCGATTTGTCTTATCAATTGCAAAACTCAGGTGAATACCTGTTTGACTCAGATCTTGATGGAGGCTTCTTCCAGGCTGCTCACGAAACGTTTAGTCAGCACAACGTGTTGCAAATTCGCGGCGCGTTAAAAATTACTGAACAACGTAAACGCTTAAATCGTGAACAAGATACCGATACCAGTATGCTGACGGTGTTGCGCACTTTACCTGAAGCGCTACCCGTGGGGTTACTCAATAATGTGGTGAGCGATCTCAATATTCAGTGGCGCTCACAGGGCAACTCTCCACAATGGCAACACGACAAATTTGGCATTGCGGAGCTGCGCTTAAACAATCGTGAAATGCGCAGTGCACTGGCACGTATTGAGGTTTACCAGTCCACTTCCGGTGATGCACAAGTGGATCACGTTGAAGGCTATCTGATTTCCTGGTTGTTAGAGCGCAAACAATTCATCGCCCAAAAAGGCAGTAATGACTTTGTTAAACCCCAAGAGAACCAACTTCTGTTTTGGTATCAGGACATCCTTATCCCGCTCATGTCTTGGCTTAGCACCTTTGAGCAGCAAGGCTGGACAGAGCAAAGTCGCAACGAATTACAGCGTTTAAACTGGCAGGCTGCCAGTGTTGGATACGAATTCAGGCTATTAGAGCAACCTCTCACTCAGAAACAGTTTCTTATTTTAGAAGAACAACATCTAAAAGCGGATCTGGACAATAGAAAAAATTGGGCAAGCCTGGTAATAAACTTAAATGCCAACAGCAATTACCTGGTGATGGTACCGAATCCATTTTACGACCGCACCAGCTTCGAATTCGGTGCGGCATTATTCAACAAATTACAAAGTCGATTCCTGCTGCTTTCCGGCACTCACCCGTGGGCTAATACCGACGGCAGTAGTAATGTCACGATGGCAGGCAACAAACACTCCTTGTTTCATACAATGTTCATGGCCATCAGCAAAGAGTTTGATAGTCGCTCACCCACTCCGGTACTGATACGCGGCTTTTCTTTCCAGGAATCCCGACCATTCCCTGAAGAACTGGCCATGGTGAGCTTGTGGCGTAACATTAACCAATACAATGCTGGCCCGGAAACAGATAAGCTTATGGCTGAATTGCAAGACTTAGGCTTGAGTTATCGCTTTGTCAACGGCGACTTTGTCACCTCACCTTACTATCAAAGCACCAGCCAGCAAATTGATTACATCAATTACCTTAAACAGGAACAATTTATCACCCTGTGGATCAGTCCTTTGGTGAGAGACAGCTTTAAAGCAACCGACGCCATAAAAGTTGAAGAACAGCATGCCCGCTTACTGGGTTTACCGGTTTACCGCCGAGATATCCGAAGCTTTGCCATTCAAACCCAAGGTGCTTATCCCAATGCCATCGAGCTGCATCGATACTTACAAAGCTACGCCACCAATCGCAACATTCATAGTTTGGCTAATGCCATCAGTCTTTATCAACAAGGGTCCTTGGTCTACTTACTGGATAGCTCCAGTCTGCAACAATTTTTACTGCTATTAGATGACCAGGAAAATCTTATTGCGGCCATTAACCTCAATAGTTTAAATCAGCGCAAGCTGTCTACAGCCAAGCCCGAAGCGGTCAATCAGTTTGTGAATGCGCGATACTTGTGGCTCGTGCCCGAAGGGATTGTGGAGAGTAGCAAACCATGAGAATACTGATCAAAATCATCGCGATTTCAGGCTTGCTTGGTATCACTATCATAACTCTGATGTCACTGTTGAGTAGCAGTGGCCTGGAGCGAGCAGCCCAACCGATCCCCGCCTCAGTGAAATTGGATATTTCCCGCAGTTACATCATTCCGCCGGAAAAAATACTGGATTACACACTCACACAATCACCGCGAAAGTTATGGATTTCTTCTGCCGCTATTCTAGACGGCAGCGATAACAAGACCGCCCGTTACCCCTACCACTTGCAAGTGCGAGTAGAAGATAAAGAGGGCAATACCCTGTATCAAAATCAATTTCACCACCATGCCAGAGCCACTACCAAAGTGGAGCTTAAAGTGAATGGTCAGGTGGTCCCGGAAGCGTTTTTAGCCAATGCTCAGGACAAACTGGCCGACACCGAAAATCTACACCTCAGTCTACCACCTGGTGCCACCCGATTGGTGATTTCCCAAGTGGTGAAAAGCCCCGCAATTAAAGAGGTCGCGGTCAGAGCCTATCAACATGTGCAGCGCAGTAGTCGGGTTTCTGCATTGGATTTGTGGCAACGACTGTCACAAAAACAGCGGGATAATCTGCTACAACACTACCCATTTGATATTGCATTTTTATCCGACGAGGAAAAAGAAAATCTGGCGGAATTTCGCTGGCAACCACTTGTGCCTGCCGGCGATGAAGGTCAGGATTATCAATCTCTCCTGATTTACCGGGTACCGCAAACTGATATTGCCGTAAAACGGCACCTTTTAAGTCAATATGACCACCACAGTGATGCCTACAAACGCGTTTCTTTTCCTATTGAGTTCGCAGGCCAGTATCGACTGGAAGCCTCGCACTTATTCAAAGATAAAAAAGCCAAAATCAATATGAGTTGGTTTAATCAAAATGACAGCTGGGAAACCCGTCAGGAGTTTGAATTTAGCAGCTCGCATTTTAGTCAGTCGCTGCAATTAAAGCCGGGACTGGTTACTTTTACCTCTTCGCTGCCCATGTCCCTGACTTTGTTTTCCGAGACGGTTTTTTTAGAGGAGCATGATCACTTTTCCCCTACAACGATTCTGCAACCCGAACAGCCGTTAAACTGGACATTGGCAGCCAAAACTGAGCTACCAACCCCGTACCAATTGCAGGTCAGAGTGTTTGCAGAGCAAGATATCGCCACCGGGGAAAATGCTGAGGTAAACGTGGAGATGTTTTCTGAGGATAGCTCAGTTAAATCCTTATCCCTGACCCCTTCCTATACGCCTGAGCTGGATAGCCAACTGGCCAATGAGGAGTTTTTCAACTGGTTAGGTGAAAAGTCCACCATCTATTTTGAGGTACCCAGCGATGCAACTCACTTGAAAGTTAGCAGCAATCAGCCAGTTTTAGCCTCACTATTTACTCGCATCGCCAGTATGCCTTCGCTACGCACGCTACCGCAAGAAAAGCGAGATTGGTATGACTATCCGGCAGGTGTCCCTGACTGGTTTGCAGTGCGTCCCGACAATTGGCCACAACACATTAACGCTGGCAACATCCGAGTTCTGAAAAACTACCACAAAAGCTTGCTCAGCGAGCGTCCGCTGCAAGATCCCGATGAAACCTATCAGTCCTTGTTAAACGACTTTGGTGAGCTGACACTGAGCGACCTGATAGTGGAAAACCCTTTTCCGGGCCAACCCGTTAGTACAGAAGAAAATACCGCGCTTAATTTTGCTCCTCTTGCCCGGTATCCGGAGTTTGAGCCGAACGATCAACAAGGCCGCCCCACCAGCGCCAGGCTGTTTTTCCTCAGAGATGAGGCGGACCCCATTCAAGTGCTCTGGCGCAAAAATAGTAAAGCGCAAAAATCTTTCTGGATTGCGGGCAAATGGGGCATTGTGGATGAGTCAATACTCAATACTACCTTAACCGGTACACTCAGTTTTGATACGCCCGGCATCACCTGGTGGCGCAACGACATGCCCAGGCAAGATACCCAATGGCAACAGCGCCGCGGACTGCTGCTTAAAAGCGGCGAAACCTTAACCATCAACAATGAAAAACAGAGCGACCAGGAAATGCTCACCTTTGTGCTGTATCAAACGGGCACAGAGCCAGTCACCTTGGATGTCAACTTGCTCAACACTTCGCGAATGACTCAGGAGCAGCAAAGCAGGACCCTGTTAAAACGACGCTATCACATACAGCCTGAAACTCTCTATAGCGGCTATCAACTATCAGGAAAACGACAACTTAAAGGCCGGCAGTCTTTCTCAGTTTTATTAGACAAGGACCTTGCCAATAGCGAACACCAGGTTCAAATGAGTTTATTGCAGGGTCAGGATGTTTATATTTCCATTGTGAAACGAGTTGTGCAACCGACCCCCATTATTGAACGCTACAGAACGGAGGTGGATCACTGATGAAACGCCTTATTACACTGTTCTTGTGCTGCTTCAGTTTTAAGCTTTATAGCGTTGAAATGAGCGCGCAAGAATATCAAGCCGCCGTTGAGGATATCCAGCAAATATTGCAGTCGGGGAATACCCGCTCTCTTAACTTGTTGTCAGCTGAACTGGAAGACGATGTCCTGGTGGTGCGACCGCCTAATCCACGCCAGGGAGAGATCTGGTTGCATTGGCCCGTTACCAATAATGCTTTACGTGTATTGCAAGTGCCCCATGGTTCTTTTGATTTACACACTCGAGAAATCGGCGAGTTATGGTTCTATAGCGATGCAAACCTGATCCCCAGACCCGATATCATCATGTTCAATACCGAGCATCGCTACGAAACCGAACAAAGTGATTTGTCTCGTCTTGCCTCTAGTTTATTTACCGCAGCGGCAGATGCCTTTAGCAAAATGCAAAGACCCATCAGCATTGTACAAATTCATGGCTTTAATCCCGCCCGTCGTAAATCTGACAGCGGTGCAAGCAGTGATATCATTTTAAGTAACGGTAGTCTTTACCCGGATCCCGGTACTGTCACCCGTCAAAGCTGCCTGCGGGACAATGGCTCCTTACTGGCCAGGGCTTATGGACGTGACGTGTTCGAACTCGGTGCCACCATCAACCCGGTTGGTAAGTTGCTCAGGGCACAAAAAGAACACCAGGTAAGCTTTTTGCATATTGAAATGGCATTCAACCTTCGTAAAGCGCTGCTAGCGCAGGCGATACCCAGTGAGGCAATAGCGTGTCTGTTAGATTAAGTTTCTTCCTGTTGTTATGTTGCGTACCAGCGATTACAGCGCTGGCGACGCCAACCGGGCCACAGACAGTGGTAAACTGGGAAGCCATGGCTATTGATGGCAACATCATCAGCGAATCGCAACAAATCCTGCCAACGTTTGATAATACTGTCACTCTGTCCAAGGATGAGCCCATTACCCTGCTGCTAAAAGCTAATCGACATCTAATGATGACCTTTTTAGACGAAGATGGTGATGCGGTTACAACCGACAAAAGCGCATATTATGAAATTCAGGGTTTATTATCTGACTCCCCCGGCATTGCTCAGCAATTAAGCTTTTCAGCCCAAAGCGCCTATGTAGCTGCCAGCTCCGGTGACCGGGTGCTCCTGCTCCATAGCCCGTCAAAAGAAGAACAAAAACTGCGACTGTATATCGGTTTTGAACAGCAGTTAAGCGATCTCGCACCTATCAGCTGGTTGTCTGTGCAGCAGGGCGAGCAGCAACGAATTAGCAATAGTCAGCACCAGCACAACGACTTTCACACGCTGCAAGCGAATAGCCATTTTGAATTGTCGCAACAAAAAGACTACTGGCTGGAAGCCATCAGTAACGACAGTTTGCAGTGGCGTGCACCAAGCAATCGTTTTATCAAACTCCAGACAGATTCAGAGGAGCAACAATTTGTCCCGCTTTTAGAAAATCAAACGCCGAAAAGTCTACTATTGCCGGAATTACCCACAAAAGCCCGCTACTTTCCGGCTTTGCTTTCCACTGATACACAAGCAGTAAATAAGGTTAGCGCTGAAATCGGCACGCAAATGCGGGTGCAGGCAATCGATGAAGATTGGTTGTTTTCCAAAAACTTTAACACCCTCAGCGCACCGCAAGTGGAAAAGCAAAAGGTATTAAGAGAATTGCAACAGCGCCTCGCATCAGGAAACAGCAAAGAGCAAGCCCCTCAAATACAAGCTAACAGTGACCGCCATGGCCTGTTTAATCGCTGGCAGGCTGAAAAGTCCCTGCCCGTGAATGGTAAGGAAGCTTTGATCCAGCGTTTTTACGAGACAGAGCGTTTACAGTGGCAAGTGACTCCCGATGCGCAACGACCAGATTACGCACCTGCTACACCAGGTATTTCCCCCAAGCCTTCTGCAATCTCCTTTACTGAGCTTAACCCAGACTCGCCTCTGTTTTTCTTCCCGGCTGAAGATCAGACAAGTAACCGCATCGCGGTAGAACTGGCAACCGATGAAAATATACAAAGTGATGCTGCCATTGAGCTTTGGATAGATGGTGAGCATTTTACGACGCTGCACTCCTTTGCTGAGCCAGCCCTGAAACCCTTTATCTTTTCTCCGGAATGGCGCTTGAGTGATGACTCAACAGCGAAACAGTTAAATACCCGGTTTATTGCCCGTCAGACGCTTTATCTGCCCCCCAAATGGCAACAACTGAAGGTGCAAAGCGTCAAGGGTGTGGCACAATTGCGTTTGCGCTATCAAATCGCCGGCAGCTTGAAACTGGATGAAGCACAATGGCAATCCTCGCTTATGTCGGCGCAAGATCAGAATAATGCCGAATTTGTCGAACAGCACCCACAGTGGCTGGAGTTTGTGCAGTACCAGAGCATTAAAGCGAAGCAATTCCAGCAACAGAACGTGCCGCAATCATGGCAAAAGTGGTTGCAACAAGGACAACTCCCCGGACCGCTGTTTGACCATACAATCCCGGCTTCATTGCCTCATCTGCAAGCCATTCAGCGGGCATTTCAACAACCCGCTCTCAACAATTGGTCATGGTGGCAAAAGCTTTACACACACCTGGAAAATGCCGGTTGGCAGGTTTATGGTGAAACTATGCTTAAAGCCCTGGTGCTGCATCATCCGGATGCCAGCATAAAAAATCAGGCTGTAGACCGGTTGCTGGCGTTATGGCGTGCACAGGAGAGTCTCTCTGAACAGCTTAGTTTGCTCAGTTTCATTGTGACAGCGCCAGAATTTAACGACAACTCAAAAGCCAGTGCCCGTTTGGCATTGTCCAGCCTGTACTTGCTCAACGATAAACCGGAATACGCACTATTTGTGCTTAATAAAACGCCAGCCTCAGACAAAAAATTTATCTTGATGTATCGCGCCGCAGAAAAATTGGGATATCAACAATTTATTCAGACCATAGAGGCTCACTACCCGGCGGTTAAAGAAGAAAATCCTCCCCCGGCACAAGCTCAGCATTCCGGGTTGCGCTTTGTCCAGCAAATATCCAGTGGCGGAATAGTGGAGCTTTACAATACCGAACTTAACGTCCCACAACGCAATTACCTGGTTACCCCGGATAAACCACTGAAGATAAAAGTCAGCGAAGCCACGCGTCTGGCGTTTACAACTCGACAATGGTTTACACAAGAGCATCAATATGATGACTGGTTGACCATCAGCCACGGTGAGCAGCGCTATAAATTACCCATAAACAACAGCGACTTTCGCAGTGAGGTATTGCGCCACCAGCAAGGCTCTGTTGGCAGCGGTCATAGCTTCTCCGCCTGGTTACCGGGATCCGGGGAGCTGACAATTGCCACCAGCCAGGCTCCAGTACTAATTAACCTTCAGCAATTGTTAACCCACGAACAGCAACAGTTTACGGCGCAAACCTGCTACCGGGACAATACCGTGCGTTATCAGCACTATTGGCAACTAAGCGACGAACAACAACAATTTGAATGCCATTATTGGCAATACAAGGGACTGGACAATCAGAGATTTCAACTGGAAAGCCAATTTACCCCTACGTTAACCGAAGATATCAGTGGACTATTAAAGCAAGTGTGGCTGTTTGAACAGGAGCCAGTTCAATCGTTATTAACCGAACTGAATGTTGCTTTAGCCAAGCTGCCTGATTCATCGTTTAAACAGCAATTAGCGCGACGCATCAATGCCAAGGCAGAATGGCAGGCACTTAACTTTCCCATTCAAACCAAAAAGTTTACTTTTTACCAGGCACCAACTAATGAACCTTTAACGCCTGACGCCGTGCGCTCCCGACTCATGTTTCTGCCTTATCAGAAAGATTGGGAAAAGCTGACCACACAATCCGCCCTGAATTATGATTTGTTGAGCAAAAAAGGCGAGTCCTATCGACTTATTGTTCGTGCCCAGCAACATTTGTTTGCCGCTGATGCGCAAAGTCAATTGCATCTGCAAATCAATAATGAGGCACAACCAGGCTTCCTGTTACACAGTGGTGAGCAGCGCATCATTCCCCTAATCTTGCCCGTAGGTGAGCACAAGTTAAGCCTGTCAGTGGAATCGATACAAGGGCTTAGCAACGTCATTGCAAAATTGCAATTTAAGAGCCCGCAAGGACAGTGGCAAGAACAGCCACAATCACTGCGTTTGCGTTTGTTTCAAGCCGATATGGTGGAGCCCTTTCAGGTATTTTTGGAACAGGATAGTTGGTTGCGTATCGACAGTTTCAATCAGCAAGGTCTCGCCCGTCATCAATATATGCTGGCTCCACAGGGCTTGTTTAGTTGGTTTGATGAAGCCAAAGACTATGTCGGACATCGCATCTCTTTGCTGCGCTTAGCGAATTCCTCAGAGTTTCCTGAGGCAAATCCTGCGCTTGCAGCTCAAAAAGCAACACTGGATCTGTACCCTGACGCGGAATTACAAGGTCGCCACATCGTTTTGCAAAGCAAAATGAACCTACCCGAGTCCCATAAAGACCAAACTTGGGGAGCCGAACTCTCCACCTGGCAACGCCGCTCAGCTACTGAGGATGTCAGTCGCAATAATCGTTATCAGCAATTGAGATTGTTACTACAAGACAATGACGCCAACCACCGCACCCATTTGAGTAGCGAATTGGCATTGCGTCGTTACGACTCACAATTACGCGAAAGCCTGCACCTTGAGTTTAACTTTTGGGATACCCAATGGTTAAACAATCTCGATTTGCACTTGAGTGCCCGTATCAATGGGCAACGAGGTCTGGAAAACAAAGACCTGGCATGGTCAGCACGGGTTAGTGCCGATACTCACTGGCAATACAGTATTAATCAACGATTGTTCAATCGCTTTAGTGTCGGTGTATTCGCTAACATCCTCAATGAAGGTCGCGATCCATTGCAATATGCCAGTGCCGTTTATAGCCAGTACAAGCTTGACCACAGGCATGGCTTACGCGCCTCTGAGACTTTGCGCTACAAGTGGTATCACGATCTGGAAAGCTGGGCACAGTTATCCGTTACCAGTAATGAACTCTCGGACAAAGAGTTACTGGACAATGGTTTTATCCAGTTAGGTACGCGAATTTATTATCAGGGGGTTAGCGCTGATCTTGCCTGGCGCTGGCAAAAATACTTTAAAGATGCGCACCGCCAAAGTAGCGGCATTGATAATCGCGTAGGGGTGGGTGTTGAGTGGTTTAGCTGGCACTCCCAAAACCACTGGCGGCTGCGCATGGGCTTCGAACGCAATCTGAGCAATAATGAAAACTACTGGAGTATCAGAATTGGTTACCTTGCTGCAGGCCACCGCTTGATTGATGACTACCAGCCACAATCTTTAGCATTTAGCCCGTTACGACAGCAAGAGGCACTTCTGGAAACACTTGAATCAACTGGCCATGCTGGCGGGCAGGAACACTAAATGGCGAATAACAGCAGTTACCAGAAAATATTAGCCACCGGATTAAGTGCCTTCTGGCAACGAGCCTATCGGCAATACCTGACTGAGCTGGCTCAAAAATGGCAGCAAAACGCCGACAACAATCTTCCCCCTGATGCCCCAACCAACCTGATCAAAGGGATCAGGTTGCTGAGTGAACACCTCAACGAGTGCGGTGTCCGTCTGGATTCATTGCGCAGTCGTTACCGCATATTCCATACCGAAATTAGTCAGGAAACCAGTGAAACTGGCCGTCGGGAGTTGTTGCTGGAGTTTTGCCAATACCTTGGCAGTTCCAACCTCAGGAATGATCGCAAAGCCTTAAAACGCTATCTAGATGAAGATGCCGTCACCGAGCGTTGGCAGAGTCGCTTAAAGGACCAGGAATATTTTGCTAGCTTTTTGATGGGGCGGATTTCCGCTTTGTTTGATTTGTTAGCCTTTTCAGCGGCAGTGGACAAAATATTAGGATCATGGCAAGAGCTCACTGTTGAAGCATTATTAACCCCTTGGATTCGGTATAGTAGCGAACCCAAAGTGCAATTAGCGGCTTTTAAGAGCCTCAGTAGTATGCTCACCTCACTGCATAGCCAGGACCCACATATATTGAGCTCTGAGCTATTGCGTTACACCTATCGCTTTTCTCTGGATAAAGAACAGCAGCCGGAACTGCAAATCGAGGCACTGAACCTGTTGGCCGTCGCAGACATTAATAAAGCCATCAATCTGATTGATACCCGCATCAATCGCGAAGACGAACAAGATCAGATATTTTTTCGCGCCGCGATCGCTGACGTGATTTCCCTGCATTATCTCAATAAACCTGAGATCTTCGAATTAACCGAGCAACTCATTCAGGATCCTAGTCCCACCGTCAGACAGAGTGTTATCCGGGTTTTACCTGTATGTGATGATGAGAAAAAGATCACGTCGATATTGTTGCGTTTATCCAAAGATGAAAGCGACGCGGTGTATTGCTATTTGGTATCACAGCTGCCTTATATCCAACATTCGCAATTAATTTTTGCCTTTATTCTCAATGAATTGAAACGCTGTTCATCACTTATACGCTTTAAGGCGTTGTGTAGGGGCTTGGTGAGTCTGGTGGGGATCCTGTCTGGTAGTGCCAAAGAACGAGTCACGCTGGAGCAGCGCTGCAATGAAGTATTAAATCAGGTTATCGCCAGCAACGATTCACCGCGCCTACAATATCTGGCACTGGAAGCCAGAGAAAGAGTGTGGGCAATCTTACAATCGGATCTAAAAAAAGCCCTTTCCCCTTTATTAAAAGTGCGTAAAAAATCGGTAGCGCTCAACCAAGAGCAACAAAAGATTTTATCTAGCGACAACGGAAAGCGCTGGCTGGCTGCCAACATTGGCCACAGATTTACCATCCAGGTGCAAAAACAAAAGATATTGAACGACACCCGCATGGGCTTTCGGTTATGGCGCTTTATATACGAGTTCAGACACCCAGCAACCGACAAACGCCAGCATCACAGTCATGTTACCGGTAGATTGTATCAGAGCCACGATATTATTCCCTCTGGTCAGCTGGCAGAAGTCAGTCAAACCACGGTTCCGGGCGAACCCTTACATATGGCTGAAGAAGGTCATTGGCGTCCCTTTTTACCCTTGCTTGATCAGGTAATTTCGGCACTGCAAAAAGGCCTAACCGGCAAAGTCACGACTTTGTATCACGTTGCCGGAAAAACAGAGATAACGCCACCCAAAAGTCTGTTTAAAAATCTCATGGCGAGATTGAAACTGAGCTTTCGCTTCAAGTATTTTGCGGAGCTGCGTAATCGGGCATGGGATAGTGACGCGCCAGACCGTTACGTGCGCGAATTAGAAAAACTGGGTATCGGCATTAAATGCAATGGCTACCCGGTGAAAAGCGACGCAGCCACACTAACTCAAGTACCTGCAGTGAGCCGCTTTTTCGATATCGCAGTACCTATCACGGTTATCCAGTTTTATCAGGATTTTCAACGCTATTTTGTTTCGGTATATCAAAATACCATTCAACATATTTTGTTGTTTTCCCTGTTTATGCTGGCCTTATTTTGGGGTAATCACGCATTACTGGGGCAACGCATCAAATCGGCCCGCAAACAAATCCCCATTACCATTGGTGGTTGGGGTACCAGAGGCAAGTCCGGTACTGAAAGGCTAAAATCGGCTTTGGTGAACTCCGTTGGCCTGGCCACCATGTCAAAAACCACCGGCTGTGAAGCCATGTTTTTATATGCCACCCGCTACGGACAACTGCAAGAAATGTTTCTGTTTCGCCCTTATGACAAAGCTACAATTTGGGAGCAAACCTTTGTCACCCGGCTGGCGGCGAAACTCAAAGCCGATACCCTGTGCTGGGAGTGTATGGGGTTGACCCCACGCTATATTGATATTTTGCAGCAACAGTGGATGCAGGATGACATGGTGACTATCACCAATTGTTTTCCTGATCACGAAGACCTACAGGGTCCTGCCGGTATTGATGTCCCCCAAGTGATTGCCAAGTTTATTCCGCAAAAATCCAAGGTCTGGACCTCTGAAGAAAATATGTTGGCATATCTGGAAAAAGAAGCCATTGAGAAGAATGCGCAGCTCACACCTGTTGACTGGTTGGAGATCGCCACCATCCCCGAAGACTTGCTGGAACGATTCCCCTATCAGGAGCACCCGGCTAACATCGCATTGGTAGCCAAAATGGCAGAAGAAATGCAAATGTCACGGATAATGGCCATCAAAGAAATGGCTGACCGCGTGGTGCCTGACATTGGGGTGCTACAGGTCTTTCCTTACACTGAGGTGGCAGGCAGAACAATGCGTTTTATCAACGGCATGTCCGCCAATGAGCGTTATGGTGCCCTGGCCAATTGGGAACGCTTAGGTTATACCGACAGAAAGCAACAACTCAGCGGTGACCTGCAACTTGTGACAGTTATCAACAACCGTGCTGATCGCGTCCCCCGCAGTAAAGTGTTTGCGCGACTTATCGCTTTTGACTTTTCCGCCAGAGTGCACTTTGTCATTGGTAATAATCTCAACGGCTTCCAGCAATTTGCTGAAGAAGCATTCGCTGAAAGGCTCGAGAGTAATCTCAATATTGCCGGGCAACCTCAGGAATATGTACAACAATTTCAGTCCTTGTTGCGCTTTTTATTGCTGCCAGTAGAAATCGAGCAACTGGAAAACTATTTGCAAAAACTTTGCGCCGGTCAACTTCCCCCCTGCGCTGGTGACATTGGACTAATTGAGACAAAATTGCAGGAGATACCAACCACGCAACTGGATAGCAGCACCAAAACCCATGCCCAATCGCTGTTGAGGCAATTTAGTGAAGCTCAGACACTGTTGCAAAACCTGTCCTCAGAAGATCAAATTACCGCAACCTCTCACAAGACAGTAACCGAATTCTTAACCGACATTTTTGTGCAAAAAATACAGTTAGTGGATGATTATCACATCAGCGGAAACGAGCTTAATATGCACATCGCACAACACATACCCGGTAATATTCAGACCGATATTTTGGGATTGCAAAATATCAAAGGGCCCGGTCTGGACTTTGTTTACAGCTGGCAACAGTGGCAAAAAGTCCAACTACTTACCCGGACTATCGAAACTCAGTACGGCGAGGCATTGAGTCAATCGCTAAAAGAGCTGGCCTCCTTACCAGTTTATTCACACCTTGATCGCAACGCAGTTGAACAATGCATCGCGATACTCAGCAAAGCGCAATCGTCACTGCATGAAGACAGCCGCTATGATTTGGAGAAGATTCGGAAAAACCTACTGCAAGAAGAAGACGACAAAACCCCTCAAGTTGAACATAACCGCATATGGCAATTTTTCCTGCATCAAATCGAAGAGGTGTTTGACGTTTTTGATGCCGTACTCAGGGGCCGAAAAGCAAAACAAATCTTAATCGACCTTGCAGCACAACGTATCAGTTTGAAAAAGGCAGCCTGGATGCTCAAAATTCTGAATAAACGTCAAAAAGGGGGCTGGCTAGGTCGTTAGCTGATACCAAAACATAACAACAAGCCAGCTCTAAGCGGCTTGTTGTATCCTTAATTCATTACTGTGGCATCTGTCCGATAAAATCTAACTTGCCTAACGCTAAACCGTTTTTGCGTAAAATGTTGTAGGCCGTCGTGATATGAAAAAAGAAGTTTGGCATAAAGAAATGACTCAAATAGATTGGGCCTCTGAATTCAAGCTTATCTCCGCTTGGCAGCGGCACTTGTTGGTTTCTCTGTAATCCTGCATCTAAAGCCTCATTGTCCAGGGTGGATACAAAATCCTGTATTTTTTGAATGCGCTGCTGGAGTTCATCAAAGCTGTTTTCTTCAAAGGGATACTCTGGAATGGCAACATCTGCAAGCCGCGCTGCACAGCGAGCACTGAACTCACTCACCATTTGAAATTGCCAGATGAGTGGGTGCATGTCTGGCGCGAGTCTATCCTGAAGAAGGGCTTGTTCTTCAATGCCTTTTTCCTCGCAAAAGGCTTTAGCCTCATTCAACAAATGAGAGAGCGAACCAAGATATTGTTGTATGACTGGCTTGATAACGTTGGAAACCGTTAATGACATGGAAATCTCCGTGTAAGTGTAGGGTTGAAATGAAAACTCTTCCTACACTAGCGCAGTTTTTTCAGCATGCAAGCATTTTATACTGGTCGTTACAAATTGGTTGGTAACTCACTTGTATCACCAAAACGCAAACATGGTGAAAAAGAACAACAAGCCCCCCAATACGGGCCAATAAAGCAATTTCGGAATGTTGTTGTCCTGATATTGGATCATAGTGATGTTAAAGCCCCAGCTAAATAAGATGGAATTCACCGACACGATCAAAATCATGATGTAAGCAATAATGAAAAAGTATTCCATATAGATGAGCTCATTGGCCCCGATGTGAGAGCGCAATTCCACGTGAGCTAATAAAGCCACAAAAAACAAAGCAGAAGCCGAAGCTAGCACTTCAAGGGCGTTAAAACCTATCAGCCCGATGCGGTTTTCATCCTTGGAGTTGGTAAGTAACACGGCGTATAGCATCAGTAATACAATGATCACCGGGAATAAATACGAGACAAAGGGATCAATGAAGTTCCGGCTTATAGCAATGTTAAAATGCAGCTCTGGCGCCTGATTTTTGTTGGCCCGGTTAGCTATACCCATGTTGGAGTTAAAGCTATTTTCTCGAATATCAAAAAAACTGCGCTCTACACGCCAACCGCCAACGCTAAAGTCTTGTTCCAAACCCGGTCGGTTACTGGTATTCATGTTGTCGTAAGACTCCAGGTCCGGCAGTAATACCACGTGCTCCAAATATTCTTTGGGCCATATCCGCAGCCATACAAGCTGTTTATCAAAGGGATAGGTTTCGTATTCAAAGTGCTCCGGGATAACGGTTTCAAACGCCCAACCAAGGGTTTGATAGCCATTGGCTACCTCGTCGTACACCAGGCGAATATTGGTTTCACTGGATTCGGGGAATACCACTCCTTTTTCAATTTCATAGTTATTGGCCAACATAAAGCGCTGCCAGATATATCCCGTGAGCTTGAGGTTGTTTTCGCTGTCCATTTTCAT
The DNA here is from genome assembly GCF_036322805.1 of Planctobacterium marinum. Classification (GTDB taxonomy): domain Bacteria; phylum Pseudomonadota; class Gammaproteobacteria; order Enterobacterales; family Alteromonadaceae; genus Planctobacterium; species Planctobacterium marinum_A. Next base: position 487,773 of record NZ_AP027272.1, on the reverse strand, counting down.
GGATTGCAATGCAACCCCGGTGGGCACAAAAATCGGTGGTTCTTTGTGAGAGCGCAGGGTGTTTTTGCTGTAATCTTTCACAAAGGTGCGCAGATCTGCTTTATTAGTGATCACCTCCGTACCGTAAATGGCATCCAGATCGGTTACCTGTTGCTCTACCCAGATATAGACAATGCCGCCTACAAAAGTGAGGGTGATAAATAGTGCCGACCACCACACACGTCCGTGAAAACCATCTTGTACCAAAGAGCTGCCCAGTGCCGTCCAGCAAATTGCCGTCAAGACAATCATAAAGGTCAGAATATGATGGTTATTCTCCAGCAAGGACGCCAGTGGAGAGACATCAGTTTGTAACTCGTGATGACCGAAGAATTCACGTTCGATTATCACAGCTATAGTCCAGTCGGTGTTAACGATCAGTGCCAGGTCAAGAAAAGACGGTACCTGAGTGACTTCGTTGGGAATAACCATCTGTTCACTGGCGGGTAAATCATACAAGTTATCAGGGTTTAGTTCGGGGAACACATCGGCAAAATAAATGTCATTGGCATCGCGGGTATTAGGATGTAGAGAATGATAAATCTGACGTTTTTGACGATCAAAAATGATCACATAACCTTCATCCCCGGTATCCAGTTTATTGATCAGTTGGTCGACATCTTTGATGTTGAGGCTGACATTAACATAACCCAATAATTGCTCTTCAACCCGGATGGCCTGAACAAATTGCACTATCCAGGCGTTGCTGATCTCATCAAAACGCAAAGGTAACCAACCTTGCTCTTTTTGCTTGGCACATTGATACCAGTTATTAGTAACGCAGCGCCCATCGGCTTCTTGTGCAAAATAATCGTACCAGGCATCTAACCTCTCAGTGCGGTAACCACCTTCATGGTGCACGATGTAAGGCGCGAATAAACGCAAACGATCATCTAACGCGTAAGGTTCGAAAGCGGCACCGATGGCAACAAAACCATCGTGAATGGCCCCGGTGTTCTCCAGAATTTTTTGAATAGCGTCAGGCTCTAACGTAGAGGCCTTGATATCCGTCGCTAAATCATGCGCAATCGCTTCAATGGCATTCAGGTGATCGGCAATAGAGTCCTTAATGACAGCCGTGTTGAAATCCAGATAAAGACGGGTTTCCTGGTGCATTAGTTTGCGCAACTCGGTGTAGGAGTGCACTAACATAACACTGATAAAAGTGGTGACTAAGGTGACTGAAATGATAAACCGAAACCATTTTTTCTTGGCTTCCTGGGTGGCCAGTGCAGGTGGAAATAACTCGCTATTCATGGTTTTCTCCATTCACCTTTTTGGTAAATCCCATACCCTGTTGATATTGTAATAACCAAACCTTATTACTGGCCTGATGACTATCAGCTGAAAAGCCCAAAGGCACACCAAAACCGATATCAATTTTACGGGTTTGCTCCAAGGCATCACGAACTCCTTCGCGGGTTAATTCGGTATTTTTAACTTTCAGACTCTCAATTAATAACCTTGCAGCAATGTAACCCTCAAAACTAATTTCATTCACCTGCCCGTCGGGAATAAAGGTAGCCATGTCTTGTCTGAAATCGTGAGAGAGTGCCAAACCATTACCCAGATAAGGCACAACTTGAGAGACAAAAACGCGATTGCTGGCGATATCCAAACTGGTACCCAACGCTGACGCCCCGGTAAAAGACAGGTTGAAATACAGGGTATCGGGAAACAGGTTGTGGCTGTAGTTGATAAATTTGGCCGATGCCGCATAAGCACCAACAATAATCACCGCTTTTGGCGGTTTAGGCATATCTAACATTTGCAAGATAGCATCTTCCACCTGCAAAGAGTTGCGCGGATAGCGAGTAACCAACAGTTCATCAGCGCGCTTGTAGCCCTTTTTCTTCAATACCGATGTCGCTGCGTTAAGACCAGCTGCACCATAGGCGTCATCTTGCAGAAAAAAGGCGATACGGCCCGGCTTGATACCCGATTTAACAATGAATTCAATAATGGCCTGCATCTCTTGTTCATAGCTGGCTCTGAAATTGAAAATATGACTCTGGGGTGGCGTTTCCCGCAATATACCTGCCCCGGTGTAAGGCGCGAAAAAAACCACTTCATTCTGTTGCAAATAAGGCGCAGCTAATTTTGCCGTAGGGGTTCCGGCATTGCCCACAACGGCAACGACATTGTCTTCTTCCACTAACCTGGAGACATTTTTAAGCGCTGAGTCAGGCTGATAACCATCGTCGCGCACCACCATATCAACCTGATGTCCATGCAGTCCACCAGCACAATTTACTTTAGCGAAATAAGCCAACATGCCATCCCGCATAGACTGGCCAATATATTGCGCGGGACCACTGAGTGCCGTGCTCATACCCAGCTTAAGTTCTGGCTGGCGTTTTACGGTATCCGTACATTCACTGCGCGCTTGGACAGCTGCGCTCAAAAGCAATACCTGGCAAAGCAGAAAGAGGTGTAAATAGCGAGGAAAGTTCATGTTTTCCGGGTAAAAAATGAGGTATAGAAGAAAGCATAACCCTGAGGCGATTCACTGTCTAACGACGCCGTTGAAAAAAACTGGTTTTTTGGCTTTTTTCCCTATTAAGCAGGCATTAGCTACACTTTTGTGCGGTTATTCAGTTTACCTGTAAAAAACCAAAAAACTGTCACTCTCCACAGACTGAGCATTGTGGATCTTTGACAAGGTTAAATTGACGCCACTCATTAGTTTGAAAATCGAACATCAATAATTTACCTACTGGGGTCTTGCCTAAATTAATTAGCAGCTTTAAAGCCTCCATAGCCTGCATGGCCCCTATAATGCTCACCACAGGCGGCATTACGCCCGCTTCTGAGCAGGACAACTCCTGTTCGGGAAACAAACGACTGAAACATTCGTAACACGGATTTTCCCGGCCGGGAACCAGACACAACAACTGCCCCTCCAAACGAGTAGCGGCACCGGAGATGAGTGCCGTGCCAGCTTGCCAACACAAGCGATTCACCTGCTTTCGGGTTTCCAGGTTATCAGAACAATCTAATACGATGTCCGCTTGTTCGATGTAATTTAACAGCTCTATATCCTCCAGTCGCCGGGCAACTGTGTCTATGTCACAACTGGAATTGATCGTCAGCAGGGTTTCTTTGGCAGACTCCACTTTCAAGCGTCCCACATCGTTCTCGTAGTGCAATACCTGGCGATGGATATTGTTCAGTTCCACCCTATCGTCATCCACCAATACCAGTTTACCGACTCCCGCGCCCACCAAGTTTTGCGCTGCAGTACAGCCTAAACCACCAACGCCCAGCAATAACACCTTGGCGTTCATCCAGCATTCCTGTCCATTTAAATCCACGTCAGGTAATGAGATCTGACGGTGATAACGCAATGCCATCTGGCGGTCAATTTTCTGCATGAACGATTTACTTGTTTTTAACATCTCGCCGTTACTTTAGCAGTAAGTGGCGTGGGGGTTGAATTTTGCTTGCAAATATCGTCAACTTTGGCAGCAAAATCAATGCAAACTCATGAATGAAGTTACCAGCTTGCTAAAAGAACTATTCCAGGTCCTGTTTCTCATTAGTTTTGCCGTGGGTGCGATATTACTTCTGCTGCTATTGAAACGGCGTTTATTTATCGTCAGTAACAGAATATGTGCCAGCTTCATTCTGGTGTCGCTGATACCGCTGTGGAGCGGCTACTTTAGAGACACTGAAAACTTAAATTGGCTTGCGCCAGTACAGTTAGAATTATTTTACCCCTGGCTCTTCGGGCCTCTCATTTACCTCTATTGCATAGCGCTACACTCCAGCGCGCGCATTACCCTGTTGCGCACATGTAAACATTGTTGTTACCCATTATTGGTGTTGCTCATCCATCAAATATCATCTCAATTTGGTGATACTCAGCTCGCCCAGCTATGGCAACACCTGTATTTAAAGCTGCTCTACGCTCAGCTCTTTTGTTATTTGCTGCTGTCTTTCCGGCAAATTAAAGTGGGTCAGCAACTTATTGAGTCTCAATTTTCCGGCAGTCAAAATCTCTATTGGCAATGGCTAAAGTTATTGCTGAACGGATTTGCCCTGATATTCATTGCTGATCTGGCGATGCTCTGCCTGTTGCTTATGGATGTTATGCAACAGCATTGGGTAATGTCGCTGTTTACGCTGTCAGAATCCATTTACGTATTTGTGCTTGCCGCATTTGCCATGCGTCACCCGCAGTTGGTTTTCGACCGATTTGATGTTTCACAAAAAAATCGATATCAAAATTCCGGTCTTAACCAGGCCATGGCAGAGGCATTAGCCAGACACCTGGAGGATACGGTGGAGGGCGAAAAATTATATCTGGATAACGAATTATCACTATCTGCGCTTGCCCAAAAACTGCGAGTTCCGGAGCACCACATATCGCAAGTGTTGTCAGTGCAGTTACAGCAAAACTTTTATGAATTCATAAATCGCAAACGCATCGAGCATGCCAAGAGCTTGTTATCCAGTAATGATACCCAATACAACAATATTTTGGCTGTTGCTTACGGTGTTGGGTTTAACAATAAATCCAGCTTTAACACCGCTTTCAAACGATTTACACAGCTGACCCCAAGTCAGTTCAGACAAAAAAACCAATTTCCTGAAAAAAAGATATTATAACTTTCAATTAGTTACACAACGTAAGGGGATTCCCGGAGCAAATTGTCGATTCAGCTTCTCTGACCGCGCACCGTATGGCCCAACTTTAACTAGTACGACTTTTCAGCCATGAAACACTACATCAAACTTCTGCTTATTTTACTCCTCGGGTACTCATCTCTTTCAATGGCAACCAGCCCTGCACCTGAAAAGCAATTTCAATTTCTGATTGGCCAATGGCAATGTACCTTTGAAACTTTTGAAGGAGGAATTAAGAAGACCTCATTTCCATGTGAATGGTCTGCCCGGTACACCTTTGATGGCAAAATGGTTCAGGACGATTTTACTCTTTATCAAGAGGGTAAAGTGATTTTTGCGGGTACCACTTTGCGCACCTGGGTACCTCAGAAACAGCGGTGGGATTTAGCATTTTTGAGCGCCCAAGGCGGACACTACCCCAACTTCTTCGGCAAATGGCACAATGATCACATGCAAATAGAGGTGCGCAACCAAGACGCACAAGGTGAATTTCTGTCAAAAATTCGCTTTAAAGATATCACTGCAGAAAGCTTTACCTGGGACATGTACCAAAGCCGGGATGAGGGTAAAAGCTGGTCATTGGACTCGATTATCAAGGCCCACAGAGTGAACTAGTGACCTTCCGGGCAGGTGAGATACGCAAACAGCTTTCAGTTAAAGTTCACGATTCGTTCATGCTTTCGGACACAAACTCAGTAGCAGTTAATTCGAGGAGCCCGATATGAAGCCTGTAACTTTTGTCACACTGATGCTGTTTTGTTTCACCTCTCATTTAAGCCATGCGGAACAGGAGGGTGCGCCACAATGGCGCACAGAATCCGTTGAGACCAGCAAGGAAAACGCCACAAAGGTAGAAAAGTCCTCTGTGGCCAAATCCAGCAACAACGCGGTTTCAGAAAAACAAGCGCAAGTTGCCCAGTCCAAATCTGCCGCGCAAGTGGCGGTAAGGTTCAGTGACCATACCATCTGGGTTTACGATGCCTGGGTTAGCTTGCATACAGACAGGGATCACGACAATTATTACACTGGGATTGAACTCAGTTTTGATGTGGACACCAATCTGTCACATGCCGATGTTTATGCCCGAATTTTCCTGGGAGACGGTACACTATTTAGAGAAATATACACCACTTCCGATTTTCATATTGATGCCAACAGCAGTAGCGATGAAATCACCTTATCAACCCGTTTAGTAGAAGGCTTTGTCCCCAAAGAATACGATTTATTGATAGAAATCTACGACGTGGACTACAACGAACTACAAGATTCATACGACCATACCAGCGACAATGATCTGTTCTTATTACCATTGGAAAGCAGTGAGTATGAACACAGTCACGGTACTGGTGGCCAGGTGGTGATCACCACCGAACACGGCGGCAGTGCACCTCTGTGGGCCATTGTTATCCTGGCGAGTGTCGTTGCATTAAGAAGATGGTGGAAAGTTTAGATTTTCAGTGCGCAATAGGTTATTTTTTGCAACCATATTGTGGATATACGACATTGGAGATCGGTTTTGCCACATCGAATAGGGTTAATCATTGTAGCTATCGCGTTGTTGTCGGCTTGCGCCACGGGACCAAGCCGCTCCAAAAACATCACCAATGAATCGTTCTTAACTGACATCAAAGAAAACGATGCCAAACTGTTCGTTTATATTGCTAATTTCAAATCTCGCCCGGTAAAAATTGACCGACAAATGCAAGGCATGCGCTCATCAGGCGGCCAGCAAGGTCAACGTCAGAGTATGAGCAGCTTGCGCAGCGAAATGGCTTTGGAACAGGAAGAGCAAGCAATAGAAGCCCTGGAATACAAACTGCAAACTAGCGGCTACTGTCGCCAGGGATATTTTATATTAGGCAATTACAATCAATTTGGTTCAGTAGAGATTCGCGGTGAGTGCCAGGAAAGTGCCACCGAGTCCGACAAGCAATTGTTTGGTAATGTCAGGTAATGAGCCAGCTGTTTTTCAGTGACTATCACTCTATCGATTACGACGCCTGCCTGTCGCTTTTTGACAGTAATTGCCCTGATGCTTTTCATCCAGCCGAACGCCTGGACTTCGAAGCTTTTTTATTAGACCTTCCAGGACCTTATTTGCTGCTACATCACCAAAAACACGGCCTCATCGGCTGCGGTGGTTATGCCTATCATAAAAAAAACCACAGCGCCGATTTGTGTTGGGGCATGATCCACTCCACATATCAGCGGCAAGGCTTCGGCACCGCGCTGCTACAAGAGCGACTGGCCCGTATCAGGCTCAATCCAGAGATTGAATCAGTGAGCCTTTGCACCGCCCCTGATACTGTAGCTTATTACCACCGATTCAACTTCCAAATCCAACAAACCATTAAAGACGGTTTTGCGCCGGGCGCTGACCGCATCGATATGGCAATGGCGTTAGCCTGAAACTGCAAGCTGCATGGATTAAGCAGGTTTACTAATCACACAACAGCGGTGCTTCAGTTTGATTGATTTGCAGAATTTTGCCGTCATTGGCAAACAGCACTTCCATCGGCGCTTCAGGTTGGAGCACCGCAGGCAAGCGCTGCTGCTTTTGCAATAGCGCCACTAATTCTTTGGATATCAGTAACGCATTTTGTTCACAGGTGGCCAATTGCCACGAACCATCCAGCTGGATTGATAAACGCGCGACTTTGCGCTCAGCGTTGCCCAATTGGCTTTGATAGGCATAACGCTGTTGCGCTGCATTGTATTCAAAGCGTCGTTGAATGGCCGGTGCACTGTCGACGCTCCCAGAGCTTTCAGCCTCAAGTCCGTGATAATCAATTACGGTAAATTGCGTTTCTTGTTTTAGTTGCCGCTCGGGCAGCAATACCAGCCAGGCCAATACCAGTAGTGAAGCAGCGAGTGCTAACATGGGTAGCTTCTGCAGCCCGGAGCCGGGAGACTTGTCAGCCCGCCTGGCTTTGGCCAAAACATAGCGTTTGATACTTTCTGGTGGCTGTGCACTTTGTTTTTGCCGTTGGTATTGTTGCTGCAAACGGCTTTCAAAATCTTTCTGAGATTCAGACATTGTCCTGCCTCCAGAGTGCTTTTAACTTGGACTTTCCGTACCTTAAACGACTTTTGATGGCTTCCACCTCGCATTGGGTTATCTCAGCAATTTCCTGCAAACAAAAGCCTTCGAGTTGCAATACTATGGCTTCTCTTTGGTGGAAGGGTAAATGCCGCAATGCCTCGTCTAAATTGGCCGACAAGGCCTCTTTATCGTCGCCAGTAGCATCGCTTGAATCATCTGCGCTTAGCTCTACATCCGAGTCGGTTTGCCAGCGATTGTTCTTGCGTAACTCATCGATTAGCAAATTGCGCGCAATGGCAAACAACCAGCCTTTAAAACTGCCTGTGCTACGGTAGCTATTACGCCGTTCTATCACTCTCAGCCAACTTAATTGACAGATTTCCTGGGCCTGTTGTGGCTCGGTTTGGGTTAGCAAAAAATGATACAGATCTTTGCCACAAGCGCGATAAAGCTGCTCCATCAACCTGGCATCCTGAGTCAGCCGATATTGTTCCATCAAGGCTTCATTATTCGCCTTTGTGGGTAGCAAGTTTTTTAGTGCTAACACCAAACTCATCAATTGCCGTTCCTATTGCTCTAACTTGAAATCAAGCTGTACGGTAATGTTACTCTGTTTTACCGGTTTACCATCAACAATTTTCGGGCGATATTTCCATTTGCGCAGCGCCCGCGTCGCCTCACGATTAAATATGCGCTTAGGCTCAGCATCCAGTACCTCGATATCCTCTACGCCTCCGGTTTCATTGATTGAAAAAGATAGAACCACCCATCCCTCAATACCATCCCGAGCGGCAGCAACCGGGTACTGCGGCGAAATACGTACTATCGGTCGCGCTTCTCCACCAGAAACACCAAGGCTGGTATGCGCCTGGGTTTCTATTTGTGGGCCGACAATAGTAAACCCACCACCAATGCCATTAAGATCATTATTCGACGTATCTGGCTCAAGGTTATCAGGCAGTAACTTGGGCGGTTCGATGGGTTCAGGTTTTGACGGCAGTGTTTTTTCCGTTACTTGCATCTCTTCAGGTTCATCAAGCACGGCTGTAATTGGAATATAGGCGCCAGGCTCTATAACCTCTACATCAGACTGGGCAATCAATTGTGACATCATCCAGAAAAGCGCCAGGGTAATGCCAGATGCAATCAATAACAAGCCACTCAGTTTGGCGCTGCGATACAACAACTGTGGGTTTGCCACATTGGAGGGGATCGAACTTTGTATGTTTGATGTCATAGGATTCTCCTTTTTGCTACATAACGCTTGGTAAAGGAGAAAGGGGTTAAGAAATTTTAATTAAATTATCAGTTTGCAACTTGTTACGAGGATGAGTTGTTGCTCCGATTAAAAAAAGAATTTAAATCCAGTAATCTGGTATTACCTCAAGACACGGTTGTTGCGACCGTCGTGGCGGCCATAATAACCACCAGGGCGGCAGTAATTTCTTCTACAATTTGTGATACTGCGCCACTGACTTTTTGCTCTTTGGTGAGAGAGTCGATTCGGGTCTTCGCTTGTTTACGATCCGCTTTGTCAAATACTTCGCCAGTGAGATCACTCGCTTTAATCAGACTGATGAGAGCGAGATCTTCCTCACTTGCTGCGCTACCGCCCAAAACCACGTCTTTGATGTGGCTGCGGATATTCTGCTCTGGTTCAACATCCTTGGTAGGGTAGCGATTGTAATTGATAAGCCATAAAAAGCTGCGCTCTTCTTTGGCGAGCACCTTTTTTTGCACGAGCTGCTCAGCCAGCCGCGCTTGAATGCCTTTGACTTTGCCATGAATTTGCTTTAACCAGTATTTAGCGTTTTGAGATTGGTTAGAGTCAGTCAATAACACCAGCACTTCGTTTAGCAGCGCATCTTGTGTCTGACTGCTATCCACAAGGCGAATACTTTTGTCTGAGATATCAATGCGACCGGCTAAATAGAGTTCCAGTAATAGAGCACCGGCTAAGCCATAGGGCAATGCTTGTGATGCTGACATAACGACACTGCCCTTTTCATCGTGCAGTGCCAATAGCAATAATTTTTCACTCAACGTCAACATAGCTTCTCCGAACAATCGTCATCAATCTGTCTCTACCATATGTCAGCCCAACAAAAACGCAATCATTAAAATGTCAGCAATGTTTGCCGATCCCCCATTTAATGTCACACTGAGCTAATATTCACAGAGTTCGGAACAAAATTGTAATAACAATGCACAATCAAGTTATTGATTTTTGGTTTACTGAAATCACCCCAGAACAGTGGTGGCAAAAGGAGGCACGCTTTGACGCTATGATTCGCTCGAGATTCAGCGCACTGCACAAGCAAGCTCATGCTGGTGAACTAGCCCATTGGCGAGACTCGGCACAGGGTTCTCTAGCGGAAGTGATTATTCTGGATCAGTTTTCCCGCAATATTTATCGGGACCAGCCTGAGTCGTTTGCCAGTGATGCACTAGCCTTAGCGCTGGCTCAGTTTGCGATAGAAAAAGGCTTTGATGAGCAATTACATAGCGCTCAACGCTGTTTTTTATACATGCCTTACATGCACAGCGAATCCCAATTGATACACGAACAGGCGGTGACGCTTTTCAGTGCAGCCGGAGATAAAAAGAACCTGGATTTTGAACTCAAACACAAGGAAATTATTGACCGATTTGGTCGCTATCCTCACAGAAATGAAATTCTGGGTCGGGTATCCACAAAGGAGGAGCTGGCTTTTCTGCAACAACCTAACTCGGGGTTTTGATATCGGTTATTTGTGTGAGGCTACAAAATCAAACGGCACTTATTCAAACTGCTCACTGACTTCGCACAGCTTGTGATACATGCGCTCAATTTGTTTGCCTGAATCGAGATGCTCATAAAAGTGCGCCGTGAAAAGTTGCTGCTCTGCAGCGAGAAACTCAGCATCAGTGGCTAATCGTCCAGCGTATTCCAGATAATCCTGCCAATCTTTTTGACGTTTAGTCTCAGGCACAACGGCGCTAATATGGCCGTGATCTAGCGTTACTACAGGCAAGTTGTTAAGTATCGCGGTTTGTGAGCTGGTACCTCCCCCCGCTCTTTTGGGATTCAGATAAACATCACACATGGCACTAATTGCGGCGAGGTCTTGCTGAAAGCCAAGGTTTAGCACACGCTTTGCCGTGATGGTTTGCTCATCAAACCACTGCTCAAGTTGCAGTTCGGGTGTACCCGCAAATAGAACTCGCGCTTGGGGTTGCTGTGCCAATAGTGTCTGGCAAATCGCAATAAATTCACTGTCTAGCTCGCCCGTCAGGCGCGTGCCCACCACCAGATACAAGAAGGCTTCATCATCGATACCAAATTGGGATTTTGCTGCGGCTTGCTCGGCCTGTCCTTCTGGCGTTACCAACATGCTTTCCAGCATAAAATTCTCATGGCCATATAGAGCAGCCAGATTTTTCGCGGTATCGTTAAATAGATTGCCCGGAATAAAATAGCCATCACAATGATTGAAAGGCACCACCGCACCCGTGGTAGCGAATAGAGAGGGATATATCTGATAAAGACATTCCATCACTAACAGATTTTCACCATGAGCCACCACCGCTTCCACTTCCAATTGCTGCAAAGCACTAGCGATATTCGCAACTTTTTGACTGCTCATTGGGCCGGCATCAAAGCTCACTACACTCACTTTGGAGTCGAATTGCATATATTTGACAGGGATTTGCTGCTGTCCTTGCAGAGTTTCGTTCACTTCATAATTTGCCGGCATAAGCAACTTGAGCTGATTGCAGTTGGTGTAATTCATGGCGTTAGTATTAATTATCTGCACATTACAGCCGTGCTGATGCATCAAATGCAAAGCAATATTGAAGGCCTCCCTGGTGGGAGAATGACGCAGATGCATTAATTGAGGCACCACTATTGCGATGTTTTTTGGTGCCGAAAAATTGATTTGTTTATTGAGTAAGCCCCGGCTGGATAAAAAGCGCTTACTCTGCTCAGCTAAACGATAAAAGCATTGGCGCATTGCCGTTTGCAGCAGCTCGCTGCCACCACTGCGACGAAACAAGCGATGGGAGACATTGCAATAAAACTCATAAAACCAGGCAACGGACACAGTCTCTGGCATACAAGGCACAAGTTTTTCTAAAAATGCGATATCTTCAAAACAATCATAAAGAAAGAACCACATTGGGATCAGGTTATCATTGGGCAATGCAGAATAAAGTAAGTGATCAGACAGGGCTTTTTTTTGCTCGGGCGTAAGCTTTTTTACCTCTCGGTGAATAACCGCTAATGTGCCTTTGTCCTGCTCAGAGACCTGTTCCAAACTAAAAATAGCATCAATGGCCCCTAATATATCCTGCTCTATACCCACCAGAATTCCCCGAAAATTGTTTTTTATTCCTGTTATGGTTCCAGCATAGCTAGTGCTTAAGCAGATAACAACCAGCTATTTCAGAGATTAAGCAGGCTACAAGATTCACATTTTTGAGCTAATATTAAGGCTTCGGTGTTGTTGCCAGAATGTGCAATGAGTAACGGTATGGATCCCTTATTTAAACTCAATACTTGCCTGACTAATCCTGATCTATCCGGTCAACAAAAACTGGAGATGGTCTGTGCGACTGTGCATAAGCTCATTCCGGGTGCTGACCGCGTGAGTCTCTGGCTGTTCAATGAATCAAAATCACAAGTGAGCTCCTTGATCTGTTTTGATGCCACCTCTAAATCCTGGTGTGACCAGATCACCTTACGCAGAGAAGATTTCGGCATTTACTTTGATGCTATCCTGAATCGAGAGTTTGTAGATGCCCCCGATGCGGCCACCCATCCCGATACCAAATGCTTCAATGAAAGCTATTTCACCCCGCTAAATATCCAGTCTTTGCTGGATTATATTCTGCATCGAAATTTTGAGCCCCAAGGTATTCTTTGCTGCGAGAGTGTGGGCCGACAAGTACATTGGTCCGAAGAAGACAAACAAACCCTTAAAAAAATAGCGCGTTCTTGCTCCTTCTTTTTTAACCTGTCTACTAACTAGCTCTCAATAGCAGACAAAAATACCTGTTTATTAAAATGAAAACCGCTTAAATGACTACTGGCCATTAATGTTTTTAGTCGTTGTCACCCTTTTGTCGTAAGGAATTTCTGGCCTATAGTTTCTGTGGGGCTAACAATCTCCTGGCAACCCAAAGGAATTAAAAAATGCGACTTAGTGGTGAAAAACTCAAATCCGTTCGAATGCAAAAAAACTGGTCTCAGGAAGTACTCGCCACGGCCAGTGGTCTATCTTTGCGAACCATTCAACGCATCGAAAAAACCGGCAATGCGTCGAACGAGTCTTATTTATCGCTGTTGGCAGCACTGGACGTTCCTTTGTCATCTATAACCGCACAATCCACAGAGGTGGAAGCGAACTGGTCTGGAGAAATGATTATGAAGGCACTTGCCGCTGTTTTACTGGTGAAACTGATTGTTGTTGGCATGATGGTAATGAATGCCCGTTTTATCGACTTTATCAACATCCCTAATGTTTTGTTTGTGGTGCTATTTACCCTTGCCATGACGCTATTGTCATATGATCTCGACAGGCTATGGGCTGCCATGAAGGGAATTCGCTATATATTTACCCAAGATATTATTGGTGGCCAGGCGGCAAGGCAACTGGCCCAAACCTATCAAAGTCAGATACAATTCTGTTACGGTGCGGGAGCCATTGTGTTTTTAATCGGTTGTATCGCTATCACCCAAGTGGCCAGCAATCAAATAGATGGCTTTGACAAAGGGGCTATTGCTGGCTTCTCGGTAAACCTGTTACCGCTACTATACGCCACTATGATCAGTGAGGGTTTATTGCGGCCGCTTAAAATTAAATTGTTAGCGGCCGACGAAGCAGATTTACAGGAGCAAAGCTAATGGTCTCTTATTACCTGCAATTGTTGATTATGCTGGGTCTTATCGTGCTTGCCTGTTACACCAAATACTGGATGTAACAGCGGCACAGGCCTGATCACATAATGATGTATGGCTAAACAAGACAACACCGTGCCCAAGAACACAAACATAAACTCAATGGGGCCCCCCAAAGTAAATGGCGATAACCAGGCCCCCAAAACCACAATGACAGTCTGGTGCAAGATATACCAACTAAACACAGCACTGTTGCCATAAGATAACCATTTAGCAGGCTTGTTTAAGCAGCTGTAAGCAAAAGCCAGAATCGTCATGATCCACATCACCCGATTGAGATATAGGCAAAACAACTGCAAAGAACTCATCAAAAACGAACTGTCTTCGGTCATCATGGCGTTAACCACTCTCATGGCGAGATACGCTGCGATAGCAACCAATAAAAACCGTAACTTGTGTTTTTTCATCTGCTCCCAGACAGAGTCACTGCGAATCAACAAATAACCAAACACAAAAAAGCTAAAAAACAAACTATGGGTATACCAGTCGTCGGTCAACGCATGCGAGCGATAAGGGAATGATGGATAGATGAAGGTACCGCAAAGCATTAGAACGAGTATAAAAGTCGCTATCCAACCCCCTACGTGAAAACTGTTTATTTTCGAAAAGAATGTAAGTTTCGCTTTTTCAAAAATTAGCCGAATTCCGTATAGCGCCAGGGTATAAAACATGATGTAAGGCAGATACCACAGATGATTCCAGGTTACACCCGGATCGCTGCCAGCAAAGGCACCCTCGGGCCAACTCTGTAAGCTGAGATAGGCCAACCAAAACTTGAAAAAGCCACCTTCAAACGCCCCATTGGCTTTGGCTTCAAAATAGGCTTGCGGCACAACAACCACCAACATACCAAACACCAGTGGCACGCCCAGCTGTTTCATGCGCTGTGCAATAAAGCCGGGTTGTTGTTTATGCATGATAATGGCGGTAGCCATACCGGAGATAGTAAATAACAGCGCCATGCGCCATTGATTAAAAAAGCCCATCACGTCCTGAAGCCAAGTGTATTGATAAGCACTTTTAACATGCCAGCCCCAGTCCTGAACGTAAAACATACCGATGTGATAAAAGATTAACAATCCAAAGGCCAGCACCCTGACTGCGTCAATATCGTAGCGACGTTCAGATAATAATTGCCCCTCTGATAAAATGTGTTGGTTAGCCTGTTCTTGTTGCATGCTATCGTCCCATTACAAAATTAATACACGGTTGCAAAATGACTGAATCCGTAATCAAGAACTAGTCAGCAAGGTTTAATCGTTCCCGTTTAGTGATGAGCGGTGGTATGCTGGGACGAGAAAACTGTAACTGAACAGGGTTCATAACCATAATAACGCCATGACTATGCAACAATATTTAAGACATAAAACCCATTACGAAGTCCTGTTTTGGGGGTTGTTTATCATTTGGCAGGTGGTAGCGAATGTTTATGTTGCTCTGAATGACGCGCCCAGTCTCGCCCCTTGGGAGCCCGTGTTGTGGGAAATATCCAGCACCCTGGTTTTCGCCGCTCTGCTGCCGTTGTTGCTTTGGTTTGATAGCCGCTTTCCGGTGAGTTTTGCCACACTCAAGCGCAATATCTTTATGCACGCCTTATTCACTATTCCTTTTTCTGCGATGCACGTCACCTTAATGGTATTGATTAGAGAAGCAGGCTATTGGTTTATGGGCCGGGATTACAACTTTGGTCCCTGGGGCAGCGAGTTTTTATACGAATATGCGAAAGACTTTCGCACCTATTTTTATTTACTGGTGATAATTTACCTTTACCGGTTGGTGCTGTTTCGCGCTCAAGGTGAAGCATCGGTACCAGGCACTTCCGATGATGATAGTCAGCAATCGACACCCGCCATCAAACAACATTTGCTGGTTAAAAAGCTGGGCAAAGAATTCTTAGTCAAAATTGAAGATATTGAATGGCTGGAAGCCTGTGGCAACTACGTTAATTTGCATGTCGCTGGTCGCGCTTATCCCTATCGCGGCACCATGAAGTCGCTGGAAGAACAATTAGACAGCGACAAGTTCTTGCGGGTACATCGCTCTTATATGGTGAATTACAATCAGGTTCAATCTATAGAGCCGCTGGAAAGTGGCGATGCCAAAATTCAGCTTCATCAAGGCCAGGAGTTGCCTTTTAGTCGCCGTTATCGCGCCGACTTTAAACCGGGTTTGTAGATAAACGAAATAAGTAGCACGATGCTGTATCGTGCTACTTTCTACTTTGTTTTCCTTTAATAAAGGGAAGCGAAACATACGCCTTAGCGAGCAAATCCCATTAATTCCAGGTCATCGTAAGCATCATAACCGTGCACCATTATATGCCAGGTACCTGCTGCCGGATTGCGGATCAACTTGTGCTCATTGCTGCCATCCAGGAAAGGCGCATAATCGTAATCACCTAAGCTCGGCTCAGCATTGTGTTTGATGTAAACATCGGCATCGCCATTGTCACCGCGAATGTCCACCCATAAAATTTTGGCATTGTCGGGTACCTCGATAATGAAATAAATCTCGCTATCCCAATCCCCGCTGAGACCTTGAATGGCCATACCGTTCACTAACTTTCCGTCTACTGGTGAATCAGGATCACCCGGTGGTACGGGATCATCACCCGGCAAATCGGGATCTGTTGGGGGAACGTCCGAATTACCAAACATAGTACTATCCACCCAAGACTTCAATGCAGAAACACGGGCATACACACCATACTTATTGGGTAAGGCACAACCCTCTCCCCAACTTACCACGCCCACCTGATTCTCCTGGCCATTGTAGAATACTGTCAATGGACCACCGCTATCGCCCTGGCAGGAATCCTTACCACCTTCAGAAAATCCAGCACAAAGCTCAGTATCCTTAACTGAACCATTATAAGCTTCAGCTGAATTACACACCTGATTACTCACCAGCGGTACTTCCACCTTGTGCATCAGGTCCGGAAAATTCTCGCCGTTAATACTGGTATTGCCCCAACCACTCACCGTTGCCACCGTGCCGGGTTCGGCACCTTCAGCCATCATATTGGCATCGGCCAACGCAATGGTCGGAACTGAAGATGACACTTCCGACTCCAGATATAACAATGCAATATCGGTAGATTCTCCTTGAGCATAACCGGGATGATTATACACTCTTGCTACAGAGTGAAACTCTCCTTCACCATTGTTACTCAGATCGTTGACATTCACCTGGACGCGAATGGAAGCGAGATCTTGCTCTGCCACATCTTCGACACAATGGGCGGCAGTCAATATCCAGCGTTGCTCTATCACCGAACCACCGCAAAAATGCTGCCCATCCCATTGCAAAGAAGCCATCCACGGGCGTTCGCCATCGGGCGTGATCACGCCACCGATAATTTTTGGTAAGTTTTGTTGTTGCTTTAATTTGAGTTGAATATCAGACGCTTGTGCAGTACCCACCATAGATACAGCGCCCAGCGCCAGTGCAATCGATTTATTTAGTTTAAACATGTAGTTACTCCTGAGGTTACGACTTGCACTTTCATTAAAGCCCTCAGAAAGCATGAAAAATAGCCAGTTTTTGTTGTAGAAAGGTAGTGGAATGTTAGGAATTGTTGGAGTTTTGTAATATCGGCAAAAAAGTCATGACTAACCTGGAATGATTAACCTGCATCGCCCGTTTACCCTAGTTTTATATCAGCCAAAGCCCTCTTTGAAAGCTGGAAAGTAACCTAAACCTGGCAATGATTCTCAACCCGGATTCAGCAAAATTTAATCCCCCATAATTACAATTTTCATACAATAATCTGGTTCAAATTGCCGCCCAAACGTTTTGTAATGGCAGTCGAGTTTATCTTTTTAAGGAGAGATAGCATTGAATGTTCAAACCTACAAATTTGCTCGTGTGATGGGACTCTCAATACTGTCATTAATAAGCAGTTGTGCTCAGGGCGACAGCCCAACCAACACAACTTCAGAATCAAGTATTCACGCCCAGCAAATAGAAACTATTTATGGTTTTGAAGCCACGAAAGATGCCATCAGTTTCGTAGTAACTTCCACCGGGTGTACCAAAAGTGAAGACTTCACACTACAGGTATCCAATAGCAGCCCTGATGACTACACTATTACTTTGCAGCGCAATAAAAAAGACCGATGCAGAGCAATGCCAAAGCTGATTTCCATACAAAAACCATTGCCTGTAGAAGTCGCTGCTGACACCGGGTTCAAACTTAATAACTCGGTAGCTATCAAAATAAGCGAGTATTGAATTGCAGAAATTGTTTTTAGGGATTTATGGCAGTATTTTAGCCAGCACCTTTCTGGTACTGCTTTGCAGTTATTATGTGCTGTCCTCTATTAACCAATACCGCTACGAGCAACACCTTGAAATGGTCTTAGAAGGCACCGCTTCTTTGTTGCACAAGGGTATATCCAGACAGGAAGAAGCCAATCAAGTGCGCTGGATAAGCCTGGCTTCATCATTATTAGATGCCAATTTAACCATTACTGAAAGCACTTTTTCACAGCAGCACAAATACTCTTTGAAACGAGTCAACAACTCATCGGCTCAAACTTCAGAGAAATATATCGCCCATTATCAGGCCCCACAGAGTTCCCTGCGGGTTTCAATTGAGTTTGATGGCATTACAGAACATATATTGTCTGCTACGGCCTTTTTTATGCTAAATGAACTCGGCCGGCTTCCTGCCGAACAGCGCCAGGCGGCATTCGATGAGATGCGCCAGCACTTTCACTACAGCGTATTTAGAGTGCCACAGATCGATCTAAACCTCGATAGCCGGCAACAAAGCCGCTTAAAAAATGGTGATACCGTGGTCGCGGTGATTCGAGAGTTGGGGCGAGGGTCTGCATTTAATGTTTATGCCCCTTGGGGCAAAACCAGCGATGCTCTGGTACTGGGACCTATTGCCTTTTTCAATCCGTACCCAAATTACATCGCCGCCTTGGTATTAGGAGTCGCATTACTGATCATGGCCGTTGTAGTCATGCTAATAATCCGCAAATTGGGGCAACGTTTAACGGCCTTACAAGCCAGTGTTGATGCCATCAGTCCGGCAGCAACAGAAATACCTGAGCAAGATGAAAATCAGGAAGTGATCAGCGCGCTTAGCAGCAAAATCCAGAATATGGCGCAGCGTATTGAAAAGCTACTGGAAGAAAAAGCTTATATGATCAGAGCGGTATCACATGATCTGCGGACCCCCATTGCAAAACTGCATTTTCGTTTAGAGGCCATCTCTGAAAAAGTGGGCAGTGACGATAAGATGGTGCGCAGCTGTCATGACGATCTCCGTCAACTGAATCTGCTCATCGATGAATTGCTCACCTATGAAAAACTGGAAGCAACACGAGACATCAAGTTCAAACCACTGGACTTAGCTCACATAATCAGTAATCAAGTAGACGGACTAAAAGTAGTCAATCCCAAGCTTAATATCAAAACAATCCCGCCTGATTTACCCGCCACCGGCATTGCAGGCAATGAAGTTTTACTGTGCCGGTTATTTGAAAACATCCTGCACAACGCTGAGCGCTACGCAAAAAACCAAATAGCAGTAGAAATTATCCAGCATGACGATGATATTGAAGTAGTCGTAGACGACGATGGTGAAGGTTTACAGGAAAATGTTATCCCCTATTTGTTTGACCCCTTTTTCCGCGCCGATCAGAGCCGAAATTCAGCCAAAGGAGGATACGGACTAGGACTGGCTATTGCTCGCCAAATTGTGTTGCAACATCACGGCTCAATAAAAGCTAGTAACAATGAGCTGGGAGGTGCCAGATTCCAGCTACGCCTTCCTCTGGAGCAAGCAAATCATGATTAGCTGGCGGCTTTTAATAGGCTTGCTCATATTGGGGGTTCTCATACCAAGCTCGAGCAATTTGGCCGTTGCCCAAAGCAACGAGAATAAAACTGAGCCACAACCCAAGAACGCGGTTGCACACGCTTCTGAAATTGAGAACCAGGTCACAGATAACGCAGCGAATAAAAGCCCGGCGCCACCCGTTTCTAAGCAAGCGTCAGGGCAAAATCAAAATATTGATTGGGGAGAATGGGCACTCTCGCCTTTGCCCGAATATGGCGTAGGTATCCGGGGAGAATTGGAAGCGCAGATTAATCAAATGGATCAAAGTAATCTGTTAGACAACGCCAATGGCGTAATTACAACACCTCAGGATAAGAGCAAAAGTGACGGCACGACGCTCTCAATGCAAGATTTGAAAAAAATGATGGCAGAACTGGAAGCAATGGAAGCTAAAGTCAAAGAAGAGATTGAAGATGATACTGAATTCTAAAACTGCAGGCTTATGCAATTACACTATCCAGAGACGTGTCTTCGTATTCTTTAAGCATTTAAGTCTGCTGTTTCTATTTTACCTTTGCCAAACCAGTCATATCCTGGCACAAACAGCAGATAACCCTGTGTTTGCTGCTGCATTAGCCCATATCGAAAAAGAAGAGTTACAACAAGCCGAAGGACTACTCAAATACATGCTGGCAGACGCCCCTGATATGCACAGGGCAAGACTGGAGTTGGGTTTGATTTACTTAAAACTACAAAAAACTCAACAAGCACAAGCGCAATTCGAAATATTACTCAATCATCCAGATGTGCCAGAAGCCGTTAAGCAAAATATTAATAGACTGATGGCAAACAAAAATATCGCCAATCAAAAAGCCGTTGAGCCACCTTCACCAAACACCTCAGATACCCATCCCACTCCTGCTATTACCACTGCCATTATCACCAAGAATAAGCATAACAAACACCATTTCAGCGGTGAGCTACAATTGAGTGCTGGCTATGATGACAACGTCAGGTTCAGTTCCGCGGATTATTTTATCGAGGATGACCCTTTCCTGGATGGATTGTTTCTGGAAACGGAAGAGGGTGAGCTGATTTATGTGGCACCGGACGGATTTATTTATGATTTGGAAGGCAACTTACTATACGAGAACGACGGTTTATATGAATTCACTTCGTTAGACAGCAGCAACGCTTTTGTGGAAGGGCGGTTGAAACTCAACCACCAATACCAGTTTGCCGATGACTATACCCTTACCTGGCATAACAGCCTGTTATTGCAAACCACGGACAACCAGCAACACCCACAATACAATAAAACCCAGATGCGCCTGGAAACGGGTATCACATGGCAGACGGCAGAAACCTGGAAGTGGTCTGTTTTTGCTCACCATCGACTTTTGGAGCGTGACGGCCAGGTACAAATCCGCGCCACTGAATTGCGACCGCAAGTGACTTACTACAATGCGTGGGGCAGCTGGGAGCTTGGCTTGAGCTGGATGGGGCGTCAATACGAGGACAGTGTTATTGTCACTGATGATATAGAAACATGGTATTACGGCTTTTCCAGCACCATCAGGGAAGTATCACTGAAATGGTCTAAGCTGTACTACAACAACAAACTACTGCTACTCACCAGGCTGGACTATTCTGATAACAATGCTGACGATGATTTAGATTACAAAGGATTGCGCCTGACCTTTGCTTCGGTTTATGACTTCGCTCCTGACTGGAGCTTACTGCTATCGGCGACGCGGTTTAATCAGGATTACTCCGATTCAATTGATGAACCGCTAGACGATACCAGCACCAGTTTGCGGGGCAAACTGACGTATCAGTTGAATGACAGCACCTCATTGTTTCTGTCCACTGAGCGCGCTTTCAGAGATTCCGATGTTTATGGCGGCATAAAAAGTGACAAAAGTCTTATTCAAATTGGTGCAGAGTTGAGGTTTTAATTATGAGTCAATACCGGATGCTCATTGTAGAAGATGATCAACCTCTGGCAGAACTAACGCGAGACTTCTTCGAACAGTTTGAGTTTGACTGCACCATCGAAGAAAATGGCGTCCGAGCGGTTGAGCTAGCACTTGCTAACCCGCCCGATATTATCCTTTTGGACATCATGCTACCGGAACTGGACGGCATTCAAATTTGCAAACAAATTCGCGACAAGATCAGCGCTAAGATCGTTATGCTTACTGCCCGAACAGACACCATTGACCAGGTGTTAGGTCTGGAAATTGGCGCTGACGACTATGTATCCAAACCTGTAGAGCCCAGGTTGTTATTAGCGAAAGTCAGAGCGGTATTAAGACGGGATAATAGTCCTGTCGCTTCTCAGCAAGAAGAGTTTAGCTTTGCCGACTTTACACTCTGCCCTCATAAGCGCGAGTTAAATAAAAATGGCCAGCCCATTGAGCTGTCTACCCATGAATATGATCTGCTGTTAATGCTAGTGCAGAACAAAGGGCAAGTGATTAGCCGTGAAGCCATTTTTCAACACCTTCGAGGCGTGGAATACGATGGTCAGAACCGCCAGGCAGATATCCTGATCTCCACACTCAGAGCCAAAATTGAATCGGCACCGAATGCCGCGAATTTGATTAAAACCATTCGGTCCAGAGGCTACCTGTTTACCGGTTAGTTATACCAATAAAAAAAGGCAACACAGGAAGCCAGTGTTGCCTTTTTTATCTATCAGATTAAAGCTGTTACAAAGATTCAATCGTGGCTTTTTGCTCTTTCAGCTTTTCCATTGCCACACGGAACTCTTCCAGTTTCTCGCGCTCTTTGTTGATTACCGCTTCTGGCGCATTGTTAACAAACTTCTCGTTGCCTAGTTTGCCTTCAGTGCGAGCAAAATCTTTTTCTGCTTTATCCAGGGCTTTCGCGATACGCGCCAGCTCGGCATCTTTATCGATAAGCCCCGCCATAGGCACCAGAATTTCCATATCCCCTACTAATGCAGTGGATGACGCCGGACCTTTCTCACCTTCGGCTAACACCGTGATCTCTTCCAGCTTTGCCATGGCTTGCAGGAAGGTCATATTGTCATCCATACGGCGCTGGTGTTCGCCGCTGGCGTTTTTAACCAGTACCGATAAAGGTTTACTGGGTGAGATATCCATTTCGCCACGGATATTACGCACACCCACTACAAACTGTTTCACCCACTCCAGATCATCGATGGCTTGTTGATTTACCAGGTTCTCGTCATAAGCAGGATAGGCTTGCAGCATAATACTGTCGCCTTCAATGTTGGCTAGCGGAGCCACATTGCGCCAGATGGTTTCAGTGATGTAAGGCATTAACGGATGCATCATACGCAACAAGGCTTCCAGCGTGCTAACCAGGGTCTTACGCGTGGCGCGCTGCTGCGCTTCATTGCCTTTGAACAATACTGGCTTGGTCAACTCCAGATACCAATCACAGAACTGGTTCCAGGTGAATTCGTACAGAGTATTGGCAGCCAGATCAAAGCGATAAGCATCCAGGTGCTGACGACATTGCTTGATAGTTTTGTGCAGTTGCCCCTGAATCCAGCGGTCTGCCAGAGAAAACTCCAGTTCGCCACCGTTAGCACCACAATCGTGCTCTTCGGTATTCATCAACACATAACGGCTGGCGTTCCACAATTTGTTGCAGAAGTTGCGATAACCTTCCAGGCGGTTCATATCCCAGTTGATATCACGCCCGGTGGACGCCATCGCGGCCAGGGTAAAACGCAGTGCATCAGTACCGTGGGCTTCGATACCACCGGGGAAGGTTTTGCGGGTATTCTTTTCAATCTTCTGCGCCAGTTGTGGCTGCATCAAATTACCCGTGCGTTTCTCTACCAAGGATTCGAGGTCAATACCGTCAATCATATCGATAGGATCTAACACGTTACCCTTGGATTTCGACATCTTATCGCCATGTTCATCGCGGATAAGGCCGGTAACATACACGGTTTTAAAGGGCACCTGAGATTTGCCATTCTCATCTTTGATGAAGTGCATGGTCATCATGATCATGCGCGCCACCCAGAAGAAGATGATATCAAAGCCAGTCACCAGGGTATTGCTGGGATGGAAAACCTGCATGTCTTCAGTGTTTTCTGGCCAACCCAGCGTAGAGAAGGTCCAAAGTGCTGAAGAGAACCAGGTATCCAGTACGTCTTCGTCTTGCGACAATGCGATGTCATCAGCCAGCTTATGTTCATTGCGTACTTCGGCTTCGTCTCGGCCTACATAGACATTCCCTTCAGCGTCATACCAGGCCGGGATACGATGTCCCCACCACAACTGACGAGAAATACACCAATCCTGAATGTCGTTCATCCAGGAGAAGTACATGTTTTCGTATTGCTTGGGTACAAACTGAATTTCACCATCTTCAACGGCTTTTTTAGCCGGCTCAGCCAAAGGTGCAACACGTACATACCACTGATCGGTTAATAGTGGTTCAATAACGACGCCAGAGCGGTCGCCGTAAGGCACTGTCATGGCGTTGTCTTCGATACCTTCCAGTAAGCCTGCTTCTTCAAAGCTGGCTACAATGGCTTTGCGCGCTTCGAATCTATCCATATTGTGCAAAGATTCAGGAATAGGTGCATCCAGGGTCAGCTCTTTACCATCAAAGGTATAGCTTTCCCCTGCGGGTAAAATAGCGGCATCGATAGAGAAGATGTTGATCATGGGCAACTGATGGCGTTTACCCACTTCGTTATCATTAAAATCGTGCGCCGGGGTGATCTTCACACAACCCGTACCCTTTTCCATGTCGGCGTGCTCATCGCCCACGATGGGAATGCGACGATTTACCAAAGGCAAGATAATCTCTTTGCCGATGAGGTCTTTGTAGCGCTCATCTTCCGGATTAACCGCCACGCCGGTATCACCCAGCATGGTTTCCGGACGCGTTGTGGCCACCACCAGGTAGTTTTTACCATCTTTTGTTGTAACGCCATCCGCCAATGGATAACGCAGATGCCACATATTGCCTTTTTTGTCTTTGTTTTCCACTTCCAGATCGGAAATGGCGGTGTGTAATTTCGGATCCCAGTTTACCAGGCGCTTACCGCGGTAAATCAAGTCGTCCTGATACAAACGCACGAAGACTTCTTTCACCGCCTCGGACAAGCCATCGTCCATGGTAAAGCGTTCTCTGTCCCAATCGACAGAGGCACCTAAACGGCGCAACTGCTTGGTAATAGTGCCACCCGATTCGGCTTTCCAGTCCCAGATACGATCGATAAAGCTTTCACGGCCTAGCTCATGACGGGTTTTGCCTTCTTCATTGGCAAGTTTGCGCTCTACCACCATTTGCGTGGCGATACCCGCGTGGTCAGTCCCCACCTGCCATAATGTGTTGTTGCCATCCATGCGCTTGTAGCGAATAAGCGTATCCATGATGGTATCCTGGAAGGCATGCCCCATGTGCAGGCTGCCAGTTACATTTGGCGGCGGGATCATGATGGAATAGGCCTCGCCCTTACCAGAGGGCTTGAAGTAGCCTTTTTCTTCCCATTCCTGATACAGCTGGGTTTCAATATTTTGTGGGTTGAAAGTCTTATCCATTCGGGGTCTCATTCAGATTTTCAGCGGGCCGGGTGTCAAGGCTAAAGCCAGCCGCGCGGTAGTGTTTATAACGTTCTCGTGCTTGTTGTTTGCCGTTGTCGTCGGCGGGCACGAAGTCAATCAGTGTGCGAATTTGCGCGGCAAAGGCCGGCATATCCTGTTGCAAATTAATGCACACCTGACGGTTCAGACGATCTGGCTTTTGCCAGTTGATCTCTACAGGTGTGCCCGATTCAGGGCCCTCTCCCGGCAAGTTATGGGGTACGAAGGCATCCACGGGTAATTGCCACAGTAACTCATCCATGCGCTCAGCCTGTTTTTGACTGGCACAGAGGATCAGCACACGTTGTTTTTGACGATAATAATGGGTTGCCACCTCACAGGCAAAAGCTTCCTGAGTGGATTCAGCGGTGGCATCGTTTCGTTGTGCTAACAGAAAAAAAGTAACGTTCGGCATAGCCGCAATTAATCTTCCATCTCAATACCGGCGCGATTCATTACAAATTGCGTCAGTAGTGGCACGGGGCGTCCGGTTGAGCCTTTGTTCTTACCGCTATTCCAGGCAGTACCCGCCACATCAAGGTGAGCCCAGTGGTACTTTTTAGTGAAACGCGACAAGAAACACGCCGCTGTAATGGTACCGGCCGGACGACCACCCACATTGGCCATGTCTGCGAAAGGACTTTCGATTTGCTCTTGATAATCGTCCCACAACGGCAAACGCCAGGCTCTGTCGCCACTTTGCTCAGAAGCGTTGATGATCTCATGGGCCAGCGGATTGTGGCTACTCATTAAGCCTGTGGCATGCTTACCTAAGGCAATAACACAAGCGCCCGTTAAGGTAGCAACGTCAATGACGGTATCAGGATCGAAGCGCTCCACGTAAGTCAACGCATCACACAATACTAAACGGCCTTCCGCATCAGTATTCAATACTTCAACCGTTTGACCCGACATGGTAGTCAGGATATCACCCGGACGATAGGCGTTAGCGTCTGGCATGTTCTCACAGCCTGCGATTACCGCAATCACATTGATGGGAAGTTGCAACTCAAGAATGGCATGCATGGCACCCAAAACACCGGCAGCACCGCCCATATCGTATTTCATCTCATCCATGCCTTCGCCTGGTTTCAATGAAATACCACCGGAATCAAAGGTCAAGCCTTTACCAACTAAAACAACAGGATCGTGACTGGCGGCACCACCGCGGTAGTGCATGACCGTCATGACTGACTCGTTATGAGAGCCACGTCCAACGGCAAGATAGGAATTCATGCCCAGGTTGGCCATTTCCTGCTCACCAATACGCTCCACCGTGACGTTCTCGTATTGCTTTTCCAGCTCCAATGCTTGCTCGTACAGGTAAACAGGATTACAGATGTTGGGCGGCATGTTGGCTACATCTTTACAGGTGGCCATACCTTTAGAGATGGCGAGGCCATGCTCTACCGCACGCTCACCAACCGTTAGTTCACGGCGGGTAGGTACGTTAAAAACGATTTTGCGCAATGGGCGACGGGCTTCATCCTTGCGGGACTTCATTTGGGTAAAGCGATACAAAGCATCGTTAGTGCTCTCTACTGCCTGACGCACTTTCCAGTAGGTATCACGCCCTTTTACGTGCAATTCCGTTAAGAAACAAACAGCCTCCATTGAGCCAGTTTCGTTCAAGGTAGAGATGGTTTTGGCGATGATTTGCTTGTACTGGCGCTCATCCAGTTCGCGCTCTTTGCCACAACCTACAAGAAGAATGCGCTCGCTCAGTACATTTGGAACATGATGCAATAACAGCATTTGGCCGGGTTTGCCTTCCAGATCGCCGCGACGCAACAAATTACTGATGTAACCTTCGCTGATCACATCTAATTGCTCCGCCACCGCCGTTAAACGTCTTGGCTCGAACACGCCCACGACTATACAGGCGCTGCGCTGCTTTTCCGGACTACCGCTTTTTACATGAAATTCCATCGTTGTTCCTCTCTCATTTCAGTAGCCTAATTGGTAAAAATCAGCAAATTTTACCTTTGTGCTACGTGCAACCGAACAAAAAAAGTCTTTCGTTGTCGAAAAAGGCAGGTTTACAAGCCCCTCATTCAACGTTCATAATGATAATGTTGGCTTTTTTATTCAGGTAGGGTGCAGTTTTTATTTTTTAAACTTATAAAAATACTTAGTTTACTTAAAATTCCTGTGCTTGCCAGTAAAAATACATCTTTTCGACCGGATAAATCGTGCTCATATTCAGATATCTGTTGAAGGAAACCTTCAAATCCCAACTCGCCGTTTTTCTGGTTTTAATGGCGATTTTTGTTACTCAAAAATTTGTTCGTGTTCTGGCAGAAGCGTCCAATGGCGATATCCCTGCCGGGCTGGTGCTTAATTTCCTGGCACTGAAGACGCCTGTATTAGCAGCTCTGATCCTGCCCTTAAGCGTATTTTTGGGCATTATGCTGGCCCATGGCCGTTTGCATGTCGACAGTGAAATGTCGGTTATGCGGGCTTGTGGCATCAGTGAATGGTACGTGGCGCGTGTGATGTTGGTTCTGGCGCTATTCATGTCTCTAGTGAGTGCCTCCTTGACCCTCTGGTTAGCGCCACTTGCCACCGAAATTGAATACCAATTAGAAGAACAACTCACCGCCGAATCCGGCTTGTCTGCTCTGCTACCCGGTCGGTTTGAAGAAACTGCCAACAAAAAAGCGGTATTGT
Organism: Planctobacterium marinum; assembly: GCF_036322805.1. Classification (GTDB taxonomy): domain Bacteria; phylum Pseudomonadota; class Gammaproteobacteria; order Enterobacterales; family Alteromonadaceae; genus Planctobacterium; species Planctobacterium marinum_A. Next base: position 460,054 of record NZ_AP027272.1, on the reverse strand, counting down.
TTGTGCAGGAAATTGACGGCGATAATCAGCTTAAAAACGTCTTCGTAGCCCAGCACGATCCGGAAAAAGCCAGCGAGGCTGTACATATCGTGCATTCCGAAGGCGGCTATATTTCCGAAAGCCCTGATGGCTCGCAAAAGTTAATACTCACTTCTGGTAATCAGTACGAAGGCAAACTAGGCATGCGAGATTATCGCGTGGTGGAATTTGATGAATACCAGGTACAAATCGCATTAGGAGAGGAGCAAGCGGAACAGAAGCGCCGCAAGTTGAGTGCCTATTCCACCGAAACCCTGATGCAAGAAAACAGCCTTGATGCCATTGCTGAATTTCAGTGGCGCATTGCCATTCCCTTATCCATTCCCTTTTTAGTAATTATCGCCGTGCCACTTAGTTCAGTCGATCCACGCCAAGGGCGCTTTGGTCGTCTATTTCCGGCCATCTTGTTGTATTTAGGTTACTTCCTGCTGCTCATGATGGGCCGTGAAGTACTGGAAGATGGCAAAATCCCCCCTCAACTTGGCCTTTGGTGGGTACACATCGTGATGCTATTAGTGGGCATGGTGCTGATCCTCAAGGGGCGAACCTTGGGCGTGAAAGTGCGGGCTAAATTCAGGGGGCTGCGCCGTGTTTAAAATCGTAGATTGGTATCTGGCACGCACATTATTGGGTACTACCTTTCTGAGCCTGTCAGTTCTGGTGGGGCTTAGTTCATTAATCAGCTTTATCGAACAGCTTAAAAAAGTCGGTACAGGTAACTACGACCTGACCGTTGCAGCTATCTATGTGTTTTTATCCATGCCCCGCGAAATCGAGCAATTCTTCCCGATGGCGACCTTGATTGGCGGTTTAACCGGTATGGGCATGCTAGCCAGTAGCAGCGAGCTTACGGTGATGCAGGCATCTGGCTTGAGTCGCTGGAATATCATTATGTCGGCCATGAAATCTGCACTGGTGATGGTGTTGTTCGTCATGGCATTGGGTGAATGGGTAGCCCCCACCACCGAAGCTAAGGCCAAAGAGATCCGCGCTCAGGCTATTTCCGGTGGTAGCCTGTTTGCCACAGATCGCCTCACATGGGCTAAAGATGGCGACAAGTTCGTGAGTATTGGCGAAGTTATTGATAAAGATACGTTGCGAGATATCACCGTTTACGAATTTGATGAGCAGCGCAGGCTAACTCAGATCACAGTAGCCAAAGAAGCCCACTTTGATAACGATGCCTGGCGCCTGGAACGAGTAAGGTTTACGAAAATAAACGGTCGTGTTACCACCACGTCAAAATACGAGTCACAATGGGTATCGACACTCACCCCGGACAAACTCGGCGTAGTAACCGTTAAACCCGAAGCCCTGTCTATCTCTGGTTTAAATGATTATATCCAATACCTGAATAACAATGGTCAAGACTCGTCAAGGTATACTTTGGCATATTGGCGCAAGCTACTGCAGCCGATTTCCGTGGGAGTCATGCTCTTGATGGCGTTGTCGTTCGTCTTCGGCCCGCTGCGAAGTGTTACTATGGGGGCCCGGATTATCATGGGTGTTCTCACCGGGTTCGGCTTCTTTATCAGTAATGAAGTGTTCGGACCGTTGAGTCTGGTGTATCAAGTGCCACCGTTTTTAGGCGCCCTGTTGCCCAGTGTGGTATTTGCCTTTGTGGCGATGCAGTTACTCAAGCGACAATAAATAGCAACCGGTTCTCTGACAAGCAAAAGGTTGCCAGAATGCATTTACCAGTTTTTATGATCATTAGCTTCTTTGGATAACACCCGTATCTCGGTGCTGGCCAGTCTATCTTGCAGCGATTGTTTGTTTTTGAAATCCAGCAACACTAACAAGGTACCCAAGCCGCCGATAGAGCAAAGCATACGCAGAAATGCGCGACCATAGCCCATAGGTTTATCGTTGGTGCTGTAAAGGCGCATGCGCCAGGCACGCATACCAATAGTTTGGCCACCATTACGCCAAAACCAGACAAAAAAGCCTACCACCCAAGACAGTACCCAAACTTGAACCAGGGAGCGATAAAACACAGAGTTTTGAATGATGTCACTAACGTGTTCCATTCCTTGTTTATCCAGTACACCATTTTCGAATAACAAAATGAGGGTTACGGTCATCACCATCGCTGCCACCATACCCACGGCAACGGCCACCAGCAGATCGTACACCATAGCTGCAAGACGACGTAAAAAACCAGCGCGAGGAAAACTGTTTTGCATTGAGCCTACTCCAATCCAATCGATGCGGATTCTAGCAGTAAAGCTTTAGTGATACAGCGATAACTGGCGAAAAAAGCCAGGGTTTGAGCCTTAGCAAAGGGAAACTCTGTCCGTAATGTCTAATAAACCACAAGGATTGCGCAATCTTTCAGCAGAATGTATCGAAAGTGTCATAAAACACTTGCAAGTCACAATACACTGAATATAATTCTCGCCTCCTGAAGAACTTCAGGAACACAACTCAGTGCCAGAGTGGCGAAATTGGTAGACGCAGCGGATTCAAAATCCGCCGGTAGCAATACTGTGCCGGTTCAAGTCCGGCCTCTGGTACCATCTCTTACTAAGAGATAATAAACCGACGCAAGTCGGTTTTTTTGTGTCTTAAAATTAAAATAGAGAATTGCTGCGGGTTTTGCTCGTATCGTCCCTGATACTGATTTACATTGATGTAAGGAATGCCGGTTATGTCGGGAACATTTAACCGGCCACTTGCTCCGCAAGCCAGCTAAAGCTGTCCTATTTTGTTCCAGGCAAAATAGTGTTGTATCTAGGGCTTGTTAATTTGTAAGCCGCCGGACTAAAGAACCGGTCCCCGGTCAAATTACATCAAGTTCTCCGAATTGAGATTAGTGTTTACGGCTGTCTGAACCATCCCAGTAACTCACCCAGCTTAGGAATAACGTGCAAGCAAATACCGCTCCCTATTACGCTCATCTTAAACACATCCCTGATGATCGTCACCCAGTCCTGCCATCCTTGGCAGGCCGTTCAGCGAGGCGGTGCGTTGCACCTAAAGAAACTCGCCTCACCCATGTGCAGTCGTTTAGTCGGCGCGCCGCTTCGCGGCTAAAACAGCCTCTTTCACCCTCTGGTACCATCTCTTTTGAATAGAGACTAAACCGAAGTAAGTCGATTTTTTTTGTGCCTGAAACTTGCGTTTTATTTTTCAGCGAACCTGACCCCTTTGATCTCCAATACACAGAAATCAGCATATATACTCAACTTAGTTTGGTATAATCGCTCGCCGAAATTTGAGCAATAGTGGTTAAGCGATAGCACACCCGATGAAGAGGCCAAAAATAAGTGGAATATCAATTTACAATGCGTTTCTCCAAATACCCTAGCGCAACGTTTGAAATGGGTGGTGAAGCGTTCGGATATTGGTTTTCAGATGAGTTGCGTGACGATCAAACCAAGATTACCAATCTAATAAATACCATACAAAGACTGCATGACAAGCAGATACAAGAATTCAAGTTAACCGGCAAAAATTATGATCTGCTGTTGTCCTCTGAAGAAGTGGAAGTACGTTCTCACGCCTATTCAGAAGACGAAGCACCAGAAGGCGCAGAATGGTGCAGCAACGTCATCGCAGGTTGTGGATTACAAGATTTTGAATCTGTTCTGTTATCCTGGAAAGACTTTACGCAAAGCGCGCTTTAACTTGCTCGTTGTTAGATAAACTACAGTGTTGATCTGACTGATATAGATTCGAACTGCTGTGAAGAGCAAAATTTCCCAGACAGAAATATGCATAAACAAAAATATAACTTCAACAGGCTTTGCAATGCTGCATCCAAACTAGCCCGCTAATGCGTGCCGGATGTATTTCTCAATCACCTGAATCAGGCAAACAACTCGCTGAAAGTGCCTTCTTTATTAATGCACTTAAAATAAATAGCGCATTCAAAATATGGCGTGTCTGAAATCCCCGTTTTGCTGCGCCAGTTCTTTTGCTCTTTTTCTTAATTGAGCTTCTTTTTGAGTATTCCCTGATTGTGCCCAGGCATCTGCTAAACTGTCGTATGCGTTAGCTGAATTTGGATAGAGGGAGCGCCAATATTCAAATATCTCGATGGCTTCCGCTGTTCTTTCCTGCTGAAGGAGTACATAGCCAATTCTCTTTAATCTGTTGCGATTGTAATAGCGCTCCCCTTTTGGGACAGCTTCGAATCCAACCTTTTCGCTAAGATCCCGGTAGTAATTTTTTATATTTTGGATAGTTTGACCGGGCTCTTCACTCATAAAGTCTCGATAGTTAGGGTCCCACTGTTCTGGAGGAAATATAGAGCGCAGTGCCGAGTTAACAGCGGGTAACACCGCCGCATAACCATCATTTTCTGTTAACTCTTGTTTATACTTGAAATTGGGGCTGTTGAGAGATCTTAGTGCCGATGCAAACTTTTCGTACCCCTGCAAGATCCGTGGATTTTGTCCCCCTCCTGATTTTGGCATTGAGATATAGAGGTGCCCGGAGAGTTGCTTATGACTTGCTATGGTGGCGGCGATTTTCTCAAACACACTACTTTTTTCGTATCCAACCGCGTTGAAATCTGCTGTGTTTATCGCCACGTGCGCGTCAAACAAACCGGGTCTACTCCAGACACTGTGCAATGCAAATTGGCCAGTTGGCGACAATCCTACCAGTACTTTGTAGTCAGCTGCGTGAAACCTTTCTTCAATGAAGGGAATAATGTCATTTTCAATAAACTGCAGGTATTGCTCCTGCTTTCCGCCAAACCACAAAGGTTCGCCATTGCGATTCAAAGGCGTTGGAGTTATAGCTCGCCTTTCCCCAGGTAAATTTGGAATGCCTACCACGATGGCTTCGGGCATCTGACTATTCATACCCTGAAAATATATTTGACCTGCAATGGGATAAAACATCAATTCTGCATCCAATACAAAAACTACCGGATATTTTAAACGGGGGCCAGATTCTATATATGCCGAAGGAAGAGACACCAGCACTTCCCTCTTTTGCTTAAGGGATTCAGCGTCTATGTTAAATTTTTGAATTGTCGGATAACCAATTGCTCCCGTCTTTTGATAAACGTCATGGGTTTCATCAGCGTATCCTGTGTTTGCACCTGTAAATACAATGAAGAAAAGAATCCTTGCTACAATGCTTTTCAATGTATGCTCTCCTGGTCTGAAAATAGGGTTAGAATTATCACGTCCACAGAATTATCCGCGCCAAGACAGTGTAAAATATTAACCAAATCAAAATTGAAATACATCCTTTATTTTTCCTTTTCGGGCCTGCGAAAGCAGTTCAAAATCTTTCCAGAATAATTCAGATGCCTGCAAGTGTGCATTCAGAGCCAGGCTTCACCTGCAATCAGAAGAAGCGAGTTTGAGGTAAAAGCACCGCTTGTTATTGGAATTAATATGAGTACCTTTGATAAACTGCAAACACATTGAAAATAGACTCAAGCTGTGTGAACTCAAAAGCAAAACTCCATCCCAAAAATAAACACAATCAAGATTACAACTTTGATCGACTTTGCAAGGCGGTTCCTGAATTAGCCCGCTTTATAGTGAATAAACACGGCAAGCAAACTGTTGATTTTGCTAACCCGGCAGCAGTTAGGCTGCTCAATAAAGCGTTGCTCAAAGATGATTACGGTATTGAGCACTGGGATATACCTGAAAGCTCTTTGTGTCCTGCGATTCCGGGAAGAGTGGATTATGTTCATTACTTAGCGGACTTGCTTCATTCAACTTTTCAAAGCGAGTCTGGCCACAACAAAGCAAAAGTTTTAGATATCGGAACAGGTGCCAGCTGCATATATCCACTGCTTGGTTATAAGAGTTATGGCTGGCGTTTTGTGGCAACGGATATCGATTTCCAATCTATCAAAATTGCAAAACAGATCGTTAATGCTAACCACGGCTTACCAAAGGCCATCGAAGTGCGCCATCAAAAGCAGTCCCATCAAATATTCCATGGAATGATCAAAGCACATGACAAGTTCCATTTAACCATGTGTAACCCGCCTTTTCATGACTCGCCAGAACAAGCGGCTAAAGGTACGAACAGAAAGTGGCAAAACTTAGGAAAAGCTCAACAAAAGAATGTTCCTCCAACACTAAACTTTGCAGGTCGCGCCAATGAACTTTGGTGTAAAGGCGGGGAGCTTGCCTTTATTCGCAATATGGTGCGAGAAAGCCGCCACTATCAGCAGCAAGTGGCTTGGTTTACGTCACTGGTGTCTAAAAAAGACAATGTCAGTCCCATTAAACTCGCTCTGAAAAAGGCCAACGCCAAACAAATTAAAGTGGTAAAAATGTCGCAAGGGCAAAAGATAAGCCGCTTTATCGCCTGGAGTTTTTTAACGCCAGAGGAATTTACCAGATGGCATCTAAAAGGCTTGAAATAAAAGAGGCTTGGGCGGTTTAAAACGAATCGTCCCTTTTACTAACCCACCTGCTTTACAAGCCAACTAAACCAATCTGTAGATAGCTACCCACATCGCATTCATTGACTAGTTCAAGCAACAAAATGTCTTTATTTTTCATTGTTTTGTTTTTGCATAGAGGTACACTTAGGGTCTCGAACTTCTCTAGTGCTGGTTAAGTTGACTCGATTCCTCCACTTTTTTTTAGTCTTATCGCTACTGCTGCAAAGTAGTCTTACTGCGTTTGTTCAGCAAGATCAACTCGCCGCATTTCAGGATAGGATTCAGGGGGATATTGAGCTGATATGTACCGGTACACAAATGAAATGGATATCCTATAGCCTGACGGAGCAGGCCGGTGCTTTTGTTTTTGTGGATGCACCGGAAGAGTACCAAAACGCCTCCTTTGAGCACTTATGTCCTGTTGGGGAATATGCCGATATTCAACCTTTTACCAAACTATCGGAAACGGCGGTATTGGTAAACTTTCAGGTGTTTCGCGCTCTTATTGCTCGCCTGAATCAGCGCCCTTACACGCTATTTGCCTATCAAAGTCCACTATCCCGCGCTCCTCCTTCACTTATTTAATCACCCTAAAAAATTCAATCTTCTCGCATGCTGAAGCATAGGACGTTTCCGGCTTATTGCTGCGGGAATTCATCAGATTTTTATGCCCTTGAAGGGCAGGTAAAGGAATTAAATAAATGAAATTGCGTACCTCATTGATGGCTACAAGCCTAGCCTCTGCAATACTTTTCAGCCCTTTTTTACAAGCATCAGAAGAACACCTTGAGCACGTCAAAGTTCTGGGTCAAACCAATAACACCATAAGCTCGGTAGAGCTGGTTCCGGGTGACACCCACTCCCCGGATTTACGTGATGCACTAAAACGCCTTGCCGGTTTAAGCGGCAATGGCAATGGTCCCTTGTCCGCTATCGCCCAATACCGAGGTTTGTTTGGCAATCGAGTTCATGTCAGTGTCGAAGGCGGACCTGTGACAGGTGCCGGACCCAATGCCATGGACCCGCCCTTATCCAATGTCTTTGCCTTGCCTGGCAGCGAATTGAACTTGCATCGCGGAATCGCGCCTGTGTCTGTTGCCGCGCAATCACTCGGTGGTGCCATAGAAATCCAACAAAATGCCGATGCCCTATTCTCTGAACAAAGTAACTGGCAAGGTCAATTGACTTTGCAACACGGACAGTTAGGGGACGCCAGAAACCATAGTGGTGTGTTGGGTTATTACAGTGAAAACCTGTATCTGCAAACTTTTGCGCTGAGCCAGCAACGGGATGACATAGAAGATGGTAATGGAAACCTGGTGCCCAACAGTTTTTACGATCGACAAATGGCAGGCATTGCCGCAGGCTTTCGACATGGCGACCACCAATTGCAGGGTTATTACCATAAGGCTGATACCGACCACACGGGTACAGCCGCTTTGGCGATGGATATCCAATACATAGATGCTGCCATCTATCGGCTGTCTTATCATTGGCAGACTAACGCGCACCGTTCTCTGACGCTAAAGTTTCATGGCAATAGCAACCAACATGGTATGAACAACGTTGATTTTCGTCCCTCCACTATGCCTCAAATGGCCAGACTCAATACCGTGGATAGTCTTGCCAGGGGCTATTCTTTAGTATGGAAAGACAAACTGCTTAATGGCAACCTGGAAAGCGGCCTGAATTGGCACACAACTAAACACAACTCCGTTATTAGCAACCCGCAGATGGAAAATCTCACCATCAATAACTTCAATAATGTTGAGCAGCAGTTAAGCAGCGTATATGGTCAGTGGGACAGCGAACTGTTGGATTTCGAATGGTTAATTGGCGCCCGTTACACTCAGGTAAAAAGTGACGCCAGTGACGTTGCCAATACGATGGCCATGATGAATCCCAATATTGGTATCTTAGTAGACGACTTTAACAGCGCACAACGCAATCTGGACTTTAGTTTTGTCGATGCAAGCCTGCATTTAAGTGACGACATCAACAAACGTTTAAGCTGGCAACTGGCATTGGCACAAAAAAATCGCGCTCCAGCCTATACAGAGCTTTATGTTTGGTTACCTTTGGGGATCTCGGCGGGTTTAGCCGATGGCAGGAATTATTTAGGTAACCAGGAGCTTATAGAAGAGACAGCACATCAAATTGATTTGGGCCTTAACTACCGCACCAGTCGTTTAAGTATCATGCCGAGAATATTCTATCAGCGTATCGACGACTACATTGTTGGCGAGCCTTCCACTAACCAAACAGCCAACATGGTATCAATGATGATGAGTGGCGACAGCCCGCTGCAGTGGCAAAACACCGATGCCACCCTGTATGGTGCCGACCTGGAGCTAAATATGAGCATCTCCCCAACAATAACGCTCGATATGGCGGCATCGATTGTGCGAGGAGAGCGAGATGATATTGATGAGCCACTTTATCGCATATCACCCGCGACACTGGTAACCAGATTAAACTGGCAAAGTGGCGCCTGGAGCGCAACATTGGAATCCGAATTAGCCGCCAGCCAAACCCGTACCTCCAGCTTACAGAATGAAACACCCAGTGCGGGCTATGGTATCGTCAATGGCAATCTCTCTTATCAGTTTAATGAGTTCCTTACACTGACCGGGACGATTTCCAATCTATTTGATAAAGCCTGGCAACCTCATCTTGGCGGAGTGAATAGAATCCAGGGGATAGAGCAGCCAGCAGGCGAAAGGTTATTTGCCGAAGGTAGAAATGTTCATATCGGACTACAGGCTTCTTTCTAACCAAAAAATGGGCACGCACTGTGCCCATATCCCACCTTCATAGTCAGAATGGCTTGCGAGCGATAACAGAAAACGCATGCCAGTGTTTTTCACGTCCTGTCATAGTGGGATAGAGGCCGTTGCGCTCTTTTATCCCTATCACGTCAAACCCAGTAAATAATTGCTGCAGTTGAGCCTTGGTGAAAAATTTAGTAGAGGTTTTGTTTTTAGCATGATTGCTATCGTCGTCAACACCGAGAAAGTCACCACAAAACACACCCCCCGGCTCAAGCGCATCCTCTATGCGATGCCATACGCTATAAAAATGCGATTCCCTACAAAAAAACAAGGCTGAATTAGCAATGACAAGCCCTGCTTTCGGGTAGGCAAAGTCCTCAAAACTGGCCTGATACCAATGTAGTTTATCCGTTACGGGAGCGTTTTCGCGACAAAGTGCAATGGCGCGTTCGTCTTTGTCAAAGGCGTGGACTTCATAGCCTTTTTCCTGCAAGTAACGAGCATCATTGCCGACACCGCAGCCACAATCAATCGCCACAGAATACTGCGAATGGTTGTGCACAATAGCAGCTTCCACTATTTTGCTGTGGCCTTTTTGAATGCGCTTTTGGTAATAGTCATTCGTCATCGCCTTCATACTTATGGCCTCATCCGATATAAGCCAGTGCGCTAACACTGTTGCTTGTTAGAATTTGCGCCATGGTAAATGTTGGCATTAAGGCGCAACTAGGCATAATTAATAACCTCGTTGCCCATCAAAACCTCATGCTCTTTGAGCAACCTGCTTACATGAGCAAGTTTTTCGTCTGTTGCACTTTTGCTAAGACTCGCCATGATCAGTTGCTCCGATGCGGGTGATATCTCCGCAATGTGTTGCAACATTTTTTTCTCCGACCTTCCCCACGCTCTGTTCATCGCACAAAGATAAGTATAAAACCCACTAATAAGCTGAGCGTGAAGCAACTGGAATGTGGCAGCATTTTCCAGACTGTCTTGCATGTCCTGATAAAGAGTATTGATTCTGGACTTTAACCGCGTTGCAAAACCCGGATCATGTTGTGCTGCAGGACCAGACTGATAACGAGCCCTGGCGAGGCTTAATAGCTCAGTAGTCAGGTCTGGCGCATCGTATAACACCTTAGCTTCAAGCATTGCAGGCACGTAACAGACATGTCCTTTTTGCAACATTGTCCTGAACCGGCGAATACCAATATGAACAAGCTCAAAAGTACGCTGTCGTTGAATGAGATGTTTTTCATAGGCATGCGATTTAGACAAAAGCAACACATCTACATCGCTGTGCGGTTGGGCAGTTCCGCTAAAATAAGAGCCATAGCCGATAACACATTGCACCGGGGTCTGGCTTGCAAGCCGTTCTACGATCTCTTGCAATGAGTCCAGTGCCGACTCGCTATCTGGCAGTGCAATGTCTGAATTGGTTAACTGGATCATGCGTTTTGGGCCGGTGCTATCTGGGTGATTTTATGTTTTTCAGTAACATCCAATAATGTCTCGGAAGTTAACCGAAATATGCGATCCGCACTCTGAATGGTTTGCGGTCTGTGAGCGATTACAATACGCGTTATTTGCAACTTACATATTGCTTCACCAATAGAGCGTTCCACCCGCAGATCCAGGTTGCTGGTCGCTTCATCCATAATGAGAATAACCGGATTTTTGTACAAGGCTCGCGCCAACAAAATACGCTGCTTTTCTCCACCTGAGAGTCCTCCACCTTGATGACTGAGCAGGCTGTTGTAGCCCATTGGCTTACTCAAAATCATGCGATGAGCATGGGCAATTTGGGCACACTCTATCGCCTTTTTCACATCTGGTGTGGCATCGAAAAAAGTAATATTTTCGAGGATAGAGCCGGCATACAAACGATCATCCTGCATCACACTCGCCACATGCTCTCGGTAATTCTTCGCGCCGTAGCGGCGCAGATCGACACCATCCACCGACAGAGTTCCCTTACTCGGTTCAAGCAAACCCAACAGTATTTTCACTAAGGTAGATTTACCACTGCCCGACAAACCGGTAATTGCAATATATTCACCGCGTTGAACACTGAGATTGAGATTGCTGAAAACAGGGTCGGAAAACTCGTCGTATTGGTAGCTGACGTCTTTTAGTTCGATGTCGCCCTTAAATTTTGGGGGTTTGGGCGTAGCTGGCTCCCGAACAGGCTCCGTGAGTGCAATATCTGAGACTCGTTCAAGATGTAGACGCAACATTTTAAATTCCATTAATTTGTCAATCAACGAGCTGATACGGCTGATAAAAATACGTTTGTACGCTAAATAAGCCACTAACATACCGATTGTCGCCTGACCGGCAATAACGCTTAGAATAAACAGGTAAACCACCAGGATATTCTCCACACCAAAATTCAGGCCATTGATTAATCGATACCATTCTCTGGTTTTCTTCACTTTTAAGTTGCTGTTAACGTACTCGGAATTGAAATTCATCCATTGCGAAGATGCCCTGCTCTGCCCATCGAAGCCCATGATGGTCTGAATACCCTGAATACTCTCAATAAAATTGCTGCGTTCTCTCGCTCTGTCTTTGATTTCTTGTTCGTTCAATTGTCTAAAGCGCTTAAAGGCAATCACCCTGACTGCGGCGTAAATCGCAACAAAAAACAGCACCAGTGCAGTAATCCCGGCGTGATAGTAAAACATGGCAATCACCAGGGTGAGCGCCATCAGAGCATCAATAATAAGCGTAATCAGGCTGGATGTTAGAAAGTCTCTGACTTTGTTTAAGGAATCAAAACGGGTCACGATGTCGCCAACATCGCGCTTTTCAAAAAAGCTCAAGGGCAAACTCAAGAGATGTTTAAAAAGGCTACCCGACACCTGAATACTGAATAGTGATCCCAGGTGAAAAATGACAAATGATCGCAGTAGCGTGGCAATCTGTTGAAATACCAATACAAGGCCAAATGCAAATGCTATGACGATCAGTAAACTGCTGTCGTGGGTTGGTATAATACGATCTATTCCCACCTGCAAATAATAGGGCGCGAGCAAGGTAAAAAGTTGCAGAAACAAGGACAACCCAAACACTTTTGCCAAATTGCGTTTTAGCCCCGTGATTTGCTGCCAAAGCTGCCTGATGGAAAAGATCTCTTTCACTTCTTTTTTCACAAAGCTCTCACCGGGAAACAGCTCTAGCGCGACGCCGGTAAAAGATTTTCCAAACTCAGATAAGGAGATATGACGCACTCCCTGCCCGGGATCGTGTATCACAACATGTTTCGCTGTGACTTTTTTCAGCACCACAAAATGATTCATATTCCAGTGCAAAACACAGGGTAAGTTGATGTGCTTAATGGCGTCGATTTCAACTTTCAGAGGGCGCGCCACAAGACCGTTAACATGGGCAATATCCACGAGATTATCCAATGTCAAGCCCTGCGAGGAAACCTGATGTCTGCGCCGTAAACTGACCAGATTCTGATGGCTGCCGTGATAAGACAACATCATGGCGACACAAACCAGACCGCATTCAGCTATTTCAGACTGGAGATAAACAGGTAGCTTATTCATTTTGTCGTTGTTTCCCTACAGGCTATTCTTTAATTCGAGCAACGGGCTGAGCAGGTACATCAGGAATGTCTGCTGCTCCATGACAATATCAGCCTGCAATCTCAAGCCGCTTTTCAGCGGCACAGCACGTCCCTTGCCAACCATTTGCTGCTCTGCAAGTGAGGCTCTAACGCGATATACCGGCTCGGCAATATTCAACGGGTTGCTCCACTCGTCGGGCCGAAGCACACTTTGAGATATTTCGCTCACCTGGCCTTCGACATCGCCATATATCTGGTTTGGAAAAGCATCAAACCGGATGTACACATCCTGGCCTTCTTCGATAAAAGCGATAGCGCGCGAGGGTACAAGTAATTCAGCAAGCAGCTCACTGTTTGCTGGGGTAATCGTTAAAAGGGGAAATTGATTACTGACAAACTCGCCTTCTTTGGCCACGATGTTACTAACTATGCCGGCATTTCTTGCCTGAACTTCGTACTCAATTTCGTCGGACATAGAGAGTAAACTGCGAGTCAGCGCAGAAACTTCGGTGTCAATATCCAGTAGTAGTTTGCGCTTCTCCAGAGGTAAATTCTTACGCTGTTGTTCATTTTGCTGTTGCGAATTTTTAAGTCCCAGTAGGGTATTGAGCTGTTCCAGGTGTGATTCCTGTAAACGCAAATATTCTGCCTTGGATTGCGCAATATCCAGCTCAGATACGCCGCCCACCGTTGCCAGTGATTTTTGACTGGCAAGTGTTGCCTCAGACAATGCAATACGCTGTTCAATGATTGTGATTTTCTGATTCAGATTTTCAATTTTAGCCACAAGGCTCTCGGCTTCTTTCTGCAGTGACGCGGTGCGCAAATCTATATCCTCGATGGCATCACTTTTAGAAAGTTGCAGTGAGGCAAGCTGCTTTTCCAATTCCTGTTTCAACTGTTCGTCGTTGGAAGAACCATCAAGTCGGTGCGAATTACGGCGTATTATCGCTAGCGGCTGACCGACACTCACTGCATCGCCTTCATTCACTAATAGTGTTTTGATAATCGCATCCGAAGTGGGATATATCTTTACGACGGCTTGATCGTAAACCAGATAGCCGGTGACGGTTTTTTGATCTTTGAACTGTGCAATGGCGATGAACAATAAACTCGCGATAGCAATCACGCTAAAAAAGGTCAGTAGTAAATTGTAGGAAGGCGGCGTATTGAGCACCACCGAGCCATTTAACCTATTGTGATTATGCTCCAGCGCTTCTTTTCTAAATAAGGTTTGCAAGTTCATCGGGAACCAATCCTTTTAAGCGCATATTAGAGATAGGTTTGCGAAACACGATGCCTTCGGCATTGATTCGAGGGAAGCTCTCAGCTAAAACCTCCTGAGTTGTCGCGGCGATGAGTACCTGTTTTTCGCTGTGTGAGGCCTCGGCTAAGGTATTTATCTTCTGAGCGAGCTCGGGGAATTCCCGATTTAGATGTTGTGTGATTAGTCTTGGGTTATAAGCCGGTAAAACCTTTTGTTTCAAACACATTAGTTGATAAGCGCATTGTGTCCACTCACTCATGTAATGCAACATTTGCAGCTGCTCCTCAACTGCCGTGTTAGCTAATTTTCGCTCGAGATTCATTAGCCTGGCTTTAGTGGCGCAAATATGAGCATCAGTGGTCCAAAAACGCTGTTCTTGCCATTGGGTTTTAATCCACTCAAGGCATTGCTCAAGACTCCCGGTATCGTCTTTCAAGATCACCGCCTCATGCAAACTTTCACGCCAATGTGCCGCACCTTCAGATTTAGCGAAAGTAAAGATAAAATAGGGCAGCGAGCATATCGTGACATCCAGTGAATGCGCGTGATAAGGAAGGATTTTCTTGACGACATTTTGCGTAGGCATTATGGCAATCAAATCAACGTCACTGGTTTCCCCATGACGTCCCTCAAAAAAGCTACCAAGACCTAAAACCGCTTCCGCATTCACCAGATCCGGGTGCGCCAGAATAGTACTGCTACTCAATGACATAATTACTTTCTGCGCAGCGCCAGTATGTTTTCGCGCGAGTAGATTTCCGGGTACTCGTGATACCAACGGATAAATGTTTCCTTACCTAAGATGTCAAAAATCAATTCGTATTGTTTGCGCTTGCGCAACATACGGTCTTTTTTTGATTCAGCGCGTTGTTTGGCCGCTTCAGCTGCTGTGGTTGGTGCGTGGTGAATGTAGCGTCCGAAATAACGATGACAAAAACTAAAATAGTCCCCGGTGTAAAGTATGAAGGTGTGCCAGACCTCGTCGATGATCAACATGGCATTGTCAATATTACGCGAATTTTTGGTGTCCGGGTGGCAGCAGTACCAAAGCCATTTTACGCCTTCTTTGAATAATTCTTGTGCCGTTTCTTGCGTTATATCTAGCGCCTTTCGCAGGCCATCTACAACATTTTGATTTTCATATTGCAGGACCTCTTGCAAATCTGGAAATGGCTTTAAGTCCTGTACTTTTCGTGCTGATGCATTGACTTGCATTGTTTACCTCTGCGCGTTAACCACTAAAAATAAACGGGAGAAATGTGCTGTTGTTGCCCTTCTCCCTGTGCTTTAAAAAAATAAAAATGAAGTGTTTTCCGATGCCCATATCCGGACCAATGCCCGCCGTGCCATGAGTTTCGAACTCTCGGCATAAAAACGCCCGCATTGGGCTCAAAAGGCAGGGCTGAGACAGCCGAAAGCGAATCGTTCTCTTGCTTGTTATAAAGTTGAGTGCCTTGTGAAAACATCAACTCATCACTGTGTAGATAAACAACCATTACTGCGAGCTTAAAGGCCTGATCAATATGCGGCGCCATGGTGTAAGGCAGACTCTCATCGACCAATCGCACTCCCAGTTTTATCTCTGACGGGTGAATACCAGGAAACAACTGCCAGTGCTCAAAATACTGAATTGCCTGCTTTTTAATATTTGCTGCTTGTTGATGAACTGCATGCCAAAAAGACAACCAGAAATCCGCAGCTCTCTGATTTGATATTTGTTGCTCAAGACGTTCATTCAAAAACAGATGGTGTCGGATGCCTTTATCCCGAGCACCTTTACCCACCAAAAACATATCCTGTTGCTGCGGAAAAAATTGCAGCATATCTTGATGCAAATCAGCAGGTAAAACACAGCTTAACTGCGAATGTAAAAAGGGGGCGCGAAGCGTCCGGGCTCCTTTTAAGGCAGCTGAAAACCAATCCATAACACTATCCTTGAATTGACGAATAAATATCGTGCAGCGCCTTTATTTAATCGAGTGATACAACTTTTTTACTCTCGAGCACATATTCAATTTCGTCATCCAACCTTTTCAACAAATTGATATCGGCTTTTTCCTCTATCTCGTCAATACTGACCTGATAGTGTTGTAAGTTATCATTGATAATATCGCGATGATTAGGTATCAAATATGCGAACGCCTCATTGCTGGCAGGTAGATAGAACACTTTCCACAAGTGGCTCGGCACAGCAATGCCATTCTGGCCGAAATAGTCATCAATAGTTTGATAAATACCACCTGAAGCAACGTGAAGGGTTGAGTGTTTTTCAAACAGATGGACTTCTTTTTGGTTTAACTTAAGCCAAAGTGCCTGTGCTGATTCTGATCTCACGGGAACAACGCCAAACATGGCAAATGTTTGCGCTTTTGCCAGAGTACTAAACTCTATGGTGTCGGGGTTAGCCAGCTGCGCGATGTACCAGTTAGAACCGTTGAACTCTTCAGGCTCAGCCTGGTAAGCCAGAGGGATGTTCTGGTTAGTGCGAAAGATATAATTTTTTTGAGTCTTATCCTTTAAGGCATTGGGTGATTGGTCTTTCAGTTGCAGTTGATATGAAACCCAATCAGGTGCTCTATTTTGATAGTTGTATCCCACGGCAAATCCTTTACCACAGAATAAATGATCACTACTTTTGGGTATCCCCATTGCCAAATGAGAACAGGCAAAAGCAAATCCAGAAGAAAACATCAAAACAACTACAATCAATAATTTTTTAACCATACTAAAAAATAAATCTAATATTTGAATGAATAAAGCAATAAAAGCCAGTGCGCGCTACTGACTTTGCTTCCTTAAAGTAGCTAACAGAGCCCTAGTTGCTCCAGCGACCGCACCAGTCAGCGCAATCATCCAGGCCACAGGTTTCAACCCAATCCGAGCAGTTGTCGTTACAGCCACCAGTGCAACTTCCGTCACATCCTGTAGGCTCACCACAATTACCACCAGCTACATTTTTTAGTAGCGCTGAGTCGATAAGTTCAACTTTGGACTGCTCCATCAGTTGTTCTTTAACGTTTTCCATTTGTATTTCCTTTAAACACTATAAAAATAGATTTATCAGTATGTCTATACAGGCTCAATATCAAAAATTTTGACACCTCAACTGGACTGACCACCTGAAAATAGCACAATGGAGAATTGAGATCTAGCGGTAATTTTTTTCAACTATTATCGAGATGGGAAACCGTAGAATGGGTAGCAGGGATGTATTTCAGCACACAATGGATTGTGTGCCGTATCGCACAGTTCGATATGAAGATTGTTTTTATTCTTGTTCGAGGCCAACGCAAATGGTGAGGTTACTCATGCCATCGAATCATAGTCAGCACGAGCTTGTTTAATCTTTTCGTGATGATGCTCTGCCCAGGAAACCAGCTGATAAAGGGGCTTCACTATCTCCCTACCCATCTCTGTCAGCTCGTATTCCACCCTCACAGGTACCTCGGGGAACACTGTCCGATTGACGTAGCCTTCGCGCTCAAGATCCCGTAATGTTTGAGTGAGCATACGTTGTGAAATACCTACGATGCGGGACTTTAAAGAATTGAAACGATCCTCACCATCCACCAGCGCAAATAAAATTAGCATCGACCATTTATCACCAATTTGCGCGATGACATTACGAATCGGGCAATCTTCATTGTTGTGAAATACCCGACGTTCATTTTTATCTGCCACTTTCGCTCTCTCCCGAATATGATTTTCACTGACCACAGGTTACCAAAATGTAATTTACGTCTGTTTTTGTGCCTAATTGCAAGCCAATTAGCAATACTCTACCATAGTATACATTAGTAACTAGCACTAACTATTTATACCTTTGGAGAGACGCATGTTAAAACCTATATTTGCAATCGCGCTGCTGTTGATGAGCACTTCATTGCTAGCACAAAACAATGACGCCCCGATAATAAACTTGCATGCACTACAAAAACCTCACTGGTCTGCGGAAGATCGGAAAAACGTTAATACCGTGGCGGATTTTGTGCAAAATCTAATGAATAACCACAACTTTGACTACATCCTTAAAAACTACAACGATAGCGCTTATGTTCAGCACAATCGCAACCTACCGGACAAAATTACCGGGCTTGTTGGTTTCTTACAGGAGTTTGTCAGCGATTATCCCGGCTATTCCTACGATGTAAAACACATCTATGTGGATGGTGATCACGTGATATTCCATAGCCATGCAACTTTAAAGGAAGAGCACAGAGGCAATGATCAAAAAGGCATGAACATTGTGGATATATGGCGTTTGGAAGATGGTCGAATTGTAGAGCACTGGGACTCGATTCAAGCCCTGGACAGCTTTATGCGCTTCTATGCCTTGGTGAGTGGCGGCAATATCGAGAATGACAACGGTGTGTTCTAAAGACTTTACCTTAACCGCTTCAATAAAATAATATTAATTATTCAAGGCTTAAAAAGCAGCTACTCTTTGGTTAGTCAAAATTACTACTTTATCAGAATGACTTCCTGTCTACATTATTATGCAACTTTCTCATAAGAAGAATGACTGATTTTTATGATAAATAAACACATAAAAAGAAAAAAACAGAGTTAAATTCCAACCAAAAGAAACTTTTTATAAATATTTTTTATTTGCCAAATATCAAATATCATCTAAGTTAAATATAGAGTCACAACAAGGAAGTTTCATGAAGCTAACACGAACAGCCGTAATTCTGGGCATTTCTCTGCTTGCAGGGTGCGCACAGGTACCTCCTTCTTCGGTAACTGTTTCCCAATCCATTGGCAATGATGTTTTATCTATGAGTCAGGCTCATAGTGCCTTCGTTAACGCTTATTTCGATTCATTAGAAAAAGAAATAAACTTTTACATAGACCATACCTATGCTCCAGAACTCATCGCTGCGGCGGTAAGAGAAGACAAAAAGCGCTTCGATACCCCTGCAGATCAGGATGCGTCGGTTATTTTTGCTGTTCAGGAAGCGTTTGTTAATGTCAAAGATAAAACGGACTCACAAATTGCGGAAGATGTAGATGCGGCAATGTTAGGAATGAGGTATTTCATCGAAATAATCAATGAAGATATTGTCAAGCGCCGAAATTTACTACTGAATCCAGTTAAGACAAAACGTGCCGAACTTCTCAATTCAATCCAGAGTAACTATCAAAATATTATTCACAAAAGCTCAACCATTACCGGCTTGTTATCAAGTGTGGTTGAAATCCATCAAGCTCAGAATGAAATTCTAACTGAGCTGGGATTCGAGGAGGGCTTAAGAGAAAAAGTAGGCACTAGCCTGACTGAGTTATCCGGGGCCGTGAATGAATTTAGAAGAAAGATTGAAGCCGGTAACAATTCCGTTGAAAAGATTGAAGAATATATCGATGAGTTTTCTACCAAATTATCAAGCATCGATAAGAATTAGGAGAGAGATAGCATGCCTTTTAATCCAGAAAAAATGCGTAAAAAGCATATGCAATTCGTTGAAACACATGGTGATGAATTAATATCAAAGCTAGGTGAAGAAATAGAATATTTACAAGGTTTTGATGAGTCTTTATTGACCGAGTATAGCGGTACAACCGAACAGCTCAACGACATCCTTACAGAACTTGAAACCGCCATGAACCAAAATTTAACACAAGCTCAGTTAAAGCAAAACTTAATAAATCTTGGCGACAGCACATACCAGCTAGCACGCAAGATAACAGATTTAATCCCTTAACCGTTTAATTTTTATTAATAGAGTAATAAATTATAATTTTATAACGAATAGTTAATGGAGCACCCATATGCCTTCGACAGGTCAAAAAAACACCGGTGGCAGCAATAGTGAATGGCGTAGTACCAGAACCTGGATTGCCTTAATCGTTGTTGGCTTGTCTATTTTGGGAACACTAATACTCAGCTCTGTAATGATTATGACTGCAGGTGAAAACAAAAGTGAAACAGCACAACAAGTTTTGATCGCAGTATTGCCATTATTGGGCACGTGGGTAGGCACGGTCCTGGCATTTTACTTTTCCAAGGATAACTTCGAAGCTGCTACACGCAGCACCAAAGAATTGCTGGGAGTAAATCAAAAGTTAGCTTCGATCCTCGCAGAGGAAGTAATGATCAGAAGTTCTGAAATACAATTCACAAAGCAGGAAAATGGCAAAGTCGTGATAGTGAAAAGTATTGAGGAGAACAAACAAAACAATAAAGGCCAACGCATACCTGTAATCAATACTGATGGAAGTGCCAAATATGTTATTCATCGCAGTATTTTAAACGACTACCTTGCTAGTCAGGCACTGGCAGGTAAACACAAAGATGAGCTGGAACAACTCACGCTTAAAAATTTGATTGTCGATAAAAAAGATATTGAAGATATTATCAGCAACTTCGGCACTGTTAAGCCAAATGATACTTTAAGCAAAGTTAAATCAGTCATGGAAAGTGAAGAAAGCAGACAGGATGTTTTTGTGACCGACAATGGATTGCGAGGTGGAAAGGTTGTCGGGTGGATCACCAATCGTATACTTGATGAAAACTCTGTCGTCTAATTTAAAAGTTACCTGACAACTTTCAGTATTTACATGGCACGGTGCTTAACCTCACACTGTGCCCGTTTATTTTTTATTATAAATATCCATTGATAATAACTTACCCTTTAATAGCAAAATTCACATCAAATAAAACAATTAAAATTCAGATTAAAAGCTCTAAATAAAAATAAAAATCAAACAAATTGGTAAAAATAAAACTCACAACTAAGCTTGTATTTATCTATCCCTTGAAAAGACAAATACTGTTATGAACACTGAATTTAACCGTCGCATTGCATTAAAAATGTTGGCCTCTTTAATGGCAAGCGCCGCCCTTTCTGGTTGTACTAGCTCACAAAGAGAATCAGATTGTAAAAATTATCAATTTGCTCACTTTAATGCTCCAAATTCAGACGCTTTAAAATTAACCCCTGTTTGGGACATGCATGCCCATTTTTTTAATGCAACCGATTTATTAACCGTGCAATATATAATGGGTCCTGTTTTAAATGATTACTTGGGTAATTCATTCCCGTTTACTCGAGTTCTTCTTACAAGGGTAGCTTCAGGTATATTGGGCGTACTACTTAACAAAAAGGAACAAATCCAGGCCAGCGAGGAATTAAAATGGCTCAACTCTTCCGTAGCTTGCTCTCCTGGTGCCGAATATGGCAAGGTATCGAAAGAATTCTTTGATGTCGTTAGTGAAGAGGATCACCAAAAATCGTTAACGACAAACCGTGAAGCCCCCGGAATGAGTTTCAATGCCCTGTTAAACGCTTCCGCAAGAGAGTTACAAGGTGGCTTTGAAAAATCTAACAAATTGCGTTTTCAACAAAATCCAGAGATTGAATTTACTGAAGATACCATCTTAAATGCTATCGTGGGAAATAGTATTTATGAACAGCAAAAAGGGCTAAAAAGTCGTTTTCGAAGCTACTCCCGTTGCCCGGATGACCCCGGATTTTTTAGTCGTATTTTTGCTTTTGCAGGTCGAGCTTTGGTCAGACGCAGTACTAATATCCAGGACTATTACGACAGATACAGCCGCGAACCTTTATACAACGGAGCTGGCGTTAGGCATGTGATGAATATAGGCTGTGATTTCGACTTTTTCCTTTCGGACATTGGAAAGCTCTCCTTTCCTCATAATCAGGCAATATCACCGATAAAAGATCAAATTGCCGTGAATGAAAAGCTTTGGGAGCATACTAACGGCTTCGCTATACCCGTATTGGGTGTCAATCCTTACAAAGCTTTTTACGATGATGATTATTGTGCACAAGTGGATGGTGCGCTTGCTCGAGGAGTTTACAAAGGGGTCAAGCTTTACCCTAGTATTGGCTATTCAGTGACAGGAAAGCTGCGTTCAAAGCTGCACGATTTTAAGTTCCAAGGTAAGGGAATAACGGAACTACAACTGCAAAAAGGTATCAATAAGCTGCTAGATATTGTGCAAAATCGAAAAGGCTATGTCACATCGCACACAACTTATTCAAAGGGAGCAGAGTCCGGCGCAGAAGCCTTAGCAGATTCTAAATACTGGGGTGAAGTGCTCAAAGAGCGTCCTGATTTACGGGTGAACTTCGGGCATATGGGAGATACAGCAGATCGAATTAGTGATAGCTGGCGAACCGGATTTCTGGATTTGATGCTGAAGTACGATAATGTTTATGCCGACTTTGGTTATCACGAATATGCCAATTACACCAAGTTAAAAAGCGATCTACAATTTCTCAAGAATTATCAAGGCATGGATAGCAATAAGTTATTCCAACGCATTACCTATGGCTCAGACTGGTTCATGATTTCCAAAGATAAGGGAGCAAACGCCTACTTATGCAGTACAATTACCAACTTCAGAAAAGCTATTACTGAAAATTTGCTCGATGAAAAGGACTACCAAGGCGTTTTTTACGGCAATGCCAGTCAATTTTTGACGGGTCGCGGAGCAATCGACGTGTAATATCTTTACTTTTGAATGGCTGACCTTTTGAAATGTTATAGGCCAAAAACTGTATTGTTGTGATTATTCATTTAACCAGATGTGCCATGACCACAACAATACAGTAGAATGATGACAAGTAAGAGTTAGCGGGAAGCAAAAGTGGCGTTACAGTGGTTTCCGGGGCATATGCACAAAGCCCTGAAAGAGATTAAAGAATCTTTGAGTCAGGTGGATATCCTGATCGAGGTATTGGACGCGCGTATACCCTACTCCAGTGAAAACCCTGAGATCGCCAAAATCCGTGGTGATAAGCCCTGCCTGAAAATACTCAATAAGTTTGATCTGGCCGATCCGGACATCACCCGACAATGGCAAGACGAGTTGGAAAGTCAGCGCGGCGTTTTCACTATAACCACATCCAACGAGAAACCCGCCGAAAGCAAACAGATTTTGGGGCTTATTCGCAAGCACTGTGCGGCAAAAGATGCCTCGGTGAAATCCATCAATGCCATGATCACCGGTATTCCTAACGTGGGTAAGTCTACCCTGATTAATATCCTGGCGGACCGTATTATTGCAAAAACAGGCAACGAGCCTGCGGTCACCAAAAGCCAGCAACGCATCAACCTGGGCAGTGGTATCGTGCTCTTTGATACTCCCGGCGTATTATGGCCGAAAGTGGAAAACCCCAACTCAATCTATCGCCTTGCCGCCTCAGGAGCCGTGAAAAATACCGCAATGGAATATGATGATGTCGGCTTTTTTGCCGCCGACTATCTGATCAAGGCCTATCCAACACTGTTACAAGATCGTTATAAATTGGATGAAATTGCAGAAACCGAAATTGCGTTTCTGGAAGCTGCGGCGAAACAGCGGGGAGCTATCATGGCAGGTGGCCGGGTAAATTTACACAAGATCTGCGAAATACTACTTACCGAATTGCAATCAGGGAAACTGGGGCGCATTAGCCTGGAAACGCCGGAAATGGTAGCTCAGGAAAAACTCGACATGATAGCCGCAGCGGAGAAAAAAGCAGCCGCCAAAGCTAAGCGCAAGCAGCGTTTTAAAGAGGGTTCGTTAACACCAGACAAACGCGACCGCAAGGAAAAGCGCACCGAAAAGCGCGAAGCGCAAAGTCAGCGCATGAAGCAAGGTCGCTAAACATCTTATAGGCCAATAAAGAAATCTAACGCTAGCCTTTAAAGCCCTTACCCACTAAATACACTTCACGGGAGCGCGGCCTGGAAGCGGCGGGCTTGCGCACAATGACTTTGTCAAACGAGCTACGCACTTCTTTGGCGTACTCATCGTAACCCACGCCTTGAAAGACCTTGGCGCAGAAACTCCCGCCGGGCTTCAATACATTACGGGCCATATCCAAAGCCAGCTCCACTAAATACATCGCGGCATACTGGTCGGTGTTTTTAACCCCGCTTAAGTTAGGAGCCATGTCGGAAATCACAGTATCCACCTGCTGTCCGTCTAGCGCCTCAAGGATGGCGTCGTAAACCGCTTCTTCGGTAAAATCACCTTGGATAAAGGTGACGCCACGAATCGAATCCATATGCAAAATATCCGAAGCCACAACGCGGCCAGATTCGCCCACTACAGGTGCCACAATTTGCGACCAGCCTCCGGGCGCTGAGCCTAGATCTACCACCACACTACCGGGACGATACAGGGCATCTTTTTCATTGATTTCAATCAGCTTGTAACTGGCTCGCGAGCGATAGCCATCGGCTTGTGCTTTTTGCACATAAATATCATTAACGTGTTCGTCCAACCACTTTTTACTGGTTTTTGATCGCGCCATTTAGTTTGCCTGCTCCGGTATCGCATAAAGGGCGAATATTGTAAACTCGCCCACGTGAATTGCAAAACCCTTCCCTCATAACAGGCTCAGAAAAATGAAACTAGACGATGTGAAAAAACTGCATCAGAAAAAATATCGCGCTGAATTCGGTCATTATCTGGTGGAAGGTGAGCATCTCGTCTTGGAACTTCACAAAGCATTAAAGCGACTCAAAGCAAACTCGGCAGAACTACAACCCATCACCCTCTATGTCACTGAGTCCAAGCAAGCATGGGCTAGTGAGCTCAGCGCTGATTTTCGTCTGGAGATCGTCAGCGAAAAACAGATGGCTAAATTAAGCGATACTAAATCGCCACAAGGTGTGCTTGCCTGTGTACCTTTACCCTCTGCGCAAGCTCAACAGCAAAGTGCTGCCAGCCAGGAACGCTGTATTTATCTATACGAAGTACAAGATCCGGGTAATCTCGGCACGATACTGCGCAATCTCGTCTGGTTTGGTGGTTTTCGTTTGCTGCTTAGCCCTAATAGCGTTGACCCGTTTAATTCCAAAGTTGTTCGCGCCAGCATGGGCGCTATTTTTCATCTGCCGATAGAAATGGATGTTACCTTGGCATCACTGCCACAGCGTTTCGATAAGTTTGCCATCCTGGACTTACAGGGCGCGAAAGTGAATAGCCCCGAATTTGGTAACTACCAATGTTATCTGTTCGGTAATGAAGCCCGCGGCGTACCGTTGCAGAGCCTCAAAGAACTGAGTGCCGAAGCCTTCACCATTGCCGGCAGCGGCACTATCGACTCATTAAACCTGGCCAGTTCAGTGGGTATGTGCGTTTACCAGCTGTCGCTAGCTAATGACTAGTGCTGTCGGACCAAGGCAAGAGAAAAGTGCTTTGAGCCCATAGCATTGAGGGTATCTATCGTTTATGGCAAAGCCCCACTCCAAAGGCCCCACCCGAACGGTGCAAATTTTCTGCGCACAGTGTAAAGCGATATTATTCAAATATCGGAAAGGCGGAAAAGGTGCACTTGTGAAATGCTTTAAACAGCGGATTACAGAAGACCACACTAAAACCCCATGTACCTGCCCCGGCTGCCAACAGATTTTTGCGCGAGAAACACTCATTCGAGGAACACCCGCCTATAAAATGATCGGCGGCAAAGTCACCATGAAATAAGAGCCGCTCGCTACGCGGTTTTTTTCGAGTGCTTTACAGCATCGTTGAGCTGCTGCAACTCTTGCTTTGTGAGATTGCGCCATTGCCCTGGCCGCAGTTTACCCAATTGAATATGCATGATGCGGGTGCGCTTTAATTTCGTCACTTCATAACCTAAAAATTCACACATGCGCCGGATTTGTCGATTCAGCCCCTGAGTTAAAATAATACTAAACTGACAGCGGCCTAAAGCACTGACTCGACAAGGTTTGGTCACCGTACCCAGGATCGGCACCCCCTTTGACATTTTGGTAAGGAAGCGCTCACTAATGGGTTGGTTAACCGTGACAATATATTCTTTATCATGAGCATTTTCAGCGCGCAGTACCTTGTTAACAATATCACCATCACTGGTGAGTAAGATCAGTCCTTCCGATGGTTTATCTAAGCGCCCAATCGGGAAAATACGCTCTTTATGGCCCACCGCATCAATAATATTGCCCTTTACATGTCGCTCAGTGGTACAGGTAATACCAATCGGCTTGTGATAAGCGATGTAGATACGATCCGATTTATCTTTAGCTACCCCGCCAATGACTTTGCCATCCAGTTTCACCGTGTCGCCAGGTCCAACTTTCGTACCCAGTTCTGGCAGTTTACCGTTAATAGTCACTCGCTTCTGCTCAATGAGTTTGTCGGCTTCTCTACGAGAGCAAACGCCGGTGTCGCTCAGGTATTTGTTTAATCGTTTTGGTGCGTCAGTTGTCATAACCAGGATTCAGTTAAAAGCTTTAAGATGCCGTGTGGCTGGATGAAAATATTCCATGCAGTATAACGAAATGTTGAGCTTCAGGCAGCGATTTCAACATAAGTGCTGAGATTTAGCCACAAGCACATTGCACCGGGCATTGACAGAAAAGTTTTACTAACTACATAACTGCCATTTCAGGATTTGGCCAATAAAAAATTGCAAACCGGGCACTATTACTATTTAATTAATCAATTGATTAATTAAATAAACAATACCAATGCGTGGCCGTCCATTAGATACGAAAAAATCTGAACAACAAAAGGAGCATTTGATAAATGCCGCTCATCAATTGTTGGCAGAGAAAAGCTTCAAAAACATAACCATTAGAGAAATTGCCGCCAGAGCTGCAGTTAACTCGGCCATGATTAGCTACCACTTTGGCGGAAAAGAGCAATTGTTTATTGCCTTAGTGTCTAAACTTGCGAGCCATAATTTAGGCCAGATGAATACCGTCTTCAGCAGCGACAATCCCATCAAAACACTCATTCAGCACATGCTTGGTTTTGTTAACAAAAACCGTGCAGTAGCGCGCTTTATTCACGATGAGGTGTTAACCCAAGATTCCCCTTTGCGGGACCAATTTATTAAGTCTGTGCCAACCCGCATTGCCTCTGTACTGCCCAAGCTAATAAAAAAAATGCAACAGGAAGGCAAGATCAGAGCCGATCTCAACCCCACCTGGGCCGGCTTCTCACTCGTATCATTGGTTATGATGCCCTTCATTGTCAGCCCGGTCAGAGAGCAGGCATGGGGAATTTCAGAGCAGCAGATTTCCAGCCCTGAGTGGGCTGAACACCTATATCAACTATTTATATCTGGTTGTAAAAGAGACAGCTGATTATGCAGAAAATATTAACCCGAAAGACCATGTTACCTTTACTCGCCATTCTTGGCGCAGCCGCAGCGATGCTCATTGTGAAAACGCAACCAGAATTAGCCCATTCTGACGCTGAAAAAAAGACATTTTTGGCAGAAACCATTTCCACACAACCCGGCAGGATAAAGCCCGAAATTGTGGGTTTTGGTACAGTGGAGCCCGATATCCAACTGCCTGTGAAAGCCGAGGTTGGCAGTAAAATTACTTATCTGCACCCCAATTTAAAAAAAGGTGCGTTGCTGCCTGCAGGCACTTTACTGGTTAAACTGGACAACAAAGATTTCCAGTTAGCACTTAAACAAGCGACCGCCGATGTACTGGTGAATCAACAAAACTATCAGCAACTGCTACTCACTATAGAGAACACCAAGCTGGACTTACAACTGGCAGAACAAAAGCGCTCGGTGGTAGAAAACGAATTTCAGCGCAAGCTGGGTTTACACAAACAAGGCTCCGTTTCCCAGAGTGAACTTGATGCACAACAGCAGGCCCTATTGCAAATACAACAAGAAGTGCAAAATCTGACAGGCTATCTGACCACGTTACCCGCAGAATTAGAGGTGTTAAAAGCCAGGATAGAGATCGCCGAAGCAACAGTGGAGCAAGCGCAACGAAACATTGAAAGAACCGAAGTCAGCCTTCCCTTCACTTCCCGGATCAGCGCAGTCTATGTTGAGGAAAATCAGTTTATCGGTTCAGGAAGTGCACTTTTTGAAGCCAGCAGTTTCGACAAAATGCTGATCAATGCGCAGTTTTCCGTAAAGGATTTTCGTCGCATTGTAGCAACGCTGGACACCCAAAAGGTTAATATTCAACAACTGTTGACCTCTGGTGCCTCATCTCCTCAAAAGCTACTATCCGGACTATCGGTAATTATTGAACATCCTACTGAGCAAAACCTCAAATGGCCTGCTAAAGTGGAGCGTATCGCCGACAACCTCGACCCGCAAACCCGCACCGTTGGCGTTATCGTCAGTGTGCTGAACAATTACGCCAAGTTTGACCCAAGAACCAAACCACCATTGGTGAAAGGCATGTATCTGTCGGTCAGATTGCAAGGCAAGGCAAGCGACTATGTGCTTATTCCACGGTCCGCGATAAAAGCTGATACCTTGTACTTAGTGGATAACCAGGATCACTTGCGCAAGCAGCAATTACTTCCCCTGTTCACTCAGCGGGACATTGCCCTTTACAATCCGGATGACATTACCCACCAAAAAGTAGTGGTATCGGAATTGTTCCCCGCCGTTGAGGGAATGGCGCTGCTCACACAAACGGCAGTCGACCTGGAACAACAACTTCGCGAAATGGGTGAGCAGACCTTATGATCCGCTTCTTTGCTGCCCACCCCACCGCCGCCAACTTGATGATGCTGTTGTTACTGGTGCTTGGTTTAATCACTGTGCCAGAGCTGAAGCGAGAAACTTTTCCCTTAATCAATAAGTACACCCTGGATATCAACGTGGTCTATCCCGGTGCCACGCCCGCAGATGTGGAACAGAATATCTGTTTACCTATTGAACGGGCTTTCGATGGCATTAGCTTTGTGGATGAGAAGATCTGCCAATCTCGGCAGAATATGGCCATATTTAGCATCAAAATGCAGGAAAACGGCAACTTTGAGCAGTTTAAAGACGACGTAAAAACGGCGCTGGACGGTATCACTGAGTTTCCTTCCGAAGTCGAATCTCCGGTTATAACGGAACAAGGCCGAGAGCAGGATGTGATCACAATCGCTCTGACAGCTGAGGTTTCAAAGCCTGAATTGAAGCAAATGGCTGAAATGGTCAAACAAAAGTTACTGCGAAATCCGCAAATTCCGCTCATTGATATTGAGGGCTTCTCGACACGCCAGATACGCATTCAGGTGTCGCAGCAAGCGTTAAGGGAGTATGGTCTTAGCATCCAATCACTGGCACAGATTATTGCCAAACAAAATTTCGACTTACCCTTAGGCACAATTGAAACGCAGTGGCAGGATGTACAATTGCGTTTCAACAACGAATCCATTGAGCCGGAACACCTGCGCCAGTTAGTGGTACTGTCGGGAGCCAATGGCAACGAATTAAAACTGGGGCAAATTGCCACCATTGTCGAAACCTTTGAATTCGCCGAACAGCACAATGAATATCAAGGACAAACCGCTGCGCTACTGAAAGTTAGAAAAAATAGCCTGGACGACAGTCTGGATGTCCTGGCGGCCGTCGAGACTGAATTAGCAAAGATTAAGCAAACTTTACCAGAAAACGTAAACCTGGCACTGACTCAAGATGCTACCAGCATTATAAAAGACCGAATTCAACTGCTAGGTACGAATGCCTGGCAAGGCTTGCTGCTGGTATTCGCCGTTATGTGGTTGTTTTTTACCTGGCGCTACGCATTTTGGGTGGTGATGGGTTTACCGGTGTCCTTTCTTGCCAGTGCTTTTGTGCTTGCCTGGTTTGGCATTACCATCAACATGATTTCGATGGTGGCGCTGCTGCTGGCTCTCGGTATTTTAATGGACGATGCTATCGTCATCGCCGAATCCATTGGCACTCAAATGCGTCTTGGCAAAAAGCCATTGCAGGCGGCCATAGAAGGCACCCAAATAGTCGCCAGAGGGGTATTGTCGTCATTTCTGACAACGCTCTCCATATTCATAGGCCTGGTTTATATCGAGGGGGATTTAGGGCAAATCCTGAAAGTGATCCCCATTGTTTTGATCGCTGTTATCTCGGTATCACTGATAGAAGCCTTTTTTATTCTGCCTAGACATTTGTACCATTCGCTCAGTCACGAAAAAAAGCAGGCGCCTAATCAATTCCGACAAACTTTTGATCGCTACTTTGAGCAGCTTCGCAACCGGGTTTATCTCCTGTCGGAAAAATTGATCCAGTTTCGCTACGCCTTTATTGGTGGCGTAGTAGCAGTATTGCTGCTCTCAATTAGCATTCCTGCCAGTGGCATACTCAAATTTTCGGCTTTTCCCAATGTTGAAGGCGATATCATTCAGGCCAGGGTTATGATGGCAGCAGGCACGCCACTGAGTGAAACCGAAACCGTTACCAATCGCATCATTGCAGCGGCCAATGCTGCCGCCGAGCAACTACAAGTAAATGAACGTGAAACCCTCATCAAAGCAGTTTCAGTGGCTTATAGCCACAATGCCGATGCCATGGAAACAGGGCCGCATCTCGCCACGCTTACCTTTGACTTATTAACAGCGGAACAGAGAAACACCCGCCTGCAAGACTTTATCGAGTTGTGGCGTGAAGAACTTGGGGAAGTAGCCAATGCCCACGCTATTTCCTTCAAAGAACCCGCCATCGGCCCAAGTGGCAGAGCAATAGAAATAAGGCTCTCAGGTGATAACTACGAAACGCTATCTGCGGCATCCCATGAGCTGCAAACCTGGTTGCAGGGCTACGCCGGCGTCAATAACTTGCTGGATGATTTGCGCCCAGGCAAGCCTGAGTTTAGCATCCAACTCAAAGAGGGCGCCTATGCCTTGGGCATCGATTCACAGGCGATTGCAACCCAGTTAAGAGCCGCCTTTCAGGGTGAAGTAGCGCTTAAGACGAATGTCAACAATGATGAACTGGATATTGTGGTCTTGCTGGAGAAGGACAGTCGCAACTCATTTGACGACCTGGACAACTTCGTCATTATTCATCCGAAGAGTCAGCGAGTTATTCCCCTTAGCAGCGTCGCTGATGTCAAACCGTCGCGCGGCTACTCCAGAACGTCCAGGGTAAATAATCAACGAACGGTTACCGTTTACGGCGATATCAATCCTTTGCTAAACAACACAAGCAAAGTGATTAAACACCTGCAAAGCCACTTTTTAGCGCAGTTCGTAGAAAAATACCCCGGCGTAGATATCAGCCTGCAAGGCGAAGTAAAAAATAGCGCCATCACCCAAGACTCCATGACCCGAGCCTTTATATTGGGCTTGTTTGGTGTGTTCATTTTGTTGAGTTTTCAATTTCGCAGCTATGTTGAACCATTGATCGTCATGGTTGCCATTCCAATGGCACTTGTAGGGGTGATATGGGGCCACATGATTATGAATATTGATCTCACCATGCCATCTATGTTGGGATTCGTATCTCTGGCAGGTATCGTTGTAAACGACTCAATCCTGTTAGTTGAGTTTGTCAAACGTCATGTAAAAGCGGGATTATCCGTGCATGACGCCGCGGCCAAAGCAACCTACGACCGATTCCGCGCTGTGCTCTTAACCTCAATCACAACCATCGCCGGTATGACGCCGTTAATGTTCGAAACAAGCTTGCAAGCCCAGGTACTGATCCCATTGGCAGTGTCTATCGTCTTTGGTATTGCCGTATCAACACTGATGATATTATTAGTGATCCCCTGCCTTTACAGCATATTAGAAGACTTCGGTGTGGCCAACGCCACACCGTCTGATGCATCGTAAAGTTTGAACCTGTTAACAGGTAACTATCATTCCAGTAAGAGCTGCAAAAGCAACTCTACATCAGAGTAAATTCAATTCCTCTCTGGGGGTTTGTGACCTTCTGGTACCGCCGCCAGCTGGTCATTAATCATCATGCAAGTGCCACTTAAGGTATCTCCCCGCCGCGTTTCAAAGGTTACCGCATCACCCTCTTGCAGATTTGCGCAAGCTTCTATGGCTTCTGGTGGTGGGCCTTTTCGCTGCCCTTCTTGCTTACCCGGTTTGGCAACAACCTGACCGGCAAGAACACTGAATAACACCGCCATGACTAATTTTGATTTAAGGTTCATCATCGATTACTCCCAAGACATAACAATCACAATTAAGATTCCAGTTCAGCGTACCCTGCAATTGTGCAGATCCGGTGCAGATTACATGGAGAACTACTGAAGTTTGCCCCGGTGCCATTTCTCCACTGCAATAACCCGTTATACTGAGAATATGAAAATTACTTTAAAACTGTTTTTGACGTTGTTTGGCTTGATCACCTTCGTGGTTTTGGTGAGTCTGGCACTTGCCCGCTGGAGCTTTCAACAGGGTTTTTATGAATATATCAGCGGCCTGGAGCAGAACCGCTTGCAGCGTATTAGCGGCCAACTGAAGCAAGAATATGTGGCAGCGGGTAATTCATGGGAGACCTTAAAATCCCAGGAAATGAACTCTCTGGTGAACAACCTGCGAAGAGATTCGGATTCAGCGAGAAACAGAACTAACCAAAGTGAAAGACGGCCTCCACCAGAAGTCAGGCATCACCGTCCCCCGCCTCATCATTCAGCCCCGGGAACATTCTCGGATGAAAAAGGCCCACCCACCGCGCTATACGATGCTAATGACGAGTTCGTACTTGGCGACATCCCTGCGGATGTGTTCGGTGCGGGGATACAATTGACTCTATATCTGGAGGATGAAACCGGTGAACCAACACCTATCGGAGAACTGCGCAGTTGGCCCAAAGCTGGATTATCGGCCCATTCCCAAAGTAAATTCGCAGAACAGCAGCTAGTTACCAGTTTACTTATCGCCTTAGCCTGCCTGCTGTTAGCGGGATTAGTTTCCTGGGTCGCAGCAACCCGATTATTAAAGCCTGTTCGGGCGATTTTAAGAGGTATTTCAGAATTGTCCAATGGTCGCTATTCGGTGTCATTTCCCGAAAAACGCCAGGACGAATTAGGCCAACTCATGGCTGATGTCACTTCCCTAAGTGATACCCTGGAAAAGAACCGCAGTGCTAAAAACCGTTTGTTTGCTGATATCTCTCACGAACTGCGAACGCCACTTACCGTACTTGCAGGTGAAATTGAAATGCTCAAAGCTGGCATCCGACCCTTTGACCAACTACAACTACGCTCTTTTGAGCAAGAAATACAGCTGCTGCGCCACCTGGTGGACGACTTATACGACTTATCCCTGTCGGACGTCGGTGGTCTGAAATACAACTTTAGTCCTCAAAGTGTGCTGGATGTGCTGGCGATTGTTCTGGATAGCATGCACAAACAAGCAGAAGAAAAGCAAATAAGCCTGGAACTAAAAGTAGACGAAGGCAAATTCGAGACCAATATCGATGCTAAGCGCATTGAACAATTACTGCGTAACCTGTGTGCCAATTCCATAGCCTACACTGACGCACCAGGGCGTATTTTGTTTACTGTGAATAAAGACAATAACCATATCATTATCACTGTGGATGACACCAAACCCGGGGTAACAGAGAAAGAGTGCGCGCTGCTGTTTGACCCTCTCTATCGTCAAGATGCCTCACGAACCCGCAGAGAATCCGGTGCAGGTCTTGGTCTGACGATAGGTAAAAACGTGGTAGAAGCCCATGGTGGTAAGATTGAAGCATCCCCATCAGATCTCGGCGGATTAAAAGTGGAAGTGTCTTTACCCTTGCTAACTGGAGTGCACAAATGAGTCACAATGGCCTTATTATCATAGTTGAAGACCAGGAAAAAATCGCCAACATCCTGGTGGAGTTCTTTCAGCTTGATGGCTTTGAAACACTGGTGTTGCCGGATGGCAAAAACGCGGTAGAACAGATTCTGAATAGAACACCGACAGCGGTAATATTGGATCTCATGTTGCCATATAAAGACGGTTTGACAATCTGCAGAGAAGTACGGCAAAAATCTAATGTTCCTATATTAATGCTTACCGCTCGTGTCGATGAAATAGACAGACTCATGGGACTGGAAATCGGCGCCGATGATTATGTCTGTAAACCCTTTTCTGCAAGAGAGGTGGTCACCCGGGTGAAAGTAATATTACGCCGGGGCAATAGTGTATCTGCAACAAACGAATTGCAGATACACTATAAACACATCCACATCAACTTAGAGCGCTTTAGTTGCAAAGTGGGTGAACAACTGGTGGAGCTAACACCGGTGGAATTTCGGCTTTTATCCACCCTCATTAAAAAGCCCGGCACGGTCTTTTCTCGCGATTCACTGATGAATACTTGCTATGAGGACGAGCGCATTGTCAGTACCCGTACTATAGACAGCCACATGAAAAACCTACGCAACAAACTCAGTAATGCCTCGCCCGAGGAGAACATCTTACATGCCGTTTACGGCATAGGTTACAAAGCAGAATAATCCAATTTCGCTTCAGGTTTAAAAGCTTTAAGAGCCTTGCTGTAGGTTCGATTTAAACCTTTGCAATGCACAGCTACTGCTTTCAAATTGCACAGCAATCCCATCAAATCTGCACCGAACCTGCACAATTGATTTTTACAATGGACTTCGATGAATCAATTGGAAGCAGCCAATGAAAAAAACTGAAATCGCAAAAATCATGGCACTACTGTTTGCCTCTGGAGTGTTGGTGGCCTGCGGCTCCAGCTCCGATACCGAACAGAGCACTGACACGGTGGTTACTGTTGATAACGCCCCTGGTGTTGATGCGGGTACTGAGCAAACCACAGAACCCGGAAATATCGTCACTTTAACCGCAACGATTACGGATGATGGCAGCTATACAGTGCTTTGGGTTCAAACAGCCGGAACCGCGGTTGAGCTAACGAATGCTGACACAGCCACAACAACCTTTACCGCCCCTGATGTTGATGAAGATGAAACACTGACTTTCAGCGTGACCGTAGATGATGGTGTTAATACGGCCGTTACCGATACCGTATCTGTCATCGTCACTGCCGCAGAAGATGAAACAAATACGCCAGACGAACCGACGGATGACAGCGCCAGCGTTTGGATAATCAACAATGACGAAACCCGTGCAGCCCATATCCTGGAGTCCAATTCAGGTAATGGCGTATTGGTGAACGTGCAGTCAGTAACGGATACTACCCTGAACGGACAGGATTTTACGGTGGTGACCTCTCAAGGTATTCCTGACTATGCGGTATTGATCACCGAAGACATTATGGCGGGACTGACCGAACGGCCGCGTGCTGCCACTGATTTTGTCACCGGCTCTCCCACCATCAGTGTAGGGGACACCGTTCAGTTTGGTCAGGATATTGGCTACGCCAGCAATAACAATTGCGAAACCAATGCAGGTTATGGTTATTGGCCCCCCGGGCCTGAATGTCCTGGCCAGGATACCCGCGAAGGGTATCTCCCCAAGGCCCCCACTCCCACGGAAGAAGACTGTACTACCGGACTGGGTAAAGTTGGCCTCTGGGTAAATGGCTCATCCGTATACAACTGGGGCGATGGCATGAGCTTCAACAACCAGGGCGATTGGTACAACCTGGCCCCCGTTGCAGAATTTTACGATGTAGATATCTGTGGCGGCCACGCTGCCATGGATGACTATCACCACCATTTTTATTCCTCTTGCCTGGCCGACATGGTGGGTGACGAGGGTGATGGCCATTCGCCCCTATATGGTTTTGCCGCGGATGGCTATCCAATTTATGGGCCATGGGAAGCAGAAGGGGTACTTGCCATCAGTTCCTGGACCATCCGAGATTACTCCGCCGATTCGGCGACTGGCTGTGCCGATGGTGCACGAAGCTGTACTCTGGTGGATCAATACGATGTGAGCCAGGGCACTGAAGACGCTTCTGCCGGACCGGGTTTTGGTGAGGTGGTCACCACTTTATCGGGTAATCAACTGGTGGCGAGCAACGGTTATTATCACGAAGATCATTATTGGGACCCAGAGCTCACAGCACTGGGTGGTGCCTATCTGGATCAATATAATGCTCACTTCGACGAAGAACGAGGCTATCACTACCACGTTACGGTGAAAGAAGTGGATGGCAAGTTAACCCCAGCTTTCCCCTACATTGTAGGCGACAGGTTTGCCGGTGAACTGCAAGACAACGCGATCGCAACTTGTAGTACAGGGGCAGGTGGACCGGGTGGCCCTGGTGGTCCGGGCCCCGGTGCAGGAGGTTAATCATGAAACTCACTAACACTCGTTTACCACCAACAATGCTTCTCTGCGCACTGCTCAGCCATTGTTTGTTGCTAGATCAACCGGCACATGCGGGCAGCACGGAAATACATCAGCACGCGTCAAAAGACATCGGCAATTATCCGGTGCCAAGGATGCAATTGTCGGTATTTCGCGATGCCATGGACGGAGTGAATGTGCATGTTGCCGTAGACAATTACCTGCTCAATGCGCCTGATACGGCCAACCAGCAGCAAAAAGCGCTGCTACAAGGACATGCACATGTGTTTGTTAACGGCATAAAACGACAACGGCTTTATGGTGAAAACTTGCATGTGCCGCAGTCGTGGTTAGCGAAAGGGGTTAATCAGATCGCTATTTCACTAAACAGCCACCAGCACGAAAATTGGGTGAAGAACGACAATAATATCGTGGGCTCGGTGTTTATCAATCTGGAGAGTGAGCAACTAGTGCTGCACAACTACAGCTCTCAGCCTTTAGATAATGCAAAATTGGCGTCAGAGCAAATGGCCCACAAACATCACTAGCTCACCAGGTTCCAAAAACACAAACTACCAGCCTGTAAAACACCTTTCAGGCTGGCTTTAAACTAACTTACTCAAACCCAATTCGAGGGCTTGTGTGCGACTATCTACCACAATCTCTTCGAGATTTTGCTCATGCTCTTGCAGTAATTTCAGTAATTGCTGTTTACCTGCTTCCGTTTTTACAACCACGATCACTTCTTTATGCATGTCGCGTGATTCCAGGATCATATTTTCGATAGATAAAGACATGGTGTCGTCTAACAGAGATACATCACTTAAATCGATGATCACGGCATCGTGATTGGCAATGTTGGCCCGCTCCTTGGCCAGCGCTTTGGACACACCAAAAATCATGGGGCCACTTAAGTAAAAGTACAGGATACGGCCATTGGCTTCGTTTAACAGTTCTCGCTGGCGTTTGTTCAAGGGTAGTTCGTCATCCAGGTCACTGATAGCCCGCACGTTTTTCGATTGACTGGCACTGAGTTTTTCGATGATCAAAATATTGGCCACAAAGACACCAATACCCACCGCAAAAATCAAATCAACAAACACGGTTAAGAACAGCACCGAATACATGACAAGCGTAGATTGCCAGGAAACCCGATGGGCCCGCTTGATAAAACTCCAGTCGAGAATATCAATACCCACTTTAACGGCAATACCCGCCAGTACTGCAAGAGGAATGCTACTCAACAAACTGGCAGCACCAAAAATACCAATGATTAGAGTGACTACCCGGGTAACGCCAGACCAGGCTGAACGGGCACCCGTCTGAATATTCACCACGGTACCCATGGTGGCTCCGGCACCGGGTAATCCACCCAAAAGTCCGGAGAAAAAATTACCGATACCCTGGCCAATTAATTCTTTATCCGATTTGTGCTCAGTTCGGGTTAAGTTATCTGCAATCACTGATGTCAGCATAGAATCGATACAGCCCAACATACCTAAAACTACGGCATCCGCCAGCATGGCATTGAGCTGCTCTGCGCTAAAACTGGGTAAAACCGGGCTGGGTAAAGAAACCGAGATTTCGCCAATACGGCGTATCGTATCTGGCCCAAAGGCCACCAGAGAAAGTACACTGACGCCCACCAGGGCAATAAGTTGAGCGGGTATGCGTTTGGTAAATCGCTTGGGGATAAAAAACAAAATACACAGCGTAACTAAAGTGAGTATGACCTCATTGAACTGCGCATTGGTAATGATGTCCGGTATCGCCTTAATAGTACCGATAACACCGCCAGAAGGCGCGGCCTGGCCCAATGCGGGTGCCAACTGGATTATGATCAGAATGACACCGATACCCGACATAAAACCGGAAACCACACTGTAGGGCATCTGGGTGACATATTTCCCCAGTTTAAACATGCCAAAGGCAATCTGGAAAAGCCCGGCCATCATCACTACGGTAAAGGCCATGGCCAAACCATTATCCGGGTTATCGGCAATCATGCTGGTTACGATGGCCGCCATCACTACGGTCATGGGTCCGGTGGGTTCTGAGATGAGTGTCGGTGTGCCACCAAATACAGCCGCAAACAAGCCAATGATAATAGCACCATAGAGACCCGCTTCCGGACCGACACCAGAAGCCACACCAAACGTCAGTGCAAGGGGAAGCGACACTATTGCGGCGGTAATGCCGCCCATAATGTCACTGCGCAGGTATTTCGAGGAAAAAAAGTTAAACATAAACTGACAGTGAATAATCTGGTTGACCCATTATAAGTTGTGAAGCCAGCTAACTCATTAATAAACCATAAAAATACTAAGTGGTAATACCAATGTCAGTGTATTTAACTTCAAGAGCTGACTTGCAACTCATGATAGCTTGCTGACACTTTTTCTATTAGCTTTTCCTTTATTATAGGTTTCGAAAGCACATCATCCATGCCTGCAGCCATACACTTCTCGATATCCGATTTCATGGCATTCGCTGTGAGAGCAATAATTTTAATGCTGCTTTTGCCTTCTTCCCGTTCCAGATTCCGGATGCTTTCAGTAGCGCTGTAACCATCCATTATTGGCATTTGCACATCCATCAGTATCAAATCAAAGTCATTTTCTTGATACAGCTCCACCGCTTCTTTACCGTTGTTAGCCAATGTAATACTCGCCACTGAAGGTTCCAGCATGGATTGCGCCACCATTTGATTAACCGCATTGTCCTCCACCAGCAAAATCCTCATATTAAGCGGTATATTTTCTACGCTTGTCTTACCGGGCGCCACTTCAACTGATTGAGAGCGCACAACATCCTTTTTGGTCATTAATTCTGGTTCAGCCGAATTCACTAATTTGTGAGTGAGCATGTCCACATACAAGCTATCACTGGGTTTAGTGAGGTAGCCACTGACACCAGCGCTTTGAAGTTTCTCTCGTTGAATCTGTGCAGAAGAAAGCATAACTATTGGTAGTTCGGGATAGACATCGCGAACGCGCCTGGACAGTGTTAAACCATCAAGCTCAGGCATCATATAGTCAGTTATCAGAGCGTCGAAGTGTTTCTTCGACAACAAATCCAAAACGGCTCCGGGAGTCAGAGATAATGCCACTTTAGCACCCGCGGAAGTCAGTATTTGCCCATAAGTTTTCAGGCCCACTTTATTATCATCCACCAGCAATAAATTGAGACCGGTTAAATCAGGTTTAGGCGCTGTGACGATGCTCTCCTCATCTGATACTAAGTCACCCGTAATATTAAAGGTAAAAATAGAGCCTTTACCTTTTTCACTGGACACCGAAATGTTTCCTCCTAACAACATCGCCAGTTTTTGAGAAATGGCAAGACCGAGGCCCGTGCCGCCGAAATTCCGAGTGATAGACGCGTCTTCTTGAGAAAATTTTTCAAAAATAGAGCCTAATGCACTTTCATCAATCCCTACCCCTGTATCTGCGACCGATATCTCAATATCGTAGTTTTGCTCATTAATCGCATTCAATTCAGCCTGCAACGTGATACTGCCAGTTTCCGTGAATTTGTAGGCATTGTTAGTGAGATTATTGATGATCTGCCGTAAGCGCACCGGATCAGTTACGATGACAGGGGGAATATCGGAAGAAATAGAGAGCACAACTTCTATCGCTTTCTCGTTACATTTAACTGACAACAATTCAGCAATTTCTTCCAATAGCGAATGAAAGTTGGTGCTAATGAGTTCTAAATCCAATTTATCGGCTTCGATTTTAGACAAATCGAGGATGTCATTCAAAATAGTGAGCAGCGATTCAGAAGAACTCTTAATAATGTCGCAATAACGACTTTGCTCGGGTGTTAAAGACGATTCTGACAGTAATCTGTTAACCCCCATGATGCCGTTCATGGGCGTACGGATTTCGTGACTCATATTAGCCAGGAACTCAGACTTCATAGCGTTAGCTCGGTCAGCTTCGTTTTTGGCTTTTTCCAGCTCAATGCTGTGTTTTTTAAGTCTTTCTTCTTCTTCCTTTCTGGCACTTATATCATGCATTGTACCAATAAAGTGCAAACCGTCTGGTAATGACATTTCGCTGATACTCAACAAGATGGGCAGTTGATAGCCATCTTTGCGCATGGCCAGTACTTCACGACTGGAACCGACAATTTTTGCCTGGCGGGTTTTAACATAACTTTCGATATAGGAGTCATGCAAAGAGCGGTGTGGTTCTGGTGTCATAAATGCAACATTTTTCCCTACACAGAACTCGGGTGAATAACCCAAAACCCGCTCAACTGCATCATTGGCTGAGGTAATTATGCCTTTGTCATCAATGATCACCATCGGATCAATTGCAGCAGAAAATACGGATTTCAGTTCAATTTCAGATTTAAGTTTCTTTTCCTCTTCCCGTTTAATTTGCCTGATTAATACGTTGCCGTAAAAAGTTGCCCCCACCACCATTATCAGAATCAACGCAGCAATAAACCACTCCAGCAACTTAAGGGACTCAGCCGTCTCTAGGTCGGATTCCAGGTCGACAATTTGTAACTCTCTGAGGTGATGAGCCATGCTGGCAATATTGGCGGCGAGGTTTGCATAATGACGGTCCAT
This sequence comes from Planctobacterium marinum, assembly GCF_036322805.1. GTDB lineage: Bacteria > Pseudomonadota > Gammaproteobacteria > Enterobacterales > Alteromonadaceae > Planctobacterium > Planctobacterium marinum_A. The sequence goes on along the minus strand of NZ_AP027272.1, from coordinate 419,511 downwards.
ATTAGACATAGACAGGGCCGCTTTATCTACTTCGCCCTCAGCAAAATACCGGAAAACCAAACCAACTTGCTCATCCAACAGGAGAAAGTTGTCATTGGCTGTGTTTAACTCCGTCAACAATACATCGGGGGAGACAATGAGCTGCGAGCTATTGAACTCAGATGCCACCAGTTCGATATATTCTGTGAATACTGATTTCGCTTGAATGTAGTGGCGTTGTTCAGCATTAACATCTAAAGACTCAAAGACATTGTTACCGGGTCCATTCACTTCCAGGGCTTTTTCACCCAAATTCGCCACTTGTGTTTTTAACTCCGCCCACTGTTTATTGTTATCCACCGTATCAAGGTAAATACCGATGATCTGTTTGTTCAAATACAAACTGACAGACACTGTGATGATGTCAAACAAAGCGAGTGCAAAGTAAGCGTAAAACCACTTGGGTTTAGAAACAGTGAATTTATCCATCCGTGAGCAGCAAGACTTTCAGAAAATAATTAACTAAGTGTATGCTTTATTTTGAAAAATTCACGCTATGAAAACAAAACCATGAACTGAAACTGAATTACAAATTGATACAGGGAAACAGTTTTGGCAAGATTGCGCATTCTTTACCATTGGCCCACAAATTTAGAAACAAAAAAGAAATTAGAACGTGAGAAAAATAACATTAGCTTTCATTCTGGCTGCCTTAGCCAGCTTTCAAACCTCTGCCACCGTCGTTGAAATCCGCACCAATATGGGCAATATCAGCGTCAACCTGTTTGACGAGCAAACCCCTGAAACCGTAGAAAATTTTCTTGAATACGTAAACTCGGGGGCCTACGCCAATACTATCGTGCACCGTCTCGAGCCTGGATTTGTGATCCAGTCAGGTGGCTATCAATACAATGGACAGCTGCCACTAGATGAAGTGCCTACCGGTGCTCCCGTGGTCAATGAGCCGGAGCTGTCAAATGTGCGCGGCACCATCGCCATGGCGAAGCTGGCGGGCGACCCAGACAGTGCTACCTCTCAGTGGTTTATTAATCTGGCGGATAACAGCGCCAATTTGGATCTGCAAAACAGTGGCTTTACCGTATTTGGGCAGGTAATTGAAAATGGCATGGACATCGCTGATGAAATTAATCAATTACCACGTTACAACTTAGGTGGCGCAGCCAGTGCAGCGCCGCTTATCGATTACGACTCTGCCAGCGGTGAAGATCCAAACGAGGACAACTTTGTTCTGATCACGGACATTGTGGTTACCGATGACGCGGTTGTAACCAATCCGGACTTGAATCCGACGCCCAATACCCTGATCAACAACAATAACAGTGGTGGCGGTGACAACCCAAGCACCCCATCCGATGGTGGTTCTTCTGGTGGTGCTATAAATCCACTAACCATGCTGGTTTTAGCACTTGGCACATTGCTATTTAGACGCAGAATCAAAGCGTAAAAAAATCTAAAAAATGCGGTGGCAAAGAACCAACCTTTGCCACTGCAACAGGCTTGATACTGTAATTGCACTTCACAAGTTCTCAGTGTTGCAGCGAAAAGACTGTCATGGCATCACTGGTTTGAACGCCACCCGCTTGTAAAGCTCCGCCAATAATATAGATACGGTTTTTATGTGAGATTGCGCCTAAGCCATGACGCGGTAAGGGCATTTCAGATACCGCTCGCCAACTATCGGTTGCATTTGTATATTGCCACACAGTTGAGTAGACACCGCCCCCATTGTCAAAATATTCGCCACCAAAAACATAGATATGTTGCTCGATTACAGCACAGGCCAGGCCTCCTTGAGCATCGGGTAACGGCGCTTTCGCTATCCAGATATCTTTAACAAAATCATACACTTCGTGACTGGCAAGGTTACCGCCCGATACTGTTCTGCCAGCAATAGTGTGCCAATAACCGTTTAACTTAACACTACAGGCACTATTGCGCGCTGTGGGCACGGCGGCCTTCTGTTCAAATTGCAGATTGTTTGGATCAAACACATAGTGTGTCGCCACATCTTTTTGATGGTTCCATTGGCTATTCTGCTCTGGTTTTGCCGGGGTGCGGCCGCTCACAAGATGCACCTGTCCCTCATTGACCACAGCAAGCGTTTCAGATAATGGCGCTGGCAGGCTGGCAATTTTCTGCCAGTGCCCCTGCAATAAACTCGATTTCTCATTGTTAATCTCACCGGGCATCCACTCCAGTACATCTCGACTATTATGCCACATGCCCTGCTCGTCCATGATAAATCCACCGAATGACAATAACCTGTCGTTGACCACAGTAAGCATGGGATGGTGTCTTGGCTGGGGCAGCGTTGGCATATCGAACCAGGTTTTGTCTTCGAGGCTATAGGCCACTACTCTGTCTGATACGTCGATCCCATTTTGGTCAACATCGGGTGATAATCCGCCAGCGACAATGATATGCCCCTGAAAAATCAAAGGATAAATCTCTTGCACCCGATAAGGCAGTGACGCTGCATGCTGCCATTTCACAGCGTTATCTTTTTCCGCGCTCACGGCCATTTGTGGAAAAAAGATAATGAGAAACAGTAATAATCTGTTCACACACAGGAAAGATACAGCAGTGCTAATTCTCATAACTCACAACTCCCATAAACCAGTTATTCCGGGCTTTTATTAGCTTCAATATAACCAGTAGGCGTTTGCCCTGTTGCCGCCTTAAACACCCGATAAAAACTGGCTTCAGAATTAAAACCCGACTCCAGCGCTAACGATAACACTGAGGCCTTATTATTTTCATCCAATAGCTTCGCTTTGATGGCATCAATACGAAATTCATTGATGTAAGCGCGAAAGCTCATACCGAAATGGCGGTTAATTACTTGTGATATCGTGGCTGAGCTCATCCGCAACTCACGGGCAAGCTGTGAAACATTGAGATTCGGATCCAAAAACAACGCTTGCTCTTTGAGCAGCGTTTCTATTCTGTTAGCCAACTCTCGGGTGTCGTCACAAACCACGTCCATCTGGTCTGAGTCTGGCGTTACAGGATAGATTTGATTGAGATCCGGTGCTTGCTGTCTGAACGCCATTAATCCCAGGTAATAGGTCACCCCCGCCACATAAACATAATACACTTGCCAGTGAATAAGGGTTTCATCAGCCAGCAACCAGATACGATCCACCAGCATATTCACCACAAGAAATAATAGTAATAGTCCACAGGTGGAAATAATCGATTTCAACCAGCTCAGGGTGGGATAAGCAGTATCAGCGGTATTGTCTCTGACGCGCTGCTGAAAGCGCAGGTACTTTTTGGCGCCCACCAGTAAATAACTCGATATCGAAACCACGATGAGCCAGTTTTCCATCTCTTTCACGGTACTATAATGCAATGTATCTAGCATCTGGTAACTCTGAGTATTGTCCTGCAATTCCTGCATAGAAAAGTATACTAAAAAGGCATAACTCTGAGCCAATAACACCGGTAAAAAGTGCCAGGCATAGGTATTTTTCCACCGAAACTGCTTTTCCGTGAGCGCCAGAAAATAGAAGTAGAACGCGGGAGCCGTTGCCATTTCAAAGGCAATCGGGAAATATCGGAATTGTGGCCCGTCAAAAGCGCTGCTAAATATAATTAGCACTTTGAGGAACAACAGGCAAAAAGACAAAATAGCCAACGCCAGGAACACTTTACTCAAGCGTTGTTGTTTAGACCTCAGCAACAAGGGGATGGCAACCAGTCCTTGCACAATCCCAATCATTAGCAATACATCAAAAAAGGAAAAACTCAATTAGCCAGCCCCCGTCGGCAGAAAATACTCTCAGGGTTAATTATCAGCATAAATGTACTCTCAGTTCTTGTTTTTCCTACTCTCAAAATGGCTTTTGAGAGGTTTTCAGCTATTTGAAAGTCTAATCTGGGTGCTCAAAACAAGGGGAACCCAATGAACTCGCAATTACTTATTCGATATCTAAGTATAACCTCAACTCTTTCAATCATAGCAACAGCCCTATTTGTCATTCTGCTGGAGATTCGTCTGGTTAACGGCCTTATCGCCGCGCATGTCATCTTAGGCAGTCTGGCCTTTGTGGTGGGCGGTTTGGCATTAATTGCTAAAAAAGGCGGACGCCTTCACAAACTCACTGGCACATTGTTCTTTTTGCTGATGACCTTGTCAGCTGTGTTCACCCTGATAGTAGCGACAATGCCCTTCCACTTCAGTACCTCAATGTTCCAGATCAGTGTCATGACCCTGTATTTTCTGCTAGGCGGGATTCGCAGTTTGTATTTTAAAAATCCAAAACATCACTACCGCCTGGACTATACATTAATTGGTGTGACGGCTTCGGTCAGCCTGTTTATCCTGTTCTATTCAAAGTGGCTGTATGGCGGTTTTCAACCCTTGCAAACCGTTTTTGGTGTGGTTGCGATAGGCTTTTGTCTGGTAGATTTGTGGCTCTTCTCGCAACCGGGTCTTGCCAGAAAGCGTTGGCTGGTGCTGCACCTCTCAAAAATGTTAGCGGGCTACGCCACCGCCGTGACCGGCTTTTTTGTGGCCCAAAAAATATTAGGCGGCTATTTCGACTGGTTTGCGCCAACAGTACTCACTTTGCTGACAATTTTCTATTGGATGCTCAAGTTAAACGTCTTCGCTCTGCATGGGCGTACTTTCAAACAAATTTCCAAAGTCTAATTCATCCGGGAGAAACCCAATGTCTATCAAACAGCTTCTATCTTGTTTAATCGCCTGTATAAGCCTGAGCGGTGTTTTCATTTCTGATGAAAGCTTAGCCAATGAGAGTTTGCTGGAAATAGCTCAGCAGGCTTTTATCGAAGAGCAACTGGAAACCGCGCAAAAGTACATCGAAAAAGCCTTGCAACAGCAACCACAACAACCGGATGCCCTCTTTCTGGCCGGACGCATTGCCGCGAAACAGGCGCAGCAAGCTAATATATTTAGCAAACTGAGTTATGCCAGAGACGCCAAGAACTACTTTGAGCAAGCCCTCGCTGTAGCTCCACAACACAAAGACACGATTGTTGGATTAATTCGCTTTCATCAGGAAGCACCTGTGTTGGCCGGTGGCGAAAAAGAATCGATACCGGATTTAGTGGCGCAATTAAGGCAAATAGATGAGAAGGCCGCATTTAGTTTTGAAGTGCAAAAAATGTTACAGGAAAAGCCACTTGAATGGGTGCACCAACGCTACCTGAAGGCACTGAAGAGTTCTTCATCAGAAGAGGACGAGACTTTCAAATACGACTACGCCATGTGGCTTTCAAGTTATGGACATCATTCCAAGGCACTTGATGTACTGATGTCGATAGACAAAACCAATCAGGCAGCCACTCAATCGTTTTCTGCCATCTTGTATTATCAGCTGGCGAAACAGGCCGCTGAATCAAAACGCCAGTTGGCGTTAGGCATAACCTGCATCGAGCAATACGCTCAATTGCCCGCTGAGCAGCGCACTATTTCAGATGACTGGATACGCTTCAGACTCACCCAATTACACTATTTAAGTCAGCACCCCGATACTTCACTTCAGGATTTTGAACGTCTGAAAGATGAAGCTGAAGATGCCAGTCTGAAACGCAAGATCAATCAGTTTCTGGCTATGTTAGAAACTTAAGCCGTTTTGGCTGACTCGCTGGCTAAAAACTCTTCATAAGTACCATCAAAATAGTTCAGCTTTTGCTCACTGATTTCTATCACTTGCGTGGCCAAAGAGCTGATAAATTCGTGATCGTGACTGACGAAGATGATGGTGCCGTCAAATTGCAGCAGGGCATCATTAAGGGCTTCGATGGATTCCATATCCAGGTGGTTAGTGGGTTCATCCAGCACCAGCACATTGATATCCTGCAGCATCAGTTTGCCGAATAACAATCGGTTTTTCTCGCCACCCGAGCAAACCGATACCTTTTTGTTAAAGTCATCAGCGCTGAATAGCAATCGACCGAGCATGGCTTTAACCTGCAGGTCGTCGTGCTTTTCATTGCGCCACAACGACATCCATTCGTATAGGGTCCAGTCGCCATCAAAGTCACGACTGCTGTCCTGCGGCACATAACCGATGGCTGCATTTTCCGCCCACTTAATACGCCCTTCGTTTACCGCCAGTTCGTCAATCAAACACTTGAGTAAGGTGGTTTTACCTGCGCCATTTTCACCAATCACCGCCAGGCGAGAGCCGGCTTCAAGCAATAAGTTGCCATCGCTAAACAGTGGTAGGTCGGGATAGCCGTGAGCGATACCATCGAGGGTAATCGCCAGGCGATGCAGTTTTTTGTGTTGTTTAAATTGGATATAGGGACGACGACGACTGGAGGCTTTAATCTCTGCTAACTCAATTTTCTCCAGACGTTTGGCCCGCGAAGTGGCCTGTTTCGCTTTAGAAGCATTAGCCGAGAAGCGCGCCACAAAGGCTTGTAAATCCTCTATTTCAGCGGATTTTTTGGCATTCTCATGATGCAGTTGTTCCTGAATCAAGGCTGCGGCAGCCACAAACGCGTCGTAATTACCGGGAAAAATGCGCAAGTCCTGATAATCGATATCCGCCATGTGGGTACATACTGAATTGAGAAAGTGGCGGTCGTGAGAAATGATCAACATAGTAGATTTGCGTTTGTTCAGCTCTTCCGCCAGCCAATGGATAGTATAGATATCCAGGTTGTTAGTGGGTTCGTCCAGCAACAATACATCCGGTTCAGCAAACAGGGCTTGCGCTAACAGCACCCGCACCTTGCGTCCCGGCGCCACCTCTTTCATCAAGCCAAAATGATAACTTTCCTCGATACCCGCTGCCGATAAGATATCACCAGCCCGTGCTTCTGCCGTGTAGCCGTCCATCTCGGCAAACTGCACTTCCAGATCCGCCACCCGCATGCCTTCCTCTTCGCTCATATCGGTTTTGGCATAAATGGCATCACGCTCTTGTTTTACCGCCCATAGCTGAGTATCGCCCATGATCACGGTATCCACCACCGACATATCTTCGTAAGCGAACTGGTCCTGATTTAGCACCCCTAACTTGGTACCCGGTGCCAAAGACACGTTGCCTGCACTGGGGGTTTGCTTACCGCTCAGGATCCGCATAAAAGTGGATTTTCCGCAGCCATTGGCCCCAATCAAACCATAGCGATTGCCATTGGAAAATTTGGCAGAAATGTTTTCAAACAGTGGTTTAGAACCAAACTGCATGGTGATGTTTGCGGCACTGATCAAAGGAAAGCTCTCAAAAGTCGAAGTTTATATGGATAGCCCGATGGCTAAAGGGCGCGCAGTATAGCAGACAAGCTGTACAGATGGAGTATCAAAGCCGATTTTTGTGGATGAAATAAACGCCATACGAATTACATCGATGCCAGCTACAAAAAAATTGCCCCTTGATTTGGATTACCGGTTGTTCCCGAAGCGTTTTTAGAAGTTTAAAGGCTGCTAAATACCGGGCCGGAACAGCTAAGTGCATCCGGCCTGAGTTGTTTAAGAGTGATTAACTGCTATAAGGCGAATGAATACGCTTCAAGGTGTATTCAAGGCTGTCATCGGCTGGAACAATGATATCGGGTGTCACACCAATACCTTCCCAACCCAGCTTGGTTTTAGGGTGATAAGTACGCCCTACCGGAAGAAATAGCGAATAACCCTGCTCCAGTTGCACCATGCCGCCCCAATGACCAAAACCTGCGGTGGTTTCACCGATTAAAATGCCTCGCCCCGTGGCTTTAATGGCCATGGCAAAATGCTCTGCTGCCGAGCCGCTGCGCTCACTGGTAAGCACAAACACCGGCTTATCCTTGAATTTATCGGCATACTCATTCGGCGCTGACACATGAGGGGTGGCCTTACCTTCATTCACATGGGGAGATTGAGTAGTCACCATGTGGGTGGGCTGCGCGAAAAGAAAGCTGGCGATCTCCGAAATATTAGTTTTAGTACCGCCCCGATGACGCCTGATGTCGAATACCAGAGTATGGGTATCTTGCAGAGAAATCAGCGCTTCCCGGGTGGCCTCCAGTGAGGCTTGCGTACCCGGAAAGCTACTGATTTTGATATAGCCGGTATTGTCAGACAGTATTTCTACTGCCTCAATACCCGTGGGGCTGGAAGGCTTAGCTTTGGCGGGTTTATCAGTTCCAGGGCCTTTCGATGCCATTTTTTTTCTGCGCCCCGGTTTTTCTCCCGGCGCAAATACCTTCAGATGTTTGTCGGCGTGCGCGGCTTGCATTATTTCAGTGATCTTTTGTGCCGCTTTACTTTGTTCAGTCACTCCCGCCAGGCAATCCGATACCAGACACTGATCCAGTGCCTGCGCATAGGCAGGTGTTACCTCGGGAATGACAAAACTCTCTTGCAACGAAGCACTGATTTCTTTAATTAGCTCACCGTACTGCTGAGCTGTGTGATTTTGCATTGCCCCTGTCGAAGCTTGCGCGAAGTTCGGCAAGGTAAAACACATTGCCAGTATTAATATCAGTTTGTTTAGTTGTTTGTTCACTAGAAAAATCCTCAGGTTATGTATCTCGGTAATGTCAGGCGATGGTGGCGTTTTTCCAGGCATTCAGGATCTGCCGTTCTTTTTGGCGACTGATGGTACCGACCCCACCAAACATAAAGTCCTGCTTGGGATTGCGTCGCAAATAGCCCGCTAATTGGTCTGTCACCATATCTACCACGGAACGATTCACTAATCCGGCCTGCTTGGCCTTATTGATATTGATGTGATAAAAGCCTGCCAGCTGCGGGCGCCAAAGCGGTAAATGGCGATAAGGCTCAACCCCCTGCTCAGCCAAAAAGTCTTTCGGTACCCAGACTTTTTGGTGGGGAGTTTGGGTGACCTTCTCCACCTCTTGCACATAGTCAGAGAAAGCCATGGTATCGCGAGCGACATTGAAGGGGCCGGAAAGCCCTTTGTGCTGACAATGCAGCATGAAGGCAATCATGGATTTAACATCACACACCTGCATCACATGATTATCGTCTTTGGGCAGCACGATGGTTCCCCCTTCCAGAAATCGCGCTGGCCAATAGGGTTCATAAATACGATTGGGGGTTCTGTCGCTGCGCATGCCGTGGGAGCGAAAGGTAGTTACCTTGTCACCAAGCTCTTCGAACAGCACGGTCTCAGACCAGGCTTTGGCTCTGCCATATGTGTGCCGCCGATCCTCTATGGTGGAATCACTTAAATCCACAAGCGGGTAGTCTTCATCAATATGCACGGTGTTTTTATCTTTATAAGCGGAAATACTGGAAACGTAGTGATATTGTCCGATATGCCCTTTTAATAGCTTAGCTATTGGAGGCACGAACATAGGGTGCTTTTGCCAGCTATCAACCACTAAATCATAATTGTGCTGCTTCAGATGCTGCTTCAGATTGATCAAACCAGAGCCATCCCGAACCTCTCGGTCACCTCGAATCCATTGCAAATGCTGAAACAGCTCAGGGTTGGTAAAACCGCGATTAAAATGGGTTACTGAATGCCCGGCCTGCAACAGAGCGTTTATCAGCGTTGGACCAAAATAATCTCTCCCACCCAACACCAAAACCTTTAGCTTTTCACCGCTATCTTTGGCGAACCCGGGGACAGAAATTCCAGCTGCAACACTGCCTGCGACGGCTGTCGAAACGGATAAAAATTGGCGTCGATTCATAACATCTCCTCGTTAATCTCGACTCCAAGCCTATCCAGCCAGGGGTTAATTTCAAAGGGCTTGGGATGAATGGTGATATCGCCGGGATAGTTGTTTCAGCTAAATAGCGCCTTGAGTTCGGGAAGGTAGGTTTTACTTACGTTGAACTCGTGATTATTAAGCATCTTGACTCGATAACTGGTGCGAGAATATTTAAATAATCCATCAATGGCTTCACGGTTAATTATTGCTGAGCGGCTGATTTGCACAAACCGGCTATCGTTGAGTTCATTACTAAAGGTTTTGAGGGTGGAACGAATAACAATTTCACGATTTTCGGTGTAAACAGACAGATAGTTTTTGTTGGCAACGACCGCCAGAACATCCGATGGGAATAAGCGGTGATAGTGTTTACCATCAAATAAAGACAGTTCCTTTTCGGAAATACCATCAGGGGCAAAGTTCTCAAGCTCTGGTACTTGGGCGTCAGTAGTTTCGCCCTCTTGTATACTTCGCGCAGGTTTACGCAATAAAAACAATAACAACACCATAATGGCAGCAATCATTAAATTTTGCAGCCAACGCTTATTCAACGATTGGCTAATGCTGGTGAGTAGCGCTTTATCCGCTTCGAATATCACATAGTAGATCATACACGCTATGGTGATTTGTATAACGCCAGCCAATAAAACAAAGGTCACCGGTATACAAATAGAGCCGCCCCCTCCTTGTCGGCTTTGCCGCATTAGCCTGGAAAGCCCCACAAATAGTGCAAACCATACGCCCCAGTCCACCAGGCTCCAGATAAGAGAAACGCCAGCGGCTTGCTTAAAATAAAGAGTAAAATGTAACCACTGCAACAAAACTACGAGCAGGTATGCGAGGGCTAGATAGACACTGGAACGATGACAGAAACGGACAAACACCATACTAAATACTGATAAAACAAAACTCATGCTTTATGTTGCCTGTTAGAATCTCGGGCAACACTCACTTGTTTAAACATAGCGCCAATAATTCCCGAAAACGAGTGAATTCTTGTAACAAGACTTCTGCAAAAGGGGGCTGTTCCCGCCCCATTAAACCTGAAAAAAGCTATTGAGTCGTTTTTACATCTCGGCGCAATTTGTAGCATGACAGAAACCAACACCAACAAACGAGTAGAACAGGTAACGTCACATAGTGCAGATACAACGGAAGCATGGGAAACTGACTAATGGACAACATGCTGATTGCTAAAAAAAGTACCAGGATACCATCCATGGGGTGCAATGACATCGCTCTGAAACTTTGCTGAACAGCATTCACTTGTTGTTTTATCACCTGGAATTGCCACGCAGCAATACAGGTCATCAAACCCAAGGCCAGATAAGTAAAAACACCATCGGCAGGGAAGTTCAATAAACTGTGCATCACAATCGCAGGGATTATTGAGCCCGACTTGTAAAACAGCCAACCAAATACAAGAGAGCTAAAAAATAAAGACACAATCGTAGCCAGGTGATACCAGTCAGGTTGATGATATTGAGCGTGGCTCAGGGTGAACATGGCGGCTGTAGCAACGATTGCCACCAAGGGGGAAAAGCTTTTTTGCAAACGGGCCTGCACAAATCCACGCCAGAACACCTCTTCAATAATGGCGACAAATCCGAAACTTGTTACCGCCATTAGTGTCCACCATCCGGCGGTTTTCTCACTGTGAATTAGAGCCTCTCGCCACGGTACACTGACGCCGATGTTAAACTGCGCATCAATAAGCCATAGAACTTTGAGGGGGATATCCCCCACCGCCCATCCGATAATACCCAATGCAACTAACCAATATAATGATTGGCCATTGCGGGTAAACCCCAAACCAGCAATAAAACGGCGCTGAAACAGCAAACCAATAATAATAACCACTACAAACCAGCCTACATATTGCAAAGCCAGTACTTTCAACAATTGCCAACTAATGGCAAATAAATCCGGTGCATCCTGTAATAACGCCATTAACGGATGACCTTTGACCTCAGCAATTTGGAATAAGAATGAGGCAATAATACTACCTGCAAAAAATACGCTAAGCACTTCTGCCAATGCAGCGACCTTTCCCGCTGGGGAATTGGCAAACCGGGTAAATGGGGATGAAGAATTCATCTGTAATTTCCTTCAAAAAGTTTACAAAACTTGCTGAAGGTTAAAGGTTGATAACGGAAGGATCGTCCAGATTGAACGAGGCTCACCGCAAAAAGTCAATCTCGTGGGATCGTTACCTGAATATCACACAGGCTAACTTAAGTGACTTTTCCGATATTGGCTGGGTGTCATGTTTGAGTATTTCTTAAAAGCCTTATTAAACGTGGTTTTGTTATTAAAACCCACTGCCAGAGCGATATCCAATATAGAGTCTTGTGAATTGATGAGTTGTCGTTTGGCTTCTTCGATGCGCTGTAGATTGATAAAGTCGTAAAAATTCATTTCTAAAACGCGATTCAAATATTCTGATATCTGATGACTAGTTACATCAAGATGATCTGCGAGTTTGTTTAGATCTAAAAATCGATCCAGGTAAACTTTATCACTATTCATTGTTCGCTCAAGGCGCTGTTTGATTTGCGCTTCCAGCTCGGGATTCAGATTTTTACTACTAGCTTTATCTGTTTTTTCTCGGTCTTCAAATTTGGCCTGCTCGCCTTGGTATCGTTTTTCTCTGTTGTGGTTTCTGAAGACTTCTGGCTGCTGTAATCCGTAAAACCCGGTCATAAAGATCATGGCAATTAATACCAGGGACAGCAAGGTATCCACTTGACCCGGCACCTTAGAGATATCCAAATCGGCACTAAAAATGACTAAAAACAAACCTTCAAAACAGAGAAACCCCAATAACAAATTTCTCAGCCAAAGCAGGCTTTTTTGTTCAATGTCGGAAAACTGTGCGCGGATGCGATGATTGTGAGCAAACCACAATTTGAAAGCCGCCAGGGTATACACAGTTATCAGGCCAATTTTAAGCAAAGGTAAAAAGTTGATGCTGTTTTTTGGTTCGGTGCTTGCCCTTTCCATCGCTGCAACAATTTGCCCTTCGGGAGCGCTTAAGTAGGACAGGAACAACAAAAGGTTTATCACCAAAGGGAGCAAATGCAGCGAATGCAACCACTGGACTGGTTTTTGTGGTTGCGTTAAAGCGCGCACGTAGAAATACAAAAGAGGCCCAAAGGCAAAGACTGCAACACTGCCAAACAGGTACAGATACAGCCACTGCTGCCAAAGCTCAGTCACCTTTAAAAAATGGACAGCCAAGGCGAATACAAAAGCTACCAGTAAGCAGGCGAGATATCGATTGGCAGTTGCTAATCCTTTTTGATTGGTAAACAGGAATATGGCAAGAAAAACGCCTTGCACGATACCAATCAATAAAATCCCGCTGTTTAAATCAAGCTGCATAAAATACGCTTAGGTTGTGAAGCAATACTATGTGTGCTCTGCATCATAGGTAATCTTTAGTGCAATTACTACAATCCAGGCTATCCGTTCCCCCCGGCACAAGTCGAAAAACAAAGATATCTCGCTCAAACCAAAAAGGCCGCTGAAAAAGCGGCCTGTTTATTTGAGCATATCGTCGGATCAGTTACCCGGCTTGATCACCACCAGGCGAGCACCGTTTTCATTATAGTTAGTGGACATAGCGACACGAGTACCGTCAGGAGACAATGCTGCGCCGAAGAATTGTGAGCTAACCGCAGGGTTGCTCAATTCAATCACACCATCACCAAAGACGCCTGTGTCTGGCTGGCCATCAATCGTTAAAACGAAGGCGGCAGGTACGCCACCGTAGCGACCAACAACCACTGTGCGACCATCAGGCAGTACCACTAAGTGACGACCACGGTCTTCGCTGCTTGGAAAACCTTTGCCCTCACTTTGGATCACAACTGCACCGGAAACACCATCTCCGAAGGTCAGATCCTGACTGTCCGCCAGACCCGCAGAAGTTCTGAACGCCACCATGTCTTGGGCAACATAAGATTGAAAACCGAATGAAGACTCAAAACCGGAGCCCGTTGCACCGCCGTACCCTGCTTCAACATAAGAATCAGTGATTTCCTGGTAACCCACTGCGTAAGCTTCAGCAAAACCGCCATCGATTTGGAAAGGGTTGAACACGGTCAAACCCGGAGTAGCCGCCACCAGGTTGGGCTCATCACTGTAACCGCCAAAGGTCTCATCGAATGAGCCATCTTCATTTAAACGAATGGTCATCACGTGATGACGAGGGCTGTCACCCAGGTTAGTGTAGCCAGCTGCCACAATTTTACCATCAGCTTCAACAATACCACGACGTTGATTATCACCCAGGCCTAAACCGCCAGCGTCGAAAGAAAAGGCTTCACCACCGTTAAATGTAACGTCAGTTTCTATGCCAGTGTCGGTGATGTTAACACGCGTAATGTAGCGGTCAGTATCTGTGCGGGTGCCATCATTGGCGGAGCCGTTACCAAATACCACCACGCGATCAGTGGCTACACTGCGGTCCACTTGTACATCCCAAACGAAATCTTCTACTGCGTCACCGGGAAAGCTGGCATTATCGGCATCAGCATAGCCAAATACTACTTCCGCTTTACCATCGGCATCACCCCAACCGGTGGCTAATGCGCCGTCGGGTGTCACGCGGAACAAGAAGATGGAGCGTCCACCTGTGCTCTCAGCAGCATTAACAGCAAATACTACATCACCGCTTTGCAACTCAGCTACACCGATAGACTGCTCATCGCTGCTGCTTTGTTCTACTGTAGCCTGAACTTCCACAAAGCCATCACCACCGAATGAGGTATCTGGTGTACCGTCGGCAAATAAACGGCCAACCACGGCCATACGACTTGCATCATCAGTTCCCACAAAACCGGAAACGTAAATCTTACCAGCCTGGTCGCCCACTTGTGCATAAGTTAAACCGCGAAAATCATTAGCTTCGCTATAAACTCTATCGACGACAATTTGCAATGAAGCACCATCAACACCATCGGTTCCATCAACACCATCGGCTCCATCAGTTCCGTCTGCACCGGGAGCCCCTGCGACACCCGCTGGGCCAGTTGCGCCATCGTCACCGTTACATCCAGCTAATCCAAGAAATGCCACGCTCAGCATTGTCAGTGCAAACTTTTTATCTATCATTGTTGTATCCCATTAGTGTTTGTATTTAATTCTTATTCGTTTGCAGGAGTAGATGTCATTCCCTGGTGGAATTAGCTGGGCCCAAAAAACCATTTGCCCAGACAAAAATAAGAACTCTTCGCATAACGATAATAGGAATTATTATTATTTGTATAGGGTGTGTCAACCCGCCAAACAGCATAAAATTAAATTTCCCCCTACAATCCCCGCTGTCATAAAAAGACCATTTGACAAAAAAGATAAAAATGAGAACAATCCGCATTTAAGTTTTTTGCGTATGAGCCAAGCGTTTCCTTGAAACAATCAAGGAAAGCACTCAAAAAGCGTTTCAACAGGTTTATATCTGAAATGGTTTTCTGAGAGAAAAACCCGTAATTTCAAATGGTTGGTAGTGGAACACAGTTGAATTTAGCACAAGTTGAAAATGATAAACTTGTTTGTATTTTGCGTTTACTGCCGACTGCAACAACACCCAATAAAGCGATTGAAAACGTCGTGACACAAGGTTTAACCCATGAAAATTAATCCGAAATTCAATCAATCCCGAAAAAAACGAGAAGGGGCATTGTTCACCGTGTTGAGCATGCTAGCCGTGCTTGTGGCACCAAACTCCGTATGGGCAAATAGTGCTCAAGGCAGTGCTGCATTGGATTATGACGGTGATGGCAAGGACGATATCGTTTTCCGCAGAGCGTCCTCATTTCAAAACATCGTATATCGCTCTTCCGATGATCAAACCTCACAGATTACATTTGGTCGCAATGCCGGCGATATCCCCGTGGTGGGTGATTTCGATGGTGATGGCATAGCAGATTTCGCGGTGCGCAGAGCTACAGGGCAAATTTGGTATGTCAAAAACTCCAGTGGAACTGATCGCATCAGCGGTAACGCCGACGGTATTACCCGACAGCAGTTTGGCCTACAAACAGGTGATATCCCTGTACCTGCCGATTATGATGGCGATGGTATCACCGACCTCGCGGTAAGAAGGCCTTCCAATCAATTCTGGTACATTCTCAACTCGTCTGGCGTCGACAGTTTAACCGGTAATGCTGATGGTATTACACGACGTCAATTCGGTACGCAAGAAAGTGATATCCCCGTGCCCGCCGATTATGATGGCGATGGTAAAGCGGATTTGGCAGTGCGTCGTCCGGGCACACAATTCTGGTATGTGCTCAATTCATCTGGCGTGGACAATATATCGGGCAAGTCAGATGGCATTACTCGTAAACGCTTCGGCACACAGGAAACAGATATTCCTGTACCTGCGGATTATGATGGCGATGGCAAGGCCGATTTGGCAGTAAGACGACCTGGTACACAATTCTGGTATGTATTAAATTCTTCAGGCACTGATGCAATTTCCGGTAATGCAGACGGCATTACACGCCGTCAATTTGGGTTGCGTTCTACCGATATTCCTGTCCCTGCTGATTATGATGGTGATGGTAAAGCGGATTTAGCGGTGCGTCGCGCTGCCACTAGCCAGTGGTTTGTACTCAATAGTTCAGGTACTGACGTGCTCACCAGCAATGGCGATGGAATTTCCCGTCTGACCTTCGGCACTCAACAAACTGATATACCTTTGGCACAACCACAATACGACTTGTGGACATCTGCCGATATCGACCAGGACGGGCTTACTAAAGCAGAAGAAGATGCTTTGGGAACAGATTACACGGTGGCCGACTCCGACAATGATGGTTTATCTGATGGTGACGAAATTAACACTTATGGTACCGATGCCACTTCCAGTGATAGCGATAACGACGGCCTGAGCGATAGTGACGAAATCAACACTTACAACACCAGTGCCACACAAGCAGATTCAGATGGTGACGGTTTGTCTGATGGCGATGAAATCAATGTTTATCAAACCGATCCCAACAATGGTGATAGCGATGGAGATGGCCTGAATGATGGCGATGAAGTTAGCGATGGCACTGATCCTAATGAAGCGCAACAAGCCGCAGAATTTACCGAAAGCGGTCTGATTGAGGCGATAGTTGACAACATCTATATCCCTACCTTTGAGCTATTCGCTCAGCGTGCTCAAGCGCTAGATACCTCGGTTAGCGCGTATTGCGACGCCTTACCTGGCGATGAAAACAACCTTCGAGGCACTGCACAAAACAATTGGAAATCAGCGATGGACACCTGGCAAATGGCTGAGCTGATGCAAGTGGGGCCACTGGCCGATAATAGTAATGAACGTCGCAATAGAATTTATTCCTGGCCCAACAATCGAGCCTGTTTCGTGGACCAAGACGTGGTAGCTGCAGAAGAGTCGGGTTATGACATTACTCAGCAAAATGTTGCCAGAAAAGGCATGGATGCGCTGGAGTACTTACTGTTTGATGAAGACCTCGATCACAAGTGCACAACGCCGGGCACTGAACCAGACGGCTGGAATGACAGAACCGATGAAGATCGCATCGCAGCGCGCTGTTACTTCGCCAGTGTTGTTTCTTCTGACGTGCTGGCGGGTGCTAACGATATCGTCACTCAATGGACGGGAGACAGCGGCTACGGTGAATTACTAAAAAATGCCGGTAATCCTGGATCTGATTTCAGCACCAGTTTAGAGGCGATTAACGATATTACGGATGGTTTCTTCTACTTCACCGGGGCAATGAAAGACGGCAAGATAGCCGCACCCGTGGGGATCAAGGTGAACAACTGTGGACTGGTGCCTTGCGCCCAAGACGCGGAATCGCCTTACGCCGATTATTCGCTGGAAAACATATTAAATAATATGCGCGCCTTGCGCACTTTACTGGCTGGCAATTCGGAACAAGATCCGAGCTTCGTTGACTTTCTCACCGAAGAGGGCGACACACAAACCGCCAGTAATATCATCACTCAACTGGATGAGGCCATCACCCTGGCTGAACAAATGACTGGCACCTACAGTAATGTGCTGGAACAAAACCCTGAAAGTGTAGAGCAACTGCACGAAGAGGTTAACGAGGTTGATGACATCCTCAAAGGCGACTTCATCCAGAGCCTTGCCCTGGAATTACCTTCTACGTCTGCTGGAGACAATGACTAAACACATGAAAAACAAAACTTTATTAATAGGTTTTATTGGGGCAGCCTCTGGCTGCCTCTTTGCTAACGTTAGTGCGGCTGAAGATGCCGCTGCAGATGCTTCCATTGAGCACATTAGTATCATCGGCAACCAGCGCACCATGGAACTGTCCGCAGGATCCGTATCACTGGTGGACGAGGTTGAATTGGAACAATTTGAGTATGACGACATTGCTCGTATTCTGGCTACGGTACCGGGTGTTAACGTACGCCTGGAAGATGGCTTTGGTCTGCGTCCCAACATAGGTTTTCGCGGCGTCACCCCAGAGCGTAGTAAAAAAATCAATATCATGGAAGACGGCCTGTTAATTGGCCCTGCCCCTTATTCCGCTCCCGCTGCTTACTTCTTCCCGTTGACCAGTAAAATGGTGGGGGTAGAAGTCACCAAAGGACCAGCTGCAATCAAGTATGGGCCCAATACCGTTGCAGGCGCATTGAACATGCTCACCCGCCCTGTTCCCGAAGCCGATGAAGGCCAGTTAGATATCGCACTGGGTACCGACGGCTATCAAAAAGCGCACGGCTACTACGGTAAAAATGTCACAGATCGACTGGGCGTCCTGATTGAGGGGGTTAACCTGCAATCCGACGGTTTCCAGGAGCTGGACAATGGCGGTGATGTAGGCTTTGAAAAGAATGATTTCAATCTGAAAGTGCGCTACGACCTGTCTAGTGATGGCTACACCCAGGAGTTGGTATTCAAAGCCAATTACGCCGATGAGAAATCTAACTTTACCTATACTGGCCTAACCGATGAGGACTTTCGCGAGAACCCTTATCAGCGTTACGCTGCCGGACAACTGGACAGAATGGAATGGGACCACAGCGCCTTTACCTTATCGCATTTTATCGAAGGTAATAACTGGACCCTGGCTACCCAAGCATACCGTACCGACCTGGACCGTGCCTGGAACAAACTCAATAAATTTGTCAGCTCCTTTGGTGAAACCCTGCCCAGTCTACTGACAATCGTTTCAGACCCCACTGAGCCGCGTCACTTGGAACTGTTGGCCGTGATGCGCGGACAAATAGACAGCTCAGCCAGAGAAATTCTGGAATTGGGTAACAACGACCGTTCTTTGTATTCGCAAGGTATTCAAAGTGATGGCGATTTGCGCTTAACTTCAGGTGATACTGAGCACCTTATTGAATTTGGGATCCGCTTCCACCAGGATGAAATCCAGCGCAATCACACGGTAGAAAACTACTTTATGCGCAGCGGTGCGCTGACGCCAACTGGCGAAGGTTCCCGAGCCACTACTACTAATACTGAGCAAACTGATGCCATTTCGGTATACCTGCAAGATACCATCAGTTGGGGCGACTTTGTGGTAACGGCGGGTGTACGCTATGAAAATATCGATGGCGATTACCAAAACCGTGTTCCGGGAAGCGAAGACGATGCCCAGCAAAAGAGCAACGACATTTTCTTACCCCGACTCAGCGCCCTTTATCAGCTAACCGAGCAATCAGTAGTTTTTGCTGGTGTACACCGAGGGTTTGTACCCACCAGTCCTATCCAGAATGAATCCATCGAATTTGAAAAGAGTAATAACTACGAAATCGGTTATCGTTACAGTGGTAAAGACAGTCGCTTTGAATCGGTGGCGTTTTTTAACGATTACTCTAATCTGATTGAATCTTGTTCTTTTTCAGCGGGTTGCGATACGGATCTGGCCTTCAGTGGTGGCAGTGTTGATGTTTACGGCCTCGAAATGGCAGCAAGCACTGAATTCTCTTTGGATTCAGGCCTGACTATCCCCGTAGATCTCATGTACACCTATACCGACTCTGAGTTCAAAGAAAGCTTTTACTCAACGTTCTCCCTGTGGAATTTTGTAGAAGAGGGCAACCCACTGCCTTATCTTGCTGAGCATCAGGCTACCCTAAGCCTGGGATTAGAAGGTGACAACTGGGCCATCAAAGGCAACATAGTTTATACCGACGCCATGCCAGAGAGCGGACAAGCGGCGCTGACCGGTGATCCATTGGATAATGCACTGGCTGGTAAGTACACGGATAGCTTCACGGTTGTGGATTTATCTGCCTGGTATCGCTTTAATCAAGATATTCGCCTCTATGTTAAAGCGGATAACCTGTTTGATGATGCCAGCATTGTCAGTCGCCGCCCTTACGGTGCCAGACCCAATCGCCCGCAGCAGTTTCAGGTTGGGCTAAAATATAACTTCTAAGCGGAGAGTAACGTACCCGAAACCATGCTAGAGCAATTTAAAGCAGAGCTGCTGGAAATACTGTATTACCTGATGGATCCCAACAAACGCCTGTTTGTGGGGTACATTGTCGGGGCAGCGCTGTTCGCTTTTCTGGTGTACGTTACTCAACAGCGCAAGCTAAAAAACGACAAAGGCTTTATTTACTACCTGCTCAACCCCAAAGTATGGCTGCACAAAAGCGCCATGCTGGATTATCAGTTGTTTATTATTAATCGACTGGTGCGCGCCTTCTTATGGGCCCCCTTGATACTGACTATGGTGCCTATCGCCATTGGCTTAAGTGACGCGCTGGAATGGCTGTTCGGCATCAAACAGGTATTCAGCGATATTGAAAGCAGCGTCACGGTGATTTTTGTGTTCACCTTGGTGCTGTTTTTGTTCGACGATTTCACCCGCTTTTTATTGCACTACCTGCTGCATAAAGTGCCATGGCTTTGGGAGTTTCACAAAGTCCATCACTCTGCCAAAGTGCTCACCCCCATGACGGTGTATCGCTCTCATCCGCTGGAGAGCTTCCTCTATGCCTGTCGTATGGGCCTGGCACAAGGTTGCGCCGTTGGCGTTTGTTATTTTTTATTCGGTCCTACCCTGTCAATGGCGGATATTCTAGGGGCTAACGTGTTCATTTTTGTCTTTAATGTGATGGGATCGAATTTGCGTCACTCCCATGTAAAGTGGCGCTGGGGAGATACCATCGAGCGCTGGTTCATCAGTCCGGTGCAACACCAGATACATCACAGTCGCCAGGTGAAATTTCACGATAAAAACTTCGGTACCGCACTGGCCATTTGGGATCGCTTATTTGGTACCCTGGTGCTGTCTGGCAATACCCGTTTTTTGCTGTTCGGATTAGACAAAAAAGAGCCATCGCATCGCTCTGTTATAGATGCCTATGCCAGACCCTTTATTGCCTGTAAGAAGCGATTGTTTAAGAAACAAAATAAAGCGTCGCTCAACACCGGCAATTAGTCTGGTGAATACATCAACGCACCTCGATTGAGGCGCACAATTCAGGCATATCGCCCTGTTTCATGCCCGGTTGTAGGAAAGGATCTTGAGTCGCTAATTGTTGCCGCTCTTTATCGCTACCAGCATTGATTACCTGCCCTATCCTATCTGAATAACCAGAAACTCTGGTGTACAACTCGGTTACACCATACTCCCCGACATCGTGAAACCAGGAGTCGGCACGAGAACTGACGCCTAATAGCAGAAACTGTTCTCCCTGTTTTATATAAGCCGGCCCGCCACTATCCCCATTGCCAGAAACCCCTTCCAATGGCAATCCTTTGTCGCCTTTTTCAAACTTAAAAACCACATCAGATTGAGTTACATCTATGATTTTGTTTTGCGCTTTGCGCAATTTGCCTTGATTGTCCTTATAGCCGATAGTTTCGCCAGTAGTACCAGTTCCCGTGCCGCCGGCTCCGATAAACCAAACCTCTCGACCTTGTTCGGTTTGTTCCGTGAACAACTGTGCTGGTTGGATGTGAGTTACAGGTTGGCTCAATTGTAATAAAGCGATATCGTGCTCTTTGCCCAGTTCATAATTTGGATGACTATAGCGATTTACAATCGCTATCGACTTGTTACCCACTTTTATGGCTTGCCCGGGGTTCATACAAAACACAGCATGAGCAGCTGTCACCACCCACTCAGAATGTATTAACGTTCCGTGCACACCGATGGAATAAAGTGTTGCCAATGGCGGAAAATCCCCATGAGTCGCATCGTATCGCTGGGCCTCTACATCGTGGCGTATCACAATGGCTTGAGAAAGACATGGGGCTAGCACCATGGCGACTCCAGCTAGCGCGCTTGTTATTTTCACTCTTGATTGGCTAAACGGGCTCAAACTCATTCCCTGTCCGTGTATTTAATTACTCTTTTTAACATAACCTTTCACGCAAGAGCATCCGGCAAGTGTAACCACCTGTTAAAAAATGGCCTGCTCTCTAACTAGTCCGCGCCAAAGCGCTCTTTTAGCCAACGAATACTCTCTATCGCTGTTTCAGGGAATGCAGTGGAATGATCACCGCTGATAACCTTATAACGCAGCTGGATCGGTTGCTGAGCAGATTGCTCAAACTTTGCGATAAAGGCCTTAATGTCTTCTGCTCTGTTTTCTTCTAGGTCACCGTGGGCGATAAATATATTAGTTTGCTTAAGCTCTGCACGATTGAAGCGCTTCGGATCACCCTCGGTAAAAAGCTTCACAGAGGGACTTCCCAAAATATAATTTTGAAAAGTATCTGGTTGATTTAGCAGAATATACGCGCCAAATCCGCCTCCCAACGAATAACCAAAATAACTGCGCTTATCAGGTTGGGTTCGATAGTGCTTTTGCACAAAAGGCAGCACGTCTTTGCGTATAAATGCTAAATGCTTTTCAGCACCACCAAACTTGAGTTTAGGGTGATTGGGATTGGCTTTGTCCCAATGGGAATAATCACTGAAACGGCTGGCATGTGCGCCGTATTGCGCAACCAATTCAGCATCGGAATCTTGTTGCCAGGAAATGCCCACCAATATCGACTCTGGCAATAAATACTCATGAGCAGCCGACAAAACCTCGATGTGCCAGACAGCATCTGTAAAATAAATCACCGGATAAGTCATATCTGAATCTTCCTGATAGTTTTCAGGTAATTTGATATACAACTCGTATTGCTTCGCATTCGAGGTATCTCTAAGCGGGATAACCTGCGTTCGGGGCATTGAATAACCGGGGTACTTGTCGTCTTCAAGATTCAGTGATTCAACGTTTTCTGCATGCAAGCAAGTGGCTGGCAATAACAAACACGATAATAAAAAAAACAGGCGTTTCATGATTTAAGATCCTTGATTGATTTGCCACGCATTGTGGACAAACCCAATCTTAAAATCCTGAATTACGCCTGACATTCTGCTGATTTGTCACTGATGCTCTGTCTTGTTTTAAAGTTCCCCCAAAACAGATATAAAAAAACGGGGGCTAATGCCCCCGCTTGATAGTTTGAGGTGCTCTTAATCAAGCCGCCTGCTTGATATCCACAGCGGACTGTTCCTGCCACTGTTCAATGTTGTGTGGTTTGTGTTCTTTGGCCAGAACCTGATAAAGCAATGGCAATAGGATTAGAGTAAAAAAAGTACCGATAACCATACCCACCACCAAAATAACACCTATGCTGTTGCGTGCTTCAGCGCCTGCTCCTGTAACCAGTACTAGTGGGAAATGTCCCAGCACAGTGGCCGCAGTTGTCATTAAGATAGGACGCAAGCGGTTTGCTGCGCTGCCTTTAATGGCTTCCAGCTTGGTTTTTCCCTCCAGCTGCAAATGCTTGGCAAATTCTACTATCAAGATGCCATTTTTCGCGATAAGCCCAATCAAGGTGATCAACCCAATTTGACTATAAATATTAATGGTGGTCAGAGAGATAAAGGGCAACATCAAAGCCCCCGCCAGAGCCAAAGGCGCACAGCCCAAAATCACTACCAGAGGGTCGCGGAAGCTATTGAATTGAATAGTGAGCAGGAAGTACACAACGATAATAGACACCAGTAAAACACCTACCATGGTATTGCCTTCTTTGCGCAGCTGTCGGGATTCCCCCGCATAATCCACTGAGTAGCTGGCGGGCAAAACGTTAGCTGCAATATTTTCTACCGTGACCAAGCCTTGTTCTTTGGTGATATGCGGCAATACCCCAGCCAGGATACGGAAGCTATTTTGCTGATTAAAAGAGCCAAGTACCCGAGGACTGGTAAAGGTACGCAACTCAGCAAATGCCGATACCGGGATCAGGTCGCCAGCATCGTTGCGCACCTTCATGGATAGCACGTTCTCTGGATTGAAACGGTCGACCTCGCCCACAATGGGGATCACCCGGTAAGCTTTGCCTTCTTTGTTGAAGTAATTCGCAAAGTTATTAGACATCAAAATCGCCAACTGCTCGTTCACTGACTGAAGTGTCAGACCCAGATCGGCAATCAGTTCCTTGTTTAATTCCAGCTCCGCCTGCGGCAAATCGATTTTCAGGTCGGTGTTGACGAACATGAAATTTCCACTGGCCTCGGCTTGAGCGAGAATTTCATCAGCATAGCGCTTCATGGTGCGAGGATCATCACCGGCACGCACCACCAGCTCTACATCAAACTGTCCCGCCGTGGGTAAGGCTGCGGGTAAAATTGGGAACAAGCTTAAGCCCGAAACACTGCCCAAACGACCATATAAATCAAACAACAGGTCGTGCACGGCGTGTTCGCGTTCTTCGAAGGGTTGCAGTTCAACACCACCGAAACCGGCTGCGGCAGTGACGATTTGCCAGGTAAACTTACCGCCTTCGGTGGCATTCATCACCTCGGCTGTCTGGTTCATTTGCTGTGCAGTATACTGCTGTGAGGATTCAGGTGGCGCTTCTACTACCACCTGAATAGAGCTTTGATCTTCGATGGGGGCCAGCTCTTTCTGTGATAACAGATAAAAAGGCACCGACAACAGGGAAAACACAATCGCCACAAAAAACACCTGAGCGCGATACTGGAAGAGACGCTCCAATAAGCGGCTGTAGAAGTCTTGCAGGCGATCAAATTGCTGATTAACCCGTCGAGTAAATGGCCCCTCTTTACCGCCTTCAGGGTTTACCCAAGCACTCATAATCGGTGACAGAGTGATTGCTACCACACCTGATATCAGTACGGCAATCGCCAGGGTAAAGGCAAACTCTCGAAATAAGAACCCGGTTAACCCGGTGAGAAAACCAATGGGCGCATACACCGCCGCCAGTGTTAGTGTCATAGCGATAATCGGCATCAACAGCTGACGCGAGCTAATGAGCGCAGCATAGAGGCGGGACTTACCTTCGCGCATATGGCGGGCGACGTTTTCCACCACCACAATGGCATCATCCACCACCAAGCCCACCGATAATACAATGGCCAGGATTGTCAGCAGATTCAGGGAAAAGCCCAATAGCGAAATAACCGCTATCGCCCCTAAAATAGAAATGGGAATGGTCACCAGAGGTACCAGTGCCGTGCGGAACGACCCCATCATTACCAGGACCACCAGGCCCACCAGCAAGACAGTCTCTGCCAACGTGGTGAAGATCTCCTTAATCGAGTCGCGCATATACAAGGTACCGTCGTAGCCGATATCGATTTGCATTCCCGCAGGAAGCAATGGATTCAGCTCATCCAGCTTCTTGTACAAGCCGTCACCGATATCAATTTCATTGGCGCCCGGTAATGCCCAAATCGCCAGGAACACGGTGTTTTTATCATCCAGACGAGCGGTTACCATGCCTTGTGCTTCGCCAACTTCAATCTCAGCAATGGTGCCCAGACGCAGCTGGCTGCCAGCTACATCACGAATGATCAGCTGCTCAAAATCACTGATGCTTTTCAGACTGGTGTTGGCCAACAAATCAATGCGCTGACGATTGTTTTCACTGTAGCCCAGGGTGGCAATGGTGTTATTGGCTTGCAGCGCAGCGAATACATCGGCGGCACTGAGGTCATACATGGCCAGCTTATCGGGATCTAACCAGATACGCATGGCTGGGTCTCGGCCACCTTCCAACGTAACTTTTTGCACCCCTTTAATATCGTTAAGCGCTGGCACGATATTGCGCACCAGATAATCACTGACTTCACTACGGGGCAAGCTTTGTGATGCCACATCCAGGTAAAATACCGCATAAGGACTGTCGGCGCGTACTATCTGAATAAAGGGGTCTTCAACACCTACCGGCAATTCAAATTTAATTTGATTTAGTTTAGTAGTCAGTTCTGCCAACGCGTCTGTGGTGTCGTGATTTAACTCCAACCAGGCCGTTACCTTGCTCAATCCCGCAGTGGTAACCGAATCCACGTAATCCACGCCGGGAATGGTGGAGGTGACCCGCTCAATGGGCTCAGTCACATAGCCTTTTACCACATCCGCCGATGCCCCGGTATAAACGGTATCAATCACTAATGAAGCGCTTTTGATTTGAGGAAATTGCTGCACTGAGATTT
The DNA here is from genome assembly GCF_036322805.1 of Planctobacterium marinum. Classification (GTDB taxonomy): domain Bacteria; phylum Pseudomonadota; class Gammaproteobacteria; order Enterobacterales; family Alteromonadaceae; genus Planctobacterium; species Planctobacterium marinum_A. Next base: position 393,427 of record NZ_AP027272.1, on the reverse strand, counting down.
TCTGTGCCGCGTTCAACCCAGCCAAAATGATTAATACCGAGATAACAATGGCAAGGGCAGGACGACTGACAAAGATATCCACCCAAGAGGGTTTGTTCTCATGCAAGGTGCTCATTACAGGCTCCCTGCTGTTACAGTGCTGCTATTGGCTTGCTCGGTATACACCAATAAACCTTCGGATAACTTGAATGCCCCTTGAGCAGCAATGAACTCACCGCCGGTTAAGCCAGACAATACGATTTGTTGCTCTCCCTGACGCGGTCCCAACTCTACCTTTATCGGCTTGGCGCGCCAGTTTTGTTGCGCATCTTTTTGCAGTTGATAAACAAACTCGCCGAAGTGATTGCGGGTAATGGCACTGACAGGCACCAACACCACTTGCTTAGCCGGGCCAGGCACGTGCACCGTGACCATCTGATTGTGACTCAAGGTATTGCTGGTGTTGTCCAATTCGGCGCGATAGCGCAATTGTCTGGAATTGGCATTCACCGACGCCTCTCGCGCCATGACTTTTGCGGAAATTGGCTGACTGTTAGCCACAGCGGAATGAATCATCACAGTGTCGCCAGTGGCAATCTGGATTTGAGTTTGCGGAATAGAAAAATCCACCCAGATTTTATCTCCCTGCCCCACCAGCGTGGTCAATGAAGTATTGGCCGCTAATAATTGTCCGGTTTGATATTGCTCCAGGCCCACTTGCCCGGCAAAAGGGGCGGTAATAGTTTTGCGGCTTATGATAGTGGCTAAACGACTCACTTCTGCCTGGGCAACAGCGACATTCGCTTCCGCCTCATCCACTTCCCCTTGGCTGGCACGGTTCTGCTTTAACAAACTCACCCGACGAGATAATGTCACTTGCGCTAATCTCAGGCGCGATTGTGCCGCAGACAGTTCTGCCTTCTCTAATGCCACATCTTGCTCAATTAACACCTCACCTGCTTGCACATAATCACCCGGTGCAAATCCCACATAGGTAATGGGACCGGCATATTCATTACTCACCACCAGATGCTTTGGCGACTGTAACTGCCCCACCACTTTACTTATTGGCCGATACTGACTCACTTGTACTATGGTACTTTGCACACTGGCTGAAGGCTCAGGGAAAGACTCGCCAAATGCAATCGCAGCCATCACCTGCGAATATTTCACAAACCCAAGGCCGGCAATAACACTGCTCACCAGGCCAATACTCAATATCCATGCTTTAATTTTCATAGTCGTCATCCTCAACGTAAATCTAGCGAAATCAATTGTTGTTCAATCAGCTGCAGAGACTGCTGTGTAAGCGGCTTGCGCCACGGATAGGTATTCAGCAATCGCACCATACTGCGCACCATAGGGTCGTTTAATGCCAGTGGCTCTTGCAGTGAATCAGTACCGTCAATCACCTCGCTCGTCTGCTTCACCCGGCGCACTTCTTCGTAACCTACGGTCATTGCCCAGCCTGAAATCACAATCTCTTCGATAACTTCATTCAGGTTCGGCACCTGCTCCAGCTCCCCGGCTTTAATGTCATTGGCTAAAGTCAGTTTAAAAATAGATTCGCAGTGACCACAGGCCTCAATCATTTTGTTGGTCCACATAGGCGACGCACGGCGTATCACCGCTTCATTGGTGGCGTAGGATTGCAAATCGTGTTCAAACTCAAACAGCTGTGTTTTGGCCGGAGATATCAGACAAACCGCCACCAGCTTTTCTGGCGCACTTAACGGCAACGCCAACACTTTCTGAAAAGTGGCGGACAGGTGGGTAAAAGACTGGTGCGCCAAAGCCAGGACGATGTCTTCTTTACTTTGTACAAACTTGTAAATACTGCCCATGGACAGTTTGGCCAGTCTTGCCACACTGGCCATCGTGAAGTCTGTTACCGAGGTTTCAGAAATACTTTGTACCGCCGCATTGAGGATCATTTCCTGTTGTGTGGCGACACTAAATTTAGGAGCTGGAGCCATAAAAATACCCTATAAACAATAATGAGATATTCGTTTTGGCCTATTTGCATAATGAATAACCGCATTCGAACACCATTCGAATGCGGTTATTCTGGCGCAAAATGAGAAAATGTCAACGCTTTATTTGATTACATTTTGTTCATGGTCACACTATTAATAAGAATTTTTGGGATTTAGTAACAGGAAATCTAAGCATGATTGAATTACCCGGTACAACTGAGACTGTTGAATGTATTGAATCCAACTTGCCAGCTCAAAAAATAAGCTATACTCAACTACAAACGGGAAAACCTAGAGCTCACCATTGGACAGGAAATTCAGCTTGATTATTGCCGTGCTTACGTGGCTTTTCACATCGACATCGCAGGCACAATCAACGCAGGCACTCAATTATTGTGTAGACACGAATTGGTTACCCTATGAAGGGTTGCAGGATAATCGCCATGTGGGCATGTCCAGAGACTATCTGGATTTAATCTCCCAATATTCAGGATTGGAATTTAACCTGATCACAACGCAATCATGGGTGGAATCGTTGCAACAGCTGCAAAATGGAAACTGCCACGTTACTCCTTTTCTCAATCAGACGGTGCAGCGTTCTACTTTTTTGGATTTCAGCCAGGTAATCTTTAAAGCGCCGAATGTCATTATCACCCATAGCGAAGGCACACCTATTCCCAACCTCGCCATGATAAAAACCGAAAAAGTGGGTGTGGTTAAAGGTTACCGACAGCACGAACACATCAATAAATACTATCCCGACGTACCTATTTATGAAGTACCCACAGAACAAGCGGGGATAAGACTTTTGGCCGCAGGCGATATTGATGTGATGGTAGGCTCAATGCACACCATCATGGAACATATTCAAAAAAATGGCTTAAGCGAGTTGCGTATTACCGGTTGGATTGGACTAGACGATGAACTCAGAGTGGGTGTCATCAAAGAGTATAGTCACCTTGTACCCGCAATTGATCAGGCCATTGACCAGATAAGCGCCCAGCAGCACAATGATATTTATCGACGTTGGAACAATGTCAAAATTATCAAAGAAGTGGATGTTTGGTTAACCGCCAAAATCGCCGGACCGATATTAGTACTACTCATCTTTTTATTGATCCGCCACGCTATAACCGTGCGCTATCGCAACCGAATTGAAGAGAAGAACCGAGCACTTGAGAGTTTGCAGTCGGCATTGAAAAAGAAAAATGACCGTCTGCATTATCTTTCCACCCACGACCCTCTTACAGACCTGTACAATCGGGTCCAGATCACCGCTGAAGCAGAGGAGCATATCAAACGCAAAAAACGCGGTATCAATGAGTGCTCACTGGTGTTCATTGATATTGATGACTTCAAGCACCTCAATGATTATTACGGCCACAATGTCGGTGATGCCGTACTTGAGCAATTCGCCGCCTTACTCAAACGCTGTGCGCGGGAAACAGACATCATAGGTCGCTGGGGCGGCGATGAATTTGTAGTGCTCTGCCCTGGTGCGTTATCCAGCGAAGCTGAACGCTTTGCACTGCGTTTACAAAAAGAGCTGGATCAGGCGCAATTTGCCCAAAATGCCATGGTGAGTTGCAGCATCGGCCTCAGTGAAGTGAGTGCCGATGACAGCATTGATCTGTGGCTGGAGCGCGCAGATAACGCTATGTACCAAGCTAAATCTGCGGGCAAGCACTGTATCAGAGCCCAATAAGCACATAAATTCCTATTAAAACAAAAGTTTACAATCTACTGAAAACCATTTCAGAGATTCTTTGTTGCAAACTCACAAAACTGTATATACTGTACCACTACAGATAGTACAGTTTAGTTGTGTATGTCAAAATCAATTACCCTCAATATGCAGATAACCACCGGTGATCCGCGCCCCATTTTCAAGCAAATTGTGGATGAAATTCGCATTCAGATTGCCCGGGGAGAGTTACCCGTTGGTGCAAAGCTGCCTAGCGTCCGCGGTCTTGCCCTGCAATTGATGGTAAATGCCAATACTGTCGCCAAAGCTTACAACGAGTTAAACAACCAAGGACTTGTAGAATCTCGACAAGGACTCGGCTTGTTCATAGCTCCACAAAGGCAGAGGTTGAGTGACGCTGAACAACAACAAAAACTGCAACAGGCTTTGGCCACTTTCGTTAACGAAGTCGCCTATTTGGATTACAGCAAACAAGAAGTCGTAGCCGCAGTTAGCGATGCCCTGCATCGTCTGGAAACCGCTGCTACGTCAAATGGAGAATGATATGGCTTCTGCGTGTATAGAGACAGACTCTCTAACCCGATCATTTGGACACAAAAAGGCATTGGACAACTTTACCTTGTCGGTTGCCGAAGGTGGTATTCATGCCATAGTCGGCAGTAATGGCGCGGGTAAGTCCACCTTATTCCGGCTGCTACTGGGTATGGATACCCCCACTAGTGGCAGTTGCCACGTCTTAGGTAAAAACTCTCAGCACTTATCTCCTGGGGATCGCGGGCGAGTCGGTTACGTCAATGAAGAGCATACCCTGCCTGATTGGATGACAGTAGAAAGTGTAATTGCGTTACAACGTGGCTTTTATCCCAAATGGCAGCAAATCGTATTTGATCGTACTGTCAGTTATTTTGATATCGACTCTAAGCAAAAAATAACAGGTTTATCGCGAGGAGAACGCGCCGGATTAAGTCTGTCGTTGGCTTTGGCACAACAACCGGATTTGCTCATTTTAGATGAGCCTACGTTAGGCCTGGATGTGGTAGCGAAGCAAAGCTTTCTTGAATCACTGCTCTTTATCGGCACCGAACATCAGGCATCCATTATCTATTGCTCACATCAAATGGAAGAGATTGAACGCGTTGCCGACAATCTGATTTTGATGGAGCAAGGACGCCTCATCAACAACAGCGCACCGGAAGACTTTGTTGCCAGAATTGCCTCCTGGTCGGTGGATTTTGATGGCAAACCCTTCGACCCTGCGGCTATTCCGGGCTTTCTAAGTAGCCGTAACATTGAGGGACGTCATCATATTGTCGTGGCTGATTGCAAAGCAGACTTTGCCAGTTACCTGAAACATCAAGGTGCAACATTCATGCAACCACTCCCAATCAACCTGGAATCAGCGGTTAACGCTTTTCTTACCCGCAATCACAGTAAACCTCTGGAGTTATAATCATGTTGGCATTGTTTAAAAGTGAACTAATGAGGTTGCGTAAAGGGACCTTTATTAGCCTGGTGTTGTTCATGACAGCCTATTTTATGTTACCCAAATTGGGCTTTTGGGATATTTTACATCGCAATATGGGCTTTTTGCTTACCCTGGCATTTATCACCTTGGCTTTAGCGTTTGGACTCCTGCACGGGATATTGTGGCGTAAAAAGAACTATTGGCTGTTCTTGTTACATCGCCCTATGTCGCCAAAAACTATCTATTTGAGCCTGCTGCTTTCAGGAGTCGCGGTCATTACAATGACTGTATTTCTGTCGCTCATGCTCACTTCGATCGGCTATGATGTGTTTACCGATAAAGTGGTGGATACCCGACATTATCTGTTCACGCTTTACATTACACTGCTCTGCATCGCCTGTTACATGCTGGGAACGTTAACGGTTTTGCATCGCTCCAAGTTTGTGATCCTGTGTTTCTATGCCATGACCATTGCGTTTTTCCCTGAGCCCAATAACGCCCTGGCACAATACCTACCCTTATTGATACTGCTACCAGCCCTGTTTTATTTGAATCTTCAGAGTTTCAAACCAGACCTGAATAGCCCGATTAAATCTGCCCTTGGCACGGGATTGCTGGCCGCAGGCACCAGTTATGGCATTGCCTTAGTGCTGCTGTTTACGACGGTGATTACTTATCATCTGCCATTAGCGGTATTGGGAAGTCACCCTGATTCATCAGCGAAACCCGGCTCAATGCAAAAGATCTGGGAAAACAACTTTAAAAATGCCATAGGTTATGTACTTGAGAACAGCGATCATCCACAAGCTGAACACTATGCATACCAGGCAACTCTGGCTAAACGCAAAAGTTTGCCTATCACCCCTTGGCAACCACCCTATTCTCAGCAACTTCACCGCTTTGATAACAGTGACAATCTCAGCCATCCAGAATTTGAAGAAAGTTGGAAGTTTTCCCATGATGAAATGCTGCTAATTGGCATCAATAGTCGCACTAATCAATTTACTGGTGCTATTGGTACAAAAGGGTTCATTGCAGATTTAAACGATGTGAATGAAGCTGACAGGTTTGCACAAATCCCTCATTTGAGTGGCGGTAGATACTTATCGACACAAGACTCGCTCTTCAAAATGGACTTCGAGAGCCGAGCTTTGCTGTTGAAACACCAACCCGCTCAAGGTGAATTCTACACAAGCGGTATATGGGGTCCGGCAGAGATGCCGATGATTTCAACTAACAAGCACTTAATTTTGTTTGATCCTCGAACCCTTCAGGATGATTTCTCCTCAGCTCATGTGGATTATCAATTTGGCTATCCACAAAGTACACAAAACGCGGAGTTCGGCTATGGCTTTTCAGTTGCAGATGGTTACCTGCTACTTTTCTTGGGTGAAGATTATTACGGCTTTGACCGGCCCGGCGCAGAAGTGTTTGTCGCCCGCCTGGACGGCTCTGTTGAGCAACTTGGGGCTCGTGAATTCACCGTACACCGAAACCCAGCTTGGGTACGGCATTTCGGCTTTATGATTTCGCCATTTATTTATGCTTCAGAAGAATTGGTGATGCACACTATAGACCCGTTTGAGAAACGCTTTTTAAGCCTTGACCAAATCAGCAAACAGCAGTACCCCAATACCATATACACTGTCGCCATACTGCTGCAAATTAGCAGTGTATTCATCATCTTCTGGCTTGTGACAAAACACCAGCTTCAATCCCGCCTGCGCTGGACCTGGTTGGCTGTGGTGACGGTGATGGGATTACCCGCACTGCTGAGCTACTTGGTACTACAACCCATTAGACGCTAATCAATTTGGCCCGCGCCAGCGGGCCTTTCACATCGAGCCCCGTTATGTTCAAGAATATGATGCCTGCCATGGTATTACTGTGCCTGATTAATCCCGTTTGCGCAGAAGAGAAAAGCGCTGATACTCCCTTTGCTAGCATAAAATCGCAAGTGGAAACTGCAGTAAAAGCACCACTGATGGCCCGCGAATTGTTCAGCCAGTCTCCGGAATTACAAAACGTAATACTATCCCCTGATGGTAAACACCTTGCCTATACGTTGGCTAAGGCTAACAGGCTAGAAATTTGGCATTACAGTCTGTCCACCGATAGTCATCGACGTGTGTTGAGTACCAAACAACTAAAAAACTTACATTGGTCCGCCGACAGTCACTCACTGGTCTATGAAAGCGGCCCTGCTGTATACAAAGTCGGTATTAAAGTGGGACATCTGGCGCAAAAGCTATTTGAATTACCCGGTAGCGACAGCCAGTTCATCGGCCCGGATAGAGACAAACCAGGGCAGTATTGGGTGAAAGATTTCAACACCAGTACGCAGCAGCATCAATTGCTTACCTACAACGACCAAGGTACGTCTCACCCTGCCATCACCAGCCAGTCTCCCATTACTGGATTCTTAAGCCAGCAAGGTCAGCTAAAGGTGATCAAACAACTTATTGCCGAGCAACAACAAATCAGCATTGTGAATGAGAATGGGCTACAACCCGTAACCCATTGCCGAGCACTGAGTGCCTGTAAATTGCACGCCTGGGATCCCCAAACCAAGACGCTATTTGTCTCCAGCTATTTTCACCTGAATACCTTAGCGCTATTCAGCGTAAATACTGTCAGTGGTGAAAAAACGCTATTACATCAGCACCCGAAACAGCGTTTCGACTTGCTGGGAGTATCAGTACACCCTTCTGAAGGGCCGCAAATTGTCAGCTACCAAACAGATTATTCAGCACACTTTGCACTTAATGAAGCGATGCAGCCTATTGTGCAGGAAATCCAAATAAAAACAACGAGCCCACAATGGTATCTGCGCGCTTCTAGGAAGCACGACATTTTCCTGGTAAAAGACAGCAATCCGACCCGCTCAGACAATGAATATTGGATTTACGATGTCGCCCAACAATCATGGCGAAAGCCGCTTGCCCACTTAAAGCAAAACACCATCCCTGGGCAATGGATAGCCCCCAGAATCCCTTTTTGGTATCAGGCCAGTGACGGTATGCAGTTGCAAGGCTATCTCATCTTACCGCTCGGCTATGATCCCGCTGCAGTACCCTTGATTGCCATGCCTCACGGTGGCCCATGGAATCGTAGCCAAGGCGCATATAGTCGTCAGGCACAATTTCTGGCTAATCGCGGCTATGCTGTATTTGAGCCTAACTTTAGGAGCTCTACGGGATTGGGATTAAACTATACAATCAGTGCCAATAAAGACTTTGGCAACGGCAGAGTACAACAAGATATTCTGGAAGGATTGGACTATCTGTTAAGCCACGGGATCGGTGATAGCAATCAGCAAGCCATCGTCGGCCACTCTTTTGGCGGGTTCAGCACCCTGACCGCCTTAGCTTTTACGCCAGAGCGATTCAAGGTAGGTTTCGCCGGTGCAGCCCCTGCAAATCTGGCTCATACTTTGCTGCGTTATGGCAATAGTATCTCCGTCTCGCAACAACCGGGTTTTAATCTACGCATCAAAACTCTGATGTTAGACCGTCAGAACAGGACAGATACTGCACGGCTGTACCAGCAATCCCCCGACAAACACCTCGATAAGATAATAGCTCCTCTTTACCTTTGGGCTGGTGAGCGAGACGAGCGCGTCGCCATAGAAGATATCAGAGAAATCGCCGTGCGCTTGCAGCAAAAACAACAAAACGTCGTATTATTGAGCGACCCCAATGAAGGGCATAGTCCAGAATCAGAACTCGCCAAAGAGGCTTATCTCTATCTTATGGAAGAGGCGTTAACGCGTCATCTAAAGGGACACAAAGACCAGACCATGAGCAAACCAATTGTCAGTTACTTAAAAAAATATCTGATGTTTGATTCCGAAGAGCCTATGTTGGGTGAAAGTCAATAAAAAGCCTGCGGGATCCGTCTCATGGTATGTGCAGTAGACACTTATAAAGTGTTTAATAAAGACTGCACTGAGCAGCAAAACCCGTTAACTGGTAGCCAAAAGTGAGTTCCGACAGTATTTTGTCGATACCATAACGAAAGTAACAGAGAGGGTTAATGAGGCAGATTCTGAAATTGCTCTTGCTCTTCGTGAGCATTGCGGCACACGCAAACGAGACAGCATTCTATCGACTTAATATCGTCAATGACCATAATCAGCTATTGGTTTTAAAGATTAAAGACCGAGATTTGTGGGTAACACCGGGCTTTTACAAAACACCCGAGCAATTTGAGATCTCTCAATTGTACGACCTTGCAGCGGACTATGGCCTGACAGTTTCCACGCCAAAGTTGAATGGAGAATTCGACGTCAGTATGGCACCGGATAAACCTTTTCAAAAACGCATTTTTTACAGCGCGATGGCAAACGGAAAATTACAAAGAACACCAGACTACATTGAGTCCTGGCAATGGCTAGCATGGCCAGAAGCCCTCGCGCAAATAAAACCCAGCCTGCCCCATCTGGCATTATTACTCAACCAGACACAACAGTTTCCTGAGCAAGTATGGCATGTCCGATTGCAACGGGAGCTGCATGATGGAAAACCGACTCTGACAATCCTTGAAGACTTTAACAGTGGGAAGCAACCCAAATAACACGTCTGTTCGGCAACACTCATTTATAATGTTAAGACGCAGCTATGTGCTGCGCCTTACGGGTCATTGCGGGCGGCACTGAGATATTCTTTAAGCCACCATACAAAAAGCATTCAATTTATTGCCATCTAAATCGCGAAAATAGCCCGCATAAAACCCTTTTGTGGCCTCTTCAGGTCTGAACCCTGGCTTACCTTCGCATGTGCCGCCCAACTCAATTGCTTTAGTATAAAAGGCATCCACTTGTTCCGGTGTTTCCAGAAAAATGGCCACCATAACGCCGTTACCCACGGTAGCAGCCTCTTTGTTATAGGGCAGCGTCACCGAAAGGGCTGGCTCATCTTCGCCTTTAGACCAGGCGATAAAATAGTTTTCTTCTTCCATAAAACGGCCGGCACCGATAGTGGCCAATAAAGCATCGTAATAAGCGCCAGATTTTTCCAAATCTGCGGTACCTAATGTCACATAACCAATCATAATTTGCTCCTTAAAGGTGTGATAAATTCATGGCTAGTTTAGCCCCGGTGATCTACCAAAATGTGTCAGTAGGGATAAATTCGGGTTAAAAAAATTAACGTTCGAGCTTCACAAATCATGTAATACAGCGTAATGGTAAAAATGAAGACTCAAGCTACGCTTTAGGGAATTAAAATTCCAGGGTACCCCGATTATGAGTGCTGATACGGCTGTTTTTTCACCTGAAACTTTTCCGATAACCTTTTCGGTTCCCAAAGAAATAGCCCAACAAGGGGTTTATGTTGCCCTGTTTGGCTTAAGTGGGCTGGCCAAAACCGCACCTCAAGTCTTTCTCAGCTCGGCACTAAACGACAATGGCAATGCTGTTGTAGCTGCAGCGACGTTGGCAAAACAGGTAACGCAAAAGCATCCCGAGCGCATCAATCTGAACTTGCCCTCAGACACCATCATAATTGCTGTGAACACACAAACCCAGATAGCAAACTTTCCGCTTGAAAATGGGTCGTTGCTGATCACCGAAAAAGATGCCAATGGCAACATTACAGCGCAAACCAAAGTGCACTATGAATCATTTGTTTCACAGGATATGTATCTAAGTGGTTTAGCCATGTTTACGGGTGTTACTGGGGGTACAGGCACGTTCTCTCCCGGTGCAAGTGTTACCCTTGACCATGATTGGGTGCTGTCCAGCAGCAAACCAGCACTCACTAATATTCCTTTACTGGAGGTATTCACTGCGGGTAATACCTACCCAGATATTGCACAAACCGTTATCAACATTCCTGCACCCGGTCAAACCTTAACAGGTAACGTGCCTACCACAGATATTTCCAGCGGCGAATTGGTGATGTTTGTTGGCCCCAACAATGGTTTACAGAGTAACGCCGCGCAGGAGTTGGTGGTTCCCACCTTGAGTTCCAACCCGAATGATACTTTTGGACTTTTTGAGTGGGGCATTAACGGCACACTCAGCGTGAATAGTGGCGGCGGTATCGATTTTGATGTGTCTGCGATTGATCAGATTGGCTTTCCTTTTAACGTTACCGCAAAAATCAGTAATGCTCCCAATGCAGCAACTAATCCCCACCAGCCATTTAATCAGGGCGTTGGCTTTTTACAGAATAGAACAACGCTTTTTAATGGCTTTGTGCCGTTTCTTGAAAGTTTACCAAAAAGCTCCAATGCCAAGGTATTCGAGACGCTGGCAGCAGATAAAAGCCCAACGGTGGCGCGTATCACCGCACCGCAAGATTGGTTAAACTTTCTGGTGAATAGCGGCCCACAAATCGCAACTTCTGGTATCTCTGGTTTTCAGCCCATTCAAAATCCTGGCGGGACATCAGGTTTTACGTTTAGTGTAAATACCAACCCGGCTACCGTGGTAGTGCAGAACCCTGGTTCAAATTATCAATCAGCACCCGCCGTAACATTTTCAAAGCCACAAAAATCCGGAGAAGCTGCCACAGGCATAGCAATACTAAACTCGGAACAAGTACAAAGTGTAGAGATAACCAGCGCGGGCAGTGGCTACACACACCCTCCCACGGTATCCTTTACAAGCACGACCGGCAGTGGTGCAGCGGCAGCTGTTAGCCTGGCCCCTGATAATTATTATTATGCAATCACTGCTGTTAAAGAGGAGTTTATCGCCAGAGTCACCGACGGTGGCAGCAACTATACTAGTGCACCTGGCGTTAACATCTCTGCACCACAAGCAGGAGGCACAACGGCTGCAGGTATTGCGATATTGGGCAGCGGTGCAAACGCAGACAAAGTGGTAGAGATAAAAATCATCCATAGTGGCAGTGGTTATCAAACCGCGCCCAGCATCACCTTAAGCGGCGGCGGTGGACAAGGCGCGACCGCAGAATTGCGCTTTAACGAATCCATGACAGGTGCGATCCAGGCACAAACTATCAACGCAGGTACCCTGGCGGTAGTCAACTGGCGCACTTACCCTGGCGCCACAAGATACAATGTGTACCGTAGCAAACATGCCAACCTGGAGGGCGCGCAACGTCTCAATGGTGATACACCTTACACGTCACAGGCACTAGCCAATAATTCCAGCCTGGAGCACACAGTGACAAGTACCTCTTCATCAGTCACTGTATCCACACCGTTAACTGACACAATACCGAAAGTCGGCACCTTGCTTGTCAGTGATGGTGTCAATGAAGGCTTATTTCAGTACACGGCTGTGGATATTAGCCAGTCTACCTTTACCGGAACCATGTTCAGTACTGTGGATTTTGATGCAGGTAGCTCAGTGACGCTATTACCGCAATATCTGGACAATGGTACACCCTCTGCAGATGCCGGGGATGAAGTCGCAACACCGCCGGACAACAACTACTTTTTTGAACCACTGAATGCCTATTTTACTGACGCCATTAAAGACTTCTTTGATTACTATCGGCCAGTTAAAAACTCGGATGACAAAGCCGCTAAAGACAAAAACAGCGACCTCAGAAAATTCGAAATTGATATTGCCGGCGAAGTTTCCACCAAATGGACAGGCCATACTTCTGAGCAAATAATTAATGGTGAAACCTATACCGTACTGACGTTGACAGGCGAGCAAGGAATATATGGTGGTAACTATGCGGGTAAAACCGTGAATATCTATCAACCCTTCTTTTCCAGTAATGTGCCAGACGATGCTTTTAATCCGCCCATTCCATTACCCAAAGCGCCTGACTGGTTGACTGATAAGCAGGCTTCTCCTTCGGCCATGGTATTCGGAGCCTCTGGCTGTTTTGGCACGGCTGATAATGTCGGCATCCCCAATCCAGCGGCCCCGCTTTCCACTGCACCACCAGCCATCGTGAAAGACGTTATGAATCCCATCAACGCTGCTCTTAATCGCGGTCTCACCCCCCGTAGAAACCCCGACAGAAGCTGGCCAAAAGAAGTATTGAAGCCAATGTATTGGGCCCAGGCACCTTTGTTCCCACTCACCGCCACGGTGTCTCAAAGTGCCACAGCCAGTCTGGCTAAGCACACCTATTACTACGCCATTGCCGGAGTCAACGTCAATGGCGACTCCAGCAATCAGGAAACCATTCCGGGTAACATCGTGACCGTTCAGTCCGATGAGCTAAGTAGCAGCAATAACAATCAGGTAACACTCACTATCCCGAATACTGGTGTTACCACATTTACGGCGTTTAACGTTTATCGCGGTACTTCGCCAACAGCCATGAAGAAAATCACATCCGTGACTCCAGCCAGCACTGGCTCCACCACTTTAGTTGACACTGGTTTGGCGGATGGCACTAAGGCGCCTCCCCATACCATGAACGCGCCCGGGCAGCTAGCAAATTGGTATGCCGCCTATCTGCACCAACTGGATGTGAGTATCAATGGGCTATCGTACGGAACCCCCTATGACGACCAGGGTGGTTTTTCTTCCAACGTCAATATCACCTACACGGGTTCCACACCTAATCCACCACAGGGGCTCACCATCACATTACTTCCATGGAATGAATGATTAAAAGTAAACAGGGCACGGTGAAACCTTGCCCTTCTCTGTTGCTATGAGTGATAGCAAATTAAGTAACTCAGCGGGAGTTTAATGGCTAACAATCTGCTTGTGCACCTCAATACCTAAGCGCCGGGCCATGCGTACCAGATTAGATCTGTCGGTATTTAACTGCCGGGCAGTGGCAGCCCAGTTTCCATTGCATTGAATTAACGTCCCTTCAATCAATTTCCGTTGAAAATTTTCGGTTTGTTGCTTGATATCCTGCTGCCTTAGCGATAATGCCTCTGCATTTGCTCTGGATACCTCCGCAGACTGGAGTTCTGCCCCACCGGGCGCAATACTCAAATCGCCACAATGCTTGGGTTCGATGGTGACAATCGCGTTCGATTGCTGCTCGTAAGACGCTTTTAGGGCAGCTCGCGAAAGCACATGCTCCAGTTCCCGGACATTACCCGGCCAGTGATATTGCTCAAAATGTGCAATAGTCGTCGAACTCAGGTTAAGTTGCTGCAGGCCCAATTTCCGCCGGGACTGCTCGGTAAAATACCCCGCCAACAGGGCAACATCTCCGTGCCTTTTTCTCAGCGGTGGGATTTGCACCGGGTACACACTCAAACGATGATACAAATCAGCGCGGAAGTTACCAGCAGCCACCTCATCCGCCAGATGACGATTAGTGGCAGCGATAACCCGCACATCCACATGCTGTATGGCATCTTTGCCCACGGGCTGGATTTCATTGGATTGCAAAGCCCTGAGCAATTTACTTTGTGCCGCAACGGGCAACTCGCCAATTTCATCCAGAAACAATGTACCGCCGTCAGCCAGCAGGAATTTACCGGCCCGGTCTTTGTCCGCCCTCGTAAACGCTCCTTTTACATGCCCGAATAACTCACTTTCAATCAGATTCTCTGGCAAGGCCGCACAATTGACGTATATCAGGGGTTTATTGGCGCGGGAAGATTGCAAGTGCAGATGTTTGGCTATGAGCTCCTTGCCCACCCCGGTTTCGCCAAGAATGAGTACACTAAAAGGCGATGCCGCCACTATATTTAGCTCTTTTTTGAGGCGACGCATCACGTCACTTTCTCCCAGAATTTCGCTACCCTCACGCGCCAACGCCTCATGGTTGAGCTCTGCCACCAGCAAATGTGTCCTGGCGTTTTTGAATTCTAACTCCTCGAGCATCAATGCGATTTTCAAGGTTGAAGCAGCAATCGCAGCAATGCTTTGTAACTGCTGTTCCGGTAAAGATTCAAAGGCCATTGGCGACAAGCTGTCGAATGTTAACACCCCGATAAGTTGGCCTGCGAAAAAGAGTGGGATGCCCATACAGGCGTGGATTGGTAAGTTGCCTTTATGTCCGGCTAACAAACCATCATAGGGATCCGGTAATGGGCATTGCGCCGCAAAGCGCACGGGGCCTGATGCTTCCACTATCGCAGAAAACCGTGGATGCGCCTGAATGTTAAAGCGTCGCCCCAATGTATCCTGGCTCAAACCCTTCTGGGCCAACGGTTTCAACACCTCGCCTTGCAGCGCCAACAGAACAATGGCATCGCACTCAATCAATTTAGTCAGGGTATTCAATAATTGCGCAAAGCGGTCAGTATTGGATAAACCCGTAACCTGAGCGGTGGCAAATTCTAATAACGTTTCGGTTGTCAGCTTCACAATATCACCATTTAACCTTTTCAGGTCATTATAACCCATCCTGAGAAAGGTCTAAATGACCTTTTCTTAGCATCTGTTCCTACCAAAAAACTGTAAATCACTGTTTTATATTACTTTTATTAACCTGGCACAAAAGTTGGAATACCAGTATTCAATTGTGTGTTTAATGATTCTGATAGATAAGCAAACAGTATCTCGATGTGGCAAGAGGACCCAACACCATGAACAATGTACTTTGTAATGCAACCCATCCCCCAACCAGTCCAAATCTCCCGCGCTGGTCAGAGCCTCACCTAACTGCCGAGCAAGGCAGCAGGAGCAACTTTCGACGCTGTTGGCGCTTTGGCAATCGCCTGATGGCCATCTCACTTCTTGTCTTTATTGCGGCCCTATTAATTGGCTACCAATTCAATCATCTGGTGTCTATGCCAGTGGAAATCGCCGCGCATATTGGCTCAATGATCTTACCCGGCTTTTTTAAAATAGGTTATGTGCTGCGTTGTATCGGACGCAAGCATTTAGGCGAGGTGGTCTAAAGACGATGCCACCAGCCAAACTAATACCCAAACCAATCCCCAACTTAAAACAGGTCGCTGATGCCTTTTTTAACTTACCTTTGTGGCACCTGGCATTTCGCGCTTGCTTTTTATTGGCAAGCATTAGCAGTGTGTTTGCTATAGTTACCTGGTTAGGCATACTCAACAACTGGTGGCGTTTCAGTGAACCCGCTCTAACGCCAACCCTTTGGCATCTGCACGAGATGTTATTTGGCTTTGCCGCCACCGTTGCTATTGGATTTACCCTGACGGCTGTGCAAACCTGGACCGGACTGGCCAGCATCAAAGGCCGACCACTTGCTTTGTTTATGCTGCTATGGCTAATAGCCCGGCTCGTTTTCTGGTTCAATCACAGCGCCCTTGTTATACCTGCGATTGTTGTACAAATGCTGTGGTGGGTGGCGGCGATATGGGTGTTTGCCCGTCTTTTGATTCAGGCTCAAAACCGACGCAACTATCTGCTAATTGCTGTATTCACGCTGATGGCGGTACTCAATCTCAGTATATTGCTGGCAGATATTTCAGGTAACACGGCTTTGGCCCTGCATCTGGGTCGCTCCATGGTACTGATGTTTACCCTGTTAATGGCCATTATCGCCGGACGCGTTATCCCGTTTTTCACTGAACGGGGCATTGGCTCGATTGTAATGCTCCCAACCCCAAAAACCGACCAGGCACTGCTCTGGGTTTCCGCAACGAGCATTGCGCTGTTTATCACCGGGCACTTTATGTCGCTGCCCGTATCCCCTGCTGTACTCTTTATCGCCTCAGGCGGATTGCACTTATATCGATTAGTGCGCTGGTATCACAGCGCAATATTCACACTGCCATTATTGTGGTCGCTGCATGGCGCCTATTTGTTTTTAGCACTGGGCCTGCTGGCCACCGGGGTGAGTTTTATTGCTCCTGTGATTTCGCTGAGTGCCGCACTGCACCTGATCACCATAGGCGCAATAGGCCTGATGATCCTGTCCATGATGAGTCGCGTTTCGCTGGGGCATACCGGCAGGCCGCTAACACCAAAACCGCTAATGAGTATGGCATTTGTGCTGCTGGCCACGGCGGCTTTGGTGCGCGCCATTCTCCCCGGACTTGGGGCTCCCGTATTGAGCTGGCAACTCAGTAGCCTGCTGTGGTTGCTGGCCTTGCTGATATTTCTGCTTTGCTATTGCCCTGTTTTACTTGCCCCGCGCAAGCAATATTAATTTTTTGAACCTATTAAGGAAAAACACTTGAAAACAACCATGCTCACGCAATCTCACATAGATATCATTAAGTCCCTCGCCCCTTTATTGGAGACAACGGGTGCCACCTTAACCGACCATTTTTATGGTCGCTTGTTTGCCGCACATCCCGAGTTGATGGACATTTTCAATATGAGCCACCAGCAGTCAGGAGCGCAAAAACTGGCGTTGTTTAGCATCATTGCCGCCTACGCCAAAAATATTGAAACTCCACAAGTGCTGCGAAAAGACGTTGAGCGCATTGCTCACAAGCACACAAGCTTCAACGTTCAGCCAGAGATGTACCAAATCGTAGGGCACCATTTAACAGAAACCCTCAGAGATCTGACTGGCGAGCTATTCACCGCTGAGGTGGAAGAAGCCTGGCAAGCGGCGTATAGCTTTCTCGCCGAGATGTTTATACACCGCGAGCAGCAGCTCTACACTAGCAAACTAGCTGAGCCTGGTGGTTGGCGTAATGCCCGAACCTTTATCGTGCAGGCCATTGAGCAAGAGTCTGAACTGGTGAAGAGCTTTATCCTGGTTCCCGAAGATAATGGCCCGGTCATTTCATACCAGCCTGGCCAATACCTGGGGATAAAAGTGAAGCCACCTGGCTATCCGCACACCGAAATACGACAATACTCCCTATCAGATAAACCCAATGGCAAGTGCTATCGCATTTCGGTTAAACGCGAGTCCGGAGACATTCCAGGAGTAGTTTCGAATTACCTGCACGACCATGTAAACAAAGGCGACGCTATTGAGGTTCACCCCCCAGCGGGTGATTTCTACTTCCTGGATCGAAACACGCCAGTAGTTCTGATCTCAGCGGGTGTGGGGGCGACGCCCATGCAGGCGATGCTAGAGCACCTTGCGCATATTCATTATCAACACCAGGTGTACTATTTACACGCCTGTGAAACACCAGCACAGCACAGCTTTTCACAGCGTACAAAAACGCTCATATCCCATAACAACTGGCAATCGTTTACATGGTATGCACAGCAGAGCCATGCTGACGCCCTGCAGGGCATGATGAATTTTGATGCAGTAGACGTACCTTATGGTCTGGCCCATTTTTATCTGTGTGGTCCGGTGGGCTTTATGGCATTTGCCAAAAAACAGCTCCTGGCTCAGGGAGTCGCCCAAGAACGCATACACTACGAGGTATTTGGCCCGCATCAGGATTTATAAGTCATATTGCGAATTGCTGTGCCTTCAAATCAATAAGCCACCTCCTTCAAAGGG
This sequence comes from Planctobacterium marinum, assembly GCF_036322805.1. Classification (GTDB taxonomy): domain Bacteria; phylum Pseudomonadota; class Gammaproteobacteria; order Enterobacterales; family Alteromonadaceae; genus Planctobacterium; species Planctobacterium marinum_A. Next base: position 375,055 of record NZ_AP027272.1, on the reverse strand, counting down.
TGGCTTCGTATTGACTCCCTGAAAACACACCACTACAAGTCTCAGCGATGTTAAGTCTGAAGTGCTATTCGGGGCTCCCTGGACAACAAGTTAACTAAGTATTCAGAGAAAATAACTGCAACCAGCACCGGGGAAAGTATCAAGCACCTTAAATTTGCGAATCGGTTTGGTTATAGACCAAAGTCGTACTCCAGTAATTTTATAAACGGGCGATAACAAGATATGCAATCGCGCCGGAGGTACTTATGGACATTTTGCACAACCAACAAAACAAAAACTCAGAAAAAGCGGAAGATAAGGCTATTTTTGAAACACTCAGAACTGAGTCACACCTGCCAGGCATGTCTGATGCTGATGCCATTTTTTTGATGCAAATGGATGTGCCGGACGCCATTTTGAAAAAATTACGTGCCCATTAAATCTGTTTATCTGAGTATTTTGGCAACGTTAATCAAGGCGATTGAGATTCATCGGGAACAATACAATCGTCTTGGCGAAAGGTATTCACTAAATAAATTGTTGTCCAGCCACCCTGTAACTGACAAAGATTAAAAGCGAACTGAGTCCATCCCCTGGCCAGCTTACCCAACTTTGAAAAGTCCATAAATCTATAAACTGTACCAACTCAACGTTTACTGATCCCGGTTTGACGTAATTTTATTGGCCAAACAATTAAACCTGTTAATACTCAGCAAATTATCTGTGTTTTTTTCGTGGGATGCACCGTCAAAAGTCCGGGTAAACAACACATAAGCAGTCAATAGAGGCCCATCAGTGAGCAGCAAATTTATCGTTTCAGCCTTAACACTTGCATTTCTGAGTGGTTGCGGTGGCGGTGGTTCCGATACCACGCCACCTGTTATACCAACGCCCGCAACACCGACAACCCCACCGCCCGTTGAAGACACCGGACCGAGAATTGATGTTATTACACTGCGTACCTCTGCCAACCAGTTAGCTGCCGGAGGCTGTGCTGCCGATGCAACCAGCAGCAGCGGCCCTTTCAGCGATATTTCTCAAGCGGCAGGATTGTGTTACGAGGTAAATACGAGCCCGGAAGATGGCATTCCAGCTCGCGTGGCAGGCGGCATTGCCGTACAGGATGTTAACCAGGACGGTTATCTGGATATTTACGTCACCCATGGCCGCGATACTAAAGGCAAACTATTCAGTCTTTCAGCAGAGGATAACTTTACCGATATCACCGTATCTTCGGGTATCAATGTTAGTGCAACAGACCATTCCGCCGCCTTTGTAGATGTTGATCAGGATGGTTTGAGCGATCTGTTAAGTATTCAGGAAGCCAGCCCCTGGTTGCAGATATTTAAGAATGCGGGAGATGGCAGTTTTACTGAGATCAGCGACACTGTCGCGCTGACGTTAAGCAAAGATACCTACTCTGTAGCAGCCAGTGACATTGATAACGACAATGACCTGGATCTGTTTTTTGCTCACTGGCACCCCGATAATCCCCAAAACCGCTGGGAGTTTTTATGGGAAAATCGTGGCCCTAATCAATATCACGATATCAGTGATACGGTAGATCTCGAAGAGTTCGACAGCGCTGATGCCGATGCCATGGCAGATCAGTTTTCCTTCACCCCGGTTTTTGCCGATATCAATCTGGACCAGTTCCCCGACTTACTTTTGGCTGCTGACTGGAGCACCAGTCAGGTACTGGTTAACAACGGCGGTAGTAGTTTTGTGGATCAAACGGTACCCGCAGTGATCAACGACCGCGCTGGCATGGGCGGTACCGTGGCCGATTATGACAATGATGGCGATCTGGACTGGTTTGTCTCTGCCATCGGTGATCCTCGCGAAGAATTTCTCACCGTGGGCTTATTTGATGGTAACCGCCTGTATCGCAATGAAGGCGACGGCACTTTTTTAAACATGACCGATTATGCCGATGTGCGCCAAGGCTACTGGGCTTGGGGCGCTTGTTTTGCCGATGTGAATAACGATGGATTTGATGATTTATTTATCGTTAATGGCTACAACGGCTGGACAGAAGAACAAGCCCAAAGTGGTAACTTTGCTCAGTTTTTAGCGACTCCAGCACGGCTGTACATCAACCAACAAGATGGCACCTTTGAGGAACAAACTGAACAGTTTGGTATCACCCACACCGACATGGGACGTGGATTAGTTTGTTATGACTATGACCGGGACGGCGATATTGATTTAATGATTGCCAACAGCGGTAAATCACCCACTCTGTATCGCAATGACAGCGCTGCCCAAGGAAACGGTTTTATCAACATCCAATTGCAAGGCTTGCTGGAAAACCCGGAAGCCGTAGGCGCAAAAATCTATGTAAGAGCTGGCGACTTAACTCTGTTTAAAGAGCTGCAACTGGGCAATCACTATGTGTCACAAAATCCGGTGGAGGCCCATTTCGGGCTTGGCGACAATGCTACTATCGAAGAAATTCGCATCGTTTGGCCCGGCAATGCAGCCGAGGAAACCATAGTAACCAACATCGCCAGCAACCAGTTTATTCGCTTGTATCATCCTCATTTAGAGACAGATTAGCTTTTTTGTTTGCCGTTTACAGTTTTACCAAAGCTGGTTGTGCACCGCGATATAAATCCACGGGAACAATTTCACTATTTTCCTGGTTAACGCGCAGCTGAAAGTAGTTCTCGGTGCACTCATAGGAGTAAGCATCGTTTTCACGGGGTATCAACATGCGCTTCGTTTGCCCCTCGAATTGAGCATAAAGTTGCTTATTTTCAAAGGTTATGGTCAGTACCTCAGAGTCAGCAGTTTCATATTTACCAACCAATTTACTCGCTAACGCCTCAATATCCGAGGTTTCTGTAACAGGTTGCGGAGATAAACCCAACTGCACGGAAATCATGTCCAATAATGCAGGGCCGGGATGCTGGGTGTCTTGATTACTGAATATCGTGGCACTCAACTCCTGCTGCGGAAAAGTAATATTCCAGGCAAAAAAGCCCGGTACTCTGCCTTGATGACTGAAACTTTCCATTCCGCTAATAGGATAAATATCGATACCAAACCCATAGTTAACTGCTGTGCCATCCTCTAGCGTTGCTTTGGTTGTCATCATTTGATAGCTATCTTTTGAAATCACTTTCCCGGATTTTAGAGCTTTATTCCAGAGACTCATATCTGCAAGCGTTGAGGCGATTGCCCCAGCGGCATAGATCCAACTACGATCAATGTTCCACAGGCTTTCCGACGGATCATCTGGCTTGATGTACTGTTCAGGGCCATCTTGACTAAGGGTATAACCATTTGTACTGCCTGCAGTTGTGCCCTTGGTAATAACAAAAGTACTGTTCATTTTTAGTGGCTTAAAAAAGCTATTTTGCATGAACTGCGAGAAAGGCAACCCCGAGGCCACTTCAATAACCTTACCCAATAAAAGATACCCCATATTTGAATAGCTATAGCGTTGCCCCATCTCAGCAATAAGCGCTTGCTTAGTAACGATATTCAATACCTGATCGATAGTGGCATATTTATCCCAAATCGCGGTGACTTCGGGATTATCCAGGTAATCAGGTAAGCCTGCGGTGTGGCTTAACACCCTGGCAATGGTTAACTTGCTGTATTCGCTATTTAGTGTAGGGATAAATTTGCCCAAAGGATCTTGTAAGGAGAGCTTTTTTTGTTTAGCTAATTTCAAAATCGCAGCGGCTGTAAATGTTTTAGTCGCCGAACCAATCTGAAACACACTATCTTCCCGGAGCGGCCGTTTTTCATCAATATTGGCCAGCCCCAAAGCATTGCTGTAAATTAGTTGCCCCGATTGCTCCAACCTCACTGCCATACCCGGTGCGTCAGCAGAGTAATGACACTGCATTATTTTTTCGAAATCCTGCGCTTGTGCAGTAGCACTTACCCCAAACATTCCGAGACATAGACTAAAAACTAGTTTCTTTTTCACTTGTGATACTCCATTTAGATCAACAACAAACCACTTGATTACATGTGTAATCAAACCAAGTATTACACGCGTAATCGAAGAGTGCCAAGCGAATTTTTGTACTATTTAAAACTAATGCTTCAGGTGAGATAGGTTGAACTCAGAAATGTGGACCATGGAGCAAAGAATTTTCAACACTATTCAGTTGACGAAAAAGTTGCGGGCCAAGAGAGAGCCCGCACAAGCATTCTAATCGTCTGCGCGCAGGGAGTAGAAGCAAAGAATAATTACCTCAGTCGCCGGAGTTGAAAAAGCTCTCTGCGAAAGCAAAGCCTTGCTGGCCAATTTGCTCGCCCATCAGGCGTCCGGGAATGTCATCTGCTGGCGGGTGAATACCGCCCCAAATACGGGACAAACTGCATTGATCAGCAGCATCGCGATAGGTAGCCCATTGCAGGGTCAGCGACACACTTGGTCCTTCTTCAAATACCAGAAATTCGTTCGCCTGTACCTCAAAGCCACTCATGCCCCCGGGGAAATAGGCAGAACCCGTAATCGCCGTCAGTACCTCAGCAGCGGCACGCGAATAAGTGGAATGCCCGGAAACATAACCGGCAAAAGGTGGAGTAACAAACGTGGGGCGCTGATAAGGCCACCAGTTCTCTGCGCGTATCCAGTCGACTCCAGCCTGACTGGTAGCCGGGTCCTCAATATAATCTGGCCCCTTCCAGGCGTATAACTTAATTTTGCCCACGTGCTCGTTATCGTCACCTGCCAATGCGTCACCCGATTCAATCAATTCGATATAGCCCGGCACCAGAGGAATACCATCAGCGTGGTAAGAAGGCAGTGTAGGATTGCTGCTCTGGCCTAAATCGGCCATAGCGCGGATGGCGGAAACCGGACGGATATAATCGTACCAGCCTTTTACTGACCAGGCAGAAATCGCGGCATCGTGCATAGTGCCGCCCAAGGTGAAATAACTTTTGATATCCCACTCCAGATTACCTACTACTTCACCTTCGCCTCGCCAGCGCTTTTCTAATTGTGGATGGTCGTTAATGGTATTGAGGATCACAAACCAGTGACCGGGCGGTGTTTCCGAATCGGGACCGTCCGCCCAAAACTCTGCCAATACCCGCGCATAATCACCACGGGGCACCATCTGCACTTCATAAGGCTGACCAGTGACAGGATTGAGTTCATACCCCTGACTGGCATCACCACCGGGTAAAAGCTGGTAAAAGTCGGGAAAGTCCGCAAAAGATTGAGGGAACTCGGCGATATTGCCAATACTGTTGGGAGAAATGTCCCACATCACATCATCGGTTTGGGTTAAATGAGCGGACCAAACCGACACCAGGGCAAAACCCCATTGATATTGGGCAGCTGAATCGGTTCCGATTAACGGCGGCAATCCCGGATCGTGATATACCTGATAATCAAAGCCATCGCGATTATAAGTTTGTTTATTGGCATCTGTTAATGCAAATGGCACCACGTCGCCCCACTCCGGACTTAAAAAATCTGGCGCATCTTCAGTGCGATTGCCGGATTGATCGATAAAGCCTTCGATCACCAGTGGCTGCCAGCGGTTCATATCCACAATATTGCTGTTACCAACGGTTGCGCTGTCTAAAACCAATGGTGGATTCACCGGTTGATAATGCAGATTCTCGTAAAAACCTTCCTCATTAGCGCCATCCTGCAAGCCAAAGGCGATATAGCACTCAGCAATCGCGTTGCCCAGCGCTGCAGCCGCCCCGGCACTGACATCAGTGGACTCAAAGGCGGAATCAAACCCCAACTCAGCCATTAACTGTTCAATATCAGCGTAGATAAAACCTACCCCCGGTGAAAAGCGAAAGCGATGTTTTATCAGACTAAATGCGGCATAACTGATAGCTTCTTCCTGAAGGGGCAGTATGTCTTCAGGAATTGAGATGGATTGAGCATTACAGGAAAAGTCAGCAACACTATTACCATAGAGCCAGGGAGTATTATTGTTAAATAGCGCCCAGGCATCGTACATGGCCGCCGAGATATGGAATAAATTACGGGCGTGCACGGTGGGTCGGGCAAAATCGTTGCGAATCGCATGCAATAATTGCTCATTCCACATTCTGGCAACGGAATTACCTTCTCTTTCAGGCGTGAGCTCCACCGGATCAGGTGTGGGTACTGTCGGAGTCACAACTGGCTCATCTGTACTGTCAGACCCTCCGCCACATGCGACGGTTAAGAGTGTCATCACAAACACAATACCGAGTGTTTTGAGCATTTTTTTCGTTGTTCTCATAATGTTGTTCCATGCGACCGCATCGTGACAGACTACAAATTCAAATCCTGATAGACAACGCCATTACGCCAAAGTGGACTACAGGGCCGATTAACGGAAACTATTGGCTATGTGCTTAGCGGAAAGCAAAAAAAGAGGAGTTAAATAACTCCTCCTCTTGCATGATGGAATGCTTAATCAAGTTGGCATTGAGATTGATACTCTGTGCCACTGGAAGTTTTACCCTCGGGTGAATGACTCCAGTCAACTTGCTTGCCATTGATGAAGGCACACTCCACATTGATGGCGTGGATATTGGCTTCATTGCCTGCATAGGTCAGTGGATTTTTATCAACAACTATCAGATCCGCAAGTTTGCCTCGTTCAATCGAACCTAGCTGTTGGTCAATACCGTGCTGCTGTGCCGGTACAATGGTGACTGCGCGGATTGCATCGCTGATAGCAATCCTTTCCTCTTCGTAAAGTGCCGAGCGCTGAGAATCTTTTAAGTGGGGGTAAAACCAGGTATCACGGGTTACACCTTGTTCAATAAACCACAACGGGAATAACGCACTGATACTGAGATCACTGTGCATGGAAAACGGAATACCTGCCGTCACTTCTGAGCCCATAGGGTCTATGGTGCCACCGCGAAACTCGCCCAACTCATTCTCCATTGAACGCCCCCAATAGGCGATGTGGCCCACCAGATGACTTGGTGACAAATAGGGTAACTTCGCCCGCTCTTGTTCATAGAGTTCCAGGATTTCTGCTGTCTCCCCCGTCGCTTTATTACCAGGGTTGTTTACCGTGGAATGAATAATGGTATAGGGCAAGCATTGGTACTTTCCTTTGTTAGTTTCATCCAGGCATTCCTTTTGGGGATTATCCATTGGCATTCCCGCAACTTTTTCTTGCATGAACGACAAGGCGTTTATCGCATCGCTAATGCCTTTGTCGCCGTTTGCATGAATATTGAAATACCAGCCTTTTTGGGCAAATGGCGTCAGGTTTTCGATTATTTGCTTATCGTCATAATTAGTATGACCGTCGCCGAATGATTGGCATAGCCCATCTTCATCGTAGGGTTGTGAGAGGTTGGCACTGCACCCTTGGGTTGAGCCATCCGCCCAAAGCTTAATGCCCTCTGCAGACAGCATGCCGTTGAAGGAAGCATCATCAAAACTAATCTTGTAGTCGACATTCTCATTTTGTGGCATTGCTGCCCAATTATAAACAGCGCGAATTCGGGTAAACGCCTGTTGATTTGCCACTAAACTCTTATAGCTGGTTATCATATCCGGCGTGGCGCCGCCTTCCACGAAAGTGGTGACACCTTGTTTTGATGCCGTTAACAAAATGCCACTCATGGCAGCTTGAAACGCAGGATTGAGCTCCTCAGTTGAATTGGCATTCTCGCTTTTGAGCAATGGTGGCGCGCCGTGCCCTACCATTTCCTGCATGTTCAAATGTGCGGTTTTAACATTGCGCTCGATAGCTTTGAAAAAAGGACCATAGGCCGTTTCTTCTTTAAGTAATCCCGAGTACTGCCAGTTATTGGTGCCTGACTTGGAGGCATCCTTTACGATATCCCACTCGCCATCAGGAAAATACAATGCCTTAACTAGCAAGCTGGCATTGGTCATCTGCTCTTTGGTGGCCTCTTCACATATCAATTTTACTTCGTCACCTTGAATGCCAAGATCTTTCCACCTTGGTGGCGTGACTCCGGGATGCAGTTCACTGTATTTGGCAGCAAACTCAGCTTCATCATAAATGCCTTCGCACAGCCCGGTTTCCGTGAAAGCTAACATATTGGCGTACCCCAAATGACCCGACTGATCCAGCACAAACAGCGGCTTGGGTTCGGGTAAGGTAGACAGCGCAATATCGATTGTTTTTATCGGGAAGTTCAGAAATGTCTGATTTTTATCAATGGCATCAGCAAATCGTTCTCTGGTTTGCGCCACATCAGCAGAAAATTCGTAACGATTTTGTTCAGACAACAGCATTCTGGAAGGATCGAGACCATTGCCGATAATCCAGGGAAAATCGGCTTTGGCATTTTTCGCCAGGCTCGCCAGGGCTTCATCCACATACAGGTAACAGGCGTCTCCTTCCTCAGGATAATAAAGCCAACCGTATTCCGCTTCCAATTGGCTTTGATATTTGTCCGGCAGACAAGGCATAACGTTTGGCACGGATGATGTTTGAGCGGTTTGATAGAGATGTGCATGAGGCTCAATAAAACCGGGCATAAGAGTCCGGCCTTTCAGATCCAGGTATTTAATGTCACTGCTTTTATATTTTGAAAGCTCTGCTTCAAGCTGTGCGAGTTCGACAACCTCCTCAATCACTCCATTATTAATGATAACAGCGGCAGCACTTTCACTTTGCTGATATACGGTATTTTTCTTATCAACAGTGACAATATCACCGCCGTGTATCACTAATATCTCACTATGATTATCAACCGCGGTTGTGCAACCCAGTGTCATTATTGAAGCGGCAAAAATAGACAGTGTCATCGACTTTTTCATAAATATTCCCTTTCCATTAAATCGACAGACAGGATAAATGCCGGTGCCAATTAAGCTATTACGAGCCCTTACAGCAGCAAAGGTGACAAATCGAAATCGCTAATGTTTGCTAAGCGTAAATAAAGGGGCTAATCTGCTGGCAACATCTTTGTTCAAGGAATATTGTTGATGCTGCGTAAATCCCTGCTGTTTATCTTTATGGTCTTTGCTACAACGGCGTTTGCCCATGGTTTCAAATCCCCTGAGGCGGCCATTGAATCTTATATCACGGCGGTTAAAACCGGCTCAGGTAAACATATTGAAATGGCCTTTGCAGAGTCTGCCTCCATCCAATATTACGATGAGCAGGGTGAGTATAAAGTGTATAGCAGAGACAGCTTTGCCAAGCTGGTGAACAGTGGCAATGAATGGGATGCCAATATCGAAATCACCAGTTTGCGAAAAACCGGTAACGCTGCCAACGCCACTGTGGAATTTACCTGGGGCAGTGAAAATCAAAAAGGTTATGTGGATTATCTCAACCTAATCTACGATGGTAAAAGCTGGCACATTAGCGACAAAGTAGCTCAGTTCGTACCACGCAAGTAAACCAGCAAGATTATGAAAACACAACTCACCCAAGCCCATATCGCCAGCGCCATGGTGCTGTTAGAAGAGGCCGAACGCCCGGTACGGATCTTATCCCATCTTGGCTGGCCTGCCAGTATTCGCGAGCAGTTTTTAGCAGATGGCTGCAAAAAGATGCCACAGGTGAGTTACCCGGAATTTGATGCCGGGCAAGTTTGCGCCATTACCAACAAATTAGTACAACAATTCAGCCCTTTTGAAAAAGACCCGGTAGCCGACTGGATTTTGCGCCTGGCTAAAGACGTGGAAAGTGGTGCTTTGATGTTAGCGGCAACCGGAACGCCTGAGTTTCTGCAGCACTCCCGCACACTCTATGGTTTACCCAAAGATGCCCTGCCCGATGAGAACACCACTTGTCTTGGTCTGGCGAATCAATTTATCAATGCTTCTGCCACCTTTGCCAATTTCGATTTGGGTGCACCGGCACCCGCTTGCAACTTGGCGGAAACGGTAGCAGAAGAAATGCGCCGGGCGGTAAACAAGATGTTTGGTGATATCGCCCCTACAGTAGAGGTGGTGGAAGAGCTATCCGCCAATGCGCTGGCGGGACCCAATCGCATCCGCATTCGCAAAGCGGCCCACTTTACCGACCTTGATGTAAAAAGCCTGATAGAACACGAAGCCTATATCCATGTGGGCACCTCATTAAACGGCCTGGCACAGCCCCATCTTCCGGTGTTGGCCTACAGCCATCCGGCCAGTACTTGCACCCAGGAGGGTCTTGCAGTTTTTGCCGAGTTTATCAGTGGCAATTGGGAACTGGATCGTCTGCGTCGCCTCGCCGATCGGGTATTTGCGGTGCAAATGGCGGTTGATGGCGCCGACTTTCTGGACGTGTTTGGTTTTTTCAAGCAGCGCGGTATCAGTAACGAACAGGCCTTTGAAAACAGTCGCCGGGTATTTCGCGGTGGCGTATTAACCGGCGGTGCGCCTTTTACTAAAGACATCGTCTATCTGGATGGCCTGTTGCGGGTACACAGCTTTCTGCGCAGCATTGTCATTTCTGGTCGGGCGGACCTATTACAGCTTCTGTTCTGTGGCAAACTGGATATTGAGGACATTCCGGCGCTTGCGGTATTAACGGAAATGGGACTGTGCAAAGCACCACAGTTTTTACCGCCTTGGGCAAAAGACATGCGCTACCTGGTAAGCCACCTGGTATACACCACCTTTTTAAACAACGCCTACCAAAGCAAACTAAACGAGCATTACAACCAGATCATTAACACCTCACCCATTGTCGCAGATTAAGCAGATCTGCGCGGGCCGTTAAGTACTCGGCCAACAAAACTGTGGCGTACCATGAGATGATAACTCAGTAATCCAATAACCAAGGTTATCAAACTAACCAGAAACCACTTTACAAACCAGGGAACCGGCCATTCAGACACCCACACTTGCAACCACACCACGAAAGGTAAATGCACTAGGTATAACCAATAGGACGCATCTGCCACGTAGCGCATTGAGCCGCTTATTTTGCTAAACAACTTGCGGCATAGCCCAATACTTAAGGCCACCATCAACCACATGAACAGACTGCAAGCAAAAACAAATATCCCCTTGAACCAACTGTGGTACTCATGGCCGGCTTGCATCTCATAGGGGGATAGCCCAATCATTGCTATAGCACACACCAGAGTCAGGAATCCGTTTGACCAGCTGAGTTTAGAAAATGCATCCATGGCCTTAGGTACTGTGTGTAAATACCAACCAAACCCAAAAAAGCCAGCGTACAGCAGTGTTACTGGCACATGAGGCATCAAGGACTTATCGGGTGTATCGACACCCCAGCTTCGCATAAACCACAAAACGGGAGCCGTGAGTAACGCCAGTAACCAAAAACGTCCTTTTCCACTACTTAAGCATTTAAATAGATTCGCCAATAAGTGAGACGCATGTGAATATTCAAACCTAAGTTTGGCAAATACGCCCCGAATAGCGAGAGCGAACATAGAAATAAGCATTAGGTAATACAAAAACCACAAGTGGGTCCCCAGCAACAGGTTCTCCGGCAGTAACGCCATTGAGGCAAATCCCTGTGCAAGCCCGGCGAGAATATCAACGTCGCCTCGCATTGCTTGCGCTCCCATTTCCCATCCGGATACCAGCAATGGACGCAGTATCAGCCACCCCAGTAAAAATGGCACACCCAGGCGAATCAATCGGGATGCAATAAATGACCTTAAGCCGCGCCTTTTCATGGTCATGGCACTAAAAAATCCGGCCAACAAAAAGAACAGTTCCATGCGAAATGCATGACTGAGCAAAGCAAAAACACCAGCGACATTGCTGGTATTGATGTCCATAACAGCCCATCCGATAAACATCGGCAGATACGCGAGACTGGCGTGAAACAAAATACCCAGTAATAAAGCCAATGCTCTGACGGCATCCAGATAATCAAGTCGCTGCGGGGCTACTAATTGAGATTGCATGGTATTTCCACTCCGGGTTGACGCTCGCTTAGTAGAAGCTCACTTCGTCTAATTCAAATTCAAACTTGTCGGGCTGTAGGTCATAAGCAACAACACTCAAACTGTTAATGGTGGCGGTATTTAATGGGGTTTGCTCAGACCAGGCGCGCTTCATTTGCGCAAAAGGCACTTTTACTTCATGAAACCGGCCATCGGTTTTCACTACTACCGGAGCGGCATGGTAGTCAAAATTACTCACTTCGGTGCTGTTAGCAGAGAGCGAAATATTGCCTTTTAGCACTTTTATTAACAGTCGTATCCCTGCAAATTCGCTGACATCCAGCGCCTCACCATAGCTTGCCAATGGCAATACCGAACTCGCCCAGCCCGGCTGTCCGCGGGGCGGCGTGATATCACCGGAGGCTTTGAATTTACAGTTTTTAACTTGCTGCACTGCATGTGTTGTACCACCGGCTACGGTGTCATTCAGAAACTGTCTGGGCTGGCCAAATTTAGTTAACGTCGCATCGCAGAAATTATCTATAAGATGACTGGCTCTATCTGCATTCGCATAGCCAGCAAAACACAGCACAGTTGTTATCATTACTGTAATTAAACTCTGCTTGCCGTTTTTTAATCGTTGCTTCATGCTCTTCCTCTGTTAAAAAATCTAATCGTATTGAAAGCAACCATTAAGTGCCGTAGAGAAGTGAAAAAGTGACAGAAAGATTTATATTCGGGGAATTAGTTTTTTCAGACGAAGAACAGAGTTACCTGAAAATTGCTTCAGTGTACTGTAGAAAAATAAAGGTTAATGGGTCATTCGGGTAATGACCCGGGAAATTGTTTAAGAGACTTTCTTTGGCTTGAAGGAGAACATCATTATACCAGCAATGACTGCCCAACGAATCATACCGATTTCCTCTGCCACTGTTGAAAAAACAAGTAAATAACTTGGAATTACTAGCGCAGAGAGCACCAAAACTCGTAGTACACTGATCCTCATTTTATATGTTTCTTTGCATTCAGCACAAGTTTTGGACTTGGCGAATAACGCTTTGAAATAGCTCTCACTTGTTTGGCAATACGGACATTTCATTCCTCTACAACCTCGTATTGATAGATAGCGCTTTTTTGCACCAACAACGCCCTTGCTTCCTTGTAATCAATTTTGTAGTGATTTAAATCTAGTTTAAGTGTTTCCATAGGAACACGTGGCTCAAAAAACACATAGCGTTCATTAACGATCACTATCTCCTTAACATCCTGCCATTTAACAACCTGTTGTGACTCTTCAAAACCAAAAAAGACACCATCTTCTGTAAAAGTCAGACTCCTGGTTTTCACTTTTTTGTCTGCCCAATAAAACATCTACCCAAGAAGCGGGGCAAAAACAACCATCGGATAAGCAAACTTAGCCTTGAAAGATTGTGGGTGAGTAAAACTTTCTAAATTGATGATGGTGAACAATGATAATAAGAACAAAGGGATCGCAATAAAATACAATGCCCAAATCGGTCTTTGCCGATTATCAAAGCTTTTTTCAAATTTCATTACTCCGACTCATTTCAGAATTGTAGGCGCTCACAATAAAGCGAATATCTTGTCTTAGATTATGCATATTAAAGGCATTTATAAAATTTTCTGTCACTTTTACTGTAGGATAAGGCACCTACTATAAAGTAGTCATTTAACCGTACACCACTATGTTTAAATCCTTTAAATCAATGGCACAACGCCATGACGCTGAACTTGTAATGCATTCATTAGGTGGCGATCGCGAGGCCTTTTGTGAGATCGTCAGTCGCTACCAAAACCTGCTGTGTTCTGTTGCTTATGCAGCGCTTGGGGACCTTAAACAAAGCGAAGATGTAACTCAGGAGGCTTTTATCGAGGCGTGGAGAAAACTCGATACGCTGCGGGATCCTGAAAAACTGAAATCCTGGTTGTGCGGTATTCTGCGTTTTAAAATCAGCCACTATCACCGCAAAGAAACACAACAACCCACTAAACACGCCCAGGAGATTCAGGAAGACAGTGCAATGTCCGAAGGAAACCTCGATGATGAAGCCATTCAGGTGCAACAAGAAGCACTGTTATGGCGCGCCATCGCCAATATGGAAACCCACTACCGCGAACCCTTAATTTTGTTTTATCGTGAGCAACAGTCAGTGCAGGCAGTTGCAGAAAAGCTAGATCTGTCTGAAGACACCGCAAAACAACGATTATCTCGTGGTCGTAAATTATTAAAACAAGCCATGTCGGCCTTTGTGGAAGAAGCCCTTAAAAACAGTAAACCCGGCACCGCTTTCACCGCTGCCGTGTTCACTGCCATTAGCGGTATCGCCCCACCGGCGAAAGCAGCTGCCTTAGGTGCCAGTGCCACAAAAGCCTCTGGCGCATTTAGTCTCTCCGGTATCATCACGCTACTGGCTATTGCCTCGGGCTTCATCAGCGCCTTTTTTGGCCTGCGCGCCGGTCTGGATCAGACTCGTACTGAAAAAGAACGGCAATTGGTTATTCGCATTGTGATGCAATTTATTCTGGCTGCGGTGCTATTTACCTTGGGCATGTTGGGCACGAAGGCGCTGGCTTATAGCTTTCCCGCACAGGCAAAATTATTAGCCTGGTTGTCACAATATTGGGTGCTGATATTTGCTCTATTTTACTTTTATCTGGCGCGACGCATGCTGCAAAAACAGCGGCAGCTCAGAATGCAGGAGCGGATTTTTCAACCAGAATCATTTGCTCAAGAAGATCTAAAAGACACCAAAAGGTCAGAATTTAAAAGCAAGCTCACACTATTTGGCGTGCCGTTGGTGCATGTACAATTTGCAATGCCAGAAGAGGATTATCGGCCAGCCATTGGCTGGATAGCAGGTGGTAGCTATGCCAAAGGGCTACTATTCGCTTGGGGAGGTGTGGCTATCGCCCCCATCAGTGTCGGCATCATTTCCGTTGGAGTCTTGAGTATTGGTGCTATTGGTTTTGGGGTACTAAGCATGGGCACAGTAGCCATTGGGCTGTTGGCCTTCGGTGCATCCGCCATCGGTATTAAGGCCTGGTCTTCGCTATCTTCTCTAGGTTGGGAGAGTGCAATCAGTGGCGGCTTTGCTATCGCCAATGACGCGGCAGTAGGTGCCATTGCCTTTGCCGAAGAGGCTAATACCGAGATAGCAAGAGAGCTGGTGCAGCTTGCCTGGTTCCAGGAATTTCATCATTGGCCACTTGCTCTATTGGCCATTATGGTCATTGTACCTTCCATACTCTATGCCCGGAACGTGCGACAACGTATGGCACCACCGCGCAGATAGATTATAGAGCCTGTACTTGCGTAAGTTTAGCTCTGGCCACACGCTGTGAGAATTTATAGAAGACAAAAGTGATACAAATGAATAGTGCTATCTCGGTAAGAGAAAACTGCTCAAGATAGTCAACCGGCCAGCAAATTGCCGCCACAAAATTCATGATTTGTTCAATGAGTATTCGGATCAACATACCGATACCCAAGCTATCAATAAAGTCCGATAGCCCAGACCAGTCAGAGATAAAGTCCCGTACCTGACCGATTTCAATAAAAACTAACTGGATAAAAGCGATGATGCCGTAATAACCTCCTCCGAATTCCAGCCATTTGTCCAGAAATCCATTACCGGTTTTGTAGGGTCGTTTATTACCTTGAGCGTCCCTTTTCAGGGTTTTAGTTTTGACTTCATCAAACTCATCCCCCAAGCCTCGCTTATAAGCATAAAAATGCAAAGCAAACCCCATGGCAAATACCAGCGTGCTCATGTAAATGATGTGCCAAATCAGGTTCATAACAATTTAACTCTTAAGTTTAGAAAGCTTTGAGGCGGTTATTGTTGTCTCGGCTTTGTTGTACAAACTCAATACTACGATCAAAATCAGATTTTGCCAGTCTGTCGTATAGCACCACATTGACGGTTGCCGCCAGGTTCATACTGCCATGGGTGGGAATATAAACAACGTCATCGCAAGCAGAAACCAGCTCGGGGTTAACCGAAGCGTCTTCCGGGCCGAAAATGTAAAAGGCATTCTGCGGATGCTGGTAATCAGGCAGCGGAACAGCCCCTTCCACCAGTTCCACGACAACTTTTTTTGCCCCTTTAGGGGCCATGGCTAACAGATCATCCACCCCGATAGTAGGGATCTTTTGATGCATATTTTGGGTATCGGCATTAAATTCTTTCGCGTAGCGATAGCGATTTCCGGTGTAGAAAACTGAACTGGCACCATAACAACCCGCAGCTCTCAGGATAGAAGCGACATTACTCGCAGATTTGGGATTTTGCAGACCGATGCAAACAAAATTCTTATTCATAGAAGACACGTTAAAACTCAAAAAAATGCTCAGCCTCGTGCACTTTGCGGTAAGGTAAAGCACGTACAACATTGATATCACACACAATTTGCATCATGCTCTGAGGCAGAGCTATTCAGAAAACTATCATGTTATGTCTTTTCTACTGCAATTAAAAAGGCTGCTTGTGCAAAATCTTTGGTTTTTACCTCTCGTGGTAATGGCTTTAGTGTGTGGTTTATTCGGTGCCACTATCTGGCTGGATACCATGCATGTCTTAACCACGATAAAACCATTTAGCTTTTTTTATCAGTTAGATATCGATGCCAGTCGAGCTTTGATTGGGAAGTTGGCAGCAGCTATCATGACCATGGCAGGTATTGTCTTCTCGCTGGTGTTTGTGGCTCTATCTTTGGCATCAGGTCAATTCGGTCCCAGACTTCTGCAGCACTTTATCAGCGATAAAATGACCCAAACCGCACTGGGTCTATTCATCGCCACATTTGTATTTCAATCCCTCACTTTTTTATCACTTGGGGAAAATCTACCGTTCGATACGGTACCAGGTATCACACTGTCTTTAGCATTACTGATGGTGCTGATGTGCTTGTTATTTTTGGTGTTTTATATTCATCACCTTGCAAAAAGTCTACAGGCAGATGTGGTTGTTGATGGTATTTTCCAAAGGCTCAAAAACAAATTATTGAAAATAAAAGTCCCGAAGATAAAACAACAGGAAGCCATAGAGGCGACATTCAGCGAAGCAACACAAGGTAGGGTAAAGATTGCTCTGAAGCTCAAAGAATCAGGCTACATGCAGGCCATCGATAAAAATAAACTCAGTCATTATTGTGCGCAAAATCAATTATTCGTTTGCTGTTTGTGTAACCCCGGAGATTATATCGTTGCAGGTGAGCCAGTAGCGCACGTTTACGGTGAAGAGAATGCCGATGGACAAAATGAAGAGTTAGCTCGCTATTTTAAGTTGGGTGCCACAAGGACAGCGTTGCAAGACCTGGAGTTTGAAATTCATCAACTTACTGAAATCGCTATCCGCTCACTGTCGACAGGCATAAATGATCCTTTCACAGCGCATACCTGTATTGATAAATTGTCTGAGGTGGCGATCATCGTCACGAGCCATGGCTTGCCCTCACCTTTCACCTTAGATAAGCATCAAGAACCAAGATTACGGCTTCCCGCCCTGGAACTTCCGACAGTGTTTGAACACCTGTTTTCCGCCGTTATCCGCCACGGAAAAACCGATTTTTCCGTGGCAAACTGCTTTGTTGCAGCTTTTTTGCGTATTGCGCCTCACTGTAAAGCTGAGCTCGCACGCAAGGCGCTACAACAACAGGTGACCTTATTTCTTGCGCAACAACAAGGTAACGTTACCGACGCCGAACATGCACACTTCGTTGCTCGTTTGGCTGCAATTCAATAGCCCATAGCAGCACTATTCAGTGACGGTTCCTCTAATGGGATAATTGTTCTCAACTGTATATTTCAAGCCTTTCAACAACAATCCGATGTTAGGACGCATAAATGGCCCGCTGGCAATCTCAACTAATTGCACCTGACTATCTGGGTTTATTACCACAAGGGCCGGTTCAGAAAACTTGTGATCGGTTTCGGTATCACTTACGGGTTCTGAAATGTATAACCCCAATCGTTTCATGTCCTCTACACTGAGCTCACAAAACAGTGGGAAGCTAACCTCAGAAAGTGAGTCCTCGACATGTTCTTGCAGCTGCTCATTACTGTCACCGGATACCGCTACTATATCCATATTCAGTGCCTTGAATTCGTTTTGCGCTGAAGATAAGTCTTTCAGGAACCGAGTACAGATAGGGCAGTGCTTGCCACGGTAGAAAACGACAATTGTCCACCGTCCCCCGCGTGTATCGGGCTCTCCATTTTTCGGAGGGCCAACAATTAATGATGATTCACTGCCGTCCATTTGTTTGACGGTTACATCCGGGAAAGTGCTGCCAGCATCTATCTTGGTGGTTAACATTTTAATTTTCCTCGTGTTCGGTGACTTCCGAGTGACTTTTCAGCACCTCCGTGCCATCGCTCTGTTTAATCAAGTACGCAGGTGAAGACTCAGACCCTTTCCTTGTTACTTCCGAGCCCTTCAAAGTTTTAGTAACGTCGCCGGTGTAGACGGTATCGATTGTTCCCTCAGCGACCCCTTCTCCCCATTTCCACGTTACCTTGTCACCTGTGTTGAGCGTCGCCATTAGTGCAACTGCTCTTGCTTTTCATCTTCAAAGTCTTCAGCGAGGTCTTCTTTCTGCTTGGCGCTCAAGACATGACCCGCCTGCTGAAACACTTGTTGCTCTTCTTCCTCCAAGTGATGCAGTACTTTTTCTTGCAACTGTTTCATGTAGTGCAACCAAGCAGAAGAGCTCATATCTGTCTCTTCAAGGGTTTCAATCAGCTCATCAATCTCGTGATGTTCGTGGATACCGTGCCGAGATTGCTCTAATGTTCGATCAGAACCCATTAGTTTTTTGTAGAAGTGGCGTTCTTCTGCTGCTGCGTGGGCTTTTAACTCGTCCTTTAATTCTTCAAAGTGCTCTCGACGCGCTTCAGAATCGCCTGAGGTTTGCACCAAGATTTTCATTAATAAACGTTGTTTTTCGTGATCTTTGCGAATGGTTTCAAAAATTTCCATTGTGATCTCCCAATCTAAAATGAGTTCACAAAGGTATGTGCGATCTTCATGCCAGAAACATAAATTATTGTTTAAAAAGGATTTTATTAAGACCCATTACTCTTGAGAGCAAGCCAAGTGTAATAATTTCATACTGAGGCGAGTAAGATTTATAGAGAGCAGAAGGAATCCTTCTGCCCAAATCAATCTATAAATCAGTTTTGTTTTTGCCAACTCGGCCTTTGTCAGTTTTAGCCGCAAAGTTTTTCAGCAGCTCAGCCACTGGTGGATTAGCGGCTCCACTGTATCCAAGGAATGATTCATAGGCCAATTGATCATCTAAGCGTCGCCCAATCACTTCAAAGATAGTTTCTTTGGCAGAGCGCACCGCCCACTGATCATTGCGCAAAATTTTTGCAGCATATTCTTCGGCAGTGGCCATCAATTCAGATTGTGGTACCACCTTTGACACCATGTTTACTTGCAACGCCCGTTGCGCGCCAATGGGTTCAGCGGTGAGGTTCATTTCCAGCGCTATTCCCACACCACAGGTGTTTACAACTCGCACTATGCCACCATCTCCGTGGTGATAACCACGTCGTGGTTCGAAGGAACCGAATTGCGCATTATCTGAGGCAATTCGAATATCGCAAGCCATTGCCGTTTCCAGGCCTCCAGCAAGTGCCCAACCGTTGACCGCTGCGATGACTGGTTTGTAAATGCGATGCAAGCCCCGGGTCAGACCGCCGAGACCGTCTTTCATTTTATCTCTAGGGAACATCGCACTCTTGCCTCGTTGCACCCAATCCGTAGCGTGAGACTTGAGGTCAGCTCCCGCACAAAAAGCTTCATCTCCGGCTCCGGTGACAATAGCCAATTGCAGATTGTCGTCAGCATCAAAGTCCTGCCATGTTTGCCACAATAACTCGTGCATAGGCTCATCAATCGCATTCATCGCATGGGGACGATTTAAAGTAATGTAAGCAATCTTGCCGCGTTTTTCGTAAATGACTTCAGCCATAACAGGTATCCTCGTTTTTGTTGCCGATTCACCATTGAATCTGAAAACGAGTATCTAAAATTGCTCAAGGTTTGTAATTGGTCTAAAAAGACAAATGATTGGCGATAATCACTCACCATTAAGACAATTAAAGGGCATAAAGTCAGGAACATGAATGTACAATTACCTGTAGGAGTAAAACGCGTCGCACTTGTCGCCTTTAACGGTGCTACTGAACTCAGTGTTGGTGGTGCCAGAGACATTTTCAGCGCAGCCAATATGGTAGTGCGCAATCGCCTTGCGCCCTCTTCGAACATCTCACGTTCAAAACTGTCTGATGTCTATGTCGTCACTCAAGATGGACAGGCGGTGAAGTCATTTTCAGGTGCCACAATTCAAGCCGATTGCAGTATCGAATGCAGCCATCAATTCCAATTGATATTGATCACTGGGTTTTGGGGAGATGTGCGTCAAATCATTGCTGAAAATCAGCAGCTATTAGTCTGGCTGCGGGCTCAGTATCAGCAAGATGCCATTATAGGTTGCTTGCACGCTGGCAGTTATTTGTTGGCCGAAGCAGGACTATTGGATGACAAGGTGGCTACCGTTTACTGGCGCTTTGTGGATGACTTTAAAAAACGCTACAGAAAGGTCATTCTGATGCCAGAAAAAACCATCACTGCCGCAGGAAATATCTATACGTCTTCAGGGGTTAACTCCGCCATCGAATTGGCCAGCTTTTTAGTTGAAAAATTGTGGGGCACTGAGGTGGCACAAAAGGTCGCCCGAAATTTTTTAATGGACGTGCCCCGCATAAACTCAACTTTTGAACTCAAACTCAGCCAATATCGAGAGCACAATGACAGCCTGGTGCACAACGCCCAAAACTGGCTGGAAACCCACTTTTCATCGGACTTTATGATGGAAGAAGTGGCGGATAAAGCAGGCCTTAGTGTGCGAAATCTAACGCGGCGCTTTAAACTTAGGGCTGGATTATCGCCGAGCCAATATTTGCAAAAAGTTCGAATTGAAATTGCCTGTGACTTATTGCGCACCACCGAATTGAGTGTTGATCAAATTACCTTTCGGGTGGGCTATTCAGATGTCAGTTCCTTTTGTAAGTTATTTAAGAAAATAACAGGGAAAAGACCAGGAGAATTCAGAGCGCCCTCATCAGCAACAACAAAGTGATAGACGGGTGTAAAAATCCACACTATTGCCTATACTTTATTAGAAACATTACAGAAACAAAGTGTGCGTGATGCTAAACGAAGAAGCTTTGTCGCAAGCGATTCCACAAAGCAAGATGCTCAAGATCATAGAGGTGCAAACCGAAATCAGCAAAATCGGTATGGACTTGGGCATGGTAATGGCTATTGCCACCGATCGGGCCATGAAGCTGCTGGAAGCCCATGGCGCTGTGATAGAGCTGGCAGAAGGCGACGACATGGTTTATCGGGCAGCCTCCGGTCTTATGGAGCCTTGCCTGGGATTACGCTTATCCAGGCATTCCAGTCTCTCGGGTTTATGCGTTGAAAAAAGTGAGATACTTTATAGTGCCGATACTCTTGAAGATGACAGAGTAGATAAAGCGGCCTGCATAAGAGTGGGTATCGGCTCAATGATAGTGGTGCCTCTCAAGTACGAGGACAACTGCGTTGGTGTGCTGAAAGTGGCATCAAAGAATAAAGAGGCTTTTGGCGAGTCCGAAACCTGTATGTTGTCTCTCATGTCCGACATGCTGGCAGCTATCGTATTTCACGCCATTCGCTTTTCCACTGATGAACTCTATCGCCGTGCAACAGAAGATCCACTGACGGGCTTGGGTAATCGCGCCAAGTTTTATGATGTGTTACGGCAACAGCTCACCATAAGCGCCAGAAAAAATCTCAAGACCGCAGTGGTTATGTTGGATATGGACGGTCTGAAAAGCACCAACGACACTTATGGTCACAAAGCGGGCGATGCCATCATTCAAGCCTTTGCTGAGCGATTAACCAATTCAGCTCGTAGCATTGATACGATTGCGCGGTTAGGTGGCGATGAGTTTGCCATTATTCTTCCGGAGGTACGCAGTGTTCAAGATGTACAATGTGTAATTGAGCGTTTGCAGTCTAATTTGCAAACACCGTTAAACTGGGACGATGTGTCACTACCATTAAAAACCAGCATCGGCTTTGCCATGTATCCCACAGATTCAGATCAGATCAACAACCTTGTGGAAATCGCCGACCAACGCATGTATCAAGATAAGCGCGCCAAAAAAGCACAATAAGCTGACGTTCCTCCTGGCCAAAAGTCACCCCTGATATTCATGACTTTAGGCACATTCATCGCAAACCCATTTTGCTTATGATGGTGTTGAACTTAACACACCAGAGGTAAGATCATGTTTGCCAGAAAAATAGCCAGTTACGCCGCCATTGCCACCTTGTACTCAGGGAGCCTGATGGCTGCCAATGTCCATCTAGATATTACTGATATAGCCGCCTTGAATGGCGAGATTCTGGTAGTGTTATACGACTCTCCCGAAGATTACAGCCAATCTGGTGCGCCATTGGTATCACGTAAAATTCCAGCTAGTGCAGAAACTGTCAGCACAGCTTTTCAAGACCTGCCGGCAGGCGACTACGCCATCAAGCTATTCCACGATGAAAACAGCAACGGACAGCTGGATACTAATATGATGGGACTACCCAAAGAAGGTTACGGTTTTAGCAATAACGCCGGGCGCTTTGGACCCGCCTCCTATGAAGAGGCCAAATTTAGCGTTACTGAAGATACTCAAATCACCATTAAATTGCGCTAGGATTAGCTATGCAACGACGTCATTTTCTACAATCATTAGGCGCGCTGGGGGCGCTATCCGCTATGCCTGGAGTGCTGGCAAAATCAGCCACGGCTTTTAGCAACACCGACATTGATTGGTCTCTGGGTTTTCAATCGGTTCGTCAAACCCAATTCGACCCCTTGGCCATGTCATTAGAAGGCAAGCTGCCTGAAGATTTGCGAGGCGTCTTGTTTCGCAATGGACCGGCGTTATCTGAAAGAGGCGGCATGCAAACTGAGCATTGGTTTGATGGCGATGGCATGGTGCAACAGTTTGTGCTCAACCAGGATGGCATTATTCACCAAGGGAAAATGGTACAAACTGAACGCTTCCTGCGGGAAGAAGCCGCGCAGCGATTCTTGTATCAACACGCGGGTACCCACTTAGACAATACCCTGCCCGTTAGAAACAATGACACCACCAACCAGGCCAATATCGCGGTGCAGCCATGGAATGACGAGTTACTAGCCTTGTGGGAAGGTGGCTCGGCTTACCGACTGGACCCCGATACCTTAGAAACCCTGGGCCGGATGGATTGGCGGGAAGATATGATCCACATGCCCTTTTCAGCTCATCCGCTACCTGAGAAAGATGGCCTGTTGTGGAACTTTGGATTTGCTCCATATGCGGGTAAAAACGGTATGTTGTTTGTTTACTTGCTCTCGCAGGAAAATGGCATCCAAAAAGTGCAACCTGTTACCTTGCCAATGGCGGGATACATTCACGACTTTGCCCAAACCGAACAGCATCTGATTTTTTTGTTACCGCCCTATCAATATGAGCACGGACAAGGCCAAACCTATGTGGACAAATTTGCCTGGCGTCCAGAGCAAGCTTCGCGTTTATTGATCCTGGAAAAAGCCGACCTGGCAAAGCAGCATTGGTTTGAATTGCCCGCCGGTTTTGTCTTTCATTTTGGTAACGCCTGGCAGCATAAGCACGAAATTGGCGTAAACCTCTGCTGGTATCAAGATGCCAGTTTGATGCAGAGCAATAAAACTCAGCGCATTAATAACCAGCATCGCAGCCTGGATAAACAGGCCAAAGTCAGCACCATAATTGCCAATCTAAATAGCAAAAAGATTAAGCAATTCACTTCTGATGTCGTCATGGAATTTCCTTCTTTTGACGAACAAGGCTATTCCCACGGAACATCATTAACAGGCGTAGGGGTGCGACAAAAAACCGGTGTGCGCAATGATGCCCTGACCACATACAATCCGGATACTGGTTACGAAGAACACTTTGATTACCCTGAATATGTGGTGGCGGAAGAGCCCTTACTGATTTCGGGTAAAAACCAGAAGGACAAATATGTCATTCAAACCTTTTTGGATATGCGCAAACAGCAAACCGGATTAAACCTGTTTTTGCACAATGCCATCAGCGCAGGTCCCATAGTAACAGCCACTATGAAGCGCCATTTGCCGCTGGGATTTCATGGCAGTTTTATATCTGGTTAAAATTCAAAGTTCATCAGTTCTCCGAATATTTTGGGGAACGCCGCCTGGTCGATGGTAGTGGCATAAAAAGGCTCAAATGCCTCAGGAATTTCCTGATAAACCGACAATAACTGATTGTTAATTTCATCCTTTACAACAACTGGCGGCATTACCGCGCAGGCATCAGTATCGCGGGTTAACAGTCGCAACATGGCCATGTCATCCACTTCCGCCATAATTTTGGGTTTGTAATTATTGCGCATACAGAAAAATTCAAACGCAGAGCGAATGGCGGTGCCCTTGTTAGGTAGCAACCAGTGAACATCCTCATAGCCTATGGGGAAATCACTCACAGGCTTGATATCTGGGTGTCCGATAATAGCCACAGGTTGTTGCGCCACCAAATGCTGTTGTAAATTTTGTTCAGGCTGCTGTTCAGCAATAGAGCAATTGGTAAGCACAATATCAAAATCGCGCTTGTTTAAGCCTTTGAGCAAATTAGCCAAACCTCGGGTATGCAAAGAGAAGCTCACGTCTTTGTTACTCATTAGAGGTTTGATAAATGCCTCGACAAAATTTCGAGAGAGGTTTGTCATCACCCCAATAGAGAGATGATTGTCGGATTCAATCCCTTGACTGAGCAGCAGCTCCAGTTCTTTACCTTTGGCAAAGATATCCTGAGCATAGCCAAATACCCGCTTGCCGGTGTCGGTTAGTGATAATCTACGACCGTCTCGTAAAAACAATAGCGTGTCCATCTGATGTTCCAGTTGTTTGATTTGTGCCGACAAGGCAGATTGAGAAACGTGTAATTCCTTGGCGACATCGGTTAATTTGCCGTTCTTGGCTACCTGCCAGAAATAATACAAATGGTGGTAATTCAGTCGCTTAGACATATCGTTCTCTTTTGGCGAACATATAATTAAATTATATCTATTTTATTTAATATTTTTGTTTTGGCAAACTGCCGCCACTTAAAGCATTCGCAAGAGGTGGTTATGCAAAGTTGGTGGCTAGCAGGTTCGTTTTTATTCTTGCCCGGTGTATGGGCAATGATGGGTTGGTTAGGAGGTCGGGCGAAGACAAGCAACAGCAGGAGCACAATTTATAGAGTGACACTCTGGACTTCAGGTTTAGCCTTATTGCTCATCAGCAGCGCTTCAGTATTGCTCAATGGCAATGTGATTAGCGCCAGTCACGGCGCGCTTTTCAAGTTTACTACTGTTAACAGCATTATATTGCCCTTGGTGATGTTCATCGCCATGATCATCCTGCGCTTCTCTCACAATTATTTATCTGCGGAAGCATGCTACCCGCGGTTTTTCCGCTGGATGATGCTAACCCTGACCGCTGTTTCGGTAACACTACTCACTAACCATCTGGTCATTTTCTTGCTGAGCTGGGTGGCAATCAGCTTATGCCTGCACAAGCTTTTAACCCTTTATCCTGAGCGTCCTCGAGCCATTCTTGCGGCTCACAAAAAGTTTATCTTGGCACGCCTGGCTGAGTTGTGTTTATTGGGTGCGTTTGCACTGCTCTACATGGCTCATCAAACTTTATTCATCGATGAGCTATTAACGAACATTGGCACAGGTAGCGCATATTTAGAGCACACTGCCGCCGTCTTGATTGCTCTTGCGGCGCTGATAAAGTGTGCCCAACTCCCCGTGCACGGTTGGTTGATTAAAGTCGTCGAAGCCCCTACCCCAGTAAGTGCTCTGCTGCACGCGGGTATTATTAACCTTGGTGGTTATCTGTTGATTTTGTTCAGTCCGCTAATTGAGTTTTCGGCTTATGGTCGCTGGACATTACTGGTTATTGCTGGAATAAGTACCCTGCTGGCTTCCCTTATCTTATTAACCCGGGTCAGTGTCAAAGTGCGCCTTGCCTGGTCGACTTCCGCACAAATGGGATTGATGCTAATAGAGTGCGCCTTGGGTTTGTATTCGCTGGCGTTATTACACCTGGTAGCGCATTCCCTTTATAAAGCCTTTGCCTTCCTGAATTCAGGCAATGCCGTTAACGAACAGTTACAACAGGAACTGAGCGGCAAATTACGTGCTCCGGCCCGCTATTGGCTACCTGCTGGCGCTTTCAGCCTGGCGGTAATCGCCGGGGCATTCACTCTGTTCCACGAGCAAGGCCCCATCGCCCCTTGGGTTCTGCTGTGGATGGGTATTACCATCCTTATGGCCACCAGTGCGCAAAAGTCTACAGCTGTCATTGCTGCCGTGGTACTCACAGGCTGTTATGTGTTGCTCAAGACCAGTTTCGGGCAGTTTTTTGATGGCCAAGGTATCACATTTTTAAGCGCCGAGGATGTGTTCGCCTGCCTGGTATTTATCAACATGTTTGTGTTTGGTTTGCACCTGCGCTTTGCCCATCATAAACCTTGGGTACAAAGACTATCCGCAGCGTTATTTGCCGGACTGTATCTGGACGAATGGTTTACTCGCTCCACGTTGCGTTTTTGGCCAGTAGCCAAATCAACCTTGCCGCTTAAGCAATCTCAATAGTTATCGGAGGATTTATGAATACGGCTCAATCTCACCTGCAACAGCCAGCTTCACCGTCCATTCACGACTGTGTGGCTGATGTGTGCACGCGTATTGCACCCAATTGGCCTTTGGACAAGCTCATTGCGGTAAATCCCTATTGGGAGCTCAAGCAAGACTCATTTTCTGATGTTGCCATACGCCTCGCGGCATTAGCTGGTGTTCAGTCCCTAATGCCCAAGTCTTTCTGGATAGAGGCTTATCAACAGGGCAAGATCAGTGATAACGCCTTGCAGCAAGCGGCCCTGATTCACGACTATCAACAAGGGCTGCCTGCACTGAAGCTGACAACAGAAAGTGTCGCCCCTGCGAGCTGGAAAAACTTATCTGGACTGGTGGACCAATTTCGAACGGAGCATCAGGTATCCTGGCATGACGAAATTATCCAGCAAATCAGCCAATTTTGCGCGGCGTTCTATCAATCTAATGCCATCCTTGAACGCATTGAGGGTGAAAATAGCCAGCATTGCTTTTACAAAAGTTGGCGTAACAACATCATCAAAGACAATGGTATTGGCGTTTTGATGGGAGAAACCAAACTGGCACAGTCCATTAGCACCTTGCCCGAATCACCTGAGGCATTATTTGAAATCGCCATGGCTGAGTTGGAGGTGCAAGAATCAATACAGGAAGACTATCTGTATGCCCTGTTATTGGATATCAATGGCTGGGCGGCTTATGTGGCCTATCGTCGCTGGCAGAATACAAGTGACGACATGATGCCTTTGCTGGCAGTGAGACTGGCTTGGGAGCTTATAATCTGGCGTCACTTAAAGCATATCAGCTCTGGCGTACAAACTGCTGTAGCTGAAAAATGGCAGCAAGAACAACAAAGTATTGGCGCCAGGTTTCAAGAGCATCATCGCCATCAAAAAGCACTATGGGTTTGGCATACCGCCCATGAGTTGACCCAACAACAACAGTTACAAAAGCAGTTGCGAACCACCAGCGATGCGCCGGAGCCAAAGCCCACGCTGCAAGCGGTATTTTGTATTGATGTGCGCTCAGAAATCATCCGCCGCGCCCTGGAGCAACAGGATAACGGTATTGAAACCCGTGGCTTTGCCGGTTTTTTCGGTATGCCCGTGGCCTATGCGCCTACAGGCACTAAGCTACAGCGGCCGCAACTTCCCGGCTTATTGGCCCCACAAATAGATGTTTCAGAGCGCACTGGTAATGTCACTCGCCTGCGCCCGATTAAGAACCAAGCCAACTGGTTGCGCTGGAGTTATAGCCCAACCGGCTCTTTTTCTTTGGTGGAATCAGCGGGTTGGTGGTATGGCTTTAAACTACTGAAAAATATGTGGTTTCCCGGAAAGCAGGAAAACCCGGTGAGCAGTTTAAGTCACGAATCACAGTGGCAACTCAGTCGCGACGGTGAAACACTCTCCATTCAAGACTGTGCCGAATTGGCTAAAGGGATCCTCGGCGCACTGGGCATTCAGAACTACGCAGAACAGGTTCTGTTAGTCGGTCACGCCAGTTGTACTACCAATAACCTCCATGCTGCAGGCCTGGATTGTGGTGCCTGTGGCGGCCAATCAGGTGAGGTAAACGTGCGTATTCTCACCCAGCTTTTGAACAATGAAGCGGTACGCGTCGAATTGAAAAAATTAGGCATTACAATACCTGATACAACCCATTTTGTTGCAGCACTACACAATACCACCACAGATGAAATAAGCTGCTTCGACGATGAACTGAGTGAACAGCAGCGACAGTGGTTGCGCAATGCCACACAAATCGCGCAACTGGAGCGAACCGCTGATGTGGACGAAAAGCTGGCCAAACTGACACCAGAAAAGCGTCAAAAAGCCTATCGAAAACGCAGTTACGATTGGTCGCAAGTGCGTCCCGAATGGGGACTGGCGGGCAATCACAGTTTTATTATTGCCCCCAGACAGCGCACCAAAGCCCTCAATTTAAAAGGCAAGGTATTCTTGCATGATTATGACTGGCAAAACGATTCTGATTATTCAGTACTGGAACTTTTAATTACCGCGCCTATGGTGGTGACTAACTGGATCAACATGCAATACAACGCCTCAGTAACCGACAACCTGAAATGGGGTTGCGGTAACAAGGTGCTGCACAACGCAGTAGCGGGCAACATTGGCGTATTTGAAGGCAATGGTGGTGATTTGCGCATCGGACTATCGATGCAATCACTACACGATGGCAAGCGCTGGATGCATACGCCACAGCGTCTAAGCGTCTATATCGCGGCACCGCAAGAAGCGATAGAAGGCATTGTTAACAAACACTCACACATCAAGCAGCTGATAGATAACGACTGGTTATATTTGTTTAGCTGGCAGGAAACCAAACAAATACATCGACTGTATAAAGGCGATTGGATCACACAGGAAGAAGGTCATTAATGAAAACGTTAAGCCATTTACAACAACTGGAAGCAGAGAGCATCCACATTATCCGTGAAGCCGCGGCAGCATTTGATAATCCCTGCATGATGTATTCTATCGGGAAAGACTCCACGGTGATGCTGCACCTGGCGAGAAAAGCCTTTTTCCCCGGTAAAGTACCTTTTACCCTGTTGCACGTGGATACCACCTGGGAATTTGCCGAGATGGCGCAATTTCGCGATAAGCTGGTGGACAAACTGGACTTGAATCTTGAGGTCTATACCAACCAGGAAGCGCTGGATATGGGAGTTCATCCTATTCGCTCCGGCTCTGTGATTTATAACGACCAAATGAAAACCCAGGCCTTAAAGCAGGCGCTTGATAAGCATAAGTTTGATGCTGCGCTGGGCGGAGCGCGCAGAGATGAGGAGAAATCGCGAGCTAAAGAGCGCTGCTTTTCTTTGCGCACCAAAGAACATCGCTGGGATCCGAAAAACCAACGTCCTGAGTTGTGGCAGAACTACAATGCAGAGATCTCTGGCGGCGAAAACATCCGGGTATTCCCCTTGTCCAACTGGACTGAATTGGATATCTGGCAATACATTTATCAGCAAAACATTGACCTGGTTCCCCTGTATTTTGCTTCCGAACGCATGAGCTGGTTGGACAAAGACAGTGGTACTATCCTGGCACTGGATGACGAACGCATGCTGCCGTTTTTAACAGAAGAGGAAAAACAAACTCTGAAGCCGCGCTGGATACGCTTCAGAACGTTGGGTTGTTACCCACAAACCGGTGCCATTGAAAGCGACGCCACTACGTTGCCCATGATTATCCAGGAAATGCTATTATCCACCAGCAGTGAACGTCAGGGACGCCTACTGGATAAAGACCAGTCTGGCTCCATGGAGAAAAAGAAGCTGGAAGGTTATTTTTAATGCCAGACATCGTGCTGTGTAGCAAGCATCAGAAAGGGGCGCATATCGCCCCCGAACTGGAGCCGCTTGGCTATTCACTGGTGGAAAATTCAGAATTTAACACAGACAGCTTGGGCACCTTTTCAGGCGAAATAGAACGCAAGTTAACCCCCAAAGAAGCGGCCCTGGTCAAGGCAATAAAAGCATGTGAACTAAGCGGCAACCGTTATGGGCTGGGCAGTGAAGGTAGCTTTGGCGGTGGCCCCATGCCCGGTTTTATGAATTGGAACGAAGAAATACTCTGCTTTTACGACAATGAGCAAGGGGTTGCCGTTTATGCTTTGGCCAATGGGCCCTGCAAAATCAATAATCTAAAAGCGCAAGCCCCGCGCGATTTAGCTGCACAGCTTAAAAACTTCCCTCAGCAAGCCTGGCTTTGGCACACACCCGAAAAAATTCACAAAAGGCTATTTGCTGAGCAGTTGCTCACCATGGCTGACTCAAATGAGCTTAGTTTTCCAATCACATTACAGCCAGATCTTCGGGCCATGCATTGTCCGGAACGACAAATCATGATTGCCAAAGCGGCGCAGGACCTGGCTACTCGCTTGCAGTCCCATTGCCCTGAATGTCAGGCACTGGATTTTGTGGTGAAAGAAGCCCAAAAGGGCCGTTTATGCAGTTGGTGTCATTTGCCCACGGAACAAATCAAAGCCACCATAAAAGTGTGTGAACGATGCCAACATGAAGAAATTGCTGAAAGGTTCGATGAGCCAGCTGACCCGGGCACATGTCAGTTTTGCAATCCCTGAATTTGTGGTTCAATCAATCGTGCATACTCCTCCAGCTGGCCATAAAGAAACGACATTTCACGGGATTGAATTTCCTGACGGGCCTGTTGGTAAAAGCGCTGCGCCATCGCCAGTTGCCCCATGTCCAGATGTAAACCACTGAGCTTTAGCTTCAATCCCGCGGCATTAACTGGCAAGTTGATCTCATCATATATAGATTGCGCCTTGAGGTAACTGCGCAGCGCCACAACAACATCACCCTGTTGTCGCAACATGTCGCCTTGTAGCTCTTCTAACTCAGCCCTTACCAGCCAGGCATCTTTTTCAACCGCTAACGTCAATCCTTGCTTTATCGCCAGTAACGCGTTTGGTGCTGAGCCGGGATAAAGCGCTTGAGCTTTCAATAGCTGAAATCTCGCCTGCTGTGAGGAAGTCAGTTTCGGGTTACTAAGTGCTTGCTCACAGTAATGCAATGCTGTTTCTTGTTGAGATTGCCATAACAGCAACCGAGACAACATCAATTGCGCTTCAATGTTATCGGGAAACCGGGAAACAAATTGTTTTAACTTCGGTAGCGCCATTTCCCAGTCTGTCTCAAAAGCAGTGACCACTTCTACAAATTCAGACCATTGCTGTTGTTGCTTATTGATATGACCTTGAACTATATGTGTAACCTGATCATTTAAAGCCGCAAATGCATCCTCAAGGGAATAACTTAAAATGGCGTTGCTGATAGTGAGTTCATGGTTTTTGAGGGAATAAACCAGTTTAAAATCGTAAATATCGCCATAAAGCTTGATATCCAGAGCCCAGTTTTTTGCATTAGTGCTTACGGAGTCGATTGGTGGCGGTTCAAGGTTCGCCGTGCTGACTTCTATGTCTGTAAGGGATTGCTGGAGATTCGCCGCAAACGCTGCAATTTTTTCTTGTTGCAAGAGGTCCAGGTCATTTCTGTCGATGCGGTTTTGCACCGACAACTGCAACAAAGTTTGCGGCGTCATTGGGGTAAAGTGCCAGGCAATGGCAACAACCACTATCACGGCAAAAAACAGTGCAGCAACAACGCCTTTTTTACTGATTACTGGACCGGATTCATCAAAGTTATTCGCTACTGCCGCTGGGCTTTCCCGTCTCTGCACCGGGATCAGCCATTGATAGCCTTTCCTGGGATGATTTTGCACCACGCTAAGATCGCCAAACAAAGTTCTGATTTCTCTGATGGACTGAAAAATCACCCCTTCGTGAACGGTCACATCGTCCCAGACTTCCTCTAATAGCTGGCTTTTAGTGACCAAGGCACCTTGGCGCTCCATCAGGTAAAGTAGCAGCGCCATGGTCTTAGGGCGAATCAACTGTTTACGCTCGCCGTCTACCAGTTCACGTGTATCAGTATTAAGCTCGAAATGAGCGATCTTAAATATCATGGGGGCAGTGGAAGCGCAGAACCTGACTTAAACAATTAAGTCAGAATAACATTGAACCCATGAGGGGTACTACAGCAATTCCCTGATATTCGCCTCCATAGCAGAATCCACCGGGAACCGTTGCTTTACAAAGTCCAACATGTTCACAACCGTTTCTGGCAACCTTGCAGCATCAGATAAAAACCCGCTCAAGTGTTGGGCGACTTGTCTATGACGCTGTTCCGCCCTTCTGTCGATACAAAACGGGTCGCGTTTTTGTAAATCAGTTTCGGTCAAGGTTAAATCCAATAAGCTTATTAAGCGGTCCATAGCATACACCTGCACAAAACGCTGCGCAGAACACATTTCGCCTCGTTGATAGCGACATAGCCCCACATACAAATTAGTCAGTAGCTCCCCCAATAAAAATGGCACATCCTGAGATATTTCAGGTGTGGATAGACAAGGTGTTGCGAGGGATTCAGGTAAACTGTCGTCTCGCCAGATAAACTGCCCGGATTGGTAAGGTATGCTTTGTAGCTCCTTTGCTTCAAACACCGCAAACTCGCAAAATACGCCATCCCCGTAGAGCAACTTGTAGCCATCCTGGGTATTTCTAAAGGCATAAGCCACCGGCGCAATATTGGCCAACCAACTTAAATCATCAATAAAGGCATACTTATGATCCTCAGCAACAACGGCAAAAAAGTCCAGATCGGAATATTCATCCATGCGACTTTGATCACCAGTTGAGCCCAGCCCCAACAACCCCAATCCTTGTGGGTGCTGCTTGAGCATATGAGCGATCTGCTGCAATCTTCTCAATAAAAGCGGTACTTTATCCCGTTTCATTTATCTATCCGCAGTTGCCATTAATACCCAGCGATACGGGGAGGAAAAACGTACTCTGCCCGACACAACTTGTACCACCTCTCCAGAGTAATAATCCTTCAAGGTCGAACCCTCTTCAAAGACTTTAGCAACATCAATCTGTTTTTCCCCGACGCTCATTTCAGCCACCACCACACTATCAAAACCTTCAAGCTGGCGGCTGAATACATAAGGCGCATCGTTCAGCATTTGATGTTTCCCGGCACCCACCGCTACAAACTGCTGACGAAATTGACCTAGCTTTTGCCAATGAGCCAGTAGCGCCTGTGTCTCAGGTTGGGTCAGGTCTTGCCAATTCATGTTAGCTCTGAGCGCAGCATCACCGTAGGCCTTCGGCACCAACATAGGACGCGCTAACTCGTCGCCGTAGTAGATCTGCACCCCACCCGGCGCCATCATCAGTTTGAAAGCGCTTTGCCATGTTTGTTGGCGCTCACGATCCCAAGAGTCCTGATCATCATGGGAGCCGATATAGTTAAGTATGCCTTTGCTGCGAAACGATGGGTGATGCAATTGCGCATCATATTGAGAAAACAGGGTTTCGCTGTCCTGGCTGATATGAGCAACAAAGCCCATATTGATCATGGCATCAAAACCATAATCAAAAAACTGCACTTGTTTGTCGCCATAATCATAAGCATGGGTTTGTGGGTTAGCACTTTTAAAACCATCAACGCCCCAATTAAACACTTCAGCAACCATATAAAATGGTAAATCTCCTGCGAGTCTTTCTGGATTTTGCTCACGCCATTGAGCCAGGGCCAGTTCACTCTCTTTTTTCAGAACAGACCAAATCTCTGGCTCAACGTGTTTTGCTGTATCTACGCGAAAACCATCAATACCGTATTCTCTCACCCAATCAGTTAACCATTTTACAATGTAATATTTGGGTGCTTTCGGATATCCGGTTCTTGAAAAAAATTCCTCCAGTTCGGCCAGCTCTTGTTCCAGGCGCCCTTCTTTCTTCCATTTATCTGTCAGAATGGAAGGTAGTGGAGTGTCCTGTTCCGATTCGGTAAGCACATCAGTTAGCGATGTGGCCAAAGCACAAGAGACATTCTGTTGATAGCTACGCCAGTTACAAACGGGCATGGTCCTGACCCAGTCACTCGGCCACAGTGTATCTTGCTTAGTTTCCGGTCCGGTGTGATTAATGATGACATCCATCACGATGCGAATGCCATTTTTGTGGGCCGCCGCTATCATCTCTGCAAATTCTTGCTCTGTACCAAAATTGGCGTCGATAGCTGTCCAATCTTTTGGCCAGTAACCATGATAGGCATAGGTGAGATTGTCAGATTCATCATAACCATGAACTTGCTCAATCAGCGGCGTTGTCCAGATAGCATCAACACCGAGTCGATTAAAATAGCCGGCCTCAATCTGTTGGGTCACTCCCTTGATATCGCCGCCTTCAAAGCCTCGTAAAAGCGCGGCCTGTGCATTGCGCTGGTAGTTGAGGTCATTGCCCGGTTCGGCATTATTGAACCTGTCGGTAAGTAAAAAATAAACGGTGGCGTTGCGCCAGAATTCGTGGGTTCCAGCGAAAGCCGGGAGAGCTACAGCTCCGTAAAACAATACAATGATGGTAAACAGGCTGAAAGAACCAGCTATTTTGGTGCTCATATTCGGGTTCCAGTGATTAAACTTTTGTCAATCTGGCACAGCACAACAAAGCTGCACACTGAAACTTACTTAAACTTTTTTAAAATCAGATAAAACAAAACTTTAAGTGTAAGTAAAGACTCACACTTTTGAATTAATGAATATCGGTCATATGATGGTCAGACGAGGTTTACCGAGTCGCGCAATACTAACTCGGCATCATATAGGTGCTGTAGCTGATGCTTTTGATTGTAAACCTTGTTCAAAATACACTTTGCTGCCATCTCCCCCATTTGATAGATGGGGTTACAAACGGAAGTAAGTTTAGGGTATACATGATGGGCAATCACCACGTCATCGAAACCAACGATAGATAAATCTTCCGGAAGCCTCAATCCCAAATCTCGGGCACAACTCATGGCCCCGGAGGCCATCCAGTCATTAGCACAAACTAATGCAGTGAATTCAATATCTCGAGCCAATAAGGTTTTCAGCCCTTCAATACCATCCTCCTCTTTAAAGCGGCCTTCAAAATGAAAGGCATCAGAAAAGGCAATACCCGCTTCTTGCAAAGCGCGTTTATGACCCGCTAAACGCTGCATCGCATCAGCCTTACAGGCGGGACCGGAAATATAAGCGATGTTGCGATGCCCCTTGGCAATAAGATGCCGGGTAGCACGATATCCACCCGCTTCATTATCTAAACAGAAACAAGCTTCATGCAATTCAGGGACGTGTCGGTTGATAATAGAAATAGGGAGACGGCTTTGCAGTTTTACCAGATCTTTATCAGACATGGCCTCAGAGTGCAAAATCAAGGCATCACAATTGCGACTGATTAAAAACTCCACGGCATCCAGTTCTTTCGCCAGGTCGTTGTGTCCCACACTGATAATGACATGTTTATCTTGCGCCCGAAGGGTCATTTCAATGGCTTGCATCATCTCACCGAAAAACGGGGTGTGTAGTTCTGCTACCAGCACACCGATACTGTCGGTGCGATTGTTTGCTAGCGAACGCGCTACTGAGCTGGGCCGGTAATTAAGTTCTTGTACTGCTTTTTCAACTTTTTCCCGCAACTGAGCATTAACGGTTTTCCTGCCATTCAATACTCTTGAAACCGTCGACAACGACACGCCTGCCCGTTCTGCCACCTGGTATATTGTCGCCACTTATCCTCCTGTGGAAAGGGTTTTCGTAAATTACGCCGCCCTTGCTTGTGCTAATTCGTCAGTGATTTGAGATTGAGTTTGCTCATCTAGTGGATAAAACCACATTAACGCCGCTCCGGCAACGCCAAACAACGCCGGGATCCAACTCATGAGTAATAACATTGCCGGTATCGCAGCTTGTGCAGTGGATTTATCCAAACCATCGTAACCATACCAGGCAAGTACCAACAACACTAAAGCACCAGCAAAGCCGCCACCGGTTTTCTGCACAAAGGTACCTGCAGAATATACAAGGCCCGTTGCTCTGCGTCCGGTGCGCCACTCAGAATAATCAGCAGCATCGCCCAACATAGCGAAAAACAGCGTTGGCATCATGGCGGCAAAAAATTCTGCCGCACAACCAGTGAGAAATATCAGCAAAGTCTGCTCGGCTGGTAGCCAGAACATCATGCCCGTTAACAGGCTGCTACAGAGCAAGATCCCAATAAACAGGTTTTTACGTCCCCACAAGGCAGAAAACTTTGGCGTTAACAAAGCACCAGCCACCGAAACCACCAGCAACGCAATAAAGTATTGCCCTGCCAGTAATTCGTTACCCACATAATACTTAAAGTAATAGGCCACTGCGGCGTATTTAACGCCATTAAACATCATGGTTAAAAAGCCCATGCCCAGTAAAATCAGCCAGGGTTTATTGTCCAATAAATCCAACAAGTCTCTTTGTGTGCGGCTGGCATTTTCTTGCGGCGATGCCTTTAACCGTTTGATTAACCACCACAACAGAGCAAACACCATGATAAAAAAGACGGCGCTGGGCAGGTTTCGATAATAGAAGAACAAGGTCATGGCTAACAGTGGTAAAATTAACCAAGGTAGCTGTTTAGCAAGGTCTTTTAGCTCAGTGCCCAACGAACCAGACAGTTGTACTTCGCTGTGTACCCTTTCTTTGGTAAACACCACCGTGACTAACATCAGTAATACCAGCAAGGCGGCATAAAAGAACATGGCGTATTGATAACCTTGCGCACTATCACCGTCTCCCAGCGCATTGACTAACATGGGTAAAAAGCCCATAACAAACATGCCGCCGATAAATGCACCGGCGAAGCGATAGCCTGATAAGCTGGTGCGTTCGTTGTGGTCGCTGGTCATCACCCCCATTAGCGCGGAATAGGGAACATTGCTCATGGTATACGCCAACGTCAAACCAATATAGGTGACGTAGGCGTAGACGAGTTTTCCACCGTCACTGAGCTGGGGCGTGGTAAAACACAGCACCATAAAAAGCCCTAATAACGGTGCAGACCAAAGTATCCAGGGACGAAATTTACCCATCCGGGTTTGGGTACGGTCTGCAATCATCCCCATCATGATATCTGTAATGCCATCAGATAAGCGCACCACCAAAAACAACATAGCTGCCGCTGCGGGTGCAAGGCCGAAGGTATCAGTATAAAACACCGCCATATAAGCCAAAGCGCCACGCCACACCAGATTTGCAGCAGCATCGCCGGCACCATAACTGACTTTCTCAGCAAGACTTAATTTCGACATGGCTCTAACGACTCCAATACCACGAACTAATTTTAATCATGCAATGCCTTTTTTGCTTGCAGTAAGTTTTGATAGGCTTTTGCACTGGCTTTAAAGGTGCGCTTCTGCGTTGCAAAATCGACATATATCAAGCCAAATCGTTGTGTATAACCCTCCGCCCATTCAAAGTTATCCATGAGACTCCAGGCAAAATAACCGCGGATGTCGACACCCGTTGAAATGGCGTCTTCCAGCGCATTCAAGTGTTGTTGATAGTAGGCAATTCTGTCCAGATCCAAAACCTGTCCATCGATTAATTGATCCGCCATGGCTGCACCATTTTCCGTGATGTAAACAGGCGGTAAAGTGAAACGTGTCGATAAATCTGTGAAAAGCTGCGCCAGTGCTTGAGGATATATTTCCCAACCAATTGCGGTTTTCGGCTCTCGATGCGCATGTTCAGTATACAGCTCAGTCGGCGTATTGGGTGCGGAATAGGTTAAGCGGGTGTAGAAATTAACGCCCAGAAAATCCAGCGGCTGTTGGATGATTTGCATGTCTTCGGGGAATACTTCAGGTTTGTCTTCCTCAGCCAGACACTGCATAACATCAGGATATTTCCCCTCTAATAAGGGTTGCAGATACCACAGATTAATATATTCATCAGCAAGCTTGGCAGCCTGAATATCTTCAGGTGCATCCGTTACTGGATAACAAGGTGTAAAATTCAGTACGATGCCGCGCTGCACTTGTGGGCAACACTGTTGTAGCGCTTGCATGCCTAAGCCATGGGCCAAAAGAATAT
Source organism: Planctobacterium marinum (assembly GCF_036322805.1). Classification (GTDB taxonomy): domain Bacteria; phylum Pseudomonadota; class Gammaproteobacteria; order Enterobacterales; family Alteromonadaceae; genus Planctobacterium; species Planctobacterium marinum_A. The sequence goes on along the minus strand of NZ_AP027272.1, from coordinate 337,005 downwards.
GGTGTGCCGACTGTCTGCCTGAACGGCGCCCGGTTTTCCCCGGAGCATGAACCCCAATCTCATAGCCCAGATAAGAAGAGCAAAAAGGTTCATTGAAGGTGGCGTAAGAGTACACTTTATCCTGCAAGCAATTGGCCACCTTTCTTACATACTGCTCAAAAGCATAGGCAGTATCTCGGTTCAACCATCCTCCTTTGTCCTCAAGGTATTGGGGTAGATCCCAATGATAAAGGGTAACAAAGACCTTGATGTTGTGCGCATTGAGGGTATCGATAAGGCGAATGTAAAAATCCATGCCTTGCTGATTTAATTCCCCAGATGCGCTCATTATGCGCGGCCAGGAGAGAGACAGACGATAGGCATCGATACCTAAGTCCAGCAAGATAGCGACGTCTTCTTCCCAACGTTTAATATGTTCACATGCAACGTGTCCATCGGTACCGTCAGCAATGGTCCCATCTTGCTCGCAAAAAGTATCCCAAATACAGGGTAATCGCCCTTCACTATCCCCTTCAATTTGAAATGATGAGGTTGCGACGCCGAACAGAAAATCTCGGTTCATCAGTGGAGAAGGAGGCGATAGTCGCAGGTCTTTTGTAGGTTCTGTCATGGATATTTTGATTCCGAGATTAATGCTTTATTTGAAACAACAACCAGCAAATTTATTGTTAAATGGATGTTGTATTTATGTTTATAACATGCAATTCTTATTTTGAGAAAGCGCTTTCTCAATATTTTTAGCAAATTTAGAAAGCGCTTTCCAGTTAAACTGAACAAACAGTATTATTCAGCTCAGCGCTTTTTTGTGTTCCAGGAACGAGTAAAAACCATGAAATCTAAAAAACTGCGTATCGTAACAGGTGTTTTCTTCTTGCTTAGCAGCATTCAATTATCGGCTCAGGTCTCGCTCTGGCCAAAAGATATTTCCGGCTTACCTGAGTCAGACGAGGTAGAGACAAAGATCACCGTTCTTATGCAAGAGATGACTTTGGAACAAAAAATCGCCCAAATGATTCAACCAGAAATCCGGGATATCAGTGTTGAAGATATGCGCCGCTATGGTTTCGGTTCTTATCTCAATGGCGGCGGCTCTTTCCCTTACGGCAACAAACAAGCCAAAGTAGCAGATTGGGTAAAGCTGGCGGACGACCTGTATCGCGCCAGTGTTGATGACAGTCTTGATGGCTCTGCGATACCAACAATGTGGGGCACAGACGCCGTGCATGGCCACAACAATGTTATTGGTGCCACGTTATTTCCCCACAATATCGGCTTGGGTGCGGCAAACAATCCCGAACTCATATCGGATATTGCTCGTGCAACCGCCCTGGAAGTACAAGCGACAGGTATTGAATGGATCTTTGCCCCCACCGTTGCCACGGTACGTGATGATCGCTGGGGCCGCACCTACGAAGGCTATTCAGAGGATCCTGAAATAGTCAAAGCCTACTCCGCTGCTATTGTAAAAGGCTTGCAGGGTTCAGATGCTGCTTTTATGCAGCCTGACAGAGTGATCAGTACCATTAAACACTTTTTAGGTGATGGCGGCACCGTTGGTGGTGATGATCAAGGCGATAATATCGACAGCGAGGCGGATTTAGTCAAACTCCACGCTCAAGGTTACGTCAGTGGTATTCAGGCTGGCGCACTGACGGTAATGGCGTCTTTTAACAGTTGGCATGGCAAAAAGATACATGGTAGCAAGTATTTACTTACTGATGTGCTTAAGGAGCGTATGGGTTTTCGCGGCTTTGTTGTAGGTGACTGGTCCGGACATGGGCAAGTGAAAGGTTGCAGCAACGAGAGCTGCCCGCAAGCCATCAATGCCGGCCTGGATATGTTTATGGCACCGACTCAGGCATGGCGCGCCTTATTCGCCAACACCGTGCAGCAAGCTCGTGACGGCGAAATTCCGATGTCCCGCATTGATGACGCTGTACGTCGCATCTTACGGGTGAAGTTGCTAGCGGGTGTTTTTGAGCGTCCAGCGCCATCAGAACGACAATTCGCCAACAAAACCGAACTGATAGGGGCACCAGAACACCGTGAAATTGCGCGACGAGCGGTGCGCGAATCCCTGGTTCTGTTAAAAAATAAAAACCAGTTGCTGCCATTAAATCCGACACAACATATCCTTGTCGCCGGGGATGGAGCAGACAACATTGGTAAACAATCCGGTGGTTGGACAATTACCTGGCAAGGCACGGGAAATAAAAACAGTGATTTTCCGGGTGCAACATCCATTTACCAAGGCATCGCTGAACACGTTAAGCAAAGCGGCGGTAGCACTGAACTGAGTATTGATGGCAGCTACAGCCAAAAGCCCGACGTCGCAGTTGTCGTTTTTGGTGAGTCGCCTTACGCAGAAGGACATGGTGATCGCAGCGATTTAAACTATCAAGCGGGTGACAAACAAGACCTGGCCCTGCTACAAAAATTAAAAGCGCAAAACATCCCCGTGGTCTCGGTATTCATCAGTGGCCGTCCAATGTGGGTAAACGCTGAGCTAAATGCCTCAGATGCCTTTATAGCTGCTTGGTTACCAGGAAGTGAAGGGCAAGGGATTGCAGATGTGATACTGCGTGATAAAAACAACCAAATCCGCTATCCCATCAGCGGGAAACTCAGCTATTCCTGGCCAGACTCCCCAACTCAGATGATGAACCGCTTTGATGCTGATTACAGTCCGTTATTGCCTTATGGGTTTGGTTTGGAATATGGCGCAACCGGGCCACTTGATAACAAGCTATTACCTGAAAAACTGCAACAGCAAGCGACAGCTTCTTTGCCTCGCATTATTTTCAATGGTCAAACTCAAAGACCATGGATACTCTGGTTACGGGAAGGTAAGCAGCGCTTGCAGGTCAACAGTAATACTCACACTCTTGCGGGGTTGCAGTACCGCACCATTGATAAAGATATCCAGGAAGACGCGGTTAAGGTCAGGTTTTCCGGTAAAAACAATAGCGCCTTGTATATCGCCAGCAAAAGCCATTTTAGAGAAGACTTACGCGCCGAGTTACTGGCCAATGCGGCTCTGTCTTTTGCGCTGAAAATTGAAGAATCAGCGGATAGTCCGCTTTGGTTAATGCAACGTTGTGATAACCCAGATAAGACAAGTTGCGAAGCGAAACTAGACCTGCGTAAATTCACAGCATCTCATCAAAAGTGGCAAACTATCGAGGTACCTTTGCAGTGTTTGCAAGCACTGGGAATGGAATTTCAAAACAGTGTAGTGCCTTTTGAGATCAATAGTGATATTGCACAGACAGTTTCAATCGCCGATGTGCAGCTTGTTAGTACAACATCCGCTACCCCCCAAGCATGCGCAAAGCTGCAGTAGGTCGAGAAAGTGATGAACAACTCAATGAAACTATCCCTCAAGGAAAAACTCGGCTATGCCATGGGGGATGTCGCCTCGAATTTCTACTGGCGGGTACTGGATTTATTTTTATTGATTTTTTACACCGATGTCTTTGGGATCCCTGCGGCGGCAGTGGGTACCATGATATTGGTAACCCGGCTCATCGATGCCTTTTCCGACCCGGTAATGGGGGCAATTGCCGACCGCACTCGCACTCGGTTTGGCCAATTTCGTCCTTATCTGTTGTGGGGGGCCATCCCATTGGCAGCAGCAGGAGTGCTCACCTTTACCGTTCCTGAGACAGGTGAAAACGGCAAACTGCTTTGGGCTTACGCTACGTATATTTTTCTAATGCTGGCCTATACCTTTATTAATGTGCCCTACGGTGCATTGATGGGGATCATGACCTCTGACACGCAACAGCGTACTCAATTAACCTCATTTCGTTTCATCGGTGCTTTTAGTGGCGGTACTCTGGTAGCCTGGTGCACCCCGGAATTGGTGGCCTGGCTAGGCAATGGTGATGATGCAAGAGGTTGGCAACTCGCCATGTTGCTTTACGGTGCGATCACCTGCGGGCTTTTCGCCATAACGTTTTTTACAACACGCGAACGAATTCAGGTACCCGCGCAACAAAACAGCACCGCCCTAACAGACTTGCAAGACCTGTTGCAAAACAAACCTTGGTTAGTGCTATTTTCTCTTGCTTTGATCATCATGCTCACCATTTCATTGCGCGGCAGCTCAGGCACTTTTTACCTTAAATACTACGTAGGGCGAGAAGATCTCATCGGCCTGTTTGGCATGGTTTATATGTTATCACTGGCGGTAGGAGCAGCGATTACTCCTCTACTGTGTAAATTAATGGATAAACGCCGATTGCTGATGTTGTTGATGTCCGCTGTCACCTTGTTTTCAGCGCTGTTCTACTTTCTTCCCAAAGACAATCTGTTACTCATCTTTACCCTGCAGGGTCTGATTGGTTTGTGCCTTGGCCCGAAATCGCCTTTGGTTTTCTCCATGTATGCTGATACAGCTGATTTTGGTGAATGGAAAAACGGTCGACGCGCAACGGCCATGGTATTTTCTGCTGCGGCATTTTCACAAAAATTGGGAGGTGCCCTGGCAGGCGCCATCATCGGCTGGGGGCTGGCCTCATTGGGCTACACCCCAAATCAAATACAGAGCGATGCTTCAGAACACGGAATACTGCTGTTAATGAGCTTACTACCAAGTTTGTTTGCACTTATATCGGTAGTGATTATTCACTTCTACTCTCTGGACGAGCAACGCCTTGACCGGATTCAGGCTGAATTAACCCAAAGACGAGAGGGGCAGTCATGAGTATTCATCCTGGTTTACCCTATTGTTTTGACGAAGAAACCGGCGAGATACGACTGTATTCTCCCTCCACCATTCCCAATGCCAGTGGCTACCTCTGGAACCAGAGTATGCTGCTAAACGTGACTTGTCGTGGTTTTGCCAATAGTCATTTTATGCAACCGGAACCCGCTACCTATTCCGCTGGACCAGCCCTAACCGCAAAAACCTTTTTACAACCAGAGCATTACTATTATCAGGGTCACCCGGGGCGTTTTTTTTATATCAAAGATGATAGTTCCGGGCTAACTTTCTCGTTGCCTTTTGAGCCTATGTGTAAGCCACTGGAGGCATTCCAATTTGAAGTGGCCGATGCTTATGTTTGCTGGCGTATTTCCCATCTCGACTGGTTATTTGAACTCAAAGTAACCTTGCCCAAAGAAGATGTGCTGGAAATGTGGCAACTTAAAATAACCAACAATGGCAAAAATGAACGGGATCTGAGTATATTCCCTTGCTTTAATATCGGTTATCAATCATGGATGAATCAGGAGGCAACATACTGTACCCGGAGCAATGGCATCATTGCGAATAAGGTATCTCCATATCAAAAGCTGGAAGAATACCTGCAACAAAAAGATTTCAAGGAACTGACATTTTTACGCGCCAGCGAACCAGTCACAAGCTATTGTGCCAATTTGGCGCAATTCTTGGGAGATGGCGGCTGGACCGCTCCCGATATGCTGCAGCATGATCGTTTGCCCAATCAAGATGCCGTGTACGAAACACCTGTCGCGGTGTTACAGCACAAAAAACGTTTCGCTGTCGAGGTAGTCAAAGATTTGCGCTTTATCTTCGGCGCCGCCACAGAGCTGCAAGATATCCAGCGTATGAAAGACACTTATCTCAATGAAAGTGGCTATCTTGCTGCGACAAGTGACTATCAACAGTATTTGCAGCAACACAGCAGTTGCATTGCAGTAAAAACGCCTGATGCAGAGCTGGACAATACGATAAACCACTGGTTACCCAGACAGGTGTTTTATCACGGTGACGTTAATCGCCTGACCACGGATCCACAAACGCGAAACTATCTACAAGATGCGATGGGCATGTGTTATCTGGACCCGGGCTATTTTCGCCGGGCGTTACTAACAGCGCTGACACAACAACAGCAAAATGGCGCAATGCCGGATGGCATACTACTGCACGATAACGCCAGCTTGAAATACATCAATGAAGTACCCCATGCCGACCCTTGTGTCTGGTTACCCATTTGTTTGCAGGCCTATATCAGCGAGACTGGCGATCTGGCACTGCTAGAGGAGGTCTTACCTTTTTCCGATAGCGATACCCCGGCTACGGTAGCTGAGCATATTGAATTAGCGATGCAATGGTTGCAATCTCATCAGGATCACCGACATCTAAGCCTTATTCAACAAGGTGACTGGTGCGATCCAATGAATATGGTTGGCCACCAGGGCAAGGGGGTATCCAGCTGGTTATCTATGGCCACGAGTTGGGCCTTTCAGATCTGGTCGGAATTACTCTTGCACAACAATAATCCTGGAAGATCAAAATTCTGGAGTGAGCAAGCGCTTACAATCAACAAAAATATCAACACCTATTTCTGGCATCAAAAATGGTATGGCCGAGGCATCACCGATGCGGGCAGATTGTTCGGCACTGAGCAAGACAGTGAGGGCAAGATATATTTGAATCCCCAAAGCTGGGCTATCTTGAGTCAATGCGCTTCAGAACAACAGCAAGAAAGTATGCTAAAAGCCGTGTTTGCGCATTTGCACAGTCCCCATGGGGTCGCCATGTTGGCCCCGGCTTACACAGCCATGGTAGAAGACATTGGTCGATTAACTCAGAAGTTTCCCGGAGTGGCGGAAAATGGTTCGCTGTATAACCATGCCGCCGCTTTTTATTTGTATGCTTTGTACCAGGCGCAACTCTCAGAGGAAGCGTTTAAAACCTTAAAACAGATAGTGGTTACCACTGAACAGGCAATGGCAAAGCAACAGTTACCCAATTTTGTACCTAATTATTATCGCGGTGCCCATAATTTGCATCCCAAATACGGCGGACTTTCCAGCCGACTGTTTAATACCGGTACCATTGCCTGGTTGATGCGCTCACTGACGGAGCAGCTATTTGGGTTGAAGGGCTGTTCGCAAGGTCTTTTGGTGCAGCCCCAACTGCCAAATCATTGGCCGCAGGCTGAAGTAACCAGGCGATTCCGAGGTTATGTGATAAAGGTGCGATATGAGCGACATAGGGATGTAAAAAACCTGCAGCTTATTTTCAATAAACAACAACTATCTGGCAACCTGCTGAAAACAAAGTACTTGTCAGACAAAAATGATTTGTTGGTATTGTTGCCATCAGAGGCATCTACATGAAACGACTTTATGTTGTTATGGGGGTGAGCGGTTGCGGTAAAAGTACACTTGGGCAACTACTTGCGCAACGCTTAACTGCGCCTTTTTTAGATGCCGATGACTATCACAGTGAAGCCGCCAAAGCACTTATGCGCAAAGGCATAGGACTGAATGATGTAATGCGTGCCCCCTGGTTTGACAGGTTAGAGCAAGCGATTAAATCCCAACCTGAGAGTAGCATTGTTTTGGCCTGTTCAGCTCTGAGCAAAAACCATCGGCAACGCATCAGAGCGATGGCTTCCGAGGTGCGATTTTTGCTATTGGAAGTCGCACCTGACCTCCTTAGCAGCCGACTAGAAAACAGGCAACAACATTTCGCAAATACCAGCCTACTTAAAAGTCAATTGAGTACATTTGAGTATCCGGAAAACGAAAACGACGTATTGCCATTTGACGGCGCCGGGGAATCCGCGATACTCATTGAACATGTGATTGATACCCTGGAGCGCCACAATGTTTGCTGTTAAACAACTTATTGCCATAACCACCACACTTACCTGCTTTTTTAGTGTACCCGCATCAGCAGAGACAATTGATATCAATCATACCAGACTGGCGCCCACAATTGACGGTGTCATGGAGTCGGTATGGCAACAAGCGCCCTGGTGGCCTCTGGACAAGCACATCCTGGGGGAAATACCAAGTAAGGAGGATTTCTCCGGGCGCTTCAAACTACTGTGGGATAAACATAAACTCTACCTTTTGGCAGAAATCACCGATGATGTGCTGATGGACTATTACGCCGATCCCAAAGTGCGTTATTGGGACGACGACTGCCTGGAAATATTTATCGATTCAGACGCTTCAGGCGGCAATCATCTCTATTCCCACAATGCTTTTGCTTATCATGTGGCACTGGATAATCAGGCAGCAGATATTGGCGCTTATAAGGGCGACGGTCCGGAATCGGTAGTGATGCTAAATTCACACCTGCAAAGCCGATGGCAACGTTCACAACAATCTCCCAACAACATAATCTGGGAAGTAGCCTTGAATTTGTACCCAGACAATTATACCGATGAGGCGCCATTACCTCCTATCAAGCTAAAAGAAAACCAGGAAATTGGTTTTATGCTGGCCTATTGCGACGCTGATGCTGGCGGAGCACGGGAGCATTTTATGGGCTCGACAACCATAGTCCCGGTGGAAGGAGACAAGAATCTCGGCTATATCACGGCAGATGTGTTCGGGAAATACCGTCTGACTCACTCAGGCCCAATGCAAAAACAATTAAGGTAATATTTTTATCTTAATAAAATCATACAGTTAACCTTCAACTGTTAAATAATTGTTAATTTTTTTATTGACTGAAAGATATGGCTAGACTAATCTGAGAAAGCGCTTTCTCGAAAGCATGGATGCGTGCCGGCGCCGCGAGAAAGCCCTTTCTCAGATTGAGAGAACATGCGATTACAACTTTAAGAGAGCAACACAGTGAAAAACGCAAAACTTAACAAAACTAAATTAGCCACCAGCGTATCTTTGATACTGGCTGGTTGCGTGGCACTGCCTGCAGTGGCACAAGAAGAAGACGAGCTGAGCAACGTCGAAGTAATTCAGGTTAGCGGTCTTCGAAGTAGTATTCAGGAATCCATGGGTATCAAAAGGGAATCTGCTGGCGTCGTTGATGCGATTTCCGCCGAAGATATTGGTAAATTCCCGGATACCAACTTAGCTGAATCACTCCAGCGCATTACAGGTATTTCCATCAGCCGCAACAACGGTGAAGGTACCCAGGTAACTGCACGGGGCTTTGGTCCGGATTTCAACATGGTCACCTTAAACGGCCGTAGCATGCCCGGCTCAGCTTTACCTGCAGGCGGTGGAGTCCCCAACTCCAGAGCCTTTGATTTCTCAGACCTGGCCTCTGAGGGCATTCGCGGTGTAGATGTATACAAAACTGGTCGCGCCAGTATCGCTACAGGTGGCATTGGTGCCACGATAAATATCCGTACCGCTAAGCCATTTGACGCTTATGAAACTGGCTTAACTGCAAATGTCGGTGTTAAGGGCGTTCACGATACCACTAACCGTGTGGGAGACGATGTCACCCCGGAAGTGTCCTCCATTGTTAATTGGGTAAACGACGACAAAACCTTTGGTTTTACATTCGCAGGTTCTTTCCAGCAGCGGGACAGTGGAGCCCTCGGTGCATTTGTAAACCAGTGGCGAGTTAACCCCTTTGACGGTACGGTGCCACAATCACCCAACCCCGATGTAAACCCGGCAGCCGGCGCGCCAGTAGTGTTAAATAATGCACCTGAAATCGGTCAGCTATTTGCCATTCCTTCCGACCTGCGTTATTTCGTTGCAGATCGTGAGCGAGATCGTACCAATGCCCAATTTACCTTCCAGTTTGCCCCATCTGAAAAAATGACCGCAACGCTGGATTACACATACTCTAAGCAGGATTTATTTGAAGCGCGTGCTGAGCAATCCATCTGGATGGACGACCGCTACTTTGCAGAACTCACCTTTGATGATGAAGTTGTGGCTACACCTATCCATATTACCCAAGAACGCCGCGATCTGGCACCCAGAGACTTGGGATTAGCGTTACAAGAGCTTAACCAAGTCAACGAAAATAAATCTCTGGGTTTTAACCTGGAGTATCAGGTAAACGATGACTTTTCCTTAGTTTTTGATGTGCACAACTCCAGTGCAGAGGGCCGACCAGATGCACCCTATGGCACCTGGACCAACTTTGGTTTAGGGGCCAACGTAGTGCGCGGTCAGGGTGTCGATTTCTCCAACGACTTCCCCATCATGATGGTGGATTTCGACGATGTGTCTCGTGGTAATCTCAATCCTAACGGCATGCTCGATCAAGATGATGTGGGCACCTCTATTTTGGATATGAACTTCAGTTCGCAAGATACCGAGGTCACCCAAGCCAAAATTGACGGCAGCTATGACTTTGATGAAGGCAGTATCAACTTTGGTATTGAATCTCGCGCCATGGAAAGTACCTCATTGCAGTCCTTAACCCGTCATACCATGGGGAACTGGGGTATCGAGAACCCGGGTGAATTACCAGCTGGCTCTTTAACGCCATTAAATTTATCTGCTGAATTTGACGATTTTGATGCTTCCGGTATCTACTCAGAAGGCTTCACCGGCAGTGTTGCTGAGTTGGGTGCTTTTGCAGCGGGCGCTTATGGTTTTGACTTTGTCGCTAACAATCCATTTGCCACCAATCGAACCATTGAAGAAGACATTACAGCTGTCTATTTTGAATTTGATATCTCTGGCGAACTGGGCGAGATGCCTTACAACCTGTTGATGGGGCTGCGCTACGAAGATACAGAAGTTACATCGATTGCCAATATCAGTTTACCTAGTGCCGTTGCTTGGGAAAGTAATAACGATTTTAACGTGCGCTTTGGCAGCGATATGCAAGACGTCTCCATCACGTCTGATTATGATCATTTGTTACCATCAATCGACTTTGATATTGAAGTGGTAGACAACGTCATTGCCAGAGTTTCTTATAGTAAAACCATTGCACGACCAACATACAACAACTTAAGTGCTGCCTCTTCGGTGTCTACACCCAATTTCCCGACCTTGTTATCTGACGGTCCCACTGCAACGGCCAGCTCCGGAAACCCGGCATTGAAGCCGCTTGAATCAGACAATATTGATATCTCGGTAGAGTACTACTTTGATGATACCAGTTATGTTTCCTTAGGTTTTTATGACAAGCGGGTACGCAACTTTATTGGTAACGATCAAGTTGAAGAGAGCGTGTATGGCTTACGAGACGCCACTGCAGGTCCCAGGGCCATCGCTGCGATTGCTGAGCTGGAGCGACTAGGTATTCCGTTAAGCGATACCAGTTTGTTCAATATGGTAGCCGCTATGGAAAACAACATCGATTACTTCTCGCTAACCGATGAACAATTTGAGGCGCAATTCGATATTCTTCCCAATGGCGACGACCCGCTGTTGACCTTTATCAACAGTAAACCGGTGAATAACAAAAGTGCCAATATTTACGGCTTCGAAATGGCGGTACAGCACTTCTTTGGAGACACCGGCTTTGGTATCCAGGCAAACTATACAACCGTTAACGGCGACGTTGGCTTTGATATAACAGCGGATCCGTCGGTAACACAGTTTGCCTTGGTGGGTCTGAGTGATACCGCCAACGTAGTGTTGATGTACGAAAAAGATGCCTGGCAAGCGCGTATTGCCTACAACTGGCGTGACGACTTCCTGAATACGACGTCTCAATATGTTAATGAGCCGAGCTTTACTGAGGCATTATCGCAAATCGACTTTAACGTGTCGTATGAGTTCAATGAAGACCTGACAGTGTTTGTTGAGGGCATTAACATCACAGAAGAGAACTCCAGAACTCACGGTCGAACCAGTGCCCAGTTGTGGCGCATGGAAGAATTAGGCGCGCGTTATGCTATCGGCATGCGCTATAAATTCTAGCCGAGAGTAAATGTGATAGTAAGGAGCACAGGGTTGTGCTCCGCTATTACTGCCAGATATGATAAAAACGCGTTTTAACAACCCTACTGTGCCATGCGTGAAATAAGTAATGTCCTGATTTTAGGTGGTGGTAGTGCTGGCTGGTTGACGGCTGGCCGCATCGCTGCACAATTACAACAGCGCCAGCCTGAGATTATGGTTACCCTGGTAGAGTCACCGACCCTGTCAAAGATTGGTGTCGGTGAAGGCAGCTGGCCCTCGTTACGCCATACACTGAGACAAATCGGCATCAGTGAGCAACAATTCTTAGTGTTTTGTCAAGCTTCATACAAACAAGGTTCAAAGTTTATTGGCTGGCGCCATAACCAGCCGAATGACGCCTATTACCACCCCTTTACCAACCCCACAGGTTACACCGAACTCAATCTGGTTCAGCACTGGCAAAGTAGCAAGACAGCCAGCTTCGCCGACAGTTTTTGTGTGCAGCCAGGTATTTGTGAAGCTGGACTTGCCCCAAAGCAACAGGCAACCCCGGATTACGCCCACGTACTCAATTACGGCTACCATTTCGATGCTGACAAACTGGCAGAGCTGCTGACCTTACATTGCACACAAAAGCTAGGTGTAGTGCATATCCGCGATCATATTGAAGCAGTTGAAAGCCACGCAAATGGGGATATCAAAGCCCTGATTGGTCAGCAATCAGGTCCGCTTGAAGCTGACTTATTTATTGATTGCAGCGGCATGGCCGCGCGTTTAATTGAAAAACACTTCGATGTGAAGTGGCGTAGCGTCGCAGAGGTTTTACCGGTCAACTCTGCACTTGCGTCACAGGTACCCTATGTATCAACTGATGCACCCATCCAATCTACCACCAATGCCACCGCCAAGGCCAAAGGTTGGGTTTGGGATATTGGTCTATACCACCGTCGCGGTGTCGGTTTTGCCTATGCCCAAGAACACTGTAGTGACGAAGAAGCTCACGACACCCTGTATCAACACTTAAAAGCGCAACTTCCAGAAGATAAATTGCAAGCACTTACTTTCAGAAAATTATCGTTTAACCCGGGCTATAGAGAAAAACTCTGGCAAAACAACTGTATCGCGATTGGGATGTGCGCCGGGTTCATCGAACCGCTGGAAGCCTCAGCCATTGCCATGGTAGAGCTCAGTATAAATATGTTATGTGAGGAATTTCCTCGCAACCGCGAGCACATGGCACTACTGTCAAATCGTTTTAACAAACGTTTTGCTTATCGATGGCAGCGGGTAATCGATTTTGTCAAGCTGCACTACGTGCTGAGCGAGCGTCAGGATTCAGACTTCTGGCGGAGTCATCGCCTGCCTGAATCCATTCCCGAGTCGTTACACATTCTATTACAATTGTGGCGCTACCAAGCTCCTTCCCGGTTGGACTTTATCGAAAATGAAGAGGTCTTCCCCTCAACCAGCTATCAATACATTTTATATGGCATGGGCTTTGAAAGTGATATCGCAAAAGACACGCCCTATTTTCTGAGTAAGGCACGCGTCGCAGAATTACAACGTCAGACTGAACTCACTCGCCAGAAGTATCAACAGGGTTTACCTCAAAACCGCGTATTGTTGAGCTTCCTACACCAAAAACACCAAGAGATGAAATAACAATGAATACTTTGCCAGGCAACAAACCCGTATCGAAAGTGGTCATTGCGGGCGGCGGAACCGCTGGATGGATGGCAGCCGCTGCACTGTCAAAACTGCTGGGAAAAAGTATCCAGGTGACGTTAGTGGAGTCAGATGAAATTGGCACTGTCGGAGTGGGTGAAGCCACCATCCCGCCAATTCGCACCTTGCACAAATTGCTGGGCATTGACGAGCGAGAATTCATGCGCGCTACCAATGCGACTTTTAAACTGGGTATCCAATTTGAGAATTGGGGGGCGCAAGGCGACAGCTATATCCACTCTTTTGGCATTACCGGACGCGAATGTTGGGCCGGGGAATTTCATCATTTTTGGTTAAGGGCAAAATCCCAAGGTCTGGATATGCCCTTTGGTGCATTTTGTTTAGAGCACGAAGCCGCCATTGCTAATAAGTTTGCACTTACCAACGATGTACCTCTCAATTTTGCTTACCACCTGGACGCCACGCGATACGGACTATTTTTACGTGACATGGCAAAGCAGCATCAGGTACAACGCAAAGAAGGGAAGATAACCCGGGTTCAGCAATGCCCCAAAAGCGGCTTTATTTCCGCCTTAACGCTGGACAGTGGAGAACAGGTAGAAGGTGATCTGTTTATCGATTGCACCGGCTTTAGAGGTTTATTAATAGAGCAAACTTTGCATACGGGTTATGACAACTGGTCTCACTATCTGCCCTGTGACAGTGCGCTTGCCGTACAATGCGGCGGGAATACTTCTCCCCGCCCCTACACTCGCTCAATCGCGCATGAAGCAGGCTGGCAGTGGCAAATCCCACTGCAAAATCGCATCGGCAACGGTCTGGTGTATGCGCAAGGTTTTATTGATGACGACAAAGCCAAAGCATTATTGATGAATAACCTACCTGGCGAACCGTTGCATGATCCGCGCGTGATCCGCTTTACACCTGGAAAACGACGCAAAGGCTGGCACAAAAACTGTGTCGCATTGGGTTTGGCTTCGGGATTCATAGAGCCTCTGGAATCCACAAGTATTCACCTGATCATGACAGGACTGGTGCGCCTGATGCGGCTATTCCCAAGCAACGGCATTACCGAATCGGCGATTAACGAATACAACAACAAGTTCGACAGTGAAATGCAGTGCATTCTGGATTTTATCGCGATGCATTATGCCGTCACCGAGCGCCGGGACAGTGGTTTCTGGCGTCATTGCGCCACTATGGAGCTGCCAGCATCACTGCAGCACAAAATAGCTTTATTCAAGGAAACCGGACGGGTATTTTTGGATGATGGCGACATATTTCGTGTGGACTCGTGGACTCAGGTGATGCTAGGCCAGCGTTTGCTCCCGGCCCAATATCACCCAATATGTCACGAAATGGGGCAAGCGGAGTTCCAGCGCTTTATGCAAGGTTTACAGCAACAGGTTAAAAGCAAATGTGAACGGTTACTGGAGCACGGAGAATTCGTTCAGCGCTATCTAGGCTAAACCTTATTGACAATTTTTTCGTAAGCGGTTGTAAATTTGGTTGCAGGGCAGACAAATACTCAATAGTGTTTCCAAAGTGCATTCAACTGAGATAAACCATGATAACCAAATTAAAACTCGCGACACTGAGCAAGTCTCTGCTCATCGGCTCTCTGCTGGCCGCTTTTAGCGCTAATACGCTGGCTCACGACCACGGTAATAAAGCACTGCAATCGATAATCGAGGCGCGCCCTGCAGAAATGCAGGCCCGCGACCAGTACCGCAATCCACAAGAGACCCTGGATTTTTTCGAAGTTAAACCCGGAATGACTGTGGCAGAAGCCCTTCCCGGCGGGGGTTGGTATTCCGGGATTTTAGCCGATTACCTTGGTAAAGACGGGGCACTGTATGGAATCAATTACGTCGATAGTATGTGGGCGCGTTTCGGCTTTTTCAGTGAAGAGCGTATTACAGAAATGAAAGCCGCCACCAAAGCCTTCCCCGGCTTAGTAGCTGAGCTATCTGACAGTGGTATTGCCGTTGAGGGCTATACCTTTGAAACCATTCCCGAAGCTTTAGATGGTACTGTTGATCGCGTTTTGTTTATTCGCGCCCTGCACAATTTAAATCGCTTTGAAAGCCAGGCAGGCACACTCACTCAAGCATTAAAAGCCACTTATAACATGCTCAAGTCCGATGGTCTTGTGGGTGTGGTACAGCACGCAGTTGCTGAGTCGGATGCAGATAACGATGGTAGCCGCGGATATCTGAAAGCCTCACAAGTGCAAGCGGCGTTTGAAGCGGCAGGTTTTGAATTAGTGGCCAGTTCTGACATCAACAAAAACCCCAAGGACGAGCCCACAGCTAGTGACATTGTCTGGCGCTTACCGCCATCATATGTTGGTGTTGGTGATGATGCCGACAAGAAAAAAGCAGCGGATGCCATTGGCGAATCCAACCGCATGACCTTGCTGTTTAAGAAAAAAAGCTAAGAAAAATAAGGGGGAATAGCAAGCAAACTCCTTCCCCGAATTTAGGTTAAAGAAATGATGGCCTTAACTAAACTAAGGTCATCATAATAATCGGGTCGCTCTTCACTCATCAGCGGCGTATCAATGATCTGTATGCCCATCTCGCTAAATCGCTTGATATCCAAGCATTCACTTCCTCGCAGCTTGCGGCTGTCGTAGAGAATAAAGTTCAATAACCGAGTCACTGCCACCGGTTGCTCAAATTGTCCTTGTAACCTTTGCAACAACGTATCCACTTGATCATTGATAGACATTCCTACCTGCTCAGGATCCCGGCCACGATTGGGAATATAGACTTTGGGACAGGCGTTATTGGCAATACATTCAGCCACGCCATAAGGTAATAAATTGGCCACCAGGCTTGAATAGAAGCTACCGGGCGGATAGCAAATCAATTCAGCACTGGCAATGAGTTTGCGATTGCGTTTTTTAAGCGTTGTAGTGACCCGGTTTAGAGAATCTAAATCCGTGCTCAAGCGCAGCTTTTTAATGGGACTGGTAACAGGCGGCTGTTCCTTACCAGTAAGTAAGTGCTGACCAATGATTTGCGTCCCATCCTCGAGTTCAGCAGCCAGATGGTAGTTGTCCTCGGTGATACTACGGACTATCCCTTGTACTTTAACCAGTTCAGAGAATAAGAAAATGATAGGATCAAGTTCGCGATGCTGATTAACATAGCCGCCCACCAGAATCAGATTGCCGATACTAGCACCGCGCAAGTTAAACGCACCGGGCATCACTTTAAGAAAGTAGCCAAGGTGATTGCAGATGAGACTGCGCATGGGATTGAGAATATCTTTGGTTAGCTCATCCTCACCGGCCACCATGGCCTCGAGGCGCGACCGCAATATTTGATTGTCGGTGGTTTTATCAAACCGATAATTGAACAGGCGCAAGATTTCGGGATTACCCAATACGGTTTCGTCCGCAAGTGCCATCATACGACTGCGTAAATCCCCCACCGCCGGCATATCGAAAAATTCACGTATCACAGCAGAGCTGCCACCAGAGTCAAATGGGGTCACCAAATGAATGGAATTATGGGTGTAATCTTTCAGTTTACGGGCCACGCCATTGAGGGCACTACCGCCACTGAAAAATAGAATGCGGGGACCTAACTCGGGAATTTTTTCATAACGACTAATGCGCATGCGATCCGGAATAATTACGCCTCGTGTCACAACAAGGTCATTATAATCTGTTTCATCTAGACGTGTTTGCACCGGTGCTTATTCCTTGATTTTCAGGAGGTAAAGACAAATTAGCCTGATTGCACAATAATAGTTTTTGTTTAAAGCTATATCATAGCCACATCCACAATCAATACTAACAAGCCAAGAATAAATTTTATGTAACTCTACACAGTATTTGATTTGGGATAATATCGATACGTTGCTAGTATGTAGACTATGCGCAAAATGATTCCCTGCAACATCAAATAAGGAAAAACGAGCAAGGTTGTGTAACTTTGCTATGGTCATTCAATGCCCGCGACAAAACAACTTTCAAAACAAGACATCAACGTAAAATTTACCCTGTTAACAGTGCTCTCCGCCATCGTCTTGATTTTGGCCTTGATCCTCTTTGAAGCAATCAGCAACGAACGTCACCATCAAAATCAAGTGGCAGAGGTAACCTCCGAATTAACCGAACTACGGGCCAGTCTTGAATACACCATTAACCGCAATATCAATCTAACCAGAGGTTTAGCCACCTATATCTCCATCAACCCGGACCTTCAGCAACAAGAATTTGCTCGCTTCGCAGCCCCTTTACTGGCGAGTGAAAATCAGATCAGAAATATCGGTGCAGCAAAAAATCTGGTCGTTACCCATATGTATCCACTGCTAGAAAATCAGCAAGTGATCGGGTTAGATTATCGAGAGATTCCTGAGCAAATCGAAGCGGCCAATAAAGCCATACAACTGAACAAAACCATAATGGCAGGGCCACTAAAGCTGGTGCAAGGGGATGTTGGCTTGATTGCCCGAACACCTATCCAGAACGCCCAAAACGGCAAAAGTTGGGGACTGTTATCCGTGGTACTTGATTATCAAGCTATTATGGAAGCCAGCGGGGTCGCTCAGCGAAAATCTTTGAATTTGGCTATCCGGGGCAAAGACAGTAAAGGGGCTAACGGGGAGTTCTTCTATGGTAAGAGTGAGATAACACAACAGGATCCTGTAGCCCAGTCAATCCAGTTTTCCTATGGCAACTGGCAACTTTTGGCTACTCCGGCTAAAGGCTGGGATGAACTGCATATTCATTCTCCTATATGGTTCACTGCCGTATTGCTGTTTAGCTTGTGCTTGCTGGTATTAAGGCATCGCTATAAAAGCGAAATGCTGTACCTCAGCTCAGTCAATAACCTGGTAGAATCTGAGAAGAAATTTCGCAATATTTTCCATAACCACAACGCGGTTATGCTGCTGATAGACAAGGACAGCGGTAAGATTGTGGATGCCAATGCCGCCGCCCTGGATTTTTACGGATACAGCCACAAAGATCTGGTGAGTAAACGCATTCAGGAAATCAATACCATGTCGGAACAGGAAGTTGCTGCGGAAATGGAAAAAGCGGCCCTGTTAAACCAAAACTATTTCACCTTTCAGCATCGCCTGGCCAATGGCGAAATTCGCTATGTAGAAGTGCATTCCACCCCTATTATTTCGGATGACAGGCGAATGCTCTTTTCCATAATTCACGACATTACTGCACGAGTTGAAAACGAGCAAAAGCTCAAACTGGACGCTAAAGTATTTGAGCATTCTCAAGAAGGCGTATTGGTTACAGACGCTCAAAATCGCATTATTACCGTCAATCGAGCCTTTACCGATATCACCGGTTACAAGCAGGAAGACGTTGCTGGGGACAATCCCGCCATCTTGCAATCTGGCCGTCATGACTCTGTGTTTTATGAGGATATGTACAAGGATATTGTCCGCCAGGGTTATTGGAAAGGCGAAATCTGGAATCGCAAAAAAGATGGCACTATTTATCCACAACTACTCTCCATTAGTAAGGTGGAAAATGATGCCAATCAGCTTACCCACTATGTCGCAGTGTTCTCTGACATCACCCGGTTAAAACAATCAGAAGAGCGCATGGAACAGCTGGCCCATTATGATGCCTTAACCGGCTTGCCAAACCGTCTACTGTTAAAATCACGTATTGAACACGCCATTGAACGCGCCAAGAGAAACTCAGACGAAAAAGTAGCGGTCTTATTTTTGGATTTAGATCATTTCAAAGTGGTAAACGACAGTTTAGGTCACATGGTGGGCGATGAGCTCTTGCGCCAGGTGGCGACACGCCTGAGATCATCGCTACGGGAAGAGGATACGATAGCCCGCTTGGGAGGAGATGAATTCGTTATTTTGCTGGAGGGCATCACAGAGCTGCGAGACCTCAATGCAATAGCGCAAAACATAATCGAAGAAGTAAAAACGCCGTATTTGTTAAATGATTGCCACGAAACATCTGTGGGCACCAGTATCGGTATCGCTGTCTATCCTGACGATAGTAGCGACATAGAAAAGCTGTTTACCTATGCTGATTCGGCAATGTACAAAGCCAAACAGAATGGCCGCAATACCTATGCTTTCTATACAGAATCCATTACCCAGCAGGCCGATCAACGCTTCCGATTGAGCAATCAACTCTCCAAAGCCATTGAACGCTGTGAATTGGAGCTGTATTACCAACCACAGATAGATATGGTCAGCAAACGCATTATTGGTGCTGAGGCATTGATCCGCTGGAACCATCCAGACGATGGCTTACTCACACCTTGGGCGTTTATTGGTATTGCAGAGGAAACCGGCATCATTCACGAAATATCAAAATGGGTGATACAGCAAGGTTGTCAGCAATTGAAAAAATGGCAAGAAGCTGGCCACCAGTTAACCCTGTCCATCAATATTTCTCCGCGCGACTTCCGCTACGATGATTTTTACGATCAAGTGGCTAAAAACATACAAAGCAGCGGCATCACAGCCAATGGACTGGAGCTGGAACTAACCGAAAATGGCTTGATGGAAACCTCTGGGAATATCCGAGAGTTGCTGCAACAACTTAAATCCCTTGGTATTTCTTTGGCGGTGGACGACTTCGGCACTGGTCACTCCTCTATTGCCTATCTCAAGCACTTTCCGGTGGACAAATTAAAAATTGACCGCAGTTTTGTGAAAGATATTGACGTTGATCCCGCCGATAAAATGATCACTGAAACCATTATTGATATGGCTCGCAACTTCAACCTCAAAGTTGTTGCTGAGGGCGTTGAAACCCTTCCCCAGCACGACTTATTACTAGAACTGGAATGCGACATAGCCCAAGGCTATTTGTATAGTAAACCCGTGCCATTGAATGAGTTCGAAACACTATTAGAGAAAAATAGTTTGGCATAATTCTGCAGTTAAGACGTCTTCTCACTATATCGTGATAACTGCTACACAATATTAAGCCCCAAAGTGACAAAAACATCTGTTATCACCCACAATCGTTACATAATAAACAGTAAGTGTTGTGAAGCCAGGAACCCATATCAAAGTAATGTCTTCTATTGAGACAATATTTGAAGCGCACAGAGAAAGCTTGGCCAGCTTTATTGCCAAGCGGATCGGTTCGCCAGCCAGTACCGACGATATTATGCAGGACCTGTACATAAAACTGCAAACAATCGATAGCGCCACTATTAAGTACCCTAAGGCTTACTTGTTTCGCATGGCCAATAACCTGATCATCGATGAGCAACGCAAACAAAATCGCTATGTATCTGAAGAGGAAGCGCCGCAGCCAGAATCACAACAGGGTCCTGAGCAAATCATCCAACATCGCCAAAAACTTGAGGTAATAAAAGACGCATTGCAGGAGCTGCCAGAGAAGACTCGAGATGTGTTTTATCTACAAAAACTCGGTGATATTGATAAAAATCAGGTGGCCAGGCAACTTGATATCAGTGTTAATATGGTGGAAAAACACTTGCGCAAAGCGTTGAGTTTTTGCCAGTCAAAACTCAAAAAATATGAAGATGCATTACTCAAATCAGAGCAAAGTACGTCTAAGTACAATATAAGCCGAAAACAAGCGCCAAAATGAACTCGCTCCAACAACAAGATATTGAACAACAAGCCCGTGATTGGCTGGTGAAACTGGAATCTTCTGAGCTTAGTGCCGAACAAGAGGACTTGTTTATTGCCTGGCTAGGAGAGAGCGACGCTCATGGTATTGCCTTCCAGCAGGCGGAGCAAACATGGCAATTGATGCACGAAGCAAAAAAGTCTGTCACCACTGAAACACAAGGAGAAAAGGTCATCTCCCTGGCAAAGCAACGGGGACGATTAACAGCCAAGGAACGAAACACTAAGAGTCAATCCGGCAATAGTATTGCTCGCCTGGTGATGTCGTTAGCTGCCACCGTATTGTTGAGTTTCATGGCATTATTTTGGGGACAAGAAGCTTGGTGGACGCTCACCGCGGATCACTTCACAGCAACCGGGCAAACACAACAACGTACTCTCCCCGATGGCTCAGTTATTACCCTCAACACCCATTCAGCCATTAAGCTGCATTTCTCAGAGAATGAACGTCTTGTGGAATTACTATCCGGTGAAATCTATGTTGATGTTTATTCTGATAAAACACGACCATTTGTGGTGGAAGCCGGAGCCATGCGAGTCACAGCATTAGGTACTGAGTTTAACGTTAAAAAGAATGCCGGTAACACACCGACTGTGGTAGTGACTGAGCACAAAGTTAAAGTTGAAAACACCCAAAAGAACGCGGCTGAACTTGTACTGCAAGAAGGCCAGCAGGTTAAACTGGAAACCCAATACAACCGCTTCAGTAACGTCCAGAATGTCGATATCCAACAAACTCAGGGCTGGTTACAAAAAAAACTCATCTTCGAAAATGAGCTGTTTGGTAACGTTGTTAACGAATTAAGACGCTATACTAAAAAACAGATAATTATACGCAATAGCAATATCGAGCAATTACGGGTCACCGGAGTTGTACAGTTAGATGATCCCATAGCAGCACTGCGATCACTTACAGAGCAGCTAAACCTGAGCTTCAATACGGCTACACCCTATGTGATTTTGATTGATAAAGGTTAACCAATTTGCCTGTCATATCCCGATGTCTGTTACCCGCTTTTGTGCTTTTACTGAGCAGTCTATTCCTCCCTGCTCACAGTGCCCAGCTTAGTCATTTCGATATTCCCGCTCAACCACTGAGCAAGGCTCTGCTGGAGCTGGCAGTGCAAGAAAACCTTACCCTGGTATACGTCGCACAACTCACCAATGATATTCAGGCCAACGCTGTCCAAGGCGAAATGAACATTAAACAAGCATTGCGTGCCTTATTAAAAAATACCGGGCTGAGGGCCACAGTCAGCAATAGCCGAATGATTAAAATCAGCCGAACCCAGCAACCTGTTGAGGGCTTCAATATCCGTAAATACCGTGTTAAACCAACTGTCAAAAAGGCGCAGCAAGCAGCAGAACAAACAACTCAAGAAGCAGAAATCGAAGCCATCCAGGTGGTGGCTAAAATCATTTCACCTTACAACCTGGAGGCGACCGTTTCCAGTACCAAAACCCAACGGGATTTTTTAACCACACCACAGATAGTCAACGCCGTCACTGAATCATTAAGTCAAGACGTGGGCGCTCGCAGCTATACCGAAAGTAGCTTACTGGCCTCGTCGGTTAATTTTCTGGAGCGCAGTACCGGTGTCGTAGAAGAACTCAGACTGAGAGGGTTTGCCTACCCGTCTCTGAAGATCAACGGGGTGGGCGCTCATGCTTATATCTCACCTGTTGATATCGCCTTTATTCGGGATATCGAAATTGCCAAAGGACCGGGATCGGTTTTATTTGGCCGTATGGAACCCGGTGGTATTATCAATATGATGCTCAAATCCCCACAAAACAGCCGCAATAGTTTTCAACTGCAGGGGGCTTCTGATGATTATCAGCGCCTTGAACTGGATCTGTCCAGGAGTGATGACGACGCCACCGCAATTCGCGGTATTGCCTATACACAGAAACACGGTAGCGAATCTGAGCTGGACCAAGATGACGGTCACGGTGTCATGCTCGCCTTGGCGCATCATTTGCCAAATGACAGCGAGCTGAACCTGCATTATCGCTTCGAAAGCAGCGATGCCCTACAACGCTTTGGCAGCCCGGTTGATGGCTTCAATAACGCAGTCGATGTGTTTATCAACGAAGAGGACGATATTGAATTCGTTCCTACCCGGGAAACCGATCTGCGCTCCGGCTTAGAAGAAAAGCGCCATAGCTTTTATTTCAGTATTAACGATTGGTTACTGGGAGACTGGTCGGCAGATTTGTATCTGCAATATGATCAATATTCGGCAGACAGTTTGCTGAATTATCCGGTAATTGAGGGTTTCGAACTGGAAATTGACGGTGAGTTATTTTCAGATGATGAACTCACCTCAGCCCTACTGGCTGACGATGAATTCCTGGAGGAGGTATTGCGAGGGCTAGAATTGATTACCTTAGAGGATTCCAACCTTGGCTTTGAATCTGATGTGTTTCAGTTTGATACCCACTTTTTTAGTTCGGAATTGACCTTGTACAACAGTCAGCAGCTGCATCAATCCCTTCTGCCTGAAGGAACACAACTAGAACAACTGTACGGCATAAACTTCAACTACTCAAAGCCCGAAACTCTGATTTGGCAAACCCATGATATTCGCTCTAACTTTGTGCCCGTAGAACAGGCTGAAACCCTGTTTAATAGTGAAGCGGCCAGCAATGATGTACGAGATATTAACACCGGACTATTCGCGCAATGGGCTATAAACTGGCATGAGTTCACATTATTTGCAGGCTCCCGGCTGGATTATTTGCGCTTTTCTGCTGATCGTGAAGGTTATCAGTCGGAGGAGGATTTTTTTGAATCTTCACATCGTATTGGTGGCGTTTATCAACTGTCCCAAGACAGCAGTATTTTTATAAACTACAGTGAATCCTTTACACCCCAGTTTTCAGTGGCAGAGCTCCCAATAGACGGCCAGCCAGAACTACCAGAAGAACTTGATGATGAGGATGAAGGATCCGAGGAATTTGAAGACTTATTCACCGAAGTTATCGCGTTCAATCAGCCCGCTCAATCGAAACAGTATGAAATTGGCTTTAAAAAACAGTTTGCCTCTGGTCGCCTGCAAAGTAGTTGTGCCCTGTTCAACATTGAAAAACGTCATATCGTTTCCGACATTTATGCACAGCGCAGCCGTGGCCTGGAATGTGACCTGAGTGGCAGCCTTAATCGCAGCTGGCACATTACCCTCGCGGCGAGTCTGTTAGATGCGGAGATTACCTCTGCTGACTCTGACGAGTTACTCAACAAACAACCGCGTATGACACCCGGTAGGAACTTTCGTCTCTGGATAACAAAAATCCTTCCCCAATGGCAAACATTCGACAGCCGTCTGGGTTTCGGCTTGATTCACGTAGGTGAACGCTTTATTGACTCCAGCAACGAAGAGCAGTTAGAGGCCTACACCACGGTGGATTTCGGTTGGTTTGCCAGTTATCAAAACCGCTTAAAACTCTCCCTTTTATTGAGAAACGCCTTCGATGAGCAATACATAGAAGGGGCATTTAATGCCTCACCCGCCTGGACCTCACAAGGCCTGCAGCGCACCCTGGAACTGCGACTCACCTGGGTTTTCTAAAAAAGTTTAACTTTTCACTCCTCATATTAGCCCCTTCTGCGTCTTAGAAATTAAAGGGCTGCTGAAAAGCGCTGCAGTAGCACCTTAATCGTTGTTGCAGTTGGCTTAAAACAATACCAAAGCCAAGGCATCAGAATCACTCAACCAATTGCAGTATGAGGTGCAACGTGAAACGCAAACCAGCAATAATCCACTTTTGCAAATTGAGATGGCGAAGCTTAATGCTGTCTTTTTTCTATACCTTTTTAACCCTGATAGCCGCCAATTCAATGGCGGAAGAGTTGCCAAAAACCGGCGGCAAACCATCTACCGAATTCAGCCAAAAAGCGGCACTTTATCTCTCCCGAATTTCCTCAGAAGCTGCAGAAAACAATGAGTTTGAGTGCGATGGGGATGAGCTTTGCGAGGCCATTATGGCGCTTTGTGAAGATCGCCAGTTGTGCACAATATTACTGCAAATCTGTACTCAGCATCCCGATTTGTGTGAGGAGATAATCTTCGAGCCCGAATGTGATGAAGAAGAGTGTGAAGAGTTTCCCGAGTGCGATGAGCACGAAGAAGAGTGCGACGACTTTCCTGAGTGCAATGAGAACGAAGAAGAGTGCAACGACTTTCCCGAGTGCAACGAGAACGAAGAAGAGTGCGACGACGTTCCTGAGTGCAATGAAAACGAAGAAGAGTGCGACGACTTTCCCGAGTGCAACGAGAACGAAGAAGAGTGCGACGACTTTCCCGAGTGCAATGAAAACGAAGAAGAGTGCGACGACTTTCCTGAGTGCAACGAAAATCAGGAAGAATGTGAAGAACTTCCGGAGTGTAACGAAAACGAGGAAGAATGCGACGACCTTCCTGAGTGCGATGAAAACGAAGAAGAGTGCGACGACTTTCCCGAGTGCGACGAAAATCAGGAAGAATGTGAAGAACTTCCGGAGTGCAATCAATACGAGGAAGAATGCGACGAGTTTCCTGAGTGCGATGAAAACGGAGAAGAGTGTGAAGATAATGTCGTAGAGCAGCCATCGGGTTACATCAACCCCAATCCCGCTTCGGATCTCACATTGATGACCGTGACCACCGAAGCAGCAAGAGACGCCTCTCGCTTTTTAGCTCAAGCGAGTTTGGGGGCGAATCATGCCACCATCACACAAGTGGCAGCAATGGGACCAGAAGTATGGTTGGAAGAGCAGTTTACACAGCCTGTTGGTTATACCCGACCTTTTGCCGAGTTTCTGATGAATCGAGTGGAACAATTTTATGAACAGAACGAAGGACTTTCCGATGAAGAGTTCGAGATCATTTATGAGCAACTTGGTGATCCAGAGCGCTATTGGGTAGATGGTTGGTGGACATCAGTAATGACCTCGCCGGATATGGTCAGACAACGGGTTGCCCTGGCGCTGTCTGAAATCTTCGTGATCTCCGCCAATGTAGATGAATTAGGTACCAACAACTTAGCCATGGTGGGATATTACGACGCACTGTTGGACAATAGCTTTGGCAATTTCCGGGAGCTATTGCGGGCGGTGTCCCTCAGTCCAGCCATGGGCATCTATTTAAGCCATATTCACAATGCCAAAACAGATACTCAGCGCGGCACCTTCCCCGACGAAAACTATGCCCGGGAAGTGATGCAGTTATTCAGTATCGGATTGTTTGAACTCAATGCCGATGGCAGCCGAAAACTGGATGCCCAAGGCAATCCCACTCCCACCTATGACCAGGAGGATATTCGGGAATTTGCCAAAATATTTACGGGGTTGAGCTGGAATATCCCCGGTGAGAGTGGCTTCGGCGTGATGGATATTCATGAACTGGAGTCTGAATCAGACCCCTTCTTATCCCCCATGAAAATGTATGAAAGCCATCATGAACCGGGCAGCAAAACCCTGTTAAATGGTCAGGTTGTACCCGCAGGACAAACGGGCATGCAGGATATCGAAGCGGCCATCGACAATCTATTCAATCATCCCAATGTCGGTCCCTTTATCGGTAAACAGCTGATTCAGCGCTTGGTGAAATCCAATCCCAGTCCGGAATACGTCGCCAGAGTGAGTGCCGCTTTCAATGGCGAGACCGGGGCTGCTCGTGGAGACATGAAAGCCTTAATAAGAGCAATTCTGTTGGATCCCGAAGCGCGCAGCACACCGCAATTAGCAAGCGCCACAGATGGTCGACTGAGAGAGCCTTTCGTGCGGGTGGTGAATTTAATGCGGGCCTTCAATGCCACCAGCAGCGATAACACTTTTAGCGATGATGGTTACAACATGACCGCCCAGATACGACAATACGTCTTATCTGCACCAAGTGTCTTTAATTTCTTCCAACCTGGCTACGCGCCCAATGGTGAAATCAAAGACGCCGGGCTTGTGGCACCGGAATTTCAGATCACCAATGCTTCCACCATTATGGAGATCAAGAATCTGATTTATTACTCCCTGCAAACAGGACAGGTGTTAGCACAATCTGGTCAACTACCCACTGAAAAACTGGATTTTAGCGCTGAATTGCAACTCGCCGATAATAGCGATGCCCTGCTGGACCATCTGGATACCTTGATGACTTACGGCACCTTAACGGCTGAAACCCGCGCAGCAGTTAAAACAGCAGTAGATGCCCTTTCAGACAGCCGAGAACGCGTTGCCATGGCGGTATACCTGATCGCCATTTCACCGGATTTCGCCATCGCTATTTAATTAATGAAGCAGTGCCATCGCTACGGTGGCGCTGCATAGCTAAGGATTAATAACCATGAAAAAGTTCAAACTATCCAGACGTCAATTCTTACATCAATCTGGCCGAGCAGGAATTAGTGCTGCCACCCTAGTGGGTGCGGCGCAATTGGGAGCCATTACCAAAGCCAGTGCACAGAGCAATGATTACAAAGCTATGGTGTGTGTTTTACTGGCCGGCGGGGCCGACTCTTTTAACATGTTGGTACCCACTGACAACACTTACTACCAACAGTACCAAACTACCCGCACGGACTTAGCCCTGCCGCAAAACCAACTGTTATCGCTAAATAACAGTAATAACAATGGCCGTACCTTGGGCTTGCACCCAGCATTAACCGGTTTACAGAACCTCTACAATTCAGAAAAGCTCGCGTTTTTAAGCAATATTGGCACCTTAATAGAGCCCACCAGCACAGCTGCGCTGAGCAATGGCACAGCAAAGCTGCCACTGGGTTTATACTCTCACTCGGATCAAATCAGCCAATGGCAAACCGCGATTCCGGACGCGCGCAGCGCCACCGGCTGGGGCGGTCGCATCGCAGATATTCTGGGCAGCCAGAACAGTAACCAGCGCATATCGATGAGTATCTCAACCTCCGGTGCCAACGAATTTCAGGCAGGCCGGGTGACGGATTATTACAGCGTTGGTAACGCGGATATGCCCACCGCTCAACTGGTGGGCTATGGCGACCAATCAGCAGAGGTTGATCCACTGCGAACTCAAGCCATTGATGAGATTTTTGCCAACAGCTACGACAATGTCTTTCGCCGAGCTTACCGCAATCTGTTCAGTAGTTCGTTGTCGGCAAATGCCGAATTCTCTTCAGCTCTGGGGGCCGCAAATAGTTTCACCACCCAATTTGCACAAGATGAGTTTTCGTCGCAAATGCAAATGGTGGCCAAAACCATCGCCGCAAGAGAAACGCTGGGAATGCAACGGCAGACCTTTTTTGTCACGTTGGGGGGTTGGGATCATCACGACGAACTTACCAGTTCTTTGCAAGTGCTGCTCACCATGCTTGATGCCGGCCTGAGTTCATTTCAATCCGCCATTGATGAAATGGGGCTGG
Organism: Planctobacterium marinum; assembly: GCF_036322805.1. Lineage (GTDB taxonomy): Bacteria > Pseudomonadota > Gammaproteobacteria > Enterobacterales > Alteromonadaceae > Planctobacterium > Planctobacterium marinum_A. Next base: position 308,769 of record NZ_AP027272.1, on the reverse strand, counting down.
GACAACAAGTCACCACCTTTACCACCTCCGATTTTGCCCGAACCTTATCCTCCAATGGACGAGGCTCAGATCACGGCTGGGGAGGCAACGCCTTGATTATGGGTGGTGCGGTTAACGGCGGAACTATTTACGGCACCTATCCCAGCCTGGCACTGAATAATCCACTGGATACCGGACGCGGTGTTTTAATGCCCACAACATCACTAGACGAATACTTTGCTGAACTGGCTTTGTGGTTTGGTGTTACGCCGAGTGCCTTAGCGGATGTACTGCCGAATATAAATCGCTTTTATTCTCCTTCGGGTTCTGGAAAACCTTTGGGATTTATGGCGTAAACATGAAAAAGGAGTGGTTAAGCCACTCCTTTTACTCTGACTTACTAGCTACTTCCGTTGATTTGTATCTCGAATAAAACATATGCGCATTTCCTAAAAACGGGGGTCTATGGGGGCTAAACTTTGCAGTTGTAACATTTCATTTCTATAGTGTTTCTATGATACTGTACTTAAGTCTCGAGGATCACGAGGTGATTATTCGACAGGGACGACGCCACAAATTCTGTGTCAAAACAGACACAGCACCGGAGTTCCGCACATATGTTCTTTTCTTCCCGCTTGTCGAATGGCTTATTTGATAGCAAAACCGCTGAAGCCATAACCGAAGCACTGAATCGCTCTCAAGCAGTGATTGAATTTACCCCCGATGGCAAAATTGTGAAGGCCAATGATAATTTTTTACAGGCGATGGGTTATCAACTGTCTGAAATTCGAAACAAACACCACAGTATTTTTGTGGAGCAGGAAGAACGCAACAGTCAGGCCTATAAATCTTTTTGGTCAGAGCTGGCAAGAGGCGACTTCAAGCAAGCTGAATTTAAACGCATCAAGAAAAACGGTGACATTATCTGGCTGCAAGCCACTTATAATCCTATTACAGATAAGAATGGCAAAGTTGAGAAAGTGGTCAAGTTTGCTTCTGACATTACTCAGCAAAAACTAAAAAGCATCGATGAAGAGGGCAAGATTGCTGCGATTTCAAAATCTCAGGCCGTCATCGAATTCGATCCAAATGGCAATATCTTGTATGCCAATGACAATTTTCTTGGGGCAATGGGTTACCGGGCTGACGAAATATTGGGTAAACACCATGCCATATTTGTGGATCCCCGAGAGGCCAATGGCCTGGCATACAAACAATTTTGGGAAAAACTCAGACAAGGCCAATTCCAATCAGCTCGCTATAGACGCTTGGGCAAAGGCAATCGCGAAGTATGGATAGAAGCCACCTACAATCCGATTGTTGACCCCAAAGGAGAGGTACTCAAAATAGTCAAATTCGCCACCGATATTACCGAACGCGTGCAAAAAGAACGGCAGTTCGAAACCTTGTCACTGGTGGCTAACGAAACTGATAACTCGGTGATCATCACCGATGCCAATGGCTTAATAGAATACGTCAATCCGGGTTTCCGACAACTCACTGGCTACACTGATGAAGAAGTATTGGGACGCAAACCCGGTGATTTATTACAGGGCACACATACCGATCAAGAGACGGTCAAACGCATTAGGAAAAATCTTGAGAATCGCACTCCCTTTTACGAAGAAATCCTTAATTACAACAAAAAAGGTGACTCCTATTGGATAAGCTTAGCTATTAACCCGGTATTTAATAGCAAAGGCGAAGTGGACAAATTTGTCTCGATTCAAAGCAATATCGACAGCACCAAACGCCGCGGCCTGGAAAACGATATACGGCTGCATGCTATTGCGCGCAGCACCATTGTCCTTGAGTTTAGCCCCACTGGTGAATTCTCTACCGCTAACCAGTTGGCACTCGATGCCTTGGGTTGTCCGGATAAACAACAACTCAAAGACTTAAGCCTGAAAAAACTATTGAGTTCGGCGCTTTGGCAACAATTGTTGGATAAGGAATCGGTTAGCAGCGATTTACAATTTACCAAAAAGAATAACAACCAACCGGTGACCATTGCCGCCACCTTATCTACTGTGAAAACCGTTGAAGGGGATATCAGTAAAATTCTGCTGTATGGCAGTGATGTGTCACAGCGCAACGCCGTTATTGCTCAAACGCATAGCGCCATGTCACAAGTGCTGGATAGGATAAGCAGCATTATCCAAACCATTAATGGTATTTCCGACCAAACCAATCTACTGGCTTTAAACGCAGCCATCGAATCAGCCCGAGCGGGCGAAGCAGGACGAGGTTTTGCTGTTGTAGCAGATGAAGTGCGAAACCTGGCGCAAAGCACGACAGAATCAGCTAGAGAGATAACCTCACTGATTGGAGAAACCAAAGAGCACGTTGACCGGCTTTCTGAGTATATGGCCGACAACTGATAGTTCGAATCCAATATCTGTGTCCATTTACGCCAGTGGACACAGAAAACGCCTTAAGGAGCGCTGCTTATTCGGTACGATACTGGATCAGATTGTTTTCAATGTTCAAAGCTAATTTGCGCAAGCTCTCGGCTTCTTCGGCGCTTTGTTGGGCATCGGCATAAAAAGATTCGGAAACCTCTGTAATCCTTGTTGTATTGTTGTTGATTTCACCGGTTACCAAGGTTTGTTGTTCCGCAGCTGTGGCGATTTGAGCCGCCATCTGATTTATTTCACGCATATTCTTGGCGATGTCCTCAAAACTGGTGGCCGCCACAGAGGCATCTTCGACACTGCTCTCAGATAATTGAGCACATTCAGACATGGTCTCCACCGCCGAATTGGTGGAACTGCGAAACGCATCGACCATTTTGGATATTTCTTCAGTGGAATTATGGGTGCGCTGCGATAAGACTCTTACCTCATCTGCCACCACCGCAAATCCTCGGCCTTGTTCACCGGCACGAGCTGCCTCTATTGCCGCATTCAAGGCGAGTAGATTGGTTTGCTCGGAAATATCCCGAATGGTGCCGACGATACTCTGGATTTGGGTGCTATTTTGTTCTAACTCCGCGATGCGTTCGGACGCCTTATTGACATTTTGTGCCAGCGTTTTTATGGACTGGCTAAAGGATTGCGCCAGTTGTCGGCCTTTTTCACTGGTGTCTGTAGTTTCATTAATGGAACTGGCAGTTTGTTCTGCCGTGCGCGCTATTTCCTGAGTTGACTCTGACATTTCAGATACTGATCCGGATACCGCCAGAACCTGACTTTGTTGTTCTTTGGCCTGACTTAAACGACGTTCAGCCGACTCGGCTTCGTCAATCGCCAGTTGACTTAGTTGACCTGCAGTATCACGAATACTGGCCATGAAAGCGGAGAGTCCACTAAAAAAGTTGTTCACATTACGCGTCAGACTGGTTTCCACCTGTTTATCTACTCGTGCAGAAAGATTCCCTTCTGTGGCTTTGTCCAATACCAGAATAACGCCATTAGCCTCCAGAAACTTGGTGTTCAAATCATAGATATACCAGGTAGCGATAATAGCCCCCAACACAGCAATCACAACGTGATAAATCAGTGGCGCTAATAAACCAAGATCACTTTGCTCTCCCCAGGAAAAAACTATCAGCGGACTGCCCATCAATTCCACGCCAACACTCTGGCAATAGGTTAAGGTCAAATGATGTAAAACCGTTATAGCAACTAATACTATTAGCGGCACAATGTCTCGATAACGGATCAAAATAGTGAAGTTAAGGAAGAACAGAAAATGCCCTTCACCAAGACCATTTGCCTGTTGTATGGCAATGGCCATCATGGCCACCAATGCCGTAGCCATAATGTTGCGACACAACAAGGTCCCCGCCATGGTTTTGTAAGCCATAAAACTGATGGCCGCCACTAATCCGCCCCCGATAATGCCCAATTTAAAATAACCATGTTGCCAGGACGTCATAAAGGCAACAATAAAACCGTAAGCGAAAATGATATTGAGAATAATTTTGTCAGCGGCAATAAAGTCTTCAGTGAATTTGGCTTGTAGGGCGCTATTCATGCCCGCATCGTGACTTATAAACAGTGTTTTTAGCATAATCACTCTCTTTATATATTAAGCTCTTGCTGCAACCACTCTTCAGTGAGTCCTTGTGGGTTAACGGCAGTGGTTAGTGTCCATCGTTGCGCGCGTTTTTCGATAATATAGGTACGCCCCTGATGCTGAATATTGTCGCCTGATTGGGTCAGGTTGAGACCAAAATCGGCGCTCAATTGTGACAGCGTATGAGCATCAGCGTGCAACCCGATAAAGCGCTCATCAAAACTTTTCGCGTACTGATCCGCATCGGCTGCTGAGCTGTTCTTGTCAATGTCGATAAATACTATCGCAGGCAAATCATCACTTAGACTTTCATCAGCTGCAGTACGCCAGCGCCTCAGTATTATTAGTGACGCAGGACAGACATCGCCGCAACTTGTGAATCCAAAAAAGACGATGGCACGGTCTTGTTGCAAAGCGCTAAATACATCAACAGTTAATGGTTTATTAGTGTCCAGGCTAGCCAAAGGTATGACAAAGATAATCCCTAGCAACATAAACCATAAACCGAAGCCCAAAAGTAATTTGGGTTTAAGCCGCAATCTGGAAAGCATTTAACACATTAAACTGTTGTACCTTGGTATTGAGTATAGAAGGTATTGTCATTTGCGGTGGGAAATTCGTTCGAAATCTGCGCGTTCTGCTGTCAATAGCTGGCACAACAGGTCAATACTTAGCGATTCAAATCTAACACAATGTTGCTAGCTTATTTTTAAAAGGCCAGTATTGTGGAAATTATACTCTTTGCTATCCCATTTTTCTTTTTACTGATCGCCATCGAAATTTGGGTGGATCAAAAGAAAGGCACTCAATATTACCAGTTCAACGATGCCATCACCTCCCTGAACCTGGGTGTGATGAGTCGTTTAACAGGTATTTTTAAACTATTACTGCCCTTTTCTGCCTATGTCTGGCTGTATCAAAACCATGCCATATGGCAATGGCAATCCATTCTTGTTTTGTGGGTGGTTGCATTTGTATTTTATGATTTGGGTTACTATTGGGTGCATCGTATAAGTCATCGTATGCACCTTATGTGGGGCTCGCATGTTGTGCACCATTCCAGCGAAGAGTACAACTTAACAACGGCACTAAGACAAACCGGCAGTGTCGCCGTGTTTGCCTGGCTAGTGTTTTTACCCCTCGCGTTTGCAGGTATCCCGCCTGAGGTATTCCTTGCCTGTGCGGCGCTAAATTTAGTGTATCAGTTTTGGGTACACACCCGTCATATCGACAAGCTACCAAACTGGTTCGAAGCGATATTCGTTACCCCCAGCCACCACAGAGTGCACCATGCGCTAAATCGCGAATACATAGATAAAAACTACGCGGGAGTGTTCATTATTTGGGACAAAATATTCGGATCTTTTCAAGCGGAAAAAGCCGGTGTTGAGATTGTTTATGGCGTGAGCCAGCAACTCAACAGCTACAACCCTATCTGGGCCAATTTGCAAGTGTATGGCAATATTCTGCGGGATGTGTGGTACACCAAAAGCCCCTTAGACAAAATCAAAACCCTGCTTATGCCTCCAGGTTGGCGCGCTGAGGATATGAAAGTGCAATATCCCGGAAAGTATGTCACCACCAAAACCATGCGTAAGTATCAAACCACATTATCCAATGCCATGGCAGTTTATATATTGGCGCAATTTACCTTACTGGTGGCTGGGGTATTCGTCTTCTTACTGCAAATCAACAACCAGCCATTGTGGTGGAATATGGCCATGAGTATTACTGGAATAATTCACTGCTGGTTGATCAGTGGATTACAGGAAAACAAACCCTGGACCAGGTGGACCGAACCGCTGCGTATTTTAGCAACGTCCGGATTTATTATTGCCTTGCAACCGGAAATCAATCTGCTATCCGGAGCAACGATTGCAATGATTAGCTTGGGGTTGATAATCTGGTTTAATCAACTAAACGCAAAGGCACAGGAGCCAAACGATACTCCCCCGGAGTCACTCCAAAGCGACGTTTAAAGGCACGCTGAAACGCGCTTTGCTCAGAATAACCAAGCGCTTGCGCAATATATATGAGCTTGTGCTCGGTTTGCGTTAAATACGATACCGCCAGACTCAGGCGAACGCTGTCCAGGTATTGAGTTAAGCTGGTATCGAAGCGTTGAAATTGCCGTTGCAATTGCCGGGAGCTAATCCCCAAATGTTGTGCAATTTCCGCCAGATCAGGTACGTGATCCGGCAACACCTCAATAATATACTGGCGGATAATATCCAAAGAGGCATCGTTGCGCTTTTGGGTAAGGCGCTGCTCTGCGTGGCAGCACAATACATTTAGCACTTCGGTGTTCGAAGTGCGCAACGGTAAGTTCAGCAGATCCGCTTTGAGTTTAACCCCATTAAACTCACCGTCAAATATAACCGGGCAGCGAAAAAAGTCTTCGTATTGCACCAAAGAATCCGGAGCCTTGTGGGTAAAATGCACACTTATCGGTGCCTCACTGGAATTAGTGTGCTGAAAAGCAAACGCCAGCCAGGCGGTGATCACCTGCTCTACACTGTAGGCGCTGGAGCAACACTCCGACAACCAGCGCATGGTAACCGTTTGCTGATCCGATTCGTGGTATGCGAGCCCCGAATTTCCCAATAAACACTGGTAGCGCTTTTGCAACGCCAATGCTTGTTTCACATCCGGCGCCGCAGCGACTATAAAACCCAGGATCCCCCAAACACTCAACTCAAAAGCTTTGCCAAATTGAAACCCGATATTATCGATGCCAGCTTCTTTTGCCCCAAAGGCGAATAACGCTTCGTAATGTTCGGCGGCTATTGCGTATTCGGGATCATTAAGCTGTTCTTCGCTGACCTTTATCAAAGAACACAGCTTTTCCCGCGCTAAACCATAGCTGTTAAGGTAGTTCACCAGTGAACGCACAGTATAGGAGGGAAGCGAAGCTGAGAGCATAGTACTTATGGTCTTATTTTTTGCTTTTCAGTAAATTCGTCGAAGGCTTTCAGTGCATCAGCGGCATACATTAGCGAAGGACCGCCCCCCATGTATACCGACATACCGCATACCTCTTCAATTTCCTCTCGCGTGGCTCCTAAATTCACCAAGGCTTTAGCATGAAAACCTATACAGCCATCACAGCGCACTGCTACACCGATAGCCAGCGCAATCAGCTCTTTAGTCTTTTTATCTAACGCACCATCAGCCAAAGCCGCTTTAGCCATGGCAGAAAAGCCTTGCATAACATCGGGTACACCTTTGCGTACTTGCGGTAGGTATTCGTTGAGATCGTCAGTAATATCTAAATAGGACTTTTTCATGGTGTTTTACTCTGGTAAATAAAACACTATTTTGTGCCGGGATGAAAAAGAAAGCCAGTGCAGATTTCAAACCGGATCGCACTGGCTTCAAGATGTTAATTGATAATCAAGCTGAAGCGGTATTAGTGTCTATTGAACCCGTGCGAACAGCGCCTACCTGAGCTTCTATTTCACGCTTCAATCCTTGGTATAACCCCAGAAAGAACAATACTTCGGCAAGGACAAACAATGGCCCAATGAGCAACCCAACCAAATCGTCTACAAAGGCGGGCTTTTTACCTTCGTAATAGTGCCCGATAAATTGCACTATCCAGCCACCCACAAACAACCCTACACCAGTCACCAGCCAAACGGTTGTGCTTGCAGCCGCGATGCTCATAGCAGCGTAAATACCTATGCCCATTAAAAATGCCATGATTGCCGCAAATACCAGATTTAAACGAAGATAAAATAATACTGCGGCGACATAACCCAACATGGCTGGATTAAGGTTTAACCCCGCCACTTCAAACACAGGCCGAGAAAGCAAAACAATCACAGCAAATACGATAATGGGGACACCAAAAAGGTGAGTCATAATATTGCGAGAATCTCTATGGTATTCTGCATAGGTTGCAAGATGCTCAATAAATGTTTTCATGATTTGTTCCTGAAATTCATACCAGAGTGAGCATAACAGCTTAGTTTTTGGACAAATGTCACCGGCATGACAATCGGATAGTTTTCTTGCTAAGGCATCTTATTGCAGCAACCTTTGACTCAACCTCTGTTGTAAAAACTCTGTGATCTGTTGCAGTTTGGGCGGTAGCGGAACCTGAAAAGGGAAAACCAGATAAACTGGCCATTCGATGCCGCAAAATTCAGGTAGAAGTTGCACCAAACGCCCTTGGTGGCGGTTCACATAGCGACAATAGTCGGGTAACCAGGCCACATAATCTTGCTGAAACAACATTTCAACAGTGATGGGATTGTCTCTGATCAGAGTGGCATCCCGGGCATCCATCTCACTGGTTTGTGCTCCACAGCAAAACTTCAATTTACCCTCTCGTAAATACGCCGGACTCACCAGTAATTTCTGTCGCTGTATAGCATCGAATGTGATTTCTTCTGGAACAGGGTAGAATTGCTCCGATGCGAGAAATATTTCGCGCATCTTACCTATCTGGCGAGCCACCATATTGGGGTTAACCACGTCCCCGGTGCGAATCGCCAGATCCACTTGAGACTCCACCAAATCCAATACCGTATTAGTGGTCTGTAATTCGAATTGCACCGCCGGAAATGCCTGTTGTAACGCGCTGAGTTCCGGTGCCAATACAAAGGTAGAAAAAGACACAGGGGCGGTGATCACAAAGCGGCCCGAGATCTCCTTGTTTAAATTACGAGACAAGCTGCGTAGGTTTTGCACTGACTCCAATAGACGGGCCGTCTCAAGCGCCAGAGTTTGGCCAGCGTCTGTCAATTCAATGTGCCGAGTAGTGCGATGCAACAAACGCGTTCTCAAGCGCTTCTCAAGCGCCGCAACTTTTCGACTGACGTGAGCTTTGGAGCAATTCAACAGTTCTGCGCCACGAGTAATGGCGCCGGTTTTGACTACGGCGGCAAAACACAATAACTGCTCAGATTCATCTAACACGACCACTCTCCTGCCCATCTCATTGTTTCCCAATAGAAACAAATGATTTCTTTTTAGCCACTAATCAAGGGCAACTCTGTCTATTAACATTACAACTGTAACAGTTAACGAGGTAATCACAATGCAAACAGACAAAATAAACCATGCCAGCGGACAGCAGCAAAAACTAAAAGGTTCTGCCACTTTAGAGGTTTTGGGCCATAGCCACTCCACAGCCGATGGCCTATGGCAAAAACAACTTGTGGAATTAGGTAAAAGCCAGACAACTGCCCACGAAGGGTTATTTGCCCGGTTGTTGTAAGCAACCACAACTGAGGAGAAACTTATGAACAATCAAGCCAACTGCTGTGATTATCGTCTGCTTACGCAGCGGCCAGAACAGCAAGAAACAATTTCGATAGACAAGCAATTTTCGGTGGGATACTTTGTACTGCTATTGCTGGCATTAAGCGCCTTTACACTGATATTAAGAGAAGGTCGTCCGGTGTTAACAGCGTTAACCTATCTGGTAAACAGCTTATGGGGATTTAGCCTACTGTTGTTTACAGTGTCCAGTTTTTTGTATTTTAGTGAATCAGAAACCGTTTTAAAAAAAGCATTTAGAAACACACGAGAAATCAGCTTGTACTTAGCCAGTGTGTTGTTCTGGTGGAGCATTTTCTACAACAGTTCCAATACCACGCCTTTTGAGTGGTTAGCGGTATTCAGTGCCTCTACGACCCTTTTACAATTGGGATTGCGCTTTTATTGCCGGGTAAAATATTGCGCAGCACTGGCTATCTGGTCGTTTGTGAACGCCGTTATTGCCACTTATGCGGGTATTATATTCTTGCAGCTCAATGAACGACATGTGGGCATCACCTTTTTACTTATCGGCAGTTTACTATTTCTGGCATTTACCCTGGTCAGAAACCAATCTGGCGAAAAAACGAATAGAGGATTTGAGCTGTTGCTCATCCCTGGCCTGGTACTCATGTATAGCGCAGTGACGGGTTATTATGTTTGATGATTACAGATGAGTGTGCGGATAGAAGAGGCTGACACCCTTTTCTACCCAGCACATTATAAAAGAGTACGCTCGATAAACCACCACAAGCCTACAAGTCCGATAATAATCGAAACGGGCATTTGCAATGTAGCGCGATACCAATGCTTTTGCCTGAACCAAAAGGTTAAACAAAATGCGGCAAACAACACTGCCAACTGGCCAAACTCTACGCCCAGATTAAAGGCCAGAAGTGAGGGCACCAGATCGCCCTTGGGTAGACCGTAATCTTGCAATACTGAGGCAAAGCCTAAACCATGCAGCAGACCAAAACCAAATACCAACACAGGTCGCCAGCGAGCGGTTTGTTTAAACAGGCAGTTCTCCAGTGCAATCCACACAATGGACAAAGCAATGAGTGGCTCCACGATGGCGCCCGGCACAGTGACAAATCCCAGCGCCGCCAATCCCAAGGTAATTGAATGAGCCAGTGTAAAAGCGGTTACCTGCCACAGCAGCTTGATGAATAACAAACTGGAAAAATACAGTCCCAGTACAAACAGGATGTGATCCAGACCTTTTGGGATGATGTGCTCAAACCCTGCTTGCGTATACAACCAAAACTTTTCTGACCACGACATGGCTTGCAACTTGCGCATGCGCTGACGCTTCAACGCAGCGATATACTCCTCATCCAAGGTGGACACATCCAAGTTTAACTGTCCCTGTTCGATATCTAAAATAATGTCTTCATCCTGAGGATGAGCCCAGGCCGGAGCACTTATAAACAGATTAGTGCTAATAAAAAGCAGCAAGTAAAAAACAACGAGTTTCATGTAATATCAATGAGTATTTTGCTAAATATAAAAAAGCCCGGCATAAACCGGGCTAGCAATTTACGGGCGGATTAGTCAGCCGAACCGTCCAGACCGCGCACCTTCAACAAGGCATCAATCTCCGGTTCACGTCCGCGGAACTTCTTATACAAGGTCATGGCATCTTCCGTGGAGCCTTTCTCCAGTACATGAGTACGGAACTTTTGCGCCAGATCCTGGTTGAAGATATCCCCAGTTTCCTTAAAGGCTGCAAAACCATCCGAGTCCAACACGGCTGAATGCACGTAGCTGTAGTAACCTGCAGCATAACCACCAGCAAAGATGTGAGAGAAATAGGTGGAACGATAACGCGGTGCAATCTCTTCAATCAAACCGATGCGTTCCATAGACGCTTGTTCAAACGCATCGGCGTCTTGTAGCTCGTCATCAGCTTTCAAAGTATGCCAATCCATATCCAACAAGGATGCCGCCAGATATTCGGTATTGGCAAAGCCTTGATTAAATTTAGCCGCCTTTAACAGCTTATCGATCAGCTCATCAGGCATGACCTCACCAGTTTCATAGTGAGTGGCATAAGTTTTTAACACCTGAGGTTCACTGGCCCAATGCTCCATGATCTGCGCCGGAAACTCAGTAAAATCTCGCGGTCCAGCGGTACCAGACATACTGTTGTAAGTGGTATTTGTCACTAATCCGTGTAATGCGTGACCAAACTCGTGGAATAAGGTAGTGACATTATCAAAACTCAACAGTGAAGGTGTATCACCTACTGGCGGTGAGAAATTACAGACATTGACCACCACCGGACGTTCTCTCAAATCCAGATTAGATTGCCCCTTGAAACTGCTCATCCAGGCGCCACCGCGCTTGTTAGAACGAGTAAAGTAATCCCCCATAAAGATACCTAAATGACTGCCATCTTTATCTTTGACTTCCCAAACCCGCACATCTGGATGATAAACCTCAATGTCGTATAGCTCAGTAAAGGTCAGCCCCCACAACTTATTGGCAGTATCAAATGCCCCTTTAAGGACATTATCTAAGGTTAAATAGGGCTTAAGGCTGGCCTCATCCAGATCGTATTTTGCTTTACGTACCTTCTCGGCGTACTGCCACCAATCCCAGGCGGCAAATTTATAGTCATGGCCCTCGGCATCAATCATCGCCTGCATATCAGCAACTTCACGCTTGGCTCTGGCCAGTGCCGGACGCCATAACTGCATCAGTAAGTCATAAACCCCTTCTGGCGTATTCACCATGCGCTCTTCCAGTTCGAAATGAGCATGAGTGTCATAGCCCATAATTTTCGCCCGCTTGGCGCGTAAAGAAGCAATCTCTGCCGCGATAGTTTTATTGTCAGTGGCATTGTCGTTGTCACCGCGATAGATGTAGGAGTTGTACAACTGTTCTCGCAAGTCGCGTCGCGTGGATTCGGTTAAGAAGGGGTACATGCTGCTGCGATGCGGGGTAAACACATACTTATCTTTGTATTTTGCTTTGTCTTCTTCGCTCTCAGCGGCTTCCATTTTTTGCCTGGCTGTTTCTGATGCCGCCTGGATAACACCAGCGGAAAGACCATCCAAATCCGATTTATCCAGGATCAGTTCAAAACCATTAGTTTCTGCCAGTAAGTTTTGACCGTATTCCGTGGTTAACTGCGAAAGCTTACCGTTGATTTCTGTGAGCTGCGCTTTTTGTTGCTCATCCAATAATGCGCCACTGCGCACAAAGCCACGGTGAGTATCTTCAAGGAATTTGCGCTTTTCAGCCGTCAACTCCAAGGTATCGCGCACTTGCCACACAGCATCAACGCGCTTAAACAAACCTTCATTCAAACTAATTTTATCGTAATGAGCAGAGATGATGGGGCTCAAATCCCGCTGCAATTTTTGCAATTCAGGATTGGTATTAGAACTGGCCAGATTATAAAAAACCCGCTGTACTTTAGTCAGCAGTTTACCAGAGCGTTCCAGTTCCTCGATGGTATTTTCAAAGGTTGCGGGTTCGGGGTTAGCAACAATTGCATCAATCTCCGCCAGATTCTCTGCCATACCCTTTTCAAAAGCGGGCATATAATGTTCATTCTCAATTTCGTTGAAGGGCGGGATCTGAAAAGGGGTTTGATAGGTTTTAAAAAACGGATTATTTTGGTCCAGCTTCGCCTCCTGAGTCACTGCTTGCGTGGTGCTTTCTGCAGACGTTGTTGCATTATTGGATTGTTCTTCGCTTGGTTTTTGTGAGCAGGCGCTCAGGGCAATGGTCAGCCCCAGCGCAATCGCAGACTTGCGCAAGTGTGAAGCCTTGGTATTCATTTCCTTGTCTCTCTTGTCGTGTTTTTTATTGTAATGCTTATTATGAATGGCACTAGTGTGCGCGCTTTAGTCGCCAATATTCAAGCATGCCCCTTTGGGTTTTTCCAGGCATTCTGAAAACAAGCTGAACAAAAAAATGATTTTTTTGTTTTTGCATAGCCTTGCAGCTAAAGCGCAGAAAAATCAAGGCCTGCCCCGGTTCTCTGGATAATTATTCAAGCATCTGAATTTATTAAAATTTATGTACTTCCATGGGTTTAAAAAACAGTCGACCGTGGCAGTTTTAGTGGCTATCCTTGAAGAAAATAAGTGCTTGAAAAAGGTTGTAAGAATGTTTGTCAGAATCACCAGCGCCATTGTTTTATTGATGCTATCTACTTTTGTCGTGGCGCAAAGCCAGCTGTTCTTAGTGGGTGGTAGCTGGAAAACCTGTGGCTCTTACGGTACCAGCGCCTGTAAAGATGATGTCAGTTTTCCTGAGTCAGCAAAAACCCAAAACAGTTATCGCATCAGCAAAGACAACATTGCACAACTGAAGACACTCACCGCTTGGCAAGAGCAAGACAAACAACTGAAAGGTGCTGTACTCAATGTACTACAAAACTTTTTAGCCCTGCACGCTTCCAAAACGTTTACCAAGTCGGAGTTTCAGGACAAATTAGCCGATCTGAGCATTACGCTTTCTGGCGAAACCATTACCGCCAAAAAGCTTTTGAGTGGTTTGCCAGACAGACTTTATTATCCGATTCACGATGTATTAGAAGCGCCTTCAAAAGCCGCTGATGGCAGTTTTATTCGGGAACAGGCATCGGTTATCGGCACCAAATACCAGAGCAGCCAACAGATTTATCAAGCATTCATCGAAGCAGTAAAAAAGGTTACTCCCAAGGGACAAACGCCTGTAGTTTTAGTGTCTACTGCGTCTGGTTACGACGTATTTGCCGCCGCTGATTATTATCTGGATATTTTTGCCAGCTTGGGGGTTGATGCGCAATGGCTGCCAATAGAAGCCACCATGGCAAAATTGCTGGATAAAGGACACTGTCAAAATCTGGCAACCGCCCGCGCAGACTATGTGGGCGTATACAACCGGGAAACCGTTTACCCCTACCTGGCCGAATATCAGCAACAATTTTGCCAAAACCCTGCACAACTGGCGCAGCTGGCACAAAAGGCTAATGGTATTTTCTTCAACGGTGGCGATCAAAGCTTAACCTGGCAGTCTTTCGTTAACCCACAAGGAGAAGATCGTCCCTGGCTTGCGGCATTGCGCAATAAATTTAATAAAGGAAAGCTGATTATTTCTGGCACCTCGGCGGGCACGGCAGTGCAAAGCGGTAAACCCGGTGCGAGTGAGGCAGGCATGATCACGGGGGGCACCAGTGATGGCGCCATGATAGTGGGCGCAGAAGCGAAGGCCCCATGGATTGAGCGCGTCGACCCACATAGTAGTATTCGCCCGGTAACCTACCATGCTGAAGGTGGATTGAAGTTCTTCCCTTACGGTGTGTTGGACACCCACTTTTCTGAACGCGGCAGACAGCTGCGCCTGGCCAAACTGGTATTGAGCTCCAACGCCCGATTTGGTTTTGGTGTCGATGAAACGACAGCGCTGGTGACCACTCCGATAGATGCTGATAACGCCAAGTTTGAGGTGGTAGGGCAAAATGGCGTGTACATTGTGGAACAAACTCAAAAGAGTCTAAACCAGCCAACGACTATAAGCTATACAAGTCACTATCTGGTATCCGGGCAGCGCTTTGAGTTAAAGGATGGTAAATTGGTCTTTCCCGAAGCGGATTTTGTGCCATTCGTAGCGGAACTGGATGAAATCGTTTCAGATAAAGATCTCACTCAAAAGACTGAATATCGCGATCTCTTGGAATCACAAATCGCGGTGGCCGCCAAGCGCAGCCTGGCGGTATTTACCAATAACGATAAGCTGTTCACGCTATCGTTGCAGTTCAATGAGCACAGCGCCATCTCTAAAACACAATCCATGGACAATATGCGCGGCTATATCCATGCCCAAGTCGATGCCAAGGTGGCAGAACTTTAATAGCGCAGGCTTTATTCAGGAATATCGATGGTGAGCTTCTTCGCCATCGACATAGCCAGGTTATTATCATAATAAGCCGCTTCATTGATAAAATGGGGATAAGCTTCATAATCCCCTTCCCAAACTAGTTCACCGCCATCAAACAAAGCAATGATAGGCTCTCCCGGTTTAACCGGATGAAAATCCCTGTCTTGCACATGTCGGTGCACCATCCCCATGCGATTCCCCTGTTCATCTTCGGGTAATTTCAGGGTTTCAACATAGCTGTAAACTTGCAATTCGTCAGGCAAAACCGGTAATTGTTCAATATTGTGCAGATGCACATAGTCCAATAAATGTTTGGTCATAGTCTGCATCCACTCCAGAACATCATGGCGCAATACCGATTGCGGTTGAGGTCCGATTTCAACAATGACCCCCTGTCGCGCAATAGCGCATAAATAGGGTTGTTGCTCTAGGGGCACTTCGTCTTCCAGAACGATCACCGCTTCTGGCATCTTCATTTTAAGGTATGCGGCCATGCGCAAATTAAAGGCATCCGATTGCAACAAAATCAGCGAGGGCCCCATATTAGAGGTAGTGTTGTGCAGGTCGATGATAAAGTCCGTTTGAGCATCACCTCGGGGACCAATTTCATTGTTGATCTGTTTTGCCCGGGTTTGTTCAATATTATTCAGCTCGCTATCTGCCAGTAAATTGGGCAGAAACTGTCGGTTCAGATCACAGTCCACATAGCGTTGGTTTTGCTCATGGGCTTGTGGGTTGGCTAATACCATTGAGCTGTGAAAACTCTCTCGGTTCACAATCTCAGGGTTCTTTTGCCACTGCCGTAATAGATAAATACCTGAATATTCATTGCCGTGTGTGCCGCCGACTATAGCAACACGATTCACTTTGCTCATCTTTTATCTCAACCAAAAATACGGGGCTCACAGCATACATAATGTTGGATTTGCACCGCAATACTTGCTATCAGTTATTTGCTCCACCAAAATACCTCCTTTTCTTGATGCGGACTTCAATAAGTTCATGAAATGGACGCTGTTATTTTTTCTCACTATGATATCTGCAAGTATCTTCGCGAAACCGACGGTCCATATTGCTGTTGCCTCTAACTTTATCCATCCCATGAAAGACATCGTGGCGCAATGGCCTAAAAGTCAGGATGTAGACGTTCGGTTATCATTTGGTGCGTCAGGCAAGTTTTTCGCGCAAATTAAAAACGGAGCACCTTTTGATATTTTCCTGTCGGCAGACAGCGACAAGCCAGCACGCCTGGTGGCCGAAGGATACGCCAAAGCAGACCAACTATTCACTTACGGTATTGGGCAACTAGTACTTTGGTCGGCTGATGCCTCTCTGTTAGGCACAACGGAACCCGAATGGACAAGCCTGACTTTTTCCAGACTGGCAATGGCCAACCCACGTACCGCTCCTTATGGACAAGCGGCACAGCAATATATTAACAGTAAACAGCTTGCACGGCTGCTATCCGGAAAAATTGTGACCGGAGAAAACATCGCGCAAACCTTTGCTTTTGTTAAAAGCGCGAATGCTCAACTGGGTTTTATTGCTCTGTCTCAATTCATGCAGCTTGCCATCGACCAGCGAGGTTCACATTGGTTTGTCCCACCCCACTTACATCTTCCCATTCAGCAAGACAGTGTTTTGCTAAATCGCGGGCTAAACAATCAAGCTGCAATATACTTTTTTGCTTACTTGCAATCAGCAGAGGTGGCTAGCATTATCCAGTCTTATGGATACCAAACTTTCAGGGGTAAAGATGGTACTCAGTGAGGCTGATATCACGACGATCTGGTTGACGTTAAAACTCGCCAGCATAGTCACTATTTTGCTGCTGTTGCTGGGGACGCCACTAGCCTGGTGGCTAGCACGCACAAAATCCCCGTTAAGAGGGGTAATTGGCGCAGTTGTCGCCTTGCCATTAGTATTGCCACCAACGGTATTGGGCTTTTATTTACTGTTATTTATGGGACCAGATGGGCCACTAGGTGAACTCACCAATGCACTGGGATTGGGCACTTTACCCTTCACCTTTTGGGGCTTAGTAGTAGGTTCTTTGTTTTATTCGTTACCCTTTGTGGTGCAACCTATCCAGAACGCCTTTGAGGCAATAAACGAAAGCTACCTTGAAGCCGCGGCTACCTTAAAAGCCTCCACGATCGACACCTTCTATCACATCATTTTGCCCTTAGCACGGCCCGGCTTTATCAGCGCTACGATTTTGGGGTTTGCCCATACTGTAGGAGAGTTTGGCGTGATCTTAATGATTGGCGGCAATATTCCTGGAGAAACCAAAGTGGTATCGGTGCAGATATATGACCATGTGGAAGCACTCGATTACGCCAGTGCCCATCAGTTGTCGCTGCTGATGCTGATATTTTCATTTACCGTATTGGTTGCACTGTATAGCTTTCAAAAAAAGCACACTGCTAATGGATTGAAATATGGCTAGTAGTCAGGATAGCGAAATGATCCAACTGGATATTAGTCTGCAAAAAGCTAATGAGCAGCGCAACGGCTTTAAATTACGCCTCGAAACGCAGCTACCTGGCTCTGGATTTAGCGGAATTTTTGGTGCTTCAGGCTCAGGCAAAACCACTTTATTACGCTGTATCGCCGGGCTTGAACCGGACTCACAAGGCAGTGTTGTAGTCAATCAGCACACCTTCCAGAACGACAATGTTTTTCTTTCACCACAACAGAGAAACGTGGGGTTTGTATTTCAACAACCCGTGCTTTTTCCCCATTTAACGGCAAAGCAAAACATCGAGTTTGGCGCAAAACGCGCCTTTGAACCTCTTTCAGAGACACATGTTAATGAATTAATTATGGTGTCAGGTGTTGAGCATCTGCTGACAAGGTATCCTGCCTCGCTTTCGGGTGGTGAGCAGCAGCGCATTGCCATTGTCAGAGCGGTTGCCAGCAACCCGTCAATACTACTTATGGATGAACCCCTGGCGGCCCTGGATGATGCCCGAAAAACAGAGCTGATGAGTTATCTGGAAGCACTGCAGTCAATATTGGCGATCCCGGTATTGTACGTCAGTCATTCACAAACTGAAGTTGCCAGGTTGGCGCAACAGGTACTTGTATTAGAATCAGGAGAATTGCTGCAACAAGGTGAAGTGACTGACGTGTTTAATCGCTTAAATAGGGTTGATGAACAGACTGCAATGACGTTCCTGGAAGGTCGCGTCGCAAATTACGATGAACAATACCATTTAACACAAATTACCCTTGCTCAACATTCACTTTGGTTACCCCAAAGCAATCTATCTTCAGGCAGTAAAGTGCGTTTGTGTATTGCTGCCAACGACATCAGCATTAGCCTGGATGAGCACAGTCAAACCAGTATCTTGAATCGGTTGCTAGTGAAAATTCAAACAATAAAGCCGAGTTCAGCACCCGGGATCAGTTTGATAGAACTCAACGCCGATGGCCAATCACTGCTGGCGCAAGTCACCAATAAGTCCGTCAATAATTTGCAGCTAAAAGCCGATATGTCCGTTTGGGCGCAAATAAAATCGGCAGCGATATTACGGTAAAGTAAGAAGTCATGACGCAAAAAAAAGATCCTGTCAGAAGCCAGCAAATAACTCTGGATAACCACCAGTTAACGCTCTATTTTTGCGATATTCCCCCAGATACAAATCAGCAGAATGAATTTATTCAAGCCAACAGCCATTTCTTAAGCCCGCACCTGGCATCAGCGGCCCCTAAAAGGCAGGCAGAGTTTATTGCTGGTCGACTCGCCAGTGGTAAAGCTCTGGAGGCATTGGGGTTGAGAAATCAAATAGTCCCAAGTAATGCAGATCGTTCCCCTCAATGGCCAGAAAACGTTGTAGGTGCCATTTCCCACAAGGTTAATCTTGCAACTGCTGCGGTATCACGGCAATTTGACATGCTTGGATTAGATCTGGAAACCACCTTTACAGATGCAACCATCCAGCGTATTAGTCGCAAGATAATCAACGAAAATGAGCAACGAGTATTATTGGCTTCACCACTTCCTTATTCCTTTGCGTTTACGCAAGTCTTCTCTGCCAAAGAAACCTTGTATAAGGCCATTTACCCCTTTGTGCGGAAATACCTTGGATTCGATACCAGCGAAGTGGTGGATATATCAGAGAATTTTGTCGTGTTAATGCTGAGAAAAGACGTGGCAAAAAAAACCCCCTGCGAAGCGCTATTCAAAATACACACGATAGAAACTGAGGGCCATATCTTAACCTTGACAGCACAAAGCAGCCAAAGATAAAAGCCAACGGTGACAATAGACCACTTTATCCCTTTATGGCAACTTAATCGATAAAGCGAAAATCTTTCGTAAATTTTTGTGAACATTCATTTAAATTTGCCATTGAGAACTATTGCATTTGTATATAACTGCGGGGTAAAGTGCTATCCGCTTATCGGTGTTTTAGCGTTTACGACAGAAAAAAAACAAGGCTCTGATGCTAATTAGGGGCCCGAGCTTACATCGATGCGAACCCAAAAACATATCCAAACATGAAGGAATAACAATGAACAAGCTTCGTCCCTCAACCGTGGCGTTGCTGGTATCTGCAGCACTCTCCTCGACTGCCGCTACAGCCAGTGTCCATGCTCCACACTCTCTGAAAAATTACGATCACGCTGGTGCAACTCAGCTTAAAGGCGTAGGCCTTGCGACCGCAGCGCGTGAAAAAGCATTGGCTGAGCGCGCAACTGCTTCTGGTCTTAAGAGCCACTTTGATGCACAAATGGGTAAAGCAACCTTTTTGTGGGCTCCTGAGAGTCAAAGCAAACCCGATCTGAGCCTGATTGCTCCAGAGCACAAAAACGCATATGCAGCTTCATACTACCTGAACAGCCTTACAGGTTTTTCTTCTGAAGAAACTGCTCTCAACCGCGCCACTTTGGCTTATGTTCACGACACTGACCAAGGCCCATTGGTGGCGAAGTACCGCCAAGAAGTACAAGGTGTTCCGGTATTTAATAAAGAATACAACATCGTTATGGACCGTGAGCACAACCTGGTAGCAGGTTCTGGTTACCTGGGTACAAAAGTTTCGGCACCACAAGTTTTGCAACTTTTCTCAAGCTTCGGCACACCTGAAGCTGCCGTTAACAAAGCTATCTCCGAAATCAGTGGCGGCAAAACAAAAGCCAACTTAACGATTGCTGAGAAAAAAGGCGATTACATTCTATTCGACGCTGAAACTACAGAAGGTTTGGAAGTCGTTGGTCAGCCGCGCGCCAAGCAAGTATTTTACGATCTAAACGGTAAGCTAACTGCCTCTTATTATGTCGAAGTTAAACTGGCACAGATGGAAAACCCGTTAGACAGCCATGACTTCAGCTTTGTTATCAACAATGCCGGTAAAGTATTGTTCAGCAAGAATTTGGTCTCTCATGCGAGTGAGCAAGCCAACGCTGAATTTACTTATCGTGTTTGGGCTGAAGAAGACGGTTTCCCTTACCAAGGTCCTCACGGCAAGGTTATCCCTCAAGCCGCTGGAGAAATAGACCCAACAGCTTATGTTGAGCAACCATTAGTTACTGTAGATAACTACAGTAAAATCAGTACTGATGATCCTTGGTTACCTGAATATGCCATGTACACCTACGGAAACAACGTATTAGCTTATGCTGACGTTGTTGCTCCTCAAGGCTACAACGAAGGGGATATCATTGTATCAACTACTTCACCGATGACCTTCGACTACCCATTTGACGAAACTCAGCGTGCAAACAGCTTTGTGAACCGTCAATCTGCTGTAGTGAACATGTTCGTAATGAACAACTTCATGCATGACTGGTGGTACGATCACGGCTTTGACGAAGCATCGGGTAACGCCCAGCTAGACAACTATGGCCGCGGTGGTGTTGGTGGTGACCCATTAGAAGTACAAGCACAAGATTACTCAGGTCTGAACAATGCCAACATGGCAACGCCTTCTGACGGTGGCAGTCCGCGTATGCAGCAATACCTATACACCTCAAAAGACGCCGTTAATGGTGTAGATCAGGGTGTTAATATCGTTTCTCACGGCACATTAGGCATACTTGAATCCACACAGTTGTCTTCATTTGGTCCTCAGCAGTACACCGATGTTAGTGCCAACCTGAGACGTTTGAACGACGGTAATGACGTTGACAGTGGCTCTGTCAACGACGGTTGTGAGTCAGCAGTTAATGGTTATGCGCTTGAAGGTCGTATCGCAGTTATCGACCGTGGTAGCTGTACCTTTGTACAAAAAGTACTAAATGCTCAAGAAGCCGGAGCTATTGCTGCCATTATTGTTAACAATGTCGATGACGGCACGCCTGCACCGATGGGTGGGGATGATCCTTCAGTAACAATTCCAAACGTAGGTTTGAATTACCAGGAAGGTCAGGCACTGTACTCTCGCATGGCCGGAGGCAAGCAAGTAACTGCTGAGCTATTCAGCAAGTTCCCACTTAAAGACTCATCATTCGACAACGGCATCATCGCTCACGAATGGGGCCACTACATCCAAAACCGTTTGGTTGGTAACGCTGCTGGTTTGATCAACTTCCAGGGCCGCTCCATGGGTGAGGGCTGGAGTGACTTCCACTCTATGATGTTCATCATCAAAGAGTCTGACGCAGAAATCCCAGGCAACGAAGAATGGCAAATGCCATTTGCTACTGGTACTTACGTAGAGGATTTCTACACGGGTATCCGTCGTGCACCTTACACGCCAAACCAGGAAGTCAACCCTCTGACCTTCCAACACATCACAGCTGGTGCTGAAGTCCCAGGACTACCTCCAACTAATGGTGCATCTCCGCACGGCGCAGGTGAAATGTGGGCTGCTGTACTTTGGGACGTTTATGTTCGCCTGTTGAACATGTATGAGTTTGACGTGGCTGAAGCGCGCATGGCTAACTACCTGGTGGCCAGCTATAAAGCGACGCCAATCGCACCAACTTACACAGAAGCACGTGATGCATTGTTATCAGTCATGCTGGCAAATGATGCTGATGACTTTAACGCAGCAGTTGAAGCATTCGCGAATCGTGGTATGGGCTTCGGCGCGATTTCTCCACCTCGCTTTAGCGATGACAACTCAGGCGTAACTGAGTCATATGCGACACAGCTTGCATCTTACGGCGCTGGCAGTGTAAGCATCTCTCAAGCAGGCGTTGATGTTTGTACTGCAGACGGTGTTATCGATGCGGGTGAAAGTGCCAACATGTCATTCAGCATCAGAAATAACGGCAGTGAAGTACTTTCTGGTGTAACCGCACAGGTAGAAGTACTGAGTGGTCACGATGTTACACTGGCTAACGATGGTATGGTTACTTTCGGTGATGTTGGTCTGTTTGAATCAGCAAGTAGTGGCGACATTGCCTTTACTCTGAATTCTGCAGGTACAGGTGATCAAGTAGTATTTGGCGTAAGCTTCCCTGAAGCGGTTGAAGGCGATGATACTGTTGAGCCTGAAACTATTTACGCTGGCGCATTGGTCAACTACGACTTCGTTAAACTTCCAGTTGTAGGCCAAACTGCCAATGACAACATGGAAACACTGGCCAGTCTGGATAACTTCAAAGAAAACGTGATGTACGGTGGTTCAGATGCTGCTGGCACCCAAACCTTCGATACAGTTAATACAGGCTACTTCCAGTCATTCAATCCTGGTGTGGATCTGGGTAGCCAGACTATGTTGTTACTAAACAACTCATTCCAATCTGACGTTGCCGTAGAAACTGACATGGTAGAAGTCGCTTATGGTCAAGACTTCTCCATCAACTTCTGGCACTTCTACTGGTTAGAAGAAGCTTGGGATGGTGCAGTTGTTGAGATCAGCGTCAACGGTGGCGACTGGATGGATGTAACGGCTGCTGGTGGTACTTTCTCTACTGGTTATAACTATGCATCACTATTCACTAACTCCACTCAGGCACTGCAAAACCGCCCAGTGTATAGTGGTATCAATGGTGACTTCGCAACCTTCATGGGTAACACTGAAACCATCAGCTTCGGTCAAGCACTGAACGGTCAGACCGTACAGTTCCGCTTCAGAATCTCTTCTGACGTGACTGTAAGTCAATTTGGTTGGTTCATCGATGATGTAACCTTTACCAACATTGAAACCTCAATCTTCTCAGAAGTTGTTGCTGGTGACTCTGTCGCTTGTGACTAATCCTTGATTAGTTTGATGTGATAAAAGGCGCTTCTAAGCGCCTTTTTTATTGCCTGTGAGCCAATCAACGACTGTTGCAATTTGTAACCCTCCAAACAAACCCGTTGACAACCTGCTCTGTGTTCGTCATGCTGCCGAGTCTTATCAACTATTACCGGAGCAGGCCAATGAACAATGTAATCCACTTCATTTGCGCTGATATTGTGTTATCACAGCCGGTTAATGGTTTTACGCGCTCTTAAGAGCCACGTCCTCTCGACAAGCATAACGTACCACCTCTTAACCGCTTCAGCCTTTTGAAGACTCTCCGGCCGGAAAGTAATTGCTTTCTGTAGATTTTCGCGCTCGATTATTGATATTCGAGTGCCTTGCTTAGTGGATAAAGCGTGATGGATGATCAAAAAAATAAGCCATCGTTATGGCAACTATTCAAACTATCTTTAAACAATAATACGCAACAAGATTTTACCCAAGGTTCCATTGGTATAGCGGCCTTTTTACTGGCTGTTCCCATGGTGCTGGAAATGGCAATGGAATCCGTATTCGCTATTGTAGACATCTTTTTTGTCTCCGCATTAGGATTCGCAGCAGTGGCCGTCGTTGGTCTTACTGAAGCCGTACTCACCCTGATTTATGCCATTGCAATTGGCCTGAGTATGGGAGTGACGGCGCTGGTTGCCAGGCGCATTGGCCAAAAGCAGCCAGAGCAGGCCAATACTATTGCCGGGCAAGCGCTGTGGCTTGGGTTCTCAATAGCATTGGCCATCGCCCTGATTGGCAGCTTTTATGCAGCAGATATCCTGCGCCTGATGGGGGCTGACGAAGCAGTACTGGCGATGGGTGAAAGCTACACCACTATCATGCTGTGTAGCGCCATCACTATCTTGTATTTGTTCATTATCAACGCCATTTTTCGTGGCGCCGGTGATGCCTCAATTGCCATGCGCTCCCTTTGGATTGCCAATGGCATCAATATAATACTGGATCCCATTTTTATTTTTGGTTTGGGTCCAATACCAGAGATGGGGGTAACAGGCGCAGCCATTGCAACCAGTATTGGACGAGGAATTGGTGTGCTGTATCAGCTTTGGCACCTATTTGGTGTTGCCGGCAGAATACAAGTAAGAATAGCTCAACTGCGTATTCAATTACCCATCATTCAGCAACTTATTCGGGTTTCAATGGGAGGCATGCTGCAATTCCTGATAGCTACCGCAAGCTGGGTAATCTTGATGCGTATTGTGTCTCTGTATGGCAGTGAAGCTGTCGCCGGGTATACCATTGCGATTCGAGTGGTAATGTTCAGCATTTTACCCGCATGGGGATTGAGCAATGCGGTCGCCACACTCGTAGGTCAAAACCTGGGTGCAGGCAAGCCAGACAGGGCTGAGCGCTCCGTGTGGGTTATTGCCCGTTACAACATAATATTTATGCTAACTGTGGCGCTGCTGTTTATTGTGTTTGCTCCTGATATCATTGTTGTATTCAATGATGACCCGGGCGTACTGCAGAGTGGCATCGACTGCTTGCGCATGGTGGCTTATGGCTACGGTTTCTTTGCACTGGGAATGGTTCTGGTGCAGGCATTTAACGGTGCTGGCGATACTATGACACCCACCCGCATCAATTTTTTCTGTTATTGGTTGATACAAATACCTTTGGCATACTGCCTGGCCGTATATTTTGAGTTGCAATCGCAAGGCGTTTACGTAGCTGTGCTTGCAGCAGAGTCGCTGATCGCAGTGTTTGGTTATTTGCTCTTCAGGACAGGTCGCTGGAAACAAACAGCCATTTAACCGAGTGCTTACCTGTTGATTGAGATTTTTAAAACTCAATCAACAAATGTGGCATTATATTAAAAGAACGGTGGTCAATAAAATAAATGAACTCTGTTTTATAATATTGAAAAGCCCTTTACAATGAACCGAGTGAACATGACGGACTAAATTGAAATATTGAATTTCGCATTTTTCGGCGAAATTAGCGTCATATTAGAGAATTTAATTCGAATCTGACTTTGTTTTGTTCCTTTTGAGGGTTCACTCAGTAAAAACAGCTTTTGCTAAATCAAATAAAAAGAACAATATGTTTCACAAGCGTCTTATCTTCAGTTTTATATTGATCTTTGCAAGTGCAAATGCCTTTGCAATAGAAAATGCCATGGATACCATCGTGGTTACCGGTACCCGCAATAACCTTGCCCTTGCTGAGGTGAACAGCAACCTGTCTCGGGTGAACCAACAAGAGATTGCCACAATTGCGCCGACACATATAACAGAGGTGACCAATCGAGTCCCCGGAGTCTGGATAAGCCGCGGTAATGGTCAGGAACATTTGACCTCTTTACGCTCCCCGGTCCTCACAGGCGCCGGCGCGTGTGGTGCGTTTTATATGGCTGAAGATGGTATTAGCCTCCGGGCACCAGGTTTTTGTAATGCAAATCAATTATTTGATATCAACACTCTGCAATCTGGTGGAGTTGAGGTTCTACGGGGGCCTGCGGGGGTAGTTTATGGTAGCAACGCAGTACATGGGGTAATTAACCTGCTGTCACCTGACTGGCAACGACTACCTGAACTTTCTGTGGCACTGGAGGCTGGTCCTAATCAATACAACCGCCAGCAATTTGTAGCAAAGAGCAGTCACAGCGAGCACAAATTCGCTGTCTACGGGGTCACCACTAATGATGGTGGCTATAAAAACGATAGCGGTTTTGAGCAGCAAAAATTCGATTTGTTACACCAAAAAGAGCATCGAGATTACAGCATCAAAAATCGCATCAGTTATAGCAATTTGGATCAGGAAACCGCTGGCTTTATTCAAGGTTTTGAAGCATATGAAGATGCCGCTCTTAAGCAGGTAAATCCAAACCCAGAAGCCTATCGGGATAGCCGTTCATTTCGTGCCTGGTCGCAAATAGAATTTGCATACAGCGGCGCACAATTCCTGTTAAAACCCTACCTGCGCTATCATGACATGGCATTCTTGCAGCACTTCCTCCCCTGGCAAGCCACCGAAGAAAACGGGCAGCGCAGCTTAGGGATGTTAAGCAGTATGGCTTACCAATACCGCGACATTAAGGTTACAACTGGCGTTGATGTCGACTCTACCGAAGGATGGTTAAAAGAGTTTCAGGAAGAACCGTTTAGCGCTGCCATACCACAAGGTGAACACTATGATTACGAAGTGCAAACTACCTCCCTTTCTCCTTATGTTGATCTGCAATACCAACTCAATGATACCCTGGCTCTGTTAGCAGGTTTGCGCTATGAACACAGCCGTTACGATTACGAAAATTTACTTTCCGATGGTAATGCCTGTGCCACTGACGTGGACAATTGCCGCTTTTATCGACCAGAAGATCAGGTACGCACTTTTTCTAATTGGTCGGCTAAGCTGGGGCTTCACTATTCCCTGTCTGCATCACAATTTGTTTATTCTCAATTGAGCCATGGCTATCGAGCACCACAGGCTACAGAGTTATTCAGATTGCAAAATGGCCAGGTGAGTGCCAACCTGGACTCCGAAAATATGGTTTCTCTGGAGCTTGGCTTGCGCGGTCAGTGGCAATCTCTGAATCAATCCATTTTTTACGATGTGAGCTTGTATTGCATGGAAAAATCCGATCATATTTTCCAGGATACACAACGGCGAAATGTCAGTGAGGGAGAAACCAGGCACGACGGTATGGAGCTCTCAATCAATTGGCAATTCACGCCAAGTTGGCAGTGGACTGTAGCACTGGATTACGCCCGCCACACCTACGACAACAATCCCGCCATAACCAGTGGCACAGATATTCGCGGTAACGATATCGATACCGCACCGCGATTCAATGCCAATAGCAGCTTAAAATGGTCGCAAGACGACTACCATGTAGAGCTGGAATGGTACGCTTTGGACAGCTACTATTTAGATCCGGCCAACACGGCAAAATACGATGGTCATCAGCTGCTGAATTTGCGCGCTGCAATGCCGCTATCAGAACACTTTTCTCTGTCATTCAGGCTGCTCAATCTGTTGGATGAAGACTATGCCGAGCGCGCTGATTTTGCCTTTGGCAACTATCGTTACTTTGTCGGTGAACCCCGCTCCCTATTTATCACTTTGAGCGCGTCGCTGTAAGCAAACCTTACTGCGAGCCAGTGCAAACCGTGCTCGCAGTTCTGAATGAGACTCGATTCAACCCGCAACCGAAGCCCGATATTGCGCTTCTAACTCACTCACCCCGAGGCCGTTTTTCTTATTCACTTTGATCTGTACCGGAATGCGCTCTTTCAAGGTTTCGATATGACTGATAATACCGATGGTTTTGCCTGAAGCATTAAGGTTATCCAAGGTGTCCAGTGCAAGGTCGAGAGTTTCGGCATCAAGGGTGCCAAACCCTTCGTCCAGAAACAGAGAATCGATGCTGGTTTTGTGGCTCACTAAATCAGACAAGCCCAAAGCCAATGCGAGGCTCACTAAGAAGCTTTCCCCGCCCGACAAGGTCTTGGTATCGCGCTGATTGTCTGCCTGCCAGGTATCGGTTACCTTAATGCCTAAACCTTCAACGTTTTCTCGGCTAAGCAGGTAACGACCGTGCAATTGCTGCAACCTGCGATTAGCAAGATGAATCAAATTGTCCAGGGTCAGTCCCTGAGCGAATTTACGAAACTTTTCTCCTTTGGCATGACCAATAAGATCATACAAATACTGGATATCATCGAACTCGTTTTTGAATTCTGAGATGGTGTGTGCCAGTTCACTTTGCTGTTGACGGTTGCGCTCATCCCGCTGCAACTGCCCCCTTAGCTCCCCCAACCTCTCTGCTAACAGTTGCAATTGCTCATTAAATTGTTGCTTTTGGTGGGTGTACCTGGCTATCGCCTCATCCCTGTCGGGAAGTTCCTTATCCTGTTGTTCGGGCACATTGCCATGGTGCTGAGCAAGCCTGTTTTGAGTGTTGGCCAATAATGTTTGTGCCTCCTGAAGCCGTTGCTCCAGTGTTTTATCTTGCTCCCGTAATTGCTGTAACTGCCGCTCTTGCAATAACGCTGACTGAAACGCTTCCTCATCGTCAAAAGGGCTTTCCTCCAGTCGGGAAGAGAAAACCCCGCGAAGCTCGACACCTTGTTGCTGTATTTCCTGATGTTGCTGTTGCAAGCTTTGCAGCTTATTTCGACTGGCTAACATCAGGTCCCGTAGCTGCTGTGCAGCGCTTCGATTGGCTTCCACGTTCTCTACTAATGTGGCTAATTGTTGACGTCCCTCATCGAGTAATTGCTCGCTGGATTGCTCACCGGCCAGTGTTAGTTTTTGTTGCTGCATGGCCTGCAGGTTTTCCTTTATAACCTCCAGCCTGGTCTGCTCATCCTTCAGTTGCTGCTCGTTGCTTTCCAGCTGTGGAGTAATAGCCGCCAGCTGGGTTTGCAGTTTATCGGAAGTCGAGGTCAACGACTGCATCGCTTCGGAATTAGCCTGCCACTGCGATAGCTGTTGCTGCAAAGCGTCAAACCAATGGGGATCTGGAATTGCTTGCACAGGCTCTGGAAATGCCACCTGTTGCATTTCCTCTATAAAGGCAAGGGATTGTATTTGGCAAGATTGAATTTGACTTTCTAGTTCCTTATGCAACTGTTGCATTTGCTTTTGATGAGCATCGAGTTTAGCTTGCTGCAAGGACACATCATTAGCAGCACTGTCACATAAAACCTGCAACTGACTGCTCATTTGCTGTGCAGCCTTCAGTTTTTCCTGCTGAGCCGCGTCCTCAGCTAATAGCCGTTGAAGCTCCGCCAATTCCACTTCTGACTTTTTATACAACCGGCTAAGCTGTTCTCTATCCGAAATCAATAGAGTATCCGCAATCTGAAAATTTGCTAATTGCGCACGCCAATCAGATTCAGCCTGGCTAGATTGTGTCTTGGCTTGCTCAATGCCCGAGCCCAATAATCGACATTTCTCTGTGAGCGACTCAAGCTGCTCACGGGCTTTTGTGCCCTGTTGCTTTAACTGCTCCAGCTCTTGTTCAGCCTGTTGCAGCTCCTCGGCCACTTCACTTTCCACCAGTTCGGGGAGGGATTCTGGATGCTCCATTGAGCCACATAAAGGACAGGGGGAATCTTTATCCAGTACCTCTCTGAAGCGGGTTATTTCCTGGGTCAGGGCCAGTTGCTTTTGCAAACTTTTAAGCAATTTTTCCTGCCTTGCATAATCATTTCGCAGCAGCGCTATTTTCTCTTGTGCCGTCGCTTTATTTTGCTCCGTTTCAGCCAATGCTGTTGTTTGAGTGTATATTTCTGCTTGATAAAACAACCATTGGCGCTGAATTTCCTTCAGCCTCATTAATACCGGGATTTGCTGGCTGAGTTCAACCTGTTGTCGTTGGCACTGCTCTCTATTCTCTTCACTCACAATCGCGTTTGACGCTTGCTCTAATTGCATCACTTGCTGTTGCTGCGCCATCCACTTTTGACGAGCTTCAGATTCAGCTTTAGCCATTGCCTGACCTTGTTCAAGCAACCTTTGATGCTGCTGTTCGCTCTCTTGCAAAGCCTGCTGCTTTTCCTGAATTACCTGTTGCAGTTCAGCTATATGCTTTGCGCTCACCTGCCAACCAGATAGCTTGTGCTCCAGCCCTTTTAGCCATTTATGCTCTCGCAACCAAGCTTGCAAACGCTGCATTTCATTTTCTGTTTGACTAAGGGATTGTTTAATCTGCTGCCATTGGCTTTGCAGCTCATTGTTACTTTGTTGCAGCTGCCCCAGCTGCTGCTGAGCGTCGGATTTTTGATTTTCAGTACTGAGCAACTCTCGCTCTAACGGGATCAGGGTCTGGCGGATCATGGTCTCAAGCTCGCCGAATCTAACTTGTTGCTTCTTGAGCTGCTCATTCAAAGTCGAAAACTGTTGCTCTGCTTGCTGTTGTTGTTGGGTGGCGGAAGCACACGCCTGTTCTTGTGCGGTGATGCGTGCTTGCATTTGCTGTTGCGCGGTTGTGTTTTGTTGTTGGTTTTGCCAATTGAAGCGCAGCTTCTCGGCCGCCTCGCCTTGCCTGAGGCACTCCATTTGAGGCTCGGCTGCCTGCCGTGCTTGCTGTGCGTTTGTCAGCTGAGATTGTGCCCCGGATAACTCCTCTTCCAGCTTTACTAGTTGCTGCCACCAATACAGATGCATTTCAGTATTTTGAAGGTCAGCTTTGGTTTTTTCAGCCTCAAGACTTTGCTGTTCTATGTCATTCCGTAAAGCCTCTCGCTGCTCATCACTTAACAACTGGGCTCCCGCCAAACGCGCTTCCAGCTGCTCCAAATGTCTCTTAGCTTCAGACCTTCTTTGTGCCACTTTTTCGGAAATTCGCCCGTAAACATCGGTACCTGTCAGTTCCTCCAGTAATGCAGCCCGTTCTTCCTCTCGAGCATTGAGAAACGCCGCAAACTGACCTTGCGAAAGCATCATAGAGCGAGTAAATCTGGCGAAATCTAATCCGGTGATTTGCTCTACCAATTCGGCTTTTTGTTTTATCTGCGACGCCAGTATTTTGCCACTTTCCACCTCCGCCAGTTC
Source organism: Planctobacterium marinum (assembly GCF_036322805.1). Lineage (GTDB taxonomy): Bacteria > Pseudomonadota > Gammaproteobacteria > Enterobacterales > Alteromonadaceae > Planctobacterium > Planctobacterium marinum_A. Next base: position 277,930 of record NZ_AP027272.1, on the reverse strand, counting down.
CACATCCGCTGGTTGCAGATTACCATCCGCTTTTCCTCGGGCACGACGCATAAACCAACTGGCTCTGTAAACCTTTCCTTTAACTTCAAACGCCACTTCAGCGCCACATTGCGCTTGTCCGCGGGTCATAATTTCATTACTGGATTGACTCAGCGCGCCCAACCTTGGGGTTTGATGGTAAAGGGCCACACAAATAGCGTCTAATAGTGTGGTTTTACCCGCTCCAGTGGGGCCGGTAATGGCGAACAAACCATTGGCATCAAACTGCTCAGCGGTGAAATCTATTTTCCACCTGCCCTGCAAAGAGTTGAGATTTTGAAACGCCAGACTCAGTATCTTCACAATAGCTTTCCTTGCTCTGCTGCTGATTCTGCTACCTTTGCTGGCGTTTCAGCGTCCTCATCCAGGCTTGATTCAATTTCATTGAACAGCGTTATCAAACGCGCTGTTCGGGCTTGTTGCTCTTCATCAGAAAAGTCTTCCAGTGCCAGTCTACGTTCAAACACTTCCATGGGAGTCAGCTCGCTCAGGGATTCAATGTGCTGCGCAGATAATACCTGGCGACGCTGACCTTTAGCCCGAGTCACCTGCAAAATTTCCAATCTTGTGCCTTCTGTCAGCTGCTGTAAGCGCTGTTGTAAGTCAGACAGAAAGTCTTGTTCTGTCACTTCGACACTCAACCAGATGGATTCATCACGAGGCAACTGCGCCAGCTGTTGTTCCAGCTCTTTAAGATTGCCCTTGAGCTTTTGCATTGCCTGAAAACGCGGAATAGTAATGCTGGTTACCGACTGCAATGCCTGTTGCTCAAAACACACAAGTTCAACGCTCTTTGGCTGTGAAAGTTCATCAAAACTTAAAGCAATGGGGGAGCCGCAATAACGGATCTGCTCGGCATCCGCAACTTTTTGTGCCTTGTGAATGTGGCCCAAGGCAATGTAATCCGCCGGTGGAAAATCAGACGCAGGGAAGCCATCGAGGGACCCGATATAAATATCCCGAACCGAATCAGACTGACTCACACCCAGCGCCGAAAGGTGACCCGTCATTAAAATTGGCATGGCAGTGGTGGCTTCATCCCGTATTTCGCAAGCCCGCGCATACAGGGAATGATAATGCGCCTTGATGGCCTGTCCCAGGTGCTGGCGTTTTTGCAACCCACTTTGTTGTGCCTCGCTTAACATCACATCGCGAGGTCGCACAAAAGGAACCGCGCACACCAACATATTTTGCTGCTGATTTTGCAGCATAATCAATTGCTCGTCGGGTTGTTCAGATACTTGTGCAATGACGTGAGTATGCAATTGCTTTAGCAGTCTTTTTGATTCATTCAATACCGCTACTGAATCGTGATTACCCGCAACAAAAACAAGCTGACAGTCCAGCTTCTGTATGCCGATAATAAATTCGTTGTAGAGTTCTCGGGCATAACTGGGCGGCGCACTGGTATCAAAGATATCCCCCGCGACAATGATAGCATCTACGCTTTCCCTCTCAACAAGCAGCAGCAACCATTGTAAAAACTGCTGGTGCTCTTGTTTTCTGTGTCTCGTATAGAAGTATTGCCCCAAGTGCCAGTCTGAGGTGTGAATAATTTTGAACATAAATTCCGAAAATATGGATTGAAAGTCAGACAGTCTTGCCAGAGACAGAATATACCCTAAACCAAGCATTGAATTAATCCCTTTTGTGGCAACTGCGTATTGAATGCAATGACAAATCACGATGATGGGTCTATCTTGTTGTCTGCTACAGGAAAACAACTATAAATTGAGGAAAATTATGATCAAAACCGCATTAAAAATCGCCGCTGTATCGCTGGCGTTAAGCAGTCTTACGGCCAATGCTGAAGAGCTCAGCAAAACCCAACAAAAGTTGGAAGACGCCCTGCTAGCTGATATCCGAAGCGAAAAAGAAGTGGCTCGCGACGATAATCGTTTACCCATGCAAACCCTGGAATTTTTTGGTTTCCGGGAAGATATGAGCGTAGTTGAACTGGTACCAGGTGGTGGTTGGTATACTAAATTGTTAGCCCCGGTATTAGCGGAAAATGGGCAATATTATGGAGCTATCGGAACCAGCCGCATCAAAGAAAGATTGAGCAATAAGCCTGGCTTTGAAAACATGCAGATCATTGCTGAAGATGCCAATATATACCGCGCTGAAGGCGCTAAATTTTACTCATTGGAACTGTCTGATGCTGGTTTAGGTATAACAGATGTCGATATGGTAATGACCTTCCGCAACTATCACAATTTTTCCGAAGAAGGTCGTCGTGCCATGAATAAAGCCGCCTTCGACGCGCTCAAGTCTGGTGGCACTTATGCTGTTGTTGATCACACAGCACGCCACATGGAAGCCCCAAATAACGAAAATCGCCGTCGCTTCGATCCTGTACTGGCAATCAAGGAAATTCAGGAAGCCGGGTTTGAATTTGTCGATTATAGTGACCTACATCACCGTCTTGACGATACCCTGATCTATGAAGTGGGTCGCAAGTCAGTAACTGGTAATACCGACCGCTGGACCTTAAAGTTTCGCAAACCCTGATTAGCTCATAAACCATTTAAAGAGCCGCAATTGTTGCGGCTCTTTTTGTTTTCACACTCAGAAAAATACTCTGGCCCCCACTCTTACTGCAGTGTCCTCGTCCCCAGCGGTAATGGTGCGCAACGGATTCAGATCTTGTAAATCGGGGGCTGCATAATCATCCGAAAGTAAGTTTTCCAACGTCACATAAGCCTGCCAATAGTCCCGCTCATATTGATATTGCATGTTGAGAAGCAAAGTTTCATCTACCGCAGTCCGCTCACTGGCGTAGCGCAAACTCAGGCCAACACTGTGTTGCGGTTTGAAGTCCCATACCATGCCTAACCTCGCCAACCACCGCGGAACAAACTGGCGTCCAATATCCTTCTCTGAAAATTGGCTGCCCTCATGCTGATAACTCAAATTGGAGTACCACTGTGTGGTTTCCGTTGCAAACTGATAGTCCAGCTCCAGACCGTAACGATTGAAGTGATCAGTATTTTCGAAGCGAACCTCAAACTCATTGCTCATACGCTGGATAAAGTCATCGGCATGGGTCCAATAAAAATTTGCGATAAACAGTTCGTTATCCTTGGTATAAGTGTAGGCTACATCGAGGCTATCTACTGTTTCAGGCTCGATTACGGGGTTACCCACGATCACCCCTGGTGGAATATTAATGTGCTTCTGGAAAAAGTTGGGAGAATTAAAACCGGAGGAATAGAGCACCTTAACGGAACTATAAGCATCAAAACTATGGATCACACTAATCCTGGGTAACACATTAGCGCCCGATGCTTGGTTGTCTACATAACGCACACCCAGAGACACCCGTAAATCGTCAAAATCATGCAACCATTGACCGTACACTGCCCACTCGGAGACGTCATTTTGTTCCATAGTGGTAACACGGGTTACCCCATTTGCATCGGTGTTCAGGTAGTCTCCGGTCTCCCGCTCCTCCGCTTCGACACCTAACACCCACTCTGTTTGATCACTGGTCTGATGGATGTACTGACCACCGACCCGCAATCGGTTGTTATCATCACCATCACCAAAGTTTTGCACGCCAAACTCACTGCCGTTAAATAGGCGTTCCGTAGGAATGCGCAAGAAGAAGTTGCTGTAGTCAGCATACAATCGGTACTGTTGCGTATCCGTTAGCCAGCTTTTGTCCACCTTAAACAGGCGCCCTTCTTGTTGCATCTCACTGTGATTCAAAATCGTGGCTGCGGCGGCAAGGCCCTGAACATTTGAGCGGAATTCGTGATATTGCAGCTCAAGACTATCATCTGCCCAGCCTAACATAATGGATTTATCATCAGGTTGTTTAACAATACTGCCACTGTTTGGTGTGTCCGGCGGGAAAAAACCGGGAGTGGGCCTGAAATCCATAAAAGCATCGTATTCCTGGCTCTCACGCCAATGCGCAGATAGGTTTAATGTTCCGCCCCAAAGAGGCATCCCATGATTAAGCGCCGCCTCTTTGCCACCACCCGTAATGACTGCTGCATGTAAACTGCCAGCAACAGATTTTTTAGTGACCACATTGATAACCCCGGCGGACGCGTTAGAGCCATGAAACACCGTGCCAGGTCCACGGATCACTTCAATATGGCTGATTGCCTCCAAAGGAATGCCTGCAATGGGAATGTCACTGTGGGAAGCTTGCCAATAGGGTACGCCATCCAATTGAAATAATACTTTCTGATTAAAGGCCTCAAATAGTCCACGTAGCATCACTGATTGCGTGCCAATACCGGTGTGTTGCACATCTGCACCGGGCAGCATGGCAATCATCTCAGCTAAGCTATGGATGCCCATTTTTTGTAGCTGGCCCACATCAATGCGAGAAACCACGGCAGGTGTTTTGACGATATTTTCAGACTGGGTGGAAGCAACACTCACTTCCAGTTCCAAAAGTTGCTCGAAAGACATCAAAGCCAGGTCATCGGTTTCATCAGGCTGCGGTTCAGCATAAATCGACACACTCAATAGCAGTGCCGACCCTGTTATCATACCAGCAAGTTGCGAGTTCATTTCTTACCTGTCAGAACGGAAATCGCCTTTTTCTGGCTCTCCGCCCACATGCTTTGGGTTCTTGTTTTTAATCAAACGACCTTCATGCTGTGAGCACATCCAATGGCATTTGATTTCTCTACTTACAGTGTGGATGAATTTTTGGAATTTACCAGAATATTAGGGCTTATTGGTGACAGCCTTCTGTTTCCAATCTTTTCAACCGGAACATAAATAATCGATAAATTTACTTACCAAACCATTGGACCATGGCGTTTCCTTAGCTTGAGCAATAACCTGATTAAAATGCTCGGTATCTTGTGTATATTGAGTGCGAAACACCGACAAGCGTTCAATCAGAATATCTTTATCTACTTCCGGATGAAACTGAAATGCCCAAAAGGGCAAACCGCTTACTTTAAAAGCATGGGGACAGGCTTCAGTAAAGGCCAAAAGCTCGCATTCGGCGGGCAGTTGCGGGGCGCGTTCTCGATGCACACTTACAGCATAAAATGGATCCGGTATGCCACTGAATAGTGGATCCGTGCCGGCCGCTTCAGTGAGAGAAATGGGCAAGGTGCCAATTTCAAAATCCCGTTCATCTCTGACTATTTCCCCTCCCATCGCTAACACCGCTAATTGAAAGCCAAAACAGGACGCAAATACGGGTTTTCCAATTTGCCGGCAATACTGAAGTAAGCGCACACAATCTGGCACAAAAGGGTAAACCTCGGGTTCCAGTACACTAGCTTCGCTGGCTCCACCAACGATCACGGCATCGTATTGCTCAACCAGCTCTGGCGAAAACCTTGGCCTGTCAAAGACATTCAACACCTCAAGCTGAGCTCTATTGATATCCGCAAAACGCACAAAACTATCAAACTCCTCTTCGCGCACTTGAGGCTTATCTCTTATCTGTACCAATAGCAGTTTTAAATGTTGTCTTGTGTTCATGGCCTTTGGTCTCCTCGCCGAGGCTAATACCCCCGTTTAATATCAACGGCCTTGGGTATTTGGCCGAAGGAAATGTAATTCGACAAATTCTTTTTAATTACCAAGGTTGCGGATTGGGGGTTTGTAGGTGCTGCTATATGGGGTAGCACCGTTACTTTAGGATGATGCCAGAAGGGATGGTCCTGCGGCAATGGCTCTACGTCAAAAACATCCAATACCGCATGGGCTAACTCACTGCGTTCAAGATGAGTGAGTAAAGCCGAGGTTTTAATGGCAGAACCTCGCCCGAAATTAATTAAATAAGCACCGGGTTTGCACCAGGATAAAGTTTCGTCATCGAGTAGAAATCGTGTATCGGGGGTATGAGGTAACAACGCAACAACCACGTCTGCGCGCTGCAGTGCAGCGCGCAGCCCTTCCCGGTCACTGTAAAAAATCACATCGTCGGATATGCTATCACGTGTTGTTCTTGCCCAAATAGAGAGTTTGTAGCCTTGCTCTTGCAGTCGCCTGGCCGCTGTCATGCCCATATTGCCAGCCCCTAGCAACAGTATCTCAAACTCCTGATTCGGCTTTACCGGGTGAGACTGCCAATGACCTGTTTTTTGTTGTCTGGCATACAACGGATTGTGGCGTTGACAATTCATCACCCAACATAAAACGCTATCGGCCATGGTATTTGCCAGTGTCGGATCTTGTAGTCTGACAATTGGAACATCCAGCAGTGATTTACAATCCAATAAATTCTCCACTCCGGCCCAAGTACTTTGCACCCATTTAAGGTGAGGTAACTGAGTAAAGTCGGTGTTTTCGGTATTAGCCACTATCGCCACCTCTATTTTCGACTTTTCGCTGTCACTCAACTCTGATAGCACCTTAAACTGATGCTCAGGCATTGCTGTGCTGAATGCATTTAGCCATGACTGCGCCGATTGGGTGTTTTTGTTAGGAACATAAGCTATTAACACAGTTTTATATTTTCCTGCTTTGATCTTAGTGTTTACACTACTGGTTATACTGCGCTCGCAGACAACGGGTAAAAAATGTATAACAATTCACAAATGCCCATAAACCTTGCTTGTTTATCGGCTCTATCTCATTGATAATTTGCACAAAGAAAAAAGAGCAGTAAAACATGTTGCATTTTGCGCTAGAAGGGACGTTTAACGACAACGTCGATAATTTGTTCTCTGCATGGCACGAACCGAAAAAGTTAATCAACTGGTTTAATCTAAACGATCTCGTCATCGGACAAATCATGTCAGATTTTCGCGTGGGCGGGAAGTTTCGCTTTCATCTTTACGACGTCGCCGGTGAATCCCACATTTTGATGGGTGAATACATGGATATTCAACCAAACACCAGACTACAATTCTCGTGGCAATGGGTGGGAGAACCACACCTCAGTGAGGTAGAAGTATTGTTTGACGACGTCGATGCGCGAACCACCAACATTCAACTCATCCACTCAGGCTTTGATGACGAAGAAGATAAAGTGCTGCATCATCAAGCATGGCTAGGTTGCCTTGACAGACTGGTGTTAGCCAGCCGCTAATCGTTTTGGCTCTGCTATATCGAAAAAGCCATTGCCAAACTTCGAAATAAATTGAAAGCAGTGGCCTTTTATATTTTTTCTCCTCCCCAACATCAAAGCTTTAAATCAAGGGCAATACAATTTGCAGCCTGTAACATAGACTACACTACAGGTGTTGATCGAATTGCCACCATCAAACGTAAAGGTTTACCAGATTTTCAGGATTTAAGACCATATGAAGATAAAAACAATTGCACTGATTGGGCTGCTTACTAGCGTTCTGTCTTTCCATTCCCATGCAAACACTTCTGGGGTACATGGGCCAAATGTCAAGGAAGGTGAAAAAAGCATGCAATTGCGTCTTGCATACACGCCAGCCGATGACGATGGTGACGAAGACTACTGGGCAACGCGATTGCATTACCAGCACGCTTTTTCAGACAGATTGCGAGGCAGATTGATTCTGCAAATGCGGGACCGTGGTGACTTCCAATATGACTATTTTAGAGGCGAGCTACTTTACAACTTTAAGAAAGCGACTGACTCAGACAACTGGTCAAGCGGTGTTCGCTTTGACCTTCGAACTCGAAGAGGGAGCAGAGCTGAAGAGTTTGCCGTTAACTGGACAAATCAATGGGATTTAGAAGGTGGCTACAGAATACGAGCCATACTGATCGGCAGCAGACAATTTAACAGTGACGGCGCTGACCCCGGTGTAGGCATCTCTACTCGCTCGAGTCTAAGCAAAAAACTGGATAATGGCCTAAAGATTGGACTTGAGATGTTCAATGAGTACGGGAAATTGGGTGATTTTGACGATTTCAACCAACAAACTCATCAGATAGGCCCAATGATAGGCGGCACAATTGCGGGCTTTAAATACGAAGCACGTTATCTAGCCGGCGTTACAAGCCAAGGACGAGACCACAACTTCGGCTTGCGCTTCAACAAGTCCTTCTAAATCAGGCAATGTATTATGTGGTGCACCGCCTGGCGCCAGGCAGTGCAGCTCAAATCGAATAGTTAAAACGGATAAAGTATGGATACGCCTGCAAGTGTGGCTTCTTCATCACCAATAAAATCCACTGCCAATTCAGGCGCTACTATGATGTTTTCAAGGTGGTACTCATAAGCGGCACTTAAACGCATTAAATCGTGGTGTTTGGTTTTGTAACCACCAACGCGCTCTTCTCCAAAACCAATACCCAAACGCCAGTGCTCATCAGGGTGATAAAAAAACGAACCGACCCAAACATTTACGCCGTCCCCATGGTGTGCATCTTTGGTTCTTTCCCAAACACCACCTACACCAAATTCGGTAGACAGTTTGTATTCGTATTCAATCCCAAAGGTGGCATCAGTCTCACTGTCTACATGAGTCGCTCCGAAAAAAAACCCTGGATAGTGTTTTGCATCGCCTGCAGCATAAGCGCCAAAAGCGGAGATAGTCAGCATGGTCGCTGCGGTTAATTTAGCAAGGCGGGTCATAAGGTCCTCTATTTACTTGTTTTTCTTAATTGTAGCCAGTGTGTTAAAGACTCAAATTAGCCAGATCAATTTTTAATATTTTGGCAAACATTTCTAATTTTTGCTTTGTGTCATTTTCCATGTCACTCGCTGCCAGAATAGCAGCGCATTCGCAAGCCAATGATTGTTGGTGCTCATCCAGAGTATCTTTTTCTTGCTCCACCATTGCTGTGAGCAAGCGCAACAGGCTCATCGCTAGTTGCGGATTGTTGGGCGATAACTTAAAAGCTTGGGTTAAATTTGCGTATGCTGGCTTAAAGCGCTTTTCTTTGAAGTGGGTTTTAGCCATTTCACCCAGTTCTTTCGCCGTGAAGTGAATTTCCTTGCGTTCGATTTTTTCCTGTTCAATGTACTCACTGACAACACGTCCAGACCAAGAGTCGCCACCGATTTGTTTTTTCACCTCTTCGAGCAATTTGAGGCTCTCTTCTCGCATCCCCAACTCGTGGAAAGCTTTAACTTTTTCCAGGTTTTCGTCAATGGAGCCATTAGCTTCTTGCGAAACCTTGTCTTTCAACAGCTTCTCGGCTTCTTTTTTATTCTGCCTGACACATAAAAGCCTGACTTTGACCACGGTCAAAGGTTCTTCTAATTGTTTGCCAAATTCCGCTTCAAGTTCGCGCATCATACGTTCTATTTTTACGTACAGTGTTCTCGCTTCACCTGCAGTGAGAGTGGTGGCCAAATCAATCCCGGTTCGCACCACGTTTAAACGCAAGTCAGGGCTGTCATGGATGGAGTTTCTGGCATACTTAGCCACATTTTGTGCCGACAGATATTGTCCCTTGCGATCGTGGTTAAGCCTTGCCAGATCACAGGATTTCCGGTTTCGCTCAATGTTTCTGGGAGCCAGTTGAGTGGCAGTTTTTATCTCTTCATAAGCATTTTTGTAATCTTCATGCTCAATAAAATAATGAGCCAACACGTCATACACCAAAAAGCGGGTGTCTTCGCGCTCTTTGAGCTCTTTAATTTTGGGTTCGGCCTCTTCCAGTTTGTCTTGCGCTAACATGGCCCGTAACAAACCGATAGACACCCAACCGTATTTATATTCGTGCTGCAACTCTTCGTAATACTTCTGCGCCTCGGCAAACTCAAACAGCTTGAATAAGCACTCACCTTTCACCCGTTTGATATTGGGAAAGTAGTGAGCTAACTCATTGCGCTTCAGCAGTTCATCGGCCAGGTAAATTGCCGAGCTGTAGTTTTCGGTATCAACACAATAATATAAGCGATGCAGGCGTTTACGCACCTCAAATATATGGCGCAAACGGTTTTCAACTCGATTTCTATCCAGTGGTTTAACCCAAAAATCATTGGGTTGCATTTCCACCACGCAATGCACTAACTCAGGGGCAGTTTCTGCGCTTAAAAAGATTACGGTAGTGGCTTTAGTGACATAGCCTTTAAACTTTAACTCTTCCAACAGATGGAATCCGTCTTTGTCACTTTGCACGTTAAAGGAAATAAGGACGATGTCAAAACGCGTTTGTTCACAGCGCCTTACGGCATAATAGGCATTTTGTGCCGTAGCAATCTTAGAGATACCAATTTCCAACATGGCACTCTTAATGAGTTCATGAACGAGCGGATCTTCATCAATTATCAGAGCGGTCAGCTCACTGACTCGTCGAGGGGCTGGAATATCTAGCAATTCCGTTATCCTTACCTAAATGCGCCACTGGCAACTATGAGTTTATATAGCCTGCAATTATTTGTACTTTTAGAATCAAGTATATAGCAAAAAACGCATACGAAAAGGCGGGATTAGAGCTATTTTTTGGTGAACCTCAAGGATTAAACTAATTTAGTAGAATAAAATTTACCAAGGAAAAAGCCTGATCCTAGTCTAGCTTTTCCAGCAATTCATGAGCCTTGTTTTCAGTGAGCGGCAGAAGGTGGTTATCCACAACAAATTGCTCTACATCATTATAGCTGCTGGATGCCGTTACATAATATTGCTCGCTATCGTTGTCTTTTATGGCAAATACTTGTTTTTGCCATTGTCCTTGTTCATAGCAACTGACTCCGTGCTCAACTTTATTATCTGCTCTGGCGTAATACTCACGACACAGACTCTGTGCCGCACTTTGATAACTTTGTACCACCACTACTTCAGTGCCATTTTCCGATAGCCAATTTTCATCATCGGCGACTTTACTCAGCATACTTCCTTTGATAGTCATACCGTTACCTTGAAAGGGCTGACTGATAAACGCGTATCCCATAACAAAAACCAGCGCAATCGAGGCGGCCATGGGCAAAAAGCGACGCCACATAGCATCAGACTCATTGGTCTGAGCTGGCGAAGTCTGTTTCAGCAATTGCTTCAATTCATCACTCAATGGTTCATTGAGGAAGTCTGGTATTACGGTTTTTACACTGTCGTTAAGCTGTTTTAATTGCTGATAAAGCTCATTCAGTTCAGGCTCTGCCAATAATCTACGCTTGACTTCAGTTGCTTCTGCAGTATCCAATTCACCGTCAATGAATTGTGATAATAAATCATAATCGTCTTGCTTCATGTTACTTACTCACACCTTGCTCTCTATCAACTCCAGCATTTTCTTTCTAGCTCTGGAAAGGCGACTCATAACCGCTCCTTGGGGCACTTCCAATACATCGGCCGCCTCGGCGTAACTAAATCCTTCAATGATCACTAAACTTATGATCATCCGTTGTTCATCACTCATTTCATCAAGTACAGCCAGTACCTGATCAAGCGTGTATCTATTTTCCTGTTCGCCCTCAGTGAAATCACGTTCCATACCGGGGATCTTATTTTCAATTACGGCTTTAACCCTGACATCACGAGAACGAATTTCGTCCAACCAAATATTTTTGCAAACCCTGAGTATCCAAGGGACCACAGAAACCTCTTTTGACAGGCCTTTCTGCAGCAATTTGAGCACCAGGTTTTGCACCAGGTCATCAGCATCTGCTTTGTTTCCAGTTAGGGAGTAGGCAAAACGCCGCACCCTTGGTAGCTCGTCTACCAAAATCCTTTTAAGTTCATCAGCTGAATAATTCATCCTGACCTTCTGTGAGTAAAACGTGACACGATTACAATTTATTCCAAAATATTTTTGAGACTTGCTGTATAAAGTACCAAGCGCCATATGTCAAAATAGTTCACCATAATGGCGTAATAGTGAAATAAATCACAATTCTCAACCGTCATAAAGTATTAAGTTAATGTAAAATGACAGGTAAGTCATGAATTTGTTTAAAGGTGCGGCAGTGCAAAATATCATCAAACACAAGCAAGCAATAATGATACTGCGGGTTTATCAGTGTCTGTTTGGTTTTGCCGTAGTTTGCGTGACGCTGTTTAGTTTCTCCTTCGCACAGGCCAATGAGCGTAGCGCCGAACGTCGTGCTGAATTAATGACAGAGCGCATGCTGGACAGGCAAGTACTGCGTGCGGCAGCGATGGCCGGACGACTGTCGGAAGAAGAGGCACAGAAAAATAGCATCATCCTGTTGGAAAGAGATGCACTGTTGTCAACAGAGCGTCAGCTGGAAAAAGTACTTGAAGCCCGAGTTTTGGACAGAAATGCTGAATCCAACCGCGACGCAGATATTCCTACCCGCCCTACGCCTGAAGAGCCCGATCCAGAGAGTGAAACAAACGATTCTCTGGGCGACGGACTTGGCAGCTTTGACCCAAATGGTCAAACAGACACTGGGGACAAAAGTAATGACGAAGTAGAAGAAGGCACGGAGCAGTCGGAAGATGCTCTGGAAGAGCAATTAGAGGACAGTTTCGCTGAACAAGATCTCAACATCGCCTTTTCCGACTTGCAATTTGAGCAGACACTGCACGCGATTGAGAATGATACCGCGGTGTTAAAAGGCATCGACGAACAGCGCGTTTGGACAAATGAATGGGTCATCATGGCTGATGTTGATGCAAAATCTGCACTAGAAAAAGAAGGCTATGAATTCAGCAATGAAGAACACCTTGAGTCTTTTGGCAGTATTATTGCGAGTGTCAAAGCGCCTGCTACGTACGACTTGCACAACGATTATCAACTGGTGATGAAGAAACTAGATAAGCATGACGCAGTACTGGATCTGAATCACATCTACAGCAACATATACACCAATGCTAGTGAAGCCAGTGATACCTCAGTAGACGGCATTTCACCGGGTGAGCTACTATCGCTGCCGGGACAAGGCACCAAAATCGGTATGGTAGATACCGCCATCAACCTTGAGCACAGTTTGTTAAAAGACGTAATGATTACGCAACAGCATTTTACTCAAGATAATCAATCACCGGTGTTTACCCATGGTACAGCCGTAGCTTCCGTACTCTCTGGCAAGGGACCACAATATCAAGGCATTCTCAAACAAGTAGAACTCTTTAATGCATCGGTTTTTGTGGAAGCAAAAGGCAGCCAATCCATCACTACCGCTCTGAGTCTGTTGCGGGGATTAAACTGGCTGGTGCAGCAAGATATCAAAGTCATCAATATGAGTTTAGCGGGGCCACCAAACCGCCTGTTGGAAAAAGGTATCGAGCAATTGTGCCAAAAAGGTGTGATTATCGTTGCAGCAGCAGGCAACGAAGGTCCTTTCTCTAAACCCATGTATCCGGCCGGATATAGTTGCGCTGTCGCAGTGACGGCAGTCGATCTTAACAACAAAATTTATAAGAAAGCCGTCCGAGGTAATCACATTGACGTGGCAGCTTACGGAGTAAACATTCTGGCTGCTGGCCAAGAAAACAGTACAATTCCACAATCCGGTACCTCAATGGCTGCTCCTTTTGTCTCCGCCTGGATTGCCAGCCAACTACCTTCGCAAAAAGAGGGAATTAAGTGGGTGGAATTAGCACTGGACAATTGCCTTGATCTAGGCGAAGAAGGCTTCGATCCTCTGTACGGAAAAGGACTGTTACCGTTTGAGCCGGGTAAGCTTGCCAATGCAATGCCACAGCAAACCTCAAAAGCGATACTCTAACGAGACACTGCTTATATGTTGATCATAACGTGCAATACCAAGATTGGAGTCTTGTTCGTTTAAGCGATAGTTGGCCCCCAAAAGAAAGCTAGAATTCAACTCCAGCTCCCATTCAAATTCCCACTGGCGACGACTATCCACGCGAAACCCATCAATATCCGGGTGTATCTCGTCATTGTAGTTACGCCGCAAATAACGCCAGTTAACCCGCAGTTTATTAACCCGTTCAAACAGCCTTATTTTCTTTACCCAACCAATGCGCACCTGGTTAAACAACTGGTTGAACAAGGGATCCTCTGCATTCTCACTACCACTCTTATAAGAGAACAACAGATAATGATTAATGCCTTGGATAAATCGATAGCTATCCACATTGAGTTGCATTCCTTGTGCAGAACGGCTGGAGTCAGTCTCGATTCGTTTATCGTTAAAACCGATAGCAAAATTAACAAACCATTGTTTTCCGATGAAAAACGACACATAAGGAGACAATTGCTGAAGTTTTAGAAAAGGCTCATGGTTGAGTTCGGAGTCAATCACTTGCGCTCTTACTCCTAAGGTCACACGTTCAAATTCATGACTGTAAGCGGCTGAATATATTTGTAATGCAGAATCAAAGTCATCACTATCGCTGAAATTCTTAACTATATAATTGCCTGAAAATTGCCACTCGTTTTTGTCGTCTGGATTGTATTGGTAATCAACACCCAAGCGCACTGTGTTGCTCGCGCTATCCTCATCTACCACAGTATCCAGTTCATCAATAATAACAGTAGAATCATTTTCCAGTCCGAGGCTGGCACTACCTTGCCACTGATGAGGCGACTCAGTAGCTTCTGCTACTGTCGAAAACAGAACCAGCAGCAAAGACGCAAAAAACCTGAAAATTGCTGCAAAAGCGGAAAAATTGCACATTTAAACTACCAAATATTGTTCGGACTGGAATTCACTCCAATCGTCTGTCGTTATCAATATAACCAGGCAGAGACATCTCCCGGGAAACTTACCTAAGGGTTCTGAATCGCCTAACAAGGATTAAGTCGGGCTATTCAGCGACTCATTATGCAACGTTAAGCCAGGCTTATTTATTCCCGTAAGCTCAGCGCAAAATCCAACACCCCATCTACCGCTGATGTTACAATAAAATTTCCCAAGACACCCAAAATAGTGATTTTCCGCTGCTTATGAAAGAAGCTATTACCGAAGGTTTCATTCTTTCCAGAAAACAATGGGAAAAGCAGAATCAAACCTTTCTTGAATATTGGCTCAGCACCGCCGATGGTGCCGTGAGAGTCTGCTCTCCTGCAGAAAAGTTTGTACTGTTTGTCAGCAGCGACTCTCTTCAATCAGAAAAAGCCCATTTACAACACCAGCACCCCGGTTCTGAAGTCAGGGAATTACCGCTTAAGCTATTCAATCAACAGTTGTGCAGTGCTATCTACAGTCAAACCCAGGCGGAGCACTTTGCCCTGAAAGACTGGTTAAAAAGTCGAGATATTGTCAGTTACGAAGATGACATCAGATTGAGCGATCGCTTTTTAATGGAGCGCTTTATTTATGGTAGCGCCACTGTGGTGTCTGGAGAATCAACACCACATGGGCTATATCACTGTCGTTTAAAATCCAGTGATTACACTCCAGAGTTTTCACCCATGTCACTGGATATTGAATGCAGTGAAAAAGGTGAACTTTACTCTATAGGCATGGCGAGTGCTGAAAGAAACCTGGTACTGATGGTGGGTGAGCCCCAACAAGATGCCCCCGAATGGATATTGTGGGTTAAGGATGAAATCGAACTACTACAACGTTTTGTTGCCCACTTTAATGCATGGGACCCGGATATCATCATCGGCTGGAGCGTCATTAGTTTTGATTTCAGACTCTTGCTGAAACGCGCACAACGCCACAATTTGTCACTCACCATAGGTAGAGATGGTTCTGCCATGTCTTGGCGCGATGCCAAAACCGGTAGCCAGGCTGGCTTTTTAAACCTGGCGGGACGCGTGGTATTAGATGGTATAGACTCCCTCAAATCCGCCACCTATCAATTTGACAGCTTCAGTCTGGAATTTGTGGCTCAGGAATTGTTAGGCAAAGGTAAAAAAGTGGAAGATGTCAGTAACCGTATGGCACACATCAACCACGATTTTAAACACAACAAAATCAAACTCGCCGAATACAATTTGCAAGATTGCATCCTGGTACTGGAGATTTTTGAAAAAACCAAATTGATGCAGTTCCTGGTTTTACGTAGCCAACTTACCGGCCTGGAGCTGGACAGAGCTGGCGGTTCAGTGGCCGCCTTTACCAACCTCTACTTACCCAAATTGCACCGCGCTGGTTATATTGCCCCAAATCTGCCAAAAGATGGTGGTCTGGCAAGCCCTGGTGGTTATGTGATGAACTCGCGTCCTGGACTCTACCGCCATGTGTTAGTACTGGATTTTAAGAGCCTGTATCCCTCTATCATTCGCACTTTTAAGATTGATCCATTGGGATTAATTGAGGCTTTACAGTCACCTGGTGACGCCATTCCGGGCTTTAAAGGAGCAATGTTTTCTAGAGAAAAACATTTTTTACCCGACATTATCACCCAACTTTGGCAACAGCGAGACGTCGCTAAACGGCAACAAGACAGCGCCCGCTCGCAAGCCATCAAAATATTAATGAATTCATTTTATGGCGTATTGGGCTCTGGTGGTTGTCGCTTCTACGATACTCGACTCGCCAGCTCCATCACTTTGCGTGGCCATGACATTATGCAGACCACAGCCAAATGGATTGAAGAGCAAGGCCACTGTGTGATTTATGGTGATACCGATTCAACCTTTGTGTGGTTGCAAGATTGTGCTGACGATACACAAGCACAAGACACCGGTGAGCAATTGGCCAACATGATCAACCAACGTTGGCAGGAAAAATTGCAAGCTGAATACCACCTCGAATGTTATCTGGAATTGGAGTTCGAAACTCACTTTAGCCAGTTTTTAATGCCCACCATTCGCGGTTCAGAGCTAGGCAGTAAAAAGCGTTATGCAGGTCTTAAAAAAACGGCCAAAGGAGAGGAGTTAGTGTTCAAAGGATTAGAAACAGTTCGCTCTGACTGGACACTGCTGGCCAAAGACTTTCAGATACAGCTTTATCAAATGGTGTTCGCCGGTGAAGATGTCAGCGAGTATATCAATGAGATAGTCAATAAAACCGAACTAGGACAATTTGATGACAAGTTGGTGTACCGCAAACGCTTGCGACAAGGTGCTGATAAATATGTAAAAACCGTGCCGCCGCATGTTAAAGCGGCGCGCATCGCTGACGACCACCTTCAGGCACAAGGGAAAAAACGCAAATATCAGAAAAAGGGCTGGATCAAGTACGTGCAAACTATCAATGGTCCAGAGCCACTTGAATTCTTGCGCAGCCCCATTGATTATCATCATTACGTAGAAAAACAGCTCAAACCCATCGCTGAAGGTATTTTGCCATTTGTAGGGCAAAACTTTGAGAGCATCAGCTCAAAACAAATGGGCTTGTTTTAAATTTCTCCCCGTCATTTCAACTTACCGGGAGAGACGTTTATCTGCTCCAGATCAGCCAGCAAACTATCTTTGTGGTTATCCCCTAAGACGTAATCCAATTGCACCAGCAAATTATCCACTTGCGTATCTACTGCTTGGTATCGCCACTGTGCCAGAGCTCGTGCTGCGCTGTCGTCAAACACGGCTCCGGGGGTAGAGCGAATGACCTTAGCGTTGGTCACTGAACCATCTGTTTTCACACTAAACTTCAATACCACACTGCCCTCGAGTCCCTGCTCTGCTGCAATTTTGGGATAGACAGGCTCAATGCGCATCACCGGGTGTACCTTAAACTCATACACATTTTTTTCACTGCTCTGGCCACTAATAGCCTGTGATAACGGTAGAGCAAGAGCAAACATTACTGTCAGTGGCAACAGCTTTAACAGGCTTCTCTTGCCTGAGCGCATATTGAGAATGCGCTCTTTGATATTCTGCTTACCACCAAAATAGAGAGAACTGAAAGTTGAGGTTTGCTGTTGCTGCGCCAGGCTGACAAACGATTTGGCGTATAACAGGCGGGTATCGTTATCCTGCTTATGCAAAACCCTGGCATCGCATGCCAGCTCCTGGCTTTGTCGAAAACAGCGATAGGCCACCCAGGAAAGTGGATTAAACCAAAACATAGTGAGCAGGGCTACGGCAAGCGCGTTCCAGAGCAAATCTCCCCGAGCCAGGTGGACTAGTTCATGGCGTAACATCAGTGTTTGCATTTTTTCCGGTTGCGACGCAAAACCAACGGGCAAAATAAGTTTCGGGAAAAGCAGCCCGGACACCATCGGAGTTTGCAGGTTTGCACTGCTCAATACCTTTACTCTCGCCGGAATTTGTATTTTCGCTACCGGCAGATTTCCCGGTTGCAAGTTTAGTTTTCGCATAAAACTGCGATGCTGCCAAACACCCAATAACAACAAACTAACCACACCCGACAGCCAGATCATCAGTAATTCGCTGCCATAGGGGGTGGTAGTATTTTGCAAGGTGGAGAAAGATTGTTGGCCATAAACGGTAAACCGGCTAACGCCGAGCTCAGCAAACACCTCGCTACCCGCTCTGCTATGAGTGATCCACAATTGCAGCGGCACAAAGAGCCACAATGCGTAGTAATAGCCGGCGCCCAAATATCGAATTGCCAACGGATAACATGCTAACAACAGCAGTAATACCAGAGAGAAACCCGGCAGCTGCATTAGCAGCCAATCAATCACGATTTTTCTCCCAATCGGCAATAATCGCTTTTAACTCTTCAACATCTTGCTCAGACAAGGTTTCCTGTTTAGCAAATCCGGCCACCAGCGGCGATACCCGCCCTTTAAACAGACGACTGATAAAGCTCGCACTCTCTTTTTGCTGATAGTCTTTTTCGGCAATCAAGGGGCTGTAAAGATAGCGTTTTCCCTCTTTGGTGAAGGAGATAGCTTGTTTTTTAACAAGTCGATTTAA
Organism: Planctobacterium marinum; assembly: GCF_036322805.1. Taxonomy (GTDB): domain Bacteria; phylum Pseudomonadota; class Gammaproteobacteria; order Enterobacterales; family Alteromonadaceae; genus Planctobacterium; species Planctobacterium marinum_A. The sequence goes on along the minus strand of NZ_AP027272.1, from coordinate 259,381 downwards.
CAGGGTTTTCGCGGTTTTCTCATGCCAGGCTTTTTGCTTGTTAAGTTCAGATATCACGTCTTGTGCACACAGAGGATGCGATTTCCAAAGTACCTGCATAATTTCCAGTTCGGTTTTAGATATATCCACAGCAACACTATTACATATGTAATCAATTTATTCAGAATTACACTTGTAATCAAATGTGTCAATGACTTTTTGTCACAAGGGGCGAAAGGATATCCAGGAAACGCGTGTAATCGTTGCATTGCCAGGTGGCGTTATGTTTCCAGTCAGGAGTTCCCTGCAAAGCCACCAGCATACTGCGCATACTGGCATTTTCAGCTGCGTGAATATCGTGCAGATAGTCCCCTACATAAAGCAAATGTTCGGGCGCGATCTGCCAACTGTTGGCAACCTGCAACAAAGCACTTGGATCCGGTTTAGCGGGCGCACATTCCCGAGTGAGCACTGGATCGAACTGCAGCTCTGCTTTAGCGAGTTTAATGGCCGTCGCTGCGCGACAGTTTCGCGTCACCAGGGCCACCGGAACTTGCCATTGCTGCAGGGTTTTTAACATCTCCGGCACCCCGTCAATCAGCTGGCAATGCTCGGCTTCGGCAACTTCAATATCAATAATGGTTTGCTCGGCCTGCTCCCTCGCCTCTTCGCAATTCAAAGTAGCAATAAAATCAAGAATATCCTGCTCTGCTGGACAACCGATAGCTTCGCGCATCGCCGCAAAATCAAGCTCAGAGGTCACCAGCGTACCGTCCATATCAAAAATTACACCTTTGATAGCTTGCTGTACCATTATTCAATCTCATTCTGGAAAGGAACTATATGGTACGCACAAATCAAAGATTAGCTCACCTCATTTGCATATTGTTTGCGATAGCGCTTGGTGAGTTTGGCAGCCCGCAACTGATCAGCAATTAAGGAAACAAGCGGAGAAATATTTTGTTTGCTGGTTTTACCGGCACCAATTCTACGCAACTGGCGCTTAACCATCGCCATGGTAGCAAGCCCCGCCAGGGTTTTATCTTTCCAGTTAACCAGTGGAATAACACCTTCGAAACGGGCATCTTGTTGCCAACGATTAGGTAAATCCGGGTTATATGCCAATGCACTGGCAATCCCCACCAGAGCCACATTATTAGCAACCACTTTTTCTGCCACAGGCAAACGGCGAATGCCCCCCGTTGTCATCACAGGCACCTTAGACACAGCAGCTATCTGCTCAGCGAAAGATAAAAAGTAAGCTTCTCTTTCAAGGGTCCGTCCGTCTGCAGTGCGGCCCTGCATGGCAGGCGCTTCATAACTACCACCGGATAATTCAATAAAATCCACCGCCTCTTCTGACAGTTTCTCAACCACTTTTTTAGCATCGTCCACGTCAAACCCGCCCCGCTGGAAGTCGGCAGAATTCAGTTTTACCGACAGCGCAAACTGCGGTGATACAGCTTGTCGAATTCGTTTGATAATCTCCAGCAGCAACCGTGAACGGTTATCGATACTGCCACCCCATTGATCCTGACGCTTATTAGTGAGTGGAGATAAAAATTGAGCTAACAGGTAACCATGGGCTGCGTGTACCTCTACGCCGTCAAATCCTGCTGCTTCGGCGCGTTTCGCAGTAGTGACGAAACGTTCAATCACATCCTCAATTTCCTCGTCAGTCATGGCTTTTGGCTGAGTGAATAACCCTGAATGAGCGCCCATATCCAAAGCCACATCGGAGGGTGAAAGCACCTTACCTCCCATTTTTTTAAATACCTGACGACCCGGATGATTAATCTGCATGATAATTTTGCAGTCATTTTGTTTACTCAGCTTCGCCCACTGCTCAAAAGGTTGCAGCGATGTATCCGCTTCCAGCGCAACACCGCCCGGCCCCGTCATCGCCAGATGATCCACCATCACATTGCCGGTAATGATCATCCCGGCTCCACCTTTTGCCCAGGCCTGGTACAAACGAAACAGATCTTCACCCGGCAGTTGTCCCGACACCGCCATGTTCTCTTCCATCGCCGCTTTGGCGATACGGTTTTTCAGGTTCAACCCACAAGGTAGTGTCAGTCCACTGAATAATTGGTGCTTTTCAGCTGGTTGCATGGGATTTTCTCCAGTAACAGCGATAAAAAAGGCGTGCTAAGCGCTATTTGATTTCAATGATTGAACACTTTAACCTTAAAGTTAAGTTTAAGGTCAAGTGAGAATATAGCATTGTGAAAATAGGTGAATTGGCACAAGTGACTGGAGTAGCAGCCTCCACAATTCGATTTTATGAAAAACAGGGGCTGTTACCCAAAGTCCCCCGCACAAGTAGTGGTTATCGACAATATGACGATAAGGTAAAAGCTCGACTCGACTGCATTCGACTGGGTCAAAAGCTGGGATTTAGTCTGGAAGAGCTACCAAAACTATTGAGTCAGGAAGAAAATCTCGACCATGAAATGATGATCACCCGACTGGCATCCAAACAACAGGAACTGGCCGACCTGATAGCAAAACTCAGTCACCAGAAAAACCAAATAGAGCAGCTAAAACAACAACTCAATACCACCTGGCAACTAGGACAGTGTATGTCGGCCGAACAAATCAATGTGTTATTGCAACAGGCAGATCTGTAATAAAAAAGGTGATTTAGTAAAAATTCGGTAATAAATCAGTTTATGGGTAGTTATGTAACTTGCCCAGGGTTAAGTCTGTTCGCCATACATAGTGCTAAGTACGGATGCTTTGTGAAATGCCCAATTTAGGGCAATTAAGTCTACCAAAATACAATAAATTTCAAACAATTACAGGAAAACACAAGAAATTCTGAGATTTGCAGATAAACTAAAAAGAGAGCGTAGAAATTAAGTGAGTGAATAGCTATGCGGAAAAATGCATAGTTATCTCTCAGGGCCTTTTAAATCAAGGGATTGCATACTAATTTACAGTGGACAAGGCCACCTTAATTGTAATAAAAAACAACCATATCGGACGCAAAGCAACCATACGATGAACTTTATTACCCGAAGCATCAGAAACAAAATAACCTACTCGGTGATGTTTATCATCATCCTGCTAACGGTGGTGCTTGCCAGTATCACCACTTACAACAGCTCCAGCGTAAAAACCGAAGTAGAAAAGGTGGCTCGGGAAGCACTACGCCGAGACGGTATGGCACTGATTGAGGCAGAATCACAGGTACAAGCGGCGAAAATCGCCAAAAATGTAGAGAACGCAGCATTAGTGGCAGAAACCTTTGCCGCGGACCTGAGCTTATTGCATCGCACCTGGCAGGAAAATGGCTTTAATGCGGGGCAAGCCCGCGCTTTGGTATTGAATAAACTGCGCAACCTGTTGGAAGCCCACCCCAGCTACATGGGCATAATGTCGCCCCTGAATCCCGATGTTTTTGGCAACGATGCGGACTTTCTTAACAGTAATGAACGCAATAAGCCGTTGGGTATGTTGGACAACGGCCGTGTTTCCCCCTATTGGTATCGTGAAGGTGGCACCATCAGCCTGGATTGGGTGAGTTCCGTGGTGGATGAAAGTAAAAATGGCTATTTTAGCTGTCCCCGCAGTCGTCGTGATCGCTGCTTAATTGATCCCGATGTATTCGACTTAAGTGGCGTTAACTACCTGCTAACCACCATCTCAGTACCCATTATTTCTCGCGGTGAGTTCATTGGTGTTGTAGGTGTCGATTTTGACGCCAACTTTGTAAAAGCCTTAATGACTAAAAGTGACGACGCCTTGTTTGATGGCAAAGGCGAAGTGATGCTGTTAAGCGAAACCGGAAATATTATCGGATACAGTGAAGACCCCGGCGCCTCCGGCAAAGCGGTATCGGAACTGGGTGGTTCCTTCGCCCGAGAATTAAGCGCAGCGGTTTCCAGCAGCAATAATGTTTATTCCAGTAGCACCAGCGGTAAAGTTAATGTGATCACTCGCACCGAAATCGGTGGTGTCGACAAACAGTGGTATTTGCTGGTAAGCGTACCTGAAGAAGTAATGCTAGCCACGTCGAATCGACTGAGAGATGAAATCTCCAGTCGCAGTGACGCCGCACTATCTCAATTGATTATCGCCGCCGTGATCCTCGCAGGTGTGGGTTTTGTGGTGATCAACATTATTTCCAATCAGATTGTTAAGCCCATCGTTAAAATGCGTGACCTGATGAAGGATATTGCCGAAGGTGAGGGGGATTTAACCAAGCACATCCGTATTTATACCCAGGACGAAACTAGTGAACTAGCCACCTGGATAAATAAGTTTATCGATAATCTGGCCAATATCGTGCGTACTATCGATAAAAACGCCAGTTCGGTGAATGCTGGCTGTGAAGATAGCGAACAAGTGGCCAACGTATGTGGCCAGGACTTGGCCACCAGCCGCGATTCAGTAGACCGTATTGTTTCAGAAGCAGAGCAAATGTCTCAAGCTTCGCTGGAAGTCACCAAAAATATTCAGCACGTGGCGGAAGTCACCGACAACACCAATCAGCAAGTACTGGAAAGTAGCGCCGCCATGGACGACCTTGTGAATACCATGGGTGATGTGAATACCGAAGTTAATAAAGCGACGTCGGTCATCGGCCAGCTCAACGATGATATCGAGCAGATCACCAATATTTTGACCACCATCCAGAACATTGCCAATCAAACCAATTTACTGGCCTTAAACGCGGCAATCGAAGCTGCCCGTGCTGGTGAACAAGGCCGGGGTTTTGCTGTTGTTGCCGATGAAGTACGCACCTTGGCCAGCAGCACGCAAAGCGCGGTAGAGGAAACCCAAGATATTATCCAGAGCATTCAAACAGGCTCCACTCAAGCGGTCAATGCCATGGCTCACGGTAATCAAATTACAAATGCTGCAACCACCTTGGTTGAAGAAACCGGCACTCACCTTAACGGTATCCGGGAATCGATGGAGCAGATCACCGGTATGACCTCTGTCATCGCCGCCGCAGCGGAAGAGCAAAACCAGTTAGCCCATAATATGTCGAAAGATATTAACAATATCGGCAGTGATGTAAGTGGCGTGGCGCAGCGAGTAATCGATTTAGCTGATCGCTCTAAAGACCTGGCGAAAAGCAGTCATTCTTTAATAGACATCGTACACAAATTCAAAGTGTAAGAGCAGTACAGAGGAGATGTGAGGCATTGCCTCACATCCTTGGCAGTACTTTATTTAACGTGTTTGCCGCCAGTCCAACCGCCCTTTTGCAGCACTTCGTCGCCTAGTGCTTTGGGTGCCGCTTCAAGATCCGTTGCCATAGAGTCATTCCAGCGATTCAAAAAGCCATACAGGCAAATGGCGCCAAGGATTTCTACGATTTCATCCTCTGACCAATGCTGTTTCATACGGGCCATTAGGGGCTCATCAACGGCATTGGGTACACTTCCGGCCGCTAACGCATAGTCCAAGGCCACGCGCTCGGCATCCGTGTATAACGGGCTGGTTTGATATTCCCAAACTGCAGCCACTTTTTCATGGGCAATACCGTGAATTTCAGCTGCAATTAAACTGTGGGCTTCGCAATACTGGCAGCCTGCAGCCCGACTGGCGAAATGGGCCAATAGACGCTTGAAGCCCAAATCAACCGCACCATCTTCGGCCATAACAGCTTTAGTTAACACGCCAAAACCCTTGACGATTTCGGGACGGCGCTGCATGGTCAGCAGAGAATTAGGAACAAAACCCAAAATATTCACGAAGATTTCAAAGTGTTCAGCCAGTTCTGGTGTCGTTTCCGCCGGAAGCGGTTCAAGATGTGCCATGGTGTTTCCTTATTGTTGTTTGTATGATGAAGATATCAGACAGGCTGGCAATTAAAACCATTGCAACAAAACCGTCATTATCAAGCCTGTAAGCAATTCCTGACTGGCTGGCATAATACTGCCAGCAGCAATTAGTTTTATACGGGTTGAATAAATTAAAATCACCGCAATATCCTTGGCACACAGAACGATGGGAAACAACATGCACGCATTGGCAATAAAAGGCCTGAAAAAAACCTATAAGGGTGGCACTCAAGCCTTAAAAGGCATTGATTTAACCGTGGATTCCGGCGACTTTTTTGCGTTACTTGGCCCAAATGGTGCGGGTAAGTCCACCACAATTGGCGTGATCAGCTCTTTGGTGAACAAATCCGAAGGTGAAGTGTCAGTGTTTGGCCATTCCATCGATACTGAATTGGCCGCAGCAAAAGCCAGCATCGGTTTAGTACCGCAAGAGTTCAACTTCAATCAATTCGAAACCTTACTGCAAATCGTCTGTAATCAGGCGGGCTTTTATGGTGTTCCCCGAAATATCGCCCTACAGCGAGCAGAGAAGTACCTCAAGCAATTGGACTTGTGGGAAAAACGCAATCAACCGGCGCGCACCTTATCGGGCGGCATGAAACGACGCCTGATGATCGCTCGGGCACTGATGCACGAACCAAAAATGCTGATTCTGGACGAACCTACAGCGGGTGTAGATATCGAAATTCGACGCTCCATGTGGGGCTTCTTAAAAGAAATCAACGAGCAAGGTATTACCATTATTCTCACCACCCATTACCTGGAAGAAGCGGAGATGTTGTGCCGCAATATTGCCATCATAGACAAGGGCATTATTGTGGAGAACACCAGCATTAAAGCCCTGCTGGGTAAACTGAACATGGAAACCTTTATCCTGGACTTGCCCGGCTGCAGCGAAGATCCGAAACTCGAAGGCTTCACCTATCGCATGCCTGACATCCATACCCTGGAAGTGGACATTCCCAAAGATAACAGTCTAAACCGCTTATTTCAGCAGCTCACCGACAAGGGCATTGAAATTATGAGTATGCGCAACAAAGCCAACCGATTAGAGGAGCTGTTTGTGACATTGGTGGAAAATGGCCGAAAAGCCAATGAACAAACACAGGAGGCCAACTAATGGATGCTTATAACTGGGTAGCACTGCAAACCATCTGGCGCAAAGAGATTACGCGTTTTACCCGTATTTGGGTGCAAACCCTGGTTCCGCCCGCCATTACCATGACCTTGTACTTTGTGATTTTTGGTAGCCTGATTGGCAGTCGCATTGGTGAGATGGGCGGCTTTTCTTATATGGAGTTTATTGTGCCCGGCCTGATTATGATGTCGGTGATCACCAACTCTTATGCCAATGTCTCCTCTTCGTTTTTTAGCTCCAAGTTTCAGCGTAATATTGAAGAGCTTATCGTCTCGCCAGTACACACCTGGGTGATCATCGCCGGTTATGTGGGCGGCGGCTTAAGCCGGGCAGTACTCACCGGGATTATCGTTACCTGCATCTCTTTGTTTTTTGTGGATATCAGCTTGCACAGCCTGCCTGTTATTGTCATTACGTTAGTACTTACTTCTACGCTATTCTCATTAGCCGGGCTTATCAACGCGGTTTACGCCAAGACCTTTGACGATATCAGTATTATTCCCACGTTTGTGCTCACCCCCTTAACCTATTTAGGTGGTGTGTTTTACTCCTTATCCTTGTTACCAGAGTTCTGGCAATGGGTGAGTAAGATCAATCCGATTGTGTATATGGTGAGTGGCTTCCGCTTTGGCTTTTTAGGCCAGTCGGATTTTACCGTGTTAACCTCGCTTTCTGTTTTGGTGGTATTTAATCTGATTTTCGCGGGTATTGCGTGGCGTTTATTGTCTACCGGTACAGGGATCCGCTCCTGATATGCAAGGTAACTCTCGCTCTATTAGTACTAATCAAACGGACATCCACGATAAGCTGTCCGAGATTGTTTTACGCCACCAAAACAGTGTTAACCAAAAGCCAATCCAGGCACATACGCAAGAAGCGTACGAGCGTGTATCCGCCTGGCTAAAGCAGTTTCCAGAAAAAGACATTATTCTCGACTCCTGCTGTGGTATTGGCGAAAGCACCTGGCGACTGGCCAAACAGTATCCTGATGCCTTAGTGGTAGGCGTGGATAAATCCGCAGTGCGGGTGGAGAAGCACGGTAAACAAGAAGAATATCAGGAGTTTATGCAAGGCGAAGCAAATACCGGAAACGAAGTAAGTAATTACTGTGTGGTTCGAGCTGATGTTATCGACTTCTGGCGTTTAGTGAAAGCAGCGAACTGGTCAGTAGCTCGACACTACTTGCTGTATCCCAACCCCTACCCCAAATCGGCACAGGTGCAAAAACGCTGGCATGCAACCGCCTCTCTGCAGGATATTCTGGCAATTGGCGGTACCCTTACCGTGCGCAGTAATTGGCAAATCTATGTACAGGAATTTGCTAAAGCGCTGGAACTATGTGGTCGCAATGCCGCCATTAACCAAGTGGAGCAAGGCGCACCGTTTACCCCGTTTGAGCGCAAATACTGGAACAGCGGCCAGCAAAGCTGGCAGTTAGTAAGCTCACTATAACAGGGCGTCTCTTTTTATGCCCTGTTAAGGCTGTTGATTAAAGCGGATCTGCAGTTTCTTTACGCTGCGCATCAACACAAATACAGCAGCAAAACCACCGCCTAAAATACCGAAATAAAGGGGTGATAGTTCAACTTCCCCAGTAATAAAGGCCTGCCCAGCTATTACCCCTGCTACAAATACGGCGCCCATAAGCGCAAAAATAGCGATGAGCAACAGTACCCAATCCGTCAGATTTTTATTCATGGCTTAACTTCCTTCGTTTCTGAATTTATTGGGCTATACCAGCGCCTTGGCATAACAAGGCGTGTCAATATCTAACACCTCAACGGTGACAGAGCAATCTGCATAGTTATTACTGAGGATATGCTGTAACACCGAATCTGATAGCCGTTGTTTTTGTTCGCTGGTTCGACCCGCCAGAATTTTAAGCACAACGTGGATAAATGAAGCCTGCGTATCCCCGGTTATATGATGCTTAAAAGGCAGCGCCCGCACTTTGATATCAACACCATCATGACTAAACAACCCCGATTTTAAGGTGCCATCAAACACCGCAGTCATAAGTGGTTGCTCTTTGAGATCGGCAGAGTATTCGACAATACAGTGGGGCATAGTTTCCTTCCTTAGATTGATTGTTATGGCCTTCCCGAAGGAAGTCATTTTTTGGTGGGAAGTATTATAGGAACTTCGTGTGAGACAGGGAATATATGATGAGAATCAAGAATAAAAAGAGTCAGGTCCGCTGAAAAAACATTCTTACTTCAAAGCAATCAGCTTCATTTGATTTTCTTGTCGCTATTGCAATTAGCAAACCCTGAGTGAAGAATGTTAGACGGCAAGAGAGTGGCAACACTGAAAAGAGCCGCTGTAAAGATGTGTGACATTTAAAAAAGAGGAAATAATGGAAGAAATTCAGGTTACATGGAAATGGACTGTTAAAGTATGGTGGAGTTGGTTTTGGCGAGCCATGCTATGGACCTTCCCGACTGCTTTTGCGGTAGGCTTCGTTATAGGGATGGCATCGGCAATTATGGGACTCAATACCAGCGAGATAGGTACTTATTCTCAATTATTGGGGGGACTAATTGGCCTATTCTTTGGCATTTATGCTTTAAAAGTCGTGCTCACTAAAAAGTTCAACGGTTACAGGTTAGCTCTGGTTAAAACTGAATCGAGCGAAGTTGATAGCTAAATCAGATTACAAATTTAAAGGACATCTATGTCCACGTAAAAAAGTAATCCATCATGACGGAATTATTAGCTAAGACAATAGTTTGCGCGACGTCAGTATTCCTGATAGGACTGGCACTGGGAGCATTTGTATTGCCAGAACGAATAGCTTCATTCCTGAATAGCTTTGCGAGTTCTGCAAGAGTTCACTTTACGGAGATGTTATTAAGGCTAACTGTTGGTTTGTCGTTTGTTGCTATATCTGAAGAAATGACTTTTTCAAGGTTCTTTGAACTATTTGGTTGGGTTTTAATTATTACTAGCGCCATACTTATTGTGCTACCTTGGCAGCTTCATAAGAGATTCGCCGATTTAGTCGTTCCTCCCTTAACAAAGCGTGTTTGGCTATTTGGTCTCTTATCATTACCTCTGGGGTTGGCTATTGCTGCGTCAATGTTAATCGCTTAACCAGGCTGTTAAACAACAATGAATCCATCTATGACAGAAATAGAATATACAAACTTGCAAGAGCTTGAACGAGGTGAGTTCCTTGCAATTCTGAATGAAGACAAGATTCGAAAACACTTAGTAACCCACGAGCAGTTTAACGATGAGTCTTTGGCGGATTGGATTGCAAGCAAGATAAGCGTGGATGCAACCAGAGGATGTAAAGTAAGAGGGATCAGGATAAATGGCGCCGTTGCTGGTTGGTGTGGCATCCAGTTTGAAAATGATTCCTATGAGCTTGCCATCGTCCTGAATGAAGCATATTGGGGCATTGGCATCCGGGTATTCAAAGACTTGATGATATGGGCATCAGAATTAGGCCATCGCACTGTTGTTTTGCACCTGTTTAACACCCGTCCTGAATACAAGTTCCTGACAAAAATGGCATCCAGAGTGTACGAGAGTACAATGTTTGGTCAGAAATATACCAGCTATGAACTTAAAGTGCCTAATAGCCGACAACAATAAAGCCATCAGTAACAATTAAAAACGAGGATTTCATGGAAGGCAGTTGCAATTGTAAACAGGTGAAGTTTACGACTTCGGAGAATGTTAAGGCTATCTTAAATTGCCATTGTAATCTTTGCCGTAAGGCCAATGGCAGTGCCTTTTCCACCTATGTGGTATTCCTCAGTAGTGACTTTTCGCTGGAAAAAGGGACATTAAAAACCGTTAAGATTTCGGAAAACGCATCAAAAAGCTTTTGCTGCGATTGTGCCACGCCGATTTTTAATGAAAACCCAAAATACGCCGGTCTTAAAATTGTTTATTTAGGTGCCTTAGACAAGGCCCAGCACCTGGCTCCGGTAGTCGATACCTATTGCGAGTCTCAATTACAATGGATAACCCAAATGGATAACCTTAAGAAAATGGAACAAGGTTTTGGTGAATAGTCAGGCAACAACAGGCGCCGGCTGACTGAAATAGAAGCCCTGCCCGTATTCGATGCCGATATTGCGCAGCGTTTTGAGGGTAAAATCATCTTCCACGTGCTCGGCAATCAATAGCGCATCGTTGCCTTTGGCCTTGAGCAAAACCTCTTGCATCACTTCAGGCTGAGATTGCACTAATGCTTGAATAGCACCGCTTTCCACTTTAACCCCATCAATGGGGTAATCTAATACCTTGAGCAATTGCTCAGCAGGCTGGGTAAAGCGGTCGATGAGTATCTGAATCCCCAGCGTTTTACCCAGCAAAATGAAGGTTTTAAACTGTTCGGAATGGGTAAATAAGGTATGAGTACATATCTCCAGAGTAATGCGATGAACATTGGGGTAGTCTCGTAAGCTGCGCTCCAGAAAAACAGCGGTTTGCGGATCGAGAACGTCTTGTTCCGTAATATTAATGCTCCAGTTAACCTGGCGATTGCGAAAATAATGAGCGCTTTCGTGAAAAATCTTTTGGGTAAGCTCACCGTGACAAGCATTTTTTTCCACCAGATAGAGAAAGTCACTGGGCATGAAAATATGCTCACCGGGATAGATAAGCCGGGCTAAACATTCGTAGCCCCAAACCCCTTCTTGATTTAAGTCCATGATGGGCTGGAAAAATGGTACGACATTCTCCAGATTAAAATCCTGATTGATCTCTTGCACTTGCATAGTAGTAACCCTAAAGGTAGCCGACGGGAAGCGATGTAAGCATTGCAATACCTGGGTTTTTACAATGTGCGCAATTTTCCACGTCTGCTTTTCCTGAATATAGCAGCAAACACCGTCTTGTCTAACTTACGCGGCGATATCAAGGTAGATTGCAGCCAATGGCATAAAAAAGTAAACTAGCGTGTTAGCTGTCTTAGGCTCCAGGTTATTTCGATTTTCGGGGTTTTTGGCAAATTGACTATACTGTTGTTGATAGTTGGTGCCTTTCTTTTGAGAGTCGGTACACAACCCTTGAGTGAGAGATCGTGTTGAAAAAAGCGAAAGCAAGCCTGGAGCATTTATATCGGGTATTTACCGTGCCCGAACAAGGTGACTCAAAACTGGCAGAAATCGAGCAGCATTTGTCGGCAAACCTGTCGGACTTTCTGAGTCAACACGTGGTAACGCAGGCTCGCTCACTAGAAGACCTTGAGCAAGACTTTGCCGATTTTCGCGTTCCGGAAGAACCGGAGTTTGTCTCTGCACATGCCGAGCACCTTCTGGACAAGCTGGTTGCCAATTCAGTAAACACTTACTCTCCTACGTTTATCGGGCACATGACTTCAGCTCTGCCCTATTTCCATTTGCCCTTGTCCAAATTACTGGTGGGGCTGAATCAAAACCCGGTAAAAATCGAGACATCTAAAGCCTTTACACCGCTAGAGCGTCAGGTGTTGGGCATGCTACACAAGCTGATTTACGACGACAGCGATGACTTCTACCAGGCACACCTGCACAGTGCCCGCCGCTCTTTAGGGGCATTTTGTTCTGGCGGTACTGTGGCCAACATTACCGCGCTTTGGGTGGCCCGCAATAATCTGCTAAAAGCTGATGGTGATTTTAAAGGCGTGGCTAAAGAAGGTGTTGCGGCGGCGATGAGCCACTATGGCTACAAAAAACTGGCGGTTATCTGCTCTAAACGAGGTCATTATTCACTTTCTAAAGCCGTTGATTTACTTGGTTTAGGGAGAGAGCAATTACTTACTATCGATTGTCCGGGACAAACTCTTTCAGCGGAAAAAGCGCTGCAAGCAGCCAGAAAATTTGAAGCACAAGGCAATAAAGTGCTGGCCATTGTTGGCGTCGCGGGAACCACGGAAACAGGCCATATCGATCCGCTCAGTGAACTGGCCGATGTAGCACAACAATTGGGTTGCCATTTCCATGTAGACGCAGCTTGGGGTGGCCCAACGCTGTTTTCCCATACCCACGCCAAATTACTTACTGGAATCGAGCACGCAGATTCCGTTACCATTGATGCACACAAGCAAATGTATGTGCCCATGGGGGCAGGCATGGTGCTGTTCAAGAACCCTGAAGACTCCAATGCCGTTCGTCATCATGCCAATTATATATTGCGCGCCGGCTCCAAAGATTTAGGCGCCACTACACTGGAAGGCTCCCGAAACGGTATGGCGATGCTGGTGTATTCGGCACTGCACATCTTTGGCAGAAGTGGTTACGAGCTGCTGGTAGATCAAAGTATCGAAAAAGCGCAGCTATTTGCGCAACTGATTAACGATGATCCGGATTTTGAACTGGTTACCGATCCCACCTTGTGTATCCTCACTTATCGCGCATGCCCGCGCATCGTACAAGCACAACTGCAGCAAGCCAGCAGCACAGATAAAGAGAGAATCAATCAGCGTCTTGACGAATTAACGGTGAGAGTGCAGAAACAGCAACGGGAGTCGGGTAAGTCCTTCGTGTCTCGTACTCGTCTGGAAGTAGCTAAATATCCGGGGCAAACCATTACCGTATTTCGCGTCATTCTGGCCAACCCGCTCACCACAAAACAGGATCTACTGGATATTCTGGCGGAACAAAAGGCCATCTCAGAGAAGACACAAACCTTTCAGAAACTTATCTCGCCTGCCGCCTGAAGCAAAAATCACTTAAACGCTGCAGAGCTTCTGCAGCGCACAATCAATTGCAATCTCAGTCCAGGCTTACTGGTAAATTGTCGATAAGGCGAGTTTTACCTAAAAAGCCTGCCGCCAGGATCACCAATTCAGTATCTTCGTGACTGGGGTGCATCAGGGTCTCAGCACACCTGATCTCAATGTAGTCGGTTTTAAAGCCGGCATTATTTAAAAACAGCGTATGCTCTTTTACCAGTTGACGAAAATCCCGCCTGCCGGAAATTATCTGTTCCGATAAGGTTAACAGGGCTGAATAGAGTTTTGGGGCGATACTGCGCTCTTTTTCGTTGAGATAACCATTGCGACTGCTCATAGCCAGGCCATCACTTTCTCTGACCGTCGCCACGCCATGAATGGTAAGGTTCATGGACAGGTCTTGTACCATGGCTTTGATAACCTGCAACTGCTGGAAATCCTTCTCACCAAAAAAGGCGTGATTGGGCTGCACCATATTAAATAATTTACATACGATGGTGGCTACGCCGCGAAAATGCCCGGGACGACTGGCGCCACAGATCATGTAAGAAATACCCGGCACTTCCACAAACGTTTGCTGCTCAAGGCCTCTGGCGTAAATAGCTTCGGAATCAGGGGTAAATAAACAATCTACTCCTAAGGCTTCAAGCTTGGCGCAATCTTCCTCCATAGTCCTGGGGTAGGCATCCAGGTCCTCATTGGGGCCGAATTGCATCGGGTTAACAAAAATAGATACCACCACGATATCGCAGCTTTTTTTCGCTTCCCGCACTAGCTGCAGGTGGCCATCGTGCAGATTACCCATAGTTGGCACAAAGCCAATAACCTTGCCATCCAGTTGCCAGCTGCGGCGCTGCTCTCTTAATTTTATAATGTCGGCTATTTTTAGCATTTGCCCGCCCTTGTGAAGAAATCGCTTGTGAAAAAATGGTCAGAATGATGTGCCATACCAGTTAATCCGCAAAACTATGTGACTCATCTGGAAAGGCGCCACTTTGCACTTCATCAATAAAGGCACTTACCGCTTTGCGAATATCGCCGGTTTGAGCCAGATAATTTTTGGAAAACTTCGGCATATAGTTGGCACTGATGCCAAACATGTCGTGCATCACCAGAACCTGTCCATCGGTTTTATTACCTGCACCAATACCAATAACCGGAATGGATACCGCTTCAGTTATGGAAGCTGCCAAGTTAGTAGGTACACACTCAAGCACCAACATCTGGATACCAGCGCGCTCCAGTTGTTGTGCCTCGCTGATCATTTTTTGGGCTTTTTCCTGGTCTCGGCCTTGTACTTTAAAGCCGCCAATCACGTTTACCGATTGTGGCGTTAAGCCCAGGTGTCCGCACACAGGAATGCCTCGCTTTACCAAGCCTTCGATACTTTCCAGCAGCCATTCGCCGCCTTCCAGTTTTACCATATTGGCCCCAGCGGCCATTAATTTTGCAGCGTTTGGGTAGGTTTGCTCTGGTGTTGCATAAGACATAAATGGCATATCCGCCACCACCAATGCTCGTGATGTACCATTGCGCACAGCTCGGGTGTGATAAGCGATATCATCAACACTCACAGGGAGTGTAGAGTCTTCCCCCTGCAATACCATTCCCAAGGAGTCCCCGATAAGCATCGCATCGATACCCGCTTCGTCAAAGAGCTTGGCAAAGCTGGCATCATAGGCAGTGAGTACCGTTATCTTCTGACGCTCCTGCTTCATTTTCAGCAATACTGAAGTGGTCACTTTTTTCATAACTAAACTGCCCTTTTCAATTGTTCTGTGGCGTTAAACATTCACAAATTCAAACGCCCGTTTCAAGCTGCACTATACGAAGAAAATTTACGATTTCAAGCAATCCCGAGATCACAAGCCGGGATCAACTCGGTTAAACCATTATCCGGCACCTGAGATATCAGGGTAGCTAATGGGGTCCCGTCCGGCAAACGCAGCGCCGGCGCAATTTGATTTAAGGGGTAAAGTACAAACTCTCTGGCGTGAAAATGGTAATGAGGGACAGTTAATCGCTCACAGCTGATAATTTGCTTACCAAATAAAATGATATCCAGGTCCAGTGTACGCGGTCCCCAACGCTCTTCTTTGCGCACCCTTCCCTGTTCTTGCTCTATGACCTGGAGAGCATCTAATAATGATAGAGGGGCAAGTTCAGTGCGTAACTCTGCGACGGCATTAACGTATTCCGGCTGCTCCTGCGGTCCGAGTGGTTTGCTGCTGTATAAACTGGAATGACTAACTAGTTGGGTGTCAGGCAATGACTGTAGGGATTTCAGGGCGCTTTTAAGCTGTGCTACGGGATCATTGAGGTTAGCGCCGAGCCCGATATAAACCGATTCAGTTATCACGATTCTTATTGTGGTAATGACGTTTTCTGCGGGTGGGTTTGCCGTCTTTGCCTCGCAAATTAGCCAGCATTTTTTTGCGCTGCGCAGGGCCCGCCTCCTGGAAATCTGTCCACCACTGACCCACTTCTGCTATCTCGCCGCCTTCTACTTCACCGCGCAATACCAGAAAATCGTAGGCTGCGCGGAATCGAGCATGTTCAAGGGTTACCCAAGCGCGTTTGCCGAAGCGTTTCGGCAGGCGGTGTTGCAACAGCCAGATATCGCGGATCACCGTGGTAAAGCGCTTGGGGATCATGATGCGTTGCATTTGTCTGTGTAACACGTCATTCATAGCCATGATAAAAGCATCGTGGCGATTAAAACCGCCTTCATTAATATGTTGCTGCTGCCGCTCTTCTACGGCATACCACATAACCGCGGCGTAGAAGAAAGCCGGCGTCACTCGTAAGCCAGAATTGATACGATTATCGGTGTTGATTAATACTTTTTGTAAAAACTGGTATTCCTTACCTTGTGGGTTTTCTAACAACGGCTGTACTTGCGGGAATAACTGACCAAACAAATGGTATTTTTGCATCAGCTCAAAAGTTTTAACCCCCGCGCCGTTAATAAACAACTTAATGACTTCTTCGAATAATCTGGCAGGCGCGACATTGCTTAGTAACTCAGCCAACTCCGGAATAGGCTGGGCTGCGCGCTGAGTGATGTTAAAGTCTAGTTTTGCAGCAAAACGCACCGCTCGTAACATGCGCACTGGATCCTCGCGATAGCGGGTTTCCGGGTCGCCAATCAACTCCAGCTCGCGTTTAGCAATCGCCTCTCGGCCTTTGGCAAAATCGCGAATACTGTAATCCGCAATATTGTAATACATGGCATTGACGGTGAAATCTCGGCGCTCGGCATCTTCTTCTATGGTGCCAAAAACGTTATCCCGCAGTAACTGACCAGCTTCGCTTTGCTTACTGGTTTGTGCACTACCAGACTCAGCAATCTGATGATGGCCGCGGAAAGTCGCCACTTCGATGATCTCGCGACCGAATACGATATGCGCCAGGCGAAAACGACGTCCAATAAGGCGACAATTGCGAAATAAAGCCTTGATTTGTTCTGGTGTGGCATCGGTAACTACATCGAAGTCTTTGGGGTGCTGACCCAACAGCAGATCACGCACACAGCCACCCACCAGATAAGCCTGATGGCCTGCGCCGTGCAAACGGTAAAGCACTTTTAAAGCATTGGGACTGATGTCTTCCCGCGAAACATTATGCTCTGCACGCGGCACCAGGACAGCCTCAGAGGTCATCTGTTCACCTGCTTCAGTTTCACCCTTTCCAGTGAATGCATTCCTTACTTTGTCAAAAACCCTGGAAATGATACGCCTGACTCCGAACTGTCGATGATTCCATAATAGATAGTGTAGGAAAAATTTCCCGAAAAAACTGCTTTTGTCTTGCTTTTTCGGGCGCGGATTTTAAACCAATCCGCGGGTAATTTGAATAACTTTTCGTCAACACCAGTGCGCTGCTACCTTTTTTTCTGATGCCTTGCCTAAATTGCCTACATGCCAGTGTGCCACCGCCCACTTTAATAGCTCAGAACAAGCGGCTCCGTGTAACTGTAGTGGCACCTTAAGTCCTAAATATTCCAGTGCTTGCATCAAATTATCACTCGCTTGACTGTTTTTCAGTTGGGGACTGTGATTTTGCTTACTGAGTTTTTTACCCGGCGCAGAGACGGCCAGTGGTACGTGCAAAAAGGACGGAGGGTTTTCACCAAGCAACTCATACAAAACAAGTTGGCAAGCGCTGGGCAATAACAGATCCGCACCGCGCACTACCTGCGTTATTCCCTGATTTAAATCATCCAGCACGGCTACTAAATGATAACCCCAGATCCCATCGCGTCGGCGCAATACAAAATCTTCATTGACGATGGCTTCAGGCGGACGGATATCGCCGAGCAAAGTATCCTTAAGCACTAGAGATTGGCCCGGATTTCTCAGCCGAACAGCACAATCTTGTCCCGATAAATGTCGACTCCGACAAAATCCATCATACTGAGGTGCACGAGCTTTGATGGCCTGACGAGTACAATCGCAAAAATAGCACTGCTGCCGCTGTTGTAACAGCCGTAAGTGGTGCTCATAGCGGTCACTCTGTAGGCTTTGATAATAGACTGCTTCATCCCACAATAAACTATGGGCTTCCAGTGTAGTTAAAATCGCATCGGCAGCCCCAGACTGGACACGCGGCGTATCTATATCATCAATGCGCAACAGCCATTGGCCATCAGCTTGGCGGGCCAACAAATAACTGGCAAGTGCCGTTACCAGAGAGCCAAAATGTAAATTTCCACTGGGTGATGGAGCAAACCGGCCTCGATAACCGGATATAACTTCATTGGGAGTGCGGTTTACCATGACGTGCAGCGCTATTCCGCCAGATTGGATAGTAGAAGATTATTGGGCATAAAAAAAGCTGCAATATGCAGCTTTTTTCTAACCTAATAATTGCTTCTCTTTGATTTCAGCCATGGTTTTGCAATCAATACACATATCTGCAGTCGGTCTGGCTTCGAGACGCTTTACGCCAATCTCAATGCCACACGAATCGCAAAATCCGAAATCATCGTCCTCAATGCGCTTGAGGGTTTTTTCGATTTTTTTGATCAACTTACGTTCACGGTCACGGGTGCGCAACTCTAAGCTAAACTCTTCTTCCTGAGCGGCGCGGTCCACCGGATCGGGAAAGTTTGCAGCTTCGTCCTGCATATGGTGCACGGTACGATCAACTTCTTCGCGAAGCTGGTCACGCCAGGCAGACAGTATCAACCGGAAATGCTCCAGTTGGCTGTCGTTCATATATTCTTCGCCGTCTTTCTCCTGGTAAGGCTCCAAGCCAGCCAGCGCCAAAAGCCCTAACGTTTTACCATCTTTACCTGTCGGCATAGGTCAATTCTCCTAAACGACTATGAGACCTGCTAAAAAGGGTCGCTATCTTATACAAAAATCTACAGCAAGAGCAATATTTGATGTCCGTTACCCACAACAATCACAAAAGCAGGCCGTTGCCGGGAATACAAGTCAGCGATTACTATTACTCTGACAAAGCAGATTGACACAATTCTTATCGCTCGGCAAATATGGCGATAATTTAAAACTTTTCAAGCAAAATCTTTATTTTTGTAAAAAAATTGTGAGTTATACATCGTAAGTAAAGGGTAATTGACGATTGAGCAATATCTCTTTTTCAGTGATGTCACAGCCAAAAGCGAATACTTTAACTCCGGCTTTTATCGCCCGGCGCATTAGCTCAAAATACTCTGGATCCAGTTTTTTAGCGATGGCGACACGTTTGATGCCAGTGTGTTGTACGCAGAATAGAATGCCTGCATTGTTGCCTTGCAACGCCATTGATGTTAGCTCCCGCAGGTGTTTTTGCCCCCGAGTAGTTACCGTATCCGGGAATAAGCCCAATCCGTTTTGTGCCAGAGTCACAGATTTAACTTCCAGATACATTTGGGCGTGTTCGCTGTTGGACAACAGAAAATCTACTTTGCTGTTTTCGTTACCAAATTTGACTTCCCGGCGATATTGCCGGAACGCCGAAAACTCCGCCAACCGGCGCTGACATAATGCTTCGTACACCAGCTTATTGGCATTATGAGTATTGATACCGATGAGATTATGGTCGTGATCAACCGCGATTTCCCAGGTGTACTTAAGTTTGCGTTTAGGGTCGTTATTGCTGCTGAGCCAGACTTTAAAGCCAGGTTCAGCACAACCTGTCATAGCACCAGTATTGGGGCAGTGAGCCGTGACTATGGTGCCATTTTCCAATGCTACATCGGCAAGGAAGCGCTTGTAGCGTTTTACCAAGGTGCCACAAATTAAAGTATTCGAAAATCGCATCGGCTACATATGAGATGACATTTAAACTGGGCGCTGATTGTGTCAAACTTCTCTGGTATCACCAAATTTTTCTAAGGAATGTTCAATGGTTGACCGCCCTAACGACACAACACTCTCCATTTTTATCAGTAATTCACCTGCACCCGCACCATGGAATGCCAATGGACCACTTTCCATCGACTCTGATGGCGCCACTATTCACCTCTCAGGCGACACTAGTGAGCAGCTGCGGGCAATCAAACAAGCAGCGCGCAAGTTGTCCTCGCTGACCCGCTCAGCCAGCTTGCAAGGCGATTGGAATACCGACCAAAGTTTTGCTTTTTGCACCGCTTTCAATGACGCCAGACAGACTTATAAAGTCCAGGTTGCCGAACAGGATGTGCAATTGAAAAACGCCCTGGCGGCCCATGCATTTACCGTAGAATTAATTAACGACACGCCACAAAATGTTTCCCCCGAAGCACTTGCACAGCGCGCAGCCAAGTGGTTATCCGGACTGTCGCCGGAGTATATCAGCTACACCACTATCACTGGTGAAGAGTTACTAGAAGCCGGTTGGAATGGCGTCTACGAAGTGGGCAGAGGCAGTGACCGCCCCCCTGTATTATTAGATTTAGATTACAATCCAACGGGTAATCCCGATGCCCCGGTAAATACGGTGCTTGTGGGTAAGGGCATTACATTCGATAGCGGCGGCTACAGTATCAAGCCCAGTGAAGGCATGTTAGCGATGAAATGCGATATGGGCGGTGCCGCAACAGTGACGGGTGCTTTGGGACTGGCCATCATGAATGGTTTGGCTGAGCGTACGCGTTTAATCCTGTGTTGTGCTGAAAACCTGATCAGTGGCCATGCTTACAAACTTGGCGATATCATCACCTATAAAAACGGCTTAACAGTGGAAGTTGTGAATACTGACGCCGAAGGCCGCCTGGTACTGGCAGATGGCTTGTTAAAGGCCAGCGAATACCAGCCCAAACGCATTATCGATGCCGCCACATTAACGGGGGCTGCCCATGTTGCAGTGGGCAACCACTACAACGCCATTTTCAGCCGTGACACAGCCCTGCGAGCGCTTGCCATGGATGTGGCTGAGCAAGTTAATGAACCCGCCTGGCCTTTGCCTTTGGAAGCATTTCACCAGCACAATTGCCCATCTCCCTACGCCGACACAGCTAATAGCCGCCCGCAAAAAGGTGGGGGTGCCGGTGGTGCCAGTAATGCCGCTGGATTTTTAAGTCGTTTTGTACCTGATGAGGGCAAAGGTTGGTTACATGTGGATTTAGCCGCTGCGTTTAACAGTAGTGCAACGGATACCCAACCTGCGGGAGCAACTGCTCAAGGTATTAGAATGTTAGCCAAGTTATTGAACTAACTCGTTTTTATTCAACGGACAAAAACTAACAGGGCACCTATGCGGTGCCCTTCAGCGATAAACAGAACAGGGTTGGTATTAGTTGACCTAAATACCGCCTAAACGCTCCGCCAGTTCTTTGTATTTTTCAACGTCGCCGCGATCGAATAATGGCGCACCAGCCGCATCTTTTTCTTTTGCATTTAACAAATGCTCTCTCTCCAGGCGTTGTACTCTCACATCTTGAATGCCCAGATATTCTGCCACTTCTGCGACTGTCATTAAGCTCATTGATTTACTCCTCCTGATTTTTGATTGCTGTTTTTCAGGACTTTAAAGGTTACAAATTGACTCTGGTTCATGCTGAATAAGGCCAGAGAATTCAAAATTCATCTAACATGAAATTTAATAGATAGCACAGATTTCGCGATAAGGTAAACTCAAGGCGGACTTTTGTATGGTTTCGGGATTGTGTAGCGAATTAATTCAAGGCAAACTAGCCTGCAAAAATTTCAGAGATACACTTTGGCTAAATTAACGATCTTTCAGCAAGTACGCGAATTCAATGACTGGCGAGCCAGTGCCTTTGCCTTAACCTTGTTGGAAAGAATGTATCCAAACTATCACTTGTTTTGTGAACTCACTGAATTTTACGACCCTGCACTAATGCGCAACACTCTGAACACCCTGTGGGAATGGGTAGGTACGCCAAGAACCAAAATCAACTACGAATCACAGCGTCTAAAATTAGACGAAGGCACGCCTGATATCAGTCAGTTTGATAATTATGGGGTTTATCCGGCCTTGGATTTTGCCGTCTCACTGGATTCGGTTCTCAATTTGATTTCCGGTGAAGATGCGCAGGGCGCGGTGGTAGTAAGTAAAGTATCTCAAGGCTGTGTAGAGGCCTATATCGAAGCATCGGAAGGCGAACAGGAAGATATAAAACAGCACCCGTTAATGGCGTGGGAAATCGAGTTTCAATCGGAGTTGATTAGCTTTCTACAGGGTAATATAAAACGCGACAAAGAGCTGGTAAAACAGCTTAAAAACATGGCCACAGCAGAAGGCATTAGCAATATCGGCCTGGAGATAGCTTAGGCTTCAAAAGGCCAATTTCGCCATCTAAAGCACAAAATTATTCAGTAGAATAATGCCCCATGTCAGGGTAAGTAATACCAGCACAAAAAACACCGCAGCAGAGCCAATATCTTTTGCCTGTTTAGACAAAGGGTGTAAAGAGGTGCTGATCCTGTCCACCGTGGCTTCAATTGCGCTATTCAGCAGCTCCACAATCACCAACAGAAATACCGGAAAAATCAGCAGCAGTAATTGTTCTACCGAGTTACTGACAAAAAATGCCAGTGGACACATCACCAGCGCCAGAGACAATTCCTGACGAAATGCCGACTCGTGTTGCCATGCCAGCTTGATGCCATCCATTGAGCACCTTGTTGCCTTAAAAAGGCGTGAAATACCGGTACCATTCGGTTTGTTGTACATGATGTTATATCTATTCTTGGGCCTGAAATTGCACCAATAATGAACATACCTGACGAGTGCTTTTACGTTTTATTTCCACTAGTTGTGGTGGTAGTTGCCAATCCAGTTCAATTTCATGCTCGATGTAAAGCAATGCGCCATCTTGCAATAAATTTTGACTAAGTAAAGTGTCTATCACGGGTTGTAACAGATTCTTCTTAAAAGGCGGATCGATAAACACCAGGTTATAAGATCCCCGGCACTGTTTTAACCAAGCCACGGCATCTTGATTAACTACTGTTAACTCACTATCGCTGGCTTGTAGCAGGGCTTTGATTTTATTCAGTGCGGCAGCAATGTCTTTTTGCTTTTCAATCAGGGTGACAGATTTAGCATAACGGGACAATGCCTCCAGTCCAAGTGAGCCAGACCCCGCGAATACATCGAGACACTGAGCGTCCACCACATCTTGCATCAGCCAATTAAACAGGGTTTCTTTAGTGCGGTCTGTGGTGGGCCGTAACCCTTCACTGTCGATCACCGGTAGCTTTCTACCACGCCATTTACCGGAAATAATTCGTATAAACCCGGAAGATTTGGATGAGGCTGATTTTTTCGCGCGCATTGAAGGCTGGCTCCCCTGTGATATCATCTCGCGTTAGAATAAGAAATAGTCTGAAATTGGCTTTTTCGGACCCGTTTCGCCAGTTTAGCAAAATCCCAAATCAGGATCTGCACAACCGTAACAGACTCATGTTGAGCGCAATAGATTCAGAATATCTAAAACATCAGGAATTAGATTAACGATGTCAAAATTTTTCGATTGGTTTAACAAAGATAAAAACCAGCAGGCTGACCTGTCACAAGAAAACACAGAACAGGCAGAAAAACCACAACAACAGCCAGAGACACAAAACCAGGCTGCATCAGCTCCTGTACCAGTTCAGGAAACACAGCCAGAGACTCAAGAAGAATCAGTTCCAGAGACTCAAGAAGAATCAGTTCCAGAGACGGACAATCAGACTCCGGAAATCGAGGAAGAGCAACCTCAGGAAAACTTCTTTACTCGGCTTAAAAGAGGCCTGGCCAAGACCGGAGATAGTATCGGGTCCGGCATGGCGAATCTTTTTCTGGGGAAAAACATTGATGATGATCTGTTTGAGGAATTAGAAACTCAGCTGTTAACAGCAGACTTGGGAGTGGAAACCACCACAAAAATTATTGACGAATTAACCGATCTAGCGAGCCGCAGTCAGCTTAAAAATGCCGATGAGCTGTATCCTGTTCTGAAAAATCACATGCGTGACATGCTCTCCTCCGTGAGCGCTCCCCTTGAGATAGATGGTAGTAAATCACCTTATGTTATCTTGATGGTCGGTGTTAATGGCGTAGGTAAAACCACCACCATTGGCAAACTGGCAAAACAATTAAAAAGCCAGGGCAAATCTGTGATGCTGGCAGCTGGAGATACCTTCCGGGCTGCAGCTGTTGAACAACTGCAGGTATGGGGTGAGCGCAACGACATTCCGGTTATTGCTCAGCACACTGGCGCCGACAGTGCATCGGTATTATTTGATGCATTGCAATCAGCCAAAGCGCGTAATGCCGACGTCCTCATCGCGGATACTGCCGGACGCTTGCAAAACAAAGACAACCTGATGGAAGAGCTGAAAAAAGTGGTTCGGGTGATGAAAAAACTGGACCCTGAAGCCCCCCATGAAGTGATGTTAACCCTTGATGCCGGTACTGGCCAAAATGCTGTTAGCCAGATGAACCTGTTCAGTGAAGCAGTGGGGATAACGGGCATCACGCTCACCAAATTAGACGGCACCGCCAAGGGTGGGGTTATCTTTGCCCTAGCGGATAAATTCCAGACGCCAGTGCGCTTTATCGGTGTCGGTGAAGGCATAGATGATTTACAGACATTTGACGCCAATACCTTTGTTGACGCATTATTCCAACAACAAAAATAATAAGATCCGCCAGCAGAATGATCAGATTTGAAGAAGTCAGTAAAACCTACCCGGGTGGTCAGCTTGCACTGAGCAAAGTGGACTTCCACGTGGCCCCCGGCGAAATGGTGTTTCTGACGGGTCACTCTGGTGCCGGAAAAAGCACACTGCTAAAGCTCATCAGCCTCATGGAGCGACCCAGCGTTGGTAAGGTCTACATCAATGGCCATGATCTCAGTCGCATCACCCGCCGCGACGTCGCCTATGTGCGACGTGATATTGGTATGATCTTCCAGAATCATCAGCTATTGATGGACAAAACCGTGTTCGACAATGTTGCTCTACCCTTGGTAATTGAGGGTTATTCGCGTAAGCAGATTTATGCGCGAGTGCACGCCGCTTTGGATCGCGTGGGGCTATTACACAAACAGCACAATCCACCAGCAACCCTCTCAGGTGGCGAGCAGCAACGTGTTGGTATCGCGCGTGCGGTAGTCAATCGCCCGCCAATTATTCTCGCGGACGAGCCCACTGGTAACCTGGACCCGGCGCTGTCGCTGGAAATTATCCGCTTATTTGAAGCCTTCAATAAAGCCGGCGCCTCGGTGTTCATCGCCACCCACGATTTGGGTTTGATTGCCCGCATGCATTACCGCACTCTGACCCTCAAATCTGGACAAATGATCAACGACGGCCTCACCGAATCCGGGGCTGAGCTATGAGTTTGTTATTTAAAAGTCGTCAAAGTGGTGCCCAGCAACACCAGATCACCTTTGTACAAAGAGTGATAATGTTTTTCACCAGCCACTTTCGTCAATGCATAGCCAGTTTTGGCGAAATCATTCGTACACCATTGGCTTCAGTGATGACCATTGCCGTGCTTGGCTTGAGTATTACGCTGCCGGGCACTCTCTATGTACTGGTGAAAAACCTCAATAATATCAGCGCCGATACGCAACAGGCGGCAGAAATTTCTGTATTTCTGAAGAAACAAGCCAGCGACGCTGACATTCAACAACTGATTAAACGAGTCAGGACCTGGCCTGAAATCGACAGTTTAACTTTTGTCTCCGCCGACGATGCACTGGAAGAGTTTCGGACGTTGTCGGGCTTTGGCGATGCCGTAGATTATCTGGACAGCAATCCATTACCCGATGTGCTACTGGTTTACCCTGCTGACAAACACGGCGCTCCCGGCAGTGCAAAAGCCCTGTTGGATAAGCTATTGCAAGAGCGCGAAGTGGAATCCGGCAAGCTGGATATTGAGTGGTTGGAGCGGTTGCACGCCATTCTGGCCATTGCTAATGAATTGGTATCTATGATCGCCGTGCTGTTATTCATCGCTGTTATCCTGATTGTGGGCAATACCATCCGCTTAAATATTTTCAACAAACGCAGTGAAATCTTGATCATGAAATTGGTGGGTGCCACTGACAGTTTCATCCAGCGCCCATTTCTCTATACGGGTTTCTGGTACGGATTTTTGGGCGGGATCATGGCATGGATCACTATTGCCCTGTTGCTATGGTGGATGTCATCAAACATCGAAGACATTTTGTCTTTGTACAATCAGGATTTCGTTCTGGCCGGCATGGGCTTTAGCACCTTGATGAGTATGCTGGGTATTTCCGTATTTATGGGGCTTACAGGCTCAGCGATATCCGTATCTCGCTACGTTCGGCAAATTGAACCTCAATAACCGAAATCGGTTTCGCAAGCTCAGCCGATACTCTGGCGCATGGCATTACTCCATACTACCGCTTGATTATAAATGCCGTGCAATACCTTTTGTTCCACCTTTAAGGATTGGGACAATTTCCGGGTGCGCGCCCAATTGGCGGACTCAAAGGTTTTGGCCAATTCCAGGTAAAACAATAAATTGTTCTTCTCTCCACATAGGGCCGCTTTAAGATCATCGGACAGCGGCAGATTTTCCATGAGATTGGTCATCTCGCGATCTAACATGGCATCGATTAGCGAAAATAATCCCACTAAAAAGCCTTTCGGTGGGTTTTCCGGATCGTGACGATGGGCCGCCAATAATTCACAGAATTTTGCTCTGATGAGCGATACTTGCAACAACTCCATCGGCTTGGCATCCCCAAGATTTGCCAATGCTAACAAAGCAATAAACTTTTTCAGTTCTACTTCCCCCATATAATTAAGCGCATGGCGCAACGAGGAAATCTTATTGCGTTTGTTGATGGTGGGATTATTAATAAAGCGCAATAACATGTAAGACAATGCCACATCGCGCTCAATGATGTCGTTGATGCGATCAAAGTTCATTTCTGATTTGGCGCTTTCCCCAATAAGCTCCAACAGAGATAATTTATTATTGGGGATATTTTTCTGTTTGATAACTTCAGGTCTTGCGTAAAAATAGCCCTGAAAATAATGGCAACCTAGATCCCTGTACAACTCATATTCTTCATACGTCTCAACTTTTTCTGCTATCAGCTTAACTTTGGCATCCAGGAACTTAGGGACGTGTTTTTTGATGGTTTCGTAGTCACTCTCGCGAATATCGACTTTGATAATATCGATATAAGGTAAGAACACATCCCACTTTGGATCAAAGTCGTGATCGTCTAACGCAAGGCGATAACCCAACTGTTTAATATGCTTGCAAGCGGCTAATAATTCTTTACTGATGGGCGCGGTTTCGACTATTTCAATGACCACCGCCATAGGGTCGAGTGAGGTAGGAAAGCGATACAATAAAGTATCTTCGTAGAAATTAATAAAAGATAGTTTTCCACCCGTTATTTCATCAAGGCCCAAGGTTAAATGATTACTGGCCAGGATTTTTGGCGTAGCCTCGTCGGGGGCGACATTAGGAAAACAGTTCTGCTTTCCATCGCGAAACAACAGCTCATACCCCAGTACGTTTTTATCCCGGTCTAATATGGCCTGTCGAGCTACATACGCAAACATCTATCTACCTCTTAGCAGCAATCGCTCTCTAATCAACATCGACTCCATCGTTTCTGAGCCGGGAATAAACCCTTGATTTAAAAAACTGTTACATTTCAAAGGCAGAATTCATCCCTGTGACACGAAACAAAAATAAACTTTAGCAGGTCTGACATGGTAACAACAAATATTAATCTATTCGTTTCGGTTAAAACAACATCAATTGAACTATTTCCCAATGCATACGTATGTTAACTGATTGGTTAACTCTGGCGATCAGCGGCTTGCTGTGCTAGCATCCGAGCGGCAAAAATTGAAGAGGTAAATATGAGCACAAAATTACAGTCCATGGCTTTAAGCATCCCACAAAGCGGAAGTCTGGATTCGTACATTCAGTATGTGAGTGGCATAAACATGCTATCTGCTGAAGAGGAACGTGCATTAGCAACTCGCTTAAGAGAAGATGAGGACTTGGAGTCAGCACGAAAGCTGATTATGTCGCACCTGCGATTCGTAGTGCATATCGCCAAGTCATACTCAGGTTACGGCCTACCTCAAGCCGACCTGATCCAAGAGGGTAACATCGGTTTGATGAAAGCCGTGAAACGCTTCGACCCCACCATGGGCGTGCGCCTTGTGTCATTTGCAGTACACTGGATAAAAGCTGAAATACACGAATTTGTGTTGCGCAATTGGCGTATCGTTAAAGTTGCCACCACCAAAGCACAGCGCAAACTGTTCTTTAATCTGCGTAAGGCTAAAAAACGTTTGGGTTGGTTTACTCATGAAGAAGTCCAAACGGTTGCCAACGAGCTCGGTGTAAGCACCAAAGAAGTGTTGCAAATGGAAGCGCGTATGAGCAGCCAGGATCAAGCTTTTGATCTTTCTGCTGACGATGATGAAAGTGGCAGTTTTGCTCCAGTACAATACCTGGAAGATAAAAGTGAAGACGTAGAATCTGCTGTAATTAATGCCGATTGGGATCAAAACGCCTCTGCGCGTTTGTATTCAGCAATTAAAACTCTGGATGAGCGCAGTCAGCACATTTTACAAACTCGCTGGTTATCTGATGAAAAGACCACATTGCAGGACCTGGCAGACAAATATAATGTTTCTGCCGAGCGTGTACGTCAGATTGAGAAAAATGCCATGAAGAAACTACAAAGTGCGATGAGCTAGACCTGTAGCACCTCAAAGCATTAAAAAAGCCGCTGTACAGCGGCTTTTTTTCCGGAGTTTTAACTACCTTCTGCTTTCCTCAACTCCTTGGAAAAGTCCATATCAGCCCGCTCTTTGAAATCGACAAACAAACGATCCCGATAAGAACCGTCAGGGGCATAAAAGTATTTGTTAGGTGCGGGGTCAACATCGCATAAATCAAAGCGCATTGCTTCCAACGCTTTAAAGCCATCGACACAGTATAATTCCCCCCAACTGGTGTAATAAATCAGCTTTAATGTTTCGCTTTCGGGTTTGTGGCGTCGACTCTCAAAATTCACCACGGCCAGGCAGTTGATTATCCTAAAGGGTACAAGCAGGGCGTTGCGTTTAATGTCTGAAATCCGCACCGGTGGAAATAGCTTTTCAAGAACTTTAGTGAGATCCAGCAAGTCCCTTTCGGTGACGGGCTCAGCATGATAAGAGAGCATGATTTTAGTCTCGCCATCCATGACTCCGTTAAACACCGCCCACAATACAATTTCGATAGGATTCCAGGCGCTTTTCATCAATACTTTGCCCAACGCAGAATCATTCCAGTCGATTTGATTACCGCGATATAGTGACCAACGCCGGCGATTGTTACTTTGCGGCTCGGCTTTTATGGTAACTATTTTGCAATACGCACCTTCTTCAAACGCATTGCGCATGTAATCGATTTTGTTTTCTTTCTTAGAGTAAAAAGAATCTATCTTACGCCCGATAACCGTAACATCTTCTTTGCTTACCATTTGTTTATGATCAGCAATTTTAACTGAAATGCGGCGATAACAGCCGATCAAAAATGCGTGAATGCGTTTACCAATTTGCGACAACTCCTTGAAATCCCAATACTTAATACGGTCAACTTTCTTTATCTTATCCCGCGACCAACCCCACTTCTCCACATAGGCCATAATGATCTTGCGCTTGAAGTGAAAAGCCGACTCATCCGCCGGCAAGCTCAGACCACAATCACTTTTAAGATACAAACACAGCTGCAAAAGCTCTACCGTTTCTGTCTCACCCGCCTTTTGATAATGCTCAATGATGTGATCAAACATAATCCCATAAGGATCGATAAACTCCTGACCCCCTTCGGCTTTGGTGCCATTGTGTACAGCAGTTCGCAATAAACTACACAGAGGTTGATGGCTGTCGATATTGGCCAGAAACACTTCCAACTTAGCCATTTTTAATACTGACTTGAAAGGCGAATCCATGGCCTTACTGATTTGCCAGATGGCAGCGCCAAATAACTCCGCGGTATCCATACGCTCTATATTACCCAAATCCATAAACCATTTAGGTTCAGGCGACACCCCTGCTTTCAAAGAGGACTGCAGCTGTTGGTATTGCTGATCTGTGGCCCCCTCATGCAAGAGCCACCAAAACGGCGCTTTACCTGCGACAACAATATTAGTGGTATAGAATTCTGCTTTTAAGAAAATAGCCTGCGCGCTGCCGGAACTTTCACCGTCGGCAACGCCAAAATCATTAGCTCGCACCTTTTCGATATCCGACAGGAAAAAGTGCACTTCCATGCCAAATTGTTTCTCAGCCCACAGTTCAATCTGGTGCAGCTTTTTTTGCAATAAACGAAAGTGGGCTTGTTTGTAGCGAGTGCCATCCACACAAACCCAGTAGTCAAAATCAGACTGTTCTGATTGCGCGATCGTGCCAATACTGCCCATTAACACCAGTGACTCTATCATGCGCCGCTTGGGCCAGATGGGCTTCATATCATCGATAAGCGCTTGCTGTTCGGGGAAAACCCGGTGCAATGCCTCTGTGAGTTCATCTCGTAAGGAATAATTGATCAGGCCTAAGGGCGTTTTTGGATCATCCACAAAGCCCGGGAAACTCTGGTGATTAACATGCAAAAGAAATGGAATAATATGGAAGGCATCGCGCTTTTCAGGCGACATCAATTCCAGCGCCCTCTCGGTTCTGGCTTTATTATATCTGAGCACCCGCAGAAGCCGGATGGTCAGATTTTGTTGCAGACTATTACCCATATCAGCCGCTTATTTGATGCCATTGGTGATGACAACGTTCTGATTTTCCAAAGCAAATCAATAATTGACGCAAATAACAACAATATTAGGCTAACATTTATCAGGATGCGAACTGCAATTACCTAAACAGGTTCACAATTACAGCATATAGCGCAGCTTATTCGATGATGGGTAACACCCAATAAACACCGTAAAACTCCGCCACGGCTATGTCGCCGTCTTGGATGTTCACCTGCAGCTCCAGACGACACTTTTTCTTGCGTTCGATGTAGTGGAACTTACCAGACATGGTTTCGATGTTACAAATGGCCCGAGGCTCGGCAGTCACAGGCTTGTGGTAGTGTACGTTGCCATCCCCCAGCACAATATCCCCCTCTAGACCGCGCTCTTTGAGCTGTAAAAATATCATGCCCCAGCCAGTCAAGGTTGCCAGGGAAAAGATGCTACCAGCGAACATAGAGCCATGCAGATTAATATTTTTATTAAGAGAGGCTCGTGCTTCCAACGTCTTACCCGTGTATTGATGCAGGGTAATGCCCATTTGTTCTGAAATGGGAATAGTCTCGTGCCAGGTAGATTGCAGTTCAGTACACCATTTAGGATGCAGGCGCACTGTAGACTGTACATCCAACTTCTTCACCATGTGCTGTCGTTTTTGCTTACCCAGCGCTTCAGGGGTATCCTCAATGTAGTACCCCGCAGAGGCAAAAAAGGCAACGGAAGTATCAAGGCTATTCGTTACGGCTCGCAAGGCTCCCTGTTTTTTCGCCTCTTCCTCCAGTGCACTCAGGATCAAGCTACCCAGGCCTTTCTTGCGATGCTTGGCCGACACTGCAATATGTCGAATTTGCGCTTCTTCCTGGACATTTAAATGCACCCGTCCCACCGCCACAATGTCACCGTCTGGAGACAACAACATTCGGTGTTCGGCTACCCCTTCGTATTCGTCTTTTTCTGAACCCTGAGGAAAATTAAATGGTTCCCGCAAGACTTGCCAGCGAAATAAAAAATAGGCTTCCATTTCTTCGGGCGTCACTGGCGTGCTAATTCGATACATTCATTTAACCTTGTTAGTTATTTACATTAAACTTACAGTTCAGTTGCTTTGCACTTTTGCAGGAGTCTGTGCGCTGTTTCATTTAAACGATTTACAAAACGACTCACGTATTTTGCATTTTGAGCGAGTTGGGTCAACTTCGCTATCGATTTCTGAAAATCCGGAGTTTCGTTGGTTGAGTATTGACGATGCCGTGCAATCGGTAATGGATTTGCGCACCCCATGGCAACCAATTTTACCCCATTTAAGCGCCCTGTTATTGTGCTTTTATTACCTGCCAGCCCCAAAGCAAGTAATGGAGTTGGGTTTGGGTGGTGGTAGTTTACAACGCTTTTTTCGCTACCACTTTCCAAAAGTAAACCTACTGTCGGTTGAGTATTCCAGCCAGGTCATCGCCTTATTTAAACAATGGTTTAACCAAGGATATCAGGATTATCAGGTGCTCCATCAAGATGCTCGCTACGCCATTAAAGAAGCTTCGTCGCAAGATCTAATCTTTATCGATTTATTTGCCAAACAAGGCACACCCGATTTTGTTTTCACCGAGGAGTTTTATCTGGATTGCGCACGAGGGCTGAATCCTGAAGGGCTATTAGCCATTAATCTGATCAGTGGCTCTCATTTGCAATCTGAACTGGTACTCGACATTTTGCGTACCCTCAATCTCAATTTTCGGGTCTTCTCGGTGCCAGGCTACCAAAATAAAATCGTATTTGCTTGCTACAATGCATTACCTGCTATTCGATATGATAGCAACCTCGAACACCTTGCAAGGCGCTATGGCCTGAATCTCAACGCCATTGTGGCTTTGGCCTGAAATTAAATTTGCAGCCAAAAAGTGGTTGGCCCTTCGTTTACCAAAGATACTTGCATGTCAGCGGCATATTGTCCGGTGGCGCATGCAACACCAAGGGCCTGCAGGTGCTGGCAAAAATGATCATACAAGCGCTCCCCCAATACCGGATCGCCGGCATTAGAAAAACCCGGTCGGTTGCCTTTTCGGGTATCCGCCATCAGCGTAAATTGAGACACCACCAGTATAGAACCACCAGCCTGCTGCACGTTTAAGTTCATTTTGCCCTGCTCATCGGGAAAAATACGATAGTTGCTCACTCGCTGGGCCATACGCTCAGTTTTTTCAACCGTGTCCTGGTTTTCCACCCCTAACAGCACAAGTAAACCCTGTCCTATCTCGCCGACGATATCGCCCTCAACACGCACCGAGGCAGAACTTACTCTTTGTAACAATGCAATCAATTTGCTTACCTTATATACCCAAACCACCTCAAGATACTCAACTTCAGCGGGAGAGTAAAAGGATTTAGGCAAGGTAAATTGGAGAAGGCATGGTCGTTCTCACGTCGATACAATTTAACGCCGCATAAATGCTTTTAGGCCCCGCCCTTCGGGAGTTTCACAGCGCTTCCATTACTGTGTTGCACTTGTTTGAAAGGTAGCCGACATTCCTTCTCAAGTGCGCCTTGTATTGAAAGCGCTGTGATAACTCTGAAGTTGGCATCTTGAGGTGGCTTGGGTATAGTTGTTTCACTTACAAATATCCGCTGGTAAGTTAATCAGCTTTGTTCTATTTTAACCCCTAAAGCGCGCTAAATTAACAAAGAAACAAAAGGAAAACTTTATGGCAGGTCAAGGTTCTGGTGGCAACGTCATCGCCGCATTGTGCAACATCTTCATCCCGGGTTTAGGGCAACTTATTCAAGGCCGTATTATGATGGCACTGATGTTTTTCCTGGTATGTACTGTCAGTTATGGTCTGGCTGCTACCGTCATTTTCATCTTTATGTGGCCGGTGGGCGCGATCTTCCACTTGTGGGCCATTATAGATGCCGCCAAGTTTAAGAGTAGCGACTGATGAGAGTCTTAATTACAGCAGCGTTTCTGCTGCTGCTGAGCGCTTGTCAAAGTACCTATTATTCCATCTGGGAATCTATGGGTGTTGAAAAACGCGACATCCTCGTGGACCGGGTGGAATCCGTCAATGAAGCACAGGAAGAAGCGCAGCAGCAGTTTGCTTCAGCCCTTGAAGAGCTGACGGTACTGATCAATTTTGATGGCGGTGAATTACAAACTGCCTACGACAAAATCAAAGATCAATACGACGCCAGCAAAGATAGTGCTGAGCGCTTAACCAGCCGAATTGACAAGGTGGAATCGGTTGCTGAAGCGTTATTTGATGAATGGCAGGATGAGCTGAGCCAGTATAGTAACGAGAGCCTGCGTCGCGATAGTGAGCGCAAACTCAAGGATACACAGCGTCGCTATGGTAGCCTGATCAAGGCGATGCATCGCTCGGCAGACAAAATGCAGCCAGTGTTAACTGCTCTTAATGACAATGTGTTATATCTCAAACACAACCTCAATGCTTCCGCCATTGGTGCATTGCAGGGTGAATTTGACAAAATAAAACGCGACATTGAACTGCTGATAAAAGAAATGAACGGCGCGATTGCGCAATCTTCTGAATTTATCGATACCATCAAGTCGAACTAATAAAAAGATCGGTCTGATATTCAGGCCGCTTTTTCATCTGCCTCTGCACTTGTCTCAACCGATTTGGGTTGAATATTCAAAATTCGAAACTTCTCCACTTGCACGGTAAATACAGCTCCGAATAATACAATGATCCAGGACAGATAGACCCAGACAAACAAAATGGGCACCGCTGCCAACGCACCATAAATCACTTGATACGACGGAAAGCTGGTCACGTAAATAGCGAAAACCTTTTTGCACAGCTCAAACAATAGCGCCGCAAAAATAGCGCCAGCGGCCGCATCTTTTGCCCTAACCACCTTATTGGGCACCACGGAATAAAGAATAAAATAGCCACCGAAAGAGATCAGGTAAGGCAATATGCCCAGTAAAAAGGTGGACAATCCAGGTGTGTACTCTTCCGCATAGGCGGTCAGCGAAATCAGGTAAGAGGTCATGGCCAGACTACTACCCACCAACAATGGTCCCAGGGTAAGTACCATCCAATATATAGCAAAAGTAAAAATCTTACGGCGTTCAATATTAATGCGCCAGATGTGATTGAGGGTTTTATCCACATTAGAGATAAGTAACAACGCCACAATCACCAGAAAACCGATACTGATGGCCCCCATTTCAGAGGCATTACTGGCAAACTCAATCACATATTGGCGAATGGTGTCGCCTGCAGCCGGCACAAAATTATTGAAAACAAAGTCTTCCAACTTGATGCGGATAGTCTGAAACGCGGGGAACGCCTGCAGAATGGCAAAAAACACCATAATAAAAGGCACAAGTGATAACAGTGTTACATAAGCAAGATGACCAGCCGCTACAGCTACCCGATCCTCACGGCATTGGCCCAAAAAGGAGCGGGTAAATTGCAGGGCTTTAGGTTGATAACGCTGGTATAACTCTTGTAAATTCGGCAAAACTGTCTCAAACAAACTCGTGTTTTTTAAACAGTTTAGCCCTTTTGGCTGCGAACGCCTAGCATGTGGCAAATGGCGTAACTTAGCTCACTGCGATTAAGGGTGTAAAAGTGAAAGTCTTTAACGCCTTCTTTTGCCAATACTTTTACTGTATCCATGGCAATGCTGGCCCCTAGCAGATTCCGTGTCGTCTGATCGTCATCCTCCAGGCCTTCAAACATGTGATGTAGCCAGTTGGGTACGTGGACGTTGGTGAATCCGGCAAAACGCAGCAAGGTTTTGTAGTTTGTAACAGGTAAAATACCGGGTACGATGTCAATATCGATACCCGCGGCGGCGGCTCTGTCGCGAAAACGCAAAAACACTTCGGCATCAAAGAAGAACTGAGTTATCGCCTGATTGGCACCCGCTTCGGCTTTGCGCTTCAAGTTTAACAGGTCGAATTGAGAATTAGGCGCCTCCGGATGAGTCTCTGGGTAAGCGGCTACGGAAATATCAAAGTCTGCCACGCCTTTTAACACTTTCACCAAATCCACCGCATAAGAGCGATGCTCAGTTGATCCCTCGGGTAGGTCACCGCGCAATGCTACAATGCGCCTGATACCAGACTCCCAATAGTCACGCGCTATTTGCTCTAATTCTTCGCGGGTGGCATCAACACAGGTTAAGTGGGGAGCTGCATTTATACCTTTTTCGTTTTGGATGCGTTTAACCACTTCATGAGTGCGATCCCGCTCGCCACTATTGGCACCGTAAGTCACGGACATAAATTTAGGATTCAGTGGCGCCAGTCGCTCCACTGAATTCCACAGAGTCTGCTGCATGGCCTCAGTTTTGGGCGGGAAAAATTCAAACGACACCTGAATATTTTTAATTTCAGACAGGGTTTGATTAAGGGCATCAATGCCTTGTGCGTAAGAAACCATGTTAAAGCATACCTTTTTAGACGTTTAGATGGCTAAATGTAAATAAACCACGTCTGGACGTCAAGCAGTTTAGCCATCTAATATTGATAACTTCTAGATTGTCATTAGAATTAAAGCTTCTGATTAAAACTATAATACAGGGTTTCCACCATGGCAGAATGGAATGGTCACTATATTGATCCCTACGCTGAGCACGGCAAGAAAAGTGAGCAGGTAAAAAAGATAACGGTATCGATACCACTTAAGGTATTGCAGGTGCTCACTGATGAGCGAACGCGGCGACAAGTCAATAATTTAAAGCACGCCACCAACTCTGAATTGCTGTGCGAGGCATTTTTGCACGCATTCACTGGGCAACCCTTGCCCAACGACAATGATTTAACCAAAGACAATACTCACAAAATTCCGGAAGAGGCCCGAAAAATAATGGCGGAAAAGGGAATTGAGATTGAGGAAGAACACGAGCAAGAGTAAGCCCGCCGGGAGTCGCTGATGCGACTCCTACTAAGGCAACGATTAAGACAAACCACCTTCACGGGTCATGTTTTCATTGCGATCCGCATGCACGATGACATTATCTTCAATTCGAATCCCACCGAACGGTTTAAATTCAGCCACCTTATCCCAGTTAATATAGGTAGACGCCGACGTTCCTTTTAAATCCGCCAAAAGGCTATCGATGAAATATAAACCCGGCTCAACAGTAAACACCTGATCAGCTTCTACAGTGCGGGTACAACGCAAGAATGGGTGCGCCTCAGGCGACGCTTTCGCTGTACCTCTATCATCGGCCATAAAGCCGCCCACATCGTGTACCTGTAGCCCCAGGAAATGCCCAATACCATGAGGGAAGAAAGTAGAGACAATATTGTGCTCCAGCATATCTGTGCCACTTAAATTAACAATACCGAAATCAGACAACAGTCCAGCAATCAACTCATGGGCTTTAAATTGTAACGCTGAATACTCGATACCCGGCTTTAACATTTCAATCAACTGTAAATTCACCTTGTCCATAGCTTGGATTAAATCGGCAAACTCGCCTGGTTGTTGTGCATAGGTGCGGGTGATATCTGCAGCGTAACCATTAAAGTTAGCCCCGGCATCAATTAAAAAGGAGCGAAAATCAGTTGGCGCTTCTATATCGCGCACACTGTTGTGCAATATGGCAGCATTTTCATTAAGTGCGACTATACTGGCATAAGGTAACTGCTCATCGGTATGACGGGTTGCCGAAAGATAGGCCAGATGAATATCCAGTTCGCTTTTGCCGGCTTTGAAAGCCTGCTCGGCAGCACGATGACCAGCAATAGCTATCTTGTTGGCCTGACGCATACAGAATTTTTCGTAATCCGTTTTGTAAGCGCGGTGATAATGCAAATAATGCAGCACGCGATCTGGATTAACATTATCAAAGCCCAGCGCGCTTGCGACCTCAAGATACTCTCCGAGATAAGCGAATTTTGCTTTGTCGTAAGGCAAATGCTTCTCGACTGCATTGGGTTTAGCCAATAGCTGAATATCAAATTCATCCGTCCAGAAATCATCCGGGGCCTCTGGTACCTTGTGCCAAAAATCCACTGGCAAATAAAAGATTAACTTGGGTTTTGATTCTCCATCGATTACCAACCAACAATTGGGGTTATCAATAACTGGCAGCCAAGCCTTAAACAGAGGGTTTACAGCATAGGGGTAATAGTTATCGTCCAGAAACTTGATCTTGCCCTGTCCGGAATGGATCACTATGCCATCCAGCCCTTCTCGTTGTAATGCTTCTCGAGTGCGAGCTTGCATCACCTGGATATGTTGCTGAAATTGGGCTTTTAGTTCTGACATAAAGGCGTCTCCATTGACTAATGCATGGGGGGATTACAATCGAATTGGTATGATGGTATCGCGCTACCTGAGGAGTGTAAATGCTCGGGCCTAACTGCAAACGCTACCGGCTGTCAGGTTCCCTTACCACCAATGGTCATTTTCGCGAAGTCTTCAAAATAGTTTTTATCATTGCCCAATAGCAAATGATAAATTTGCTTGTAAGCCAGCACGGCTTTCACATAGTTTCGGGTTTCACGATAAGGTATGGTCTCAATCCAGATGTCAGCAGCCAGGCCATTGTCTTCTGGTATCCAGGTTTTCACCCGATGCCAACCGGCATTGTAAGAAGCAGTTGCCAACACCGTATTTTCATCCATGCGCTTCATCAAGTAGTGCATGTATTGCGTGCCCATCTCCACATTAAACTGCGCATCAAATAATTGTCTGGCGCGGATTTTTCGTTTTTCCATATATTGCACCGTACTGGGCAATACCTGCATCAAACCATAAGCACCGGCGCCAGAGCGGGCATCGGGTTTGAAAGAACTCTCTCTGCGAGCAATAGCAAAGGCCCAGGCGGGATCGATGTCATGGCGCTGGGCACTGTTAATCAAATCATTCTTGTAAGCCAATGGGAAGCGTTTGGCCACGTCATCCAGGTAACCGGAACTGGAAAATGCGTGTATTGCTTGGTCGTGCCAATCCCATTGACTGGCCAGTGCAGCGGCCAATTGTTTGTGCTCAACAGACAGTTCTGGAAAAAACATATTCCACTCCCGTCGGGCAGAAGTTTTCCGGCCCAGTTTAACGAACTCAACGATACGTTGCATGGCGGGCATTGCCATCAATTGCTTTAAATGCAGTTGGTTTTGTGTAAAAGGACGATCTTGAAGATTGACCTTACGACCCAACTTGCCGCTGGCCATAAAACCATAGTAGTGACGATTTTGAGCAATTTGATTAAACAAATCACCAGCCACCTCACCATTGCCTAGTAGTTCTAATGCGCGTGCTTCCCAATACTGGTAGGTCAATTCATCTTCTGTCTGGTCTGGTAAGTCGCGCAGTATTTCCAATGCATGAGGCCAGTTTTGTTCTCGCAACACTTGGGTCAAATGCCAACGCAACACATCTTCATCCATAAAACCACTGGCTCGCTCCAACCAAGTTTCTGCCTGAGGATGATTTTTAGACGCCAATGCAATAGCGAAACGCTGCGTGATACTGCGTTTTTGTTCTGCGGAAAACGAGAACTTTCGGGAGTACTCCTGCCATGCATTAAGCGCTTTGTCCTCATCTCGCCATATAAGACGGCGTAAACCGTAAGTCAGAATACGGGTTTCGATAGCAAGCCTAACCCCAGTAAACTTCGACTGGCGGGTGATCATGCTCGGTGAACGTCGTACTGACAGCCACAAATCAGCGAGATACTTTTGCGATTCAGGTAACAGTCTTTTCAAATAGGGAATTAACGTTGTATTGCCGCCATCAGCCGCCAACTCAATGCGCTGTAATACGATATCTGAGGTTCGCCTGCCCGCTTCTTGCCAGAGTTTAAACAAAGGGTCGCATTCATTGGGCTGGGATTTTCCATGCAACCACAGCGCTTGAATTTCATCCAGATAGTCGGTTACCCCATTATTTTCTACATCAAAGGCAATGCGCTGACACAACAAACTGGTGTCGCCGACATCTCTATAGTGCTTTAGGTACAAATCTCCGCGCTTCTGTC
The DNA here is from genome assembly GCF_036322805.1 of Planctobacterium marinum. GTDB lineage: Bacteria > Pseudomonadota > Gammaproteobacteria > Enterobacterales > Alteromonadaceae > Planctobacterium > Planctobacterium marinum_A. The sequence goes on along the minus strand of NZ_AP027272.1, from coordinate 219,647 downwards.
TGGCAAGATGGACCAGCCATTTTTTGCGTAGTGGCCTCTCCATAGGGGTGCCAGCATAGTCTCGCAAAAAATCAGCGATTGCTGACTCATTGGAAATATAGGGATAACGCAGCAGCGTTTTATAAGTGACGTAAGGCCACAAGGGGTAGTCTTTTAATCGGGATTTTAACAGGCGATACTCGCTGCTGTTGGGGCGATGAGCTATCTGTTCTGCTCTTTCAAACCATTCACGCAATTGCTCTGAATCATTGGCAATAACACTGTCAGTGTACGGAATTACAGACACTAGAAGTATTTTAACCAGAAAAATGGCAGATTTTATTTTCCGCATCGACTACCTTTTTTGCTCCAGTCTATTTAATCTTAAACATACACAGACAGGCTTCCAGCCCTTCTGTAATGCGGTTTTTATACCAAACGAAACAAAATGAAATCAAAAATTCAAACAATTGTTTGAATTTGGGTTGAAATTTAACATTTCTTCAACAACAATGTTGCCACCCTACATCAGGCCGTACCAGTGAATAATTGTTTCAATTTGGCAATACGGTCTGTTAAAGCACAGGAGAATCCAATGTTATTTGAAGGCCAATGCCTACAAGCCAGCCTGAATGAAAACGGTATCGCTGATATTGTTTTCAATGCGCAAGGCTCCGTCAACAAATTCGACCAACAAACTGTATCAGAACTCAATGATTTATGCGCTGCACTTGAAAAAAATAGTGACATCAAGGCCGCAGTAGTTCGTTCTGCAAAGTCCACCTTTATTGTAGGTGCGGATATTACTGAGTTCACCGGACTATTTGCCGAGCCCGAAGAGAAATTGCTCGAGTGGGTGGCCAATACGTCCCAAGTTTTCGACCGTTTTGAAGATTTACCTTTCCCGACAGTGGCCGCGATAAATGGCTTTGCTTTGGGCGGTGGTTGTGAAATGACATTAGCCTGTGATCTGCGAGTTGCTGACACTACTGCAGCCATCGGACTACCAGAAGTGAAGTTAGGCCTGATGCCGGGTTTTGGTGGTACCGTGCGTTTACCGCGCGTTATCGGTGCCGACAACGCAATGGAATGGATGACTACTGGTAAAGATCGCAATGCAGAAAAAGCCCTTAACGAAGGCGCTATTGATGCCGCGACTGCGCCAGAGCAATTAGTCGCCGTTGCTAACCAGATGGCTGCTGATGCTGCTGCGGGTGATATTGACTGGCAAGCGCGTCGCGCCGCTAAAAAAGCCCCACTGAAACTGAACCGCAACGAAATGATGATGAGTTTCGCTACAGCAAAAGGCATGGTGTTCGCGCAAGCAGGTAAACATTATCCAGCGCCTCACATGGTAGTAGAAACACTGGAAAAGGCCGCGACACTTGACCGTGAAGGCGCCTTGAAACTGGAAAATGCCGGTTTCGTAAAACTCGCCAAATCAGAAGCTGCCACAGCGCAAGTAGGTATCTTCCTGGCAGACCAGGTAGTAAAAGGCAAAGGCAAAAAACAAGCAAAAAGCGCTACCAAGAAATTTGAACAAGCAGGTGTGTTAGGGGCCGGTATCATGGGCGGTGGTATTGCATACCAGTCAGCTGTTAAGGGTACCAAAACCATCATGAAAGACATTGCCGAGCCTGCTTTGCAATTGGGTTTGGATGAAGCCAGCAAAATACTTGATAAAGGCATGAAGCGTGGCAAAGTGTCTAGCAAGAAAATGGCGGCCACGCTCAATAACATCGTTCCCACGTTAGATTACAAAGCGCTGGAAAATGTCGATATCGTTATTGAAGCGGTGGTAGAAAATCCAAAAGTTAAAGGCATTGTGTTGAAAGAAACGGAAGAGACAGTGGCTGATGACGCCATTATCTGTTCTAACACGTCCACCATTTCCATCAACGCCTTAGCTGAAAACCTGAGTAAACCAGAGCGCTTCTGTGGTATGCACTTCTTCAACCCAGTGCACAGAATGCCTTTGGTAGAGATCATCCGCGGCGAAAAAACCTCAGAAGAAACCATCGCTAACGTAGTAGCCATGACTCTGAAGATGGGCAAAACCCCTATCGTCGTAAACGACTGTCCGGGATTCCTGGTTAATCGCGTTTTATTCCCTTACTTCGCGGGCTTCAGCAAGTTGTTGCTAGACGGTGCCGATTTTGTTGCCGTTGATAAAGTAATGGAAAAAATCTTCGGCTGGCCAATGGGACCTGCCTTCCTGCTGGATGTAGTGGGTATTGATACTGCAGATCACGCAGCAGATGTAATGGCCGATGGCTTCCCTGAGCGCATGAAGAAAGTGGACAATGATCCGGTAACCCTTCTTTATAAGGCAGAGCGCTACGGTCAGAAGAATCAGAAAGGCTTCTACAATCACGGTTTGGACAAACGCGGCAAACCGCAAAAAACACCAGCAGAAGAAGCTTACGAGTTAATGTCAGCCCATGTAGCCGATAAGAAAGACTTTGATGCTGAAGAGATCATTGCACGTCTGATGATCCCGATGGCTAACGAGGCGATTCGCTGTCTGGAAGAGGGTATCGTGGATTCAGCAGCCGAAGCAGACATGGCGTTGTTGTACGGTCTGGGCTTCCCTCCATTCAGAGGCGGCATCTTCCGTTACATCGACACCATGGGCGTCGCGAATTTTGTTGCCCTAGCTGACAAGTTTGCCCACCTTGGCGAAGTATACCAGGTGACCGACGGTGCCAGAGAAATGGCCAAAAACAACCAGAAATACTGCGGATAAGGGGGAAGTATCATGAAAGAAGTAGTCATTGTAGATTGTATTCGTACCCCTATGGGGCGTTCCAAGGGCGGTGTTTTCAGAAACATGAGAGCTGAAACCCTGTCTGCTCATTTGATGAACTCACTGTTGGCCAGGAATCCGGAGCTGGATCCTGCCGACATCGAAGACATCATCTGGGGTTGTGTACAGCAAACCAAAGAACAAGGTTTTAACGTTGCCAGAAATGCGCAGTTGTTAACTGACATTCCGCGTCATGTGGCAGCAGTAACAGTAAACCGCCTGTGTGGTTCATCTATGCAGGCTTTGCATGATGCCACTCGCGGTATTATGACAGGTGCTGGCGATGTGTACCTTATCGGGGGCGTTGAGCACATGGGTCACGTACCTATGACCTTCAACGTAGATTTCCACCCGGGCCTGGCTAAGTACACAGCTAAAGCCTCTGGCAGCATGGGTCTAACGGCTGAACTGTTGGGCAAGCAAAACGGTATCAGCCGTGAGCAACAAGATGCATTTGGTGCTCGTTCCCACCAAAAAGCCCACGCCGCTGCGTTAGAAGGCCGCTGGGACAACGAAATTGTTGCCACCGAAGGGCACGACGCCAATGGCGCCTTGATCCAAGTGAAACACGATGAAGTTATTCGTCCCGAGACCACAGTAGAAACCTTAAGTGGCTTGCGCCCGGTATTTGATCCCGCCAATGGCACGGTCACCGCAGGTACCTCCTCTGCCATTTCAGACGGTGCCTCTGCTATGCTGGTGATGTCTGCCGACAAAGCCAAAGCGCTGGGCTTAAAGCCAAGAGCAAAAATCCGCTCAATGGGCGTTGCCGGCTGTGACGCTGCCATCATGGGCTACGGCCCGGTTCCAGCGACGCAAAAAGCGCTTAAGCGTGCCGGAATGGATATCAAAGATATAGAAATCGCAGAATTCAATGAAGCCTTTGCCGCCCAAGCACTGTCTTGTGTTAAAGCACTAGGGCTTATGGATAACTACGATGAAATGGTTAACCTCAATGGCGGCGCGATTGCTCTGGGACATCCACTGGGCTGTTCAGGCGCACGTATCAGCACGACATTGATCAACCTGATGGAAGCGAACGACAAGTCGGTTGGTTTGGCCACCATGTGTATCGGTTTGGGCCAAGGTATCGCCACTATTTTTGAACGCGTGTAGCGCGTTTTAACGCAACACACTCAAAGGGCAGCATTCGCTGCCCTTTTTTGTGTCCATTAACACAACTTCTCAAAGCTCAAAAACTGTACTTCACAGCAGGTGAAATTTTCTCCCAAATGAGTAAAGCTATTAATGTCCTCGATAGGGAGGGCACTATTTTAATTATGGAGAAAGAAAATGAAGGAACTGACTATTAATGAAATAGACATGGTTAACGGTGGCGATGCGGCTGTTGCAATTGGCTTGGCGTTAGGCTTTATCGGCGCCTATAACGCGTTAAATGAATTTGGTGCGGGTCTGGGGGCCGGCCTCTACGATGGTATGCACAAGTAAGTCGCTGCTAATCAACATTATCAAAAGGAGATATGAACATGGAACAATTAACCGAATCACAAATAAAGCAGGTATCTGCTGGTAGCGACACGGGTAGCTTGGGTTACTCCATCGGTTACGGTATCGGCTATGTGCTAGGCGGTGGCGCTGGAACTGATCTTGGAATCTGGCTACACAAAGTCATCAACGACTAACCTCGTCCGGCTGCGGAATACCTCCGCAGCCTTTACAGTGGAGAAAGAGATGGATACTAGATTAAACAAAAATCGTAATACGTTGCTGGCATTGATTGCCTTTTTATTTGCCGTCGCTATATTTGGTGATGTTAGTAGCTTTGTAGAAGGATTTGTTAATGGTTTCAATGATGCAATTGGTTGATGTTTGGTGATATCAGGCATTAATCACCTGACCTTTGCGGTGAGTGATTTGGAGGTATCTCTAGATTTCTACTCAAATCTGTTGGGGCTCGCGGCAGAAGTGAAATGGAATAACGGAGCTTATCTTTCTGGACCCGGTATTTGGTTATGTCTCACAAAAGGCCGCCCAAACCCGGATCAGGACTACTCTCACGTGGCGTTCTCGGTTGAATCAGAGCAATTTACAGCGCTGCAAGAAAAGATTGTGGCGGCGGGATTTGGTACATGGCAGGAGAACACCAGCGAAGGCGATTCGCTTTACTTCCTGGATCCTGATAACCACAAGTTAGAAATCCATTGTGGCAATCTATCACAACGGCTGGATAGCCTGAAACAAAAGCCGTACGCAGGTTTGAAATGGCTGAATAGTACTGATAGTGATTAGAGAAATGGTGTAATCCGGCTCAGGCTTTGATACTGCAAACTTTATTGCGACCACTGTCTTTGGCTTGATACAAGGCCTGGTCTGCGCGCATTAAAGCGTGCTCGATATCATCGCCTTTAACCCATCCGGTAACGCCCAGCGAAATCGTTAATGGTGGCAAGCGTTTCTTTGTCCTGGCGTTCTTAAAACGCAAATGAGCGACGACAATGCGAAATCGCTCCGCAACCTCTATAGCTTGCTCGAGATTACATTCCGGCATCAAGATGACAAACTCTTCCCCACCAAATCGAAACGCCTGACAGGGCACAGGCAACTCTTCAACGAATAATTTCCCTAAGCGTTTTAAGATCAAATCCCCAACCAAATGACCGAACTCATCATTAAATTGTTTGAAGTGATCAATATCCGCAATAGCAACACAAAATTGCTTGAAGGATTTGTCTGGTAATGCTGCGAGGTACTCGTCCATACCAGAGCGATTTTTTAATTTGGTTAAACTATCGGTTATCGCCAGCGCCCTGGCAGTCTCCAGCTCCTTCATAAGGATATCTGACTGTTGTCGGGTTTCGGCTAGCTGTTTGTTTACTTTTTCCTGAGCGTTTCTGACGGTTTTTGCGGCACTGATAATATTGCTAATCAAAGTGCTATCAGTGTCCGTTCCCTGATCAATGGAATGTTCTAACTGGTCTACTGCAGTGCCACTTTCGCCATTCACCGTTTCCAGATGTTCGATACATTTATTTAGATTTTCGATACTTTTTTCAGATTTTGGCTTATTTTCAGAGATATATTTGTCAAATAGTATCTCCATTTCGTAAGGATCAGGACTGTGCTCGTCCAGGATACCTGATAAGGCCTTAGATAATTGAGCATTGGTTTCTGAAATATGTTGATAGGCAATAGCGTAATGTATGGGATTGTGAGCCAGTCCGTGCTTATCCAGGAAGGCCAACGCTGCCTTAGCGATAGTTTGAGCATCTAGATAAGAGTCGTGATAACGCATTACACGGAGTTCCCGTAACTGTTCTACACCATTACCTGGTATTCAGCTTTAAAAAACCAGAGTCAGATAACTAACTGAACAGTGTTCATATTTTGCACATCTGAATCGTTACTGTTTTGCAAAAAGAAACGCGGGATCCTTAAAAGCTTTAAATTCAAGGCGGTTACCAGTGCCATCCTTAATAAAAAATGTGCCTTGTTCTCCGGGCTTTCCCGCAAACCTTACATAAGGTTCAAGAACAAATTTAACCTGTTTTTCTCGTAGACGCGAGATTAATTCTTCCCAGTCAGACCAGTTTAGTACTACACCAAAATGCGGAACGCCGATGTCTTTCCCATCCACCAGATTTACGGTTTCGCTTAATTTGAGGTTTTGATCCAGATGAGTAACCAGCTGATGCCCCCAGAAGTCCCAGTCGATCCAGAATTCAGAGCTCCGACCTTGCTTACAACCCAACAGGTCGCCATAGAATGCACGAGCCAACTCCAGGTCATGTACGGCGATGGCAAGGTGAAATGGTGTCAGCATTAGCTACACCATCATTTTCAACATTTTAAGCTTTTTCTCAGTGTAGGGTGGATAGCGAATGTCCACATCCAGGGCGAAACTGCGCTCCATCACCGCTTTTAAGTGGCTAAAGGTATCAAAACCTGCCTGACCGCAATAGCTGCCCATGCCGCTGGTGCCAACACCGCCAAAAGGCAGATCCTGATTGGTCATGAACATCATACCATCATTGACACAGACATTACCGGCGCTTGTCTGATGCAGCACTGCATGAGTAACCAGTTTATCTTTGCTAAACACATACATGGCCAATGGCTTAGAGCGCTGATTAATAAAGTGAACAGCCTCTTCAGTTTTGCGATAGGTCAAAATGGGTAAAACAGGACCAAATATTTCCTGCTGCATCAGAGTAGACTCGGGGTCAGGTTCAAGCACGAGAGTTGGAGCGATATAACGTGTTTGCTCATCACCCTCTCCACCAGTAATCACATTTTGACCATCTAACAAACCCATAATACGCGCCCAATGGCGAGTATTAATGATGCGTGCGTAGTCTTTACTGTCGGCAGGTTGCTCGCCGTAAAAATCGGTAATTTTTGCCTGAAGCTTTTCTATAAAAGCCTCTTTGATGCTCTCATCCACCAAAATATAGTCTGGCGCGACACAGGTTTGACCGGCATTCATCCATTTACACCAAGCGATTCTGGATACGGTAACATCCAAATTAGCACTTTTGTCTACCACGCAAGGGCTTTTGCCCCCTAACTCTAATGTAACGGGTGTAAGATGCTCCGCCGCAGCGCGCATAACAATCTTACCTACGGCCTCACCACCGGTATACAAAATATGATCAAAGCGCTGTTTTAATAGCTCTGTGGACTCTTCTACCCCCCCTTCAACCACGGCAACGGCGTCACCATCCAGATACTTGGGTACCAGTTCCGCCATCAAACGCGAGGTGTTTTCCGCCAGTTCAGAGGGTTTTAAGATGGCACAATTGCCCGCTGACAAGGCTGCAACATAAGGCGCAATCACCAATTGCCAGGGATAATTCCAGGCACCGATAATCAGTGCCACGCCCAGTGGTTCCGGTTGCAGATAGCTTTTTCCCGGTTGCGCGACTAAAGGTGTTTTCACCTTACGGGGTTTCATCCACTTTTTCAGATGCTTAATGGTATGGTCGACTTCAGTGCTGATATAAGAAATTTCAGCTGTCCAGGCTTCTTGTTGACACTTTCCGAGATCCGCCTCAAGTGCAGCTCTGATTTTTTCTTCATTATCCAGCGTCATTTTTTTAACTTGCTGAAGCTGCTGAATACGCCACTGTGCGGATCGCGTTTTCCCGGTGGCATAGGTGTTGCGCAAGCGGGTCACTATGTCGGGAATACTATTTGCGTTTTTCGCGTCCATGGTTAGCTCCTGAAATCAATTTGTTAACAGCAAAAAGCCGCTCTAGAGCGGCTTTTTATCAGGCATCATAAGGATGAGTCAGAATGATAGTTTCGTTTCTATCAGGTCCTGTAGACACTATATGCACTGGTACGCCAGTCACCTCTTCGATGCGCTTAATATAGTCTCGCGCAGCTTGCGGTAGTGCATCGATAGTTTTAGCACCAAAGGTATTGTCGCTCCAACCTGGCATCGACTCGTAAACAGGTGTAACGGCATCGTAGCCGTCTGCGGCCATGGGCGGTACATCTTTGATGTTACCCTCGGCATCTTTATAACCGACGCAAATTTTTAGTTCTTCCAAGCCATCCAGAACGTCCAATTTGGTCAGACAGAATCCAGAAATAGAGTTAATTTGCACGGCGCGCTTCATTGCTACGGCGTCAAACCACCCAGTGCGGCGTTTACGGCCCGTGGTGGCACCGAACTCGTGACCTTTAACACCAAGGTGTTCGCCCACTGCATCGTCTAATTCAGTAGGGAAAGGACCGGAACCCACACGTGTTGTGTAGGCTTTTACAATACCCAACACGTAATCCAGATTCAGCGGACCGAAGCCAGCACCTGTCGCCACGCCACCAACGGTGGTGTTGGATGAAGTTACGTAAGGATAAGTACCGTGGTCGATATCTAACAAGGTACCCTGAGCCCCTTCGAACATAATCTTTTCACCTGCCAGACGGGCTTTGTCCAGCATGTCGGTGACATCTACAACCATAGATTTCAAGATATCTGCAATGGCCAGCACTTCTTGTAATACTTTATCGTAACTTACCGGCTCAGCTTTGTAATAATGCTGCAGTGCAAAATTGTGATATTCCATCACTTCTTTGAGTTTTGCTGCAAAGCTCTCGACACAGAACAAGTCACCCACACGCAAGCCACGGCGTGACACTTTGTCTTCATAGGCAGGGCCAATTCCGCGACCTGTGGTGCCGATGGCTTTATTGCCACGGGCTTGTTCGCGGGCTTTATCCAGCTCAACGTGATAAGGCAGAATAAGTGGGCAGGCTTCGCTGATCACCAGACGTTCTTCCACCGGTACACCGCGCTCTTTGAGCATGGCAATTTCCTTCATCAACGCTTCCGGGCTCAATACTACGCCATTACCGATAACGCATTTTACGTTGTCGCGTAGAATACCAGAAGGGATCAAGTGCAATACGGTTTTTTCACCGTCGATTACCAGGGTGTGTCCAGCATTGTGACCGCCTTGATAGCGCACCACATACGAAGCTTTGTCTGTTAACAGGTCGACAACCTTACCTTTACCCTCGTCACCCCATTGAGTGCCAAGGACCACTACATTATTTGCCATTTACATTGCTTTGGTTGAAAGTTAAGCGGGGATTCTATCAAGTTGAGGGACCTGATTCATCTATTTTGTCATGAAAATCCCGATTTTCAGCACAAATCAAGGCTATCTGCTTTAGCTTTGCAGAAACCACAACAGAATCGCGCCAGCGATCACCATAACACCGCCAATCTGTTGCAACTGATTACCCGGCAGTTGCGCCAGACTTTGCAAATATTTCCGCCAACGGTTGGGAAATAATAAGGGGCCAATACCTTCCAGGATCAACAACAATGCAAAGGCCACTGCCAGACTAGTCATGATAATTTTCCAGACAGGATAAATTAATATCCGCCACCTCGTGATAGGGTGCAAAACCAAAGCGCAAACGGGTACCGCGATAATCGGTTTCAATATGGTGGGATTTTAAAAACTGATGTAACGATGCGGCTTGCTCGTTTTTTTCGAATTCAAAGGTCAAAAAGTGACCATGCTGTTCAGGCGCTATTAACAGTAAATTAGCTTTGGTTAAAACGGTTTGTTGTAACGACTCGAGGTGTGACAAAAATGCCTGCTGTAACGTTTGTACATGTGCATGGATGGCGGCAATGCTGATGTTTTCTGTTTGCCACAAGTTGAACACCGCCAACTGTCGATAAATACCCGAATAGTCCATAGTAGAACCCGCAAAATGAAAACCATTGGTGGCGTAATCCACCTTGCGGGATTTAAATTTTTGTAGCTCGCCGAATTCAGCATACCAACCGGTATACAAAGGACGACTCAAAAAACCTTTGGGTACATGCATGAAACAAACACCTTCACCACCTTGGGCATACTTGTAGCCACCTGCGAGGTAGAATATGCGATTGCGATGAGCCGAAATATCAACGGGCATGGCACAAAAGGCATGATAGCCGTCAATCATAATCACCGTGTCGGGGTTCTCTACTGAGGCAATAATCTTATCGATGCTTTGTACGGCAAAACCGGAATTAAAAAATACCTGACTGCAAAACACTAAATGGGGATCGTTGTATTGCACCGCGTCTGCAAAACGAGATTCAAAACTATGAAGCGGTTGCACCGGAACTTTAATAACATGAATATTTTTCAACTCATCAAGACGATTTATCTGGCGATTAAAGCTGTGAAACTCGCTATCGGTTGTCACAATAGTAAGCTCGGCACTTAAATCCAGACCGGAAATTACCCTGAATAGCAATTCGTGAGTATTGGGCGCAAACACCACCTGTTCCGGTTGTCCGGTGCCCAGAATACTAGCAATATGTGTCTGCAAAGCCGGTACTTTTTCTTCAAAGAAATAGCCCCATTTGTCATCCACTAAACGCGCTGAATCATCCCAATAATCCAACATCGCCTGGCGGGTGACATCCGGCCAGTAGTGATGGCTGTGGCAAGCGTAATGCTGCACATTCTTATTGTTGCTTAAGAAGTGTTGATAGTGGTGCTTTAACATCAGGGATCCCGGCTAATTTTGATTTGCCAACTATACAAGTAATCCAAAAAAATTACTGCTGTTCCAATAACAAAAAACCCGCTTTAAAGCGGGTTTTTCAGTTTACATCCAGACGCTTAGTTCTGATTCTTCATGTATTTGAAGAAGTCATTGTTAGGCTCAACCACCAAAACGTCTTGCTTACTGCTAAAGCTGGCTTTATAAGCATCCATACTGCGTAAGAATGCATAAAACTCAGGGTTCTTGTTGTATGTATCCGCGTATATTTTGGCCGCAGTTGCATCACCTTCACCTCGCAGTTGACGGGCATTACGCTCTGCATCAGCCAACATAACAGTCACTCGACGATCGATGTCTGCACGAATGATTTCCGCCTGCTCTTGACCTTCAGAGCGGTGCTCTTTGGCCACTGCAGTACGTTCTGCACGCATACGGTCAAAAATAGAGTTACTGACTTCCAGTGGTAGGTTGATTTGCTTAACGCGCACGTCAACAATTTCAATACCCAAATCATCAGATGTTTGAGAAGACTGTTCTAGTGCTTCGTCCATCAACTCTGAACGCTCACCAGAGACAATCTCAGAGATGGTGCGGGTACCAAATTCAGAGCGCAAGCCATTGTTGACTTTCTGCTTTAGCAGGGCCTCAGCTTGGGCTTTTACCCCACCGCGTGTGGCCAGGTAATATTGCGCAAAATCACTGATACGCCACTTCACATAAGAATCGACGATAAGGTCTTTTTTCTCTGATGTTACGAAGCGATCAGGTGCGTCATCCAGGGTTTGCACACGTGCATCAAGGATCTTAACCCGATCAAAGAAAGGGACTTTGAGGTGTAAACCAGGCTCAAACACCTTAGTTTCTTGATTGTCATCACGCTGTACTTTACCAAACTGAATAACGATACCGCGCGTGCCCTCTTCTACTACAAACAATGAGTTGTAGCCTAATAGAGCAACCACAGCAGCGAGAATTAATATAAGATTCTTCATAGCTTAGTTTCCTCTCCCAGAGCGAAATCTGTTATCACGAGCGTTAGCCGCAGGCGTATTGTTACTGTTGCTCGGATTTGTGGCGTTGTTTCTCAACCCTTCAATGGTATTGCGACTAGCCGGTTCATTCGCGGAGCTCTGTTGTCTTTCCAGTATTTTATCCAGTGGCAAATACATCATGTTGCCACCGCCTTGAGTATCCACCACAATTTTACTGGTGTTGCTATACACCTGTTCCATCGTTTCAAGATACAGACGCTGTCTGGTAACCTCGGGAGCTGCAGTGTACTGTGGTAACAGCTCTTCAAAGCGAGCCACTTCACCTCGTGATTCCAGAATCACACGTTCTTTATAGGCTTGCGCTTCTTCTTCCATACGGCTTACCTGACCACGAGCTCGTGGCTCGATTTCTCTGGCGTAGGCTTCAGCTTCACGGATAAAACGAATTTCATCTTCCTGAGCGGCAATGGCATCATCGAATGCAGCCTTAACCTCTTCAGGTGGACGAGCGTCTTTAAAGTTGAGGTCGGTGATGGCGATACCCATTTTGTAGGGTTCGATAACGCCTTCCAGTTCCTCTCGAACTTGTTGGCGCACCACTTCCCTACCACTGGTTAGCACATCATCCATTGCAGAATGTCCAACGACATAACGCAGCGCAGCATCCAATGCCTGACGAAGACTTTCATCAGGTTGCGTCACGGCGAAGGTGTATTCGTAAGGCTCTACTACGCGGTACTGCACTTCCATTTCAACACTTACTACGTTTTCATCTTCGGTCAGAATGAAACCAGACGCAGGTAAAGTTCGAATGGTTTGCACATCCACCGGATAAACCCGGTCAACGAACGTTGGACGCCATTGCAGACCAGGTTCAACAAAGGAGTGAAACTGGCCAAAACGCAATACCACACCGCGCTCGGCTTCTTTGACGGTATAGAATCCGCTGACTACCCAAATGGCCACCAGCACGCCGATAATTACACCGGCACCTAAACCGCTCAGTCCTTTCCCAAAGGAAGGCCCTTTACCAGAGCCACCTTTAGAACCGCCGAACTTTTTAAAGATATTTTTAAAGATATCATCTAAATCTGGTGGGCCCTGATCGTTGTTATTACGATTTTTCCAGGGATCTTTATCGTTCCCACCCGGCTCATTCCAGGCCATGCTGTTCTCCACAGTTAAATTAAAATAATTAACGAGTTAAGTTACTGGAAGACAAATAAAACTACCAGTGCTTAAGCTAAAATATTCAATCTTCGATGATGCTGTTTAGATCTGCATCAAAGTGCTTTACCAGACGATGCCAATCTTTGGCAGGCATTCGTATGTCTACCAGCCAGTCACCGTTATCTGAATACGCTTCGTGCGCGATACAGTTCAACGAATACAAAGCGCCTTTGATGCGTGCCAATGCAGGTGGTACCCGCAACCGATGATGCACCATCTTTTCCGATAAACACTCTGTGAGGGCATTTAGTAATAAATCAATCCCTACTCCTTGCTGAGCTGACAACCAAACTCGAATCGGGCGCCCTTCGTCGTCGCGATCAATTCTTGGCTGCATCCCCTCCAGACGATCTATTTTGTTGCATATCAATAGTTGTGGTACGTCGCTGGCCTCAATTTCGTTCAAAACCGCATTAACTTGATCGGTATTTTCTCTGAAACGCTCATCGGAATAATCGACGACGTGTAACAGTAAGTCTGCCGATTGAGTTTCTTGTAGTGTGGCTTTAAAGGCCGCCACTAAATCGTGCGGTAAGTGTCTGATAAAGCCTACCGTATCTGCGAGAATCGCCGCACCTACATCTTGTAACTGAATTTTTCGAAGTGTGGGATCCAGAGTGGCGAATAATTGATCGGCGGCGTATACCTCTGAAGCGGTAATGGTATTAAACAGGGTGGACTTTCCAGCATTGGTATAACCCACCAAGGAAATCGTAGGCAATTCGGCCCGATCTCTGGAGCGACGACCTTGCTCTCGCTGCTTCTGCACTTTTTGCAATCGCTTTAAAATGCTCTTGATGCGTTCCCGCAATAAACGCCTGTCGGTTTCCAGCTGGGTTTCACCCGGACCACGCAAGCCAATCCCGCCTTTTTGGCGTTCAAGGTGGGTCCAACCTCTTACCAAACGAGTTGAGATGTGCTTTAACTGGGCCAGTTCTACCTGAAGCTTACCTTCATGAGCTCTGGCGCGCTGGGCGAATATATCCAGGATCAAGCTGGTGCGATCCAATACCCGACACTTGCAGAGTTGTTCCAGGTTGCGCTCTTGCGACGGGGATAAACTGTGGTTAAAGATCACCACATCGGCATTGTTGGCGCGCACGGCGTTGGCTATTTCTTCCGCCTTACCACTGCCAACAAAATATTTGGGAGCCGGGTTCTGACGCGACCCGGTAACTATATCAACTGCATTGACACCTGCCGATGAAACCAGCATCTGCAATTCTTGCAGATCTTCTTTGCTCTGTTCATCGGAGAAATAGATATGTACTAATACAGCCTGTTCGCCAGCTTCGTAACGGTCAAACAAGCTTCATTTCCTTACCTTGAGAATTATTCAGACTGAATATTATCTCCATCCCCATGGTCGTTGGCAACCATTGGAATTGCTCGGGCAGGTACAACTGTGGAAATTGCATGCTTGTAAACCATCTGGCTTACCGTATTTTTTAACAAAATAACGAATTGATCGAAGGATTCGATTTGCCCTTGCAGCTTTATGCCATTTACAAGATATATCGACACGGGAACACGTTCTCTACGCAAAGCGTTTAAAAACGGGTCTTGTAATGATTGTCCCTTAGCCATTTTCAGCCTCTTGTTCTTCTTATCTTTTTTGTTGTTCTGGTTGAGTGTAAGGCTGCTTTAAAGCAGCTTAATATCAGTATACAGGATTTACCTTTACTGTATACACTCATACTAAATGGGTCGTTAGAACAGCATATTCAAGTTACAACTTTAAGAATAAATCTTTAACCCGCTTTACATTGTCACTGGAAAACGTATCCAGCCAATGCAACCCCGGCCAACCTCGCAGCCAAGTGAGCTGGCGCTTAGCCAACTGCCTCGTAGCGACAATACCACGGTATCGCATTTCGTCAAAATCATACTTTCCTACTAGATATAACCACATTTGACGATAGCCAACACAGCGCATCGATGGCATGTCGAGATGCAAGTCACCTCTTTGCACTAACTTTTGCACTTCCTGTTGGAACCCCATATCCAGCATAATATCAAAGCGTTTCTCTATACGTTGATGTAGAACACTTCGATCATCTGGGGCAATCGCTAGCTGCAATATATTATAGGGTATAGATGAGGACTTGCTCGCCGTCAATTCTGTCATACTTTTGCCGGACAAGCGGTAAACTTCAATAGCCCGCATCAGTCGTTGCGGGTCATTGGGGTGAATTCGCTCCGCTGAAACCGGATCTATGCTGCGTAATTCGTCATGCAGAGCCTGCCATCCATTGAGTTCCACTTCTTCGCTGATCTGCTTGCGCACCCCCTCATCGGATTCCGGTAGTTGCGAAATGCCGTCGATCAATGCCTTGTAATACATCATTGTGCCCCCCACCAGCAAGGGTACCTTGCCCTTGTCAGTGATCTCCTGCATTTCTCGCAAAGCATCTTTTCTGAATTGGGCCACCGAATATGACTCTGCGGGGTCCAGAATATCTATCAGGCGATGCGGAGCAGCTAGCTGCTCCGCTACAGAAGGCTTGGCTGTACCGATATCCATATCCCGATAAATAAGCGCAGAATCCACGCTGATAATCTCACAGAGTCCGCTCTGCACCAGGCTAATAGCGAGATCTGTTTTACCAGACGCCGTTGGCCCCATCAGAAAAATGGCCTTGGGTAATGCCGATATCTCACTATTCATCTAATTGCCCTAACCATGATTGCAGAGGCACCTGTTTTGCTCCACACGCCAATAAAGCTTGCTTATCTTCACTCACTTGGAGCATCTCTGACAGTGTTGTGCTCAGCGCACCCGGTTCTGGCTCCCAAAACCTTGCCATGGTATTGATGATCGCCTCTGCTGAAACATCTTCGCCGTCTAGCAAAGCGACGAAGATCTCCTGCCATCGCTGTTTACGAGCACCTATCGGCACTTGTTTTAAAATCAGTTTATTTGAAAAAGAATGTACGTCCATCCCCAATTTTGCAGCGTTGTCGCAAAATACAGTGATATCCATGAGCTTTGAGGGTTTTGCTGATACCGGTAATAGCAGCGGCTGTGAAGCAGGGGTATCAGTTAAGTAACGCGTAGCCAAATGTCTCGCCACCAGCTGCTGCTGTGGTAAGTAATAAAACTCAGTGGCTCGTTTAATTAAAAACCCTTTGCCCGGTATGGGCAAAATCGAATCGTTTTGAATGACGTGTTTTTCATTTAACTCCGGGGTCGACTTCTCGATGTCGTAATGGCTGCTAACCAGCTGCGTATAGTGACTCGCCGCTTCGGAAATATCTCGCCGCACTGCTGAGCTATCACCGCTCGTTGATCTCGCATATCCGCTAGCATACCCTGAACTCGATGGTTGCAGCGGCTGCAAGGGTTTAATGTAGTCATTTTCCTGCTGGTAATTGTGCCGAGGTTCAGAGGATTTAGGTGAAACATTGTCACTATCTTGATCACTCTCGAACTGTGCATTCAAAGCATCACAGACACCGGAGTATATGAAGTCGTGTACCAGGCGAGCCTGGTGAAATCGCACTTCATGCTTGGCTGGATGTACATTCACATCCACTTCATCGTGCGGCAAAGTGATGTAAAGCACAAAGAAGGGGTATTTATCTGGGGGCAACAATCCTTCGTAGGCCTGTCGGATCGCATGCAAAATCAGTTTATCTCGCATCATGCGGTTGTTAACAAATACGTATTGCGTGTCATTTATGGAGCGAAATGCCCCTGGTTTAGAAACCCAGCCCTGCAATGCAAAATGTTGATATTGACTGCTCAATTGCAATAAATCCTGACAGAGGTTGCCGCCACAAATTTGCTGAATGCGTTTGATGTGCTCTTCGGGGCTGCTAATGGCAGGCAAGGACTTAATCAGCTTGCCGTTGTGCTTGAGTTTTAGTGCAATATCAAAGCGACTCAATGCAATGCGCACAAAGAGTTCTTCAATATGATTAAATTCCGTTTTTTCGGTGCGCAAAAATTTGCGTCTGGCTGGCGTATTAAAAAATAAGTCCAGCACTTCAACACTGGTGCCTTGGGGATGGGCCGCAGGTTCTACAATCACCTGCATATCACGCCCCTCACAGCGAGCCTGCCAAGCTTCTGTTTGCCCTTCAGGTCTTGAGGTAAGCGTTAATCTGGATACTGAGCTTATACTGGCTAAGGCTTCACCGCGAAACCCCAATGTAGCAATATGTTCCAGGTCATCTAGTTCTGAAACCTTACTGGTGGCATGGCGACTTAGCGCTAATACCAGTTCATCTTTGACCACACCAGAGCCGTTATCGGTCACCTTTATTTTCTTATGGCCACCTTTTTCCACGTCAATCAGGATTTGTGTTGCCCCGGAGTCAATACTGTTTTCCAGTAACTCTTTTAAAACGGAGGCGGGACGTTCAACCACTTCGCCGGCGGCGATCTGATTGGCCAATCTGGCGGGCAATACTTTAATGGGCAAGGGGTTATCGACTCGTAGTTTAGCTTTGTGGAATATTTAAAACCTGACCAATTCTCACTATATCACTGTTGAGATTATTGGCTCTTTTCAGGTTGTTGACACTAACATTGTAACGCAAAGCCAGTTCACTGAGGGAGTCCCCACGCTGAACTTTATGCGTGCGAGATTTGGGTTTTTGTTTTGCCCATAGGGTGCCATCTGGCGGTGTGGCGCGAAAGTGGGCCTTTATGCCCTTAAATATTGAGCGAGCAAGGTTGTGTTGATGCTTGCTCCAGTTGAGATTTTTCTCATCTCTGGGATTAGATATAAAGCCAGTTTCCACCAAAATGGAAGGAATATCAGGTGAAGTCAGTACCGCAAAGCTCGCCGCTTGCGGCGACTTTTTGTGCAGTTTCATCATGGCCCGCAACTCAGACAATATATTGCGGCCAACGTCATAACTTGTAGCGATTGAGTGGTCCATCGACATATCCAGCAGAGCTTGCGTTAAATAGCGCTCGTTATTGGTGTCCTGTATTATTTCAGCAGCACCGCCTAATAGCTCTGAGTGCTGTTCGGTATTCTCCAACCAACGACCTAATTCACTGTTGGCACGTCCGGTAGATAATACCCAAACCGAGGCACCATTAGGTTGCGGCTGAGTAAAGGCATCCGCATGAATGGAAACGAACAAGTCGGCTTTTTTCTCTCGAGCAATTTCGGGGCGGCGATTCGGGGTTAAGTAATAATCTCCGGTTCTGATCAACACTGAGCGCATGCCCGGTTCATCATCCACCAAGTCTGCAAGCTTTTTAGATATGCGCAGCACGACATTTTTTTCATAAGTGCCTGTAGGGCCTATAGAGCCGGGATCTTCTCCACCGTGGCCCGCGTCGATAGCGATGATAATGTCCTGGTGGCGCTTGTTTACTGGTTGTTCAATCAGGTTAGTTTGGCCCGGACGGTTGTCGGGCAGGTCAACAACCAACCTGTTGCCGTAGGGTGCAGTAGGTTGCAAAGCGAAAATCTGCGGTTTAACTTTTTTATCAAGCTCAAGAACGATTCTGACCGCGTCCTTAGATTTTGGTGTGCTGTAACGGATCTTTGTGACCAGCTCACTGCTATTGGCCACTTTGGACAGATCCAGTTTTTTTCCGGTTTCAGCTAAATCGATGACCAATCGATGCGGGTTTTGCAGGGTAAACCAACTATATTGCGGCTGGTTTTCGAGATCTAATACAACACGGGTATTGCTGGGAGATGGCCAAATGCGGACACTGTTGATGGCGTTAGTGCTTGCTTGAGCTTCAGACAGGAAAAAACCTTCGGACACCGAATAGGTAAAAAAAACCAGCAGGCAATAGCGCAACAATATCTTCATTGATACATATTATTTTAATTGTTGTATCAGTTCCCTTGCCTTGGGAGACTTTCCTAGTAACTCTATACTACGCCCTTGGTCGGTAAACTCAATACTTAACTCTAAATCCGGCGGCGGTAGCAGGCCCTCCCCTTTTTCGGGCCATTCAATCAGGTTGATAGTATCTGCCTGCTGATAATCCCTGATCCCCATAAATTCAAGTTCCTCCGGATCTGACAGTCGATACAAGTCAAAATGGAAGACCTTCAGGGTCTCAAGTTCATAGGGTTCAACCAAGGTATAGGTGGGACTTTTAACACTGCCAGTATGTCCCAGGCCTCGAATAAAACCGCGACTAAAACAGGTTTTGCCCGCTCCCAAATCACCATGCAGGTGAATGGTCCATGCGTAACCACTGGAAGAGCAAAAGCCAGCAATAACTTGTGCAAGGTTTTCCGTGTCCTGTTCCGAAGCGCTGCTAACAATAGCTGTCGCTGTAGAAGATTCACTATGCATCTGTTTTCTCGGTATTGACTAGTTTTCTTATATATGGGAATAAATCGCTGGCCAACAAGCCTATTTCACCATTTTCCTGCGCAGCAATATCAGCAGCATGGCTGTGTAAACAAACGCCGTAAAGTGCACTCAGCCGGTTGCTAATGCCCTTGGATAATAATGCACCCAGCACGCCACTTAATACGTCGCCCATTCCTCCAGTTGCCATACCCGGATTACCATTCTCACAAACCCAGGTATTGCCTTGAGAAGTAATGAGTGTGCCCGGGCCTTTCAGTACAGAGACAGTTTTAAAGGTTTGTGTTAATCGGGTAGCCGCTTTGTATCGGTCACTTTCCACCTCTGTTGCAGTGACTTTTAACAAGCGAGCGGCTTCACCTGAATGAGGGGTAATAATGGCCAGATTTTGGGGAATGACCAAACGTTGATGTTCCGCTATCAAGTTTAAGGCATCAGCGTCAATCACCAGGTGCTTGTGTTGCTCTAAACAGTGCGAAAGTGCCGCTTCCAAAACCTTAATTGACCAGCTATCTTGCCCAAGACCCGGACCAATTACGATGGCATCGCTCCAACCTAATGTCTGTTGCAGCTGCTCAGTTCGGGTCTCCACCATGATTTCAGGTCGCGTGTTATTCACTGTTTGTCTTGAGGCTTCGTGACAAAACACCTTAACCAGCCCTGTTCCTGTTCTCAGTGCAGCTTCGGCTGTGAGTCGAATGGCGCCACCATATTGTTCATTGCCGCCGATACACAGCAATTTCCCCATCATGCCCTTGTGACTATTTATTTTTCGGCCCGGAAAAGCGGGCATGTTTCTGAAATCTACAACTTTGGCAATTTGTTGTGCCAGGCGCTGAAACTCTTTACCTACCCCCAAATCATCAAAATGCAACTGCCCGCAAAGCTGCTTTCCCTGTCCGGTTTTCAATCCGCTTTTGATGCCTATAAAAGTACAGGTGTGATTGGCCTGTACAGCGATACCATTGGCAACTCCGGTATCGGCATGCATGCCAGAGGGAATATCAATACTGACCACCGGAATCGTTTGGTCGTTTAACCGTGCAATGACATCTGCATAGGGGGCTCTTACTACTCCGGAAACGCCGGTACCTAACATACCATCTACACAAACATCAAAATCACTGAGTTGTAATTTGCCAATGTCCAGTTGTGCGCCTTGTGCAGCAAGCCATTTAGTCCGGGCAAGACTGGCGTCTGCAGACAACTTATCCGGGTTGCCCAATTCACAAAGTGCACAGTGTAAGCCGGCTTCAATTGCCAGACGTGCTACCACATAGGCATCACCACCGTTATTACCATGCCCGGCCAGAACAATAATGCGCTGTGCTTCAGGATAAGTTGCAGTTAATAAAGAAAAGACTGCCCTTCCGGCATTCTCCATAAGTTGGTACATGGCAACACCGGCCAATTCGGCAGCCCTTGGCTCAACGAGACGAACCTGATCCGCGGTGTAAATATTGTGTGCTAAACTCTCCCGCTGGAACAGGTTTTTAAAGGTTTTCAATGTCTGCCCCTCCGGAAAAAAAATGGGTTGAACTCAGTAGTAATATAAAACAATGGGGCCACGAGTTGGGATTCCAGCACGTGGGTATTGCCGATATTAACCTGGATAAGCATAAAATAGCGTTACAATCCTGGTTGGACAATGGCTTTCATGGCGATATGCAATGGTTAGCTGAAAACCAAGACAAACGCTTGGCGCCAGAAAAACTGGTTCCCGGCACCTTGCGCGTCATTAGCGTGTGTATGGCCTACCTCCCGGAAAATGCCCAATTCGCCCAAAACCTCAAAGATAAACGCCGCGCTTATATCAGTCGCTATGCCACTGGCCGTGATTATCACAAAGTACTGCGCAGTCGTTTGAAAAAGCTTGGCGAAAAAATCTCTGGGCATTACCCCCAAGCCAAATGGCGACCATTTACCGACTCCGCCCCTGTGCTGGAACACGCACTGGCAGAAAAAGCGGGAGTCGGCTGGACGGGCAAACACAGCCTGACCTTGAATAGCAAAGCAGGATCGTTGTTTTTCCTGGGGGAGCTATTTGTCAATCTGCCACTGAGCACCGACCAGCCCGTAGAGGAAAAATGTGGCAGCTGTGTCGCCTGCATCACAGTGTGCCCAACACAAGCTATTGTTGCGCCATATGTAGTTGATGGTCGACGTTGTATCAGCTACCTGACGATCGAAAATAAGGGGGACATTCCCCTTGAGTTTCGCTCCGCCATAGGTAACCGCATCTACGGCTGTGATGATTGCCAACTAATATGTCCCTGGAATCGATATGCTCAGTTGACCGCAGAGCCGGACTTTGCCGTTCGGCAAAAACTCTCGGAAGCGACATTATTAGAGCTTTTCGCCTGGGATGAAGCAACGTTTCTAGAAAAAATGGCCGGCTCAGCGATTCGACGCATCGGTTTCGAAGCCTGGCAACGCAATATCAGCGTGGCGCTAGGCAATGCCGATTACCACGATGACATAGTGCAGGCACTAAAACACCAGCATCAGCATTCATCAGATATGGTAAAACGCCACATTGAATGGGCACTTGCAGCTCAAGCCGAAAAGCAAAAAAACGCAATGGAAAGTGCAAACTCACGTTTGACGCAACGCCTGATCAGAACCATTGAAAAGGGTATGCCTGACAGCGCCTGATGCGCACCTTAAGTGCTTAATAGATAGCCTTCACCGCGGATAGTCTGAATAATTTTAAACGGTTTGCGATTGTCATTGAGCTTTTTGCGCAGTCGACTGATGCTTATGTCCACCGCGCGATTATTTTCGGGAATATCTAAATCCGATACCAATTCGACGATTTCCTCACGGGGCACCACCTCATTTTTTCGCTGGGCAAGCGTGGATAAGACTTTGAACTCGTGCTGCGTTAATTCAATTCGATTTCCCGCAATATCAAATAATGAGCGGCTTTTTTGACTCAAAACAAAATTGTGAAACATCAATTCAGTATTTTGCTTTTCCACGGAAAGCGGCAAACCAAGCACGTTTTTAACCCGTATTAATAACTCTTTCAAAGAAAAAGGTTTGCCCAGATAATCCTTAGCGCCCAGCTCCAAGCCTGCAACTTTATCATCATCGGTTTTGCGGCCAGAAATGATAACGATGGGGGTGACCGTTCTTTTGACTAACTTGCGCAGGATCACCAAGCCATCTTCATCAGGCAAAGTCAGATCCAGTAAAACGATATCAAAATGAGCATTGGCGATCCGGGTAAAACAGTCCTTGGCAGTTTCGACTGCGGTGACATTAAATCCGCTATCCGTCAGAAACTCTTCCACCAGACTGCTCATATCCCTGTCGTCCTCAACTAACAGTATGCTGGACATTAACTCTCACTCGTTAAATATACCCATCAGAAAAACAGGTATTAATGGAAACTAATTGGAAATAATCTAAAGCATAGTATAGGTTGCCATGAACAAGCAAAGATTCTCTATCTATTGAATTGTAAGGATTATTTTTCACAACCTTGAGTTCATCAAAACGGTAAAGCGGTGAGATGTCAGAAACAATGAGGAAATAGAGCGTGGCTGCGACTTAGATTATGCTGAGGACGTGGATTTAACGCGTAACAAACTCAATAGGATTTGCTGCTCGACTAAACCCACAATATAGATCATCGTTTGATCGGGGGCTGGCCGTAGCCCCTTTTTATTTTGTGCGGTTACCCACCTGATAACTCACTTGTGATATTGCGCACTCAGTTTATGCACTGAGTTAATAAATATACCTGCTTTTTCCGGATCAATATCTGGATGAATACCGTGCCCCAGATTAAACACATGACCAGCACCTTCACCAAATCCAGCCAGAATAGTGGCAACTTCTTGTCTGATACGCTCCGCTGGAGCGTGTAACATGCAAGGATCCATATTCCCCTGAATAGCTACCTTGTCTCCCACACGAGCCTTAGCATCGGCAATATCCGTGGTCCAATCCAAGCCAACTGCATCACAACCTGTGGCTGCAATCGCTTCTAACCACTGACCACCATTTTTAGTAAACAGGGTTACAGGCACTTTTCGTCCTTCGTTTTCACGAATTAAACCCGCCACTATTTTTTCCATATAGCGCAAAGAGAATTCTTTGTAAGCCGCAGGTGAAAGCACGCCACCCCAGGTATCAAATACCATGAGAGATTGGGCACCTGCTTTTACCTGAGCATTGAGGTATAAAATCACGGAATCGGCTAGTTTATCTAGCAGCAAGTGCAACGCCGCTGGATCAGAAAAGGCCATTTTCTTGATTTTACCAAAGGTTTTAGTACTGCCACCTTCAACCATGTAAGTAGCCAAGGTCCAGGGACTACCGGAGAATCCAATCAAAGGTACTTCGCCCGCCAGCGCGTGACGGATGGCTCTTACGGCATCCATCACATAACCCAATTCCTGTTCCGGATCGGGAACGGGCAACTTTTCTACGTCTGCCATAGAGCTGAGTGGTCGCTCGAATTTAGGGCCTTCGCCAGTTTCGAAATACAAACCCAATCCCATGGCGTCAGGAATGGTGAGTATGTCAGAAAATAAAATAGCGGCATCCAATGGATAACGGCGCAACGGCTGCAGTGTAACTTCACAAGCAAGCTCAGTGTTTTTGCACAGCGACATAAAATCGCCAGCTTGTGCTCTGGTGGCTTTGTACTCTGGTAAATAACGACCCGCCTGGCGCATCATCCATACGGGAGTAACATCAACAGGCTGTCTGAGT
Source organism: Planctobacterium marinum (assembly GCF_036322805.1). Taxonomy (GTDB): domain Bacteria; phylum Pseudomonadota; class Gammaproteobacteria; order Enterobacterales; family Alteromonadaceae; genus Planctobacterium; species Planctobacterium marinum_A. The sequence continues at coordinate 195,632 of NZ_AP027272.1, read as the reverse complement.
AATGCTTTGAGATAACGATCATTCTTAAGTGGTTTGTGATTGCTTTGTTGAGTCATAACACCTTACGCCGTGGGAAAATACCGAGAAATGAAAACCGCGCTATTCTACACAAAAACCGAGCCGGAGAGAGAAATTTTCAATAATTGTTAATTTTTTGTACAAAAAAACTTGTCATTCTTTTTAATTATCTGCTATAACTTGAACCAGTTAACGACTTCCAAACAATTAAGAAGCCTGATAAACAGGACCAAGACGCTAACAGAAATTAGAGCCCTTTCGTAAGAAAGGGCTTTTTTATTTCCGAAACCCGCTATTATCTGTCGCTTACCAGCTCTCGAGTTGCTTCAATCAATTGACCCGCAATAGAAAACGTGGGGGGGATGTTGGGCAAGGCATCAAAATTAAAGAATTGCGCTTCTATTATTTCGTCATCATCGACACTTATCTCGCCACTGTCGTATTCAGCAAGAAAACCACACATCAATGAATGAGGAAAAGGCCATGGCTGGCTGGCGAAATAACTCAGGTTTTTGACCTTCACCCCGACCTCTTCGAATACTTCACGATGCACAGCTTGTTCTAAGGTTTCGCCGCTTTCCACAAACCCGGCTAGAGTTGAGAACATATTATTTTTATGATGTCTGCCTTGCGCCAGTAATATCTGCGAACCTTTGCGAATGGCAACTATGATGCAAGGTGAAATGCGCGGATAACAGCGATGTTTACAGGTGTGACATTGAGTGGCCAACTCCCACTCCACACGCGCCATGCGGTCGCCACAGCGGCCACAAAAGCGGTGCGTGCGCAGAAATAATGCCACCTGCCAGGCCCGAGATACCACGTAAAACAGCTCGGCCTGCAGCTGCATGAGCATGGCGCGCAAGCTAATGCCTTCATAAACTTCTTGGGTAACATGCTGTGCATCCATATCTAAAACATAACAAGGTCGAGAGTCCACTTCACCCACCTGAATAATGTCTTCTCGCCAGGCATGAAAGTCTGTCATCTGTTGCCAGTCGCCGCGGAATAAGCCGGGTGAATCGCGATGCTGTAGTATCTTGTCGCCACTCACCACTATCCACCATGCATCATTTACACGTTCAAACTCGGGGTTTTGCTGGATCAAATCTCACTCCTTATTGCTTTACATCATCGTGTAAAATATGCAGATGACGATTTCGGTAATAATCAAACCTTTTGGACACAGAAGATTTTGTTATACTTAACTGACAACCCTGGTGGGTGCATAGCAAGCGACAACCTGTTGGCGCGATTTGCTGCATTTATCATAACGCAGAAGGCAATAATCATGTTAACCCGAATTGAACAAGCAGAACAAAGATGGGGCGGCATTCACAAGTTAATCGATACTTGGTTAGAAGAGCGCAAAACACTATTGGTGCAATATTGCCAATTGGCGGGTTTACCCCCTTTCGAAAATAATAATAACGCGTTACCTGGCAATCAGGAAATTGAGCAATTCTGTGAAACCCTGATGGATTACGCGTCAACCGGGCACTTTGAGTTGTACGATAAAATTCTGGATGAGTGCAGCCAAAATGGTAAAGACCAAAATCAGATTGAAGAAATCGCGGAAAAAATCAAAGCGACAACCGACACGGCACTGTCTTTCAATGACAACTACGCTGAACCGGATGAAGAGCAGGATATGTCTGGCTTTATGAAAAACCTGACGCAATTGGGAGAGACCCTGGAGTTGCGCTTTGAACTGGAAGACAAGTTGCTGGAATCCATTCAGCAACCCGCGAGTTAAGCAAAAATCGAATACCGACAAAAAAGGCGCTTATCTGGCGCCTTTTTTAATATCAGATTTATTTAGCTTTTCTGACGCTTCATGGCATCAAAAAACTCATCATTGGTTTTCGTCATGGCTAGCTTGCCAATCAGGAATTCCATGGCATCGATCTCTGACATTTCGTGAACGATCTTTCTCAGGATCCACATTTTCTGTAGTTCGTCTTGAGAAGTAAGTAATTCCTCACGACGTGTACCTGAGCGATTAAAGTCGATAGCCGGGAATACACGTTTTTCCGCAATCTTACGGTTGAGGTGTAATTCCATATTACCGGTACCTTTAAACTCTTCGTAGATAACCTCGTCCATTTTAGAGCCAGTATCAATCAGTGCCGTAGCGATGATAGTCAAACTGCCACCTTCTTCAACGTTACGCGCAGCGCCAAAGAAGCGCTTGGGCTTGTGCAATGCATTGGCGTCAACACCACCGGTAAGCACTTTACCTGAGCTGGGGATCACGGTGTTATAGGCACGTGCTAATCGCGTAATGGAGTCTAACAAGATCACTACATCTTTTTTATGCTCAACCAAACGCTTAGCTTTCTCGATAACCATTTCAGCTACCTGAACGTGGCGACTGGCTGGCTCATCAAAAGTAGAAGCAACCACTTCACCTTGCACCAAACGCTGCATTTCCGTTACTTCTTCCGGACGCTCGTCAATCAGCAATACCATTAACTGGCAATCCGGGTGATTAGCGGCAATAGATTGTGCGATATTTTGCAGCAATAAGGTTTTACCGGCTTTGGGCGGTGCTACAATCAAGCCACGTTGGCCATTACCGATAGGTGAAGCCAGGTCCAACACTCGCGCTGTAATATCTTCAGTACTGCCGTTGCCGCGCTCCATACGCAGACGCTGTGCTGCGTGCAATGGTGTCAGGTTCTCAAACAAAATCTTGTTGCGAGAGTTCTCTGGCTTATCAAAATTAACCTGATTAATCTTCAACAGGGCAAAATAACGCTCGCTGTCTTTTGGAGGCCTGATTTTGCCTGAAATGGTGTCACCTGTGCGCAGGTTAAAACGACGGATCTGGCTAGGGGATACATAGATGTCGTCGGGCCCTGCAAGGTAAGAAGAATCGGCAGAGCGAAGAAAGCCAAAACCGTCTTGTAAAATTTCCAGAACACCATCGCCAAAGATATCCTCGCCACTTTTTGCATGGGTTTTAAGGATCGCAAAGATGATGTCTTGTTTGCGGGCGCGGGCCATATTCTCAATGCCCATCTCTTCGGCTAAAGAGACTAGCTCGCTAATGGGTTTCTTTTTAAGTTCAGTCAGGTTCATAAGGAAGGATCTTTATAATTGATGTAGTACGCCTCTGGCGTGTTGCTGTTGTAAGGGTCAATTATTATGTTTATTCTCGGATAGATATCGTGAGTAACAAGGATGTTCAGGTGTGAACACGAATAAAACTAGCACCAAACATTTAATTGAACAAGTAAAAAATAACGATTAATGCGAATTACTATGAGCAAAAAAATAATCACTGTAGATTTCAACGATCCAGAGCAAGGTAAAGACCTTCTATTCTTGTTAAACAGTTACGCCCAAGATCCCATGGGTGGTGGCGAACCCTTATCAGACCATGTACAACAAAATCTGGCTGACACCCTGGCAAAAACCGCAGGCGCATATTCTTTCATTCTCTATTGGGACAATAAGCCTGCCGGCTTGTGCAACTGTTTTACGGGCTTTTCTACCTTTGCCTGCAAACCCCTGTTGAATATTCATGACTTAGCAGTGTTACCTGAATATCGCGGCATGGGATTTGGCAAAGCATTACTGCAGGCAGCGAAACAAAAAGCCGAGCAGCTGGGTTGCTGTAAAGTAACATTGGAAGTGCTGTCCAATAATAATACGGCAATCGCTGCTTACGAGAAGTTTGGATTCAAACTTTATCAACTTGACGAAGCGGCAGGCACAGCAGAATTTATGGAACTAAAACTGTAAGGGTGCGAATAGTAAAAATACATTTCTCTGGCCAGCGAATCTAAAGCACTTAATGGCGCACCACCAAAGCTTGTGAATCCATTACCTGCGCCAGGTTGGCCATGATACTCTCCACCCAATCCAGGCCGAATTGCAACATCGACTCCATGCTCAGCTGCAGATAATGTTGGCCTGCCGCGGAGCTTAAAAAGTCATTGTAAGCCAATAATGTCGGTGCTGATGCATCGCGAAACAGATAACTCAATGTAGCAACCATCTGCATTTCCAGCATAGGACCAAATTGATTGCGCATCATGTTTACCTGATTGGCAATTTGCTGCTCAAAATCCCCTGAGTTCTTGGGCAGCGCATGCCCGGATACTTCGGCAATATCTGCCATGCCTTTCATCATGGCAGGTAAAAATGACTCCATCATTTTGAACATGGTTTCGTTGAGCTGCGAGACACGCACCATTTTTTTGAAAATGGCCAGATTCTCTGCACTTATCTGCTGTTCAGAAAAGTTCATCACGTACTGCTGCAATAAAACAGGATCTTGCTGTTGCGCCAGGATTTCGATTTGGGTTATCTCTTTGCCGTAACCACTTTGCAGCCACAGCAGTGTTTGTCGCAATTTCTGACTATCTCCCTTCACCATAAAATGTGCTTTTATGGAAGACAATACCTCGACTTCATTAAAATCTGTCATTATGGCATCCACCAGGTCTTCCATTAGCTGCTGTTGATGTTGTCCTTTGAGGGGCATCAGAGCGGGCAACTGAGCCAGTTGAGATGGCATGCTCAGGATAGAAATTTCAATACTGGATTGGTGTAATACGGCATCCACCAAATCTGACTTCTCGCCTTGCGCTTTTGCCAAACAGGTAAATAACAACAACAGAGATAAAGTTAACTTTGCTATATGCATAATCGCGTCCTTGATGCCGTGCCAATGGGCAAAATATATTGGGCATCAAGGTTACGATTAAAAAACTGTTGAGCAAACTCCAGAGGCGGACAGGTTTTGTAAGAGATCGCCGCCATTAAATGTCAGTCGGCTAATACGAGTAAGCCCGTTCCACTTTGGCAACTCTCAATTGAAAAGCCGCATACCACTTATCTTTTCCTAACTTCTGTGCAACCTGATGTTCAGCGTTGCGTTTCCAGTTAGCAATTGCTTGCTCACTTTCCCAGTAAGAGACGGTAATGGCAATATCAGATGATGCCGATTCAATACCAAGAAATCCCGGCTGCTCAGCGGCCAGTTCAACCATGCGGTCGGCCATCTCGGAATAACCTTCGGTATCAGGGCTTTTTATATTGGAAAAAATAACGGCGTAATAAGGAGGCGGTGGCGTGTTGGCTAACATGTTAAATCACATTGGTGGAACGTGAGCATAGCCTACAATAAAAAAAGCCCGGCGAAAATCACCGGGCTAAGAGGGCTTTTAATAAGCACCTAACGACAGAAATTGTCAACGTGGGAGACAAATCTGTTTGGGAACTTAGTTACTGGCTGCCACAATTGTTTTCATGTCAGTCATGTAACCGCGTAAGTCTGTACCAATGGTTTCCACAGGGTGAGTGCGCAACGCGTGGTTAGCTTGAACCAACGCTTTGTTATCAACACTGTTGGATGCGCCAGAACCTTTACCTATCAGGTCAGTTCCAATCTCTGGCATTAACTTCTCTCTTAGAAGTGGTACAGCTACATTCGCAAACAGGTAGTTTCCATACTCAGCAGTATCCGAAATAACCACATTCATTTCGTATAAACGTTTACGGGCAATAGTATTAGCAATCAATGGCGTCTCATGCAGAGACTCGTAATAAGCAGACTCAGGTAAAATACCCGCCTCAACCATCACATCGAAGGCTAATTCAACGCCGGTTTTGATCATGGCTACCATAAAGATGCCATTGTCAAAAAACTCTTGCTCATTGATGGTGCCATCATACTCAGGCGCCTGTTCAAAGCCGGTTGAATTGGTTTCTTCACGCCACTTCAGCAAGTTGGCATCGCCGTTTGCCCAGTCTTCCATCATAGTTTTGGAAAACTCGCCGCACATGATGTCGTCCATGTGCTTTTCAAACAGTGGACGCAACAATGTGTTAAGCTCATCAGACAATGCCATCGCTTTTAACTTGTCGGCATTGGACAGGCGATCCAGCATGTTAGTCACACCGCCAATCTTCAGCGCTTCGGTAATGGCCTCCAGGCCATATTGTACCAACGCACCTGCGTATGCCGGGTCAATGCCCTCAGCCACCATCTTGTCATAACCAAGAATCGCTGCGGCTTGTTGCATACCGCAAAGAATGGTTTGCTCACCCATCAGATCAGATTTCACTTCCGCAACGAAGGATGACTCAAGCACACCCGCTCTGTCACCACCGGTAGCCGAAGCCAGCGCTTTAGCGATATCCCATCCTTCACCTTTAGGATCGTTTTCAGGGTGAACCGCTATCAGTGTGGGAACACCAAAGCCACGCTTGTATTCTTCGCGCACTTCCGTACCCGGACATTTTGGTGCACACATCACAACCGTGATATCGGGACGAATCTGTTGGCCTTCTTCCACGATGTTAAAACCGTGAGAATAACCCAGTGCAGCGCCTTCTTTCATCAGCGGCATTACCGCTTCCACCACGCTGGCATGTTGCTTATCTGGCGTCAGGTTATAAACCAGATCCGCTTGCGGAATAAGGTCTTGGTAAGTCCCAACGGTAAAACCATTTTCAGAGGCGCGTACAAACGAAGCACGCTTTTCATCAATGGCGGACTGGCGCAGCGCATAGCTCACGTCCAATCCAGAATCTCTCATGTTTAGCCCTTGGTTTAAACCTTGAGCACCACAACCTACAATGACGATTTTTTTACCTTTCATATATTCGCAGCCGTCAGCAAACTCTGAACGGCTCATGAAACGACAGCGACCTAACTGGTCTAACTGTTTGCGCAAAGGTAATGAATTAAAATAATTTCCCATAACTCTTAATAATCTGTGACGATTAATCCGAGAGCAACAATACGACTTTTTACACGTTGTGAAAAATGATATATTCGCAACATCACATTTCATTTTTTGCAACATTCTCAATATGGACCTTCGCTCTCTGCAAATTTTCAAGCATCTGGCACAATCCTTACACTTCGGGAAAACCGCTGAAGCCATGTATATCAGCCCATCGACCCTGTCGAGAACTATCCAGAGACTAGAAGACGAAGTGGGTTCAAATTTATTAGTGCGCGATAATCGAACCGCCCGACTAACGCCTGCGGGACAACGTTTTTTGCAATTTGCAGAGGAAATCAGCCAGCAATGGCAAGCTTTCCAAGGCGATATCAACGAACAAATGCAAGCCTTGCAAGGTGAATTGAGCTTGTTTTGCACGGTAACCGCCAGTATTAGTCACTTGCCCCCTTTACTGGAGGGCTTTCGCTCCAGCCACCCTAGAGTTGAAATCAAGCTGGCCACGGGTAACCCCGGCGAATCCGTGCAGCGGGTGATGGAACAAACCTCCGATTTAGCCATCGCCATCCATACCCCCAATTTCCCGGTTGATTTGCATTTCCAACACCTCGACCAGGTATCGCTGGTGATGATCACGCCGAAAAAACATTCGGCCCGCAAGATAAACGAAATCGTCTGGAGCGAAGAACAGATGATTCTGCCGGATACCGGTCCTTCAAAACGCATAGTGCACCATTGGCTTAGCGAGCAAGGTATTCGACCCAGAGTTTATGCCAGTGTTGGTGGCAACGAGGCGATCTTGAGTATGGTGGCTCTGGGCTGTGGTATTGCCATAGTGCCGGAAATCGTGGTGCAATATTCCGCTATTGCAGACCGAGTAAACATGATTGAAATCAATAATATAGAGTCTTATCGACTGGGTTTATGCTGTTTGGAAAAGCGGCGTTCAGAACCAGTTATTAAAGCGTTTTTTGAGCAAATTTAGCCTTGCTTTCTAACGCAATAAATTGGCGATAATGCGGTCCAATGCACGATAACCCAAAGCCTCAGCCAAGTGTTGTCGTTGTATTTGCTCAGACTCTGAGAGGTCAGCAATGGTGCGCGCCACTTTCAAAATACGTTGATAAGTTCGGATGGACAGCTGCAACTTTTCTATGGCCATGTCTAAAAAGTGTTGATCCGCCTCCTTTAATCCACAGGTTTGTTTCACTTCAGTAGTGGATAGCTCGGCGTTTAACTTGCCTGCCCGATGTTGTTGCCGTGCTCTGGCCTGCTCTACCTGAGCTTTTATCTGAGCCGTTGTTTGGCTTTGATGCATCCTTGCCTGACTGAATTCAGCTCTGGACATGCGTGGCACATCCACCTGCAAATCAATGCGATCCAGAAACGGTCCCGATACCCGGTTAAGGTATTTTATGATTTGCTCGGGAGTGTGCCTGCCATCATGAATATCTCCTGACGGGCTTGGATTTAACGCCGCAATCAGCTGAAATTTTGCCGGGAATACCGCTTTTTGGGCCGCTCTGGAAATGGTTATTTTACCAGCTTCCAAAGGTTCTCGTAGTACATCCAGTACTTTCCGGGGAAATTCCGTTAACTCATCCAGAAACAATACGCCATTATGGGCCAGGCTGATCTCACCAGGCATGGGTTTACTACCTCCCCCCACCAAAGACACCGCCGAAGAGGTATGGTGCGGTGCCCGAAAAGGCCGTTGTCGCCAGGTTTCCCGATTAAACGGCAAGTTGGCCACGGAATTCACTGTGGCCGTTTGTAGCGATTCCTTTTCTGACATTGCAGGTAGTAAACCTGCCAACCTGGAAGCCAGCATGGTTTTCCCGGTTCCTGGTGGACCGCAAAATACAATATTATGCCGGCCTGCCGCAGCAATAGTAAGTGCTCGCTTAGCTTGCTCCTGACCTATTACCTCCGCCATATCCTGCGGTGCTTCGGTGTACTCCGGCTTTGCACAAGCCTGAACTTGCGCTAACGGGCTCTGACCACTTAAATGCTGGTACACTTCGTAAAAATTACGCCCACAAAATACCTGTGCATCGGAAACCAACATGGCTTCTTTGCCATTTTCCTGCGGAATGATGAGCTTACGCTGAGCGTCGCGAGCCGCCACCGACACTGGCAAGATACCACTCACCGGCCGCAATTCACCGGATAACGCCAGTTCTCCTACAAACTCATAGTCGTCACAGTGAATTTCCGGCTGTAATCCTGAAGCGGCAACAATGCCAATGGCAATGGCTAGATCAAATCTGCCGCCCTCTTTAGGCAAATCCGCTGGCGCGAGATTAACCGTGATTTTTTTGGCGGGAAATTCAAATTGCGAGTTGATTAAGGCACTGCGCACCCTGTCTCTGGCTTCTCTCACAGAAGCTTCGGGTAAGCCAACGATATTAAACCCCGGCAAACCATTGGATAAATGCACTTCGACCGTTACCAAAGGGGCTTCAATGCCCACCACCGCGCGGGTTTTTACAACTGCCAATGCCACAAGCAACTCCTTTTGCTGGTACAACAATACTCCAGTGTAAGTGAGCTAACGCCTGAAACAAGCTGTAAAAAGTACAGTTTTCACACAATTGGTGCATATATTTGACCGATTAGTGTTTTTCTATAGACTGCATTGCTCACAAAATATCAAATGCAAACCACAAAAGGACTTACATGAGTTTTGTACTCGCTTTTTGAGCTCTGACGATAATTCCCGATTCCCAAGCAATACCAGGGTCAGCGCTTCAGAGTCAAAGTTTGAAAAATGGCAAATTACATTCAGTTAGGTTCGAAGCAATGCACGGAATTGTTACTTTGTTGAAAACAATAAGAGACAAACAATGAATAAGGCACTAATAGCTGGCACTATTAACCATCTGATTCCACTTGGATTTATTCTCTTAGGATGCTTCATAACGGATTTTCAATGTTCTGGTACGGATATGAGCTCGCTATTTGCTATTTATAGCTTTGGCGTTTTTCCTTTTCAGATATTTGTGGAGTCCATTGTATTAATCGTATTGTTGTTTTCTCTCTTCAAAGGGCAATGGAAGCAGGCAAGCATTTTTCTATTAGCACTGTTCATTGTTTCTTTAGTTGTCCTTTTGTACATCGGCGAAGTATTTTGATGGTTCATTGCTGCAGATAAGATAGATGAGAACGAAGAGTATGCACGCAGCCTCACCAACTAACTGCCCATGATTATTAAAAAACACGATTCAACATTAAAAATAACACTAAAGATTTTATTGCTAATTTTTAGTCTGTGGTTTTTCTTTATTTACTTAAAATGGGGGACAAGCACAACCATTTACAGCAAGTGCTTTAATCCAATGGTGGTTAATACTGATCGCCTTTTTTATAACACCCACAAACACTGGAAAGTTCCGGTTTATTCATATTTTTCGCCTTCAATGTCTGGTTTTCAGAAGCAAATGTTAGATGAAGGCTATCTTGGATATATTTCTAAAGACCCGGCATTGATAAGTGATAAAAAGTTCGAACATCCAAAAGATGTCACTTTTGACGGAAAGATTGTTATTCTAAAGAGCTCTACGCTGGAAGAACTTCTTAACCCTGGAGTTTTGGTATTTGCCTCTGTCTCTGTTGATAATGAAAAATACGTAATACCTGACAACGATCTTTCCTCAGAAATAATGAAGATCATTCAAAAAAGTGGCTGTTATGTGGAAAACCACAGCTTCAGATTAAGCCGAGGTGAAACCTATTAACACCATCTTTTTTTAAACATTTCGCTTTAAAACCGCATAGGGGCCAGCTCAAAGGACTCCCTACCTGAGTAAGTACATTTGCTTTTCGAGTTGCCCCTTACTCACCATCTCATCGAAAATAATTGTGTAATTTTTGGTTGTTTAGTGTGACGAAAACAACGGTTAACCCAGACTCTTTCAAACACTTTAACAAGAAACCCTTATTGCGGAAATTGAATTATATAAAACACCACATTTCACTTTTTGCAACATAAAGAGGTCTGGTTCTACGCTGTTTGAGTTTACTCGTCTGGGTTGCGCAACATGGGATGATCACTGGCTTTAAACACCCAAAAATGCCAATGCCAGTGGATGGCTGCAACGCGCAATAGCAGGGTTGTGGCGACACAGAGAAACATGGCCAGGTGCATGTTGTGCAGGTAGGTTTCAGTCAGAATGTAAACGATGCCGCCCGCCACACAAGTCATGGCATACAGCTCGCCGCGCAGAACCAAGGGAATTTCACGACAGATCACATCGCGTATCAGGCCGCCAAACACGCCAGTCATAACCCCCATAAAAACCGCCACAAATGGGGTGGTGCCATATGCCAAGGCCTTTTGTAAGCCCATCATATTGAAAAACGCCAAACCAATAGCATCTGCCAACAGCAAATAACGCATGGGAAACCAATGAGTTACCCGCAGCATTGCCATAGTGCCCAGTGCTGCCACCAGGATCACAATAAAAAAGTTTTTATCGGTAAGCCAGTAGACGGGTACGTTCAGGATCATATCCCTCAATGTGCCGCCGCCTATCGCGGTAACCGCAGCCAATACAACAACACCAAAGCCATCCATACTTTTTCTGAAGGCCATTAACGTGCCAGAAATAGCAAAAACTGCCACACCAGCAAGGTCCACCCAATACAGCCAGGTACTCACATTCTGCTCTCATTAAATCACGCTAGTGCACAGACTAATGTAAAAAATCTAAAAATAAAGCTTGCGATAAAAACTTTAGCTGTGGTAGTTGTATAAAAAGTGACGAAAACTGATGCCACGGCATCCCGAAAAAAGAAGACTAATGAACCCGACTCTTAACCTGAATCAAGACAAAATGCAGACTGTTGCAAACAGCCTCATTGTCGTGGTCGTGGTGATTATTAGCTCGCTGCGGGGTCGGCTATAGGTTTTTGAAAATACCGAATTTAGCAAAACCCCCGCACGAAAGTCCGGGGGTTTTTTCGTTTTAGGCCACTGAAAAAAGAAAACATTATGAATGGTGCACAATACACACTGGCGTTTTTAGAAAAACAAGACTGCAAACGGATCTTTGGTTATCCCGGTGGCGCAGTCATGCCCCTATATGATGCCATGCTGGAGTCTGGCATTGAGCACTATCTAACACGGCATGAGCAAGGTGCCGCATTCGCTGCTATTGGTCAGGCCCGTAGTAGCAATCAAACGGCGGTGTGCCTTGGCACTTCAGGTCCAGGCGCTACCAACCTGTTAACTGCCATTGCCGATGCCAAACTGGATTCCGTGCCGTTATTGGTATTGACCGGCCAGGTGCCTACAACGGCCATGGGCAGCGATGCCTTCCAAGAGGTGGATGTATTAGGGTTGTCACTGAGCATCACCAAACACAGTTTTGTGGTACAAAGTGTTGCTCAATTACCCGATATTTTGCAGCAAGCCTGGACACTGACAAGTGAGGGCAGACCCGGTCCGGTATTAGTGGATATTCCCAAAGACGTGTTAATGGCTGAGCTACCCGATGAGCACTGCCACTTACAGGAAGATTCAAAAGAGAACATGAATTCTCATTTAAATCCATTAGAAAGCAATAATTTACAAGAAATCGCAATCGCCAATCAGCTACTTAAAAACAGTAAAAGCCCGGTGTTATACGTAGGCGGTGGTGTACTGATGGCCAAGGCACAAGCAGAACTCAATGAGTTTGTTCAACGCTCCAGGATACCCGTTGTATCAACCCTCAAGGGTTTGGGTACCATCGACAAAGATTACTCGTTAAATCTGGGTATGTTGGGCATGCATGGTTTACCCCCCGCCAACTACGCCGTTCAGGAAGCAGACCTGTTAATTGTTGCCGGGGCCAGACTGGACGACAGAGCCACAGGTAAGTTAGACGAATTTGCCCCCAATGCAAAACTCATTCACATCGATATCGATGCCGCAGAGATCGGTAAACGCCGCACCGCTGATGCCGCCATTCAAGCGGACTTAAAACAAGTGATAGCGAAACTGAGTAGCGATTTAAACATCGGCGAGTGGCAAAAGCGCTGTCGGTCGCAATTGCTGGAGCACGCCAAAAGCTATGAATTTGGTGCTCAAGACAACTTTATTTCCGGGCCAAAACTATTACGCCAACTCAGTAATCGCTTAAACAACAGGGATATTGTCTGCTGTGATGTTGGTCAGCATCAAATGTGGGTAGCTCAGCACATGCAGTTCTCCTCCCCTGCTTGTCACTTAACTAGCGGCGGCCTTGGCACCATGGGCTTTGGCTTACCGGCGGCAATGGGTGCACAACTGGAAAATCCACAAAACAAGGTGGTTGCCGTATGCGGCGATGGTTCCTTCATGATGAATATACAGGAGCTGGCAACCCTTAATCGTTATCAAATCCCGGTAAAGATACTCATTATGGACAATCAGCGATTAGGGATGGTGAAGCAGTGGCAAGAGCTATTCAATGAAGAGCGCTACAGCGAAACCGATTTATCTGATAACCCAGAATTTGCTCAGGTTGCCAAAGCCTTTGGCCTACAGGCACAAGTGCTAAGTAAAGTTGCCGAAGTAGAAAAATCTTTGGATTGGTTTTTAAACAACCCGGCACCTTGCTTACTGCACGTTCGACTCAATTCACAAGAAAATGTGTGGCCTATAGTGCCACCCAACACCGCTAACCACAACATGATGGAGGAACACCATGCAATATCAAATTGAACTGCATTTAAATAATCAGCCCGCTGCATTAGAGCGTGTCCTTCAGGTGGTGCGTTATCGACAATTTCAACTGGAAGCGCTGCAAATGCAGCCCCAAGGACAGGATAAGTTGACAGTTCAGCTAAAAGTTTCTGGCCAACAATCCATTAACATACTAACCAGTCAACTGAATAAGTTGTATGATCTGGCTCGATTAACAATTCAACATGAGTTGCCACTACAGGCAACGGCATAATCTAGGAAATAACAATGTCTAAAAAACTTGCAGATCATATTTGGTTCAATGGCGAAATCATCCCTTGGGAAAAAGCCACTGTTCATGTTCTTACCCACGCGATTCACTATGGTTCATCCGTATTTGAAGGTGTGCGTGCTTATGATACGCCGGACAAAGGTCCTTGTGTATTCCGCATGCAAGAGCACACGCGTCGTTTGTTTGATTCTGCCAAAGTCTATCGCATGACTATCCCATTTACCGAAGAGCAGATTAATCAGGCAACCCTGGACATTCTGAGAAAGAACAACCTGAAATCCGCTTACATCCGTCCTATCGCTTTCTACGGTGATATCGGCATGGGTCTGCAAGTACCATTTGGTACTGAAACCGACCTGGCTATTGCCGCTTTCCCTTGGGGGGCGTACCTGGGTGATGAAGCACTGAAAAACGGTGTAGATGCAGGTGTATCCTCCTGGAACCGTCTCGCTGCTAATACCATGCCTACTGGTGCGAAAGCCGGTGGTAACTATATGTCTTCACAGCTTATTTCTATGGAAGCTCGTCGTCACGGTTATGGTGAAGGTATTGCATTAGATGTAAACGGCTACGTGAGTGAAGGTGCCGGTGAAAACCTGTTCGTTATCCGCAACGGCGTTGTAGCCACCACACCAAAAACTGCCGCTATCTTGCCAGGTATCACCCGCGACACCGTCATGACCTTATTACGTGAAATGGGCTATGAAGTACGCGAAGAGAATATTCCGCGTGAATCTTTATACCTCGCTGACGAAGTCTTGATGTGCGGTACCGCTGCCGAAGTAACTCCGGTGCGCAGTGTCGATGGCATTCCCGTAGGTAACGGTGGACGTGGCCCGATTACGGAAAAAGTACAAAGCGCTTTCTTTGGTTTGTTCAACGGTCAAACCGAAGATAAGTGGGGCTGGTTAACACCAGTAGAATAAATATTCTTAATTTTAATTCATTGATATAGGTAGTAAAAATGCCAAAACGACTGCGTTCAGCAACCACCACTCATGGTAGAAATATGGCAGGTGCCAGAGCCCTCTGGCGCGCCACAGGAATGAAAGATAATGACTTTGGCAAGCCTATTATTGCCATTGCCAACTCATTCACTCAATTTGTTCCCGGCCATGTACACCTCAAAGATTTGGGGCAATTGGTTGCCAGAGCAGTCGAAGCTGCAGGAGGTGTTGCTAAAGAATTCAACACCATTGCGGTCGATGATGGCATTGCCATGGGTCATGACGGTATGCTTTATAGCCTGCCCTCGCGGGATCTGATCTCCGACTCAGTTGAGTACATGGTCAACGCCCATTGCGCTGATGCCATTGTCTGTATATCAAACTGTGACAAGATCACACCGGGAATGTTAAACGCAGCAATGCGTCTCAATATTCCTACCATATTTGTTTCCGGTGGCCCCATGGAAGCCGGTAAAACTAAGCTTTCGGACCAAATCATTAAGTTGGATTTGGTAGACGCCATGGTGGCAGCAGCAGACGACAAAGTATCCGACGAAGAAACTGAGCAAATCGAGCGTTCTGCTTGTCCTACCTGCGGCTCTTGTTCGGGTATGTTCACGGCTAATTCTATGAACTGTCTGACGGAGGCATTGGGCTTGTCTCTACCGGGTAATGGTTCTTTGCTGGCCACCCATGCTGATAGGGAAAAACTGTTTATCCAGGCAGGGCATCAAATTGTTGCCATGTGCAAAGCCTATTACGAGCAAGATAACGACAACGTGCTGCCCCGTAATATTGCCGACTTCAATGCCTTTGAAAATGCCATGAGTCTGGATATCGCCATGGGCGGTTCCACCAACACCATCTTGCATTTATTGGCTGCTGCGATTGAAGGCAACATCCCTTTCACCATGAATGATATTGATCGCTTGTCGCGCAAGGTTCCCCACTTGTCTAAAGTGGCACCCGCCACCAATAAATACCACATGGAAGACGTGCACAGGGCCGGAGGTGTGCTGGGAATTCTGGCTGAACTGGAGCGTGGTAACTTGTTGCATTCTGATTGCAATCACGTTTTGGGTAGCACCATTGGCGAAGTAATCGCTAACTGGGATATTGTTAATTCTGATAACAAGCAAGCACTTACTTTCTATTCCGCAGGTCCGGCAGGCATCCGAACAACGCAGGCATTCAGTCAAGATTGCCGTTACCCTGAGCCCGATACCGACAGAGAAAATGGTTGTATCCGAAGTATCGAACATGCCTACAGCCAGGAAGGCGGTTTAGCGGTGTTATTCGGTAATATTGCCGAAGATGGTTGTATCGTAAAAACGGCTGGTGTCGATGAGTCCATCTGGAAGTTTACCGGTCGTGCCCGCATCTATGAAAGCCAGGATGCTGCGGTTGATGCCATATTAAATGATGAAGTTGTTGCCGGAGACACGGTTATTATCCGTTACGAAGGTCCTAAAGGCGGTCCGGGTATGCAGGAAATGTTATATCCCACTTCTTACCTGAAATCCAAGGGCTTGGGCAAAGCCTGTGCTTTGATCACCGATGGACGCTTTTCCGGTGGTACTTCTGGCCTGTCTATCGGCCATTGTTCGCCTGAGGCAGCCAGCGGCGGCGGAATCGGCCTGGTGCAGGAAGGTGATACCATCATTATTGATATTCCAAATCGCACCATTAATGTCGATATCAGCGAAACCGAAATGGCGAAACGCCGCAGCGAGATGGAAGCTTCAGAGAAACCCTGGCAACCAGTTGATAGAGAACGTCCAATCTCAAATGCCTTAAAAGTGTTTGCCGCCATGGCTACCAGCGCTGACAAAGGCGCGGTGCGCGACGTCTCCAAGCTAAAAGGCTAGGTGTATGACAGAGGAAAAGAATCTGGTTTCCGACAGCGAGTATTTGCGTAAAGTACTGCTGTCGCCTGTTTATGACGTGGCTAAGAATACCGACCTACAATACATGCAGCGCCTGTCTCAAGCCATGGGTAATGAAGTTTGGTTAAAGCGTGAAGACCAACAACCGGTTAAATCCTTTAAACTGCGCGGCGCTTACAACTGTATATCACAATTAAGCGATGAGGCTCTGCAAAAAGGCGTAATCGCCGCATCAGCCGGAAATCACGCTCAGGGCGTTGCCTATTCGGCATTCAAGAAAAAAATTCGTGCCACGATCGTGATGCCGGAAACCACGCCAGATATCAAAGTTGAGGCCGTACGTTCCTTCGGTGGCGACT
The DNA here is from genome assembly GCF_036322805.1 of Planctobacterium marinum. GTDB lineage: Bacteria > Pseudomonadota > Gammaproteobacteria > Enterobacterales > Alteromonadaceae > Planctobacterium > Planctobacterium marinum_A. The sequence continues at coordinate 178,777 of NZ_AP027272.1, read as the reverse complement.
GGGTCAATATTATTTTGCACGGCACCAGCTTCGACGCTGCCAGCGATGAAGCCAAGAGGTTGGCTGCAGAGTATGGCTATACCATGATCCCGCCCTTTGATACTCCAGACGTTATTGCTGGACAAGGCACTATCGCGCGGGAGTTGCTGGAACAAAACCCCCACCTGGATACATTGTTCATCGCTGTTGGTGGTGGAGGTTTGGCGGCCGGTATTGCAGTATTCATCAAGCAACTAAAGCCGGATATAAAAATTGTCGCAGTTGAAGCTGAAGATTCATCCTGTTTTAAGGCGGCACTTGTCGCTGGCAAGCCCGTGACATTGCCTTCTGTGGGTATTTTTGCTGACGGGGTTGCGGTAAAGACCATGGGGCAAGAAACCTTTCGCTTGTGTGAGCGTTTCGTGGATGAAGTGATCACAGTCAACAGCGATGAGATTTGTGCCGCCATCAAAGAAATCTTTGAAGACACCCGGGTTATCGCAGAGCCCGCAGGTGCACTGTCGATTGCCGGTATAAGAAAATATGTTCTTGAAAATAATATTAAGGATCAAAAGCTAGCCGGGATTTTGTGTGGCGCCAACATAAATTTTCACACCTTGCGTTATGTCTCAGAGCGATGTGAACTGGGCGAGCAAAAAGAAGCCGTGTTCGCCGTTCGGATTCCGGAGCGAAAAGGTGCCTTTAAAGAGTTTTGCGACATCCTGGGAAAACAGGCCATAACGGAATTCAATTATCGCTTTTCTACCGGAAAAACCGCACACATCTTTGTAGGCATCAAACTGCGCCGCGGTAAAGACGAATATAAAGAGATCACTGATAAACTGGATCAGCAAGACTACAAGTGGTTTGATATGTCTGACAATGAGATTGCTAAATTGCATGTCAGATACATGGTGGGAGGTAGGCCTCCTTCGCTGCTAAATGAGCGCCTTTACTCATTTGAGTTTCCTGAACAACCCGGGGCTTTACTCAACTTTTTAACTACCTTGGGTGAACAATGGAATATCACACTGTTTCACTATCGCAATCACGGTGCAGCTGAAGGTTTAGTATTAGCAGGGTTTGATGTGCCAGAAGCTGAAAGAATTACCTTTTCCCAACATCTGGAAAAGCTGGGTTATTACTTTGAAGATCAAAGCGAAAATCCGGCCTATAAGTTCTTCTTGTCAGATCTCAACGGCGTATTTTAATTCGCCACTCCAAAACGTAAAACAATCAGCTCAGAGTACACTGAGCTGATTAGCTTCTTTGTTTCGCTGTAATGCAACTCAATGGTTTGTACCATCAGAGCCCTGTGCCGCAAGAGCGGCTAAAAATGCCATTACCAGCATCATTAACGGCATGGCAACAAGATTGACAGAAGCTTCGTGGTTCAGATTCCATTGCATCCAGATCATCAGCGCCCAACCAATAACCAGCGTCAGCATAATAACAGGCAATTTTAATAAACGTTTCATGGTTTGCTCTCCTCTTTGAAGTTGTACATATAATATCCAGTTGCAATCTGACAAATAAGTGGCAATAATGACAATATAAATGCCTATATTGCCAAATCATTCTGAGGAGAGCTGGAAATATGAAAACCATCAATATTATCGCGACACCTAATTGCGTTATCTCCAGCCTCACTGGCATCGTGGATTTCATGGAGTTTTGTAATATCTTCTGGCGCTACCTGCACCCGGATTGTGAAGATAAGCTGTTTCACTGTCAGATATACACAACACAAGGTAGTGAAATAAAAAGTGATACAGGGATCAGCATCAAGGCGAGAAATATCAGTGAGTATGAACCCGGTGATGCGGTATTTCTGGTGTCTATCTTTGCCCACAACCGTACCCACATGGAAGCCTATCTCAATAGTTGCGACTGTATCTCCGCGGTAATAAAACAAGAGCATCAACAAGGTAAAGTTATCGCCAGCTACTGCACGGGTACATTTGGTTTAGCAAGAACAGGAGTTCTCGATGGTGCCCCCGCTACTACGGTATGGTGGATGAAAAACCTGTTCACAGAACACTTTCCTGAGGTGAAGCTTAAAATGGACGAATTAGTGGTTGAGCACCAAAACCTTATCACTGGTGGTGCCACAACCTCTTACTTCAGTGTTTGTATGGCCATGCTGGAAAAGATGACCAACGATATCTTTGCCACCCAAATGTCAAAATTGTTGTTACTGGATAAACAGCGTTTGTCACAACAACCTTTTATTGATACCGCATTTATTATCAACAAACACGATGCAGTGGTGGAGCGAGTGCAAGCCTGGATGATGTCTCACTACGCTGAACCTTTTTCTCTGGACGCTATCTGTGAACAGTTCGCGGTGAGCAAACGCACCCTCATTCGCCGCTTTAAGAATGCCTGTGGCGAAACACCACTCAATTATTTGCAAAAGATCCGAATAGAAAAAGCCAAGCACTACCTTGAATCCACTAATTTGCCGGTGGAGCAAATTGTTTTGAAGGTAGGCTATGAGGATGTTGCTTCGTTTCGCAAGCTGTTTACCAGTCACACCCAATTATCACCTAAGAACTATCGGGAGCGATTTAGCTATAACATGCCAAGGGCTGTGTAAATTGCTGCCACACTAGGCATTGTCTTTAGACTCGAGGACCTTAGTATCATTGGTTTCTGCGCTACTTATGCTTTTGGCTTTCTCCAGTTCATCCAGGCGCGCTTCTAATGTAATAAGCTTTTCTCTGGTGCGCTGCAGTACCGAGGTTTGCACATCAAACTCTTCACGTGAAACAAAGTCCAGTCGGCTCAACTGATGTTGTAAGGCCTGTTTTACCTTGGCATCAACACCTTCAGCCATTTGTTTGACCCCCGGCGGGATACTGTCTACCACTTTATTGGCGATTTCTTCTAGCTTTTTGGGGTCGATTACCATGTTATTGCATCCTGATATAATAGCGGTTTAACCTCAGTGTGGGGCCAATTCTAGCGCATCTCAACTTTTTGTGATGCTTTACACAGATTATTTTTATCTTCTCGTGTAAAATCAGCCGCCCTGATTTTCCCGGTATTTTAACAAAGCGAATCTTATGAAACTCAACCCACAACAAGACGATGCTGTAAAATACATCTCTGGCCCCTGCCTGGTATTGGCTGGCGCTGGTAGTGGTAAGACACGTGTAATCACTAACAAAATAGCCTATCTGGTTAGGGAATGTGATGTCCCTGCGCGTTATATCGCTGCCGTAACCTTTACCAATAAAGCAGCACGGGAAATGAAGGAGCGGGTTGGACAGACGCTGGGGAAAACCGAAGCGCGAGGCTTAAAAGTATCCACCTTTCACACTTTAGGTTTGGGTATTATCAAATCGGAAACCAAAGCGCTGAATATCAAGCCGGGCTTTTCCTTGTTTGATGATAAGGACACAATTGCTTTATTAAAAGATCTCACGGAAGACACCATTGATGGTGACAAAGAGCAGCTGTCACTGTTGCAAAGCTGTATCTCTAACTGGAAAAACGACCTCATCACGCCAGAACAACTGTTAAAACAAGTGAGCTCCAGTGGCGAAAAAGAGTTTGCTCAAGTTTATTTGCGTTATCAACAACACTTACAGGCCTACAACGCTCTGGATTTTGATGATTTGATATTGCTGCCTACCTTACTATTGCAGCAAAACGAGCGGGTGCGACAAAAGTGGCAAAACAAAATCCGCTACATGTTGGTGGATGAGTATCAGGATACCAATACCAGTCAATATGAATTGGTGCGACTGTTGGTGGGTGAGCGCGCCCGTTTTACTGTGGTGGGTGATGACGATCAGTCCATATACTCCTGGCGCGGTGCGAAGCCACAAAACCTGGTATTACTCAAAGAGCATTATCCCAATTTACGGGTGATCATGCTGGAGCAGAACTACCGTTCTTCTGGTCGGATACTACACTGTGCCAATATTCTCATTCAGAACAACCCTCATGATTTTGACAAACGGTTGTTCTCAGAGCTCAGCTACGGTGAAGAACTGAAAGTTTTGGAGTGTAAAAACGAAGATCACGAAGTAGAACGGGTAGTGGCAGAATTAATGTCGCACAAGTTTATGAACCGCACCAGTTACAAAGACTACGCCATCTTGTATCGCGGCAATCATCAGTCACGCCCATTCGAAAAGTCTTTAATGCTCAACCGCATACCCTACAAAATCAGCGGCGGCATGTCATTTTTCGGACGTACTGAAATTAAAGACATCATGGCCTACCTGCGCTTATTAGTTAACCACGATGACGATACCGCATTGTTACGCGTAATCAACACCCCCACCAGAGGCATTGGTCGCGCCACATTAGAAAAATTGGGCAACTTTGCCAATCAGGAACATATATCCTTGTTTGAAGCCACCGTCTCACCTCACCTGCAACATGTGCTGAGCGGTAAGTCACTTATGGCAGTGCAAAACTTTGGCCGCTGGATAGTGGAGTTGGCAGACAACGCCGAACGCGGTGACACTAATGCAGCGTTACGGGACCTGATTAAAGGTGCCAAATACGAAGAGTGGGTTTATGAAACCAGCGCCTCCCCCAAAGCTGCAGAAATGACGCTAGCGAATATCAGCACCCTATACGGATGGGTACAAGGTATGTTGGAAGGAAATGAAAGCGAGCCACCCATGACCTTAGTAGAAGTCGTCAATCGACTTATCTTGCGGGACATGATGGAAAAGAGTGAAGAGGAAGACGCCAGTGACGCCGTACAACTCATGACCTTACACGCCTCAAAAGGTCTGGAGTTTCCTTATGTCTTTATGGTGGGGATGGAAGAAGGGTTATTGCCTCACCAAAGCAGTATCGATGAAGACAATGTCGAGGAAGAACGCCGCCTGGCGTACGTTGGCATTACCCGCGCGCAACAAGAATTAATATTCTCCCTCGCCAAAGAGCGTCGTCAGTTCGGCGAAGTTAGCAACCCCGAGCCCAGCCGATTCCTGTTTGAACTGCCCGTTGATGATGTAGTGTGGGAAAACAAAAAGCCACCAGCCAGTAAAGAGGAAAAGCAGAAAAAAGGCGAAGTGGGTATTGCTAATTTAAGGGATATGTTGCGCTAAATGGCGGCTCTTATGGCTATGCCGTTAAGGGAATAACTTTCTCGTCGTCTTCAATTTTTTTTTCGGCCAGATCACCAGAGGAGGCCAGTTCTTTTTGGCTTTCCGTCAAAAATGAACCTTGCCCGAGTTCACAACCGATACTCACCAAAGCCTCACATTGAGCTGTATTCTCAATACCTTCGGCAATCAACTGGAAGCCAAAATGTTGTGATATTTGCTGCACCGATTGGATCAGCTTAAGGTTTTGCTCAGAAGCAGGTAACGAACGTACAAACTTGCGATCAAATTTCACGTAATCAAATGGATACGAACAAAGATAATTGAGCGAAGCCAGGCCATTGCCAAAGTTGTCCAATACCAGGGTCACGCCAGCATTTTTTAACATCTTAATGGATTGCAAGACTTGCTGAGACTTTCTACTCAGTAAACTTTCGTCGATTTCAATCACTAATCGTTCCGGCGAAATGCCACTGGCCATGACGGTCTCGATAAGCTGATTTACCAAGGAGGCTTGCATCAGGTGATTTACAGAGAGATTTATGGCGACTTTATCATCGGGTGAAACAAATGGCGCATCTTCTTCTCCTTTGAGAATTTGACAGGCCTTCTCCAGCATAAAGTGGTCCATCTCCATAATCATGCCACTATGCTCGATAATACGCAGGAATTGATCCTTCTTCACACTACCGATAGTGGAATGTACCCAACGTACATAACACTCATGATAAATGGTTTCGCTACTGCCAAGGTGGATCACTGGCTGATAATGACAGTCGAACGCTTTTAACTTCAGCGTGCGTCGGAATTCATTTTCCAACTCCAACTCTTCCAGTAGCTTTTCTCGCATACTTTGATCAAACATTACATAACGGCCACGACCTAGCGATTTGGCTTGGTACATGGCAGAGTCCGCATCGCGGATAATTTCATCCGCAGTTTGATACCAGCTTTCAATGTAGGCTATACCAATACTGCCACCAGAATACATTTCAGAACCATCAAGACAAAAGGGTTTGCTCAAGGTTTCTAATATGCGCTGAGACACCTCTTCGACGTCTTCATCGTCATCGAAGTTGTCCAGCAAGATCACAAATTCATCTCCGCCCAAGCGAGCCAATAAATCGTGACCGCGTATACATTGGTCAACCCGCAAGCTCACTTCAATGAGAAAGCTGTCACCTGCATGGTGACCAAGGGTATCGTTAATTAATTTGAAACGGTCTAAATCAATAAACAACAACGCAAACTTGTTTTCTGGGAAACGCTGCTTATTGGCTAATGCCAGCTCAAGACGATTCATAAACATGGTTCGATTGGGTAAACCGGTTAACGCATCGTGGTGTGCGTCATGGATCAGTTTCAACTCAATTTGTTTACGCTCTTCAATTTGCTTTTTGAGATGGGCATTGGTTTCATCCAGCTCCTGAGTGCGCTCTTTAACCCGCAGCGTTAGCTCGTTGTTATAAGCATGGATGGCTTCTGCCGCTTTTTTACGTTCCAGCGCTACGGCTATGTGATGGGAAACAAAACGCAATAACTCGAGATCTTTAAAACCGTATGTGTAATCTTCATTGTAGGCCTGAATACCAATAACACCGGAAACTTCACCATCAACGATCAGTGGCGCACCTATCCAGGAATTTTTGCTGGCATGCATGCGACCGGCAACGTCAGAGCACAAGTGCCCCGCTTCCGCCAACGATTTAGCGCGTTCAGCGTCGATGAGTTCAGCCCGACCGTGATTCAAAACGTATTCGGTAAGACCTGTGCCTAGTGGTCTGGGTGTCGCTGCTTTATTTTTTTGGTCACTGAAATAAGGAAAACGCAAAATCTGGCGCTCTTTATCTAGCGTGGCAATATACAGGTTGGGGGCGTGAATGAGGCGAGCCAAAATGTCGTGCAAATTGGCATAGAAGTCGGGAATATCGCCTTCCATGGTGGCGGATAACTCGGAGATTTCAAATAGTGCCTGTTGCAAGGATTCAATCTTTTGCCGCTCTTTTATTTCTTCTTGCAGCTCGTTGTTAATATCCCGCAATTGCTTAGTGCGCTGACGAATGATTTTCTCCGTCAACTCACGGGTTTTTACTCTGTCTACCGTGGTGACAATGTGTTGCGACACAAACAGCAAGATATCCAGATCATCATCAGTGTAGCGCACCGCATCATCGTAGCTTTGCACCGCCATTACACCAATAATGCGCTGACCGCGTTTAAGGGGCACGCCAATCCAATCTACCGGACGCGTACCCAGTTTGCTGATGCCGATTTCTTTAACTTTATCGTCGTAGTTTTCTTTGGTGAGAAACAGGTGATTACCGGTTTGTAAAACATAACCGGTGAAGCCATCTTTGAGTTTGTCGGCTGGCATTTCATGCATGGTGAGTTCATCAAACTCATCCACGAAATAAACAAAATCCACCATGCTCTCAGTGTCGTCATAAAAAGCGACATAAAAATTTCGAGCATGCATAAAGCTGGCAATGATATCGTGAACGGCAGAATACAGGCGTGACAATTCGCTAACCGAGCTAGACAGCTCGGAAATATCGAATAACGCTTTTTGAATGGCTTCGGCGCGTTTGTACTTCTCTGTCACCTTTTGAAGCTGCGGTACTAACTCCCGCAATTCATCCTCAGACAGTACGCCAGCCTGATTTTCTTGTTCCATCACACACAGCTAAAATTGTATTTATAATTATTTGTCAGAAAGACGCTGGTAAAAATAACGTATCATTAACAAAAAGACCACCTTTGAGGTGGTCTTTTCTTAGAATATTTGGAATAAGTTTTATACTTAGTTGCTACTTTTTGAAAGGAGCAATCAAAATCATCCCGACAACTATTCCATCATAAATTCGATAGCAGCTTTAATGTCATCGTTGGAGCAATTGCCACAGGTTCCCATAGGTGGCATACCACCGATACCATTGATGGCGTTTTGCCACACGGTATCAAACGTTTTCTCATCAATACGGGTTTGCCATGCGACTAAATCACCTTTTTTGGGTGCACCTAACACGCCGCTGGCATGACAGGCAACACAAGCCGTGTTGTAGATATCCGCACCAGAGCGAGGTCCTGCAGCAGCCGCAGATTCAGCAGCCGCACCTGCAACATGAACACTGCCAATCGGCTTGATGCGCTCAGCAATCTCCTCATCAGTATCCTTTTTAGCACCGTGTGCTACTGATACAAAAAGACAGGTGGATAAAATCAGGGTTAGCAGTTTCTTCATTTCTCTTGTTCCGCAGTTACTGTCGTAGACCGATATTTATTAAACTGAAACGATTATAGCCACTTAATACGCCGCGACAACCCGAATCTGGTGATTATACGTCGCTAATTCGCTTTTCTTAATGGAATACCGACAAAGCAGTTGCCTGAAGTAGAGGAGATCCGTATCATTACGCCCCGGTTCAGCACCCGTAGCTCAGCTGGGTGAAGAACGGTCTTCGAAGAAGACCAGGAGTGATAGGTAATCACTCCGAGAGTGATGAACGGCGAGACAGGACGTCGAGACTGGGTGACGATCATCAGGGATGTGTTTATGATGACTTTAATGCGTCAATCTATTTTCAAAATCCCCGGTAATTCACTCTACAACTGTGATTAAATGCTCGTACAGCATACTCACAAGCACAATTTATGCACCCGTAGCTCAGCTGGATAGAGCGCTGCCCTCCGGAAGCGGAGGTCGAAAAATGGGGGCTCAATGAAAGTTAGCTTAAACTTTCGTTGAAATTGGCATTGCTCATACAAAGATGTAAGTGGATGCTAACTTTAAGTCGGTTATTACAGGCCGCCCGTAGCTCAGCTGGATAGAGCGCACCCCTCCGGAGGGTGAAGTCGGAGGTTCAAATCCTCTCGGGCGGGCCACTTCTTCTCTTTTGGCTCATTGGGACACATTGGGGACAACGAATTTTCGATTGTCTTTACTGATGCATTACCAAGGGGCTTCTTATGTTAAACAATTCTCGCACCCACAATTCTCACTTGTTGAAAAAAGGTGGCACATTTTTTCAAAATGACGCCCCAAAAGTTCGAACTCATTTCATTGAAAATACCTCTTCGTTGATAACTAACAGGGGTATATGAAATGGCCACGATAACAAAACGAGCTAACGGCAAATGGCAGGCAAAGTGCAGACGAAACGGAATTAACCAATCTAAAACATTCAGATTGAAGTCAGATGCCCAGAAATGGGCTAGACAAATAGAGAGTGCGATTGATAAAGGAGTATTTGAATCAACGCATGATGCAGAATCAATGCTGATGAATGACGTGTTTGAGCGCTACTGGTACGAGGTTGTTCGTGAACAAAAATCAGCTAAAAGCACGCGCAGTAAGATTAACCATTTAAAGAAAATAATGGGGCACTTGAGACTAATCGACCTCACAGTTTCCGTCATCAGAGAATTTAAATCTTATCGACTTGAAAATGTCGAAAATGACACGGTGCGAAAGGAGCTAGCGTTTATTAAACGCATGATCAAATATGCGATGAACGAGTGGCAAGTGCATCTGCCGCGTGGTAATCCTGTCGACCCAGTTTCATTTCCTTCGAAGGGTAAACCAAGAGATCGACGTTTGTTTGCTGGTGAAGAAAATTTGCTGTTATGCAACGCCAAAAACTATGGGGGAGTTATTCACGATGTTATTGTATTCGCAATTGAGACGGGAATGAGACGAGGTGAAATTGTAAATTCTCGTGATGCAGAAGAAATTGGTGAGCATGGTTATTCATGCATGTGCTGGGAGAACTTTAACGAGGTCAATTCAACAATTCATTTGTTAGACACAAAAAATGGTGAGAGCAGAACAGTTCCATTGTCGCCAAAAGCAACACAAGTAATTTTATCCCAACCACGAAAATCTGCTGGTCCCATTTTCGACATTCGTGGCGACTCGATCGGTCAAGCATTTCGCAGAATTACAAAACGAGCTGGCATACAGGGTTTACGTTTTCATGATCTACGTCATGAAGCAACTAGTCGTTTCTTTGAGATGGGCCTACAAATGATGGAAGTGTCCGCAATAACCGGCCACAAGGACCTAGCGATGCTCAAACGTTATACTCATTTGCGGCCCGACGACATTGCCCGAAAACTAGCCCTATAACCCCTACTCCCTCCATAAAAATTTAAGTTATTGGAGGGAATAATCTAAACAGACATCTACTAATAATTATTTCACTGACTTCACGAACATTGCCGTTCCATGTGATTTAATATTTTATGTAACTGGAAGCAAGGAGAAGAGCTATGTTGCAACTGCTTAAGCCTGAAAAGAAAAAATGGGATGAAGCTGCAGAATTAATAAACTCTAATGCTGTTGAGCCATGGACTGAAATCCCATGGTTTAAAGGGGCGATGCAAGGCCCATCGAGGCTGCACCTCAAGGACGTGATTTATCACGTTGCCGGAATCAATGTTGCGAAATTTCCACTATATGGTATTTGTCGCCAATCAAATGCTTTAGAAATTGGCGCATTTTCTTTTCAACAAGAAGCCATAGAACGTGGTGTGGATGGGAAGGTGATGGCTGGGCTGTATGAATTCAGCTCAGTGTACTTGAGAGTATCAGAAATCAGATTTCTGCCGTTTAAGGATCGTCCAACTCAGTATTTGGAACGCTTGATTTCGAATACTTACGAAGGCTTATTGTGGACTGACAATTGCTCAGAAGACGAAGTGTTGATCTGGTCAATCCATAGTTAACATATCAAAGCTCAGGCACATTAAATGTGCCTTGAGCTGAATATGGACGCTTGAGATGCAATCACTGTGTAAGCCATTGTGTCAAAAATGGAACCATCATCGGTATACTTAGGATCCGTCAATTGCTCAAACATACCGAGCTCGTCATAGCTGGCTTCAATTGATTTCCTAAGTTGCGGGCGAAAATAGTTACGCAAGTAAAGCTCATCGTTTATGTGCGAATGAACGGTATCTTGCACTAGCTTGTCAGATGACTTCTCCTCGCAAACTTGTTTAATTACTAACGCTTCTTCATCACTGATATCAAATTGTTCTTTAAGCTTTGTCAGCATGTCTGAGATCGTCACTTTTTTTGGTGCTCCACCAGGACCTTTACCACCAGACTTAGTCTTGATGGTCTTGGGGATTAGTTCTTGGACGCCTTGATAACGCACAGTAGCCTTTGACAGTTCAACCTTACGAATATATTTCATGAGGTCAGAAACGGTACCCTGCTTGATAAGTTGCGGCCCAATGAAATCTGCAAAAGCGCAGAAGTTTGTAAGCTGCTCTGAATATTCGAAGAAGCAACTTAAAAAATCATAAGATTTTACTAACTTAGCCAGCAAATAAACAAATGCCTTCCGATCATCAACTTCAGAAAACTGGCTTTCAAATCGCCTCCTCCATTTAACAACTTCCGCTTGAAGGGCAACATCAGCAGCCACGCCATGAAGCATTTTCAAGTAATCATCCGCGTCAATATCAGTAAATAATCCCTGTTTTAATATGGACTTATAAATTTCAATGCATTGTTCCTTATCCGGCTCTGAAGTCACATAAGGAGTACCTTTTCTATATTTATTAAAAGCTTTTTGAATGTTGGCTGCATTGTTAGTGAAGTCAACGACAACCACGCTGTCTTTCCCGTCACTACAGCGATTCAGTCTTGATACAGTCTGCACTGCGTTACGATCATAAACTGGCTTGTCTAAAAACATTCCCGCAAGAAGTGGCTGGTCGAAGCCAGTTTGAAACTTACTCGCAACGACCATGATTTTGTATTCGTTGCCTTCAAAGCGATCTTCAATCAGTTCGTTCGGCCCTAAACTATTTACGTCAGCCTCAGTTATTACTTCATTGCTCTTGGGGTGAACAAAGTCAGAAAATGCATATAACACTTTATAGTCAAATCGACTCGGGTCAGCTTCATTCTTATCCCTCAGCTTTTCTTTTAGAATGTGGTAATAGCTAAGTCCTGCTAGTCGTGAACTCGTCACAATCATAGCTTTAGCAGTTCCGTTGATTAGTGGCCTTACATCTTCGTCAAAAATCCTTAGCATCACTTCTGACTTATATTGGATAAGTCCTTCATCCTGAAATGCGACATTCTTTAGCGCCTTGCTGATGACGCCTGGAGGATACAGCTTGTCATCTTTAGGTGGAATAACGGGGCTGTCTAAGTGATACAAGGTTTCATAAGAAATAATGCTTGCAGCGACATCAACAATGTAACCTTCTTGAATCGCTTCTGCTTCACTGTATGTATCAAACGCTTCTCCAAATAACTGGACTGTTGCATTGCTAGGAGTGGCAGTGAAGGCTACAAATAATTGGTTGTTATCATGGGCCCGAATAATTTTAGCCATTTCGTCAGCAGGATCTTTATCATCTTCTGCCGTTCCTTCCGTATCCGGAGATTCTTGTTCATTGGCTTTTTCACGGAAAGGCACTCTTATAGCCGTGCCCATTTTTCCTTCTTGAGAGCGATGAGCTTCGTCGATAAGAAATGCCACTTTCAGCTTTTTCAAAGACTCGTCCGATTCTAATATCTCTAGTACTTTGACAAACTTTTGCTGAGTCGTAACGATGATTGATGCTCTATTTTTAATATATTGGGCCAGAAATTTAGACTTCTTAGCAAACTTGATCACACCATCTAAATGATTAAAGTTAACAAGTTCATCTCTGACATTTTTATCTAAGCTCTTACGGTCAGTAAGGATAAAAATCATCTCGACTGCTTTGTCACTGGTTTCGGGCTTATAAAGGCTATGTAAACGATCCGCTAGCCAGCTAATAGACAAGGTTTTACCAGAGCCTGCTGAATGGTTAATAAGGTACTTTTTTCCTAAATGGCCATGCTCAGAAAAATGTTGAAGTACATTTTCTGAAACATCTTTCACCATGCGAGACTGGTGGTAGCGGGGGAATATACTGTAAGCGGGTTTTTCAGGTTTATCCCCATCAGCTTCTTCCTTGGGTACATAAACGAGGAAAAAGCTGATGGCTTCTAATATTGAATCTTTCGAGAGAACATCACGGTATAAGTATTCAACGGGGTATTCGCCTTCTGTGATTGGGTGGTTCTCTAACCCGGTATTAAACCAGCGGAAGTTGTTCTCGTTTACTGGTGATGTTGCAACTTTTACTTCCGATGTGTCAGCAGCGATGTACAAAAATGGTAATTGAAAGATCTTGTCGGCATGGTTTCGCTTATTAAACTGAGTGACACCATCATGCACATTTTGACCACTGGCTTCATGTTTTAGCTCTATAACTATAATTGGCAAGCCATTAAGAAACAAAACTATGTCGGGCCGCTTTGCTTCACTAATTACAAGTTCACATTTAAACGTGATACGATTCTCTTTGTACAAGTCATTGGCCGCACTGTCGTGAGATCGGGGCTTAGGGCCATACAATTTGAAGTGATGGCCTCGCACGTTTAAACCATTCCTAATAACTACCCATAACGGAGCGATAGTAAGCTGCTCTTTTAATGCCTGCATTATCTCTTGAGGAGCATCACTGCCATAATCTGATTTTAATCTTTCTAGCGTTGCTCCTTGACTGGCGCGGATAAAAGCCAGCAAATGATCTTCAGCAATATAATGCTCTAAATCAGTAATCTCGCTCTGCTCAAGCACAGCATACTCATGCTGCTTGTTGAGAAACGTCGCAATATGCTTTTGAAATATTAATTCTGCTTTATCTGCCATGGGAACATCCTTGCTTTATGACATAGTCAAATCTGCTTCTGTTACTCGGCGTTTAGCGGTAACGCATTCATGAATCAGTGAGTGTTTGTACTCTCTTAAGACTGAAATCTGATTTTTAAGTTTCTCTTCAATGCTTTCAATACGTGCAGTCTCTCGATTAACAAATTCTATTATCTTCTTCTGCTCACCTATTGGAGGTTGAACAATTGGTAGATATGAGTATTTATCAGCACCAATATTCTGAATTGTTGCTTGTGTAAACGCGCTATCTTTCCAATCAGTATATCCCTTTGACTTTGTAAATAGATATAAAAACTCTGGAAGTATCTTTGCGGTATTACACCTGGCTCGTATCAAATATCCAGCAAAACACGCCTTACCATTGTAGTTAGAAAATAAGAATGTTTTTCCAACGGTTGCACCGCTTCGAGCAAAAAGAATATCTCCTTCTTCTATGTAATATCCTTCAGCTTTATCATTGGCAAGAGATTTGAAAGTATGATCTTTTAATTTTCCGGAATTATCGAAATCTGTAATTCGAATATATCTAGGCAGGTCAGGATCTGTTAATTCAGCCGCTTCATTTGCACCATACTTTAAGGGTTCAATTAAAAGACGTTTCAGTGACTCTACTTCCCAGTGCTCTGGTATATCACCAAACCAAGGAATATCAGAGCTTCTCATAGGAATATCTTCGTCCAGTCCTTTTACCATTGCTTTGAAAATTATCGACTGACGTAAATCTTCTAATTTCTCTAATTGATCAAACTTAAAGCTAATTGCCTTATCAATTGCTGAGCAATTTTTCTCTAGGTAATTACCTATCAAACGCTGCTCGTCAATGTGTGGCAAGAACACTTTGGTAAACTTCAAAAAGTTACTGGATACACGTTTCTGACCGGCGGCTCCCGTCATGTTTGCTTCAGCATACTTTCTGTAAGTTGGATTAAAAGTATAATAATAAAGGAACTTTCCATCGACTTTGGACGAAGGGCGCAAAACATGAAACTCAGTGCTACCAAACCCATAACGTGTAGGTAAGCTATCCACAAAGCCACCTTTACCATTTTCCATACAAGGAGTTATTTTTGCAAAAAGAACATCGCCAGCCTCAAAATTAGGTAAACCATCAGAGACATCAATGTATAGAGACTTATTTTCTAAATTGAAGTGGCCAATAGTTGAAACAGCTTCCATTGGAACGATTGTACACTCTTCGAAATCGCTTGGTTTATCCTGAGAATAATTAGGAGAAATACAAGCTACATCTTTTATACGTAACTCCTCCCAATCACTTGGGATTTCGCCATACCAAGTTAAGTTATTATTTAGTTCTACATTCATTTGTGTAGGGTTCCACCCAAGTTTTTTAGAATAGCCTCGGCTTTTTCTTCTAGTGCCCAAAACTCTTCTAATAGAGAACTTGCTAATCTTGGTTCTTGATATTCATAAAAGTATTTGTTTGGTAAAAATTCATAACCCAATTGGGGTGAATCAGACCATCGAATAATTGCTTTTTTAACTTCTTGCTCAAGGAAACTCGTAATATCAGTTCCATAAGGGATATACTCATCGTCTTTTATATAGTGACGATGAGTATATTTAACAGCAATGACATCAACAGCTTTGATGAATTCTTTAATCGCTTTGTTACGTTCTTTTGCAGTATCAAATTTTTTGGAAATCCCTGAAATCTTATCTGAAAAGGCACCTTTCACCTTAGAATCATAAATTTTGGTAAAACTATCGTCAGGCTGCAGTTCGAATGAAACTGTTCTAACATTTCCTTGCCAGTTTAGAGTTACCTCAAATGAAAGCTCAGAATCATAAAAATCCTGTTCTTTCTTTATATTTGCAGAAGTGAATGCCTTGTCATAACTTTCAGTAACTATGGCTGGCTTGTCATTTTCATCTGTTTGCCAAAAAACGACTGAGACTTTGTGATACGCAAAGTCTTTTGTTTTAAATATTTTGACTTTGTCGTTTTGATAATCGTCATTCCAACCGTTTCGATACTGTTCCTCGATCCACTGACGATGAGACTCAAGAATTCGATTACGTTTATTACCGAAAGATTTTGGCTCTTTATCAAACTGTTTGCGGGCATCAATCAGCATGACTTTATCTTCATGACTAGCGGGCTTGTTGTTGGTTAACAGCCAGACATAAGTAAAAATACCCGTGTTATAAAATAGTTGGTCAGGCAACATGACGATTGCATCTAACCAGTCATTTTCTAAAATCCAGCGGCGAATTTCACTTTCGCCAGAGCCGCAGTCTCCGTTCGACAGTGGAGAGCCATTAAAAACAATAGCAATACGACTTCCACCATCTTCCTGTGGCTTCATCTTTGCCAACATGGTTTGTAAAAATAATAATGCACCATCATTGGAACGAGGCATTCCCGCTTTATAACGCGTATCACTGTATTTCTTCGCTTCTGTCTCATAGCCATCTTTACCACCCCAGGTAACACCAAAAGGCGGATTAGATAACATGTAATCAAACTTATCGTTGGCACTCGCTAACTGATCACCGGGTTCTTCGTTATCAGGTCTATGCGGAATTAACGAGTTACCAAAACAGATTTGGGCATGGGTATCATTTTTGATGAGCATATCAGCCTGGCAGATAGCGTAGTTCTGTGGCTGCAACTCATGACCATGAAGAGTAATAAGGTCATCTCGACGCTTTCGCTCGTCTTCATTTTTCGCGGTATCAAGCATGTGTTCTTTAGCAACAGACAGCATGCCGCCGGTTCCACATGCTGGGTCATATATGGAAACATGGCGGTTGTCGATTTGTACATCAAGCAACTCAACCATCAAGCGTATAACTTCACGAGGTGTAAAGTGCTCTCCAGCTTCTTCACCACTTTGTTCAGAAAACCTGCGTAATAGCTCTTCGTAAACATAACCCATTTCTAGGTTCGACAAGTGCTCTGGACCAAGCTTCTCAGTTGCGTATTGATTTAATATTGGAGACAAACGACCATTTTTTTTCATTTTTCCAATTACTGCTCGGTAATCAAAATGGTCAATGATATCTTGGATATTCTCAGAAAAGCCGTTGATGTATGCGCGAAAGTTATCTTCCAATAAGGTAGGATCTTCTTCCGTTACCTTTTTAAGTGTCCAGTTGGTTTTATTATAGATATGATGTTTGAGCTCCAACTGCTTC
Source organism: Planctobacterium marinum (assembly GCF_036322805.1). Lineage (GTDB taxonomy): Bacteria > Pseudomonadota > Gammaproteobacteria > Enterobacterales > Alteromonadaceae > Planctobacterium > Planctobacterium marinum_A. The sequence goes on along the minus strand of NZ_AP027272.1, from coordinate 161,838 downwards.
ACCATTGTTTCTAACGCGTCATCTTGAATGTCAGAACGCTTATTTTGGATCTCTTCACGCTTTGATTGACGCCATTCAATTAATACACATTCAATGCGACGGATTACAATAATGGGCAATACCACACTTTGGTATTCATAGGCTTTGAATTTGCCCCTTAGTCGCTCAGCAGATTTCCAAATTTCGCCAGTAAGGTTATTTAATTTTTCTTTATTTAACATTTGTTCTTCTTCACTAAAGGTAACCACATACTTTGTGATTACTTAATTGTCTGTCGCTTTTTCTATTTCAATTAACGCTTGTTCGGCTAACTTCCAAGGCAACCTTCGGCCATTCTTTTTCATTAATGAGTATGCTTGCCTAGCTTGCGCTATGTCTATTTTTTGATGAACGACCAATTGGCTCACTAACCAAATAGTACCTTTCACTATTGCGGCTTCTTTTTCCGCTGCAACTCGAAGAGCCATATCCCCGGTTAACAAAGGACACTGCTCTTGTTTGGCAAGCGCCAGCGCAAAACAGTCATTTCTGCTAGCTCTGGTATACCTCGTGGTGAGTTGCATTGCATACATCATAGAGTCAGCTGAAACCTCTCTCAGTGCTAACCCTAAATCAGGAAGGTGGGCATGTTCATCTGCTAATTCTTCGGCAAACAAAATGTCTGGTGCTGCAAACTCGTATGGCAATTGGAACATAACATCCAAAAGCTCACCTTCTTCCATATCAATTAGTATATTTGCATCACTAATTAGCAGTTGCTGCACTCAGCACCTCCAGCTTACGCTCCTTGTGAAAGCTGGATACAGATAAACCTAACAACTCCGCGGCTTTAGATTCACCAATATATTCTTCTCCTAGCGCTCGATAAACCAATTGCTTAAGCAAGTAAGTTGTTTCTTGCTCATAAGGCTTACCAGGCTCTTCAGTACGCCATCCTTTTTTACTGAAAGACATAAAGAGACCACGTTGTGTTGACTCTGTGATAATTCCGCACTGCCCAGCACGATATAAAATAGCTAGCATGCTAATTCCATATTCATGCTTCAACATAAATAATTCGCGTGGTTCGATGTATCGGCGACTCTCACCTAAATGGTCTATCAATGCCTGTTTAGGTAATAAAAAAGCGCCTGCAAAAAGGTTGCATGCTTTTTCTTCGTCAATGTCATCAGCTAAACGGCCATGTACAACCAAATGACCTAATTCATGAGCTAAGGTAAAGCGCTGACGATCGCCACTTTGACTTGTCGAAATAACTACAACAGGAGTTGGCCCTATATTGCCCGCAAGACCGTCAAACTTTTTATCAGTCTCTACGTCTGTTGTAATGATCATGATCCCCTTGGCTTCCATAGTATCAATCATGTCATGAATAGGGTTTAGGCCTAAATCCCACTCTTCGCGCATTAAAATTGCAAGAGCTTCAGCTTGCTCAAGAGTCTCTACCTTTTCAGGTAAAGCTTCTGGCAAAGAAAATTCAGGAATAGGTTTTACGGAGTCAGGATAAAACTCTAACAATTCGTACCAGCGTTCAGCCTGGTCGAGCACATCGCCATTGATACGAGCTAAAGTTTTCTTAGGTGTGCTTGCTCGTTTTCGGTACTCCACGCCTTCAAGCTGCACTTTTGTTGGACGAAAGAAATATTCGGTACGAACATCTAAAGCTTTAGCAAGCTTCAACAAATTTGATGAAGAAGGCATAGCCTCTCCATGTTCATACTTTTTAATAGCGTTGGCTGACAAACCTATTTCGCCGCCTAAAGCTTTCATTGATAGCCCAGCAGCTTTTCGAGCACGCTCTAATCGTTCTGCAAACATAATGATTTCCCCTGTCCCTTTGGTTTATAAAATATACTTTTTTTGTGTTTTTGTAAACCTTTTGTTGTTTGATGAAGTAAGTATCCACTCATTAGATAGGGTTTAAGATTAGGGGTAGTAAGCGTATGATTGCTGCAAAATAAGGGGCTAAAAACAGCCCCTGAGTTGATGTATGAAATCAAACAACCTGCATTGTTCTACCAGCTAAGCAAGTGCAGTGGCTCATGTTCGATTATTTCCAATTTGTGATGTTCTTCTTGCTCCTGAGTTAAATATTCACACGCTAATTTCGGGCGATTTTCTATCGCCATACATGCAGCCATGCCCGCAATTAGCTTTATCTCTGTTTCAGGGGCATTTTGATGAGACGGCGGAATGTACTCTTCAATATCAGCTTTATTAGCAAATATCGTTGCCTTTTCCTTGTGTCTAGAGCAGGCAACATAAGTGTTTGCCCGGTCCATTGAACTGTTGTAATGAATAAAGGTTTGCCCATCGATAGTAAGCCCCTGGCTTGCATAGACTGTTTGCGCGTAGGCTGGCGCTACAAATGCGCGCCCCTGCTCATCACAGTATTCTGACGTGCGTATCTTTACTGTTCGTCCAGAATCAAGCTTAATATACATAACCACTTCGTCAGCTAGGTTGCGTATTACCCTAAGTACCGTTCCAGTATGACCATTCGTTAGATTTTTTTCGTAATCATTCTCGGTCAATCTAATTCGCTCACCAACGGACACATCGAACGATATTGCTTTCTTACTCACAATACCCTTTACAGTGATATCTTCATTGCCAAGTTTACCCAACGATTTTAAATGAATACGGGCAGCTGCATTCAGTTGATGAACTATTTCCCAGCGTTGTGCCATCATAAGATAACCTTTATCAGGATTTTCCTGAATGAACTCCTTCCACGCATCTACCATTAGAACCAGGGTTTCTTCATGGTTTTTACCAAACCGGAGCTGATCACGCTTCGCATACTGATGAAGTGCTTTGTCTGCATAACCATCACGAAAATCAGCAACGGCCTGGCGATCCCAACTTTGTGTTTGCCGCTGAATGGTTTCAATCCGAGTTGTGCCAATCACGTCAGGAGAAGACAGATATTTCAGAACACCGCCATGTTGAATTGCGTCTAATTGCTTGTCTTCACCAACTAACAGCAATTTGAAACCAAGTCGCTTAGCATGTTTCATTAATTCAAGTACCTGAAATGTTCCAAGCTGCCCACTTTCGTCGACGATCAACACCTCATTCTTATGCAATGGTGGCTTACCAGATTCCAGTAACCCAAGTAGACGTGTAACTGTATACCCGGGAATTTCCGCCTGCTCTTCAAGGTTAAGTGCTGCGGCTTTAGTGTTGGCAGCACCGATGACTTTACTACCGAGGCCTTCGTGAATATCGACAACCGTTTTCATCAAAGTTGTTTTTCCCGCGCCTGCGGAGCCTTGAATAATAGACAAACAACAGGGAAGACAGGCTTCAAGAGCCGATTCCTTTTGTTCATCGGTCATCAAAAATGGTTGATCTTCACATGCATCAAGTACGGCTTCAGCTAAAATACTGTATCCAAAACTGGTGGTTCGTAATTGTTTCGCCAATGAAATCATTTCCTGTTCTGCGGCCAACATGTCTTTAGTTGAAAACAACACATTATGTCTTGCATCGATCGCAAGCTGAACGATGTTACTGTCTTCCTTCGCTTCCTGGACGAGCAGTTGTGCCTGATTACCACTGTGACCTGTTTTCATTGCTAACAACGCTGCTTCGCGATACATATCGCATTCTTTAAAAACAGATAAATTTTCAGTCAATCGAGTTAACAACGCTTGTACATCAAACGATTCATTATCGGAATCAAACCCAATTTGAGGCCCTTCCTGGAGTTTCAGCGTAGACACGTCAAATCCATTTTCGACTAATTCACGCTGCCACTTTGAAAACAAAGCGGGGCGGTCAATCTCAGTTTTTTTTGTTCGAGTATATTTGGATAAATCATCACCCAATTTTGATGCGCGAGCACCTGCGCCATATTTATTCATGGCATCTTCAATTTGAATGGAGCGTTTTGAAAATACCTTGCAGATTTCAGGTGATACACCTGTAATGGCGAATGATTTACCGTTATCGGCGATATTAATTTTGTAACCTAAGCGGCTAACTTCCTTGGCCAGTTGACTCTGATAAACAGCAGCGGCCGCAGTACGCCAAGTATAGAGGAAGCGACCAACTATTGATCCCCATGTGCCATCTTCACGCTGTCCAAGGTTCATGATCACAGCATGGGTATGCAGATGCATATCCTGTTCACGGCTTGTGCTGTGCTGGTAAGTGCCGATTACTAGTCCAGAAAGTTTTTCTAGACAAGCTCCGTCTCGCCCCCTTCTGGTGTAAGCTGCTTTTTCTTCCAAAAAAGTTAAAGCAGCCCTAACAGCTGCATCATGAGCATCTTGTATGAGCTGTCGTTCGTCTGGCTCCACGCTTGCCCAAGTAATGGAAACACTTTTGTCAGGACTAAAGACATTGTCATAAGCGGGCACTCTGTTGCTGTTATCGACATTTTGGCAGAGCTTTTCTTTCCCATCAGAACTCAAACCAGCCATCAAATTACTAAAATGTTTTTCGTCAACTATTCCTGTTAAGCCAAGGCTCTCCGCGCCCTCGCCAAACCATCGACCAGGAGGTTCTCCTCCGGTCAGATAATAGTCCTCTGCTGCGAGATCCTCGTAATAGCCAACATTTTTTACCGGTGCAGTTGCGAGCATGTTATTTAGTCCTTTATAAATGGGTTAGTAGATTTGCTAGATAGGCCGCTTGTGGTATGAGAATGGTTATCAGTAGACACGACAGCTGGAACAAAATCAGCGGCGAGTTTAGGTAAATTAGGGTAAGGCCATTTCAATTCGTAAACAGCATTTGTTCCTGCGATGGTCAAATAGCCCTTAATTCCTTTTTTGTCCGGTTTTGAAAGGTGAATTAAGTCTTCAGCAGTTACTACAGGCATATCCTGTTCAGATTGAGTCTCCGATTTTCTTCCAGTGCTATCTGTTGTGACTGAAGTTAATATTACCCGACGTTTTCCTATAGTTTGGCTAGCCACCGCACCAGATTGACCAGCAGCACCGACTCTTAATGCGATAACTGTAAAGAACAAACTCAGAATTGTTTCTGCACTCTTATCACCGTAGATGGACTGTATTTGTGAAATGCTTTGGGTGCCCGCTATTGTGCGCGCGCCCTTCGAGCGACAACGCGATAACCAAATTTCAATACTGTCATTTTTAGGTATTGCGGCCAGTTCATCTAACACCAGCCAAATTCCACGTCTTGAGCTATCAGTTAATGCCAAAACACGATTGGTCAACATTGATAAAGCAGCAGAGAAAAGAGACTGACTCATGCTTCTGTATGCAGGATTGGTTTGCACGATGAGTTTTTTTGGCTCGTCGGCGCTAAACCAACTACTAAAGGAAAAGACTTGGGTGTCTGAATGTTGTACTTCAGATAAGTATTGTATCCAGCTCAGTTGCGAAGATACGACCGCTAAAACACTCGCGCTGGTTTTGTTTTCTGGATCTGCAAACAATGCAGCCTCTGGGAAGTGCTCTTTTAATTCCTGTTGCAACGCACAGGAATCATTAAAAAGTAGGGCATGCAAATCTCCCCAATTCCAAGAGTTGCCCCGCCGAACTAAACACATCAATGCACCGGCGACAACCAGACGCGCGGAGTCTGACCAAAACGGTTCATTTGAAGTCTGGTGAATTACTGAGTTTGCGAAAGTACGAGCAGAGCTAACATCAGTAATATCTGCTGATAAATCCCAGACAACACTTCTTTCGTCTCCTGGACTGAGTAAAGCCACATTTTCATTAAGAAATAGCTCTGTATATTCACGTTTTTCATCGTAAATTAGGACGATCTCGGAACGATTCATTAGCTGGCTTAGCCATGATTTTATGATTGTCGACTTGCCTGATCCCTGCATTCCAAAAACAAACAGATTACCGCACTCATCTTGTTTATTAATTGCAATATCAGGATGTACCAGTAGTCCTTTCGATTCCTTAGTAACATCCAGAGTTCTGTTTGCATGCTTAATTGCCGCGCGGCTAACCAATATTTCAGGCCCTGAAACATGCTTGTAGCGCTCTCGCTTCGACATAAATGGAAACAGTGCTACACCTAAAATAACCGACAGCAGTGCAGATATCATTGCTGCACTTTTCGCGGCATCAATAGTTAGAGCAAGTGAAAGCCTGAGTGGATTGGCATCCGTCATTTTTAGTAAGTAAATGCAAAACACTGGAATGGTAATGAATGCCATGAGGGCAACTGTAAGCTTTGCTAATTTCATTGAGCCCCCCTTTTCCTTTGAGGAGCTCGTTGATTCGTTCTCGAAATTCAAGACGAGCCTTTTCATCGTGATTTGCCACTGTCGTTAACATTGCGAATATTGTGCGGGTAAGCTTGCGCTCAAGATCATAAATTAGCTTCCCCACTATTTTATCAGTGGTTTTGCCTTGAGCTGCTTGCAAGCCGTTAACGACAAGTTTGGAAGCTGCTGATGTATGGGTATCCCCTTGGTCGTTAGCGAGCTCAACCAAGCATGCAAATTCAGCACTGCTAAGTCGAATGCATATACTTTTTTTTGGCGTCCTTACGCATATCAAAGTCTCCACTTATTTCTATTCACGTTGATAGCACTGCTATCTCTTGTTATTTCTGATGTCGGCTGTGTACGAAGGCTAATTTTGCTAGCCACCTTGCTATCCCCTCCAGCTCCCGTGATGCATGAATTTGCGTCGGTATTTGGGGTGGACTAATAGCATCGCAGATGCCAAGTGTGTCGAAAGAATTACTGTTAAATTCTCCTAATCGTTGGTTTGTTTAAGTCAGCTGGTCTCGGTGTTTGGTTGACGTCCATGCGTAATTGAGTTTTTTCCTTTTGAGCTTGTAACCAAGCGATGACATCGGACTTCAGCCACATTCTTTTTCGGCCAACTTGTATACTTGAAGGGATGGTTTGACCTTCATTTCCTCGGGAAAGTTGGTTATATAAACTGGCTGTTGTAGTTCGTAAAAAATCAGCCACTTCATTGGCAAGCATTAGCTCGCCAATGTCAGTGTTTGAATCAATGGTCATAGTGTTTCCTCCTTATGTTTCATGTGGAGGATTGTGTAGAATTGAAAAAACGATTTTGGGACGCCATTTTAAAAAAAAGCGCCACTTTTTTTTGGAGAAACAGATATCAAATGGATAGGTATTTAGACAAAATTCGAACTCAGTATTGGCTAAGTGTGATTTATCACAGCTTAGCCCAGGCTGAAATCCCCTCAATCGAGCGTCAAATAGTTACGTTAGAAAACCGAGTAGCCAACAAAGTCAAAGGAGCAAAAAAAGAGCTTCGCGATGCTACCAATAAAAAGGCTAGATTCTTTGAAAATAAAATGAAGCCAAAAGAGTTTTTAGAAAAGCTCGCATCATATGGAAGTCGGATGCCACAAGGGGATGAGCTCTCACAGAAGGTCTGGAAGGATTACAAAAGTGGTAAAAGGTCAGTAAAGATAGAAACTGTTTCCCAACTTGAAGGATTAGCTCCTGGTAGCAAATCTGCGTTTCAAGATGGCCCATTTAAGCTGTTTAAAATGATGGAGGCTAATTCACTTCGTAATGCCATGCAGGTCATCTCAGAAAGTGTCATTTTGGAATTGGAAGATTCACGATGCAAATGGGAACAAGACCGTAATATGAGTTCAAAAGTCAGACGGTTGTGTGCCGAATTAGATAAACCAAAATACCTTCAACGACCAGATATCCAAATAAAGATAGTACATGACATTTTATCCTTTTCCTCAGCGGATATATTGAAAGAAACTGATTTGATTTTGATCGGGAAGCTTATGGAGTCTCCGGACCAAGCGCCATCATATAAAATGAATTATGATGAACATTTTAAATCTCTGAGCAAAAAGTTGTTTGCTGTCGATATCACGTCATCTGATTATTTTTCTGAATTTCAATTAGCTGTTTTTTACTTAGGTTTGGCTTTTATCCGTTCGAAATATCTGGGCACATCAGTGATGCTTTCAACAGTCTTCCTTAACCCTAAATATTTTAATGTTATTGAGGCATACGGTAACATCTCAACCAAATTATGGAGCATATTGTCTCGTCTAAACTCTCATATTGCGGATGAGATTAAAGTTGCGAAAAGATATCACAATGAAATTCAAGAAAAGCTAATCGCTGTGTTGGACAGTTGAATTCATTCTATTTTGGGACAATACTGGGACACGTTGAGTGATTAGCACAGTTAATTATGGTTATCTGTGGTTAGCTCAATATGACGTGTTTCAAGGGCTGAAAGAGAAAATCGCTTTAAATTCAACCCCCATAAATCACCCTCCGGAGGCAGAGGTCAGAGGTTCGAATCCTCTCGGGTGCGCCATTTTTTAATGGCTTCATACTGTTATTATCTGCCTGAGCTCAGACCAACAAGAAATTTCAATTTTGCAAATTCAGTAAATCTATAAGTTCAATCTGTTTCACTATTCCTACGCCCTCAAATGAAGTCATCCGCAACTGCACGACTTCACTTCCTGCAAGTAATAGCAGTGAGGCATTGCTAATATTCTCGAAGGATTCAATCTTTTCTATTTGCCAAAAAAAGTTCAACTTTTTTCTGGCAATCTCAAGAGTTACAAGCGAAGAAGAAAGTGCTCCAGCATCATAAGGTGCTACAAACAACACGACTTCATGTTCAGGAAGAGGCATTTTCACTAAGAATCGTTTTGATTCAAACTGCCAGGCAAACACCTGATACACGATAAAAACAATGAATAAAAGGATATTTAACGTGAATCCTCTTTTACTGCACAACCAAACACCAAACATTACAACAAAAAGATGGATTGTTTGGTTAACCAGATCGAAAAGCTTAAAGTTGTCCTGGAGATACCAAAAAGAAACCATGCTTTGAGAATACAAAAGTCCTCCCATCACTAACGGTAGCAGTATCAAAGTACTGCCAATAAGCTTCTCTTTCATCGCTTCCTCAATTAATGCGCCCCCTTGTAGATGGATATCACAATTATCTTCAGATCAATAGATAGAAACTAAACTAGCAAGCGCTCGACTCTTTCCGTCAACTTCATAAAAATAAACTTCTTGGGTGAAACCATCATGCGCGACTTCCCAGGTATTACCCATTTCAAAGACTTTGTCCCCAAAATGATTTCTGATGGCTTCTTTAGATTGGCCTTGACGAACCCCAGCGAATTGCCAACCAGCAGAATCACCTCTACTTTCTTTGCTAAGCACACTCTCTATCAGGTGAATATTGGATAATGATTGGTTATCAAACTCTAATACCAGTTGATTATTTATAACCAAGAGTTTTTCCTGATTTTGATTCTGGGCGACTAATATTGGACTCGCCTCAATGTCTTGCTGATGAACGGGTTCATAGGCGGTAATTTTCTCTTTGATCAAATTGTTTAGTTTTTGATATGTATCAGCATTACCGGGCGATTGTTTTACCGGAAGCGTCCAAAGTCGTTTATTTTCAGCTCCAAATCCAAAACCCGTTATCTTATGAGTTTGCAGGTCAGTGGTTTGGTGTTCCTCACTTTCAAACAACAGGTACACCGATTCATTTCCTTCAGTAGAACTGAGACGAACTCGGTCGGAAGACATTTTTTCACCAAGAGGGGTCAATTCGTCACTGGTCAATTCCATCCCCATCCTGAATTCGTCATGTAGCAACCAATCCTGGTCAGCTATTCTCTCATCGAATTCAAACATATTTACGATTTCGGTGGAAAGCCAATGATTCTGGTTGGTTACGTAAACAAGGGATTGCTCTTCAAAGACCAACCATAATCGTCGACCATAAGAGATTACCTTCTGGTCTCCCACTAACAGAAACTCTGAAGTTGGTGTTCCCAGTTTAGCCATGACGTCTTCAAAACTGGCTCCAATTTTCAATCCATAAAAGCTATTGTCAGTGGTTAATTGCATCTGAGAAAGCGCTGGTCGAACAGTTTTTTTGCCACCAATTTTAACAACAGTCTCAATTTTAAATTCTGTTGCTAGCGTTTGCGTTTTAAGCGCCATTTGACGAGTGCCATTTGCATCGTATGGCGTTCTTCTCCGTTTTACATCACCTTGCTCATCACAATGATTAAATAACTGTGCTGTTAGTTGCACATAACCCCGCAGATTACTTTTATTTGCTTGTTCGTGGTCGAAAATGGCTTTGTCTATAATAGCAATACTATCTGCGCCGACTTCTATAGCTCGCTCCCTAACTTTTTCTATAAGAACCAGTGTAGCTTCGTTCAACTCCTTCATTTTTGGATATTCAAACTTACTACCAAGGCGCTGCTTTACCGTGACAGTGTCAATAATCTTGTAATCACAGGCAGGATAATAATCGAGCACTTTCACAGATGGAGCCTGTCCAGCAGCTGACACCACACTGGAAAAAAAACTGATTAACACAAAAATCCGAATCATAACGCTTTCCTTACTAAAATTTATGACCTGACCGAAACTATAGTGGTTAAATGGAACACATGGTCATCCAAATAACTTACCATAACTTATTGATGTGCCAGTCAATCCCATTTTTATCAGGCATGCAACTTTACATATGAAGTCAGAAGAGAGCTACCGTCGATAACCATAAGCCTCTTTCATCGTCACGATAAATTCTATTTGTTGTACTCCCAAAACATCTGAATTCATACTCCGCTAGTAACCAATGTTGGTTTGATTCAAGGTGATCTAAGATGCAATTAGAACAAGGTTTTGTGGTAGCTGAGCCCTTCAGAGATCAGCTCAATTTCCCTTATGGGTTTGGTAAAAGTGGTGACTTTTCCATTAACGAAGCCCGACTCCTGGCAACATTGGGAGCTCGGCTGTCAAAACTTGAGCAAGGCATTGTCGAGCCTCAAAATCAGGTTGAAGAAGCCTTTGTAGACATGTGTATTTCCATGCGTGAGCCCACTACGATTGTGGAGCGTCTGTGGCGCAAATACTTGCGACTTACCACCACTCGCCGCTTTCACACCTTACACGGTTGCAGTCGAGTGCACAGTAAAGATACGGGTCCGACAGAGCTGGTTGAAGAATTATAATACCCAGCCGAGATAATGATCTCGGCTTTTTTATATCAGATTCTCAAAGTCCATCTGGGTGCGCTCTTTGAATTCCTCAAAGATGCGATTTTTGTGTGGGCTATCGTGAGTCTTGACAAAAATTTCTGGTTTGCGGCGGGCATGAAACAAATCCCGTCGCAAATCCTCCAGCGCTTCAAAACCTGCCACACTGTACAACTCTCCCCAACTGGTTTGATAAGCAGTGCGCACCGTTTGCAAATCTGCGACATTGGGCCAACTTTCAAAATTGATTACCGTTAAACAGCGGGTAATGCGGGAAGGTGCCAACAGTTTATTGCGGGGAATATCCGAAATGCGAATAGGTGGAAACATCTCTTCTAGCTGTTTTACAAACTTGATCAAGGACTCTTCTGTAATAGGTTCACAATTGCGAGTTACCAAGATATTGGTGCGGGTATCAATAATGCGGTTAAATACGCACCATAAAACCAGGTCCATCGGGTCGTTGCTTTCCTTGAGCAAGCAGGAGGCCACTTCCTTGTCATCCCAATGATGTATCTCCCCCCGGTAAACTGACCAACGCTTTTTACCCGGAGAACTCAAGTCTAGTTCAGCCTTGATGGTAATATCAGAAAGCAGCAATCCTTCATCAAAGGCCCGTTTCAAATAAACGATCTTGCCGTCTTTTTTAGTGTAGAAAGAATCCAGTTTTCGACCAATAACCGTGGAATCTTCAATTTTAACCAGCTGTTCTTGCTGCTGAATTTTAGACGAAAGACGTCTGTAACAACCGATTAAGAAATTGTGTATCTGCTGGCCCAGAGACGACACCGCCGAGAAATCCCAATTTTTGATATTATCCAGATGTTGTAACTTGCCGGGACTCCATTTCCAGGCCTCCACATACCCTTTTATGATGTCGGTTTTGAAGGTTTGTTCCTGAATCGAATTCGCTCCTGATAGTTTGCACTCACTTTTAATGTAAAGGCACTTTTTCAGCAATTCTACAACATCCTCATTGCCTACCTTGGTATAGTGCTCGAGGAGTTGGTCAAACATCATGGCGTAAGGGTCAACAGAGCGAGGATCTTGATTGAAGCGTTCATAAAAATGAACTCGCTTTTTGAGGATATTACACAAAGGCCGCTCTGTACCGATGTTCTCCAGAAACACCTCAAGTTTGGCCATTTTCAATACAGATTTAAAAGGCGAATCCATGGCCTTGCTGATCTGCCATATTGCGGCACCAAAGATCTCCGCTTTTACCAGTTTTTCAACATTGCCCAGATCCATAAACCACTTGGGGTCAGGCTCAGACCCTGATTGCATAATTTCCCATAGTTTTTTGTACTGTGCATCAGTAGTGGATTCTGGTACTAACCACCAAAAAGGAACTTTGCCTGCAATCATGATATTGGTGGCATAAAATTCTGATTTCAGGAATACCGCCTGTGCCGATCCGGCGCTCTCACCGCTGGCTTCACCGAAGTCATTGTTTTTAACTTTTTCAATCTCTGAAAGAAAAAAGTGCACTTCCATATCGTGCACTTCTTCAGCCCACTGCTCTACCAATATCAGTTTTTGCTGTAGTAGTTTTTTTTCACGGGCACTATACCGAGTGCCGTCAATGCAAACCCAATAATCAAAGTCTGATTTAGTGGATTGCCCTATGGAGCCAATACTGCCCATCAACAGCACCGAATCTATGGCTCGCTTCTTTGGCCAGAAATCGCGAATTTGCTCTTCGATAAGCGTTTGGTTGTCGGGAAATAACTCGATGATAGATTGCTTTAAAACATCTTTGAAGTTGTAGTTGATAAGGCCAAACGGAATATGCTCGTCATCAATAAACCCGGGAAAGTCCTTATGATTGATATGCAATAAAAATGGCAGGACATGAAACAGAGGACGTTTTTTTCGGGCAATAAGGCGATAGCCCGTTCGGTACGTAGTTTATTATACCTGAGCACGGACTTAAGCCGTATTTTAAGATTTTGCTTTACGTTCACCATGGGACCGGAATTCAATCACTCTTCATCACAAGGGTTGTGAGCCCCTCGCGTTAGCTTTTTAAAACGACAAAAGTCGTACCATTTTATTTTATGGTTACCGCTGTGCCTATTAGACTTAGGTGTTAATAATTATCCATCGCTTAATGGGTTTGCGATTCCGTTACCTGTTTGTAGAGCTGTAATGCCTGATCCTTATCATTCTTCGCTTCTTTTACCTTCGCTAGCATCTGCACATCATGTAGGTTGTTGCGCAGTTTTATTGCTTTGTGCAAAACTTTTTCAGCTAACAAGGTATCTCCGCTATTGTAGGACAGTTCCCCCAATGTCGAAAGTAACTCAGCGTCATTTTCATCTTGCTTTAACCAGGCTTCGAGTTTTTGCTTACTCGCCAGGGGTTGGCGCAATTTGAGTTTACGGAATAGCGGTAGAAGCTCTGGAACCATGGAGCGGGATTGAAATTGAACCAGGTATTCTTCGGCTTTTAGATGGTAATTTTGATCAATCAACTGAAGAACAAAGGCGTATTGATTGGATACGTCTTTTTTAGTTTTGCCCGGTAAAGATTGCCAATATTGCAATAAGACTTCCGCCCCCTCTTTACTGGCTTTCTCACTGAGTAGCCCAACACTGGCTTCGCGCTTCCACTGATTAAACTGCGCTTTATCCAATTTCTTCTTGTTACTATCTAATAGTTCATTCACCTGTTGCCAACTACCATCACGAGCCAAGGCTTTGAGTTTAAGCTCCAGTGCCATCTTGTGCTCTGAATCTTGCAGTAACTCAACGGCCGCTTTGGGGTCGTTATGGGTTTGAAAGAACCTGGCCAACAATAAATTAGCGGCCTCTTTGGTTTTCATAAATTTTTGCGCTTGATGCAGCGCTTGCTTTTGTGCCTCTTCATCGTTGCGCTGTGCAGCACAATGAGACAACAGCAGTGGAACAATGCCATTCTCATGATCCAGATTAACTTTCTGCAGATGCTTCTCGGCATTGTCAAAATCCATGGAAAGCAGGGCTATCAAACCCTTTTCATAGTTGAGTTGCTGTCTGTTTTTGCCAAAATCGGCAAACCAGTGCCACGACCAACTGCCCATCGCGGAAAAGGTGCGCAAGACCTTAAATACCAACCACCAGAAAAATGCCACCAGCCCAGCTAAAATCAATGCCGACACCAGGGTCATTTCCACTTTCCAACCAGCAACAGAGATCAATACATAGCCTTTGTTTTCAACCAGTATAGGGCTGAAAATCAAACCAAAAGCTAATAACAGCAGTAAGGCAAAGATGAGGGTGAGGGTCCTTGTCATTGCCCTGCCCCACTATTTACAAGGTATTCCAGAGAAACTAACTTCATTTCGCCATTTTTTGGGAACGTCATCTGCATCAATTGCTCAAGATCTTTCTGCATTAGCTGTGTTGAGATATCACTCTGCTCAAATTGTGCCATCCGGGAGTACGACTGTTCCACCAGCTGTTTGAAGAGCGCTTCGTCAGCCTCTAATAAGGCGTGTCTCATGGCGAGCAAATCATAGCTAAGCGCGTTGCGTGTCAACAGTTGCTCCTGCTGATTGAGATAAGGTGTAATCGGGTTTTCCAGCTTTTCAACCGTAAGGAAGTCATCCACCAAGTTGTGCCAAAGGGTTTTCAAATTCTGCCACCAATCAGCAGGATCACTCGAGGGTTCATTACTCTGTGAAGAAAAATACTGCTCTGGTGCAGGAAATTTTAACGCGGGCACTTTATCGAGCATGCCACCAATTAAAAACGCCTTGTCGAATCTATCATGCGGACGGAATTCCCTGAGGTTGCGGATGTCTTGCGCGATACGCTCCCTGAGAGATGTATTATTCAAGTCTTCTTGCTGGGCAAGTTGCTTATCAGCTTCTTGCAACAGATGAATGGCGCTATTCACCTGCTTTTCCACATTCAATTTGCGCGCTGCCATGCGCACCAGGTAAGCCACTTCAGCCATATCCAGGTCTTGCTCTGCACCAGTTAATTGTTGCGTCACTTCTTCCTGTAATTGGCGAAACTCACTGTTGAGTCGTTGCTCAGACTCCTTGATAGTGGAGATTCTCTGACTCAATTCTATTTGTAAATTGCGTGCTAAATTATCTAACTGTGTATTCAACGACTGAGTTAGCGCTTGCTCCTGTTCTGTATGCTTAACTAACTGCTGCTCTTGCCACCCTTGCCAATAATGCCAACCCCAAAATCCCGCAGCAATGGCGGCAAGCATAATAACCGTGTTGAGTCCCACTAAAAAACCAATCAAGGGATTAGTGCGACGTTTGGTTTTGGTTGGTTCAATTTTCTGGGTACGATTCAGTTTTCGCTGAGACTTGCGATGCACACTACTGCCAACGGAACTGGCGCTGTGCTCTGTATCAGTGGCGGCAGAAGCCTCAACTTTATCTGCGGCTTTGGCTTGTGGTTTGTCGTCCTTTGATTCAGACGTATCATTATTATGTTTTGCATCAGTCATGCACTTTTCCTGTCCTGCAATACCGCAAGATAACGATCTGCTGTAGCCCCTTCGGCCACGGTTACTCGGTTCAGCCCTAACTGCTGAGCACGCAGCGCGACTCTTTCACTGGGCACTATTATCTGTTTCAGAGGCAAGCTATCAGGCCACCATGTTATTGCGATGTCCAATAAATCTTTACTTCCGATGATAGCAGTATTCGCCTGATTCACCTCTATTGATTTTAGTATTTGTGCTCGCTGGCTGGTATTTTCCAGTCTCTGATAGAGATTTAATTGCGTTAAACGAGCCCCTTTCTGAGTTAGGTAATTCATCAAACTATCGCGCCCGCCTGCCCCTTTGATAAAGGTAATGCGGGTTCCGCTACTAATCTTCTCTCGCAAGCACTGCCACAAGCCTTCACTGGTCTCAAGTGCTGGCGAGTTAACCTCACCGAGATAACAGGCTAGTTTATTGGCCGTTTGTTTACCCACTGCCCACACCTCTGCCTGATGGTTCAGCTGCCCCTGATAATAATACAACTGCTTAACCGCATTTTGGCTGAGACAGATAATAATGTCACTGTTAGCTAAACAATGTTGCACATAAGCTGGGGGATAAAAAAGAGGGTGGATCGTCATGACAGGTGCCACAATCAGTGAAAAACCCGCCCGGTTAAACTGTTCAGCAAACTCGGCATTGACTTGAGCTTTAATGACAAGAACAGATTGAGACATAATAATTTAATGCAGCGCAGCCAAAAGTTCAGCCGCTCCTTGCGATAATAATTGCTCGGCGACGGCAACGCCCAGTTGTTCAGCATTGGTGCCTGAAGCATCTGCAAACAGAACCTGCTCACCTGATGGACTTCCGACTAATCCTTTCAATTGAATTTCTCCATCAACGAATTGTGCATGTCCGGCTATCGGTACCTGGCATCCACCTTCAAGACGATTATTCATGGCGCGCTCAGCCCCAACCAAGGTGGCGGTTGCGCTATGGTTTAACGGAGCCAGTAAAGCAATGAGTTCTTTGTCGTCATTGCGGCATTCTATACCGACTGCCCCTTGGCCTACCGCAGGTAGACTCACCTCAAAAGGTAAAGATTGCTGAATTCGCTGTGACATGCCAAGTCTAAT
Source organism: Planctobacterium marinum (assembly GCF_036322805.1). Classification (GTDB taxonomy): domain Bacteria; phylum Pseudomonadota; class Gammaproteobacteria; order Enterobacterales; family Alteromonadaceae; genus Planctobacterium; species Planctobacterium marinum_A. The sequence continues at coordinate 145,270 of NZ_AP027272.1, read as the reverse complement.
CAAGCCAGCACTCGCTAAAATGATGGCATCGTAGTGGCCGTCATCAAGCTTTTGCAGTCGCGTATTCACATTACCACGTAGATCTTTAATGCTAAGGTCAGGTCTGAACTGTCGCAACTGACATTGTCTTCGCAGACTTGAGGTCCCCACCACTGCGCCTTTCGGTAAAACATCCAGACTTTTATAGTTATTGGACACCAACGCATCGCTGGGATCTTCTCGCTCACAAATGGCGTGGATATCAAAACCTTCGGGAAAAGCCATTGGCACATCTTTCATAGAATGGACAGCAATATCAGCTCTGCCCTCCATCATGGCAATTTCCAGCTCTTTAATGAACAAGCCTTTGCCGCCCACTTTGGAAAGTGGCGAGTCTAATATTTGATCTCCTTTGGTCACCATAGGCAGCAATTCTACCTGCAAGCCAGGGTGTGCTGTTTCCAGCAGCATTTTTACGTTTTCTGCTTGCCACAGAGCTAAAGCGCTTTTTCGAGTGGCAATCTTAATTACTCTTTCCAATGTCGATTCCGTTTCAAACTACAAACACCACATTAGTTTATCACTCATAAAAAGGCTATGTGGTAGAAAATCATCACAAAGACTCTACATAACGCAAGCTATCTCCCAGATGCACTTCACCGGGCGAAATTACTCTGGCTAAAATGCCACCGTGTCCTCGCATGAGGTTATAGCCACCTTGACCCAGCGCTTCCTCCATCCGAGAACAGGGATGACAAAGACCAGACATCTCTAAAAGCGCGGTTCCCAAATAAAAACGAGCGTTCTTGAGTGCCAACAGGTTGATTCCTGAAACAACGATATTACGCCGAAAAAGCTCGGGAGCCAGGCGAGATTTACCCAACATTTGAGCTACAGCACTGATATGCTCAGCCTGAATGATGCTGACTTGACGTCGACTTTTTTCTGAACCTTTAAAACGATCTCGGCACAATCCTTTACCAGGCTCAAGGTAATCGTGGTCAAGCGCTACCATCGGGACTTTTCTCTGTGGCCTGATCCCTATCCAGTCTACCTGCCCATGAGTGTGAAATTGTTGTTGCAATTCCGCGATTGTCTGTTTCATTTTTCGCTTAACTCTGACCTATCTGTTATACTTCGCCGCCTTCGTCATAGGCGAACTTAGCTGGGTATCTGGTAGTGATATAAGTATCAAAACATTTTACACTTTGCTTACTAAAATCCCGCCAAACACAAACAGGACATCGCGTCTGATTGCAGTGTAGATACCCTTCTTGAACTATGTAATACAAGTTATTCATTCTAATCATAGAACAGCAGGACTACTAACATGAAAATACTGGTTGTGGGTGCAGGCGGCAGAGAACACGCTCTCTCATATAAAGTAGCGCAATCTTCGAAAGTTGAAACTGTATTTGTGGCACCAGGCAATGCAGGCACCGCGCAAGAAGCAAAATGTCAAAACGTCGATATTGCAGCAGAGGATATTCATGCCTTACTGGCTTTTGCCCAGGAAAACCAGATTGACATGACAATTGTCGGTCCTGAAGCCCCTCTTGTTTTAGGTATCACCGACCTGTTTGAACAACAAGGATTGAAGATTTTCGGTCCCCGTAAAGCAGCAGCGCAGCTTGAAGGCTCAAAATCTTTTAGTAAAGATTTCCTTGCTCGACACGCCATTCCTACAGCAGCATATGCTGTGTTCGAAGAAATTGAACCCGCTATCGCTTATGTTAAAGCGCAAGGTGCCCCTATAGTAGTAAAAGCCGACGGGCTTGCTGCCGGTAAAGGCGTTATTGTGGCGGAAACAGAAGAGCAAGCCATCAATGCCATACAGGATATGCTGGCTGACAATAAATTTGGCGATGCTGGCTCGCGAGTTGTGATAGAAGAATTCCTTGAAGGCGAAGAAGCAAGCTTCATCGTCATGGCCGATGGCACGACAGCGCTTCCTTTTGCCACCAGCCAAGACCACAAACGCGTTGGAGAAGGTGATACGGGTTTAAACACCGGCGGTATGGGGGCCTACTCGCCTGCTCCTGTCGTTACCGATGAAATTCACAAACGCATCATGGATGAAGTGATTAATCCAACCATGAAAGGCATGTTCGAAGATGGTATGCCTTACACCGGTTTCTTATATGCCGGCTTAATGATCACTAAAGAGGGAGCTCCAAAAGTCATCGAGTTTAACTGTCGATTTGGTGATCCAGAGACACAACCTATTATGCTACGTCTTGAATCTGATTTAGTGGAGTTAGTGACGGCTGCTCTTCATTCCAACCTACACAACACTGAAATCAGCTTTACACAACAAGCTGCAGTAGGTGTTGTATTGGCAGCCGGAGGCTATCCAGAAGCCTATCAAAAAGGGCTTGAGATCACCGGTTTTGAACAAGCAGAATTATTGCAGGGCAAAATATTTCACGCAGGCACCAAAACATCAGGTGAGTGTATACTTACTAACGGAGGGCGTGTTTTATGTGCTACAGCACTCGGTAATTCTGTAACAGACGCCCAAAAAGCAGCCTATCAACTTGTTGATTGCATTAATTGGGAAGATATTTACTATCGCAACGACATTGCATGGCGTGCGATAGCAAGAGAAGCGTAACCGAACAGCATTTTACAATCAACTTATTGAATTTTAGCCACAGATTACTGCTTTTTTTAAGCATTTTAAAGGCAAGATGGTTTCCAACAGATAAAAATCCAGGCATTGCCCTGGATTTTTTATATCCTCGATAAAAACACCATAAACCCATGTTTCTATTGAGTATTTCATCCGCAATCAGAGCATTTTTTAATAATTTTTACGATTTTCTATCACTGTAAGTAGAATGAGTTCACAAGCAGCCCATGTTTGTAAACACTTACACATCATAAGGCAACTATTTAATTGATGTTTTTTCAATCAAAATCAACTTTTTAGCATTTCTGATAATACAGAAAATGGAAATTACAAAAACAAAAATCATTACTTTTAAATGAAAGTGATAATATACAACACTAACCAGATGAAAGTTCTCTTTTTATTTTTACAGAACAGCATACCGCAAAAACAGCTTTGCAATTTAACAGCAAAATCTACCACTTTAGAGACATTTTATCGAATGATAGAAACACAAAAATCATTAAAAAAAATATTCACCAATATCAAAAAAGCAAAAAATGGACTAAAAAAGTTTAGATATTGCCAGAGCAATCAACCCCTCCCAGCAAGTACTTACTATCCTAATTAATCCATATTAATAGGGGTTTATTATTTTTTTATCGAGAATTTACCCCGAAAAACAAAAAAGCTCCTTTTCAGGAGCTTTCTATGAGTGTGATTTAATGATGTTATTAAACGGTTTAAACGCCGATATCTTCATTCCAGAGTTCTGGCTTAGCAGCAATAAAATCATCCATCAGTTTGCTACAGCGAGCATCGTCAACTACAACGACTTCCACGCCTCGACTCTTTAATAGTTCTTCTTCGCCCATGAAGGTTTTGTTCTCACCAATGACCACCTTAGGAATGCCGTAAAGTAAGATTGCGCCGGTACACATAGAACATGGCGATAACGTTGTATACAAAATACTGTTTTGATAAACACTTGCGGGTTGTCGGCCAGCGTTTTCCAATGCGTCCATTTCGCCGTGTAATGTACAGCTGCCTTTCTGAACTCGCTGATTATGACCACGACCTATAATTTCGCCACTGTGCACGATTACTGAACCTATCGGGATACCGCCATTAGCCAATCCTTTCTCGGCTTCTTGTATCGCCGCATCCATAAATTTGTCCATTGAATACCTCTTCTTCATTCCAAATACAAATCACTTAAGTCTAACCTGTTCTGCTCAATAAGTGTTTGCAAAAAAACTAAAATACTCTTCACATCATACAATGCATTGTGTTTGTGGCCGACAAGAGGCTTGTCAACTTTTGCCGCTAAATCGCCACTTATCAACTGTGTGAATGGTAGCCCCTTGCTCTTAATACAGGTCTTCAAATCTATGAATGAATCTTCGCGGTAAAGCCATTGTTTTTGATTAAAATGATGGTTTTCCTTTAGCACTTTGACATCCGGTCCCCACGAATAACAGGGCAATGTTCCGTTCTCGATAAACTCGTGAAATAGCTCAGCACAGGAAGGATAATCCACACCGTGATCCTCAACTACTTGCTGCCTGATGCCGGTTAACTCCTGTATGTATTCACTTAGATTCGGATTAATGGTGGGCTTAACCAATACATTAAATGATGCCACAGCAGACAACCGTTTCTGTTGTACCTTTATTTTCAGCGCGGCCAGTTGAATAATTTCCCGAGCCTCCCCTTGCCGTGACCAGTTGTGCTCTCTTGATCCGGGCCACGCAGTGAATTCAGTGTCAAAAATTACAAGGCTGCTCATGCTGATTTTGTTGTGAATAAGTTTCTTTAGTTATAGCAAATGCGTCCAAAATTGATATGAATAAATTTGTCCAGCGCTTGACCTGAACTACACAAATGCCTATAACAATGACTCAATAACTAACTAGAGTGCGCTCTAGACTATTATGTCAGTCAAACATCCAATTGTTGCCATAACGGGTTCTTCCGGTGCAGGCACTACTACTACCACCAATGCTGTAAGGCACATCTTCCGCAACCTGAGTATTAACGCCGCGATGGTATCCGGCGATAGTTATCACCGATTTACTCGTCCAGAGATGGAAGTCGAGATAAGAAAAGCACAGGAACAAGGTAGACACATTAGCTATTTTGGTCCAAAAGCCAATGACTTCGAAATGCTGGCTGAAACTTTTCGGCAGTACGGCGAAAGCGGCCAGGGAAAGAGTCGGCAATATCTGCACACTTTCGATGATGCTGTGCCATTTAATCAAATGCCTGGTACCTTCACCCCTTGGCAAGACTTACCAGAAAATACCGACTGCCTATTCTATGAGGGTTTACATGGCGGCGTCGTAACAGAAGAAATCAATGTGGCCAAGCACGTAGATTTACTGGTGGGAATGGTACCGATAGTCAATCTGGAATGGATCCAGAAGATCGTACGGGACACATCAGAACGGGGTCATAGTCGAGAAGCTGTAATGGGCAGTATTGTGCGCAGCATGGAAGATTACTTCCGCTTTATCACCCCGCAATTTAGCCAGACACATATAAACTTTCAGCGGGTACCCACTGTAGACACTTCCAACCCATTCAGTCACCGTACTATTCCATCCTCTGATGAAAGTTTCGTGGTAGTGCGATTCCGAAGAGAGATGAAGAATGTAGACTTTCCATTCTTGTTACAAATGATTGATGGTGCATTCATGTCTCAAATAAACACCCTCGTTGTACCTGGTGGTAAAATGGGATTGGCGATGGAATTAATTTTAACGCCACTCATTGAAGAAATAATGGACAAAAAGCGTCGTTCCAGCTTTCAAATGGATTGGGTTGCCGACAGTTAAACGCCTACATCATTGTTACATTTTAAGTGAACAGCATTCATTAGGCCGCTATTGAAACATTCGGAAACACTTTGAGGCACCTGCTTACATTCTGCACGGTTTATTTTCCGTTCTTATCCTCTATATTAGATGGTGAATGAAAACATAATCTGGTGGAACCGTTATGGGACAAGAAACCCCCAAAATTTTGGTAGTAGATGATGATATGCGCTTGCGTAGTTTGCTGGAGCGCTACCTGGTAGAACAAGGCTATCAGGTTCGCAGTGCTGCCAACGCAGAACAAATGGATCGTCTCCTTGAGCGCGAAAATTTCCACCTGATGGTCTTGGATTTAATGCTGCCGGGTGAAGATGGTCTGTCTATCTGCCGACGTTTGCGCCAGAAAGAAAACAAATTGCCTATCGTCATGTTAACGGCTAAGGGCGATGAAGTTGACCGTATTATTGGCTTGGAAATGGGTGCCGATGATTACCTACCCAAACCCTTTAACCCAAGAGAGCTGCTGGCGCGCATTAAAGCAGTATTAAGACGCAATGCCAGTGAAGCCCCGGGTGCACCATCAAGAGAAGAACAGATTGTAAGTTTCGGACAGTACAGTTTAAATCTCGGTACCCGAGAAATGCTGGCTGATGGCGAACCCATTACACTTACCAGCGGCGAATTTGCGGTATTAAAAGCGTTAGTGACCCATCCCAGGGAGCCATTATCTCGAGATAAATTAATGAACTTGGCACGTGGCCGAGATTACAGTGCACTAGAGCGCAGTATTGATGTACAGGTATCACGCTTGCGCAGAATGCTGGAGGAAGACCCGGCCAATCCCCGTTATATACAAACCGTATGGGGCTTAGGCTACGTATTTGTGCCAGATGGTGACAGTGTCGCCGCAGCTTCTAATCAATAATCAGAGCCGGAATGCGTAAAGCATTCCGGGTATTTCCTTTATGCGCATAAAACCCCAAAGCGCCTTCGGGCAAACGGTGCTGCTCATCGGCGTGCTGCTGTTAATCAATCAGGTGGTTTCTTATCTATCAGCAACTTATTACTTCATTGGCCCCAGCTATAAACAGATAAACAGCTTATTGGCGACCCAGATAAAGGTCTTGTTTATTGATGGCATGGATCACCGCGATCCGATCTTTCACCAACGTTTTTTTGAAGCCACGGGGATACGCATCTACAGTGAAGCTCGGGCACTGGAAAACGGCTTAGCTGACGCCACTTACTATCAGTTTTTTACCCGTGAAATGTCACAAGAGTTGGGTGGCCCCGCAGAAGTCAGGGTAAACGTAAAAGAAGATGGCCAGAATGTATTTTGGATCAGGCCACCACAAGCGCCCAATTTCTGGATAACAGTCCCCCTGAGCAGTGTTAACGATCCAAACATCTCGCCATTGACCTTCTTTTTAATGGTTATTGGGGTGCTCAGTGTCGCCGGAGGCTGGCTATTTGTCAGGCGTCTCAATCGCCCACTATTAGCACTGCAAAGGGCCGCTATAAAAGTCGGGAAGGGTGACATTCCTCCCCCTCTCGCTGAAGAAGGTTCCACCGAGATAGTGTCGGTTACCCGCGCCTTTAATCAGATGGCCAAAGGGATTAAACAATTAGAGGATGACCGGGCACTGTTAACCGCAGGTATCTCACACGATCTGAGAACGCCATTAACGCGAATTCGCATCGCGACAGAGATGCTGCCACAGGATCAAGATTGGATTTCTGAAGGCATCATTCACGATATCGAAGATATGAATGACATAATAGATCAGTTTATCGATTACGTTCGCCACGACAAGGGCGAGAAACGCGAGCTAACCGACGTAAATGAGCTTATCAATGATGCTGTGCTGGCGAGAAACATCGAAGAACACCACAATATCCAACTGCAGCTTACAGCGATTCCGCAAATTCTGGTGCGCAAAGTAGCTATTAAACGCGTGTTAGACAATCTCATCGAAAACGCCTTTCGTTACGGCAGCGACAATATTTTGCTCAGTTCAGAGTACGACAAAAAAGCCCACATTGTGCGCTTCTCTGTCAGGGATTACGGCAAAGGTATACCAGAAGACGAAATCGAAGATTTGTTCCAACCTTTCAAGCAAGGTGATAAGGCCCGCGGATCTACCGGGTCTGGACTGGGATTGGCCATCATCAAGCGCATAGTGGACATGCATGGTGGTACTGTACAATTGAAGAATCATCCTGAAGGTGGATTACTGGCAACCGTCACCCTTTCCACCAAAAAGTAACCTAAGAAAAACAGCTCATCTAAGGGGGCCCAATGAAAACAAATCCATTGGGCACAAAAAAGCCCGGTGGTTGGTCCGGGCTTGAATAGGCTAGTCCTGGTTTTTGTTATTCTTATCGAGCTAGATCAGGACCAGCATTTTTGATCGCGTCCGATACCTGGTACTTTTCAAAATTCTCCGTAAACTCAGCAATCAGTTTTTCCAGGTACTTCTGATATTCTTCCTGATCTTGCCAGGTTTGCTTGGGATCCAATAATTTACTATCAACCCCGGGCACTGCAACAGGCACACTTAAGCCCAGTTGTGACAGTGTTTGGGTTTCCACTCCTTCCAACTTACCCTCAACAATGGCAGTGATGATGGCTCGTGTGGTTGGGATATCAAAACGCTGACCAACACCGTAAGGACCGCCAGTCCAACCAGTATTGACCAAATACACTTTACTGTTGAATTCGCGAACACGCTTCATCAATAGCTCGGCGTAAACACTTGCCGGACGTGGGAAGAAAGGTGCACCAAAACAAGTTGAGAATGTGGACTCGATGGCTGCTGTGGAGCCAATCTCTGTAGAGCCCACTTTAGCAGTATAACCACTCAAAAAATGGTAAGCCGCAGCTTCCTCAGAAAGGATCGATACAGGTGGTAATACACCACTTACATCACAGGTCAGAAATACCACAGATTTGGGCTCGCCAGCCCGGTTTTCCAATTTGCGTTTTTCAATGTGTTCTAGCGGGTAAGCAGCGCGAGAGTTTTGAGTCAATTCAGTGTTAGTGAAGTCTGGTACGCGATTTTCGTCCAGATGTACGTTTTCCAGAATGGTGCCAAATTTAATGGCATTCCAGATCACCGGTTCTTTTTCTTGTGACAGGTCGATACATTTAGCGTAACAACCGCCCTCAATGTTAAATACGCTGCCTTTCGCCCAGCCGTGCTCATCATCACCAATCAAAAAGCGCTCAGGATCGGCAGAAAGTGTAGTTTTCCCGGTACCTGAAAGACCAAAGAACAGTGTGACACTCTCATCAGTGCCAACATTGGCTGAACAGTGCATAGGAAGAATGTCATGCTCTGGCAGCAAGTAATTCTGCACCGAAAACATGGCTTTTTTCATTTCACCGGTATAACGCATACCTGCCAGTAGCACTTTCTGCTGTTTAAAGTTAATCATGACGGCGCCGTCACTATTTGTACCATCCACGGCAGGGTCACACTTCAAGCCGGGAACATTGATGATTTGCCATGGTGTTTTACCATTGCTATTCCAGCTCTCAGGTACGATGAATAAGTTACGAGCAAACAGTTGTTGCCAGGCGGTTTCTGTTCTTACCACCATGGGTAAACTAAATTGCGGATCAGCGCCTACTTCCAAATGTGAAGCATAGTATTGTTTTTGTTGTAATAAATATTGCTCAGCTTTGTCCCACAAGGCATTGAATACGGTTTCTTCAACGGGCTTGTTTACTTTTCCCCAATCGATATTTTGTTCCGTTGAACTCTCTTTAACCAAAAAGCGATCATTTGGAGAACGGCCTGTGCGTTCACCGGTTTTTACCACAAACGCGCCATTGGCTGCGAATTCCCCTTCACCTGCGCGCAACGCGTGCTCCAGTAATTCTGAGGGAGAGAGATCGATAAGTTGATTTTTGGGGGATGCCGTCATTTTGTTTGCCTCTGAGTAAACTTTCAGGATGAACTACACTTTAAAAACCGGCGCAATTCTACTTAAATAAGGCGCTTAAACAAGTCACCCAGCAATAGAAGTACCACAAAGGTGCGTAAACTTTCATATTTACTGTATTTATATTACGAATAAACTCAGTCAATAGAACTGAACAACGAGCACAAGCCATTGTTTTAATTTAATTTATAAGAAATGAAAGAGACATTGAAAGTTGATCAAATGTATAAGGTTATAGGAAAAATGAATAACTATTTTTTTTGATTTTGGAAGGGTAAGTCGCCCTTCTAAACCAGTTTTGTCAACTTTAAGCTACAAAACTGGTTAGAAGGGACAAAATCAGAGGTTTTTACTGAACTGAAAGACTCTGCTCAAATGTGCCAGCGTGAATGGCCTCAACGTCCAGCGCATCATAAACATATTCCGCATGGCAAAACTGACAGTTCATTTTTATCTGCCCATGTTCTGCCACAATTTCTAATAACTCTTGTTTTTCGATGCTCTTTAATGCTGTTGCACTCTTAACTCGGCTACAACTGCACTTAAAACAAATAGATTGCGGCTCGAATACTCTCACTTGTTCTTCGTGGTACAGGCGATGCAACACTTGCTCAAATGACAGCTCGGTTAGCTCTTTAGTTTGTAGGGTCTCGGCCAACTTAGTGAGGTGTTCAAACTCAGCATTTTCTTTATTAACTGAGCTTTCTGCCGTGTCGGGGACCACTTGCAAGAACAATCCGGCTGCGCGCTTGCTGTTAGTATCTACACGTAATTCAATATGCGTAGGTAGCTGTTCAGATTGACTAAAATAGCCCTCCAGACATTGCGCCAAGGTAGGCTTGTCTATCGCCACAATACCTTGATATCTTTGCCCGGTTTCAGGGGTAATAGTGATGGTGAAAATCCCGCCCTGGAAAATATCTATAAATTCACTTTGCTCAGGAGTCTCATCCCAGCGAGCAATACCGCGCATTTCTTGTTTATGATTGGCAGTGACCAGCGCGTATTTAACAGCGCCATTGCCCTGTACCTGCAAACTGACTTCACCTTCAATTTTTAAAGTTGCCACCAGCATCGAAGTGGCTACCGCCATTTCCCCCAGCACTCGTTCAATATTTTCGGGATAAGCCTGGGCTTGCAACATCTCTTTGTAGCTACTGGATAGTTGCACTATTTCCCCTCTGACATTGGCGTTGTCAAACAGGAAGCGTTGTATTTGATCCATTACTGGCTCCATTAATCGACACAGTCTCGGGTGTATCAACTGTGCTTAAGTTTAATTATCTCACGGCGCTGTTTTTTGTCAGGCCGCTGCTCCGGTCTTGGACTGTGGAAAGCATTGAGCTTTCTGGCAGCGGCATTCTCGGCGCGTTTCTCAGCGCTTAAACGCGTCTCTTCGTAAAGCTGTTGTGCCAAAGGCGCTGATAGCCGCTGTTCAGAGACTCGCAATACCGTAATAATTTTTTCATCATAGCCCTGTGGCACTTTGATCACTGCTCCGGGTTCGACAATTTTACCTGGTTTTGCTTTAGCACCATTATATTGTACTTTGCCCGCGGAAATATTGTCTCTTGCCAGGCTTCGGGTCTTGAAAAAACGCGCAGCCCAGAGCCATTTGTCCAGCCGAACGGCGACAGGCACATCGTTATCGTGCTGAGATTGCTTTTTATTTTTTGCCATAGGCTCCTAATTTAGGGACTTACGAGGCAAATTCAAGCATAGTCGTTACGCTTTGTTCAGGGTGAGTTTAGACTGGTAACCTAAACTACTCGATAAAATGACGATAGATAGTGAGTATCATCAAGAGATTAACCTTGCAACGCGTAATTTTTTTGCAATTAATCGTATTTAGAGTTGTACCGCTTTGAGCGACTGACTATCATGGTCCACCGAAAATAAAGCTCAACTCATAACAAATTTAGAGCGTGTTGAACTTTTCGGTACAGTAAAGGCCAACACAACTCTACTAATAAAGAGCTATTTAATAACGAATTTCACATGACAGCAGCACAATTATCAACAGACCAACTATGGTCAATCTGGCAAAAGCACCAAAAGTTAATCAATCGTTTGGTGGTGCTGTTGCTGGTTGTCTATCTTCTAGCCTATGCAGCAGAAATCGTCTGGCGCCTGATCCCCTCCCCTGATAGCGATAACACACAAAATACGGTGTCTCTTCAAACCAGCAACAGTAATAAAAAACAGCAGTTAGTGGATGTAAATAGTATCAAGCGTTTACACCTGTTTGGCGATCCGGGTGCCGTTAAACAAGAAGTTAAAACCGTGGTGCAAGACGCCCCGGAAACCAACCTTAATTTAACCTTATCAGGCTTGGTGGCCAGTACCGCTGAACAAGAAGGGGCCGCCATCATTGAAAATCGCGGCGAACAAAACACTTACGGCATAGGTGAAAAAATAGATGGCACCCGAGCGGTGGTGAAAGAAGTGTTCCCGGATCGCATTATTATTGATAACAGTGGCCGTATGGAGACCTTAATGTTGGACGGCCACGATTTTACCTCAGTTAAAGCTATCACGCCCGGTGCCAACAACATCATCAAACCCGCTGTGGTAAATGGCCCGCAGGACAGAATGAGAAAGCCGGTTCCGACACTTACCGAAGATACCCGAGCCGCAGCCATGGCGTTGCGTGCCTCTCCTGCCAAGTTTACTGACTTTATCGCCATTCAGCCCCACCGGGAAAATGGTGAAATTGCAGGCTATAAAGTCAACCCTGGTAAGGATCCTACGTTGTTTAAACAAGCAGGTTTGCAAGCAAACGATATACTTACTGAAATTAATGGTCTCGATCTGACCGACATTCAACAGTCGATGGAAGCCATGAAAATGTTGCGCACTGCAGAATACTTAGAAATTACGCTCTCAAGAGACGGTTCACAAACCACCTTGTCGTTGGAACTACCCGACTCTGCCGGAAACTAAAAAAGGAAAGAACTATGAGGAAATTTCGTCCGCTGATAAAAGGCCTGCTGGCCGCCACTATCGCGTCTATGATAGCCCTCAATTCTCCGGCATGGGCCGCAGAATACTCGCCAAACTTCAAAGGCACCGAGATCACTGAATTTATCAATATCGTCGGTAAAAACCTGAAAAAAACCATCATCGTCGATCCCAACGTGCGCGGTAAAATTACCGTACGCAGTTACGATTTACTATCTGAAGATCAGTATTACCAGTTTTTCTTAAACGTCTTGCAGGTTTATGGCTTCGCAGTAGTTGAAATGCCCAGTGGTGTACTCAAGGTGGTACGAGATAAAGACGCTAAGTCATCAAATATTCCAGTGGTAGACGGTCAGCTGTTCGATGGCGATGAAATGATCACTCGTGTGGTACCAGTATACAGCGTACCAGTGAGAGAACTTGCTCCTATCTTAAGACAACTTAACGATCAGGCCGGTGGCGGTAACGTTATCAGTCACGACCCCTCCAACGTCATGATGATTACGGGTCGTGCTGCCGTTGTAAATCGTCTGACAGAAATTATCGAGAGAGTTGATAAAGCCGGTGATCGCGAGGTAGAAATCGTTAAATTGCGCTTTGCTTCTGCTTCCGAAATGGTACGTATCCTGGAGAGTATCAATAACTCTCAGGGCAAAGGTAATACTCCAGATAATCTTGAACCGAAAGTGGTTGCCGACGACAGAACCAATAGCGTTATTGTCAGCGGCGATATCAAGGCTCGTGAGCGAATCATCACCCTTATCAATCGCCTCGACAAAGAACTGGAATCCAATGGTAATACTCGCGTGATTTTCCTTAAATACGCCAAAGCCGAAGATTTAGTCAATGTACTGCAAGGTGTGAGTGCCAGTATTGGTCAGGAAGAACAAACGAATACTAATAATCGAAATCGCCGCAATACTTCCCGAGAAGTTAACATTGACGCTCATATTGATTCGAACTCATTAGTGATCACTGCGGAGCCGGATATGATGTCATCATTGGAAGAAGTGATTCGCCAGCTTGATGTTCGCCGCGCCCAGGTGCAGGTAGAAGCCATTATAGTAGAGGTCTCTGAAGGCGACGGCACTTCACTAGGTATTCAATGGGCTACCGAGGCCGGTGGAGGTCAACAGTTCACTAACGGTGTGGTGCCGATTGGATCATTGGCTGTAGCATATGATCAGGCACAGGATGAAACCACAACTACCACAACAACAAATACTAATTCGAACGATCCGTTAAACCCAACGGTTGTTAACAGCACTAACGTCGAACAAGGTGACCCCTCACTTTTGGCAAATCTGCTGGGAACTGTTAATGGCTTTTTAGTGGGTGCAGTAAAGGACGACTGGGGCGCGGTATTACAAGCGGTCAGCACAGATACTAATTCCAACATCCTGGCAACCCCGCACTTGACCACCATGGATAACGAAGAGGCCTTCTTTATTGTGGGTCAGGAAGTACCAATAATTACCGGATCAACCTCCAGCTCCAACAACTCCAATCCTTTCCAAACAGTGGAGCGTAAGGAAGTGGGTATAAAGCTGAAAGTCACGCCGCAAATCAACGAGGGCAATGCGGTACAGCTGGTTATCGAGCAAGAAGTATCCAGTGTTAGCGGTGCAACATCTGTGGATATCGCTATCAACAAACGTGAAATTAAAACCACGGTAATGGCGGATGATGGCGGCACTATCGTGTTAGGCGGTTTGATTGATGATGACGTACAGGAAAGTGTTTCTAAAATACCTCTACTGGGCGATATTCCCTATCTGGGCAACATATTCAAGTCTACCTCAACGACCAAACGCAAGCGTAATCTGATGGTATTTATTCGCCCCACCATCATTCGCGATGGCATCACTATGAATAAGATCAGCCATCGCAAGTACAATTTTATTCGCGCTGAGCAGTTAAAACGCGAAGAAAGAGGTATTGCGTTAATGCCCTTAACAGATACACCAACCTTGCCTGATTGGAACGATGAACTGGAGCTTCCGCCCTCTTTTGAAGAGTATTTGCAAGAGAAAAATAAGGAAGACTAGGCCATGAGTGAGGACTTAATGGAGCAGGCCGAAGTGGTTGAAAACGAAGTTGTTGAGGCAGAACAGGAAGACGCCAGTTTATTGCCTTCGCAGCTGAGTTTTGGCTTTTCTAAACGTCATCGCGTGTTATTGGATAATATTGCCAGTCCAGCCATCCTGTATCACACAGACGAAACCGAATTGTCGGCATTCCAGGAAGTAAGACGCTTCTTGGGTAAACCTTTCGAGCTAAACGAAGTAGATAATGACCGCTTTGAAAAGCTGTTAACCGATGCCTTCCAGCGAGATACCTCTGCGGCAAAACAGCTAATGGAAGACATTGGCAACGAAAGTGATTTGTTCTCTCTGGCGGAAGAGCTGCCAGAAACAGAAGACTTGTTAGAAAGCGAAGATGATGCCCCTATTATCAAGCTGATTAACGCCATGCTGGGTGAAGCCATCAAAGAAGGCGCTTCGGATATTCACGTCGAAACCTTTGAAACACAACTTACCGTGCGCTTCAGAGTGGATGGCGTTTTAAGAGAGATACTCAAACCCAATCGCAAACTGGCCTCCATGCTGGTATCCCGTATCAAGGTTATGGCGAAATTAGATATCGCAGAAAAGCGCGTCCCCCAGGACGGCCGTATTACCCTGCGCATTGCCGGTCGTGCGGTTGATGTAAGGGTCAGTACCATGCCTACCGGACATGGTGAGCGTGTGGTATTGCGTTTGTTAGATAAAAACAACGCCAGACTCAATCTTCAAGATTTGGGCATGACCCAGGCCAACCGTGATAAGTTTTCCGATCTTATCCGCAAACCCCACGGCATTATTCTAGTGACCGGCCCTACGGGTTCTGGTAAAAGTACCACCTTGTACGCGGGTTTAAGCGAAATCAACTCTAAAGATCGCAATATCTTAACGGTGGAAGACCCCATTGAATTTGATTTGCCCGGTATCGGACAAACCCAGGTTAACAGCAAAGTAGACATGACCTTTGCCCGTGGCTTGAGAGCCATCTTACGTCAGGATCCTGACGTGGTGATGGTGGGTGAGATCCGCGACCTGGAAACGGCACAAATTGGTGTTCAGGCCAGTTTAACCGGTCACCTGGTTTTATCTACTCTGCACACCAATACAGCTGCCGGTGCCATTACGCGCTTAGAAGACATGGGCATCGAACCCTTCTTATTATCTTCCAGTTTATTGGCGGTATTATCACAACGTCTTGTAAGAACGCTATGTGACGATTGTCGTGTGCCTCACCAGCCCACCAGCCAGGAATTGAATATCCTGGGTATCTCAGAAGCGCAGATTTCCGACAATAGTATTTTTGCTGCCGGTGGCTGTGTCGCCTGTAATCACACGGGATACAGAGGAAGAACAGGCATTCATGAATTGTTATTAGTGGATGAAAATATTCGGGAGCTGGTACACAACGGCCACGGCGAGCAAGCAATTGAAAAATACATTCGCCAATCCACACCAAGCATTCGTGAAGACGGTTGCCGCAAAGTATTAGCGGGCGTTACAACACTGGAAGAAGTGTTACGCGTAACAAGGGAAGAATAAAATGGCGGCCTTTTCCTATAAAGCCCTGGATGCAAAGGGCCGCAATAAGAGTGGTATTTTAGAAGGCGATAATGCCCGGCAAATACGTTCCCAATTACGTGAAAAAGGCCTGATCCCACTAGAGGTAGAGCCTGCCACAGAAAAAGAACAAAAAATCTCAAAAGGGCTACAGCTATTCCAGCCCAAGATTTCGGCCAGCGACCTGGCACTGTTAACCCGACAACTGGCCACCTTAGTTGAATCCGCTTTACCACTGGAAGAAGCCTTATTGGCGGTGGCAGAACAATGTGAAAAACCCCGTCAGAAAAATATGATGATGGCAGTGCGCAGTAAAGTGGTTGAAGGACACTCTCTCGCGGATGCCATGGCGGAATTCCCCTACGTTTTCGACCAATTGTTCCGCGCTATGGTGGCGGCGGGCGAAAAATCCGGTCACCTGGATACGGTGCTCAATCGCCTCGCGGATTACACCGAAAAGAAACAGCACACCCGCAGTATTATTGTTCAGGCCATGGTCTACCCTACCATAATGGTGGTGGTGGCGCTGGTAATAGTAACGATGCTGCTGACCTATGTAGTGCCCAAGATTGTCGGTCAGTTCGACACCATGGGCCAGGATTTACCTGGCGTTACGCAGTTTCTCATCAACCTCAGTGAATGGGTAAAAGCCTACATATTCCACACTTTGGCAGCCATCATCATCGCCATCGTGCTGTTTAAGCGCATGATGCTCAACGAGGGTTTTCGTTTACAGGTGCATCGCCGTTTATTGTCCCTACCCGTGATGGGCAAAGTGATTAAAGGGTTGAACACCAGCCGCTTTGCCAGCACCTTGAGTATTTTGACCGCCAGTGCCGTACCGATTCTGGAAGGCATGCGTATTTCCGGTCAGGTACTGCTTAATGACTATATTAAAAAGTTGATTCTGGAATCGGCGGAAATGGTTCAGGAAGGTTCAAGTCTTAAGGTGGCTCTGGGTAAAACCAAAGTATTTCCACCCATGATGATGCACATGATCGCCTCAGGTGAGAAAAGCGGTGAGTTACAACAGATGTTGGGCCGGGCAGCCAACAACCAGGATCGAGAGTTTGAAATGCAGGTCAGCGTGGCGCTGAGTATTTTAAGTCCGATGCTGATACTGGTAATGGCCGGAATTGTATTTTTTATCGTAATTGCAATTTTGCTACCGATAGTGTCGCTCAATTCAATTGTGTAACAGGAGTAAAGCAGTGAAAAACAAAGGTTTCAGTTTAATCGAAGTAATGGTGGTGATCCTCATCATCGGTATCATGACCGCCATTATCGCCCCCAATATTTTAGGTAATACTGAAGAAGCCAAGCTAAAGAAGGCAGCTATCGACATCCAGCAACTGGAAAGTGCACTGGAAATGTACAAGTTGCGCAACAACGTATTCCCCTCTACTGAGCAGGGCCTGGAAGCGTTAGTTACAGCGTCCAATATCGAACCAGTGCCGCGCAACTTCCCTCAGGACGGCTTTATCAAGCGCCTGCCACAGGATCCTTGGGGTAACGATTATCAATTACTTAATCCGGGTGAAATGGGCACCATTGATGTTTTCAGTAACGGTCCTGATGGCCAGCCGGGCAGTGACGACGACATTGGTAACTGGAACATCAACGACTTCCTGAACTAAGCCCTACAAATTTATGCAGCACCGCCTCGACAAAGCCCTATCCCATAAAGGTTTCACCCTGATCGAGATCATGGTGGTGCTGTTTATGATTGGCCTTGCAGTGGCGGTTGTCATGCTCAACTATTCCGGCACTGATTACGACAAGCTATTACGCAAACAGGCACAGCGTTTTCAAGTGGTGTTTGATATGGCATCGGATTATGCGGTGCTCAATCAAATGCAATTGGGTTTGCGTTTGGAGCCAGAAAAGAGTCAGTACTATTTCATGTACCTCAACGACCAGGATAAATGGCGCCCCATCGACAATGATAAGCTGTTTTCTGAACACCAATTGCAAGAAGACTTTTACCTGGAGCTGGAACTGGATGATCTGCCTTGGCTCGCTGAAGACAGCTTGTTTGATTCCGGCATTTTTGATGAAGAATTATCAGTCTCAAATGAAAGCACCAGTATTGGCGAAGAGGAAGAAGAAGAGCCGGAGCCGCCTCAGATCTTTATTTTTTCCAGTGGTGAATTCACCCCTTTTAGCGTCACCTTTAAATTCGAGCCGCAATTTGGTGATGCAGATCCTGTTTATTTTCGGGTTAACGGCCACGAATATACGCCGCTGGAATTAGAAGGTCCGTTGGAGTTTTTATGAACGAAAAAGGACTAACACTACTAGAAGTCATGGTGGCGCTGTTTATTTTTGCCTTAACCGCTACCTCTATCATGAAAGCCACCGGTGAGCACATTCGCGGTATCAGCACCCTGGAAGAGATGACCATGGCCACCTGGGTCGCCAACAACGAGCTGAATAACTTGCTTACCGAACGTCAATGGCCACCAGAAAATAACCTCAAAGGTTCGGTTGAATTGGGTGGGCGCACCTGGCACTACCAACACCTGGTAACGGAAACTCAAGACAAGGAGTTTCGCCAGGTGGAAGTGATTGTGGCACAGGATGACAAAATGGAATCCGTGGTTACTTCGGTGAAAACCTATTTGTCTAACCCCAATCCTGCACCAGTGGCGCTATAACCATGACGACTCATAAAGGTTTTACACTACTGGAAATACTGGTGGCCCTGGCGGTATTTACCTTGATTGGCCTGGCTTCCCATAGTGTGCTTAATACCGTGTTGGACACTGATGAAGTTTCCACTGAACGCTTTAGCAAACTGCAGGATTTGCAGCGGGCGATGTCGATTATTGAGCGGGACCTGCAACAAGCAGTGGAACGGGCAGCTCGAGTGCAACAAGGTCAATCTAACAACGTCGTAATAAGTGGCGGATTAAATGCCTTTGAAAGCGATGCCGATGGCCTGGCATTTGTACGTGCCGGTTGGGCCAATCCACAGCTGATATTACCTCGCAGTACACTGCAAGGTGTCGGCTATCGCTTGCAATCCGGTGAATTGCAACGTCTGTATGGTAATTATGTTGATAACGTCATTGGCACCGAACCGAAAATCCGGGTGTTATTAACTGACATAGAAGATTTGCAATTTCAGTTTCGCGTCTCTCGTAACAAATCAAACTCCAATGACGATAATATCTGGCAGGATACCTACACAGGTAATCAACTGCCCTTTGCCATCGCCATTGAGATTGCCAGCACGGAATTTGGCCTAATTCGTCGGGAGTTCGCCCTGGCCACCACGCAAGGGACCTGATTGATGCAAAAGCAAAGAGGTGTCGCACTTATTGTGGTATTACTGGTGGTAGCTTTAGTATCTATCAGCGCCACCGACATGGGCTCTCGCCTGCAACTGCAAGTGAAGCGCTCTATGAGTCTAAAAGACAATAATCAGGCTTATTGGCTTGCCATAGGTGCCGAACAGTTTGCCCAAAAAACCATTGCGCAACTGATCAAACAGAACAATAGCACAATCGACATCACGCAGCCTTGGGCCCAGGAAAATATCCAGTTCCCTGTAGAAGGCGGATTTATTGAAGCCACCTTGGAAGATATGCAGTCCTGTTTTAACCTTAACACCCTAAAAAGTGGCGGCTCTGCTGCCGGCAGTACAGCCTCGGCAACCGGAAGTGGCAGCAGTAATGCCAACCAAGAACATTTAGAAGAATCTTTCAAGCGCTTATTGATGACTGACGGATTAGATATCCCAACATTCAACCGAGACACCCTAAAAGATGCCTTAATTGACTGGCTGGACGAAGACAGTATGCTCAACGGCAATTACGGTGCTGAAGATGCCGACTACGAATCCCTGGAGCACCCCTACCTGGCGGCGAATACAAAAATGGCCTCTAAGTCGGAACTGCGCCTGGTAAAAGGAGTAGAATTAAGCTGGTTAAGCAAGCTCATGCCACTGGTTTGCGCGATTCCGGACAAACAAGACTTTGAGCTGAATGTGAATACTCTTACGCCGGAAAAAGCCCCGGTACTGGCGGCGTTACTCGGGGTTAGCAAGAGTAATGCAGAGAGCATCATCGGCGGTATTCCTTTTGACACACCGCAACAATTCTTTAGCGAACCAAATGTTTCTGCAGTCAACTTAAATACAGACCTGCAAAACATGTTCGTTGTCAAAACCCGGTATTTTATTTTGCATGTGAAAACCACGTATAATAGCGCCACGTTCAAGATGTCATCCGTCTTTAAAGTGGCATCAGATGATACAGTTCATGTGATCAGACGTGAATTTGGAGGAAAGCTCTAATGGAAAAACTCGTTATCCGCCTGGGAAGCCAGCCCGACAGTCAGATAAACTGGCTGGTTTGGTCTGCTCAGGAACAGGAGATCATTGCCTCTGGCGTATTGGAATCAACAGAGCAGCTTTCCACACTCAAGCAGCGCACCGGCAAAGATGAGGTAGTGCTGATTGTTCCCGGCAGCGAAGTATTGTTAAAAACCGTTACCTTACCGGGGAAAGCCAATCGCAAGTTACTCAGCGCAGTGCCTTATATGCTGGAAGATGAACTGTCTCAAGATGTAGACCATTTGTTTTTCGCCTGGCACAAGCAAGTAGATAAAGAACAGCAGGTTGCCATCGTCAGCAAAGCCAAAATGCAATACTGGTTAGACTGTTTGCAGGATGCCGATTTATTTTGCAGCAAAATTTTGCCTGACACACTCTGTATACCTTGTGAAGAGTCAAGTTGGCAAGCACTCACTCTGGACAACGACCTGATAATCAGGCAAAGCCACTGGCAAGGTTTATCCGGGGAAATCCAATGGCTGGCACCGGCTGTAGAGCTTTATGCTAAAAAACAAGAGCAGAAGCTGCAACTACAGCTAAGCACTGAACCGCAAATTCACAATCTGGCCAATGTTGAAATTGACTATCAGCCAGGTCCTATGGCCATGCAAACCCTGGCACAACAAGCAGTAGCGGCGGAATTCAATCTGCTGCAGGAACAGTATAAGGTTAAAAAACGCGGTAAAAGTGGGGCTAATCAGTGGCGTTTAGCAGCGATTCTGGCAGGAGTAGCGCTCCTAACTACCTTTGTGGACAAAGGCATTCAGGCCTCGCAACTGAGCAGTCAAAGCGATGCGATTAAACAACAAATCGAAGCTGAGTTTAAGCGGGCCTTTCCGGAAACCCGTCGCATTGTGAATGTCAAAAGTCAGATGCGTCAGAAAATGGAAGCACTGGACCAAACCAGTGGCGGCGTTTCCATGTTAGCCATGATGTCGGTACTTGATGGCGCATTTGCTCAAAGCCAGATAAAACCGCAGACCTTGCGCTTTGATCGCGCCCGCTCCGAAATTCGCATGCAGGCGGTGGCCACAGGCTATGAAGCCCTGGAAACCTTTAAACGCCTGGCGGAACAGCAAGGCTTCACCGTAGAACAAGGCGCCATAAACAACCGTGACGATCAGGTTATCGGTTCATTGGCCATCAGAAGTGAGTGAGGGAGAGTACGTTATGAAACAGATTGAAGAGTTAAAACAACGTTTCGCTCAGCTTACCGATAGAGAGCAAAAGCTGGTATTGTTAAGTTCCGTGGTAATTGTCATTGGCGCCATCTACTTTTTGATTTATGCGCCAATGCAGGCCAGTATCGAACGCAACCGTGCATCCTTGAATAGCCAAAAAGAGCTTTTAACTTGGGTGACTCAAAATGCCAACCGCGCAGTACAACTAAAACAATCCGGTGGCCAGGGTGATCAATTTAGCGGCTCTTTGCCACAAGCGGTAAACCAAACGGCCAATAGCAGCGACATCACAATTTCCCGTATGCAGCCCCAAGGTGATGATATCCAGATCTGGGTAGATAATGCCCGCTTTGACAATGTACTTAACTGGCTGCAGTCCCTGGAAAAGATGGGAGTACAGATCATTGAAGCGGATATCGCTGAAGGCGACAGCCCCGGCATCGTCAAAATTCGCCGTCTCAGACTCAGCAAATTGTAAACAGCAGGACTATGAAACAACAATTGACTCTCACTGCAGGTGCAGTAATTCTCTTTTTGGTATTTTTATTGGTTAAGCTACCTGCCAGTCAACTGATACCGCGCTTACCCTTACCTGCCGACATTTCCCTTAAAGGTATATCAGGCACTGTTTGGGATGGCCATGCTGATCAGGTAGTGGTTAAAGGTCTCGGCATCAACAACGTCGACTGGCAGCTGAGCTTTTTACCATTGCTGATAGGCAAAGCGGCACTGGAATTAGACGCCGGTAGCGCCCGAGATAGCGAACAGATCTCCATCAAAGGCGATGTTAAACTCAGTGTGTCGGGCATTAGCGCTCAAAATCTGACTTTATTTGCCCCAACACCACTGCTAATGGCGCAAGTTGAATTGCCAATTCCGGTAGATGCCTCTGGCAGAGCCCGAATCAATATTGAGAATTTCGATTATCACAAAACCGATGGCTGTAGCACTTTAACCGGAACGGGTAGCTGGTTGAATGCTGGCGTAGCAGGCTTTAATGGCCAGGTGCAATTGGGTAACTTTGAGGCCAGTTTACATTGCGACAATGGTCCAATAGAAATCACGACAGCTGCAGATAACTCACTTAACTTAAGTGCCAAAGCCGTGGTGCAGCACAACGGGAAATTCAGCGTCAATGGGCAATTTAAAGTGTCCGATAACCTGCCTAAAGAAGTGCATGACGCCGCCAAGTTCTTCGGTCGCACCGATGCCCAAGGGTTCTATCAGATAAAGCTATAAAGACAGCCAGTGCGGCTGTCTTAGGTGACTGTCTAAGTTAGCAATGAGCTGGTGAAAATGTCTGGCGTAATGTCTCGATAATCGCGCACCGAAGGAAACTGGCTAATATTGCGAACCGGTTTTTGACTATCCGGATTCTCCACTGCTAATAAGTGTTTAATACCAAATTCCTGTGCCGCCTCTAATATGGTCAGGCTGTCATCGACAAACAGCGTCTTAGCATTGTTGAAACCGATCTCCTGTTGCAGTTTTTGCCATAACAGTTGCGATTCCTTAGTCACACCAAACTGATGAGTGGAGTACAGTACGTTAATATGCTGATCCAGTTGCGTTTTCTCAATTTTAAGCGACAGAGAGTCTGGATGGGCATTCGTCACCAGATAGACTTCTCTACCCGTGTCCCGCAAGGCATCAAGAAAAGGAATGGTATCTGGACGCATAGAGATTAGATGATCAATTTCACGCTTAGCTTCCACTATGTCCATTTCCAGCTTTTCTGCCCATTTGTCGAGACAGTACCAATCCAATGTGCCCATCACTCGCTGATATTCTTCGGTTAAATACAGCTGCGCTTCTTTAAAGCTAACGCCGCGTTTTTCTGCCAGGCGTTTTGGCAAATGGTGCATCCAGAATTGGTTATCGTAGTGCAAATCCAATAATGTTCCATCCATATCTAACAGGACGGTTTCTATTTCCTTCCAATGTAACGTAGGCATTTGAATTCATAAGCGTTATAGTATGAGTTAAACAATTGTAACGCGGCACCAGAGTGAGTAAAACAGATTCCGAAAAACAATTACCCATAATTCACGAGCGAGAAGTCGTGGCCCGGAGTCGTTTGTTTAAATTGGAACAGGTTCACCTGGAGTTCTCAAATGGCGAAAAGCGCGTATTTGAGCGTATGGCAGGCTCCGGTCGTGGAGCAGTGATGATAGTACCAATGGTAGATAACAATCGCTTTCTGCTGGTGCGCGAATACGCCGCAGGATTACACGAATATCAATTGGGTTTCCCCAAAGGTCTGATAGACCCCGGTGAATCCCCCGAACAAGCGGCAAATCGCGAACTAAAAGAAGAAGTGGGCTTCGGCGCTAAACAACTCGAAGCGCTCTCCACTGTCACCATGGCACCCACCTTTTTCAGCGCCCACATGCACATACTCTTAGCTCACGATCTTTATCCGGAAAAGCTACCCGGCGATGAGCCTGAACCTCTTGAAGTGGTAGAGTGGTCTTTCGATAACATGGACGCATTACTCAATCGCACAGATTTTACCGAAGCGCGCTGTATCGCAGCGTTAATGTTGGCACACAAGAGGCTCAACAGTTGACCATGAACCCCTATCAGGAATTACTACAAATCGCCAAAAGCGCCGCGCTCAATGCGGGTTCGAGTATCATGGATATATACGACTCGGGGGATTTTGACAGTTTTAGCAAAGCCGATGACTCGCCAGTTACCACGGCAGATTACAAAGCCAATGAGATTATTACTGAACATTTGAAACTGCACTCGCCAGACATCCCAATTATGTCGGAAGAGAGCAAACACGAGTCATTGGAAATCCGCAAAAATTGGTCCCGTTATTGGTTAATCGATCCCATCGACGGTACGCAGGAGTTTATAGCCCGCAGTGGCGATTTTGCTATCAATATTGCCCTGATTGAAAACAACGAGCCCGCCATAGGCGTGATCTATTGGCCCGTTGGCGAAACCTTGTATTTTGCCAGCAAAGGTCATGGTGCTTTCAAGGAAAGTCCAAAAGAAGACAAGCAAATATTCGTCAGACAGCTGGCGGATCCGGAAAGTGGTGAGGTACTGGTGGCCATTAGCCGCCGACAACCTAAAGACCGGGTCATGTCCCGTATGACCAAAGAGCGCATCTACAGTACGATCCCATTGGGCAGTTGTTCGTTAAAGTCTTGTTTTATCGCCGAAGGCAAAGCTGATGTATTCTTGCGCATTGGCATTACAGGTGAGTGGGATACGGGTGCGCCACAGTGCATCGTTTCCGAGGCGGGCGGTAAGATTTTATCTGCTGAATTTGAACCGCTTACTTACAATCGCCGTAAGAGTTTGCTCAATCCAGACTTTGTGGTACTCGGTGATCAGCGGGTGGATTGGGAACAAATAGTCTTGTATAACCTGGTAAGTAAAGATGAATAAACTTTTAATATTATTGGCTTTTTTCTCCACAGCCTGTTTTTCTCAATGGCAGTTAGACGCTGAGAAATCAGAAGTCTCTTTTGTCTCCACTAAAAATCTCCACTTCCGTGAAGTGCACCGGATACAGCAAATCTCAGCCACCATTGCGCAGCAGAGCAAAGTGACAATTGAACTGGATCTCAGTTCTATTGAGTCTGGAATTCCTATTCGCAATGAGCGCATGAAGACCATGCTATTTGACGTTGCCAACACCAAAACGGCAACACTGAGCTTCACGCTTCCTGTCGCTTTGGATTCCCTTGAAAAAGTCGCCCGTTACCCCCTTACTGCACTGTTATCTTTGCACGGTAAAAGCCAGGAAGTCACTCTGGACATGCTGCTGACGCCCGCAGCGGACAGTATTACCGGCACCTTAGCCACGCCAGTTATCATCAATGCAGCTGATTTTGGCTTAGTTGCCGGAATAGACGCATTACAGAAGGTAGCAGGGTTGAGCTCTATTGGTCATTCCGTTCCGGTATCAGCCACTCTGGTGCTAACCAAGTCATAGCAAAGGGTAATCCTCATGGACCTGAATCAGGTAACCTTGCCCGTTTCAGATATGCAGGAAGCCGTGAGCTTTTATCTTACTCTCGGCTTCACTCTAATCGTTGATACCCCGCATTACGCGCGCTTTTCATGCCCACAAGGCAATTCAACCTTTTCACTTTCACTGGAAGACAAGGCACTAACCCAAGCAGCGGTGATTTATTTTGAGACTGAAAAGCTAGATGAGCGCTATCAGGAGCTTGTCGCAAAAGGCATTCAGTTTGAGCAACCTCCCACGGAGCAGCGTTATTTGTGGAAAGAAGCAATCCTGCACGATCCATCGGGAAATAAGCTAAAACTGTACTATGCAGGTGAGAACCGGCTCAATCCGCCCTGGCGAGTTGAATCATCAACACAAAAGGAATGATGAAAGAGGCTGTTCGAGAACCGGCATTACTCCTGATAGTCATTGCTCATCATCGTCTGTAAGTCTGCTTTACTGACAATATCAAAACTTTCCTCTAATTCAGAGAACACTATCTGCGCGTCTCCCCTTTTGATGACGGCAAGAACCTGCTGAATCTTGGTTTCTAGTGCCACTTCGTGCTCACCGTAATCGGTGCCTTCTCGCAGTACAAATGCGGTGATCAGATTCTTCAAACTGTCTTCTGGAATTTCTTCAACAGGTACAATAACAGACATAACTTACTCTTTATAAATTGAAATAATTAGGTATGCGAGTACTTACACATTAATTTCGTTAAGTGCTCTTTTAATGCGCTCATTGACCCAGAACACCGGGTTAAGCAACGAGCCCTGCAGGAAGCCCACATGCCCTCCTCGCTCACTTAATTCGATACGTACCGACGGGGAGATTCGTTTGCCGTGCGGTACGATATCCGGGGTCATAAAAGGATCGTCTTTAGCATGCAGTACCAAAGTCGGGGTTTTTATACTTTGCATAAACTGGTTGGCACTGCAGCGCTGATAATAATCAAGTGCATTCTTAAACCCGTGTAAAGGCCCGGTGATCTTGTCATCAAATTGATAAAAGCTTTTAAAATTATTGAGCTCAGCCAAATTCAGGCCCAGTAACGTGCGATAGTCAAAGCGATGAAACTTTTCACTAAACTTGCGGCGCATACTTTTTAACAGGTGATATTGGTAAACCCGGGAAAATCCCTGCGCTATCGCTTCTGAGCAGCGCGCCAAATCGAAAGGTGGCGATACCGCAACCGCTTGTTGCAACCAGCTTTGTTCGGGTTCTTCCCCCAGCAACTTCAACAACATGTTGCCCCCCAGGGAATAACCGATCCCGACAAAAGGCATGTCTGGGTAGCGCCTGCGCAATTCTTCAAGCACCCGCTTATTGTCTTGCGTTTCGCCTGAATGATAAGAGCGCGCGGTTTGATTTCCCAATGGTCCACAACCGCGAAAGTGTACCAAAACACCGCGCCAACCTTGTGTACTTAACATGGCCATCAGATGGGCTGCATAATGAGAATCGACAGAGCCTTCAAGACCGTGAAATATCACCACCAAGCCTTTCTGAGAAGGTTCATTCTTGGTCCAGGCCAATTCGATAAAGTCATCATCCGGTGTAGCCAACTTCTCCCAATGCAGATCCAGCTTGGGTTTGCGCACCAAAAAGCGTGGCCAAATGGTTTGTAGATGACGATTGCGTGCCCAAAAAGGCGCTTTGAATTCGGAAGTAACGATCATACCGCGCTTTGCTCCAGCACCTGTTTAAGTTTCTCAGCTTCGAGAATAAGTGAAGGGTCGCGGGATTGAATATAGCTGTACAAACAATGCTCTGATGCGTTTACCCGAGTAGCTTTGGCGAGTGTTTTAATAAGAGTCTGTTGTTGTTTCATTTCCCAATCTAATTCATTTTGCAATGCTGTTTTGTATTCAGTACTAGCTTTGATGAGGCTGTTGCGCTTTTGTCTGAGGCTTAACAGCGTGTTTTCAGATTCTGCTATTGCTTCCTGCAAGCGAATAAATCCCTCAACCGAGATACTTTTACCATGGTGAGTCAACCATTGACAAAGAAGTAAGATATTAACGTTGAGACATAATCTGTTTTGCGCATCCAGACACAGCTCTTTTACGCCCGGCAGGGCGTAAAGTTCACATGAAAATTGCCAGAAGGCCTCAGGATTCAATAGATTGTCTGAATTCATTTTCGGCACTCTCCAACGCTTCCTGTGCTTCAAACCAGATTTCCTCGGCTTCCTGCAATTCACTGGTAAGCTGAGTTTGCTTAGCAAGCAAGTCTTTCAACCTGGACTTGTTTTGCTCTTCATATAAAGACGTATCCGCCAGAGAAACCTGTAATTCATCCAGCTGCTGTTGACATTGCTCCATTTGTTTTTCGCCTTTGTTAAGGCGCTTTTTAATGGGCTGTATCTCTTGTCGGAATTGAGCTTCCAGGCGTTTGATATCTTTGCGCGATTTACCAGACGATGACTCTTGTTGCTTGTCAGATGTAGCAACCGGTTTAGTTAGAACCCATTTTTCGTAGTCGTGAATATCGCCATCAAAACGCCCTACCTGAGCATTGTCTACCAGATAATATTCGTCAGACACCGCTGAAATTAAAAAGCGATCGTGAGATACGATAACCATCGCCCCCTCAAAGGACTGCAGTGCTAACGTCAGACCCAAACGCGTTTGCATATCCAGGTGGTTAGTGGGCTCATCCAGTAATAGTAAGTTTGGCTTTTCATATACAATCAACGCCAGAGATAAGCGCGCTTTTTCACCTCCCGACATTGGGGCTACCGGGCTCAAAGCGTCGTCACCATGAAAACCAAAGCTGCCAATGAAATTGCGCAAGCTCTGCTCTGTGGCTTTTGGATCCAACACCTGAAAGTGTTGTAATGCCGACATATCGGGATGCAGCTTATCCATCTGATGCTGAGAGAAGTAACCCACCTTCAACCCTGCACTCCTGGCATACTCGCCACTCAGCGGGGCAAGATCCCCAGCCAACATCTTAATTAATGTCGACTTGCCAGCGCCATTGCGCCCCAACAAGCCAATGCGACTCCCCGGCACCAGGTTTAACTGGATATTTCTGAGGATACTCACATCGCCGTAGCCTGCTTCCGTTTTTTCCATTAAAACCAATGGATTAGGTAATTTTTCGGGAGTAAAAAAAGAAAAAGAGAATGAAGAGTCTTGCGTTTCAGGAATGATTTGAACCAGTTTATCCAGTTGCTTTTTGCGACTTTGTGCTTGTTTAGCTTTGGATGCTTTGGCTCCAAAACGGTCGATAAACTTTTGCAGATGTGCGGCTTTTTCCTGCTGTTTGCGGGCTGTAGCTTCCTGCAGTCGCAAACGTTCCGCCCGTTGTTTTTCGAAGCTACTGTAGTTGCCGGTGTAGGCTCTTAGATTCGTTTGCTCAAAGCTGACAATGTGATTTACCACCGCATCCAGAAAATCTCTATCGTGAGAAATAAGCATCAGGCAGCCTTCATACCCTCTTAGCCAAGACTCCAACCAGATGACGGCATCCAGGTCTAAGTGGTTAGTGGGTTCATCGAGCAACAGGAGGTCAGAACGCTTCAACAGTGCCTGCGCAAGGTTTAAGCGCATTCTCCAACCACCAGAGAAACTGCTTACCGGCAAATGATGCTGGTTTTGCTCAAACCCCAAACCGCTCAAGATAATGCCAGCTCTGGCTTCAATGGTGTCGGCACCAATATCCTGTAATTTGCCGTGTAATTCGGCAATGAGAATACCATCGTTAGCTTCATTCGCGGTTTCCAATTGCGCCTGAAGATGACGCAATTGTTTTTCCCCATCCAGTACGTATTGCAACGCGGGCTTTTCAACCGCCGGAGTTTCCTGGGCTACATGGGCAACTTGCCATTCGGGTGGCACGCTCAACTCCCCTTCTTCAATGGGAAATTGCTGTAACACCGCTTTAAAGAAGGTGGACTTGCCACAACCATTGCGGCCAATGATGCCAATTCGTTGCCCGCTATTGAATTGCAGGCTGGCATCCTTGATAAGATATTCTCCACCCTGCATCAGAGCGAACTGTTTTAATAAAATCATACTTTTTATTTTAGTTTGGATAAAATAGTGATGTTGTCATCACCACAGAATTAGCAAATGAGTACCAGAATTAAAAAACGTTTTATTGCAGGTGCAATATGCCCACATTGTAAAGCCAGTGACAGCTTGATGCTATACATGGAAAATAATGTCGAGAAAGTCGAATGCGTGCACTGCGGTTATCACAAATCACAAACCGATGCGGAAACTGAAAAACAAACCCGCACCAATGAAAACGTGATCGGGATTTTTAAACCTCAACAATAACAGCCGCGACAGCCCTATCTGTTAATAGTGTGGTGGTGGCGTTTCATCTTCCAAAGAGGCGATATTGCTGGAAGACATTTCTTTCAGCTTACTGCTGACATGCTGCATCTTAAATTGCAACTCTGCAATTTGCTGCTGCTGCTTGATAAGTGCCTGATTCAGAGCCTCAATGGTGTCTTCCTGATACGACACTTTGATCTGTAACTGTTCTATCTCGTTCAATTCAATTGCCTTGCAAAATAGTTAGGGGCGCTATTGTATGTCCCAAATCTCAGCCCAACCACTACTACTTTCGGAAATCACCTGATTATCACCGTAAAAACCGACGCCATACACAATGGCGCTATTACCCATGGCCTTATCATTGGGTTTTACCCGCCAGCCATTGAGCTTCTTCCCGGTTTTAACATCCCACAGGGCCAACAAGCGATTCGGCGAGCCGGTTAATAGTCGAGTGCCATCTTCTGAAAACTGTACCGCAGAGAAGATAATCTGCCTTTGAATAAACTGTAAGGTAGACACTTCCTCGCCAGTTTGCACATCCCAAATACGCGCGGTTTTTTGGCTGTCTGCAGTAAACAGATAGCGGCCTTTGGGATCCAAAGCGACTTTAGTTACTCTACTGGGGTGATCAAACCGATACACTACCTGACCGGTACGGGTATCCCAAAGGTAAGCCACATAGTCGTTTCCGCCGGTTAGTGCGTAATAGCCATTGGGGGAAATATCGACACTGTTAATGCGCTCAGTGTGCCCCAAAAACTCTAATCGTCTTCCCGTAAAAGGCTCAAGCATCAGTACCTTGCCATTGCTTCTGCCAACAAGAACTGTTGTTCCTTTATCGGCAATAGCCACATCTCGTATGGTTGATTCGTCAATGCGCCAGAAGCCATCGGGCTCTCCATTTTCCAGATTCCAGATAGCGAAAGATTCCCGGTCGGCACTCACCACATAGGAGGTATCACTGGCGATCTTAACCGTGGACACCAGATTAATGGTTTCACCGTCGCCTTTGTAACCCCATTGATAAACCTTTTGATTGAATTCCAGATCCCATACCAATAATCCCAAATCAATACTGGATACCACACTAATTTTGGCATCAGCTGAAATATCAGCCGCCATACTGCCATCTTCAGCATGTTGAAACTCAAGCGCGGATTCTTTTCTGTAGGTGCCACACGCAATCAAACTGGTCATCAGGCAGATGAGCAGCAAAAACTTCAGGATTCGGTTACTTTTCGCACTAAACACGGTTTTATTTTGGTCTTGAGGTTTCGAAATGGAAAAACTGTGTTTAGTATATGCGCTTTGCGTGGAAACTGCCCGCCACAATTTCTGGCTTTTTTCAAACAAATCACAAACTAAAATAATTCGGAGCACGTCATGAGAAATAAAACGCTTTGGTTAGCAATGGCTAGCGTGATTGGGTTGAGCGCATGTCAACAAGAACAATCTTCAAATACCGCCAATACAGAAAAGGCAGCAGCAATGACAATGACTATTGAACAAGTAAATCAATTACCTGAAGCTGAAAAACAAGCTTACGCTTTGGGTGAGAACATGGGTAAATATGTAGAAAATCAAGTGCAGCAATATGCTCAACTTGGCCTGTCTTTCAGTGCCGAGCAAGTGAAGCGCGGCTTCCTTGCTGCGATTGAGGGCAACGCACTGTTAACTGACGAAGAAGCCACTCAATTGCTGCAAGCCCTGCAAGCCAGCGCGCAGCAAGCGCAAACTGAAATGGCGGCAGCTGAAGGCCAGAAAAACCTTGAAGCGGGTCTAGCCTACCTGGAAGAAAACAAAAAGCGTGAAGGTGTGATGGTGACTGAATCTGGTATTCAGTACGAAGTGCTAACTGAAGGTGAAGGTGAGAAACCTGCCGCGGAAGACACAGTTAAAGTTCACTACCACGGTACCCTGATTGACGGCACAGTATTTGATTCTTCATACGATCGTGGCGAGCCAGCAACTTTCCCTCTTAATCGTGTAATCAAAGGCTGGACTGAGGGCGTTCAATTAATGAATGTCGGCTCTAAGTATCGTTTCCATATCCCAAGTGAACTGGCTTATGGCTCAAGAGCAACAGGCAAAATCACGCCAAATTCAACGCTTGTATTTGACGTAGAATTATTGTCTATCGAGTCTAAGTAATATTTAAATACGATTTATCCAGACAGAACAAAGCCGGGTAATTAGCCCGGCTTTTTTTGTAGTTTCTGTTCGACCATTTCCTTGCCGACCCTGGTCCTCATCGGATATTTCGAATGGTATTGCGCCTGGCAATATTTACAAAACCGCTTTAGCGGCATCAAAAGGTTACAAACGTTGCAAAACCCAGTTTTTTATTGGGTTTTGTTAAGAGATAAGAAATTTTATACCTCCATTCTCAGCGCTTTTGTTACTATTAACTCTAGTCCAAAACAGGGATTTTTCCTGTTGTGATTGGCGTTTTTTAACACAAATATGACAACCTATTGAATCGGAAAAGAATTTAGTTTTTTAAATATGCGAACTCCCCTCATCACTCGTCCCGGCTACCTGAAACTGAAAGCCGAACTAGATTATTTATGGCGCACGGAACGTCCGGAAATTACCGCCAAAGTTACCTGGGCAGCCAGTTTGGGTGACCGTAGCGAAAACGCCGATTACAAAGAAAATAAGCGCAAGCTCAGAGAAATTGACCGCAGGGTACGTTATCTGACAAAACGCCTGGAAGCCCTTAAAGTCGTGGATTATTCGCCACAACAAGACGGGAAAGTATTTTTTGGTGCTCGCGTATGTATTGAAAACGAGCAAGGCGAAGAAAGACAGTTTCAAATTGTAGGCTACGACGAAATATTTGATCGCAAAGACGTCATTTCCATTGACAGTCCCATGGCCAGGGCATTGCTCAAACACCAGGTAGATGATGAGGTCGTTGTGTCGACACCAGAAGGTAAAAAACGCTGGTTTATTGTAGAAATCGACTATCCGGATGCCCACTAACCAGTCAACGTGAGGAAAACCGATGAATGACATTGTAATGTCTCTGTATGACCTCATATTGCAGCGATAAGTGACAGAACCACAGTTTTGTTAAATCAAAATTCCCAATGGATTAAAGCCATGAGTAATCAAACCATCTTTTCTCAGCTCAGTGAGGAGCTGAACATTTCAAGAGCCCAAATCAATGCGGCCGTTGAATTAATGGACGGCGGTGCGACAGTTCCCTTTATTGCCCGCTATCGAAAAGAAGCGACCCAAGGACTGGACGATACCCAGCTGCGTAATTTGTCGCAACGACTCACCTATTTAAGAGAACTGTGGGACCGCAAAGAAGCCATCGTAAAGTCGATTGCTGAACAAGATAAGCTCACCCCCGAGCTGAAAGACAAGATTGATACCTGTGTATCAAAAGCCGAGTTGGAAGAGCTCTATTTGCCCTATAAGCCCAAACGTCGCACTAAGGGCCAAATCGCCATTGAAAATGGTTTAGGGCCGCTGGCCGATGCGCTGTTTAACGACCCCGATCTCGATCCAGAGACAGAAGCTCAAAAATATTTGAACGAAGCTGTCGCTACCACTAAAGATGCACTGGATGGCGCTCGTTTTATCCTCATGGAGCGCTTCGCAGAGGATGCCGATCTTTTACAAAAAATCCGTCAACACCTTAAAAAGCAAGCCTTTATCAAGAGTCAGTTAGTTACAGGTAAAGAAAAAGAAGCTGCTAAATTCAGCGATTATTTTGAACACCGTGAGAAGCTCATGACCACGCCCTCGCACCGCGCATTGGCGATGTTTCGTGGGCGTAATGAAGGCTTTTTACAGGTTTCTCTGGAGCCTGACCCGGAAAAAGAAGAAAGCGACAAGACCTCTTATTGCGAAACCATTATTGCTGAGCACACCGGCCTGACCAGCCAGCATCTGTCGCAAAAAGCCGCCGGTAAATGGCTTTCAGGTGTTATCCAGTGGACATGGAGAATAAAGATTCTTATGTACATGGAAAATGAATTATTCAGCCAATTAAGAGAAAGTGCCGAACTTGAAGCCATCAATGTTTTCGCTTCCAACCTGAAAGACCTGTTAATGGCGGCACCCGCGGGCCCTAAGGTAACCATGGGATTAGATCCGGGCTTAAGAACTGGAGTGAAGGTGGCTGTGGTTGATCAAACCGGAAAAGTGCTGGCAACTCAGGTGATTTACCCACATGCGCCACAAAACCATTGGGACAAATCCCTGCGCACTCTGGCTAACGTCTGCCGTCAACACAAAGTGGAGCTTGTAAGTATTGGTAATGGCACTGGCTCAAGAGAGACCGACAAGTTGGTTGCAGAGCTGATGAAAAACGAACCTGAACTCAAGCTCACCCGCTTAATCGTAAGTGAAGCTGGAGCCTCTGTGTATTCAGCTTCAGAGCTGGCATCCAAGGAACTCCCCGAGATGGACGTATCTTTGCGCGGCGCTGTGTCTATTGCCCGACGCTTGCAAGATCCCCTCGCAGAGCTAGTTAAGATTGAGCCCAAAGCCATTGGTGTTGGACAGTATCAGCACGATGTGAGCCAAAGCCAATTAGGACAATCGCTGGCAGCCGTCATTGAGGATTGTGTAAACGCAGTCGGTGTAGACCTCAATACCGCTTCGCCCGCCATTTTGGCCAATATTTCTGGCCTGAATAAAACGCTGGCACAAAATATTGTTGATTACCGCAATCAAAATGGTGCTTTTAGCAGTCGTAAGGAGCTAACCAAGGTTGCAAGACTAGGTCCAAAAGCGTTTGAGCAATGTGCGGGCTTCCTTCGTATTAACGAAGGCAATGAGCCGCTAGACGCATCTGCGGTGCATCCAGAAGCCTACCCTGTAGTGGAGCGTATTCAGGAGCAAGCCGGCTGTGATGTTAAGCAACTTATTGGCAATGCAGATGTCCTGAAAAAGCTCCTGCCTGAGCACTTTGTTGATGACCACTTTGGTCTGCCAACGGTTAAGGATATTTTCTCAGAGCTATTAAAACCGGGACGAGATCCAAGGCCCGAATTCAAAACGGCGCAATTTAAGGAAGGTATTGATACCATTAACGATCTCAAGCCCGGAATGATTCTGGAAGGCGTGATCAGCAATGTGGCAAACTTTGGCGCCTTTGTTGATATTGGTGTACACCAGGACGGCTTGGTACACATATCCTGCATTACTGATAAATTTATCTCCGATCCGAGGGAAGTGGTCAAAGCCGGTGATATCGTTAAGGTGAAAGTCACCGATGTTGATGTGCAGCGCAAGCGCATCTCATTGACCATGCGACTGGATGACAAAGCTTCTACCAACAACAATCAAGCTAACAAGGCCGGTAAGCGTTCCGATGCTAAGCCTGCCAGGCATTCACGCCCCCCCAGACAAGACAATAAATCTTCTCAAAACAGTGCCATGGGCAATGCATTTGCGGAAGCTTTTGCAAAAGCGAAAAAATAATCGGCCACAACTCAGCGGAGGGCTTTAAGCTCTCCCTGACGGTCCAATTTGATTGTACTGGTGTTGCGACAGGTTATTTAGAATCCGCTGTTACAATAACTAGGCGAACTGCTGGAAGCCTTCAGTTTTTGGAGTAGAAGTTTGCTGGTAAAAACTGGCTATTCTGAGGGCGCGTTGATTGATCTCTTCATCTCGTTGCCCAGACAGCTCAGCTGCTTCAGTTGTGCCAGATAAGCCAGTGTTTGCAGTGAAGTTATTGAACACATCAGCAACGTTTTGTACTGTCTGTTCCAATGAGCGCGTAGGAGGGCGAACATCGCCTGGCTCAACGATCTCATCAATTTCAGGGATATTTTCTTCAATCGGATCCGGCTGCTCAGCGGCTTGAGGGTTGAAAACTCGCTCAATATTCTGCTCTTGCTGCTCCTGTTGGGCTTCTAGTTCCTGCTGGGAGATCTCGACACGGGCCTCACCTGCTATCCGCGAAGCTTCACTGGCTACCCTGAAGTCTTGTGGTGAAGGCTCTGCAGGCGCAAGAGCCGCCGCTCTTACCTGTTGCATTTTAGCGAGGGTATCTTCCGGCTCAGCTTCTTTGGAGATATCGATGGAAACTTCGCCGCCTACAGCGTACTGCTGGCCATCGGGTCCGGTTTCAAATTCATAGCTGGGCGAACCGGCATACTGACCGCCCACGGCGGCATGTGCTTGCTCATGAGCCCGAACTTCCTGGTCTCGCGCCTTTAGCTTCTCAATTTCTTGCTGATCAATGGCTTCTTGTTGCTGTCTTTGACGCTCTTCTGCATCTTCCTTACCAGCGCTCTCTTGCTGCGCGTTATCCGGAGTTTGACCATTGGTATTACCCAGCGCGCTGGCATCACCACCATTTGGGTTTTGCTGTACGACAGGACGTTCATAAACTGGTGACTGGGCAGCTTGAGCTGATTTAGCAGATTGTTTGAGACGGTCGGATTCTGAGCCTAATCCAGACTCCGCAGCCGAGTTTTCCGGCTGCGTTATCTGGGGAATAACTTCCCGTTGCACATTATCACGGCGCGCAGATTCCGTATTCACATTAGATGTTGTGAACGGAATGGCAGTTGGCAACGGCGTGACAATATTCATGGCAGTAATGAATTAAACTTAAGCGAGTTCGTTGATAATGCGTCCAACGGTATCGTTAGCCACATCCACAACTTTTGTCG
The DNA here is from genome assembly GCF_036322805.1 of Planctobacterium marinum. Classification (GTDB taxonomy): domain Bacteria; phylum Pseudomonadota; class Gammaproteobacteria; order Enterobacterales; family Alteromonadaceae; genus Planctobacterium; species Planctobacterium marinum_A. Next base: position 108,903 of record NZ_AP027272.1, on the reverse strand, counting down.
AAGCCTGCGCATTATTCAAATTGTTTACCAGTGACAACAAATTACTGGTCATGGAATCACCACCCGAGGGTAGTAATTTAGATACACCACCAAGTTGTTGGGTTGCCACATCAGAAAGCAGCTCGCTGGTTGAACGCAACGACGCTTGCTGTTGAGCAATACTAATTGATGTGCCAGCAATACCATCAGAGGCTTTCTGAACACCCATCACACCAGATAGAATAGCGGAGTTAACGCTATTTCTTACATCGAAAGACATACACTACTCCTATTACCTCATGTCTAATTATTAAACAAATGAGCAAATAAATAAATCTTTTGATTAGTTTTTATTGAGATTATTCCACTCGTTGTTATGCCCTAATAGACTAAATATTCAGCAAGAAGTCGTTAAAGATCTTAACAAACTGGTCGGTGTGAGAAATAAAGGGAGCATGAGATGCTTTATCAAAGGTGTGGTAATCGGCCCCGGGGTGCAATAACTCAATAACACGGCGACTTTTTTCAGGTACAAGGCTGTCCTTACCACCGAAAATTCGCAGCGTTGGAATTGAATTGGTTGCAAGTTGAGCTCGTAAGTCAACGGTTTGAAGAAACCATAATCCGCGTTCTAAAGCCCCCGGATTGGCAACACCTCCACTTTTCACCTGTTCTCTTATAGTTCGCAAGTCTGCCTTGGCTGTAGCGCTGCCCATCGCCTGAATAGCCAGGAAGCGTTCCAGGGTCTTCATATAGTCTTGTTTTAATTGCTGTTGAAAACTCTGTAAAACGTTCTGTTTGATGCCCGGCCAGTCATGGCCTTCCAGAAAACAAGGACTGCTACAGATGAGGATTTGTCGGGCAATGGGCGTGCTGTCTTGCAAAGCAATGTGCTGCGCCACCAGCCCTCCCAAAGACCAACCAGCCACAGTTGCCCCCGCTGGGATCACATCTTGTATCAGTTGGCAATATTCGGGGAAACTCAGCTGTTGCACTTGCACATGGTTGTTCATGCCAAATCCCGGCAAATCGACTAAACGCAAGCGATGCAGAGGCTCAAGGCGCTCTATCAGACTACTAAATACCCCGCTATTCACGCCCCAACCATGCAACAACACCAAATCCGGTGTGTCATTAAAATCCTGTACTTTTAACTGCAAAATTACCTCTGGAACACCTGTATACTTTTACCCCACCTGACGCAGTTTTAGGGTACATCCATGCTCGGCTCTTTAAAACGTCTTATGGCACGCACCAATCAATGTTATTGCTGTTTGCAATCTGCAACGACCGCGATCTGTTCGCTGTGCGCCGAGCAAATCAAACATTTCCCTGCCAGTGAACACTCCTTTTTTTTAAACAACCAACGATTCTTCACTCAACATCTGCAGACATTAAGCCCATACAATACCCTTAGTATTGGCCCTCACGCAGGATTATTGCAGTCTTTGATAAATGACTTCAAATATAAGAAAAAAACTCTGTTACGAAACTCACTAGCAAAGTTGCTGGAGGAAAAAGTGTTAGCCTGTTATTCCGAAGATGAGCTACCACAAATACTGCTTCCGGTTCCCATCTCCCCCTTAAAGCGGATGCGCAGAGGCTACAACCAAACAGAATTAATCTGCAGCCAGCTGACCAGACGGTTATCCCTGGAAACAAGCAACTACCTTATCAGTCGCGAGATTTTTCACACCCCGCAAGCAAGCCTGAGCGGCTCAGAAAGACGAAAGCTCGCAGCTTCGAGGTTTCGCATTGAGCAACCGGGTTTACTGGAAAATACAAGTCACATCGCACTGTTTGATGATGTTATCACTACAGGCACCACGCTACTTTGTATTGTCGAACAAATAAAAAAGGTCAATCCTGACTTGAGAATTGACCTTTGGAGTTTATCGATTAGCCTTCAACATCAATGAAACTGCTCAGATAGATGGCATTGGATAATAATCGACGGGTGCCTAACCAATAGCCTCGGAAGCTGACATTGTCAGCAAACGCTATCACCCTACCCTCACCTTTTTGGTGGGCTATAGCCATCGCGCTATCGGCCAGCAGCTGCTCTACTTCATCTGAAGTATATCCAGCCAAAAGTGGCATTTTTTGATAAACAATGGGATTGATGAAAGGCTGAGTAGGTCTTCTCATGATCACAGTGCTATTGCGAAATACTGGTAATTGGGGTTTGTCAAAACCGAATAACAGGGGATGACTTAAATCAACATTGGTATTGAATACCGCGCCAGCCACTCTTTTTTTACCATCCAGGCTTTCTTGGTCTGCAAAACTTAAATTTGCCGTATCAAATGCCGAATCTACTGCCTCTTTGTCCTTGAATTTAGCAGCCAACCAATCTTGTTCCGCAGCCCAGATAGCGGCGCGCTTCTGTGTGATTAACACGCCTCCTTGCTCAATCCAGTGCTGGATACGCTTGGTGTCTTTTTCTGAAATCGTTGCGTAGTTACCATCTACAGCAATAATGTGACTGTAGCGCTCCAGATCAATTCTCCCCAAGCGCTGAATATCAACAATACTCGGTGCTAAGCCCACAAACTGGTCAAGGTAATGCCATACTTCTCCAGCCTCATATTGTGAAACCCCACGACCGCCGAGCAACAGTATTTCCGGCTCGGTAACGGTGTTTACATAGCGACTCCCCAAATCCACGCCTTGCGGCGTCAAGCCAGTAGTTAAGCCATGTAACTTAATATTGAGTTGGGCTGCTTTAGCAATCAGTGATCCGGTAATATCGCCAGGCTGTTTAAATCCCATAGGAAGCACAACGGCACCGGGTAAGAAGGCAAACTCACCATCTAAGGTCACCGCTGTAAATGCTTTCCCAGACTGCTTTACATGAGCTCCTTGTTGCAGCAAAAACTGCAATAATGCCGGTGCATCTGAGTCATTCCAATTGAATGCCCAGGCGACAACTTCGGAATCTGCCAAAGGCGATTTTACTTGCAGCTCCTTTATGGCTTGTTTGGCAAACGGAACTTTGCGCCAGCGACTTTTTTCCACCACATCAAATTCATAGTTAAAAGCCAGCGCAATATTCCAATTAGAGACGTCGTAAAAGGTATTGTCCTTGAAGCGTTTTTGACCGGAAAATAGCGATTTCACCAAGCGGTATTGAGCTTGTCTGCCGGGCACAAAGAAGCTCTCTCCAGCCACAAAGGTTTTGTCATCTAATTTAACATTACTGTTGAGCGGATAAATTTCGATTTGATGGCGAGCCAAAAGGTCCAGAAAATAGGCAAAACGACTGGTATCGCTACCTGGCGTTACCATATAACCGGCAACATCATCATCCAGCGCCAGCTCGACAGTATTGCGTGCAAAACCCTCCTGATAGTCCAAAAGAGCGGCCTTATTACTCATGGCGCCTTCAAGCGTTGATAAGCTCAAATTAAACTGATTTTGAATTGTTTGAGAAAAGGATAACAGGCCATTTTCTGATTCCTGGAGGTGGCCTCTGGAACTAGCCTGTTCGAACAGAATGCCAATACTGCCATGGGCATCAGGATAGGTGGACCCTTTTCCATAGTAAAAATCATCGAAAGCCTCTTGCGTAAAATACAGACGCTTATCTTTATCTAATGCCTTGGCATGAAACTTAGCCAATTGATTAGTTAGCTCAATATTTTCTTGCGGCGTATGAGGGTTCGTCCTTGAAGGGATTCCGGGTTGGAAAAAGTAACTACTATTGGTACCCATTTCATGAAAGTCAGTAAGTACATGTGGTCTCCATTGCTGAAACTGTTCAATTCTGGCACGTGACTCCGGGTGAGTGAGTAGTAACCAATCTCTATTGAGGTCAAACCAGTAGTGATTCGTACGAGCCGATGGCCAGGCTTGTTGATGCTCTCGATTTTGTGGGTCTGCCACCAGGTTTTTACTTTTATGAGAATTTGCCCAATGAGCAAAACGAGATAAACCATCAGGATTCAGAGAAGGGTCCAGAATAACCACGCTCTTATCCAGCAATTTTGTTACTTCCTCTCCTTGCGCCGCGGCCAGGTAATAAGCCAGCAAAAGTGCCGCATTGGAGCCACTAGGCTCATCCCCGTGAATGCTGTAGCCCATCCACAATACCAGCGGAAAACCCGAGAGATCCCGCTTGCTGTCATGCATTAACCAATTTTTTTGATGGGTTTGTTGAATCGATGGCAAGTTCGCCAAATTCTGTGGGGTACTGATATACAAATGCACCAACTTGCGGGCTTCATGGGTTTTACCAATCTCTTTTATGCTTATGCGGTCTGATTTTTCAGCTAACAAATATAGATAGTTTAGCAGTTGATCATGCCTGACATGCCAGGCGCCCACCGGGTAACCTAATACCTCTTGCGGTAATGGAATTTGCGGGTCATATTGCACATTGCCAGGTAAATATTGTAAATCGCTGCTATAGATTTGCGACATATCCGCGTGCACAAAGCGAGCTGTAATGAGTAACGTACAGAACAGGAAAAATCTTAATATCATTGATTATCGGGCCTTTTTATCGTTGCCTTTACCATAAGGGAATCTTTTCTGTTAGGCAAAAAATGTCTAAAAGAGCTTAATACTTGAGTGTTTTACTCAAGTATTTTTGTTAGAATCATTCTTAGTTTACATTAAGGTTGTCGAGATGATTAATATTTCTGAGTCTGCGCAAAGTCACTTTCGCAAATTACTGGAATCTCAACCAGAAAAAACCAACATTAGAGTATTCGTGATAAACCCTGGCACGGCCTCTGCGGAATGTGGTGTTTCCTACTGTCCGGCGGACGCGGTTGAAGATAGTGATACACATCTTTCCTTCGATGGCTTTGATGCCATCGTTGATCTGGAAAGTGCCCCTTATCTAGAAGAAGCCGAAATTGATTTCGTTACGGATCAAATGGGCTCTCAGCTGACACTGAAAGCACCTAATGCTAAGGCACGTAAAGTTGCTGAAGATGCGCCATTAAAGGAACGAATCGAATACATGCTAGTATCTGAAATCAATCCGCAACTGGCCAGCCATGGCGGCCAGGTAATGTTGATGGACATCACTGATGATGGTTTTGCGCTGCTGCAATTCGGCGGTGGTTGCAATGGCTGCTCGATGGTGGACGTAACGCTCAAAGAAGGTATCGAAAAACAAATGCTGGAGCAATTCCCAGAGTTAAAAGGGGTGAGAGATGCGACAGAACACGAGGCAGGCGAACACTCCTACTATTAAGGCCTTCTCCCGTGTCTCTCACTGATGTCGAGCGGATAACTCTGCACAGGTACTGGCTAAGCTTCAAAAAAGGCTTATTGGTGTTTGTTGTGGGTGTGCTTTTTATCCTGGTAGGGTATCGCTGGCAGGCCTGGTGGCAAATTCCAGGCCTGATATTACTGCTCGCGGGCGGACTATTCTCAGCCTATGGCTACATCGGCATATTGCGCTTTCGTTTGAAAAGCGCCTTTCACCTTAACGCCAAGCAAAAGCGTGATAAAAAGCTATAGCTCTTCTATTACAGACTTTAATTTTAACAATACATCTGCAAGTTCATTGGCTCGACTGTTATTCACTTCAGCGGCTGTCGCTAGTGCTTCTATGTCCATACTTAATTCACTGATTTGATGCAGCGAAAATGACAGCGAGCTTCCCTTAAGGCTATGAGCAAGCAGTGTCATAGCTCGCCAATCTTGGGCAAAAAACGCGTTTTCTAATACTTCTAACCTTGAGGGTAAACTATTCTTAAACTGTTCGACGAAGCGTACCTTCATGTCATCTTGAAACTCTGAATCAACCTTAACATCGTCGTCTTTGCCTAAGTAAAGAGCCAGTTTTCGTATAAACTCGTTGCGCTGAATCGGTTTACTCAAATGATCAGTGAAGCCTTTATTCAAATAATTCTCCACTTCGTGCTTCATCGCATTGGCTGTCAGAGCTATGGTAGGTACATTGATCCCGGCATCCAATAACAGAGCGATGGCTTCCTCTCCTCCCATCTCAGGCATGTGAATGTCAGAGAGTACCAAATCGTAGTCTTGTAGTTGTGCCTGCTGCACCAGCTGCAAGCCATTCTCTACCGCAGTAACGTCCAAGCCCAATTTGCTGAGCATCATGGTTAGAAGCATTCGGAGCTCTTTTTGATCTTCAGCTAATAATATCTTACCGGATAACTGTACATTGGTGGCTTGACGTACTTTTTGGCTATGGATCACTTTGGCGTAGTCAGTTTCATTGTTAATAGACTGAGCCTCATCTCCAGGACAAAGGGTAATACTGGCTTCAAAGTCACTACCAACCCCCGGCACGCTGCTGACAGATAAATCACCACCCAGTCTAGTGGTCAGGTATTTAGAAATATTCAACCCAAGGCCTGTACCGCCAAACTGCCTTGTCACCGATACATCAGCCTGCTCGAATGCGCTGAATATCCGCGCCTGTTGTTCTTTACTAATTCCCACACCCGTATCTACGACATTAAACTTCATCAACTCATTACTTGCACAGACAATGAGCTTAACTGAGCCCTTTTCGGTAAACTTAATTGCGTTGTTCAGTAAATTGATGAGCACCTGTTTCAAACGTGTGGGATCAGTGATGATATGCGAGGGAATGGGAAATTGTAGCTCTAAATCAAAGCCTAACTTCTTCAATTCAATTTTGGGTTTGATGAGGGCAAAAACCTCTTCCAGCAATACGGGCAACAGGCATGAGACCGATTCTAACTCCAGTTTCTCAGCTTCTATTTTAGAAATATCTAAAATATCATTGATCAGGTTTAGTAAATGATTACCACTGGTGGCGATAATATCTACCGCCTGTTCACTGGCCATGCCTGAAATTTCATTCTTCTTAAGCAACTCTGCATAACCGATTATCGAAGTAAGCGGGGTTCGAATTTCATGGCTCATATTGGCAAGGAAGCGACTCTTAGCTTCATCAGCTTCCCGCAGCTTGACCGATAGTTTCCTTAATTCTTTGGTTTGCTGTATTAGCTTTAGATGAGTGGCAATACGAGATTTAACCACAGCCGCATTAAAAGGCTTGCGAATATAATCTAAAGCGCCCAGGTCAAGGCCATACTTTTCATTATCTGCAGTATCCAGCCCAGTAATAAATATTACCGAAACTTCATTGAGATCAGGCTCATTCTTAAGTCGTTTCAGGGTTTCAAAGCCATCAACGTCAGGCATGATAATATCCAACAGAATGAGATCAGGCTGGAATTTTTTCGCTTTCCACAGCCCCTGCTCCGCACTTTTTGCCACCGAGACATCCGCGTCTGTGGATAATAAATCGGTAAGAATTTTTAAATTAGATTTCTCATCATCGATAATAAGAATTCTCGGTTTTTCCGGGGAAATGTTTAACCTGGCCACAAGCTCACCTTGGTTGCTGCCAGCTAATCTGATTAGGACTGTGCTGCTGCATGGTACTCAGCTGTTTGGCGACGGTGAAAAGCAAAGTATCAATGGAATCTGACATGCCGGGAATGATAGACGCTCCTGCCACAGAAGCAGTGAGATAGTCACTACCGGCGATTGCCGAAGGAATTTGTAGACTACCCAAAGCACTCTTGCACTTTTCAATAGGCGTGATGGCCCCTTCAGGATCACTTCCCGGTAGTAAGATAACAAACTCCTGGCCAGAAAATCTGGCGATAAAATCTCTGGATCTTTGTAACTGTGACGACAAGGCCAACGCGATTTTCGACAACGCCTCGTCACCCGCTGCATAACCAAACTTTTCATTGAAGGACTTGAAACCATCTACGTTAAATAACGCTAACGAAAACCATGAGCTATGTCGCACGGCGGCACGCCATTCCAGGTTTGCCACTTCTTCATATCTCTTTCTATTCGGCAAATCGGTCAATGGATCAACCAACGCGACTTTTTCCAGTAAATTCCGCTGCTTTACCAACTGCAGATGCAGCTTAATTCTCGCTTTAACCAGTTGTTCGTGAATAGGCTTTATAATGTAATCGCTCGCTCCAAGAGCCAAGCCTTTTTCTTCAAATTTTACATCTGTTAAACCGGTAATAAAAATCACAGGTATCAGTCTTGTTGCAGGGTTATTTTTAAGTTTCTGTAAGACTTCAAAGCCATCCATGTCGGGCATCACTACATCCAATAAGATCACGTCAGGCTGAGCCTTATTAGCTTTCTCTAATGCTTGCTGCCCACTCTTAGCCAGCATAATATCCGCCTCTTTAGCAATCAGTTCCGACAAGAGCCTGAGGTTGCTCTTTTCATCATCAACAATGAGTATTTTGGACTTTTCTGGAAACATAGTTAATTCGAAAATCTCATTATTTAGTTACAGTCTTCTGATCCAGCAACCAACGTTGCAGATAATCAGCGGCCTCTTCAAACTCAAGCTCTTTGACTAAAGAATCGATAATACTAAGTGCCTGCAGTTGATTTTTATTATGACAATCCTCTTTTAATTTTCTGATCAATTGTTCAACTGCAAAATCAGATCTATGCAATAAGGGTAGCATTGCTTCGAGCTCCGCGTCTCCAATATCTTGTTCAATGTTGGCCCTTCCGCCACCTTCTGGGCTAAGCTGAGCCCATCGGGCCTGAATATCTTTGATCAACCCCTTGACCTGTTCAGTGATAAGCAATGTTTCATCGCTCACCTGTTGCACATCCCGAATTATAAGTTCCAACTCTCCTATTTCACTGGACAGTTCAAATGCTCCAATATAGGCCACGTTGGACTTTAGTGAATGAATGATGCGATAGATCTGTTGCCGATCCTGAGATCTAACATGTGCGCTTAAGACTTCATCCAGATCGCTATAGTCCTCAATGAAATCACGCACCAGGTTTTCATACAGGCGATGTCTGCCCTGAAAGCGCAGCAGCGCTTTATTCACCTGCAAGGCATGAATATCTTTTAATACTCTGATAGCCTCCGGCAAAGGCGTTTCTTGTTGCGTGGAATCATTGCTTAGATCATCTTGCTCACTGTCAAGGTAGCGCTTGTCCGGGAGAAATTTCGCCATTACGGCAAATAAATCACCAGGCGAGATGGGCTTGGTAATGTGAGCATTCATTCCAACGGCAAAGCTTCGTTCTTTATCGCCTGTCATTGCATGCGCCGTCATGGCGATGATGGGAACCTCTAAGCCTTTATGCCTGATCACTTTTGTTGCCTGTATACCATCCATGACTGGCATCTGAATATCCATTAAGAGTAGGTCGTAGGATAGTTCCTGGACTGCTTGAATGGCCTCCTCACCATTGTGAGCGACATCAATTGTCGCTCCGGTTTCCAGCATAAATTCCAAAGCAACCTGACGGTTAAGCTCATTATCTTCCACTAACAAAAGTCGACAACCACTAAAATCAGGAATCGCTTCTTCTCTCTCAGAAGGTAATGACTCTTTTTCAGAACCACCTAACGCCAGCTGTATTGCGTCTATCAATTCGGACTGGTTGACGGGTTTCTCAATAAACCTTTCCACAATGTCTTCTGCATCAGTAGCACGCAATGCTTCTTTGTCATAGGAAGTCACCATCAATATATGAGGGATCTTACCACTTACAGTATCTCTGATACGTCTGGAGGCTGTAATGCCGTCCATACCCGGCATTTTCCAATCCATTAAAATAAAGTCGTAAGGACGCTGTCTGCGCTCCGCTCTTTCTACCCACTTTAACGCCTGCTCACCGCTGTCCACTGCGTCAACGGTTATGCCAAGCGCTTCAAGCGCCTCAGTCATAACTTCTCGAGCGACATCCATATCATCCACCACGAGCGCGCGGATATGAGAAACATCCAGCGCCTTGGAGCCGACAGAGGGCTCATCAGACTTTTCCACCTGAATCGTGAAAATAAACTCAGATCCCTCATCAGGTTTGCTATCGACACGGATACTGCCTTGCATCAACTCACACAACTGTTTGCAGATAGCAAGACCCAGCCCCGTGCCCCCATATTGACGAGTAACACTGTCATCTGCCTGACTAAAAGACTGAAATAGCCTGCTACACTGCTCGGCACTCATCCCAATACCACTATCTTTAACTCGAAACTCCAGATTTAACGTGTCATCAATACTTGAGAGTAAGCGCACGTTTAAATGGATGTAACCGTGATGAGTAAATTTTATGGCATTACTAACCAAATTGATAATTATTTGCTCAATGCGCAATGGATCACCCATCAAAGCATCGGGAATACTACTATCTACCGACAAAACAAATTCCAGATGCTTTTCATGAACTTTGTGATTACTAAGATTAACCACTCTGCGCAATGAATTTTCGAGACTAAAAGGTATGAATTCCAGGGTCAGCTTTTGCGCTTCAATTTTGGAAAAATCCAGAATATCATTAATTAAAGTCAGTAGTGACTCTGAAGAACTCAGTATTTTTTCCAGGTAATCTCGCTGCTCTGGCAAAACTTGTTTCTTCAATGCCAGGCGAGATAGCCCTATGACCGCGTTCATGGGTGTGCGGATCTCATGACTCATATTGGCTAAAAAGTTTGATTTGGCGGCCGTGGCCTCTTCCGCTTTTAATTTTGCCTGAGCCAACTCCACGGTGCGCTCATCAACCTTCTTTTCCAGATCTCGGTTATTCACCAACAGGCGTTGATTTAGTCTGGTATTATCAAAAAGAATAGCGGTTTGATTAGCCAACAGCTGCAAAATATCGATGCGATCAGAAGTGAAGAACCCCATTAAATCTGCATGTTCAAGATATAAAACGCCTCGAAACTCGCCTGCTACCAGCAAAGGAATAAACAACATGGACTTGGGCAACAAACGTTGAGTTTTCGCGCCTGATAGCAATGGCTCCTGAGCGCTATCATCCACCGCATAAGGCGTCTTTATAAGTCCCACATAGTTCAACAGCGTTTCAGGTATTTGTGCCAATGACATGATTTCTGGGTAACTGCCTTTAAGCTCCAGCTTGGTGCCTTCAAAAAACAAGACACAGCCTTTTTGAGCTCCTGCGTTCTCCACGATAATGGTCATCATGCGCTCAACAAAGGCCTCCAGATCCACTGAACCACTCAGAGTTTCGGAGGCCTTTAGTACTGACAGGAGATCCAGATTTTTTTCATTTTTTGTCGCTCCTGATAGTGAGGGGGCATTTGCTACCGATTGCTCAGGGTGGCCTAACTTTGGAAATTCATCATGCAAATGTTTGATAGTTTGCCAGGCATGCCAATGGTTTAAGCAATTCAGCGCTTCACGTAGATGCGCTAAGCCTGAAACCTCATCGCCGTTTGTTAACCAATATCGACCATAAGCGTCCCAACAGAGAAACTGCCATAAATGGGAACGGCTACTCTGTGCTGCATTGACGGCCTTGGCGTAATACTGCCAGGCATCTGGCTCACCTTTAAAATTTCGAGATTCTGCCTCCAGCAAAAGCCATTTCGCTCTGTGTATATCACCACTGTTGCCACACCAAGATTGTAATTGTGCAAGGTGTTGATCAACCTGATGAAGTAAGGCTTCTTGGCTTGAATCACTAGTATGAGTTGCAGTATTACGCAACAAGATAATACCTGCCAGGGCATGATAATCCGCTAGCCAATATACCGGCCAGATGTCATTTACCAGTTCCTGTGCCGCATTGCGATACTGCTCTGCCAAGATGAAATTGTTATTCAAAACTGCTTTACACATTTTGGCGAAATGCATTGAAAAGAAACAGGTTAACTGGTCAATTCCTGGTGCCCCTTCCTTCGTTTGCAGTTCCAAATCGAATGAATCTGTCCCTTCACTGGCTTGTATCACACTTTGAGCCAATTCCAGCCATTGCCGAGCCTGAAGCCCCTCCGGGGTCTCTGCGCTCTCCTCCATGAGCTCAATTAACACTTCAAATATTTCTACAACTTTGTCTAGTGGCTTATCGGTCAACAAACTAAAAATGGCGTGATAAAGGGGCGCTTCCCCGTGATTCAGGTCCACTGACGACTCAAACACTTGCGCGCTCTTACGGGCAAAAAATATCAAGCTCTGCTGTAACGGCTCAGACCAATGAGCAATCAATGCATACCGGGTGACTAAGAGTTTATCTCTGTGCGCCTGATTGAGCTTGAGTTGTTCAGCCAATTGTTCCGCTACGGAAATGAATTGCAGTGCGTCAACGTGTTTATGGGCAAGCGTGGTCAGCATCAAAGCATGTGTTGTGTAAAACTTAACTGCATACTTTGTATTGCCTTGTGCAAGACACAACGGAATGGCAACAGAGGAAACCTGCATCACGGCATGGATATTAAGTTTACTGGCAACATCTAATAGCTCGCTTAACAGGATATGCAATTGGGTAGTTGCGTCTTGGTTTGTACAATCCAGAAGGCCAAATGCCTGAATTCCCTGAGGCGGATATTGTTTATCCAAAGCCAAATAATCCGATTGATTTTCCGCTATCGAAAAATCACAGAGAAGCGCCTTAACTGCTCTCATTCCCTCAGAAAACGCCGCTTCAATATCTTCCGCTGCGCACAACATTGTCATTTTCCAAATAACAATACGCGCAGAGTCGGCAAGTTTATTAACTCGCTTTTCCAGTATTGCGATTGCAGCATTCAGTCCAACCAGTTGATTCCTGCGCAATGATTCCTGGATGTATCCTTGATATAACGCTACACAAATATCGTAATGCTGCTGCCAATCTTCTTCCGTCAATAACTGTACACCAAGGTGGAAGCACATCAGCGCCTCACCGTTTTCAAGCTCTTGGTTAGCTCGACTCGCAGCTAGCAGGTAATACTCCGCTATTTGAATGGGTGCCACCTGAGTATTTTGATATCCCGACAGTGGATGCACCCAAAATAGCCAGTGCAGTACGTTGTCTTTAAGCCAAGCACTATCTTTTTGGTCAAACAGCGCATCTGCCAGAGCAAAACGCAACTGCTCTGCATTGGTACCTGTCTCTAGTTGACTGGCAGCCAATTGAATTTTTTTATGGGCAAACTGATAGTATTTTTTATCGGGACTGCATTGTGCCCAAAGCCCCATAGAAACCCAGTAATCAATATACTCAACAAGGTTTGCAGAGGACACATCTACAGCCAGCATGAGTATTTCAGTGTCAATATCTTTACCCATTAAAGCTGCAAGCTTTAAGCAATTTCGCTGCTCCAGAGGTAAGCTCGCTAAGCCAGCCCCTGTTTGCTCAGCAACATTTGCAGTCACAGTGGAACGACTGACCTCCTCCGGTAGCCAATTCCAAATCTGCTCATCGTCTTCATACAATGCCCCCTCACCAACTAATTTTTGAATAAATGATTTAACAAAATAAGGGTTACCTCTGGTTTTGTTAAAAACCAGGTCAGACAGGGACTCCAGACTAAACTGAGTTTCCCAAAACGTGTCTTCCACAAGATTGTGAGTAGCAGCAGTACTCAGGGGCAACAGCTCTACCTGATGTATTAGAGCACCATCCAATTCTGTTGCAGCGACCAAAGACTTCACTGAAGCTGATTCGGGTAACTCGTTTTCACGTAACAGTAGAACCACTTTTAAATTACTTTGCGGGGCCATGGAGAACAGTGCCAGTAAAGTCTCAGACGTCGTTTTTTCCAGGGAATGGGCATCATCAAAAATCAGATACAAATCTTTATCGAGTCTGGAGAAGCACAACAACAACTGAGCCAGAAGGATTTCACTGGAATGACTTTCAATAAAACCCGCCCCTTTCTCTTCGGGTAATACAATCTTTAGTTCCGGGAACAAGTTGTAGAGTTGCCCCCGTTGCTCAACTGCAATTTTTTGTAGTTGCCGTTGTAACTTGAGCAATTGCGACTCCTCAAGGATAAGCGCTTGCTCAATCAGTTGTTGCAACATAACAAAGATTGCTGATTGTCTGAGGGTGTGGATTTCAGGTTCAACGTTAACCACCCCCAGGAGGGCACTTTGAGGTAGAACGCTGGTCTTGATTTCTTGCAGCAGCGCCGTTTTTCCGACTCCTTGTTCCCCTGAAATGCACAGAACCGCCAAGCCGCTATGGGCGTTTGCCCGGTTGTACCATTGCTGAACTAATGTTAATTCAGAATCGCGACCGTAAATGTATTTGGGAAAACTAATGACCTTTTTTTGTTCCTCTTTAGCGATACGAAAATCGCTAATCACTCCCTTTTGAGTGAACTCATTCAAACAATGTTCAAGATCAGCAACTAATGTTTGTGCATTTGGATAGCGGGCTTCAGGAGCCTTGTTTAAGAGCTTACTAATGATACTAAGCAGTACTTCGGGTACAGCAAATGACCGCCCGGGGTCATATTCTACAGGTTTGGCAATATGCGCATGAATGAGGGTTAAAGGATCCTGAAACTCAAAAGGGTAACGGCCCATAAAAATGCGATATAACAAGGTGCCTAATGAATAAAAATCCGAGAAACGCTGAGGGGTCCAATCCGTTCTGCCGGTCACCTCTGGTGATGCAGTGTGTAAGTTACACCCTGTCGTCAATAGCGCCTGCTTTTTTTCGTCAATACTAAACTCTTTATGCAGATTCCAGGTGTTTAAGGAATAAACCTGAAAGCTCTTCTTATCCACTAATAGCGTTTCCGGCTCTACAAAACCCAACATAAACTGCTGCTTGTGAATATCTGCCAACCACGTTGCCAGCGCGATACACATTTTCAGCTGTTCGGTCATCTCCAGAGAATGATTTGTGAGAAAGCTTTCAAAGAGTTCAACGCCTTCAATGTCCGGGTAGAGATTGATGCAATTCCGTTCGCTGGTTATACAACCAGAAGACGCAATCAGCGCAATTGATGAGAATCTTGACTGACTCTCGATTTCAAGCTCAAGCATCTCCATCGCTTGCCTGTCTGACTGTTGTGCCGTTTTACACCAATAGTGAGTTCCATCATTGTCTGATGCACGGCTCAGCACTATCGGGCCAGCAAGTGTTTTTATGTCTTCAAGCCGCTTTAGCTTAACATCCACGATGTCTGCTCCTCGTATCCTTGTGTTTACACATCAGTAATTCAGGCGCCTGCTTCAAGTAAAGATCACCCTCTAGTTAGATGCAAACAGTTGCTACTGGAATTTTGGCTACAATAGGTCCCTCACGCATGATATCGATGATAGAGCCTGTAATAAAAGTGCCCTCCCAGCAAAATACCTCTTGCCAATAAAAATAACAAAAAACCTTGCCATAAAATGTCAGCATTTAGCGATAAAAAATGCAAGGCATACCAAGATACTGCGACTCCGGCACTTAACAGCATAGTGAGTAACATAGCGCGAGCTTGAGTCAAACCTACGTACCATCCATCTAATAAAAAGCACCAATGCGCCACCAGAGGCAAGAAAACGATGTAAATTTTAAATTGCTGAATATATTCCTGTACCTCGGTTATATCGGTTAACAGATGGGTAATAAACCTGAAACCCAGTGCAAACACCAGGGTATAACAAATGGCTAAAACACTGGAAACCAATAAACTTACCTTGATCCAAAGGCGAAACTTGCTTTTACTGTTTTTCCCTGAGGCTTCTCCGAGCAACGCCTCTGCAGCGTAGGCAACGCCATCTAGCCCAAGGGCAATCAATACAAAAAACTGCATCAAAACCGCGTTAGTCGCTGCAGTTAACTGTCCTTGTTGTAAACCGAGGTAGGTAAAGATGCCTAAAAATATCTGTAAACAGAGATTTCTGAAAAAAACGTCTCTGTTTAGTCTGAGCAAGCGTTGTAGAGACTTTTTAGCAATGTAAAACCTGCGCCACCATTGCGCTTCAAATTTAGCGATAGTAAATAAAGACATGAGCAAGACCAAGCACTCACTCAGTGCCGTAGCGATGGCTACCCCTGCCGTTTCCATCGCTAACCCAATGGCGAGAAAAACACTCAACAGCATATTCAACAGATTAGCGATAATCTGTATCTTCATCACATTTTTATGTTGTTGCCTGCCCAGCAGCCAGCCTATTAACACCAAATTCAGTAGTGATACTGGCGCAACTGATATGCGAATAAAAAAGTAATCTTCAGCGATTGCCACTACCTGCGTATTGCTACCGGAAAAATACACTCCCATTTGAAACAGGAAGGGACTGAGAAACCACAACAGAACACCGAGTAACAAAGCCAATAAAGCGCCATTGCCCAGCACGGAAATGGATTCTTGCTTTTGTTCCGGGGCACTACTTTGGGCGCTCAGCCCAGTCACAGCCATGCGTAAAAAACCGCAAACCCAAATAAGCTGGGTAATGATAATGCTGCCAAGAGCCACTCCCGCCAGGTAGTGGCTACCCGGCAAATGCCCCACAATGGCCGTATCCACCAACCCAACTAACGGCAAGAAAATATTGCTGACAATCATGGGCAATGCCAATGCAATGAAATAACGAGTTGCGTGGTAAAAAGTCAAACTGGTAATCTTCTTATGTGTTGGATTTTAATTAGTGAATCATATGAGTGTATTTGTAAGGGTATTTGCCTTTGTTTTCTACTTCACCGCAGTTTCCCAAGCGCAGGCCAATAATAGCGCAACTATTTTGTTATACCATCACGTAAGCAGTGCTACGCCCCCCTCAACCTCAATTACTCCTGAAAAATTTGCAGAGCACCTGGCGTATTTGGAGGCCAATCACACTGTTATTCCTTTACAAGAATTAATGTCCAAAATAAAAGCACAGGCCCCCCTTCCGGACAAAGCTGTTGCCATCACTTTTGATGATGGCTTTCGCAATATCAAGGAAAATGCGCATCCATTGCTGAAAGCACTAGACTTTCCTTATACTATCTTTATCAATCCTACAGAAGTCGGTGTAGGCCCTGGTCATTTAAACTGGCAAGAACTAAAGCAGTTATCCGAAGAAGGGGCGTTAATTGCAAATCACTATTGGGATCACCGCCATATGCTTGATAAGGCCACAGAAGCAGACTGGCTGATACACACCAAACAGCGCATATTGAAAGCAGAAGCTGCAATTGTAGAAAATTTGGGTAGTTCGCCCGGATTTTTTGCTTACCCTTTCGGAGAATATAACAAAGCCCTGAGCGACTTGGTCGAGGAGCTGGAGCTGGTTGGCTTTGCCCAGCATTCAGGTGCCGTAGGGTACCAAACCCGACTCTCGGAGATACCGCGCTTTCCTGCAGCAGGCATATACAGTAACCTCAATACCTTAAAAACCAAATTGCAAACCCTGGCGATGCCAGTTGTATCAGCCTCTATAGAAAACCCAGTGTTCTACTCGCCTCCCAAACTTGAGTATGCAATAACACTGGACACCAGTGATTTCAATAAAGGTCTACTCAGCTGCTTTTTTCGAGGCGAGCGTATTAGTGCGTCTTGGCAAGAAGATACACTGCACGTATCAAGTGATGTAACGCTAAAGCCGGGACGCTCGCGAGTGAATTGCACGGCTCCCAGTAAAACTCATAAGGGTCGCTATTACTGGCACTCTCAACCTTGGTTTGTGGCTACCAAAGAAGGTAAATTTTTAGACTAATGGCTGCCGATTAAAATAGGTAGATCCGCCAGTATCTGCTGACCGTCACTTATCGCCAATTCTCCGGGTTGGTAATCAGGTTTAAAGCGACCAACAAGATGCGCATCTGGATTGATGATAGCTATCGAAGCACTGTGATCCACAAGATAATCGGGTTTGTCAGTGCTCTCGGCAATCGCGTAAGCCATACCCATGCTGCGTACTAGCGGAAATAGCTGTTTATGCTCAGCGGTAGCAGCATAAAAATCTTCGTGGAAAAACTGGATGTACTCGTTAAGTCGCGGTACATCGTCTCTGCCGGGGTCGACGGAAACAAACAACACTTTCACCGGATATTCACTACTGATGGCCTGCAAATCAGGATAAATTCCTTTGAGTTCGGCTAATGTGGTAGGACAAATATCCGGGCACCAGGTATACCCCACAAAAACCAGTGTCCATTGTTCTTTGAACCACGCAGGTGTTATTGTCGAACCATCATGAGCGGTTAATTCACTTTCATGTAATATTCGCGGTGCGGGATACATCTGAGCATAGTTTGGTGTTTTTGGTGGAGCAACATTTAACGCCCCCCAGATCCCGGCAGCAAGTGCTAGTAAAGCGCAGAGACCAATGACAAGATTTTGTTTCATAGGACGATTTTAAAATAGTGATCCACTAATAACACCACGAATAAAAGCATTAGGTGTAATATAGAAAACTTAAATGTGTTCATAGCAGTTTGTTCATTGGCGGCAAACTTGAGTTTCCAGGCGTAAACTAAAAAGGCAATATTGAGTAATGTCGCCCCAACCAGGTAAATCAATCCTGACATGCCCACCAGATAGGGCATCAGACATATCAAGCCAAGCAATACGGTATAACCAAGCACCGAGGTTTTAGTAAATTCGACACCGTGTGTTACCGGCAACATTGGCACTTCAGCCTTGGCGTAATCTTTTTCTCTATGGATTGCCAGCGCCCAGAAATGAGGCGGTGTCCAGGTAAATACTATGAGTACCAAGAGTAATGCGTTGCCGTGGATCTCCCCCGTCATTGCCGTCCAACCCAGCAGTGGCGGTGCCGCTCCAGCTAAACCACCAATAACAATGTTCTGTGGCGTAGCACGCTTTAGATACATAGTATAAACACAGGCATAGCCCACCAAGCTGGCAAAAGTTAGCACAGCCGTAAGCCGGTTTACAAACAGCTCCAGAATGAGGTAACCAACAACACACAAAACACCAGCAAAGGCCAAAGCGCGACCTGGTGTGACTTTACCTTTAGGCACCGGACGGTTATAAGTTCGCGCCATTTTGCCGTCGATATTGCGATCCACAACGTGATTGATCACCGCTGCTGAAGAAGACAGCATTCCAATCCCTATCATGCCCGCTACAAGCGGCTGAATCGGTAAGGTACCCTCAACAGCGAGACACATACCAACCAGAGCGGTGAGCAACAATAACAACACCACTTTAGGCTTGGTCATTTCGTAATAATCACGCCACGAAGCTCCCTGAAATGTTTGCGAAGAAGACCCGTTTTTTATTACTTTTTCCATAACATTACGCCTTTCTATACAGGGTGTAATTCAACAAGATGAGAGCCAGCAGCAAAAGCGCAGCAACGGCATTGTGTGCTACTGCAACAACGATAGGCAGGCTAAATACAACATTTGATACGCCAAGCGCTATCTGCACGCCTAACAAAGACACCATCAACACCGATTGATTTTTTACCCGGTCGGAAATTGCTGAAGTGTACAATCTGATGCCCAACCAGCACAAATACAAAAAGGTAATGAGTGCACCAAATCTGTGTACTATGTGCATAGTCATGCGCTCATCGTAGGGGTGAGCGCCGAATTCATAATTGTCTGCTTCAGGCACACTAAAAGCGCCCGAAAAATTGAGTTTCTCATACCAGTTCCCCTCACATATCGGCAATTCGGTACATGCCAAAGCAGCATAGTTGGCAGATGTCCAGCCTCCAAGCGCTATCTGAATGACCAATATAAATAAACCCAGTGTGGCATAACGACCGTATTTTCGTACTCTGGGGTCGCCTCCTGGAATTCGGTAAGGTTTCATACGAAGGTGTAACAGAAACAGTAAAGAGAGCAATGTAAAGCCACCCAACAAGTGGCCCATCACCACCACCGGCAATAAATTCATGGTCACAGTCCACATACCCAATGCGGCCTGAAAGATAACCAATAACAATATGACAAAGGGAAGTTTAACGGGTGTTTGTTGCTGTCTGTTTTTGAGGGCGATTATAAATATGAATAAAATCAGTAATCCCAATGTGCCTGCAAAATAGCGATGAATCATTTCGATCCATGCTTTACTTGCCTCCAGAGGACGTTCCGGGAAAGCAATCTCAGCTTTGGTAATCGCCTCATCTGATTTAGGCACGACCATATGACCGTAGCAACCAGGCCAATCTGGACAACCCAATCCTGAGTCAGTCAATCGAGTGTATGCCCCCAGAATGATGACCACTATAGTAAGAAAAATGCTGACCTTAACTAACGTTTTCATAAAACAGCTCTATCCGATCCGCGAAAGTTTCAGGACCTTTCTTAAATCGGCAAGTATATCGCGGCTTTGCATTACCGCTTGTTGTTGTTCTTCACTGAGGGAATAACGCAAAATCACATTCCCCAGCGTATCTGCAATGAAAATACCACTAACAGATTGGTTTTTAAACACCTTATCAAGGTATGTTGAGTTTGTATTTATTAAAGCGAATGGGGTTTCACTGCTGAGCTTTTCCACTGCATCTAAGTCGCTTCCGGGTAGGACTAACAAACTAGGGATCACGCGGTCTTGAGCTTTACCTGACGCAACCCAAACCTGATTCAAACTGTATAATGCATTTTTACATCGCGCATCACATTGCTCAGGCATCACATAAACTATACGCCACACGGGTTTATCACCACGGAGAATATCCGCCATTTCAACCGCAGGAGACATCAATTCCCCTTTATTGGTGGCGCCTTTGTTAAACCAGTCTCCCTGCAAGGCAAACCAGGCCAATATCACTGGCAATAAAAACACCAATACGAAAATGATCAAGGTACTGCGATTATTCTGTTTTTTCTGTTCGCTCATCTTTCCATTTTTTCCTTAACGCAAAGCCATAAATCAATGCACAAGCCAATGCTAAAAGAAACCACTGTATCGCATAAGCGATGTGTTTCTCTGCTGGCATTGTTACCGGTTTAAAGTTGTTTCTTAACCCAAAAGCTTTCGGGTCTTCTATGTAGCCTAACACGGGTATCAGCGTCGTTTGTAATATCTCATTCAGCATGGTTAAATCTGGTTGCTGCAATAGATATGGCCACTGTTCAGGCTCTCCAGATTGTCGAACCAGTTGATTGTGCAAGGGTACGTACAAAACAATGTGAGTTTGCTGTATAACTTCCGGTAAACTCACTTCTGGTAATGAACGACGAAAATCCCGGTCCGGTAACCAACCAAAATTCACCAGCAATATTCCAGCATTAGTGGTCACCGGTGCCAACACCTCATAGCCTACTGTGCCATCAAGTACCCGATTATCCCAATACAGCAAACGCTCAAGATCTACCTGTCCAGTGAGTTTTGCTCGCTTAAAATCGTGCTCTCCACCGGCCGCCAGTGCCGATTGCACACTATTGAAAACCACTTGTTCTTGTATACCTTTTTGTTCAGCGAGCAACTGCTTCTCTTGCGCTCTACCCAATTGCCAGAAACCCAGTTTCAATAAGATGACAACCGCAACAAAACTGATTATGGTAGGAACTAAAGGCGGTTTCTTCATTACTGCTTAGCGACAAACCCGGAGTTATTGATGACTGTTAAAATTATCGTGGCGTTACTGTTATTGTTTATGATTTACAATTTATTTAAAGCCATGATGATTATGCTTAAGAACGAACCCGGACAGGGCTCAATGACTAAGTTTATTGGCAGAAGAGTGATGACCTCTGCCATCATAATTTTGCTACTGGTAATCGCTGTAGCAACGGGGATTATTACACCTAATCCCCGTCCATTTTAGTTCTGTTTAAAGTATATAAACGAAGACGAACAAACACACCCAAACGACATCAACAAAGTGCCAGTACCAGCTAGTCGCCTGGAAGGCAAACTGATTGTCATGGGTGAAGTGCCCCTTCATAACTCGTCCGAACATCACAATTAGCATGATAGTGCCCAATGTGACATGGAGCCCGTGGAATCCAGTGAGCATAAAGAAAGTATTACCGTAAATACCAGAATCTAACTTTAAGCCCATATCCTGGTAAGCATGCATATACTCCACCACCTGCAAGTATAAGAACAAACAACCCAGTAAGATGGTCACACCTAAAAACAGTTTCAATTTGCCGCGCTCACCTTTTTCCAAGGCAACATGAGCAATGTGCGCAGTGACAGAAGAAAACAACAGGATTAAGGTGTTATACAGTGGTAATCCGGTCCAAGGCATTGCTTCTGTAGTCGTCCCTCCGGGTGTTTCAACCAAAGGCCAAATAGCCTGAAAGGTGGGCCACAAGACTTCATTAGTCATCGCATTATTGGACGCCCCGCCTAACCAAGGCACGGCAATAACTCTTGCGTAGAATAGCGCACCAAAGAAGGCAAAAAAGAACATCACTTCAGAAAAGATAAACCATGACATGCCCTGACGGTAAGAGCGACCCAACTGCGCGCTATGCATGCCCGACATCGACTCATCAATCTGATTTTTAAACCAGCCAACCAACATGAACAGTAAAACCACAAAGCCGGCTAGCAAGATAAGCGAACCACTGCCCTCCGTACCGTTCTTCATTTCGATGACAAAGGTACCAGCGCCATAGGCCATTAAAAACAGGGCAACGGCCCCCACAAATGGCCAAGGGCTTTGGTCGGGAACATAGTATTTTTCGAATTGTTGTTCGCTCATTTCATCTCCTTTAACCGCGATTCATGGCAATTTCTTGGCCACGCTCGGTTACGTCATACAAAGTATATTGCACAGTAAAAAATGTAATATTATCCGGTAGCGCTGGATCCACGTAAAAGCGCATTGGCATAGTGGTTTCAGCACCTGCTTTGAGTGGTTGTTGCTCAAAGCAAAAACACTCAGTTTTATTCAAATAAATGGCCGCAGGCCCAGGAGAAACAGAAGGTACGGCTTGACCTACAATATCTCTTTGACTGGGATTGTGGGCATAAAAGTCTACTTGATGCATTGCTCCTGGATGAACTTCTACACGACGCGTCTTGGTTTCAAACTCCCAAGGCATACCCGTGTTAGTGCGAGTAATAAACTCCACTGTAACAAGACGACTCTCGTCTACCTCGATATTTTGGTATACCGCAGCTTCGTTCGAGGTTTTGCCATTGATACCTGTTACGGCGCAAAACACGTCATATAAAGGCACTAGCGCAAAACCAAATCCAAACATGCCAAACACAACGGCCACCAATTTAATGATGACCTTTTTGTTTTCTTGTTGTTTTTCTGAGTTCATCGTTAAAAATGAATTACTTTACAACCGGCGGCGTTTCAAATGTGTGGTAAGGAGCCGGGCTCGGAACTTCCCACTCAAGGCCTTCTGCACCATCCCAAACTTGTGCGGTTACAGGCTCACCTTGTTTGCGACACGCTTTGATTAGTAACGCCAGGAAAATCAACTGGGAAAGTCCAAATGCAAAGCCCCCCACGCTGATCCACTTGTTAAAATCAGCGAACTGCAACGCATAGTCTGGAATTCGACGAGGCATACCCGCCAGGCCTACAAAGTGCATAGGGAAGAACAACACATTTACCGAGATCAAAGAACACCAGAAGTGCCACTTGGCAAGCGCCACATCGTACATTTTTCCGGTCCACTTAGGCAGCCAGTAATAGGTAGCGGCCATAATTGAAAACACTGCGCCAGTCACCAGAACGTAATGGAAATGAGCCACCACGAAATAGGTATCGTGATATTGGAAATCCACTGGTGTAATCGCCAGCATTAAGCCTGACAAACCACCGATGGTGAATAACACAATAAAGGCCAAGGCAAACATCATGGGGATTTCAAAACTAATGGCACCTCGCCACATGGTGGCTACCCAGTTAAATACTTTTACTCCGGTGGGTACAGATATCAGCATAGTGGCGAACATAAAGAACAATTCTGCACCTACTGGCATCCCTGTAGTGAACATGTGGTGCGCCCACACGATAAAGGATAACAACGCGATGGAGGCTGTGGCATAAACCATCGAGGAATAGCCAAACAATTTCTTACGAGAAAAGGTGGGCACTATTTGTGAAATGATCCCGAAGGCGGGCAAGATCATTATATAAACCTCCGGATGTCCAAAGAACCAGAAGATATGCTGGAACATCACAGGGTCACCACCGCCAGCCGCGTCAAAGAAGCTGGTACCAAAGAACTTATCGGTTAACACCATAGTTACCGCACCGGCAAGCACTGGCATAACCGCTATCAATAAGAACGCGGTGATTAACCAGGTCCAGACAAACAATGGCATTTTCATTAATGTCATACCGGGGGCACGCATGTTTAAAATGGTGACTATTACGTTAATTGCACCCATGATGGAGCTGGCGCCCATAATATGTACAGAGAATACAAACAGTGCTGTAGAGTCATTACTGTAGGTTGTGGATAGTGGCGCATAGAAGGTCCAACCAAATGAGGGACCACCACCTTCCATGAATAACGACATAAGCAATATCAGGAAGGCAAAGGGTAAGATCCAAAAGCTCCAGTTGTTCATTCTTGGTAGCGCCATGTCAGGCGCGCCAATCATCAAGGGTACCATCCAGTTAGCAAGGCCAGTAAATGCCGGCATTACGGCACCGAATACCATGATCAAGCCGTGCACAGTGGTCATCTGGTTGAAGAAGTTGGGGTCAACTATCTGTAATCCAGGCTGGAATAACTCAGCCCGAATCACCATAGCCATTGCACCACCGATTAAAAACATAATAAACGCAAACCAAAGATATAAGGTGCCGATATCTTTGTGGTTAGTGGTGTACAACCAGCGCTTTATGCCCGTTGGTTTATGATCGTGGTGATCATGGTGTTCGTCGTGATGGATATCGTCTGTCACTGTACTCATCTCAACTTCCCCTTATTGTCCGTTCAATACGGCGTTAACGTCTTTAGCTTGCACTGATTCACCAGTGTCATTGCCCCATGCGTTTCGCTCGTAGGTAATTACTGCTGCTAGTTCTTTCATCGAAAGTTGTTTTCCGTAAGCCTGCATGGCCGTTCCTGCTACACCGTTAACAACAACTTCAATATGTTTTTGCATGTCGTTTATAGCAATGTCGCTACCTTTCAGAGCAGGAAACACGCCCGGTAAACCTTCACCGTTGGGCATGTGACAAGCAGCGCAGCTGGTGACGTACACTCTTTCACCGACGCTCATTAACTCATCCATATCCATATTCATAGCCAGCAGCTTTTGCTCTTCTTCTTTAGCTTTGCGTTGTATTTCCTCTTGGTCTGCAATCCAGGCTGCATAATCAGCTGGTTCCATGGCGATAACCACAACAGGCATAAAACCGTGATCTTTACCGCAAAGTTCAGCGCATTGACCGCGATAGATGCCAGGCTTGTCTACTCGAGTCCACGCTTCATTGATAAAGCCGGGGTTGGCATCTTTTTTCACAGCGAAATCAGGTACCCACCAAGAATGGATAACGTCATCGGAGGTGATCAGGAAACGCACCTTTTGATTGGTGGGAATAACCAGAGGTCGGTCAACTTCCAACAGGTAATTGATGTTCTTTTCTAATTTGTTATTGATTTGCTCTGGTTGGGTGGCCAGTAAAGAGAAAAACTCAACGTCATTATCCATATACTTGTAATGCCACTTCCACTGTGAGCCAGTAACCAACACCGTCACATCTGGAGAGGACACATCCTCCATCGCGATCAACGTTTTAGTGGCAGGGATAGCCATGCCGATAAGAATGAGGAAAGGAACGACTGTCCAGGCAATTTCCACCTTAACACTTTCGTGAAATGTCGCCGGCTTCACCCCTCTGGACTTGCGGTGAAAGATGGTGGCCCACAGCATAGCGCCAAATACCAACACCCCGATAACCACACAGATCCAGAAAATGATCATGTGTAATTCGTATACTTGTTGACTTATCTCAGTGACGCCCGGCCTTAAATTCAGCTGATATTGATCCGGCTGCGGATTAGAAGCGGCAAACGATGCGCAACTTAGCAATAACCCCCAAAAACCTATTAAAATTCTGCTCACCTGTGTGTTCCTCCTTTCCTGTCCGTTGTTTTATTTTTGGTCATTAGCACAACGGAAATCGCACCATACGTTACGATTTTGAAACATATTTGTTATTACTATGTTAAAAACCGAATGATATGTAAACAATTTTCGAAGATAAAAAACATTTAGACGGCTAAAAAAGACGTTTTTTTAACCAGCTGATGTGTCAAAAATAGACCCGAACAGGAAAAAAAGAAATTAATTCGCTATTTTTTGTGCAAATTTTTGTCTGGGTGAATAAATGTGACCGAACCACAGATACAAAAAAGCCCATTAATCAATGGGCTATCGAGAAAAAGCAATTTAATCAGGTAAAACAGAGTGTTTCGAAGTTGTTTACATCCAGGCATTATTTCGGATGATTCCAACAGCAATACCTTCAATATTTAAAGGTTGCGAGTTCAAATCCACCTTAATAGGAGCAAAATCACTGTTCTCGGCATGAAGCAGAACCTCAGCACCAGACTTTTCAAACCGTTTTACAGTGACATCATCTTCGACACGCGCTACCACTACCTGGCCATTGCGCGCCTGGTTAGTACGATGCACAGCCAACAAGTCGCCATCCATAATACCGATGTCTTTCATGCTCTCGCCATCGACTCTTAATAAATAATGAGCCTCAGGCTGAAACATATTTGCAGCCACCTGGTAATGACTCTCAATATGCTCTTGAGCCAATATGGGCTCACCTGCTGCCACTTTACCAATTAACGGCAAGCCATCATCTTCAGCGGGTTCATCTAGCTGACCCACAAGACGAATTCCCCTGGAAGTACCAGGTAGAATCTCTATAACACCTTTACGAGCCAATGCTTTGAGGTGTTCCTCGGCAGCATTCGCGCTCTTGAAGCCTAATTGCCTTGCAATTTCGGCTCTGGTTGGCGGCATACCGGTATCGGCAATAGTATCTTTTATAAGGGTAAGAACTTGTTCTTGACGCAATGTTAGTGGGCGCATACTAAACCTGTTTTTTCGTACAGTTTAACTGGCAGTATATACAGTCAAGCAGTAAACTCAACACAATTTGCTGATTTTAATAGATTTATACAATCGGTTGCAGAGATACGGGAGCCAAAGAAGCCAGGCCGTGCTATGATCTGTGCAGTTTTAATTATGATTAGTTGATGATGGCTTGGTATCAAAATCTCTTTTTTAACTTGGTTAAATACCCGACCCGTTGGTTAGTAAAAACCAGCAACATTCCCGCTGACATAGAGAGTGAATTGGGGATCGACAAACATCGTCCGATTGTATACCTGTTGCGTACCAATTCCCTGACCGACAGAGTGGCGCTCGAAATATCTACGAAAATGCTGGGATTGCCAGCTCCGGACAAACAATTAAAAATTGGTCCTAAAAAACAAGCCAGCTGCTTGTTTTTACAAGAGCCAGAATCATTACTTTCCAAAAAAACCAAACATACTGATATCAATAAAAGCTTTACCCGCTTGTTCAAAATGCATCGCAATGACGAAGAGCTGGACCTGCAAATTGTGCCGGTCTCAATTTTCTGGGGGCGAGCGCCCGGAAAGGAAACCAGAGGCTGGGCAGAACTGCTGGCCGACCGAGCTTCACCTTCCTGGTTGCGCAAGTTTTTTATCGTGCTATTCCTGGGCAGAGATAATTTTGTCTATTACAGCCCGGCTGTTTCCAGTAAAAAAATGGCCACTACTCACGGCACTGATTCGGAGATCGCCCATAAGTTAATCCGATTGGCAAGAACCCATTTTTATCGCCGCCAGCAAAGCATGAACGGTCCGATGCTGATGGACCGCCATCAATTATTCAACAGTATTTTAGGCTCAGCTTCAGTAAAACGGGCTATGGCGTTAGAAGCCAAGGAATCACCAGCTGAACTGGTAAAAGCCCGTGCTCGCGCTAAAAGTTACATCTCCGAAATCGCCGCTGATTATCGAGAGGGCGTCATTCGCTTGGGGGATCGTTTACTTGGTCGAGTCTGGAATAAAATCTACAACGGTATTGAGGTAAAAAATGCCGATAAAGTTAGGGAACTTGCACAAAACGGCCATGAAATCATCTATGTTCCTTGCCACAGGAGTCACATGGATTATCTGTTACTCACCTACGTTATTTACCACGAAGGCTTAGTAACACCCCATATCGCCGCGGGTATTAATCTCAACTTCTGGCCCATCGGCGGTGTATTTCGACGCGGCGGTGCTTTTTTCATTCGACGCTCCTTTGCCGGCAACAAGCTCTATACAGCGGTATTTCGGGAATACCTTGAACAGCTGTTTAACAAAGGCTATTCGGTGAAGTTCTATGCTGAAGGTGGTCGCAGCAGAACCGGTCGATTACTCCCGCCCAAGACCGGCATGTTAGCCATGACCATACAAGCAATGGTAAAAGGCGTTAAACGCCCGGTGAGTATCGTGCCAGTTTATATTGGTTACGAGCATGTCATGGAGGTAAAAAGTTATCTGAAGGAACTCAGAGGTAAGAACAAAGAAAAAGAATCCTTTTTGGGAGTATTTTCTGCCATACGCAAACTCAAGAATTATGGTTACGGATTTCTAAATTTTGGCGAACCCATTCACTTGGGCCAGTACCTTGATGCAAAAACACCAGAGTGGCGCCAAGATCAAGCCTCCATTGATGACAAAAAGCCAGCTTGGTTAACCCCTACGGTTAACAGCTTAAGCCACAATATCAATGAACGCATTAATCAAGCCTCGGCTGTAAGCGGGATGGCTCTGGCATCACTGTGTTTATTGGCCGCAGAAAAACGGGCCATGAGTCGAGAAGAGCTATTGCAAGTCATGGAGAGCTACCTGAGCCTGTTGCGTCAATGCCCCTTTAGTGAACAAAGCAGTTTTCCACAAGTCAGCGCCGAAAAGTTATTGGAAAACACCTTGCGCCTGGAAAAATTCGATGTCAGTGAAGACAGCTTTGGTGAGATCATTTCTATTGAGCGCAGTAACGCCATTATTCTAACCTATTACCGCAACAACATTTTGCACATGTTTTGTATACCCGGATTAATTGCTGCCATTGTAATAGCGCATGGAGAGTGTCGCCGAGAGCAATTGCTCACCTTGGTTGGTCGCATTTATCCTTTGCTCAAAAAAGAGCTATTCATCTATATGAGTGAAGAACAGGCAATGGCGTACACCAACAGTCTAATTGACGGTATGGTGACCCAAGGCATGTTAATCAATAATGACGATACATTAACACCTGCCGAAACCAGTAGTGTGCAATTCTACAGCCTGTGGTTGCTGAAATCCGTGATCCAGGAAACCTTGCAGCGCTACGCATTAGTACTCAATCAACTGGAACAACTGGGCACAACCTCACGCGGCGCACTGGAAAAACGCAGTCGCCAGGTAGCAGAGCGCATGTCGACACTACAAGGCATAAGCGCGCCAGAGTTTTACGATAAAAATGTGTTAGCCACTTTTATTGCTGCAGCAAGAGAATATGACATTTGGGAAGCAAATGAAGAGGGATTATTGTTACATTCAGACAAAAGCCGTGAGCTGCAAAATTTGTTGTTTAGCTTGGTATCACCGGAATTTGTAAAGCGATTACAGCAGATCAAGTAGCGAATATTTAAACTTGGTTACAGGGGGAGTAAAAACTCCCCCACCAAACCCAGCGTGATCACCATACCCACTTTGTTATTGTGTAAAAAAGCCCGGAAGCAAGCTTCTCTTTGCCTCTCTGAAATCATTCTTTGTTGCTGAACAAACATCAAAGCTGCAATAACAAGCCCACTATAAGCAAACCAGCCCAGCTGCAAATACAGATAGACTCCAAGTAAAGACAACAAGCTAGATATTTGTAGTAGCCCTATGAGCAACTTATCAAATTTACCGAACAAGATGGCTGTAGACTTCACTCCTATTTTCAGATCATCATCTCTGTCCACCATGGCATACATGGTATCGTAAGCAACAGTCCATAACAGATTAGCCAGATAAATACCCCATAACCACCAAGGTAACGCTTCCCTGATAGCCATAAATGCCATCGGAATACCAAAGCTAAACGCCATGCCCAAAACAAACTGAGGTAAATAGGTGTAACGCTTCATAAAGGGATAACAAAACGCCAGAGCCAAAGCCACAAATGACAACATTACCGTTTGCCAATTCAGGGTCAGCACCAGTAAAAATGCTATTGCTACCAGCAAAAGAAACAAGCCCAGAGCTTCCTTGGTAGAAACCTCACCACTCACTATTGGACGAGCTTGTGTACGCTCTACATGGCCATCAATTTTTCGGTCAGCAACATCATTGATCACACATCCTGCGGCACGCATTAACAAAGTCCCCGCGAAAAACACCGACATGATATGCCATGATGGCAATCCTTCAGCGGCTAATAACAAGCCCCAGGCCGTTGGCCACAGCAACAACCAACTTCCAATAGGTTTATCTGCGCGCATTAAGCGCCAATATGCATTCCATTTAGCCTGAAAATTGGGCATTGGCAACTCTCTTTTATTCAAGGGTTATACGAGTAGGCGGGGCAATCAGGTAAAAATATCTCGGCCACCATAATGTGATGTTGTTTGAAGCGAAACAAAGAACGTCTTCCCCAAAGAGAAAACCCGGCTCTAATGGCCAGACTTGTTTGCGTCGCCCCCGCCACCGGGCATTCCACCAGCTGAAAACCCAAACGCTCAAACCTGTCATCATTAAAGATGATTTTACCCAGTGGCTGGTTACCCAATTGGGTTAGTTCTGCCATTTCCTGGTGCAAAAATTCGCAGGGCAACAAAGATCTGGCAAACACCCAGTGCTGGTCATTGCCTTTGAGAAACACTTCTCTTACCTGAGTACTTTGTGCTGGCACGTCAAATTGACCATAAAGGTAGTTAGTTTCATCTTGTGAAATTCCACTAACGCTTTGGCTTAATACTTCAACATCGAAACGCAAACACTGTGATTGCAGCCGTTCAGTTAAAGATCCGGTATTTAACAGCCAGTTACGCAGTAAGGGATCTTGAGGACACAAACACTCAGGAGATAGCCAAGGCTCTTTGATCGGCCCAATATTCAGCAGACTTTCAGTCAAAATTCATTCTAATTGATTAGATTATGTAAAATAATAACAACTACGGGATTTAGACAAAAGCGTAAGCGTAATATAATCTACAGTTATCTGATTCAGTATCACTCTGTTTATTATTGGTTTTTTGGTAGCAATTATGAAAATGAAATTGTTGGGTTTTGCCTTTTTGGCCAGTATGTTGCTCTCCAGTCCCGGCGCCTTCGCCCGTGACACCGCCTATTTTGGCCTGGAGCCAGACATTGTGACTAATTATATCAGTTCTAACAGTAGCAAAATCGGCTATGTAAGGGTCACGATAGAATTAATGCTGGATTCAGCAAAACACCTTGAGGCAGCAGAACATCACGCCCCGCTGTTGCGCGCCACTACTATAGATATATTCGGCCGTCAGTCTGAAGAACAGGTGAAATCACTAACTGGAAGAGAAGATATCCGCCGTGCCTGTCTGGATGAATTACGAAAGTTAATGAAAGCCGAAACCGGCTCAGAAATGATTAAAGACGTGATTTTCACCAAATATCTTTATCAAGGTTAACTTTCTCAGGTTGTCTTTACCCTACCGAATCTTGTTATCAACAGGGCTGACATGCAACCGCACACAAGCCCTGTTAAATGGGCTGTGTTTGCCATATTTATCCAGAGCACGTCTGCAAAGCCTATCAACAGCCACAGCAACATAAAGCCCACCAGAGGTTTCGATAGACTCAAGCCCCATTGCGGACGCAACCAGCCACACCACCATACAAAGCCGAATAAGCCATAAACCACACCACTTAAACCACCAAAACCGGGGCCAGAAACCAAAAATTGGGTGTAGTTAGATAACAGCCCTGTCGCCAGATAGAGCAAGATAAGACCGGTAGCGCCAAATTTTGCCTCTATATCTTTTCCCAGCGTCCACCACCAGGCCAGATTGAAGATCAAATGCAACGCAGAAAAATGCATCAAGGTAGGAGTGAGTAGCCGCCAATACTCACCACTGTTGGTAACCTCTGACCATGGCATAAAGTAGAGACGGTCAAATATTTCCACCTGGCCTAACAGAAACACCATGGTATGGATCGCTAGTGCAATAAATAGTAATGAAGCGCTGACAGGAGCATTGCGTAATAACTCAAATACCCTTGTGAGGGACAAGCCAGTGCCTGGGCCGTTTAAAGAAACAGGTTCAGAATTCTGCCAAGCGACTTGTTGAAACTCACGCGCATTGGGATTTTGTAAAAATTGCTGCAATATCTCCCGCGCGGTCTGAAAATCGGCTTCATTATTTAGTATCACCTGATACTGCTGGAGTTCTTTGTGACAATGGCATTCGATTCCCTTGCCCTGCAAGTAAGCCACCAACGTACCGGCGGGACCTTTTTGTGGAAACGCCACCAACAGCATTATTCAGTATCTGCCCCGGCATTGCGCCACGCCTCAAAGCCACCATCCATGCTGTAAACATCAGTAAAACCTTGAGCAACAAAATACTGAGCCGCTTGTTGACTACTAATACCGTGGTAACAACAGATGACTACAGGGGTATTTACAGGTGTTTCCGTAATTTCTTGCTGTATATTGTCATTGGTCAGATGTGCAGCACCAGGAATATGCCCGGTGGTGAAACTACCGGGGTCGCGAATATCGTAGATTTTCGCACCCTGCTCTAATAACTTGAGAGTTCCTTGAACATCGATGTGTTTAAAGCTTTCCATTGATGATTATCCTCCTACCAGTTCAACAATACTTTACCCGACTGGCCTGAAGCCATCACTTCAAACCCCTGTTGGAAGTCATCAATCTGAAACTGATGGGTGATCATAGGTTCGAGATTGAGTCCCGATTGGATCAAACTGGCCATCTTGTACCAGGTTTCGAACATTTCCCGACCGTAAATGCCTTTGATCACCAAGCCTTTAAAAATCACCTGATTCCAGTCAATGGCCATGTCTGATGGTGGGATGCCCAGAAGGGATATTTTACCCCCGTGATTCATATTGTTGAGCATATCGCGAAACGCCATGGGTACGCCGGACATCTCAAGACCGACATCGAAACCTTCAGTCATACCCAATTCACGCATCACATCTTTGAGAGATTCCGATGCCACATTAACCGCGCGAGTCGCGCCCATTGTTCGAGCCAATTCGAGTCGATACTCATTTACATCGGTGATCACCACATTCCGGGCACCTACGTGTTTGGCTACGGCAGCAGCCATAATACCAATCGGACCCGCACCAGTAATCAGCACATCTTCACCCACAAGGTCAAAAGATAACGCCGTGTGGACTGCATTACCAAAGGGATCAAAAATCGCCGCCAGATCGTCGCTAATATTATCGGGAATTTTGAACGCATTAAAGGCAGGTATCACCAGGTATTCGGCAAAAGAACCCGGGCGGTCAACACCAACGCCATAGGTATTGCGACATAAATGACGACGTCCGGCACGGCAATTGCGGCAATGCCCACATGTAATGTGCCCTTCACCAGACACTCTATCGCCCTTTTTAAAGCCAGCAACCTCACTGCCCATATCCACCACTTCACCGACATATTCATGGCCCACTACCATGGGTACTGGAATGGTTTTTTGTGCCCACTCGTCCCAATGGTAAATGTGCATGTCAGTACCGCAGATCGCAGATTTGCGGATTTTTATGAGTAAATCATTGTGCCCCATATCAGGCTTTTCGGCATCTACCATCCAGATGCCTTTTTCCGAATGCAGTTTAGATAAGGCTTTCATTAGATAACTCCTAACTCTTTACCCGTACTGATGAAGGCATCAATCACTTTATCCAATTGTGCTTTAGAATGAGCTGAAGACATTTGGGTGCGAATGCGCGCCTGGCCCTTGGGTACCACAGGAAAAGAAAATCCCACCACATAGATGCCTTTTTGCAGCATCTTATCAGCCATTTCAGAAGCGAGTTTGGCGTCGCCGATCATCACCGGAATAATAGCGTGGTCAGCACCGGCCAAAGTAAAGCCTGCAGCCGACATTTTTTCTCTGAAATACTGGCTGTTTTCCACCAGCTTAGCGCGCAGATCGTTGCCTTCCTGCAACATATCGATTACGCGAATAGAAGCGGCCACAATAGAGGGCGCCAGAGAATTAGAAAACAAATAAGGACGAGAGCGTTGACGCAGCCAGTCAATCACCTCTTTTTTGCCAGAAGTGTAACCACCTGAAGCGCCACCCAGTGCTTTACCCAAGGTACCCGTAATAATGTCAACGCGCCCCATCACATCACAATGCTCGTGACTACCGCGACCATTTTCTCCCACAAATCCGACTGCGTGAGAGTCATCTACCATTACCATGGCACCATACTTGTCTGCTAAATCACATACGCCTTTAAGATTCGCGATAATGCCATCCATGGAAAACACACCGTCAGTAGCGATAAGCTTAAAACGCGCTCCCTGCTCTGTCGCTTCCTGCAATTTAGCTTCTAAGTCAGCCATGTCATTGTTGGCATAGCGAAAACGCTTAGCCTTACACAAACGCACACCATCGATAATACTGGCGTGATTAAGCGCATCAGAAATAATGGCATCTTCAGGGCCTAAAATGGTTTCAAACAAACCCGCATTGGCATCGAAACAGGAGGAATACAAGATAGTATCTTCCATGCCCAGGAATTCTGAAATTTTGCCTTCTAACACTTTGTGATTATCTTGAGTACCACAAATAAAACGCACAGATGCCATACCGAAACCATGGCTGTCCAAGCCATTTTTCGCAGCCTCGATTAATTCCGGATGATTGGCTAAGCCAAGGTAATTGTTAGCGCAGAAGTTTAATACCTGATCTCCTGTTGAGACGCTAACATCGGCATCCTGCTGAGAAGTAATAATGCGTTCAGACTTATAAAGCCCTTCTTCTTTCAGATTTGCCAGTTCGTTTTGTAGATGTTCTATCATGCTCATTCGTAGGCCTGCGTTAGATTGTTTATTTCTTTTATAATTGCTGATTATTTTAATTGATTCCGAGGCAATAGTAACTGACTCAGCTCATTCCTGTTAGACAGGCTGGTTAGATGCTGATTTAAAATGTAATTAAAAACTGACAAAATGCCCGTAGAAAAAGAAAAAACCAACAACAATAGACCTGAACTGAGCCACTCCAATGCAGCAACACACAAGCACCGAGACCAGCAAAGAACGCTTATCCAGAGCCTTGTATACGGCCATTATTCTGATTCTCGTACTTTGCAACTGGTGCGCCTGGCTTATCAAGGCTCCGTTTAAGGGTGCAGGCTATTCCATTCGAAAACGACAACGACTAGGGCAAACACCCGAACTGCAAAGTTCTGGTGGCTTATTGGTACATTGTGTTTCGGTAGGCGAAGTGATGGTGGCCGCTTCCCTGATCAAACGAATTCGTAGTATCCAACCTGACTACCCTGTTACCGTCACCACCACAACAGCTACGGGGGCACAACAAGTCAAAGACCTGTTCGCCGATACCGTGAATCACTGCTATCTGCCCTATGACTTACCCCGATTAGCGCGTCGCTTACTAAACAGGGTTAAGCCCGAAAAAGTGCTGGTAACAGAAGTAGAGCTCTGGCCGAACTTTATTCATGCTTGCTACAGCAAACACCTTCCGGTTTATTTGATTAATGCCAGGATGACGGATAAATCCGCTCAGCGTTATGCCAAGCTCGGTATCCTGTTTACCGCAATGTTGAACAAGTTGACCAAGGTCTGTGCCCAAGGACAACGAGATTATGACAATTATCTCGCACTGGGATTGAATGAACAGCAACTCTTGTTGAGCAACAATATTAAGTTTGATCTGGAGTTGTCACAGCAAGAGAGTGACCAGGCAGCAAAACTCGCCGCTTTACTACAAATCGAAAATCGTAATGTTTTACTGGGAGCAAGTACTCATGATCCGGAGGAAAAGGTGCTTTTGCAAAGCTACCAGCAACTCAAAAAAGACAACCCAGATCTGCTGTTAATACTCACACCGCGCCATCCACAGCGGTTCGCAAAAGTTGAAAAACTCATTGCGCAACAATCTTTAGCGTATCAGTGCCTTTCGCAACACCCCCCTATTAAGGCAGAAACGGATGTGTTTCTGGTGGATGCCATGGGTGTATTAAAGAGTGTTTATAGCCTGGCAGACATCGCTTTTGTGGGAGGCAGCCTGGCTGACAGAGGCGGTCATAATGCCCTTGAAGCAGCGCTTTTATCGAAACCGATATTGATGGGGCCCTCACAGCACAATAATCCTGCGATATGCGATGCTTTAATTCAGGCTGGTGCGCTACAAACTGTCGTACAGGAAAATGAATTAACCGATAAAATTCGTTTTTGGTTAGCCAACCCGAAGGATGCGGTAACTGCCGGAAGTGCCGGTGCCAGGGTTATCAGTGACAATGCAGGCGCCATCAATACGACATTAACAGCTATTGGGTTTTAGCCTGGTCAGATTGTTGTTTCAACCTGTACTGCGATGGCGTTAAACCGGTGTTCTGCTTAAAAGCATTGTAGAACGCCGAGCGCGTATTAAAACCACTGGCGAGCGCCACATTTAGAATATTATCGTTACTTTCTCGCAGTACTTTTTGTGCGAAGCGAATGCGATAAGCATTAATCAATTGATAAAAATTACAGTTGAACGCTTCATTGATTGTTTGCGAAACATAATTGGCTGGTACTCCAGCGCTTCTGGCTAACTTGGGCATACTGAGCTCTGGATCCAGATAAATATCTCGCTCCATCTGCTCAAGCAATTTGTGCTTATAAACCTCAATGTCCTTTTCCGTAAGAGCAGAATTCTGATATCGCCTTGTTTTGTCTTCATCCTCACCCGGTGCAGCCGCATCTTTGGTTATCAAGGCCTGTAACGGCACTTGCAAGGATGTTATGCTGGCAAAGGCTGGAGACTGCGAAATACCCCATATTGCGATTACCAGCAATAACAACATCAAGAGTAAGCTTCCGGTGAGCAGGCTTAAAAAACGCGTTTGGCCAAACACATCACTGTATCCGAGAGCGACAGTGACCCACGCCAATAATAATAAGCCCCCCTGCCAATCTACCCAACGCAGATCTTTGCCCGTAAAGTTGGAAAATAACTTGGGTAATTGTCGTCGATACCAGACCAGTCGCTGTGTAATTTTAACAACGTAATACAAGGAGAAAAAAAGCCATCCCAAAAACAGCAGAAACACCGATACCAAAAGAATCGTTTCACTGATCGACAAATGAGCATCTTCCAGCACAAATAAGGCGCGACTTCTTTCTTCAGGTAAGAGCATCAACCATCCCGCAAGGATGGTCACCAGACCCGGAAAAATATTGTGTTTTGTTCCCCACTGATTTTGATTTGATACGGTAGTCGTCAGATAGTGAATTAAGCGCCAGTAAATTACCGGCAACCAGAAAAAGGCAATGAGTAACAAGGCTATTGCTATGTTTATATTGCTTTCTTTGCTGTTCTCTAAATAAGGGGCGATTGAAATTAAGAGCAAAGAAGCTATCAGGAGTGAAAAGAGCCGTTTCAATGCAATATCAGTGGAGCCGAGCCAAAGCCACAATAACGCCACCAAGCCAATCCCTTGAGTCATTGCAAATACGTGATTTGATAGCGATTCCTGCATCTCATGAACCCATTAGTGAACCATAGTCATTACAATCAAGCTGCGCATTTTTGTCCTGCTCAAACCAGCAAGACGATATTAGTGTCTCTTTTCTGCAAGCTGTGCATAAAGCAACTCAAGTGGAAACTTCAATGAAACTGCAATACTGGTTCAACTTCAAGATTTTTGGTCTATATTTACTTGCCTTTATCAGCATCGCATCAGGAACCTTGCAACTGGATGCACTTAACACCGGTTTGATGACCGGGGATAGTTCTCACGACCCCGACGTTCCCCACTACTACCAAATGCCATTACCGGTGCTACTGCATATTGTCAGTGGAGTGCTGTTTAACCTACTCAGTCCTTTACAGTTTTCCAGCACAATTCGAACAAAACTAACCTGGTTGCACCGGTGTAACGGTGGTTTGATGATCATTTGCGCTCTGTGTGCCGGTATCACCGCCCTGCTAATGAACGAGCTCTATCCTGCTTTTGGCGGAGCACTGAAATATTTTGGCGTGATGACATTTTCACTGGCCATCTGTGCCTGCGTTATGATGGGTATCATTCGGGTAAAACAAGGCGATATCCCCGCCCACAGGGCTTGGATGATTCGCGCTACCGCTGTTGCGTTAGGCCCGGCCACTCAGCGCTTATTCTTTATTCCGGCCTATTTAATTTTGGGCTCTATCGAGCAATGGGTAATAGGAGTTGGCATTTGGGTGGGTTTCCTGGTGAATCTTGCCGTGGCAGAGGTATTCATTATTCCTAAGGGAAGCAAACAGGTTACCGCTAAACAAAAAGGAGCAAAACAAGATGGACCCGGTACTATGGTAAAAACCGCTTCACTTTAGCCACAACTTGCTCCAGTGTAATACGCTGCATCAGATCCGGCCCTTTGGCTCTGGTCCCCCAGGTTAACTCTGTCCATGGTTTACCCTGTTGCTCAGAGATAACCTCTTCATACACGGATACAACATCGTCCTTATTGTTGTATGGTCCAGTGCGCAACGGGTTACTATGAGCATACAAGCCCACCACAGGCGTACCCACTGTAGTGGCCATGTGTGCCGGGCCTGTATCCGGTGCAATCACCAAGGCCGCTTTTGCCAAAATCGCTAACAGCTCTTTTAGGCTGGTTTGGCCGGTTAAATTCTCTGTTACGGCCCCCGCCGATGCAATCTCCTGTGCCAGAGCCCGTTCGCCGTCAGAAGGTCCGCCACACAACAACACGGGCATTTGCTTGCTTTGCAGCCAAGCCGCTAGCTGCTGATACCCCTCTACAGTCCAGTTCCTCTCTGCTTTACTGGCTGAAGGACAAATGACTACAAACCGATCATGCGCATCACAGAGCGCTTGCGCCTTAGCTTGCGCTGCGTCGGGCAGAGGAATATGCCAACGGAGTATTCCGCCGTCAGGGATTTGAGCGGCATCCGCAAAGGCCATAAATCCGTCTAACACATGGGGATGCTCTTGCTTACTAATGGGGTGGGAAATAAACAGATGATGTAACTCTTTGGAACGCTCGGGATCAAAACCAAAGGTTTTATCCGCCTTAATAAACAAACTGGCAATGTTTGCACGCAGCGCGATTTGCATCAAAAACAACGCATCAAATCGCTGCCCTTTTAAATCTGAGCGCAATTTCTGATAAGCGCGCCACCCTTGTTTTTTGTCAAAAATAATAAACTGAATACCGGGTATATCACATACAAGCTGATATTCTACTTTGCCAATCACCCAGGTGATTTGAATATCCGGGCGCATTCTTTGGATCCGCTCCACCAGCGCTACAGCGTGGCAAACATCACCAATTGCTGACAAACGTAATAAACATAATTTAGCGTTTTCTTGCACAAAGTTTCCTGTCAGGGCAGTGACAGTCTGTCACTATTCAAGGTAATCTGGCACTATTGTTCCCCAGTTAACCCTCTCCCGCAAGCGTATCCGATGACAACACAGCTTCAGTTGCCAGCTGATTATCAGAAAAAATATAACAAGGTCCTAAGCTATGGAGATGCGAATACCCGAATAATTCAGCTACAGAATTGCAGCTTACCGCCTGAGAATTCGGTTTTTACCGCCTCCTGGTGGCAAAAAAATGCTGAAATCACCGGCTCAGCTTCAGGGCGCGGCAAAACCCTGTTTGTGCGTCATCAGCAACAGGATTCAATTTTACGCCCTTATCTACGCGGAGGTATTCCCGGTAAAATTTTATCTAATCAGTTTTTTTTCACGGGCTTTGAACGAACGCGTGCGTGGCAAGAGTTTTTTTTACTACTGGATATGCTGGCATTACAACTTGCCGTTCCCGAGCCTGTCATGGCTTGCATACAAAAAAGCGGACTAATTTATCGCAATAGCATTATCATTAAACGCATACCTGAGGCAGCGGACTTGCATCACATTCTGTGTCAGCAGCCCCTGTCTGAAAAGGCATTGCACACCGTGGGTAAAACCATCCGAACCTTTCACGATAATCAGGTTTACCACCATGACCTGAACATCCGCAATATTCTGTTGGATCAACAAGATAAGCCTTGGCTTATCGATTTTGATAAATGCGGATTCAAACCCGGTGAGAGCTGGAAGCAGCATAACCTGGCAAGGTTGCAACGTTCATTACTCAAGGAAAAGCGAAAATTGCCTGAGTTACATTGGCAAGAGCAGCAATGGGATATATTGATAGCTGGCTATAATGATATCAATTAGCATCAATAGCGAAAGCAAACAATACATGCCAAGGTCTACACCTATACTCTTTGCTCCGGGAAGTTAACCATGACAGCCAGAACGCGTGCCTTACTATCCGCTATCGTCGCATTTAGCTTTTATAGCGTTTGGTCATGGTGGGTGAATAGCATGGCCAGCGATGATCAGGCATTAGTACTGCGCAGTGCTCTGCTACAAGGCACCTACAGCGCACTGATGACGGTGACGTTTACCGCTTTTCTCAATTGGACATTGAGCAAAATGAAATGCCATAAGCGTCCCCAGATAGCCGTATTGCCGCCGCTGCTATTTCAAAGTATCACTGTGATTTTGCTCAATGCGCTGAACAACACACCGGATATTTTCGCCACCGTTGCCCCCAGCATCCTTATGACCGGAATTTATGGGCTGCTCTATGCAAACTCGCTACTTAAAACCCCCGAATATATTTGCAAATACAAGCTTGAGGGTTATCAGGAGTTAATGTCACCAGCAGCAGAAAAAATGAATCATAAGCGCCAATAACCCAATTTTTTCCGCAACTTTAGATTCCGTATCAAATTATATGGTTTGCGTTTTAAATGACTTCCGCCTGCCTCGATACAGCTCAATGCAGCATCCAACACTCTGGAGGCAGAATCTCCATCAGAATAAGGATGCAGTTCTTTTACGGCGTCTTTTATCTTACTCAGTAAATCAGGGCCTGGCGCTAAGGCTTCGCTGAGCTTAGATTCCAAGAGATCCGGACTGGAGAAGTCCAAAAGATGCGATTCTGGCATCATATTGGCGAACGTCACCACGGGTTTATTCAGCAGCGTAAATTCAGTGATGATTGAGGAGGTATCAGAAAGTAAAACGTCTGCACAGTGCAATAGCCCTGCGACCTCTTGGGTCTCTATCACCTTCAGATTTTCATTTTGAAGTTCTTTGTACTGCTGTTGCCACTGAGGATCCATCTTTGGGTGAAATTTTATCAACCATTGCCATTGTCCGGATTGAGATAGGGACTTAATTTGCTTAAACAATGCGGGTGCGCTGGTGAGAGCAGGTGAAAAAGTCGGAGCAAATAATATCGTCGGACGCTCATCTCGTTCAGCCCAGTCATAAGGCTTGGTATTGAACAACACATCCATTTTTGGCCAACCAGTTTCGATAACCTGAAAATGGCGATGTGGTTGCGCCAACTCATTGAACTTTTTGGTGAATAAAGGCCCCTGTGTACAATAGAGGTCGAACATGCCCCGGATTCTAAAGTGCCCCTTTTTCTTCCACTCAAAGCCGTGAAACACCTGAACTTTGAGACCCGGGATAAAATCAGGAACAACATTGCCGGGAACAAAAACCGCGTCAGGTTGGAATGCAACAACAGACTGAATATCAACTAATTGTTTTTCACCCTCTGAAAAATAATCCAGATTAACGTGATCGCCTTCCACAAACCACGCAACCTGATAACCCCTATCCCTCATTACGTTTTGAACTGGTCTGAGAATCTCGAACGAATAGTTCTCAGAAATATACATCAGAAAGCGTTTCGTCATCTCGTTTCCTTGATTACTTCAATCAGCTCAGTTGTCGAAACCGACGGAGTTCTGGGCAGATAGACCACTTCACATACGCTTTTGAAATGGTCAAAGCGCCCTTGCCAGTCATCTCCCATCACCAATACATCCGCTTTGGCCTGGAGAATATACTGCTCTTTGGCTTCCAGAGAATGCTCTACAAAGACATCATCTACAAACTTTAGTGAGCTAATAATCTCCATACGGCTCTCCAATGAATACACCGGATTACGCCCCTTTTTACTAAAATTTAATTCGTCGGAGGATACTCCAACCGTCAGGTGATCCCCGCACGCTTTGGCTCGTTTTAACAATTTTACATGGCCAACATGAAAAACATCGTATGTTCCAAAAGTGATAACTCTGCGCACTATTTACCTGCTAGAAAAGAGATTAATGTCTCGAATGAAAGGAACTTAGAATGTGCCTACATTGATAATTTGAGATAATAACAACTGCGGCACCAGGATAAAAGTCGCGTGGAACATGTAAATATAGTTGCAATGATAGCTTACATTGCGCACTCCTCAGATTTCAATCTCATTGGCGATAACTTGTGGTAGTATTCCGGCGACCTGGAAATGCCACTTTTATGCATTAATACACAAACAGTGGCTAAAGATGTTGGATTTTTCGATCGAGTCATACATGAAAAGATTTATATGGATTTGTTTACTGAGTTTGCCTGTTAAAACGCTTGCTAATGGTGTGTCTCCCTATCTCCCCATTAATCTGGCTCCAGAGGTTGAATTACAGATTGAAAAGCTTATGGCCATGACAGGAGATACCCCCCTTTCCCGTCCCTATAAAGCGACTGAGGTGTTGGTGCGGCTTGAAGCCATCAAGGATTATCATCCCATACTCTACAATCGCTTATCAGCATATTTAAAACGTTACACTCAGGAAATCGCCAATACCCATCGGGCTGTAACGCTTTCTACAAGTGATGACAATACCCGCAGCCTTGAGAATAATCGTGGTGTTAAACACACCTCTTCATTTGAAATTTCTGCTGCTGGGCATGTATTTTACAATCCTTATATTTTTCTTTCCGTTGGTGCTAATTACAGCGATGAAGGCGGTAGAGCCGCAACCAATACCCATTTGAGTATGGGCAACGAATACCTGCAAATGGATATTGGGTTCAGAGATCATTGGCTATCGCCGATGCAAGATTCTGCCATGTTGCTCAGCACTCACGCTGAAAATCCGCCTTCCGTAACTTTCAGCAATACAACAGGCATAACCGATTTCAACCTTCGCTATGAGGTGTTTTACGCCAAATATGACGAAGAAACGGACGTCCTCAGTCAGGGTAAGATCACTCAGGGCAAACCAGAAATGACGGGGATGCATATCAGCCTGAGTCCAT
The DNA here is from genome assembly GCF_036322805.1 of Planctobacterium marinum. Classification (GTDB taxonomy): domain Bacteria; phylum Pseudomonadota; class Gammaproteobacteria; order Enterobacterales; family Alteromonadaceae; genus Planctobacterium; species Planctobacterium marinum_A. The sequence continues at coordinate 65,961 of NZ_AP027272.1, read as the reverse complement.
TTGAGCGATTTTCTGTTGGCTTCACGCGAACTTATTATTATGGAGGTGGACTGCGGGATAATGATTTAAGTCTTGGTTTTAAGGGCTTATTCACCCCATCCTCACTAGAAGATACCAGGCAAGACAATAATGAACAAGGTTATGGGCAAACGGCAGTTAGCGCCAAGTGGAATATGGGACTTGAGATTCCGTTGTCCGTCTATGCTGAGTTTGCACAATATCAGCGAGATAGTTTAAGCGCAGAAGATGATTCAGGGCATGCCATTTCCGCGGGTTTTTATGCTCCAGTATTATTTGAAACCATGTCATTGCGTTACGAAATTACCAGTCGAGAAGCCGGCTGGTACGAATCGTCTTTTTATCCTCAAGGATTGCGTAATAAAAACGTGCTGATGGGTCATTGGAGCGCTGACGAGTTCACAGCGGGTTTAAGTCCGGAAGCACTGACTCATCATATTATGATGGATTGGGAGCTATGGGATGCGCAACAACTCGCCGTCAAATTAACTCATCAGAGTATTGAAGATACGGCGGGTTTGTCAGATACCTTTCAATTGAATGCCAGATATAGTATTGCAACGGAGTATGGCTTTTTCGGTATCGACGGCACTTTTGGTAAAGATGCAACAGGTGATAACTACAACCGCCTGAGTGCTTTTTACCGCTGGTAATATTTATATTGATGAAAGCGTTCAAAATACTCCACAATCGCGCTAAGCTAACTATTTAAGGATATCGGTAGACCCCTATGAAAACAGCCGCACTTTATCCAGGAACATTCGATCCCATAACCAATGGGCATGCCGATCTCATAGAGCGCGCCGCCAAACTATTCTCCAAAGTTACGGTTGCCATTGCCTCTAACCCCAGTAAAAAGCCATTGTTTACGCTAGAGGAACGAGTGGAGCTGGCACAAAAAGTAACAGAACACCTGGACAATGTTGATGTTGTAGGCTTCCAAGGATTACTTGCGGATTTTGCCAAAGAGCAAAACGCCAATGTGCTCATCCGTGGCTTAAGAGCGGTGTCTGATTTTGAATATGAGTTCCAATTGGCCAACATGAATCGACGCCTGAATCGTGACCTGGAAAGCGTATTTTTAACACCCGCTGAAGAGAACTCCTTTATCTCCTCTACACTGGTGAAAGAAGTGGCCTTACACCGCGGTCAGGTGCACGAGTTTTGTCATCCCATAGTGCAACAAGCATTGATAGAAAAGTTTCATCAAAAAGCATAATAATCCGGCATGCCAGAGTTACCAGAAGTCGAAACCACCAAACGTGGTATCAGCCCCCATGTTTTACAACAACGGATCGCAAATGTGACTATTCGCCAGCGTTCTTTGCGCTGGCCAATACCTGATAATATTGAGCAAATACTCACAGGACAACGAATAACAGCCATTGAGCGCCGCGCCAAATATTTACTCTTGTATCTTGAGCACAACACTCAGAAAGCTTTACTTATTCATTTGGGCATGTCTGGCAGCTTACGCATTGCCAAACCAGACGATGCCATTTTGAAACACGATCATGCAGATATTGGTTTTGAAAACGGCTTGATATTACGCTATTCCGATCCACGGCGATTCGGCTGTATTCTTTGGTTGGACACGCCCCCCATAGAGAACAAACTACTCAGCCATTTGGGGCCAGAGCCACTATCAGAAGAGTTTGATGGCGATTACCTATGGCAAAAATCGCGTGGTAAATCCATTGCCGTAAAGCAATTTGTGATGGATCAAAAGGTGGTAACTGGCATCGGTAATATTTACGCCACCGAAGCGCTATTTACTGCCGGTATTCACCCCAATAAAGCAGCAGGTAAGGTATCAAAAGCCAAATATGCCTTATTTGTAGCGGACGCCAAACGCATCCTGGAACGCTCCATTACCCAAGGTGGTACCACTCTTAGAGATTTTGTCGGTGGTGACGGTAAACCAGGTTACTTTGCGCAACAACTGTTAGTTTATGGCCGCAAGGGTGAGCCCTGCCCTAATTGTGCAACAACACTAAAAGAGATCCGCCTGTCTAATCGCAGTTCTGTTTATTGCAGTCAATGCCAAAAATAGAGCGACCGCCCAAGGCGACCTTTTATCGACTATTATGGTTTCGCTTTTTACCAATTTGGGTTGCCTGGCAAGGATTGTGGTTTCTGGCTTTTGAGTATTTCATCGATTATTCCCGCCACCCCATCACATCACTGGTAACGACTAAGTTGGCGTTAGAATCTGTTTTTTATGCTGTCGTTATCGTAAAACTGGGTCTGTTAAGCAAACTGTTATCTATAAGTAAAGTTGTGATTTTAGCGATGCTCATAGTGTTATTGCTATTCACTCTCCAGCGCTGCTTTGTTGGTTTTTAACCTAATCCACCAAAGCGATGGGAAATAGAGACTCGATGGCGATATTGTCGACCTGATAATTTTGACCACTGGAATGTAGAATGAGCCCGCTCTCTTCAGGAAACAGCTGAAATACCCGCTTTTTATCTTCACCCGCCAGTAATACAGAGACGATATAAGGGGATTGCTCTGGCGTGATTGCTGCAGGACGCACCTCTAACGTGCGCCAGTTTTCACTGATTTGCACGAGATCATTGAGTGGCGCTTCTGCGTTATCCTGAATGCGCCAATCCTGTCCTATTCGCTCTATGCGTGCGATACCAAAATCTAATGTCATGATGACACTAAAAGGTGGAAAAAGTGGCATAAGCTCTTCAGGGGTGTCCTCATCGCTGTTAATCATGTCATTGCTGAGGGTAAACAGATAAACCATAAATAACATGGCCAGAATAACGACATTGTTCCAGGCGCGATGGCTGAGTCTGAGCATTGAATTGATAAATGAGTTGCGATGGAAGCAGTGTAACGATTTAACAGAAAAATTAAAATTTTTCAGCGAGATAACGCAAAAAACCCGGAATTAACCGGGTTTTTCGGGAGACAAAAACCAAAAAGATTACTTAATCTTTGCTTCCTTAAAAAGCACGTGTTTGCGAACAACGGGATCGTACTTTTTGATCTCCATTTTGCCCGGCATGTTACGCTTGTTTTTGTCTGTCGTGTAGTAATAGCCTGTGTTAGCTGTAGATACTAATTTAATTTTATCGCGCATAACTCAGACTCCTTAAACTTTTTCGCCGCGAGCACGCATTTCAGTTAATACTGAATCGATGCCTTTCTTATCGATAATACGCATGCCTTTAGTAGAAACACGCAGTTTAACGAAACGGTTTTCAGACTCAACCCAAAAACGGTGAGATTGTAGGTTTGGCAAAAAGCGACGACGCGTTGCGTTGTTCGCGTGAGAGCGGTTGTTACCTACCGCAGGGCGTTTGCCAGTAACTTGACATACTCTGGACATTGTTGTTGTCTCCAAAAATTACTTACTTAACCCGACCTTTTCAACTCGGCAAATTGCCGCTGGTCAGAAGATGCTCATACAAGAGGGCGCACTTTATACAGTATAAAATCAGCAGATTCAAGTAAAAGTTGAATTAATGAGCCATTTTCAACACTTTACATCATTCCCCGCTCTGCCATTGATGTATGTTGCCCATCGCCTATCACAATGTGGTCTAGCACCCGAATATCCATTAACTCCATGGCTTGCACAATACGCAGAGTGATATGTTTGTCAGCCTGACTCGGCTCAGCGATACCCGAAGGGTGATTGTGAGCCAAAACAACGGCTGCAGCATTGTAAGAAAGCGCAAGTTTAACCAGCTCCCTTGGGTAAACAGGAGCGGCATTAATAGTGCCAAAGAAAACCGGCTGAAAATGCAGATACTGATGCTGAGAGTCTAACATCAGCATGGCAAACACCTCTTGGCTGTAACCAGCCATTCTTCGACTGATAAATTCACTAGTAAACGACGAGGAGGTAAATTGTGTTTTGCTTTGAGGCTCAGACTCAAAATATCTACGAGAAAGCTCTAATACCGCCTGCAGTTGCACAAATTTAGCTTTGCCTAACCCTTTACCTTGGCAGAATTGTCCCAGGTTGGCGCTTAACAAACGCTTTACAGAGCCGAATTCCACCAGCAATTGACGCGCCAATTCAACGGCATTAAAACCGGGAATACCAGTGCGTAAAAATATCGCTAATAATTCAGCGTCACTGAGAGATTGAGGACCTAAATTGAGTAGTTTTTCGCGAGGTCTTTCCGCCTCAGGCCATTGAGATAATTTCATCGTTACATTCCATGTATGAAGCAAAATTTTTATTCAAAAATAGCGCTGGTTAACAGTATTAACAAAGCAGTTCCTGTGCTTTCGTGTTAATCTACATAATTAGTCGAAAAAGAACAACATCATTTCTTCTATGGGATCTTTGCTCAACACCAATATTCTTCTGGGTATCAGCGGTGGAATCGCGGCTTATAAAACGCCTGATCTGGTGCGTAAACTCAAAGCGCGAGGCGCCAACGTCAGAGTGGTTTTAACTCAATCCGCCAAAGAGTTTGTTAGTCCTCTTTCCCTGCAAGCCGTCTCTGGCAATATTGTCTCCGATGATTTACTCGACCCTGCCGCAGAGGCGGCTATGGGACATATAGAACTGGCCAAATGGGCAGATCTATTACTGATTGCGCCAGCAACTGCCAATACCATTGCCAAATTGACCCACGGCCTGGCAGATGATCTTCTCACTACCTTGGTATTAGCCACCACAGCACCAATTCACTTAGCCCCGGCCATGAACCAGCAAATGTGGCGTGCCCCGGCAACCCAGGAGAATTTAGCAATCTTGGCTAAACGCAATGTCAGTTTCATCGGCCCGGACCAAGGAGAACAAGCCTGTGGCGACATTGGACCGGGCAGAATGATAGAACCAGAAGAGATTGCTGAGTTATTAGATTCGCAAACCAGCAGCCAATTACTGGCCGGTAAAAAAGTCATCATTACCGCGGGTCCTACCCGTGAGCATATTGATCCGGTGCGCTACATGAGTAATCACAGCTCCGGAAAAATGGGCTATGCGATTGCAGAGGCAGCACTTAAACTCGGAGCGGAAGTTTGCCTGGTGTCCGGCCCGGTTAATCTTAATGCCCCCACACAAGCATCACTGCACAAAGTGAATACTGCGGAAGAAATGTTAAGCGCGGTAATGGCAGAAGTGCAAGATTGCGATATATTTATTGGCTGTGCAGCTGTAGCGGATTACAAACCAACACAAGCAGTTGATCACAAGATTAAAAAAAGTAATATTGAGTTAACACTTACTTTTGTTAGAAATCCCGATATTCTTGCTTCGGTGGCAGCGTTACCCAAACCACCTTTTACTGTTGGCTTCGCCGCTGAAACGCAAAATGTGGCGCAATATGCCAAGGATAAGCTGGCCCGTAAAAAGTTAGACTTAATTGCCGCAAACGACGTATCGCGTTCAGACATTGGCTTTAATAGTGATGAAAACGCGCTCACTTTGTATTGGGCGGATGGTGAGCAACCATTGGCAAAGGCGAATAAACAACAAATTGCGCTGCAATTATTAGAAGCAGTTGCACAACGATTTAACCAGAAACACAGCTGATATGCACAAAATCGACCTTAAAATACTGGACCCACGACTGGGTAATGAATTTCCACTGCCAGAATACGCCACACCGGGTTCAGCCGGTATGGATCTGCGTGCCTGTTTGGATAACACATTAACCCTGGAGCCAGGTCAAACCGAGCTAATACCCACCGGCCTAGCCATGTATATAGGCGATCCTGGCTTATGTGCCACCATTTTACCGCGCTCTGGACTTGGCCATAAAAAAGGCTTAGTGCTGGGTAACCTGGTAGGGTTAATCGATTCTGATTACCAAGGGCAACTGATGGTGTCAGTCTGGAATAGAGGGCAACAAAGCCAGCAAATTAATCCCGGCGAACGCATTGCTCAGCTTGTGATACTGCCAGTAATTCAGGCACAATTTGAAGTCGTAGAAGAATTTACCGAAAGCGAAAGAGGTCAGGGCGGCTTTGGCTCCTCTGGCACGCATTAATCCAAGGACGAGAATACCTCAGGACACCATTATGCCAGCAACTCGTAAAAACAACCGCAAAGCCCAGATATTGCAATCACTCGCGGTAATGTTGGAAACCCATCATGGACAACGTATAACAACGGCCAAATTGGCGGAAAAAGTGGGCGTTTCAGAAGCAGCACTTTATCGTCACTTTCCCAGTAAGGCGCGCATGTTTGAAGGCTTAATAGAGTTTATTGAAGAAACCCTGTTCAGCCGCATCAATAAGATTGTCGATGAAGAAAAAGATACCGGTAACCGCTGCCAGTTAATCTTACATTTGATTCTGGGTTTTGCTGAGAAAAACCCCGGTATAACCCGTATTCTCAACGGTGACGCCTTACAGGGTGAACAGGAGCGCTTGCGCACTCGCATTGCGCAGCTTTTCGAACGCCTTGAAACCCAACTCAGACAAATCCTGAGGGAGCGTAAATTACGCGAAGGCAAAGCCCTGCCTGCCGACGAAACATTGATTGCCAATATTCTGATTTGCTATGTGGATGGCCGCATCAATCAGTTTGTGCGTTCAGAGTTCAGCGCCCGTCCCACAGATGGCTTTGGTGCGCAGTGGAAGTTTATGCGAGAGCGTTTTTTTGGCTAAATTGAGACTGTAAAATAGTCACAAAAAAGGCTGCATTCGCAGCCTTTTTTAATGGCGTATTGTATTAGCGTCCAAAGGTATTACCGAAGAAGCTATCGTCATTCCAGGTGGGCTTTTCCATTTGATTTGCAATGGTTTGGCCTATCTGAATATTCACTTCCGCAAATTTCACAGCCGCTTTCCAATTGAAGTCTTCGGAGAATTCGTCACAAGGTTTGTGGTAACACTTACCGAAAAATTCACCAAACTTCTTAGCGCCATCTACTTCAGGATCGACAGCAGTCCAACCGGGGATTACAAATACAGAGGGTACACCTTGTTTAACAAAGCTGTAGTGGTCTGAGCGGGTGAAAATCGCCTGATCGGGCATTGGATCAGGTCCGAGAGTTAAGTCATGGTATTTAGCGGCAGCGGTCACTGATGCTTTCAAACTACTGTGTTCTGCACCGAAGGCAATCACATCGGCAAACTCGTAAGTCAGCACTGGCATATCGAGATTGACGTTAGCCACAATACTTTCAATTGGCACCGTTGGGTTTTGCGCATAATAGTCCGAACCCAGTAGCCCTTTTTCTTCGCCCGTTACTGCTACAAACAAAATTGAGCGCTTCGGTGCCGGAGCTTGAGCTAACAAACGCGCAGTTTCTAACAACACTGAGGTGCCGCTGGCATTGTCCAAGGCGCCGTTATTGATCTTGTCTTTTTCAACCGTTTTGGCGATACCAATATGATCGTGGTGGGCAGAAAAAGAGACATACTCTTTCGCCAACTCAGGATCGCTGCCAGGCAAAATTGCCACTACATTAGGGCTGGTAATTTCTTTGAACTCGCTCTTTTTGCTCAACTCGATACTGGATTGCATGGCAAAACCTTTGGGAGATTTATCATCTTCCAGTTCTGCGTAGATATCTTCAAGGCTCATTTTCTCACCAGCAAACAACATTTTCGCTGTTTCAGGGCTTAAAGAAGCGCCATTTTTGAGTTCAGCAAAGGTGTTTGCAGGCATACCATCTTCTTTTAACCAGCGCACACGTGGTACGTGGATATAATTTAATGAACGCTCGTAGGGACGCGCTTTTTCGCTGCGTGGCGTCGGGATTGAAATCGTACCAATTGCTCCGTTTTCAGCAGCATATCTGCCCTTCTGATAACCCGAAGCGAAATGAGCCCCCTCTTCACTGGGGAAAGACTGTGGCTTGCCTGACAACATCACCACTATTTTACCCTCGACATCAAGCCCCGCATAATCATTGTGCTCCAGTTCTGGAGCAATAATTCCGTATCCGACAAAGACCAATTCCCCTGAAACATGGGCATCTTCATACATTGCACTGGGGCTAACCAAAAACTCTTTCGGATATTTCAGCTCTGTTGTCTCGCCACCTTTGTTCAATACAAATTCAGGCGAGTCCTGATCAAGAAAAGACTGGCGAAAGGTAACGCGTTGCATGTAACTACCATTGTCACCTGCGGGTAACAAGCCATACTGCTCAAACTGTGAAGCAATGTACAAAGAGGCAATTTCCAATCCTTGCGAGCCAGTATCACGGCCCTCAAGCAAATCGTGAGATAAGAAGCGCAAATGCGCTTTTATACGGCTGTCATCCGCTTTAAGAATGTCAGCATGGCTGGCAGTGCTGATAAATGCACCGAGCAGCAAACAAAGAGTGAGTTTTATTTTTTTCATAGAGGCTTATCGTTCCAGAATGGGTTGGTTTTTCGAGCACCGGCTTATCATGTCGCATTAGAGCCATGTGTTCGCATGCCGCCTACCTTAGGGCATAAGTTTCTTTTTTTCCAGCTTGACAGGCATTGTTGATAATTTATGCTAAGAGAACAGCTATTCTTAGGAACCGTATAAATGGCGAGAAGACCACAATACGATGTTGATGAAGTACTCACCGAAGCCGTGCAGATTTTCTTAGAGCACGGCTACAATGGCGCCGTAATGGACGAAATTATCGCCCGCACCGGCTTTAATCGCCGGGGCTTTTATCTGGAGTTTGGCTCCAAACAGTCTTTTTTGTACAAGGTATTAGCACACTACCAGGCCACCGTTCTGCAGCAAATACTCGGTAACCTGGAACGCAATCAAGGTTTAAGCTCCATTACTCAGTTTTTTAATGACTATGTCAGCCTGGTGAAAGGCAAAGGCTGCTTATTGGTGAATACGGTGACAGAGCTAGGCTATGATGACAAACACGTACGCAGTATTGGTCGGCATTATGTGGACCAATTAGAAATTGGTTTTATCGGCTGCCTGGAGCGCGCCATTGAGCACAAACAGGTTCGCGCTGATATCAATATTGAAGCAACGGCGCTGCAACTGTGTAATTATGTGCAGGGTTTTGCCGTAACTGGCATCATTGCAGGTGCCACAGATGAATTGGAACTCGCTACAGAAGCGCTACTTGGGCCATTGGCAGCATAGAAGGTTGATATGACTGAATTTAAACGGGCGCGTGGCGCCAAAGAAAAAGAGGTTCGGCGCAAAGCCATATTGCAATCGGCCATTACGCTTTATCAAAACAACCCCGGTGTTTTGCCCACCACGGCGCAAATCGGTAAAGATGCAGGTGTCGCGAAAGGTACACTGTATCTTTACTTTCGCAGTAAGGAAGAGATATTTCTGGCTATTCTGGAGGAATATCACCTTAACTGGCTTAAGACCTTCCATAAAAACGGGCAATTTGATGAATCCATTATGCTCACTTTATTGGATACCTGTTGTGCCTATATGGAAGACAACCCCGTCTTTATGCAACTGGCCTGCATGAGCACCAGCGTTATCGAGCAAAATGTTGATAGCAAAGTGTTACTGGCGCACAAGAACGAACAAGCAAAGGCCACAAAACAGGCTGCCCGTTCAATCTCAGCCATGTTTCCTGCCTTACCCGAAGAAGATACGGCCTCTTTAATTGTACGCAGTTATGCGTTGTTACTGGGCTTATGGCAGCTGTCTCATCCCACTGAAAATATCGCTAAAGTGCTGATGTCTCCTAGCCTGCAAATCCTGAAGCCTGACTTTAGCACCTCAGCACGTCACGCATTAGAGCAGCTGTGGCGGGCTACCATTGTCAATAACAAACCAGAAAAGAGTGGCATCTGGAAGAAGCTGTTTTCTTAAGCTACCATCTTGAAAAGTGCCAAATCAGCGCCATCTAATGGCGAATTATGACTCTTTTTAGAATTGACAGTCGACTATGAGTGACAAACAACCCTTATATCGCATCCAGTTTATTGCCAATAGCGAGCGCTATGAGCTCTATGTGCGCGAGGTGACTCAAGGCAATTTGTTTGGTTTTATCGAAATCGGAGATTTCGTTTGGGATAATCATACAAGTTTAGTGGTGGATCCAAGCCATGAGAAACTGAAATCCGAATACGCCAATGTGAACCGCACTTACATCCCTTTGCACAGTGTGCTCAAAATTGATGAAGTGAAAAAACAAGGCAGCGCTAAAATCACCGAGTTGGGTGACAAGGTGACACAGTTCCCCTCTCCCATTTACACCCCCAAAAACTGATCATCAGCAAATTTGTATTTATTCGCAGGTGGCTTACACTAAGCCATCTATAAAATAACGATAATCAATAATGAAACATCTCCTTCTTGCCCTGCTGTTGGTGAGCAGCATCAGCTTTGCTTCAGAAAGCAAAAAACTCAATGAACTACTGGATACCATCTGGACATGGGAGCTGAAAAACAGCCCGGTACTGGCCACGCGGATGGGCCAGAAACAAGAAGTTGGACGACTGGCTGATTTGTCGCCTGAGGGACTGGCAACGCAAAATCAACAGGCGTTGCAATACATGCAGTCTCTTAACAAGATCAAAGTTAAGCGACTAGATGTGTCAGAGCAGATATCACTTTCTGTGCAAAAACTGCGACTGCAAAACCAAATTGATGAGTATCAATTCAAAGGCCATTATCTGCCTTTTACCTCCGAATCCGGTTTTTACAGCGGACTGGCGTTTTTGCCCAATACTCACAAGTTTAACAGCGCCGCCGATTATGAATTTTATTTGCAGCGTCTCAGTGACTTTCCCCGTTACTTTGCCGAGCAAACCCACTGGCTCAAGGAAGGCTTAAAGTCGGGAATGACACAGCCAAGAGAAGTGCTGGATATCGTGCCACAACTAGTGCAAAACTTTATCCATGAAAACCCAACGGAAAGTGGTTTTTATGGGCCATTTGCAAAAGATAGCGTGGCGTTTATGAATGACAATGACTGGCTGGCGCTGCAAAAACAAGCACAACAGGTAATTTCTAATCGCGTTATTGTGGCCTATCAAAAGTTCTATGAATTTCTCAATAAAGAGTACCTTCCCGGTGCCAAAAAAACCTTAGGGGCGATAACCTGGCCAGATGGTGAAGCTTACTATCAAAATCGGGCTGCCTATTACACCACCACCAGTCTTACCGCGGATGAGATCCACCAGCTGGGCTTAAGCGAAGTAAAGCGTATTCGCTCAGAGATGCAGGAGGTTATTGACTCGTTACAGTATGAAGGTGATCTGGCGCAGTTTATTCAGTTTTTGCGTACCGACCCACAGTTTTACGCCAAAACTGAAGACGAAATTTTGCGTTACGCTGCCTATTTATCAAAGCGCATTGATGCCAGGCTACCGAAATTGTTTTCTTACTTACCGCGTACTCCCTATGGTGTAGCCCCGGTACCAGAGAGCATTGCTCCCAATTACACTACGGGTCGCTACATCTCACCTACTAACGACACAGAGCCAGGTTATTATTGGGTAAACACTTATGCTTTGGACAAACGTCCTCTATACGCATTACCCGCGCTGACACTGCATGAAGCGGTGCCTGGCCACCATTTACAGATCGCCCTTTCACAAGAACTGGAGGATTTACCCAATGTACGCCGCTACACTTATATCTCGGCGTTCGGTGAGGGTTGGGGTTTATACTCGGAATATCTGGGTAAAGAAGTGGATTTTTACGAAACGCCTTACGATGAGTTTGGTCGCCTGAGTTATGAAATGTGGCGCGCAACGCGTTTAGTAGTGGATACCGGTATTCATACAAAAGGTTGGACACGCCAACAAGCAGTTGCTTACATGCTTGAGAATACAGCGCTGTCTGAGCATAACGTGCGTACTGAGGTAGATCGTTACATTACCTGGCCTGCACAAGCCCTGTCTTACAAAATAGGGGAACTCACCATTAAGCGTTTACGTCAGGAAGCCGAAACTAAACTAGCGGATAAATTTGATGTACGAGCCTTTCACAAAGCCGTTTTAGCCCATGGTTCTGTGCCTTTAACCACACTGGAAGAAAACATCGCTCGTTATATTAGCGATACCCTTAAGCAGAAAGATAAATAGTCGGATACAAAAAAAAGATTCAGGTTGGTTGAGTTTAAACTCAGTTTATTTAGAATCAGGGCGATACCTTATTTTGTGTATCGCCCTTTTGTTAGCGTCAAAGGAAAAAAGAAAATGATTGCAGCAGTCTCCATAATTATGTTTATGGTGATGATCCTGATTTATTTTGTTGTGAAAAACCAAACCATGGCAAAAGAACTCAGAGAATTCCGGCATTTGGCCCGCAGCGCCGAAAACCGCTCAAGGTTTGCCCTGACCACCGTTGATTCACTGGCGGCACAAATTCAGAAGATGCTCACTTCGCAGCTAGAGTCGGCTCATAAACGCGGCTTGATCAAAGGTGAGCCGTACGAACACACCTCTGCAATTTTTAAAGGCTTTGAAACGGTTGTGATGCAGTGTTGCGAGCACGGCGCCACTGTAGAAGAAGCCTTAAAACGCGCGCTTGCCAGTGAAGGAAAATCACTGGACGACGTTAGAAAGTTTATCTCTGAGATGCCTTCTGAAGTGCGTGTCCCTTGGGTCAAAAACAATGTGGGTAGTTTTGTGATTGCCTGCACCAACATCGTTAACCACTTTACTAACCCCAGTCCCAAAAAAGAAATCTCCGATCAATCTGAAGCCAGTTAAGGATCCAGGTTTGGCGTGTCTGAATCAACCACTCAGGCACCTGAATATATTTGTGTTTTACCACTCGGCTCAGCTTTCCCCCTTCTCTAGTCTGTATAAAAAAGCCTTGTAGTTCAGGCCAAGGAGTTTTGCCGCAGCGGCTTTGTTTCCTTGAGTTCGCGCAAGTGCTTGATGCAAACAATCACGCTCAAACTGGAACCAGTTGATCCCTTCCTCCGGAATAACGAATGTCGCTTCCTCCTCCTGGCAAAAAGTCCTTTGTACTTCTGTGCGTAATTCTGCTTCGTCTGCGAGCAATACAAAACGTTCGATGCGATTTGATAACTCTCTGACGTTGCCAGGCCAAGGATAATCAATCAAGCTTTTAAGCATTTTTTGACTGATTTTCGGCGTTTCTACAGCGTATTGTTTGGCGTATTTTTGACAGAAAAATTGAATGAGTTGCGCTACGTCATGTTCCCTTTCTCGCAAAGGCGGCATGTGGATAGGCACAATATTCAAGCGGTAATACAAATCTTCTCTAAATTCACCTTTGGCTATCATTTCCGGGAGATTGCGATGAGTGGCAGCAATAACTCTGATATTAAGCGTTACTTCTTCACTGCCCCCAACAGGAGTGATGGTGCTTTCCTGAAGCACTCGCAGCAGCTTCACCTGCAAAGTCAGAGGTAACTCTCCTACTTCATCGAGAAAGAGGGTCCCCTTATCAGCAAGCAAAAATTGTCCGGGTTTGTCATTTACAGCGCCTGTAAATGCCCCTTTTTTACTGCCAAATAATTCAGCTTCAGCGAGAGACTCAGGGATTGCACCACAATTAACGGTGATAAAGGGGCTGTCAGAGCGAGCCGAACTTTGATGGAGGGCTCTTGCTGCGAGCTCCTTACCGGTGCCACTTTCTCCGGTTATGAGGACCGTTGCATTGGTGTCAGCAATGCGTTCAATGCGCTGATAAACCCGCTGCATACTATCCGAGTTGCCAACAAGATCCACCAGGGATTGCTGTTCAGATAGTGCCGCACGAAGGTTTTGATTACTCAGTCTTAACTGCTGTGCAGTATAAATTTTGTTGATGCATAACAGTAATTGTTGTCGTTCAAAGGGTTTCGCCAGGTAATCATCTGCCCCAGCGGCCATCGCCTCGACGGCATGTTCGATAGAGCCATATGCAGTAGCAATGGCAAAGCCCACGGATATTTCATTGCTTTTTACATAATTTAACAGATCGAGACCGGTAAGGTTTGCCAACTTCCAATCGGAAAACACAACATCAAAGGTTTCTGATTTCAGTGCCAAAATGGCACTTTCTACTGACTCTTTCGCTGTAACCTGATAGCCGGCAAAGGCCAGGATATCAGCCACCACCTGCCGCTGTATTTCATCATCCTCCACCAGCAGAACCCGGATATTGTCATTCATATTACACCTCCTTTGCTAATGTGATAGTAGCCACGCATCCGTTAGGGTGGTTAGGCGAAAGCCTAATAGCACCATCATAGTAGGTGTAACTGATCCGCTGAGCGAGAAACAAACCCATTCCTGCGCCTTCGGGTTTGTCACTAGTATGGGGCCGAAATAACGCTTCGATATCTTTGTTGTCGAGCCCCTCACCTTGATCTACGACTTCAATCTGTATTGTATTCTGTTGCTCTTGCACCTTGATCACAACCTGTTGCTCTGGCTTACTCGCTTCCATGGCATTACTGAGAATGCTGTGAATTACCGCCCTGACTTCTGATACAGCCCCCTTGAGTTTCACTTTAGTTGCTGGACGTTCGAAGACAATTTCGGGAGCATTGTCACTGGCAAACTCCATAATAAGATCAGAGATAATCGAGTTAACGTCCACATCGTTGTCGCGTTTTAAATCATGACTGTTGAGACGCAACATGGTTTTTATGGTTTTATCCAGGTGGCTGATCTTTTGGCGAATGTGTTTAGCCAGTGACATACGAGTTTCTGCCGACACACCTTCCTGTGCAATTTGTTCTACTGCCAAACCAATAGTATTTAACGGATTTCGCAATGTATGCGCTAATCCCTTAGAAACCTCATGAATTTCAACTAATTGTTGCTGTTGTTGCCATTCCCTCTCCTGTTTATTTAGCTGTGCTAATTTCTGGCTCATGTGATTGAATTGCTGCAAAGTATATTTCACTTCATCGACACCCGATTCGACAATTTGGGCGCCAAACTCCCCTTCTTCGAGTCGTTTGAAACCACTGCCCAGTAGTATCAGAGGTATACTGATTTTCCCTGCCAACCAATAAAAATACACAAGCAACAGACACATCAGGATCAGCGTCGTAATGATGATCCCGTCAAAATAATCCGACACCATTGAATGATGCTGATCAAACTGAACAATATGCTGACTCACCAACCTATCGGGGTCATCTGCAAAGGCAATCCGGAAACTATCGCCAACCCGTGTTAATGCCATGGGAGGTTGCTGCACCGCTGCTGGTGCATCCAAACGCACCTGCTGGACTGGCTCTTCTGTCGGCAATACGTGAATGATTTTGGTATCTTTTCCGCCTTTAAACGTGTAGCCATCACCAAGATCCACTTCGTATCCGGGTCTTGATTCCACCACAAGGCGAATTGATTGGGTGTTGGCTTTGGTAAGACGCTCATCTGACACTGTGGTGCTCGTTGTCACTTGCCGGTTTAAGACCTTGACTGCCACATCAGATAAAGCTCTGCTGCGCTGCGCTATTTCATCCTGTATTTGATTTTTAACATAATCAAATAAGGTTAATTGCACTGCCGTTAAAAGGGCAACGAATAATACCGTGATACCAAATAGATAGTGTTTTAGTGAAGTGGGTCTGTACAACGTCATGTTACTCAAGTGTGGCTAAGCCTTATTTGACCATAATAAATGACACAACCTATCAAGAACCGAACCAACTTCGTTGTGTACCGTCTACAGGTGTTATTCAAAGGCGATTGCTGATATTTAAGTCTATGTATGATGAATACTCCAGTAGAAATATCCTGATTTGGGGATATCATTGGCTCATATCGGGAAGTATTTAGGATGTAGTTCGCTTACCCTGCCATAAAAAAACCTATATCACTGATATATAAGGGTTTTATTTTTTGGCACGGACATTGTACTAAACAGTGGGAACTTTACTATCAATAGGAACAACTCATATGAAAACTTCTGCTAAAACATTATTAGCTGCTGCTATCTCCGGCTATCTTGCTTTGGTAGGTAGCGTATCAGCTACTAATGTGATGCCACATAAAATCATCGAAATTCGCGCTGACAATAACAAAAACGTGGTAATAAACGTTGACGATCAAACGCTAACCCTTACCCCGGAAGAGCTGCAAGATGACGATTTACTGGATATTCGTCTCACAGAGTTCGACGATAAGACGCGAGAAACCATCATGCAAACCATCGAAGGTACACGTCATTTGTTTACCGGAAATGGTCATTTTGATTTAACAAAAATCAAAGGCGCCAAAGAACACAAAATGGTCATGGTCAATGGTGGGGATGCTGAACTCCTCAAGAAAGTGTTTATTGATGATGAAAATATTGAAGTGATCGCTGATGGTGATGCTGACAAGAAAGTCATTCACAAACAGATAATTTTAGGCGGACATGGTGAGCACGCAGTTTTAACTGGCCACACTGATGTTATTGTTAAAATGATCGAACGCGGTGAATTCTCACAAGAGGACCTGGATAAAATTCAAATGGCTGTTGATAGCAAAAGATAAGTGCTTCATACAGCCATAATCAAAACGCCTGCCAGTATATCTGCCGGGCGTTTAACTTTATTAACTCGCCCTGCAATTTCAGTCCAGGCGTGCCAGTAATACTTTCGCCTCCTGTTCAGGCACTGGCATTACCGACAACCTCGCCCCTTTTTTCACCAGCGCCAATTCCTGAATCTCCGGCATGGCTTTTATCTCTGCCAAAGGCAATAAATTCGCATATTTTTTGATGAACTTAATGTCCACCCGGTACCAACGAGGATTCTCTGTTTTTGCTTTTGGATCGTAATATTTCGCCTCAGGATCAAATTGGCTGCCATCTACATAGCCCTCTTTAACCACCTCTGCCAATCCCACAATACCCACATTTTTACAGCTGGAGTGGTAAATAAAGACCTGATCGCCAAGCTTGATATCGTCTCTTAAGAAGTTGCGTGCCTGATAATTACGCACCCCATCCCAAGGCTCAGTTTGATCCGGCCTTGCCGCCAAATCATCAATGCCAAACGCATCGGGTTCAGTTTTAAATAGCCAATATCCCATTATATTTTTCACCACAGTTCAAAGAGATAAGACTTTAACAAGCGGCAAGCCAAAACAAAACTTGCAAGTTTTTCGACAACAAATATACTGTATATAAATACAGTATATTTATATCGTTTCTTCAGGTGTTTCCGGTGAATAATATCCTTAGCTATCTTAAAAATAAGCATTTGATATGGCAGGGAAAAGCGTTACACGAGCCCGGTGAAGGTGGCTTGTCTGGGTACCCTGAGCTAGATGCGGAGTTAGAAGGCGGGTTGCCGGGACAAGGTGTTATCGATGTTCATAGTGATATTGGTATTGGTGAGCTGCGCTTGTTTTTACCTTACCTGTTAAACCGTCAAGAACAACAGCAACGCCTGCTAGTGATCATTGCTCCGCCATTGCTAATTAATGGTGAAATGTTAGCGCAAATGGGCATCGATTTAAGTCTGGTGCTGCTAATCTCACCCGACGACCAACAGCAAGCCTTATGGGCCGCAGAACAATGCTTAAAAAGTGATTGTTGCCATACCGTATTAAGCTGGTTGCAAAATTTGGAAATACATCAAATTAAGCGCTTACAGTTGGCGGCAAAACAAAGTAATGCGGTGCAATTTATCTTTCGTTCGCAACTCACCCAAGGCTTGTCACTGCCCGTCACCTTAGCCATGTCGTTGAGCGCACAACCCAAAGGTTTAGAAGTTAAAATCAATAAGCGCATTGGTAGCTGGGTGCATCGCAACATCCATGTGAATATGCAACCACACTGGCCTGCATTGCAACTCACGGAAAGTCATAATAATCATAATAACGTCATTCCTTTCCCGAAAAGACACGCCAGTTAAGCATCAATATCGGGTGGCGTATGAAGAAACTGTGGTTATACCTGCATTTCCCTGCTCTGCAGATGGACTGTCAATTTGCAACCGAAAACGATAAAGCCATTATTATCCTGGATGCCAAAGACAACCGTATCCGCCAGTTAAATAGCCAGGCGCAACAGGCTGGACTCAAGCCGGGTATGGGTCTGGGCAGCGCCAGTGCTTTGTGTCATGAGCTCCAGGTAGAGCCTTATAACCCAGATTATGAAACCAATAAAATAAAACACCTCTGCGATAGTTTGTACCAACTCACTTCCGATATAGTGCCATTTTCGTCCAATGGCGTTTTATTGCGCATTCATACCATGCTGCGTTTTTATCAGGGCCTGGACAACTACTGGCAAGCCATATCCAGAACCCTGCATAACAACCAGGTGAGGTTTCATTACGCAACGGGTTCAACCCCATTTGCTGCCAAACTACTGGCCGAATCAGGTTGGGATACAATCACCGATAATCATCCCAATATGCGCAAACAGTTACTAGCACAACCTATAGAGGCAAGCGAGCTAGATAACAAAACCATTGAAAACCTGAAACGCGTCGGTATTCGATTGATTGGCGATCTGGCGGCCATTTCTCTCAATGATATCGCCAAGCGCTTTGATATCCAGCTTCTGACTTACATGGGGCGCCTGCTGGGTGAATTACATCACAGTGTGAATTTTTACCATCCGGAGAAGCGCTTTAACCGTCGCCTTGAGTTGCTTTACGAAATCGACAATACCCAGATATTATTACCTCCAGCGACGTTGCTTTTGGAAGCACTGGAAGACTTTTTACTGATCAGAGAGCAGGTCACCGAAGAGATTATCTTGAGCCTGCACCAACGTGAGCAAGCCAGCTTGCCCGTACAGGTAAATAGTGCTGAGGGTGAATATCGGGCAACCACATGGCAGGCCTTGTTAAAATTAAAGCTGGAAAATGTACAACTAAAATCTCCTGTATATGCCCTGTCATTGGAAACCGGCAATGTCAGACTCAAAACAGCACAAAGTAATGATCTGTTTAGCGGCAAGAAAAGTGTTTTGTCTCAAGCACAGCTGATTAGCTTATTACAAGCCAGGCTGGGCCTGGAAAAAGTTCAGACAGTTAGCTTGCAAGATGATTTTCGTCCTGAGTACATCAATTGTTATCAGGCTGCCGGAAAACCTTTACCAGCAATCCCCCAATTGCAAGCCAATCGGCCCTTCTTTTTGCTTGCAAAACCACAGCGGTTGACCGAAAAAGTTCAGCTGGTACAAGGGCCTGAGCGTATTCTGTCCGGTTGGTGGGACGATCACCCGGTACTGCGAGATTATTTTATCGCTCACTCTGTGCAAGGGCGTTGGTATTGGGTGTTCCGCACCACAAAACAGCAATGGTTCCTGCACGGCATTTTCAGCTGAGCCAAACCTATGTCATACGCTGAATTGTTTTGTCAGAGCAATTTTTCATTTCTCAGCGGGGCTTCACATCCGGAAGAGCTGATTCAGCGCGCCCATTTTTTAAGGTATCAGGCGCTGGCGATCACCGATGAATGTTCGGTGGCAGGCATTGTTCGCGCTTATAGCGAACAGCAAAAACACGATTTGCCCATCAAACTTATTGTTGGCAGTTACTTTCGCTTTCAGGATGAATTGCAGTTGGTATTGTTGTGTCCTCATAAAGAAGCCTACAGTGAACTGTGCCGTATTATCACCAACGCCAGACGACGTTCGCCCAAAGGCGAATATCAATTACAGGAATGGGATCTGAAAACCTGCCAACACTGCCTGGTACTGTGGCTCCCCCACGGAGACAGGGAGACTGACAAACACTGGGCAGAATGGTTAAAAAAACATTATAAACAGCGATTGTGGCTGGGTGTGCAGCGACATTTAAAAGCTAATGAGCAAGACTACCTGGCCCACTGCAAACAACTTGCGAATCAATGGCATATTCCCATCAGCGCCTGTGGTGGGGTGCTCATGCACGAAGCAGAGCGTTTACCGTTACAGCATATCGTCAGCGCCATTAAAGCGGGTACGCCAGTGGCGCAATTAGGTCGTAATTTACTCAGTAATGCTGAGCGTTGTTTAAGGCCAATGGATAAGATAAGAAGCCTATTCCCAAGCGAATGGATAGAAGC
Organism: Planctobacterium marinum; assembly: GCF_036322805.1. Taxonomy (GTDB): domain Bacteria; phylum Pseudomonadota; class Gammaproteobacteria; order Enterobacterales; family Alteromonadaceae; genus Planctobacterium; species Planctobacterium marinum_A. Next base: position 46,122 of record NZ_AP027272.1, on the reverse strand, counting down.
AAGTACTCACATTGCACAACGGTGTAGCTTTAGCCCACAGGAGCTTAAGTATCAGTATCCGCAAGAGCTGATCCCCGCAGGTTACACCCCCAAAAAATACTTACGAGAATGCGTATTAAAAGGTATGCAAGTGCGTTTTGCTCAGCCTCCAGAGAACTACTTTGCCATCAAGCGCATTATTGCCAAAGAGCTCAAACTCATCGCCGAGATGGAGTACGAATACTTCTTTCTGACTATCTACGACATCGTACAGTTTGCCAAGCAACAACGCATTCTCTATCAAGGACGCGGCTCTGCCGCCAATTCAGTTGTATGTTATTGCCTGGAGATCACCGCCGTCGATCCCAGGCAGATTTCCGTACTCTTTGAGCGCTTCATTTCCAAAGAGCGCAATGAACCACCAGATATTGATGTGGATTTTGAACACGAACGACGCGAAGAAGTCATTCAATACATCTATCAGAAATACGGCCGGGAGCGCACGGCGCTCGCGGCCACCGTCACCACTTACCGCTTCAAAAGTGCCTTGCGCGAGGTGGGAAAAGCCTTGGGGATTGCCGAAATACAATTAGATTATTTTATTAAAAATATAAACCGCCGGGATCGCGGCCTGGACTGGCAGGCACAAATCGTGGAACTGGGCCTTGCCAGTAGTGCCAGTCAAAGCGAAAAGCTGGTGAACCTGGTAGAAGAGCTAAAAGGCTTTCCGCGCCATTTATCGCAGCATGTTGGCGGCTTTGTGATTTCCGCAGGGCCACTGTACCAGCTTGTTCCCGTAGAGAATGCTGCCATGCCAGAACGCACAGTGATCCAATGGGATAAAGACGACCTGGAAAGTCTGGCACTCCTGAAAGTGGATGTTTTGGCCTTGGGCATGCTCACTGCCATACGTAAGATGTTCCAACTTGTATGGCAGCATTATGGGCGCAAACTCAGTATTGCCGACATTACCCGCAAACAAGACGATGCCAATGTATATCGCATGATCCAACAAGCTGACACCGTAGGAGTATTTCAGATTGAATCCCGGGCGCAAATGAGTATGTTGCCCCGCCTGAAGCCTCGCAATTACTACGATCTGGTGATTCAGATAGCCATTGTGCGACCCGGCCCCATTCAAGGCGATATGGTACATCCCTTTTTACGCCGCCGTGACGGCAAAGAGCCTGAAACCTACCCTTCAGAAGAGGTTAAAGCCGTACTCAAGCGCACTCGAGGCGTACCCATCTTTCAGGAGCAAGTGATCAAGCTGGCCATGGTAGCTGCGGGTTTTACTGGCGGCGAAGCGGATCAGTTACGTCGAGCGATGGCCTCCTGGAAAAAAAACGGAGAGCTGCTGAAGTTCAAAAGCAAGCTCATCAGCGGCATGATGAATCGCGGCTACAACTACGAATACGCAGAGCGCATTTTTAAACAGATCTGTGGTTTTGGCGAATACGGTTTTCCCGAGTCCCATTCCGCATCATTTGCCATTCTGGCTTATGTGTCTTCTTGGTTAAAATATTATTACCCCGAAGCCTTTTATACCGGTTTGATGAATAGCTGGCCGATGGGCTTCTATACGCCCTCGCAACTGGTTCAGGATGCCAGACAGCACGATATCAAGGTATTGCCCGTGTGTATCAACCATTCAAACTGGGATCATCAGATGGAAAAACAAAGCAAAGGTTATGCTCTGCGCCTGGGCTTGAGGCAGGTGAAAGGCTTTTCAGCAAGCGCAGCCCATATACTACTGCAGAACCGTCCCACACAGGGCTACAAGTATGTCAACCAGCTAAAACAACTCACTATTAAAAGCAACGAACTGCAGGCCCTGGCCAGCGCGGATGCCATGCATCAAATTGAACAAAATCGATATCAAACCCGTTGGGCGCTATTAAATCGCGAATCTGAATTGCCACTGTTCAACGAACTGCACGAGCCAACGCAAGGTTATCAGCACCAACCTGACGATATTGAAAATCTGTTAGAAGATTATCAGTCCACTCGACTAACACTAAAACAACACCCAATAGCACTGTTACAAGCACAAGGGCAACTGGGCAAGTTTACCTCTGCCCGCGAGCTGGCTAATGCACGTCATCAATCTATTATTACCGCTATAGGCATGGTAACAGGTCGTCAGGCCCCCGGAACGGCTTCAGGAGTGACGTTTATCACCTTAGAAGATCATACGGGTAATATTAACGTTATCGTCTGGAGAGCCACCGCCAGAGCACAGAAACAAGCCTATCTGAAAGCCCATATACTGAAAGTGACTGGTGTTCTGGAGCGAGGAGATGGCGGAGTGACGCACCTGATCGCTGGCAAACTGGAAGATCAAAGTCACTTACTAGCGCAACTCTCCAGCCGTTCAAGAGATTTTCATTAACGCTAACACCTTGTAAAATAACATCACAAATGAATTCAAGGATGATAAAGATGACTCCAGAACCTCATTACGCCAGCTACAATTTGGCGGAGCTTCTCGAAGTACAAGAGAATATCGATAAAGAAAGATTCCCCAATCGCGCTGCAAAAGTGGATGACGAAATTCAAAAGCGACTGGCGGCTGGGGAAAAACCTGATTACGAAGCCTCCTCTCATCAGCATGATGAGGAACGAGACTCGGTGGAATTCCTGTTAGATTTTCAGGGCGAAGAACAACAACCCCTCAGAAAGTTCTTTTTGGCCAGTATCGCAATTATTCATATAATTATTGGCGGGTTGATTTATGATCGCCTGAACCTTCCTGAGTACCAGTCATTACCGCAATACCTGATCAATGTAGAAAAAACTCAATGCCTTAAAATGGGTTCTAGAGATCATCGCTATTATGATTTTGTCGTACTCTCTTGGGGGTACAAGTTTTACGCCATTGATGTCAATCAAAACCTGTGTACCAAGCTGTATCGCAATATTGAAAAAGAAACCGACCTCAAGATATGGCATCAGGATGGTGTTATTTTTCACATGATGGCGGGTGATAAAGTACTGCTCTCTCAGCAATATTTACGCAATAACTACCGCAGTAATCAGGTCGAGCACCTGCTCAGCTGGTATATGATACCCTTGTTATTTTGGGTCTTAATGTTCAAATCAGTAGTCAATGCCATCAGACCTGGTACCTTTATCGCGGAATAAAAAAGCCCTCATTGTGAGGGCTTTTTTGATTAGTCTACGAAAGGACTTCGTGCGCTGGTCAAATTGTGCAATTGCACGGGTCTTAGCAAAGGTTGTCCCCCATCTCTTGAAATAGGTGACCATGGAATTCGCCCTCGTGACATTGAAGGTCGCAATGAAAAGATGTCGAAGGGTACACTAATAAAAAAGCCTTTGGTAAAACTGCCTTCACCATACTCCTCTGCTGAAATATCAGTAATTGCTGCATACGCACCTACCGTGACACCACTATCAAACTTGCGCTCAAACTCAAATCGAACCCCTTTGTCTTTCGCCAGGAATTGACCAACGTTAAACGAAAGCTTTACGTCTTCCCAAAATTCTGGCTGCCAATAGATATTTGCATGGCCAGTAAAGGCTTCATAATCTCTGAAGTCATAATCGTTTTCGAAAGAGCGTTGTTTGACGTAGTTAAGATCAACACCAAAGCCGATATTACTATCTACAGGTTGATAGTAAATTTCTCCACCAATACCACCATACATGGTTTCCAGATAACCGCCGTAAGCCTGTACGTAAATATCGTCAGTAATGTTATCAATCCAGTGAGCAAATAGGGAATCAACTGAAACATTGCTCTTTTGGATATACTCTCGAACGTAGGTTCTTACTCTAGGTACTGAAGAACTAAACGCGTCTACCGTAAAATTAAAGTTGTCAAAATTATCCAGCAAGTTGACTCTGACGTTTGTGTTCAATGTAGTGTGTTTGTTGAAGGCATAGCCACCATTGAGATAAACGCCAAACTGAAATAGATAAAATGCCTCTGGTGAACCAAAAGATTGGGTCCAGTATGTGCGCATATCACCATAAAAACCGGTAAATTCGGTATCTGCCTTTTTAGCCATAAGCTCTGGATCGGGATTTTTACGCTCATATGCCACAGATAAATCGTCTTCAACCTTGTCGCGATTTGCTATCGCAATAAATTCCTCTGCATCAATTACCGTTTCAACGAGTGGCACAGCACCATTAGTTTCTACTATGTGGTATGTCTTAATATCGTCAGGGACTTGTTGCGCTATCGCCCGTCCAATACGCTCTATGGCTTCATCTTGATTGCGATAGAAATTCCTCGTGCCATATACAACGAACTTGTCTTCTTCCAACCTAAAGTCTCGCACTGCGATCCCGGACTGAGACACCTTCGATGCTAATTCATCAGTATCAACATCTTTTAACGCGAGGTCTGGATTGCGCTCTTTAAGAGACTCCTTCTCAGGCTGGACTTTATATTGGCTGGCCTTATGGAAATTAAACGTGTAGTTGACCCCAAAACCGAAGGTATTACCACGCTCCCAAGACAACGAAAAATCGAATCCTTCATACAGATAGTTAATGCCAAAGTTCCAGCGACTGTCTTGAACCAAAGGCGCAGCCCGCTCATCAGTATAATCGTTACCTTCATATTCAACTTTAAAGCGTAGTGGTTGCCAGGGAGATTGATATTCAATTCCACCAATCAAAGAAGCGTTACCACTAAAAAAGTCACCAACTTCTAATTGCCCCCCTTGGTCGACCCCAAAGCCGCCAAATTCATCACGAGAACAGAAACGATCGGCTATATCACATAGTGGGTTCGATATAGTTCCAGCATTACCCAGATATCCCCAGCCAATCCCCAAATGGAAGTCAAAATGACCAAAGCGTTTGCTGGCAGTTAAATATTCACTTTCAAAGAAACCCGTGCCTCCGAAATCTCTGAAACCTACGGCAAGCTGTGGTATCCAATAAGATTCCTCAAGGAGCTTTAACTTAATATCTATACCCTTATCTTTAGCAGTTTGGTTGCCACTAAAATTTGGATCACTACTGTAAAGAAGGTTCCTGAAATCTGTATAGCGCACAGTAGTCTCCAACCACGGAAACAACTGCAATGATGCTGACCAGAAACGATATTCACCGTTATCCTTATAACCTAACGTAAAGTCCCCATCCTGCATCATTCTGGATGTAGGAGTTTGCAACAGTCCAACTCCGCCTAAATCTGAAAACGAGAACATTTCCCTGTCATTATTCAAACGAGGGACATCGTCAGCCATAGCCGTACTAACTGAACCAAACAAGAGTGCTAAAGAAGTTTTAACCAAATATCCTTTTTTCAATTGATCTTGCTCCCTAATAACTGCGCAATCGAAATGTTCAACTGCTCATTTTCAGAAGAAAATGGCAACTCTTTTATGGGTATATAAATGGTGCCACCCGGCGGGACTTCGACATGTTCAATGTTTTCAAATCCCAATGAGACTTTCTTCGTCTGACCATTGGGGTGGATAACAAAGACGAAAGTTTTGTCAGCATAAGGAAGGTATTCTATAGAATCCGCCTGCAAGTAATCGCGAACATGAGACATGCTCTGATGCGCTAGCTTTTTAGTTTGAGATATGGCTCCCACTACATTTACCGTGTAAACCCTAAACGGTAAATGCAATCGATATCGACCATCGCTGAGCCTGGGATTTAGTTCTTCTCGAATTCTAATGAGGTCGTAGTCTAGATTTAGGGGCAATCTGGTGGCAACCTGCCACTTTTCTACTTCTTCCTGCAAAGAAACAAGTGTCTGCATTTTTGATGTTGCGACACCAGTTTTTGACTTGATCTGTTGTAACAAAGCAATAACGTCAGATTTATGATTATTTGCAGTTTTGTCGTCAAGAGCATAAAGAGAGCTGTTGTGCCAATAGAAATCTGTTCCCAAGACTAGCCTATTCAGCACTGCTGATAAGCGGGGATTGATATCGTATCGAATAACATTACCAGCATATTCAATTTCAACATCCGCTTTAAGCACCGATGTAAATAACGCGAGGAGAAAAAATGATTTTTTAAACACTGTAACCATCCTATTTACATTAATCTTGCCGCATTACTAACAAAATCAATTTCAAACCTATCCGCAAAAGGTGCGCCTTTCTGGACTGTCTTTAGCAGTAAAGAAGATTCTTCATCTACCCAATAGATGTTTTCCCAGTTTGAGCCATCTGCATAGATAATATTTTCAGTGATTTTAAGTACGTTAAAGCTATTACCCATTATTTGTACTGTATCTTTACTACTATTAAAGTTTGAACTAACGTCATAACCGTACTCTCCAGCAGACCAATCAACCTGCCATTGCCAGGATTTGCCATTTAAACCACCAATATCTGACAATGGGTCTTTCTGACCACTAAAAATTGCCAATAGATCATTATTAAATCCGACTGTTTTTATGATCCGATAATTTTTCAGCACCAACATAGCGCGGTCTTTTGAGATCCATTTTTCTTTGTCAAACTCATGATACGCTTTAGCTATTTTTGCAAGCGGACGGTCACCACTTCTGATAAGCGCTAGATCTATTTCAGAGTTTTGGACTTCTTCCAGCGTTACTGCAATATCTTCGTTAAGCAACAGCGCTAACTTGATGTTGTCATAATGTACTTTAAGAGGGTTACTACAGGCAGTTATGCCTAGACCAAGTAACAAAAACAATGTGGGTTTTAATATTTTCATAAATGCTTTGAACAATAAAAAAGCCGCCCTCGGGCGGCTTTTCTCTATAATTTGTAATGGCTTAAGGTACTAACACTGGAAGATATGTAATTGTATTAGTGATAGTGATACCACTTTCATCTCGAATGGTATTCGCAGGGATAATACAAACTCCATCGATCAAATCTCCACCGCGAGGGTCAGTACACTGCAGAGTCTGTGTTGTACAAACGCCGTTGAACTTAACCTGGCCAGCTGGACATACACAAGCACCATTTTGAAGTACTTCGTCGGCTTCACAAGTGATACCATCATCGTCGTTGTTAGCAATAATTGCTGCGGCAACACCAACGGCAACTGCGCCAATCACGACTGCATTTTCAGCGATAAAACCCGCGGTTGAATTTGCAGCTGCACCAGCTTCTGCTTCCTCTTGTGCTGATACATTTGCTCCCAGCGACAAGAGAGCGACCATCATTAAAGAAATAACTTTTTTCATTTTTTGCTCTCAAGTAAAAATAATTAACTAATATGAATGCTACAAGATCAACTGTGTACCTGCAACATCAATTTTTGATCCTTCACATAAATTTAATTGATTTCCGTGTTTTAAACCATTTAGGGCACGTTGTGTAGCTCTGTATATCTTTAACGCGCACCCTTTAAGTTATTTTCCAACACATAACTAATTACTTGTAAGGGTTTGTAACTCATGCGTGAGAGGGGACTCTGATATGGAACCAATTACCGTATCACGTTGGTTTTAAGTAGAAAGTGATACTGCTATTACCTAAAAACTGCCCCCATTTCTTTACAGGTGAATACCGGGACAACATTTCAATCAAAGAGCTACACAATTTTACATATCAGGCATCTTTGTTGGTTTTAATCCAACCGAGCATCCAAAAATAAGCCTTTGAAATGTTATTGCAATCTATTTGGAATTAAATGACTACTCACACTCTAAGGATTTCAGTCCATGTTAATTTCAGATTCACACCGTTTTATATTTGTACATGTTAGAAAGTCTGGAGGTACAAGCATTCGTGATAGTGTAGAGAAACTTAGTAATCCCATTAATAAGAGTTTAGGAGCTAAAGTTAAAAGCCGATTTTTGAAATTAGAAAGAGATCATAGAAAATATGCTTACCGGTTCCATGAGGATATCAACACGGTCAAACAGCTAATGCCAGATGAGACCTTTAAGTCTTACTTCAAATTCGCTTTTGTGAGAAATCCATGGAGCCGCTTAGCTTCAGAATATGAGTATATTCGCAGAACGCCAGAACATGGCCGACATGCTAAATTGAAACAAATGGAATTCAGCGATTTTATCAAATACCAAAGTAGGCGAAAGGACGCACACCAAATAAACATGCTCACCGACAAAAATGGCAATCTTCAATTAGATTTTGTAGGTAAGTTTGAAAATCTGGCCAATGATTGGAAAACAGTCACAGATCAACTTGGAATCGAAAACATCGCCTTACCCCACAGAAACAATGCAGGTATTAAGAATTACGACTCTTATTACACACCTGAAACTGAAAAGCTTGTCACACGCCTATGGCAAAGAGACATTGAAACTTTTGATTATGTATAAGTTACCTTGAAGGGAATCAAAACCCTAAAGGAAAATTTTCTAAAGTAGCGATAACGCTAAACCCTTTACTCTGTTCTTATGTGCCGCGTTACGTTCGGCTTTAGCCGGACAAAGACGAGGACTTATAACTAAGTTGTCGAGATAAATCTCGACCTACAAGTGTGTCTTACATGGGGGTGAAAGGTGGGTTTACAGGAACGAAGTTCCGGCCCCTTGAACGACGGGGCGACGGACGGCCCGGCTGGCAGCCCTAAGCTACATGGATGTAGTGAATGCCGTTTTTGCAGGAGCAAAAAACGGCCACAGGGATGTTTGTACCCCGTACGCTAATCACAACGCAGATGATGAAGTTACTATTGATGGGTTAGGTTTCTCTTGTAGATTAGCGCAGCTAATTTCTATTTGGAGAGAGGGCTACCCGACATGAACGCCAGGAATGATAATGTTTACTGCCGCAGAAACGAAAAAAGGCCACCCAACTGGGTAGCCTTCTTTCTAACCAGGAGCCTGGCGGTAGCGACCGCCATGGATGGCGAGGCTGGATGCCCCTTCAGGGACGATTGTTACTCGTGCTCTAATCAGACAATAAGTAAAGCCATGTTAAACAATGGGTTAGGCATCTCTTGTAGATTAGCGCAGCTAATCACTATTTAGGGGAAGGGCTATCCGTTGATGCTGATACAACACCATGACTTTTCGGGATCGCAAATGCAAAAAAGGGCTACCCTTTCGGATAGCCCTTTCTCTAAATAGGAGCCTGGCGGTGTGCTACTCTCACATGGGGAAGCCCCACACTACCATCGCCGCTAATACGTTTCACTGCTGAGTTCGGAATGGATTCAGGTGGTTCCGTATCGCTATGGCCGCCAGACAAAACTGGAAACAAACTTGGAAATTCTGATAAATCGTGTATGAGGGTAAGCGCGTCTTACTCTTAACATAAGCAAGTGCTTGTTTGTCACAACACCAAATAATACCGGGTGTTGTATGATTAAGCCTCGCGGGCAATTAGTACAGGTTAGCTTAACGCCTTACAACGCTTCCACACCCTGCCTATCAACGTCTTAGTCTTAAACAACCCTTCAGGACAGTTAAACTGTCAGGGATGACTCATCTTTGGGCCGGCTTCCCGCTTAGATGCTTTCAGCGGTTATCCGTTCCGAACGTAGCTACCGGGCAATGCGATTGGCATCACAACCCGAACACCAGCGGTTCGTCCACTCCGGTCCTCTCGTACTAGGAGCAGCTCCCATCAATCATCCAACGCCCACACCAGATAGGGACCGAACTGTCTCACGACGTTCTAAACCCAGCTCGCGTACCACTTTAAATGGCGAACAGCCATACCCTTGGGACCGACTTCAGCCCCAGGATGTGATGAGCCGACATCGAGGTGCCAAACACCGCCGTCGATATGAACTCTTGGGCGGTATCAGCCTGTTATCCCCGGAGTACCTTTTATCCGTTGAGCGATGGCCCTTCCATTCAGAACCACCGGATCACTATGACCTACTTTCGTATCTGCTCGACGTGTCTGTCTCGCAGTTAAGCTAGCTTATGCCATTGCACTAACCTCACGATGTCCGACCGTGATTAGCTAACCTTCGTGCTCCTCCGTTACTATTTGGGAGGAGACCGCCCCAGTCAAACTACCCACCAGACACTGTCCACAACCCGGATTACGGGTCAGTGTTAGAACATCAAACATACAAGGGTGGTATTTCAAGGATGGCTCCACGCTATCTGGCGACAACGCTTCAAAGCCTCCCACCTATCCTACACATGTAGGGTCAATGTTCAGTGCCAAGCTGTAGTAAAGGTTCACGGGGTCTTTCCGTCTAGGTGCGGGTACACAGCATCTTCACTGCGATTTCAATTTCACTGAGTCTCGGGTGGAGACAGCATGGCCATGGTTACACCATTCGTGCAGGTCGGAACTTACCCGACAAGGAATTTCGCTACCTTAGGACCGTTATAGTTACGGCCGCCGTTTACCGGGGCTTCGATCAAGAGCTTCGCTTACGCTAACCCCATCAATTAACCTTCCGGCACCGGGCAGGTGTCACACCGTATACGTCATCTTTCGATTTAGCACAGTGCTGTGTTTTTAATAAACAGTCCCAGCCATCTGGTCACTGCGACCCCCATCTGCTTACCACGCGAAGTGTTCACAAACAGGGGCGTACCTTCTCCCGAAGTTACGGTACTATTTTGCCGAGTTCCTTCACCCGAGTTCTCTCAAGCGCCTTAGTATTCTCTACCTGACCACCTGTGTCGGTTTGGGGTACGGTTCTTATATACATACGTTTAGAGGATTTTCCTGGAAGCCGGGCATCAACTGCTTCGCTACCGTAGTAGCTCGTCTCGTGTCTCGGCCTTAGGAACCCGGATTTACCTGAGTCCCCAGCCTACGCACTTTCACGTGGACAACCAACGCCACGCCAGCCTAGCCTTCTCCGTCACCCCATCACTGTATATAAAAGTACGGGAATATTAACCCGTTTCCCATCGACTACGCATTTCTGCCTCGCCTTAGGGGCCGACTTACCCTGCCCTGATTAGCATGGGACAGGAAACCTTGGTCTTCCGGCGTGGGGGTTTTTCACCCCCATTATCGTTACTCATGTCAGCATTCGCACTTGTGATATGTCCAGCAAACCTCTCGATTCACCTTCATCCACTTACACAACGCTCCCCTACCCAGCACTTACGTGCTGCCGCAGCTTCGGTATATTGCTTAGCCCCGTTACATCTTCCGCGCAGGCCGACTCGACTAGTGAGCTATTACGCTTTCTTTAAAGGGTGGCTGCTTCTAAGCCAACCTCCTAGCTGTCTTAGCCTTCCCACATCGTTTCCCACTTAGCAATATTTGGGGACCTTAGCTGGCGGTCTGGGTTGTTTCCCTCTCCACGACGGACGTTAGCACCCGCCGTGTGTCTCCCGGATAGTACTCATTGGTATTCGGAGTTTGCATGGGGTTGGTAAGTCGGGATGACCCCCTAGCCCAAACAGTGCTCTACCCCCAATGGTATTCGTCCGAGGCGCTACCTAAATAGCTTTCGGGGAGAACCAGCTATCTCCCGGTTTGATTGGCCTTTCACCCCCAGCCACAGGTCATCCCCTAACTTTTCAACGTTAGTGGGTTCGGTCCTCCAGTTGATGTTACTCAACCTTCAACCTGCCCATGGCTAGATCACCGGGTTTCGGGTCTATACCTTGCAACTACGCGCCCAGTTAAGACTCGCTTTCGCTACGGCTCCCCTATTCGGTTAACCTCGCTACAAAATATAAGTCGCTGACCCATTATACAAAAGGTACGCAGTCACAGAACAAGTCTGCTCCCACTGCTTGTACGTATACGGTTTCAGGTTCTATTTCACTCCCCTCGCCGGGGTTCTTTTCGCCTTTCCCTCACGGTACTGGTTCACTATCGGTCAGTCAGGAGTATTTAGCCTTGGAGGATGGTCCCCCCATCTTCAGACAAGATAACACGTGTCCCGTCCTACTTAATATGTGCTTTATGTTGCTTCGTGTACGGGGCTATCACCCTGTATCGCTCAACTTCCCAGAAGATTCCACTACAACATAAACCATCGGCTGTTACCCGTTCGCTCGCCGCTACTAAGGCAATCTCAATTGATTTCTTTTCCTGAGGGTACTTAGATGTTTCAGTTCCCCTCGTTTGCTTCTGTAACCTATGAATTCAGTTACAGATGACCTAAAAGGCCGGGTTTCCCCATTCGGACATCGTAGGTTATAACGGGTTTTATCACCTTACCTACGCTTTTCGCAGATTTACACGTCCTTCATCGCCTCTGACTGCCAAGGCATCCACCGTATACGCTTAGTCACTTAATCATACAACCCCTGTATCACTCAATGTTGCCATCTTATGAACAGACGCTGCTGTTGACTGTAACTCGCCTATGTCAGATAGAGTAAAACGCTATCGTTTACCCTAAATTTTTTAAAAATACATACTTGGTTGATATCAAATGCATTACTTTTGCAATACATCAATATCGATGATTTATCAGCTTTTCCAGTTTGTTAAAGAACAGTTTAAGGCAGACCCGAGGGTCAAAAAACCTTAACAGATAAACTTAAAAGCAAACCTATCTGTTAAGGCTTTGTCGAGCTAAAGCTCAACCTACATACAATAAAACAATCTGTGTGAACATCGAATTGAATTCAATTCGACACCTTTACGTAAGGAGGTGATCCAACCCCAGGTTCCCCTAGGGTTACCTTGTTACGACTTCACCCCAGTCATGAAACACAAAGTGGTAATCGCCCTCCCGAAGGTTACACTAACTACTTCTTTTGCATCCCACTCCCATGGTGTGACGGGCGGTGTGTACAAGGCCCGGGAACGTATTCACCGCAGTATGCTGACCTGCGATTACTAGCGATTCCGACTTCATGGAGTCGAGTTGCAGACTCAATCCGGACTACGACAGACTTTAAGGGCTCCGCTCCACATCACTGTCTCGCATCCCTCTGTATCTGCCATTGTAGCACGTGTGTAGCCCTACACGTAAGGGCCATGATGACTTGACGTCGTCCCCACCTTCCTCCGGTTTGTCACCGGCAGTCTCCTTAAAGTGCCCAACCAAATGCTGGCAACTAAGGACAAGGGTTGCGCTCGTTGCGGGACTTAACCCAACATCTCACGACACGAGCTGACGACAGCCATGCAGCACCTGTGTCAGAGTTCCCGAAGGCACCAATCCATCTCTGGAAAGTTCTCTGCATGTCAAGTGTAGGTAAGGTTCTTCGCGTTGCATCGAATTAAACCACATGCTCCACCGCTTGTGCGGGCCCCCGTCAATTCATTTGAGTTTTAACCTTGCGGCCGTACTCCCCAGGCGGTCTACTTAGCGCGTTAGCTTCGCTACACACAGAAATGAATCCGCATACAGCTAGTAGACAGCGTTTACGGCGTGGACTACCAGGGTATCTAATCCTGTTCGCTACCCACGCTTTCGCACATGAGCGTCAGTTTTTGGCCAGGGAGCCGCCTTCGCCACTGATGTTCCTCCAGATATCTACGCATTTCACCGCTACACCTGGAATTCCACTCCCCTCTCCAAAACTCTAGCTATACAGTTCCAAATGACTCTCCCAGGTTAAGCCCGGGGCTTTCACATCTGGCTTATATAGCCGCCTGCGTGCGCTTTACGCCCAGTAATTCCGATTAACGCTCGCACCCTCCGTATTACCGCGGCTGCTGGCACGGAGTTAGCCGGTGCTTCTTCTGTTGCTAACGTCACAGCTGACAGGTATTAACTACCAACCTTTCCTCACAACTGAAAGTGCTTTACAACCCGAAGGCCTTCTTCACACACGCGGCATGGCTGCATCAGGGTTCCCCCCATTGTGCAATATTCCCCACTGCTGCCTCCCGTAGGAGTCTGGGCCGTGTCTCAGTCCCAGTGTGGCTGATCTTCCTCTCAGAACAGCTAGAGATCGTCGCCTTGGTGAGCCGTTACCTCACCAACAAGCTAATCTCGCTTAGGTTCATCCCAGGGCGAGAGCCGAAGCCCCCTTTGGTCCGTAGACGTTATGCGGTATTAGCCATCGCTTCCAATGGTTGTCCCCCACCCCGGGGCAGATCCCTAAGTATTACTCACCCGTCCGCCACTCGTCAGCGAAGTGCAAGCACTTCCTGTTACCGTTCGACTTGCATGTGTTAGGCCTGCCGCCAGCGTTCAATCTGAGCCATGATCAAACTCTTCAATTAAAATCGAAAATATAAATTTTTTGGGTCGACATCAAAATCAATCGATGCCCACACAGATTGTCTTATTGCTGACTGTTAAAGAACGTTGCCGTTTTCGGCTGCTTGAGTCTCTCCTCAAGCGGGATGCGCATTCTACACTTCCCTTTGTGACTGTCAACATTTTATTTGAATTTATTTTTTCAAGTAACTTGTTGAAGTCCGCTTCACTAAAGGCCTGTAGAGTTTTTACGCAATTCAGTTTTTGTGCCTTTAGCAGCTGCTTCCGAGTGTTTCCCCCTGAAGCGAGCGCGCATTCTACAGACATCATCTTCACGGTCAACACTTTATTGCAAAATTTTGACAAAAAAGGTTTAAGCGGTGAATTATTAATCAATATAGTTCAAAAAGCCCAAATTACAGGCTGATCTTTGCTAAAGTCCTGGAATATTTAACGCTATTAAATGAGACAGTAATGCCAATTCGATCTTATAAAGGAATAACGCCCAAATTAGCTGAAGGAGTTTATGTAGATGAATCATCAATATTAGTGGGTGATATTACTATAGGTGCCCATTCCAGTATTTGGCCATTAGTTGCTGCCCGTGGAGATGTGAATCGTATGATCATCGGCAACTATACCAACATTCAGGATGGCACAATATTACATGTCACCCGCAAAAGTTCAGGAAATCCAGATGGTCATCCACTCATAATAGGTGATGATGTCACCGTTGGGCATCATTGCATGTTACACGGTTGCAAGCTGGGAAATCGTATTCTAGTAGGAATGGGCGCTATTATTATGGACGGTGCCGTAATAGAAGATGATGTGTTTATTGGCGCCGGCGCATTAGTGCCACCCAACAAAACATTAAATTCCGGTTATCTATATGTAGGGCAACCCTGCAAACAAGCTCGCCCGCTTAATGATGGGGAGCGAGCCTTTTTGAAACAGTCTGCAGAGAATTATGTTTTATTAAAAGATGAGTATCTGGAAGAAATGGCGAAACAATAAATCACGGATGTCAGCTCTTGCGTAATACATCTACTACACTATTAATGTCAGGTTGTTGACCGTGCCATATACGGTAGCTTTCAGCAGCCTGTCCCACCAGCATGCCTAGCCCATCTTTTAATAACGCTTCATTATTTTGTTTTTCAGCAAACTCTAAAAAGCTGGTTTTACTTTGTTGATAAAACATGTCGTAAACTAATTCTGCGTCTCCAAACACTTCTGGCGCAATATCTGGAACACTGCCATTGACGCTAGAAGAAGTAGAGTTAACAACAATATTTGCTTTAGTCGCTGCCAATTCCAAATTGCTAACAGCAACCACATTGCCATAAGCGCATAACTCATTAGCTAAACTTGCTACCTTTTCACGGGTTCGATTCCAAATACTTATCTTTTCTACACCCGCTTGAAGCAGAGGATAAATGCAGCCCCGCGCTGCTCCTCCCGCGCCTAACAGCAATACATGCTTTGCGGCTAAGTCAACAGACAACTGAAGATCGCCTACCAATCCTTGGCCATCGGTATTGTCAGCCACTATTTTATCTCTAAATAAACTGAGGGTATTAGCAGCCCCGGCAATTCGCGCCCTTTGTGACACCTCATCAGCCAGCTGAAATGCAAGCTCTTTAAAAGGCAAAGTTACGTTGCAACCAATAAATCCCTCCTGCTGAAGCGCTCCAACGTCTTTTGCAAAGTCTGACTCAGTAGAAAGTTGCCGCTCATAGGACAGTTGCTCGCCAAATTGTTGTGCAAACATTCTATGTATTTCCGGCGATCGGCTGTGTGCTATAGGATTTCCAAACACCACAAACTTTTTCAAGCGCGCAACTCCTGCTCTGTGATATTCAACCATTCCTGCGGTTTTAAATAATAGTCGTATAGTTCTGCTTCTTTTGAACCTGGCTTGGGAGAATAGGCATATTCCCATCTCGCCAGTGGTGGCATCGACATTAATATGGACTCAGTGCGCCCGCCACTTTGGATTCCGAACAAGGTTCCTCTGTCGAACAGCAAATTAAACTCAGTGTAACGCCCACGACGATATAACTGGAATTGCCTTTCCTGTTCATCAAAACGAGTGACTTTGCGTTTTTCTACAATAGGAATATAGGCAGACAAGTATCCTTCACCCACCTTACGCATAAACTGAAAACTCTTATCAAAACCCCATTGATTCAAATCATCAAAAAACAGGCCGCCTACACCTCGGGTTTCTTCTCTATGTTTCAAGTAAAAATATTTATCACACCAGCTTTTATATTCCTGATAAACCTCTTCACCAAAAGGTTCACATATATCTTTAGCCGTTTGATGCCAATGCTGAACATCATCAAAAAATGGATAGAATGGGGTTAGGTCAAAACCGCCACCAAACCACCAGACTGGCTCTTCTCCTGGTTTTTCCGCGATAAAGAATCGCACATTGGCATGAGAGGTTGGAATAAAAGGATTGTGGGGATGAATGACCAATGAAACGCCCAGCGCCTGAAAACTTCGACCGGCCAGTTCAGGTCGAGCAGCTGTTGCTGAGGCTGGCAGCTCTCCACCAAAAACATGGGAGAAGTTTACCCCGCCCTGCTCGATAACATCACCACCAGTGAGTACTCGCGTGCGGCCGCCACCACCTTGTTCGCGCTGCCAATTATCTTCTTTAAATGTGCCTTTTCCATCACTTAACTCTAATGTCTGGCAAATATCATCTTGTAGCTTTAATAAGAATGCTTTTACTTCTTCAATTTGTTGTGTCGACACAGTTAACCCCGAATGATTTGTCCGGTAATGGCATCTCGAATGGTGCTTGGATTAGCATTGCCATCCGTTTCGCCATCAATATATACCACCGAATCGCCAAAAACTTGTCTCGCTTCGTCTACAGTACGGCAAGCTTCCTGCCCTGCCAGGTTAGCGCTGGTTGACACCAAGGCACTATTTAACTTCTGACAAAGTGCTTTTACGCCCTTATGAGCCGTCACTCTTACTGCTATTGAATTGTGCTCACCCGTAATCCACGAAGGAGCATTTTTAGATTTAGGTAAAAGCCAGGTATTGGCTCCCGGCCAACTGGAAAAGATCTCGGTGCGTTTGTCCATCGGTATGGCACTGTCATCCACATACTTAACCAGCTGAGAATAATTATCCGCAATCAGAATAACACCTTTGTGCAGTGGGCGCTGTTTCAATGAACACACTTGTTTAACGGCTTCTTCATTATCTGGATCGCATCCAATGCCGATAACGCCTTCTGTGGGATAAACAAATATCTTGCCCGCGTTAAACGCGTCTGAAATCGGATCAACTGTGCCATTTGTGGAATTTTGTTGTGCCATAGCTTGCCTGTTACCTTAAAACCTTAGGGCTAATGTATAGCTTAAAAACATAAAAGCAACGCGTTGCGCCACAGAATTAAACTTCAACTTTGGTTTGACAGTCTTTTTGCGGGCATTGAAGTTGTGTTTCTGACTTTTTAACCAGAACTGGCCACTGGCACGCAGGGCAGGGTTTAGCGACAGGCTGCTCGTTAAGAATATACTTGCACCCTGGATATTGATTACATGAATAAAAGGGTTTGCCGGATTTATTGGCGCGTTTAACCAATTCACCCACTTTACACTTTGGGCATGACACGACTGTTTCGGTTTCAGTTTTTGGCTCGTCATGCTGAATAAAGTGACACTCAGGGAAATTTGTGCAGCCGATGAACATACCGAACCGTCCCTTTTTAACCGCAAGTAATGAATGACATTGCGGGCAGTCAGAGTTTTCCATCACCTTTAAGGTTTCAACGCCGTGAGTTTTACCCAAAGGTTGAGCGTAGTCGCACTCGGGATAAGCAGAACACCCCAAAAACTTGCCACTCTTCCCGTTGCGGATGCGCAATTCAGACTGGCACTGTGGACAATCGCCATAGGCGTGCCTGATTGACTCTTTACTGTGGTCAAATAAGGAGTGATCAATATGATTCATAGTTCGCTATCGAGAACATTGTGTATGTTAAGGTCGCTTAGTGTAACGGACCTTCAGGCTCTTCGAACAGCAAATCTTCCATTTGAGCATAAGCGTTTTCTTTGCCAGGCACATTAAACAGCACCATTAATACTACCCATTTGAGATCTTCAAGGCAGAAGTCATTGGCATCGATTTCCATGACTCTGTCTATCACCATCTCACGTGTGCAAGCATCTAACACATTAATTTGCTCAAGGAACATTAAAAAGCCGCGACATTCAACATCAAGACGCACCTCTTCTTCAGCCGTAAACACACGGGCAACCGCGTGACTGTTAGCAGAAGACAAATAGGGGTTGATGTCGCTGTCTTGCAGTGCAGCTAATTTTTCCAACCAAGCTAAGGCTTTGTAGATTTCATCGTGATGAAAACCCGCTCGGATAAGCTCTTCGGTGAGTTCATCTTGGTCGACGCGAAATTCAGATTCGCTATGAACAAGATTTTCGAAAAGATACATGAGGATATCGAACATTTTTATTATTCCCCCAATCTAATGTAACCACCCGGAACAGTGGCTACCAAACCACGTAGCTCATATTCTAATAATTCTGATATCACCGCCGTCACTGGCAGACCACTACGTTGCGCTACAACATCTATTGATGTTGCTTCAAACCCAACACTAGCTAACAATCTGTCGGTTGCCAAGGGTAATTTGCACTTTTTTTCTGGCTTTTTGTTTCAGTTAATTGCACTATTTGCTGCAGGTTCAGGAATTCTTCATTGATGTCAGAGACTTGCTCTACAAGCTTAGCTCCCTGCTTGATCAGATAGTGGCAACCGCGACTGTTTAAATTATAAACACTCCCCGGAACGGCGAAGACTTCTCGGTTTTGTTCAATGGCATATCGAGCCGTTATCAAAGAGCCACTTTTAATCGCCGCCTCCACCACCAGCACGCCGTTAGACAAACCACTAATGATTCTATTGCGCCTTGGAAAATGATCTTTTTTCGGTGCACTTCCCAGTGCAAACTCGGTAATCAAACATCCACCGCTGGCCACAATTTCCTGAGCAAGCTGCCTGTTTCTTTGGGGGTAAACTGAATCCGCGCCAGTGGCCATCACAGCTATGGTTTTACCACTATTATCCAATGCACCACGATGCGCTTCAGTATCCATCCCCATCGCCAGACCACTGGTCACTACCCAACCGCTTTGCACTAGTTCAGAAGACAGAGTGCGGCCGATTTTAGCGCCACCCGGGGATTGTTTTCTCGCCCCCACAATAGCGATTTGAGGCAGATGCAGGATTTGATGCTCCCCAACACAAAAAAGAACCAAAGGTGGAGATGATATTTCGCGCAAGCGGGCCGGGTAATCAGGATGATTAAAGGTGAGTACCCTATGTAATTGTGAGTCAGCACGCCAACTTTTTACCCTCTCGATATAGGCTGTATTGGATTTTAACGCTGATGCTATTGAGGGCTCAGGGAAATTCAGTTGCTTCAACGCTGTGGAACTGACATCGGGAAGGTTTTCCAGACGACCATCGCACAACCGGGATAGTTGTTTCACTTTCTGAAACCCCAATCCATGTGTGTTATGTAGTAATAGCCAATAATCTATTGATTGTTCTGGCGCATATTTAAAGAGGTTGCGCTCCTCTGTGTGGGAATATTCGTCCATTATCTCCCTGCTCCCGAACTCCTTGTTCGGCTGTGTTGTTTAGATTTCCTTTCTAGGGCTTCGCCACTATCGCTCCTTTTCGAATCACACTAGTGGATGAGGTGATTAAGCCATAACTGACTTTAGCAAACGTTTTGAATATCACCATTTCTCCCACCTTAACAGCAGGCTGCTGTATCCGTCCGGATTCGCTGTGGAAAGTGAGTAACGACACTTCATCTTCGTCGTAACTCAAAGGATCAGCATCGATAATGTCTGGCCCTTGTAAATAAACTCCCATAACGGTGCCCGCTTGCACCTCTTCGTAACCCAAATCCACCACGACGGTATCATATTTTCCCAATAAAGAACGATCTTGTAAACTGGTAATTATATTTCCCTTTTGAGATACTGCTGGGCTCATTTCAACCTGCAAGTTTTGAGCGCGCTGCTCAAGCGGAATTAGTCGGTCACCTTGTTTAATTTCCTGGTCTGCGCCCTTAATGCGCACTAACATCTCTGTATCCAGCTGTGTTTCTATTGGTTCAGCTGTCGCAACATGCTTGACCAAAAAGCCCAAGCTTTCTCCCTCCGGAGAGAGTAACTCGCTGTGCGCCCTCACCACTTGAAATGTTTCCGGTTTAAATCCTCCTTGTTTGCCAAGCACAATGTCGGTGTGAGCAAAACGTACTGCACCTTCACGATCACCCAGCAAATAAGGTTGTGCATCATAAATCGCTTTTTCCATCACCAGATCATTGCGAATATGGGTTTCAATGATTGACCAGGAAAGAGTGGGAATTGGGTCTGGTTTTTTCAGCTGTCGAATGGCCTTGGGAGATAAGCTTAATTGTCTTTTTTCGTTTCTCACCATGGTAAGTGCAGGCTGACCTTGCTCATTGCGCACTAACATTAATGTATCACCGGGATAAATCAGATGTGGGTTAACAATCTGTGTATTTTTTTGCCATAAGAGCGGCCAGTTCCAGGGCTTGTCCAGGTACATGCCAGCAATTTGCCACAGCGTATCGCCTTTTTTTACAACGTAGACTTCCGGAGCCGAGGCTTTAATTTCTACAGATAGCGCACTAAAACTTATCAGAAACAACAAAACCAAACTAAAAATACGGAATTTCAAACCCATCTCCATCAGCGATTAGTTGCTCAAGCTACTGTTATTAGCCTGACGTTATCAGTTAGAATAGCGGGTTAAAAGCAATTGATCGTAATTTTTAATCAAATAAATGTATGTAAGCCGATACCCTGTAACGGTTTTACAGAGAAGAGTTATGGCAGTATTAGACGTTTTAAGATTTCCCGATGAAAGACTCAGAACAGTAGCTGAACCAGTGACTGACATTGATGCTTCCATCAAGACCCTGGTCAAAGATATGTTCGAAACCATGCGTGAGGAGCGAGGCATTGGTCTGGCTGCAACCCAGGTTAACGTGCACAAACGCGTTATTGTTATGGATGTGTCAGACGAACAAAATGAACCACGGGTATTCATCAATCCAGAGATCATTGAACAACAAGGAAAAATGATCAATGAGGAAGGCTGTCTCTCAGTACCTAACAACTATGCCAAGGTAGAACGAGCAGAAGAAATCACAGTCAAGGCACTGGATGAAAACGGCGACGAATTTACCCTCAGTGCCGAAGGGCTATTGGCTGTGTGCATTCAGCATGAAATGGACCACTTAAAAGGTAAGTTATTCGTTGACTATTTGTCGCCATTGAAACGCCAACGCATTAAAGCCAAGCTGGAAAAAGAAGCCCGTTTAGCGGCAAAAGGATAACCATCGCTGTGTCACAGAGCACCATTAAGAGAAAGCTAAAGATAGTATTTGCGGGTACACCAGATTTTGCCGCCAAACACTTGCAAGCACTACTCGAATCAGAGCATCAGGTGGTTGCTGTTTATACGCAACCCGACAGACCCGCCGGTCGAGGCAAAAAATTACAAGCAAGCCCGGTAAAACAGCTCGCCTTGGAAAACAACTTGTCGGTTTATCAGCCTGCTACATTAAAAGCTGAAGATGCACAGACGGAACTACGAGAAATCGAGTTCGATATCATGGTAGTGGTAGCTTATGGATTGATCTTACCCAAAGCAGTACTAGATATTCCTGAACTGGGCTGTATCAATGTGCATGGTTCGCTGTTGCCTAAATGGCGAGGTGCGGCTCCGATACAGCGTGCAATCTGGGCAGGAGACGAGATTACTGGCGTCACCATTATGAATATGGACGTCGGCCTGGATACCGGTGATATGTTGTTAACATCAGAACTAGCTATCGAAGCGAGTGATACCAGCGCCAGTCTTTATGAGAAACTGGCCATATCCGGACCAACAACATTGGTGGAAGCTTTAAACAACATTGAGCAACTAATACCAGAAAAACAGGATGAACAGTTAGCTACCTATGCCCACAAACTGGAAAAGTCCGAAGGGCTAATTGACTGGAGTGAGGATGGACAACAACTGGAGAGAAATATCAGGGCTTTCAACCCATGGCCTGGCACCTGGTTTGAACTGGATGAGCAAAATATTAAGGTCTGGCAATCTCATTGTTTAAATGAAGATTCAGGTAAGGCGCCCGGTACTGTATTAGCCGCGGATAAAAACGGTATTCAGGTGCAAACCGGTAACGGCGTATTAAATTTGCTGCAGTTGCAAATCCCCGGAAAAAAAGCCCAACCAGTAGCAGACATACTCAATGCCCGTCCAGAATGGTTCACGCCGGGAAAATGTTTAGGAGCCGCTCATTAGTAATGCCAAGCAGTACAATCTAAGAGCCATAGCCGCACAGGCTATCTATGGAGTATTGGAACAGCGCAAGTCGCTGCAGGAAGTGCTGCCCAAAACGCTGGAAAAAGTAAAAGAGCAAGACAAAGCCTGGCTGCACGAGATGCTCTACGGTGTTTTGCGCAATTTGCCCACCTTACAATTTTGGCTCAATGGATTATTGCAATCCCCCATCAAACCCGACAGCAGAGTTGTCGAGCATCTTTTGTATTTGGGAATTTATCAACTGCATTTTTCTCGAGTATCAGAATACGCTGCCGTTTCAGAAACAGTGAGCGCCTGCGATAACTTAAAGCAGCCTCATTTAAAAAAACTGGTAAACGCCGTTTTACGAAACTTTGTGCGACAGGAAACGGCCAAGTCAATACCCAAAGAAGAACGCATTCAACTCAATCTTCCAAAGTGGTACTACAAAAAAATCAAGCAAGCCTATCCCGAACATTATCGGGACATTGCTGGTAATCAAAGCGCTAAAGCACCAATCTGGTTGCGCATCAATCAAACCAAAACCACAGTCGATGCCTTTTTGGCAGCCTGTTCGCAAGCTGGTATAGAATGTAGCCAAGACGAGCAGTTGCCAGAAACGATTAAATTAGTGAACAACGTCAACATCCAAGCCCTTCCCGGCTTCAACGAAGGATGGTTTAGCGTTCAGGACAAAGCAGCACAGCACGCTGCTGACTATCTTGCCGCGCAGCCCAATGATGCAATTCTGGATGCCTGTGCCGCCCCCGGCGGAAAGTATTGCCATATTCTCGAAGCGCAGCCGCAACTGCAAACATGCATAGCCCTGGAGTTGGATGCCGTGCGGGCTAAAAATATTACAGAAAATACCGAACGCTTAGGATTGAGCAACACCGACATCAGAGTTGCCGACGCCAACGACATTACAAGCTGGAATCCAACTGGCCAATTGTTCGATAAAATATTGTTAGACGCCCCCTGCTCTGCCACTGGTATTATCCGCAGACACCCGGACATTATGTGGTTGCGCAAAGGCCCGGATATTGAACAATTGTCTGGTTTACAGGCACAAATACTGGATTCGATGTGGAGCTGTTTAAAACCAGGCGGAGTTTTGCTCTACGCCACTTGCTCCATATTACCCGAGGAAAATAGCCAACAAATCGCTGCATTCCTCAGCAGAACCACAGACGCCTCTGCTATACCATTGCATGAAAGTTTTAACGCAACAGAAAGACAAATATTGCCCGGTGAGTCTGGTATGGATGGTTTTTATTACGCTAAACTGCAAAAAGCAGTCGCTGAGTGAACAAAAACAACAATAATTGAGGGTCGTTACGCTCCAACATGAAAATCATAATATTGGGCGCCGGTCAGGTTGGTGCCACCCTGGCAGAAAATCTGGTGGGCGAAAAAAACGACATTACCGTTATCGATTATGACGCCGAGAAAATTCGCGCACTGCAAGACAGGCTGGACTTACAAGTCGTGCACGGCATTGGCTCCCACCCCGACGTGTTGCAAAAAGCTGGGGCAGAAGATGCCGACATGTTAGTCGCTGTAACCAATAGCGATGAGAGCAACATGATGGCTTGTCAGGTTGCTTACAGTTTGTTTAAAACTCCTACCAAAATTGCGCGGGTTCGTTCAGAGCAATATATCCATTACCAAAAACAACTTTTCAAACATCAAGATGTCCCTGTGGATCACTTGATTGCCCCTGAACAACTCGTCACTCAGTCTATAA
The DNA here is from genome assembly GCF_036322805.1 of Planctobacterium marinum. GTDB lineage: Bacteria > Pseudomonadota > Gammaproteobacteria > Enterobacterales > Alteromonadaceae > Planctobacterium > Planctobacterium marinum_A. Next base: position 22,013 of record NZ_AP027272.1, on the reverse strand, counting down.
AACGTCTTATCGATTATCCAGGCACCCTACAGGTTGTAGAGTTTGCTGAAGGACGGGCCAGTCTCGTGGCGGTAAAAGCCTATTATGGGGGCTTATTAGTGGGCCATGCTTTATCCGCATTGAAAGAACACATGCCCAACGTTGAGACCCGAGTAGCGGCGATTTATCGCCGTGGCAAACCCATTCGTCCGCTTGGCACAACAGTTATTGAAGCGGATGACGAAGTCTTTTTCATCGCGGCCACTAAGCATATTAGAGCCGTTATGAGTGAGTTGCAGAAACTAGAGGGCAGCTACAAACGTATAATGATCGCCGGTGGTGGATTGATCGGTGCGGGATTGGCCAGACAACTGGAACACGATCACCATGTAAAACTGATTGAGTACAGTTACGACCGAGCCAAATACCTGTCTACAACTCTGGATAAAACTATCGTATTTGTGGGCGACGCTTCAGATCAGGAGTTACTGCAAGAAGAGCAGGTAGAACAAATTGATGCCTTTATCGCCGTTACCAATGACGATGAAGCTAATATTATGTCTGCCATGTTAGCCAAACGGCTTGGTGCCAAAAAAGCCATGGTGCTTATTCAGCGTGGTGCTTATGTGGATCTGGTGCAAGGTGGTGAGATAGATATCGCCTTCTCCCCACAACAAGCAACGATCTCCGCATTACTGACCCATATTCGTCGAGGTGATATCGTTAATGTTTACTCACTTCGCCGCGGTGCCGCTGAAGCAATTGAAGCCATTGCGCATGGGGATGAAAACACTTCCAAAGTAGTGGGCAGAATGATCTCCGAAATCCGATTACCCCCGGGTACGACGATAGGTGCCATAGTGCGTAAAGAAGAGGTAATCATTGCTCATAGTGATACGGTTATCGCAGCTGACGACCACGTGATTATGTTTTTAGTGGATAAGAAGTTCATATCTGATGTGGAAAAACTGTTCCAGCCAAGCGCGTTTTTCTTTTAACTGCGCCAGAAGGTGGGAGAAAACAGTACAAGCAGGGAAAATACTTCAAGTCGGCCAAACAGCATAGCCAGTATTAGAAACCACTTTCCTGCATCGCTGACTGTCGAATAACTTGCTGCCACTTCACCCAAACCGGGACCAAGATTGTTAAGCATGGCTGCCGTGGCAGAAAACGCAGTCAGGTTGTCCAGGCCGGTGGCGATCAGACAAATCATGATGATTACGAAGACCAAGGCATAAGCGGAGAAGAAGCCCCAAACCGCATCCACTACCCGACTTGGTAATGCTCTGTCACCTAATTTTACGGAGTAAATTGCTTTGGGATGAATCAAACGATCCACCTCCCGTTTACCTTGCAGATAAAGCAGTAATACCCGTATCACCTTAAGGCCCCCGCCAGTAGAACCTGCGCAACCACCGATAAAGCTGGCAAAAATTAAAATTATTGGCAAGAAAACAGGCCACTGTGAGAAGTCAGTCGTAGCAAAGCCAGCAGTCGTACTGATAGAAACGGCTTGCAGTAGCGCCTGATCAAACGCTTGCTCAGCGTTATCGTATAACTCGTAGTACACCAGTACCAAAAAGGTAATCAATACCAAGGTAAACTGGATGGAGAAAAAGGCTTTGAGTTCAGGATCTGAAAAATAGGTTTTTAATGATCGTCCGGTGGCCGCTGCATAATGTAGCGCAAAATTGAGTGCCGCTATCCATAAAAAGACCACACATACCAGATTTATCAGCGTTGAGTCAAAATGCCCTAAACTGGCGTCATAAGTGGAAAAGCCGCCAATCGCAATAGTGGAAAACGCGTGACAGATCGCGTCAAACCAGCTCATTCCAGCCAACCAATAAGCAACGGTGCATGCTATGGTTAAAGACAGATAAATATACCATAGGTGTTTTGCCGTATCGGCAATTCTCGGTGTCATCTTGGAGTCTTTCACCGGGCCCGGCGTTTCCGCCCGATAAAGCTGCATTCCCCCTACACCGAGAATGGGTAAAATAGCGACAGCCAAAACGATAATCCCCATACCGCCCAACCACTGTAACTGTTGTCTATAAAACTGTACCGCTTTGGGCAGGAACTCGATGCCTTGGATAACGGTGGCACCCGTAGTGGTTAAACCAGAAAAGGATTCAAAAAAAGCATCTGTTACTGACATCTGAGGCTGTTCCATCAAAATCAATGGCAACGCCCCGAAACTGGCTAGTACGGCCCAAAACAAAGCAACGATTAAAAAGCCCTCTTTAGCACGTAGATCGTCTCGCGCATCCTTGTTGGGGTACCAAATAGCTACGCCTGTGATTAAACACAAAAAGAAAGCCAGTAAAAACGGTAGGCCTCCGCCATCCTGAAAAATCAAAGATACCAGAGCAGGTGGCACCATGGTGACACTGAACATTGCTACCAGTAAACCCAAGATCCTGACGATGGAGCGATATTGCATGTGTATGAGAAATAAAAGAAATTAGCTAGCCAAAGAATAGCGCACTTTAAAAGTAATGGGCCAGATACTCAAGGATAAATAGATGCACTGAATAATAAATGTCGGAAACAAGAATCGTTGCTGATTACTTACAGATGTAAGTTAACGCTTTAACAACTTGATCAACGTCGTTAACTACGGTTATGGCAGCTGCGTCAATTTCTTTTAGTGCGTGATTGAGGGATTCGTCGTGCCAGGAAATTAACTGCTTACCGTGCGCAACGGCATAACCAGCATCGAAGGCGGAGTTCCATTGTCTGTATTGCTCACCAAAGCGCACTACCACGATATCAGATTTCTCTAATAGCACTTTATTGCGTGCTTGATTCAATCGGGCACTTTTGAAATCATTCCAGAAGGCCTTCTGTTCTGCACCTGTGATGTGCTGGCCAATATCATCGCTAAGTTGATGATCAGTTATTGGGCTGCAAAAAGCCGCATTTACTCCCAAGGTTTCACTTAACCCCGTAATTTCTGCACGCCATTGTGTGTGGATTTCTCCAGCCAGATACACTTGCCAAACCATCGACATGACACTTTAACCTTCTGTCCCGAATATAAATATGGACTTAATATGTTAAAAACACAAATTTTGGTTCATTTTTTAGACAATAGCGCGAGCTACATCTCAAAAAAATACAACTTTAGATGTATGTGTATTCCTCAGAATTCATTCTATACTTACGTCAAATAACTCATTTCAAAGATTTATTCTGGTTTGGCTAAAATAAAAACGCGCAAAAGCTATCTACAATACTGCATATCTCTGTTGCTGGTTTTGCCCTCTTCAGCGGTCACTTTAGCGCAAACCACCATAAGCCTCGACTCTGCTGACGATTTTGAAGATGAAGACATTGAGCAGGTGCGGGTTATAGGTACTCGTAATTTTGGTCGTAGTAGTGCCCAGTTGCCCGTCGCTGTAGATACTATAGATGCTCAAAGATTGCGTAGCACCGGTCACTTTGAAGTGGGCAGAATGCTGCAAAATACTGCGCCCTCTTTCAACTTTTCCAGTTCAGCTATCAGTGATGGCACAGATGCAATAAGACCCGCCACCCTGCGAGGATTAGGTCCTGACCAGACCTTGGTTTTGATCAATAATAAACGGCGGCACACCGCTGCACTGGTACATATTAACACCTCTGTGGGTAGAGGCACTTCAGGGACGGATCTGAATGCGATACCGGCTGGAGCCATTAAGCGCATTGAAATATTGCGCGACGGTGCCGCGGCGCAATACGGCTCTGACGCCATAGCAGGTGTGATTAATATTATCCTCAAAGACGATGTCGATTATTCTTCCGTGTACGGTAGTTATGGTCTGCATCAAGAAGGCGATGGCAATTCAGCTCTTTTATCAGCTAACCACTCAATTGAATCAGAATTCGGCACTATAAATGCGACACTTGAATATAGAGACAGGGGTTCTACCAATCGCGCTGGACAATCTGGAGTATGCCAGTACTTACTATCTTGCTCAGATACTGATGGTGATGGCGTATTAGAAACCAGTGACCCGAGAGAAATCGCATTTCCCAGAACCAACTTTCAAATAGGTGACGCCGAGGTAAAACAGTTGTCAGGTGCCTTAAATGGCTATCGCGAAACCTTTGATGGTGAGTATTATGGGTTTGTTACTTTTTCCTTGCGAGAAACCCAATCCAAAGGCTTCTTCAGAAGAGCCAATGAACTGGAGAAAAATCCTCTTATTGATGGCACGCAAAGTTTTTACTCTGATGGCTTTTTACCTGAAATAGATTCTCAACTTTTGGATTATTCAATTAATGCCGGTTATTCCACATTGTTGGAAAGTAATATCAATATGGATATCTCTTTCACATTTGGTCGTAATCAAATGCAATTTGATGTGAATAATTCCGTCAATGCTTCTTTTGTGCAAGAACAAGTAAATAGTGGCCTGAGCGCTCAACAAATCAAAGCAAATACCCCGACCCAAGCTTATGCCGGGGAATTAACCACCTCTTTGGGAACAGTAAACCTGGACTTTGTGAGTGAGCGCATCAGAAAAAACTACGCGTGGGGATTAGAGCTTCGGTTAGATCAATATGAAATTAACCAAGGAGATGAATATGCCTGGTTTGATTACGATGGTATTGAAGGTGTTGGTGCGGCAGGCATTCAGGTATTTCCGGGATTTACACCAGATAATGAGGTAAGTGAAACGCGCTTTGTTTATTCAGCTTATTTGGATGCAGAATGGGATGTGACCACTAAAAGTCTTGTAAGTGGTGCGCTTCGTTATGATCACTATCAAGGTTTTGGCGGCACTCTCAACGCAAAACTGGCAGGTCGCCTTGATTTCTCCCCTGCACTTGCCATTCGAGGCTCCATTAACACAGGCTTTCGCGCGCCTTCAATGCAACAACTTTATTTCAATAATATTAGTACTCAATTCAACAATGGTAGCGCAGCACAAGTAGGTACTTTTCGCAACGATAGCGATTTAGCTCACCAAATTGGCATCCGGGAGTTGCAAGAAGAACAATCTGTCAGTTTCAATGCCGGCTTGCTTTATAGCAATCACAACATCACTGCAACACTGGATTTTTACCTCATCAATATTGATGACAGAATCGTTATCAGCGAACAATTAACTCGAGGATTAGGTAGTCTTCAGCTTGACCAGGCCTTGCTGCAAAACAGCGTGCAAAGTGCACAGTTTTTTATCAATGCCGCAGAAACGGAAACCAAAGGACTTGATTTAGTGGTTTCCTGGTTCCCAGAATTAGCAGATAGCGACCTCGAACTCACTGCTGCTTTAAACATTACTGATACCGAGGTAACAAACATCAATGCCAGTGGCAGTTTGTCGGAGCTCAACGACCTGGATTTGTTTGGCGAGCAAGCCAGATCCATCATCGAAGATTGGCAACCTGAATCCCACGCCATTTTGTCTGCTAACTATACCTACGAAGATTGGCAACTAGATTTCAATCTGAACCGCTATGGAAAGTATCGCGTAATCGACGGGCAACAAAGCCAGCAATTTTCCAGCAAATGGCTGGCAGACGTTCGCGCGGGTTATCCTCTCACCGAAGCCACCCTGATTCATTTCGGGGTCAATAATCTTACAAACACCTATCCAGATACCAATTTAATTGGCCAAAGCCGAGAAGGTCGAATAGAAACCAATACAGGTGATGTGGTGGTAGACTCTGCTGGCGTATTTACCTATTCCAGAAGGGCCGCTCCTTTCGGCTTTAATGGTCGGTTTTATTACGCCGGAATCGAAAGCCGTTTTTAGTACAACTGAGCTTCTGAAAACACAAAAAACAAAGATATTCATTGGTTTAAAATGATGATGACAACTGTCAAATCAATCATTAGTTCATTTCGCTGTTTCCTAATAAAAAAACTCTATAAAGAAATCGTTAATTAATACTATTAAAAATCTTCGAACGTGGTAAAGTCTCCCCCCTTGGCGAAAAACGAATATAAAAACCACTGTTGTTTGAAAGTTCTTCCCAAAGGTTATCCACAAAAAAAACTAAAATAAGAATAAATACTCATAGTCACTTCTTATTATAAGTTATTGAAATTAAAAAAGATTTTCATTACTCATGCCGTTTAATTACGGTTTCTCGTGTTTCTAAAAAAATTATGTTCACAAAGTTATCCACAGGATTTAAGGCATGGCAACAGATTAAAACCTGCATTTCATGAGTAATTCGTTATCATGAGGCGATAACTTTAAAACTGACAAACCTGCTTCGGATATTTGTAAATGACCGCAAAGAATAACGCACCTTTTATCTTAGTGGATGGTTCATCCTACCTTTTCAGAGCCTTTCACGGGCTTCCGCCACTAACCAACTCTAAAGGCATGGCGACCGGCGCTATATACGGCGTAATAAACATGCTAAAGAGCTTAATAAAGCAATATAATCCAGAGTTGATGGCGGTTATTTTTGACGCAAAGGGCAAAACCTTCCGCGACGACATTTACCCAGAATACAAGGCCAATCGCCCACCCATGCCCGATGAGTTGAGGGAGCAAATAAAACCCTTGCATGAAATTGTAGCAGCAATGGGATTGCCGCTATTGGTTATTGAAGGTGTCGAGGCCGACGATGTCATAGGAACACTAGCTAAGCAAGCTTCAGAAGCCGGTATGCAGACCTTGATCAGCACAGGCGACAAGGATATGGCCCAGTTGGTAAATGACAAAGTCGAACTGATTAACACCATGACAAACACCCTAATGGATGTGCCAACTGTCAAAGAAAAGTTTGGTGTCGGTCCGGAGCTGATCATCGATTATCTGGCATTAAAAGGGGACAAAGTTGATAACATACCGGGCGTACCAGGCGTTGGTGATAAAAGTGCTACCAGCCTGTTAAACGGTATAGGTGGCGTAGATGAAATCTATGCAAGGCTTGACGAAATTGCGTCATTGGAGTTTAGAGGGGCGAAGAACTTTGCTAACAAAATCCGTGATTTTGAACAGCAGGCTAAACTCTCTTATGAGCTTGCCACCATTAAACTAGACGTTCCTTTGGATACCTCTCCTGCGGATTTGAAAATAAAGCCAGCAGATAATAATAGTCTCATTGAATTTTTTAGTGATCTTGAATTTAAACGTTGGCACCAGGAATTGTTAAACGCGGCAGATGCTTTTTCACCAGCTAACATTGAAACAGCACAAGCAGAAAATACGGTTGAGAGCACCAGCAGCGCTGCGTCTGTCGAATACGAAACAATTTTAACTGAACAGCAACTTCAAAACTGGCTAGATAAGTTGTCATCGGCTGCCTGTTTTGCAGTAGATACTGAAACCACAAACTTAAATTACATGCAAGCAGAGCTGGTAGGTATCTCTTTCGCTACAGAGGAGCACAAAGCAGCTTATTTGCCATTGAGACACGATTACCCCGGCGCTCCAGAGCAACTACCTTTTGAAGACACCCTGGCGAAGCTAAAACCTATCCTCGAAAATGAGGATATTAGAAAAGTCGGCCAACACCTCAAATACGATCAAAATGTATTGAGTCATTACAATATAAAAATTAACGGGGTATGTAATGACACCATGCTGGCCTCCTATGTTCTCAACAGCGTTGCTGGTAAACACGATATGGATAGCCTGGCACAGCGATATTTACAAACATCCACCGTATCTTTTGAAGACATTGCTGGTAAAGGTGTTAAGCAACTCACCTTTAACCAAATTGATTTAGACAAAGCCGCCCATTATGCAGCGGAAGATGCAGATATTACGCTGCGTTTGCACAACGAACTAAACAAGCAACTAAGTAATAGCCCCTCGCTTATCAAGGTTTTGCAGGAAATTGAAATTCCCTTAGCGTCTGCATTGGCACGCGTTGAACAAAATGGGGTTTATATCGACGTACAAAAAATGCAGGAACTGTCCAATAGTTTTGCTATCCGCTCAGCTGAGATTGAGCAACAAGTTCATGCTGAAGCTGGCGAGATATTTAATTTAAGCTCTACTAAACAATTGCAAGAAATTCTGTTTAACAAGCTTTCTCTACCCGTTCTGAAGAAAACGCCAAAAGGTGCGCCTTCCACTTCAGAAGAAGTACTTCAGGAGTTGGCTTTGGACTATCCTATTCCACGCCTGATTATGGAGTATCGTGGTCTCACTAAGTTGCGCAACACCTATACCGATAAACTGCCTAAAATGGTAGACAGCAAAACCGGGCGAGTGCACACCAGTTACCACCAAGCCGTTGCTGTAACCGGAAGACTGTCTTCAACAGAGCCAAATTTACAAAATATTCCAATCCGTAACGAAGCAGGTAGAAGCATAAGAAAAGCGTTTGTTGCACCTGCAGGCTATAAAATAATGGCCGCGGATTATTCCCAGATTGAACTGCGCATTATGGCGCATCTATCCGGAGATGAAGGCCTGATTAATGCCTTTAAAAAGGGACTGGATATTCACAAATCCACTGCTGCTGAGGTTTTTGATGTGCCGTTAGAAGAAGTCACGGCAGATCAGCGAAGAAGTGCTAAAGCCATTAACTTTGGACTGATTTATGGCATGTCTGCTTTTGGTCTATCGCGGCAGTTAAACATCCCCAGAAATGAAGCACAGAAATACATGGACTTGTACTTTGAGCGCTACCCAGGTGTACTGCGTTATATGGAGGAAACAAGGGCTTCCGCCGCGGAAAAGGGCTACGTAGAGACAGTATACGGGCGTAGGCTTTATTTGCCTGAGATAAACGCCAGAAATGGTGCCAGAAGAAAAGCGGCAGAACGCGCTGCCATCAATGCGCCTATGCAAGGCACTGCCGCTGATATTATTAAGATGGCTATGCTGCGGGTTGACAACTGGCTTAGTCATCAAAACAGTGATGACATTAAAATGATCATGCAAGTACATGATGAACTTGTTTTTGAAATAAAAGAACAGAAACTTGAAGAGTACTCAAGTGAGATAAAGAAACTCATGGAAGCAGAGAATAGCTTAGAAATACCGTTGATTGTAGAGTGTGGTGAGGGTGATAACTGGGAAGAGGCTCATTAACACGATAGAATTAATGTAATTAAATTACATTATTGTTATTGACTTTCAAAGAAGCCAATACTATAGTCTCTTTCGTAGGGTACAGAGGTAAGATGTTCTATCTTTCAAACCTTTGCTTTAACCCCGGTAGTTTTACCGGGGTTTTTTTATGTCTATACCATCTCAACAATCCCCTTTTCACAACTTCTTGTAATGCGACTCTCAAAAAACTATTTGTTATAAATTAGGCAATACCCCTATACCTGACCGTTTTCTGTAGTTGCTGGAATGTTATGAAGCGCGTGGCCCTGATTATCTTGTCGTCAGTGAGAGGAAAATGCTGAAAAAAGTAAAAAGTAAAAATATTTAAAAAAATTTATTTATTTGTGAACTAATCAGAATTAGCTCGGTCTATGTATATAGTTGTGTGTGTTTTCTCTGTTAAATAGCCCCTCCTCTGGAGGGGTTTCTTTTATCTGCGCTTAAATAGTCAAACCTGTTCATCAGTTTCGTTATCAAACCCAAACCAATGATTTAATTTACTCTCCAGTATAGGCAATCCTATTTTACTCGTGGAAGAGAATGCAGCGACTTCAACATCGCCACAAAACGCCATAGCAGCCTCTTGAGCCATAGCCACCTGGGCTTTTCGTTTCCCCGATTTGAGCTTGTCTGCTTTAGTTAACAGCGCCAGCACGGGGATCTCACTGGCGACCGCCCAGCTAATCAATTGCTGATCGAGATCTTTTAAAGGGTGTCTGATATCCATTAAAACCACTAAGCCTTTTAGACTCTGTCGTTTTTCAAGATATTCACCCAATGCTCTTTGCCACTTTTCTTTCATTGCCTTTGGCACCTGGGCAAATCCATATCCGGGAAGATCGATTAGTCTTTTATCTTCGGCAATTTCAAATACGTTAATCTGTTGTGTTCGACCCGGGGTTTTACTGGTACGCGCCAGGCTTTTTTGCCGCGTCAAAGCATTCAAGGCGCTGGATTTACCAGCATTGGAGCGTCCGGCAAAAGCGACTTCAATGCCCTCATCAACCTTTAAATGCCTTATATCAGGGGCGCTAATAGTAAATGTTGCTTTAGAATAAATGCTCACGGTAACTGTTTTCTCTGTAAATTCTGCTAAAGTTTTTGCATTGGAAACTGCAAAACAACAACAGATAATTACTCAGAATATCTTTTATGCTGTTTTCCTGTGTTTCAAAGTGTGTAAAATACCTGATTACTAAACGATTTTAACAAGAATTACTTGAGAACCACTATGAAAAAATGGCTTTTATTGCTTGGACTAGCTGCAGGTTTTGGTCAAATGGCGTTTGCTGAGGGTGATGCCGAGGCTGGTAAATCAAAAGCAGCAACCTGTGCTGCATGTCATGGCAATGACGGAAATAGCATGATCCCTATGAACCCTAAAATCGCAGGACAGCACGAAGGTTACCTGGCTAAGCAGCTTATGGACTTTAGACTAGCCTCACAAACTGGTGGTGCTGAAGGCAGAAATAACGCAGTAATGAATGGCATGGCGGCCGGTTTGTCTGATCAAGATATTGCCGACTTGTCTGCGTGGTTTGCCAGTCAAACTATGAGTAAAGGCGAGACGCCAGAAGATGTTATTGAAGCGGGCAAAGCACTTTACACTGGTGGAGATCTGGAGCGTGGTATTACCGCTTGTATCGCTTGTCACGGTCCTAGAGGAAATGGCATGGAACTGGCCAATTTTCCGGATATTAGTGGTCAACACAGCGATTATACTAAATCTCAACTTGAACAGTTCAGAAGCGGTCAACGTGCCAACGACCTCAACGGCATGATGCGCGATATAGCTAAAAAGTTAACTGACGAAGACATCCGCGTACTGTCACTTTATGTTTCCGGATTGCATTAATTTCGTTTTTGTAAATAAGTTGTAAAATTTTTAACATCGTGTATTCTTACGTCCCAAGGTTGAGCAGGGAATATTAATTTACCCCCTTCAACCTACTTCTTGGGAACAAGGAAGAAATAATAAGTGTCACGATGACATAAAATAAAAAGGTCCCGAACAAAAATAATAAACACGGGATTACAACAAGATTGGTTACTGAAGGGATCATGGTTTCTCTATAACCTGTTTTAGAAACAACGGTGCATCAGCACCGTTTCTTGTTTTTGTCTCTCAATAAATATCCTATAATCCCTACTAGTTAATTCCCCATCATTCATCAGAGAAAATATTCTATGCCTCGTGTTAAAAAAACTCGAAAGGTCACTCAATCTGCTCCAAGGCCAAAAGTCAGGCCGACTGAAAACGCACCCAAAAGAAATAAAAAGTTAAATGGTAAAGCCCCCGGAAATCGAAACAGCCTGAAAGACGGCAATCCCGGTGGAAATCAACCAGGTAACACAGCCGACAAAAAAGACCGCCGTTTAGGTAGTAAAAAGAAGATCTCTTTGTTGTCGAATGAAAAGGCCGAGCAAAACAATAACAAGCGTTTAATACCCAAATTCAAAACGCCGCAGGAAGAACTAAACTACATAGAAAACGACACCCGATTACAGGCGCTAATGGATAAAATGGATGACGGCCAGAGTGTTGATAAAACAGAAGAGCTTTATGTAGATCAACTATTAGCAAGACACAAAACACTTTGCGAGTTATTGGGTATTAGTGTTGATGCAGATGAAGAGGACGCTCCTCAGGTGGTTCCTGAGTCTGACGATTTACTGGACATGCTGGAAAAATCCCCCGGTAAGTTTTACTGATGAACTTAATTGAAACTCATTGGCTTAGTATCAGTTTAATCGCTGCGGCCATCATTCTGAGTCTGGCAGGATATGCAGGCCACCTGGTGTACAAACTGCATCAGCAGAAAGTACGTGTTAAAAGTGTCAATGCAGCCAGACTAAAAGATATTACAGAAAGTCTTGATGTGATTGCCAGAGCCACTTTACAACAGCAATGCGGCATCAGTGAGGCGGTGATCAGGATCAGGGGGCTTTTAGACGCATTATCAGTGCAGGAGCTTAATTTCCAACAGTTACTGCCCCACTCTGCGCAGTTTTATCTCAAGATACAGCACCACCCTATCCTGTCAGCAAGGAAGAAGTTAAATAAACTTCAGTTGTTAAAACTGGATGCAGAAAGAGAAGAGCTTGAAGCACAGTGGGAACAACGAATATTAAAAGAATTAGAACAATTCATAGTGGTGTTGCGACAAAAATCTTGATTGTTACAAGCCAATACCTTGTTTCTCAGCTGTATTACTAAGTCATTTTTCATCCCCCTCCCAATATTCCGCTTATTATTCCAGAAATAAGCGGTTCACAAGGCTTTTGGGCTACATAATAAGCACTACAAGAGTTATACTTCGCCCATTTTGGTTGAATTGACAGTTATATGGCGAATTACGATTTAAAAACCTTTCAAGGGCTCATCTTAAGCCTACAGGATTATTGGGCCAGGCAGGGTTGTGTCATAGTGCAACCTCTGGACTTAGAAGTGGGAGCTGGCACATTTCATCCCATGACTTTTTTACGTGCTATAGGTCCTGAGCCTATTAGCAGTGCTTACGTGCAACCCTGTAGAAGACCAACCGACGGTCGCTATGGCGAAAACCCAAACCGCTTACAACACTACTACCAGTTTCAGGTAATGCTTAAACCTTCTCCAGAGAATATTCAGGAGTTGTATTTGGGTTCATTAAAAGAGATGGGCTTTGACCCACTTGAGCATGACATCCGCTTTGTGGAAGACAACTGGGAATCACCCACTCTAGGAGCCTGGGGTCTTGGTTGGGAGGTATGGCTCAATGGTATGGAAGTAACGCAATTCACTTACTTCCAACAGGTTGGTGGGCTTGAGTGCAAACCGGTAACCGGGGAAATCACTTATGGTCTAGAGCGTCTCGCTATGTATGTGCAAGGTGTTGACTCTATTTACGATCTAGTCTGGGCAAACGGTCCATTTGGTAAAGTCACTTATGGCGATATTTTTCATCAAAACGAAGTTGAGCAATCAAAGTACAACTTTGAACTTGCCGATGTAGATAATATGTTCCGCTACTTTGATGAAGCAGAAAAACAGAGCCAATTGTTGATAGAGCAATCTCTGCCACTACCCGCTTATGAACAAGTAATGAAAGCATCGCATTATTTCAATCTTTTAGATGCGCGCCAGGCGATTTCAGTTACAGAAAGACAACGTTATATTTTACGAGTGCGGACGCTAGCAAAAGCGTGTGCTGAAGCATTCTACAAAGCTCGAGAAGAGCTTGGCTTCCCCATGTGCACCACTAAATAATTAGTTTTAAGGATTAACAGAACGTGAGTAATAATTTAGTTATAGAACTGGCTTGCGAAGAGTTGCCACCAAAGGCACTTAGAACGTTAGGTCAGACTTTCCAGTCCAATATTGTTGATGGCTTAAAACAAGCAAGATTTACCTTTCAGTCTACTCAGTGGTTTGCGACGCCAAGACGTCTTTCGTTACTAATATCAGGTTTGTCTGAAAAACAGGAAGACATTGAGTTGGTAAAAAAAGGGCCGCCAGTAAAAAGTGCTTATGATGCTTCAGGTGAGCCTACAAAAGCAGCTTTGGGTTGGGCCAAGTCAAATAACATAACTTTAGAAGAAGCGACGGTTGTCGAAACACCGAAAGGTGAATGGCTACAAGTTACCATCCAGGAAACAGGTAAGAATATTGATTCTTGCTTGCAAAACATCCTGGATACGTCAGCATCAAAACTTCCGGTTCCCAAAGTAATGCGCTGGGGCGACAGCGATCATCAGTTTGTGAGGCCCGTACACAACCTGTGCTGTCTCTTTAATGATAAAGTAATACCTGTAGAGCTTTTTGGTAAAAAGGCCAACAACTTGGTTATGGGGCATCGTTTTCATTCTCCCGGTCTGCATGAACTACATAGCGCAGAAAGCTATGAAAGCCAGTTAAATAGTCTCAATGTCATCGCCGATTTTGAAAAACGTAAAGCCAACATAGTACAGTCTCTAAATCAGACAGCTGTGCAATTTAACGGTAAAGTCGTTGAGGATGATGACCTCGTTGAAGAAGTAACAAGTTTAGTAGAATACCCTGTAGTATTGAGTGCTGAATTTGATGAGAGCTTTCTTAATGTTCCAAAGGAACCTCTCATTTACACAATGAAAGACGACCAGCGCTATTTCCCCCTTCTGTCAAACAACGATGGAAAGTTACTTAATCGCTTTCTGTTTGTTTCAAATATTTCCAGTAACAATCCCGACACTGTGATAAGTGGTAATGAGAAGGTGGTTCGCCCCCGCCTGGCTGACGCAAAATTCTTTTATGAGTATGATTTATCAGTAGCTACAGAAACAAGACTAGATAGTCTTAAATCAATTGTTTATCAAAAACAACTAGGTACGTTATTTGAAAAATCAGAACGAGTGGCAAATCTAAGCCGAGCTCTTACTCAAAAATTACAGATTGGTGATCCAGAGTTGTGCTATCGAGCGGGACTGTTGGCCAAGTCAGATCTAACTTCTAAAGTGGTTTATGAATTTCCTGATGTTCAAGGCTATATGGGCCAATGCTATGCCTTAAACGATGGAGAAGTCTCCGAAGTTGCTACCGCCATTGCCGATCACTACAAACCGCGTTCAGCGTCAGATTCTCTTCCCGCATCTGATACAGCTAAGATAGTGTCTATTGCAGAGCGGTTAGACACACTCACAGGGATTTTTGGTATTGGTATATTGCCTAAAGGTGACAAGGATCCATTTGCACTGCGCAGAGCCACTCTAGGTATTATAAAGGTAGTATTGGAAAACGATATTAATCTTGATTTCAAGGCCCTACTGAACCTGTCTGCCGGCTTTTATGCACAAGGCACTCTAAACAATCAAGACTGGCAAGAACAACTAATTCAGTTTTTCAATGCACGCCTTGAAAACTTCTTTATCGAACAAGGCCATCAAGTCAATACCGTTCGCTCGGTAATTGAAGTAGCTGGTAACTCAATAGAAACTATCAAGTATCGCTTAGAAGCACTTACTAACTTTATTGAAAACAACCGTGATACCATGGCAATACTGTCAGAATCCAATAAGCGTATCGCTAATATCCTTGCAAAAAATAATGCAGGCACGACAAAAGTGGATGCTTCATTATTCGTAGAAGAAGAAGAAAAAGTGCTATGGGCCGGTCTTAATGAAATTAGCACAGAGTCGACTATGTCACTCTCCGCTGAAGCTTATTCAGATCGATTAAATGAGTTAGCGTCTTTAAGAACACCAATAGCAACATTTTTTGATAAAGTTATGGTAAATGCAGATGATGAGGCAATAAAGCAAAATCGATTTGCACTAATTGCAACAATTAGAAGTGTGTTTTTGTCCGTAGCCGATATTTCACTATTACAGGGATAAGATCTTGAAGTTTAAGTCCCTATTCAGCACGCTCTTGATAACCGCAACACTAGCAGGTTGTAGTTCAACCAAAACCTTCGTAGACGGTTTAGATAATGATAAGCCTTCTTATGGTGAACTTTATCTTAGAGGCAGTTTTACCTGGTGGGAAGCTGACGATGCTTATAAAGTTGTACAGTTTGAAGAGAATATTTATCGAGTCGTTGTAGAGCTCGTCGCTGACGGCCAACCTTATGACTTTAAATTTGCTGATAAAGCTTGGTCCGAAGGGTTAAGTTGTGGTTATAAAAATAAGGATTCTGACGAGTATTTGAAGTTAAACAAAACCGTTAGCGCCAATTGCAACACGCCGGTGGATAACTTCGTGTTTGTTCCGAAAGAATCGGGAAAATACATTTTTCAAATTGACTTTAGTGGTTGGTCAGCCCCTAAGGTATCAGTGTTTAAGATGTAAAAAAGGCTCCATAAGGAGCCTTTTTTATATCGATATCAAAGGTTAGACATCCAGATTAGTCACTTTAAGTGCATTTTCCTGTATGAATAACTTACGTGGCTCAACGTTATCACCCATCAGAGTAGTAAATAGTTGATCTGCTCCAATGGCATCTTCGATGGATACCTGAAGCATACGTCTGGTTTCAGGATCCATGGTGGTCTCCCATAACTGTTCAGGGTTCATCTCACCAAGCCCTTTGTATCGCTGTATATACTGACCTTTCTTTGATTCAGCCATTAACCAATCAAATGCTTCTGCAAAGTTGGCTACCTGATGCACCTTCTCTCCGCGTTTGACATAACCGCTTTCTTCAAAGAGATTATTAATAGCTTTATTTAACGCATTAATTTGTTGTAACTCACCTGACTTAACAAAGTCGCTATTAAACTTAAAAGTAGTATCTACACCGTGTTGACGAACGACAACAACTATTTTTTGGCTATTCTGCTCTTCATCATGCTCAGCCGTAACAGTATAGAGTGCACCATCTTTTTCAGATTCGGTTAATTGTGCTTCAAAGTTTTTGGCAAATTCTGCTGCTTTTTCAGGGTTCTGCAGCAGTTCAACATCCATCACGTCTGAATACACTAAGTTATTTAGAATGTGTTTTGGATAGATCCTGGACATACGCTTTATTAACTTAGTAGTGGTTGTATATTGTTTAACAAGCGTCTCTAAGCCACCACCCTGAATTGGAGGAGCGTTTTCGTTTACGTGAATTGAAGCATTATCAAGTGCAATGTTGATAAGGAAGGCTTCTAAGGCTTCATCATCTTTCAAGTATTGCTCTTGCTTACCTTTTTTAGTTTTGTATAGGGGTGGTTGAGCAATATAGATATGGCCTCTTTCAATGATTTCAGTCATTTGACGGTAGAAAAAAGTAAGCAATAAGGTTCTGATGTGAGAACCGTCAACATCGGCATCAGTCATGATGATGATGTTGTGATAGCGTAATTTTTCTGGGTCGTATTCATCTCTACCAATACCACAACCCAAAGCAGTAATTAGAGTGGCTACCTCTTGAGAAGAAAGCATCTTATCAAATCGTGCTTTTTCCACATTCAGGATTTTACCTTTTAGAGGGAGAATAGCTTGGTTTTTACGATTTCTACCTTGCTTCGCAGAACCTCCAGCGGAGTCACCCTCCACTATATACAGTTCAGATAGCGCAGGGTCTTTTTCCTGACAATCTGCCAATTTACCGGGTAAGCCAGCTAAATCCAATGCGCCTTTTCTACGTGTCATTTCACGCGCTTTGCGAGCTGCCTCACGAGCTCTGGCGGCATCAATAATTTTGTTGGCTACGGTTTTTGCATCCGTCGGATTCTCCAAGAGAAACTCACTGAGTTTTTCGCCCATTGATGTTTCTACAGCAGATTTTACTTCAGATGAAACTAGCTTATCTTTTGTTTGTGACGAGAATTTTGGATCGGGAACTTTAACTGATACAACAGCTGTTAAACCTTCTCTGGCATCGTCACCAGTAGTAGTTGTATTAGCTTTAGCTTTTTTATTGAGCCCTTCACTTTCCATATAGTTGTTCAACGTTCTGGTCAGCGCCCCTCTGAAGCCAGCCAAATGTGTACCACCATCGCGTTGTGGGATGTTGTTAGTAAAACAAAAAATATTTTCCTGAAAAGAGTCATTCCATTGCATTGCAACTTCTACGGTTACACCATCATCTCTTTCTGTAACAAAATGGAATACGCTAGGATGAATTGAGGTTTTATTTTGGTTTAGGTACTCAACAAAAGCCTTAATCCCCCCCTCATACATGAAGTGATCTTCTTTGCCATCACGCTCATCAATCAGTCGAATTGACACACCAGAATTAAGAAAAGACAGCTCACGTAGGCGTTTTGCCAAGATATCGTAATGGTATTCGGTGTTAGTAAAGGTGTCTTCACTAGGCCAAAAATGAATGGTTGTACCTTTGTCTTGACAGGTACCCACAGACTTCAGCGGATAATCAGGCTCACCGTGAGTATACTCTTGTTCAAAAATTTCACCATTACGACGAATTCGTAACATTAACTTTTTGGAAAGTGCGTTTACAACAGAGACACCTACACCATGTAAGCCACCTGAAACTTTGTAGGAGTTATCATCAAATTTACCGCCTGCGTGTAGGACTGTAAGAATTACTTCTGCTGCAGATACCCCTTCTTCTGGATGTATTTCTGTAGGAATGCCGCGTCCATCGTCTTGTACAGACACCGAGCCATCGAGATGTATTTTAACTATGATGTCAGAGCAATGGCCAGCTAGTGCTTCATCAATGGAATTATCCACCACTTCAAACACCATATGATGCAAGCCCGTTCCATCATCAGTGTCGCCAATATACATACCTGGACGTTTTCTTACAGCATCAAGGCCTTTTAAAACTTTGATACTCGAAGAGTCATAATTGTTATTTTCTTCAGACATTTTGTTCCTCAACGACTCCACCTTGTTTCACGTGAAACATTTTGAATTTCGAAAAGTATTCACTTACGGATTCAAAAAGTGAGTCTTTAGTTAGTGTCGTAATAAATAGTTGTAATGGCAAAGAAGCCAGTTTATCTAAAAGCAACCTGATAAACTTACTATCCAATTCGGCGGAAAGGTCATCTATCAGAAATAAAATACTTTTTTTTGTTTCAAAGTAAACCGTTTTCAAAATCGAAATCATTAAGATTAATGTGAGGGTTTTCTCTTCGCCACGGCTAAAATTTCGCTTATTATAATTTGTGTCAAAACCAAAATCGCATTTTTGAAAGCCTAATGTGGTATAGCCCAATTTGGCCTCATAAGTTCTTTTTTCACTTAACGCTAATGCTAAATCCGCTTTTGCTTCCCATGAGTATTTGGCACTAATACCCTTTATTCTGTTTAACAGAGATTCTATATTGTATTCGGCATCTTCGATTTCCCCACATTCGAGGCTGAATTGTTTTTCTAAAGCTATCATCCTGTGTTCAGTACTTAGCCTTAGTTCGTCGGATAGCTCAGTAATTTGGTTCTCCCAAAAACTAAACTCAGATTCTCCACCACCCGAACGTAGTAATTGATTGCGCTGCTTTACCGCTTTTTGTAACGATGAGAAGCGTTCTCTAAACGTTGGTTCCACGTGGAACAAGTACCAAAACAATAGACTCCTTCGAGACCCTGCAGACCCGGATACCAGATTGTCAGTTTGCGGAGAAAAATAATAGACAGGTAACAAGGTAGCTAAGTCAGAACTTCTACGAATAGTCTCGCCATTGAATTTATAAAGCCGGCTTTTGTCTTGCTTAGTATACTGAAAGCCAAAAGGAAAAACTTGCTCATCATCTTCCGCATTACCACGAATAAGCACGCTTTTCCCGTCTACATTAACAGTATCTTGAATCCTCGAGCTTCTGAAAGAACGACCATTCCAAAATAAATAAATCGCTTCCAGCAGTGATGTCTTTCCAGAACCATTGTCGCCACTGATGACATTACAGCCCTCAGAAAGTGTCAAATCTATCTCTTTGATGTTTCTAAAATCGGATAACATCAATTGCTTTAGAATCATATAACTGTAATTACAGTCTCATGGGCATAACGACATACAGACATTTATCAGTAGACTGTGCCTCTACCAAAGCACTACTATTAGAATCAGCTAAAGTTAGTTTGATAGTTTCATCATCTATAGCGCCTAGAACATCTATTAAATATGCAACGTTGAAACCAATCTCTAATGAATCACCTTGATAGTCAACATCAATAACCTCGACAGCTTCTTCTTGCTCCGGGTTATTTGCTGTTATTTGCAACTCAGCGCTGCTTAAATCTAAGCGAATACCACGAAATTTTTCGTTAGAAAGAATAGAAGCACGTGTTAAGGCATCTTTTAACAACGACTTGTTCGCAAGAACTGTTTTATCACCGTCTCTGGGTAAGACTCTGCGGTAGTCAGGAAACCTTCCGTCCACCAGTTTACTGGTAAAAATAAATTCAGCTGAGTATAAACGAATGTGATTTGACCCAATCTGTATCTTAAGTGAGGAATCTTCATCACCAATCAAGCGCAGGATTTCCATAACCCCTTTTCTGGGAATGATTACCTGACTGGTAGGAAATGCAGCGCCGTCTAGAATGTGCTTACTCAAAGCAAGTCTGTGACCATCGGTTGCAACAGAGCGAATTAGATCTCCCTCAAGTTCCAGTGACAATCCATTTAAATAGTAACGTACATCTTGCTGTGCCATGGAGAAGTGGGTTTTCTCGATTAAAGAACGTAAGTTCTTTTGTGAAATTTCAAATTCGATTTCACCTTCCCAATCTTCAAGATTTGGGTAATCATCAGCAGGTAGAGTTGATAGCGTGTAACGACTTCGAGCACTTTTTACCAATACTTTACTGCCATCAACAAAGAACTCTATGTTAGCTTCTGGAGCGAGGCTACGACAGATATCAAACAGCTTTCTCGCTGGTACAGTTACCTCACCGTCTACAACATCTCCGCTTAATACCGTACTTGCAATCAGTTCGACTTCTAAATCAGTGCCTGTTAGCCAAAGAGAACCTTCTTCAACTTTAATTAGTACATTAGACAAAATGGGCAATGTATGTCTCTTTTCTACCGCCCCGGAAACAAGTTGTAAAGGTGTCAGAAAGTCTTCGCGCGCTATCGAAAATCTCATTTTTATTCTCTTTATGACGACAAGGTTCGGATTAAATTCTGAAAGTCTTCTTTCACGCTGTGATTTTCGTCTTTCAGCTCTTTAACTTTTCTACATGCATGTAAAACAGTAGTGTGATCTCTACCACCGAAGGCATCCCCTATTTCAGGTAGACTATGGTTAGTGAGTTCCTTAGCTAAGGCCATAGCAATTTGTCTTGGCCTCGCCACGCTTCTACTACGACGCTTGGATAACAGGTCAGATACTTTTATTTTGTAGTATTCAGCTGTTGTCTTTTGTATGTTGTCTATTGTTACAAGTTTATCCTGAAGTGCAAGTAAATCTCTTAGTGCATCGCGAACAAATTCAATTGTGATGGGCTTTCCGGTGAAATTAGCGTTTGCGATGACACGATTTAATGCACCTTCCAATTCTCGAACATTAGTGCGCAATCTCTTTGCGATGAAGAACGCGACTTCGTTGGGCAAATTAACGCGGTTCTCAGCGGCTTTTTTCATCAAAATGGCGACACGTGTTTCGAGTTCAGGTGGCTCAATGATAATGGTTAGGCCCCAACCAAATCGTGATTTCAAACGATCATCAACGCCATCAATCTCTTTCGGATAACGATCAGATGTTAATATAACCTGCTGATTTTCTTCGAGTAATGCATTAAATGTATGAAAGAACTCTTCTTGAGAACGTTCTTTATTTGCGAAAAACTGAATATCATCTATCAACAATGCATCAACGGAGCGGTAGTAACGCTTAAATTCTTCAATGGCGTTATTCTGTAACGCTTTAACCATGTCTTGCACGAAACGTTCAGAATGCATGTAAACTACATTGGCATCTTTTTTCTGCTTAATAATGCCATTACCTACAGCGTGTAACAGGTGGGTTTTACCCAAACCGGTACCACCATAGATAAATAGCGGGTTATAAGAACCACCGGGGTTGTCTGCAACTTGCTGAGCAGCTGCCCTTGCTAATTGGTTACTCTTACCTTCTACGAAATTGTCAAACTGATAGTTTTTATTGATGTTACTTTTCTGCGCAGCAGGCTTTACTTCTACTGGCGCTGCAGCACTTTTGACTGGCCTGGTCGGCTCAACCTTAGCAGGAGCAACAACAGGTACTTGAGGTGCGAATTGAACCGCCGGTGAAACCGGAGCAACTGGGGCACTCTGTTGCTTATTAGAAATTACATCAAACTTGAGAGTGAGATCGGCATTATCCGAATATTCTGCAATAAGATCGCTAATTTGCCCCAAATACTTATCCCTTACCCAATCTAATACGAATCGGTTTGGAGCAAATAGCGTTAAGCAGTTCCCTTCAACTTCAGGCTCTAATGGTCTCAACCACATGCTGTACTGTTGTGCCGGGAGATCTTCCTGAAGTCGTTTCAGGCAACTTTGCCAAATTTGCATAATAGAAAAAATACTCTGTCGTTTAATTTTTATTTTTTTCGGGCTAGCAGTGAATTATCGTATAACTGTGAATAAATGTACAACGCAATTACACCATAAT